>JAJYZB010000020.1 GCA_021800275.1 bacterium
TTTTTATTTCTTTCTCGTTTACGAAATAGATGTCCTGGAATAAACAGTCAAACAGGGAATCTTTATAATAGAATCTAATTAAACAAAGAACGCTTTGGGCGGGTAGCTCAGTCGGTTAGAGCGCATGCCTCACATGCATGAGGTCACAGGTTCAAGTCCTGTTCCGCCCACCAGGGATATTATACAGGAAGCCGATTTGTTCCGATAACTTTGTATTGTTATGTTTGCACTGCTGCAGTGAAAGTTCTATGGGGCAACCTTTCTCAGAGTCGCTTTTGAGGCTTCAGGCAGCTGAAAAATCAAGCAGGATTTGTAGTGGAAACTGGTTGCGGGGGAAGGATTTGGTCTCCATTCGCTCACTTCCTGTTCGCTCATTCCAACCTGGGAAATTTTCTGCCGCTCGATTCCTCCTCGCTCCTCTTCCCTATTCGGTCAGCGAAAATTTCCCTTCAAATCCTTACAGTCTAATTAAGTGGAAACTGGTTGCGGGGGAAGGATTTGAACCTTCGACCTCCGGGTTATGAGCCCGACGAGCTACCGGACTGCTCCACCCCGCGTCGCAATTTATTTAATTCGTTGAAGTAATGATTTCCCCTTTTTTAGTTTTCTCTTTGTTAGTTTTCTCTTGCGCAAGAGAAAACGATTTGAGCAAAACTCAAGGGTTTCATCTTTGTCAGCAGAATAAAACAGATGAAAGAAAATAGAATGACTTAAGGAGAATATTGTGACAATTGAGCAGCCTTTTAATTTAAAAAAGTGGATTGAGCAGCATCGGCATCTTTTAAAACCTCCTGTTGGAAACGCTCAACTTTGGAAAAACTCGGAGTTTATTGTCATGATTGTGGGGGGTCCTAATCAAAGAACTGATTATCATCTGGATCCAGCCCCTGAAATTTTTTATCAACTGGAAGGAAATATTACCTTAAAAGTCATGAATGAAGGGAAACCTGAGGAGATTCAGATTCAGGAAGGGGAAATCTTTCTGCTGCCGGCAATGATGCCTCATTCCCCAAGACGTCCAGCAAATACAGTTGGAATGGTTGTGGAAAGGGTTCGCAAAGAGACAGAAATCGAGCATTTTCGATGGTACTGTGAAAAGTGTCATGAACTTCTTTATAATGCCAGTTTACATGTATCGGACATAGTCGTTCAATTACCTCCTGTTTTTGAAAAGTTTTACAAAGGGGATGAATCATCAAGAACCTGCAAAAAATGCGGCGCTGTTTTTCAACCCCCTCAACCTTCAAAAACTCAAGGATCGTAATTTGAAAGTAGATATTCATACCCATATCCTCCCTTCCTCTTTGCCTGACATGAGATCTTATACAGGGTATGGAGGATGGCAGAGATTAGAAAAAAAAGATTCATCCTCTGCAGAGATCTGGATAGATTCTGTCTTTTTCCGCAAAATTTCTGAAAACTGTTGGAACCCTGAAGTCAGACTCCAAGAATGTCAGCAGAATGGGATAGGAATTCAAGTATTGTCAACTGTTCCAGTTATGTTTAATTATTGGGCAAAACCTGAACACACTCTTTATTTATGCCATTACTTGAACAACCATCTCGCATCTGTTGTATCACAGTACCCCGAAAAATTTATTGGGCTTGGGACCCTTCCCATGCAAGATCCGATTTTAGCTGTAAAAGAACTGGAACAGTGTATGAAAGAGTTGAAACTGTCTGGCGTTGAAATTGGAACCCATGTCAATGGGTGGAATCTGGATGAAGAAGTTTTTTATTCATTTTATGAAAAAGCGGAAGAGCTTCAAGCCGTTATTTTTGTCCATCCCTGGGATATGATGGGACAAAAAGAGCTCCCCCGCTATTTCCTCCCCTGGCTTGTTTCCATGCCTGCCGAAACCTCTCGAGCAATCTGTTCTTTAATTTTCGGAGGAATTTTCGAACGATTCCCAAACCTGAAAATAATTTTTGCTCATGGTGGAGGAGCGTTTCCAATGAGCATTGGGAGAATTGAACAAGGTTTTTTCGCTCGACCTGATTTATGTCAAATCAAAATAAAATCTTCACCCAAAACCTATTTAAAAAAAATTTATGTGGATTCCCTCTGTCATGATCCTGCTGTTTTAACCTATTTAATTCAACTGTTAGGAGAGGATCGGATTGCCCTTGGCAGTGATTACCCTTTTCCATTGGGTGAAGCAAATCCAGGAGCCATGATTGAAAACATGGGAGAAACTGCCGCAAAAGTGAAAGAGCAAATTTTGTCAGGAACAGCCCTTGAGCTTTTTGGGCATAAAGATTCCTCTCGATAAAAGCGTAGTAATGAAATTTCATTTTACCATTAAAGGAGAAAAATACAGCTTTAATCCTGAGCTGTACTGGGACATCTCCATTCCCATAAATTTTGATGGAAAACAGCCGAACGCATTTTCCCTCCCCAAAGCCAGCGCTCACCCTGTTAAAACAAAGAAGTTCCTTGGAGATGTGCTGAAAGGGGGCTCTTGCAACTGCTTCTCTGTGAATTTTATTTCTCATGGAAATGGAACCCATACAGAAGGAATAGGTCATATTGACAAAAAGAAAACATCGCTTAACAAAATACTGAGCAATATTTTCATTCCTTGCGCAGTGATCACCCTGACTCCTGAAAAAAGAAAGGAAGACAGGGTGATTACCAAAGCTCTCTGTCAAAACGCTTTAAAAAAAATGAATTTCACTTTTTTAAAAGGGTTGGTTGTCCGCGTTCTCCCCAATCTAGAGAAAAAAAAGAGGATGAATTACTCGGGTCAAAACCCTCCTTATTTTCTCGTGGAAGCAGTGAACTTTTTATTGGAATGCGGTATCAACCATCTCCTTATTGATCTCCCATCCCTGGATCAAGAAAAAGACAAAAAGCTGAAAGCCCACAGAGCTTTCTGGAATAAAAACCCTTTTTCAACCATCACTGAAATGATCTATGTTCCGAATCAAGTAAAAGATGGAATCTATCTACTCAATCTGCAGATCCCTTCTTTTATTCTAGAATCAGCACCTTCCCGTCCCATCTTGTTCCCCATTCACAGGAATTTTAAGTGACACTGTATTCATTTTGCCACATTAGGCACCAGGTATCCAAATATTTCCGGTAAATTTTAAAGAAGTTGCAAACTTCTTTCGATAAAGGGATAAAAGCAGCCTACTCATATCAGGGAAAAAAGCAAGTCGAAGGATTTTCTCCCATGAGACAAAGCTGGCAGAGCGAAGCCGTTTATCAGGGATAACCTTCAGCTTTCCCGAAATTCGCTTTACCAGAAAAACAAAATGAAGCCCGTGCCGCGATCCATTAGGCGCAACCACCTCGCTGATCAGGATAGGTTTCATGGTTCGAACCTTCAAACTTGTTTCTTCCAGAAACTCCCGCTCTAAAGCTTCCTCCAGAGTTTCTCCAAAATCAACCCCTCCACCAGGAAGAAGCCAGTACTGTTTTCCATTTTTTTCATGCTGAACCAAAAGAACTTTCCCTTTTTCAGAAAGGACCCCTGATACACGAATGCGAATTGTTTTTTTCATAATTGTTTCCTTATAATTCTAGGATGACTTTGCCACTGAAGCAATTACCCCTTCAATCTCGAATTAGCACCTTTCTTACTTCTCTCTAACAGCTGTTCTAGCAGCAGGAAATTACATAAGATATATTAAAATTAAACTCACTCCTTATGATTAATATCAAACCCTTTCAATCAAATGAAACTTTTGCTCTTGAACTGGATGCTCACGATCCTCTTTCTCATTATAGAAAACAATTTTTGATTCCAAAATTTCAAAACGAAGAAGCGATTTATTTTTGCGGGAATTCGCTCGGGCTGCAGCCAAAAGGGGTCAAAGAAGCGATTGATGGGGAGCTGTCAAAATGGGAAAAATTAGGAGTTGAAGCCCATTTTGAAAAAGAAAAACCGTGGTACTCTTATCATGAGATTTTCCCCGATATGGTTTCTAAAATCGTGGGGAGCAAACCTCACGAAGTCGTGTTAATGAACTCCTTAACTGTTAATCTCCACTTAATGATGACATCATTCTACAATCCAACTCCAAAAAGGCATAAAATTTTAATGGAACAAAATCCATTCCCTTCCGATTATTATGCTGTTGAAACACAAATTCGATATCATGGACTAGATCCCGAGAAATCATTGATGACAGCAAAGCCGAAATCAAACTCACCTATCCTTTTAATGGAAGATTGGGAGGAGGTTTTCAAAGATCAAGGAGAAGAGATTGCTCTTGTTCTTATCGGTGGAGTCAACTATTATACAGGACAGGGATTTGACATAGAAAGAATCTCACGGTTGGCAAAACAGTATGGATGCAAAATTGGAATTGACCTGGCGCATGCCGCGGGAAACTTGATCTTACAGCTGCATGACTGGGAAGTGGATTTTGCAGTCTGGTGTCAATATAAATATTTAAACTGCGGTCCAGGGGCTGTTGGAGGAGCCTTTGTTCATGAACAGTACGCTGAGCATTTCAATGGACCAAGGTTGGCGGGCTGGTGGGGAGCCCTCCCTGATAAAAGATTTCAGATTTCTTCTTCTTTCAAACCGCAGCCAGGAGCCAATGGGTGGCAGATCAGCAACCCCCCTATTTTTTCAATGGCTCCCTGCCGTGTTTCTTTAAACTTATTTAATGAAGCGGGAATGGAAAACCTCCGAGAAAAATCTCTTTTGCTCACTGGTTACCTGGAATTTTTGTTAAATGAAATTTCAAATAGCGACTTCAGCATCATCACGCCCAAGAACCCGGAAGAAAGAGGATGTCAATTATCTCTTCACATAAAAGAAAAAGGAAAAGAGGTCATTTCAAACCTGAAAAGCCAGGGGATTATTTGTGATTTTAGAGAACCAGGCTGCATTCGGATTGCCCCTGTCCCTTTTTACAATTCATTCCATGAAGCCTGGCGTTTTTCTGAAATTTTCAAGAACCTTTTAGAAAAATGAAACAAGCGCGCATTATTGGGGCAGGTCTTGCGGGAACATTAATGGGGATCCTTTTGGCTCAAAAGGGATGGGAAGTGGAGATTTATGAAAAAAGAGGGGATATGAGAAAAGAAGCGGTGCAGCAGGGGAGATCCATTAATCTAGCTCTATCGGCAAGAGGGCTCCATGCTCTTAAACAAGCAGGGGCAGCGGACACAATTTTGAAGAGAGCGATCCCGATGAAAGGAAGAATGATCCATGATCTCAACGGCAGGATTTCTTTTCAACCCTACAGCCCTCATGAATCAGACTCGCTTTATTCTGTTTCACGCCAGGGATTAAACATGGAATTATTAAATTTCCTCGAAAGAGAAAGAAACGCTAAAATCTTTTTTCATCACAAATGCCTTGGTTTAAATCTCAAAAACAATGAGATTCTATTTGAACAAGAGGAAGGAGTCGTGAAATCCGTTTCAGCTCGTTTTGTTATTGCTGCTGATGGGGCTCATTCTGCTGTCAGACAAGAGCTCCAAAAACTGGACCGATTTCAATATCATCAGGATTATCTGGAATGGGGGTATAAAGAATTAACCATTCCAGCCGGACAAAACAACAGTTTTCTTTTAGAAAAAAATGCTCTGCATATCTGGCCAAGACATAATTTTATGTTAATCGCTCTTCCCAATCAAGATGGATCATTCACCTGCACCCTTTTTCTCCCTTTTGATGAGGAGAGCTCTTTTTCAAAATTAAAAACAGAATCTGATCTGGTAACTTTTTTTAAATCGCAATTTCAGGATGCCCTTCCTTTAATGCCCACCTTAACCCAAGATTTCTTCCAGAATCCAACTGGTTCTCTTATTTATCTTTCCTGTTTCCCCTGGAGATACAAAGATTTAGTGGTTCTTCTCGGAGATGCCTGTCATGCGGTTGTCCCTTTTTATGGGCAGGGGATGAATGCTGCTTTTGAAGACTGTGTTGTTTTAGACCGCTGTCTGCAGCAAGCGAACGATGACCTGCAGAGAGCGCTTGCCAACTATGAACAGGAAAGAAAAGCCAATACCGATGCTTTAGCAAAACTTTCACTCCAGAATTTTGTCGAAATGAGAGATAAAGTGGTATCACGCTGGTTCCGCATCAAAAAAAAGACAGAGCACATTTTAGAAAAACTGCTCCCCTCTCAATTTATTTCATTATATTCCATGGTCAGTTTTTCTCTTATTCCTTATGCGCA
Source organism: bacterium (assembly GCA_021800275.1). GTDB lineage: Bacteria > Vulcanimicrobiota > JABDET01 > JABDET01 > JABDET01 > JAKAVV01. Next base: position 6,148 of record JAJYZB010000020.1, read on the forward strand.
GGCTGTCAAAAAAAACCGAAAACAAGAGATGGCGCTAAAATACGGAATTACTGGATTTATCCTCTTCGCTATTTCTGTTTTATTCTTCTTTTTAAAGTAGCAGAATCGTTCTTCTTGATATGAGTTCTCAGCTCCCAGAGCTGCGGAAAAAACTTTTTTTCAAGTGTTGATTTTAGATATCCAACCCCTTCTGTTCCTCCTGTGCCTGTTTTGCTTCCAATCATTCTCTCCACCATTTGCACATGGATCAGCCTCCATCTTGAGAAGAGTTCATCAAACTCGATTAAAGACTCGGTTAGAAGAAACAGATCGTAATGTTGATCCGCCTGTTCATAAATCTTCTTCAATTCTTGAGCCTGAAGTTCTCGATTTTTTGTAATAGAAAATCCTTTTCTTATTAAGAGATTTAAAAAACTTTCCCATAAAGAAAGCGCATTCAGCCTTTTTTGTAACTGCTTCCATCCTTTTGAATTTTTTCCAAAATTTTTAAGATACCCCGAATTTTTTAATCCTCCTAAAAATTCAATTTCTCGAAATTGGGCTGATTGAAATCCACTGGCAGGCATAAGATTGTCGCGGAAATCTAAAAAATCAACAGGGGTCATGGTTTCCAAAACCGAAATTTGAGCGATCAAAACCCGCTCAATTTCAATGCAGCGCCTGAGCAAGCGGTGAGCATCTAGAGTCTCGCCATGATTTAAGCATCTACTAATGGCATCCAGTTCATGGAGAAGCTGTTTAAACCACAATTCATAAACCTGGTGGATAATGATAAACAGCATTTCATCATGCGCTTCTGGTTTTGACAACAGGGACTGCAGTTGAAGCAGCTCTGAAATTTTTAAGTAACCTGAATACGTCAGTTTTTTTCTTTTTTTTCTGTAAGCAACTCCAAACGGCATCTGTAAATTTTTCGGGATTGAGAACGAGTAACCTCCTAACCATGAATCACAAAACAGGAGCTTTTATATTCTCGCTGAATGTTTCCTGCGTGAAGAAATATCAACTTTTCATTGATGGACATTTTAAAGAAGGGAAAAACAAAGAAAGTTTTCCCGATATCGATCCTGCCACAGGCAAAACAATAGCAGAAGTTTCTCTAGCCTCAGATAAAGATGTGGATCAAGCAGTACAATCAGCAAAACAGAGTTTAAAAGGCCCATGGGGGAAAATGCAGATCCAGAATCGACTTGACTTGCTGCGCAAAATTGGAGATCGAATTCAGGAGAGATTCCAAGATTTTCTAAATGCGGAAATCTCAGATACCGGGAAGCCAATCACTCTGGCTCAAAAAATTGACATCCCCCGAGGCGCAGCCAATTTTAAGATCTTTGCTGATTTGGCGCGAAATTTACCGGCTGAAATCTATGAAACTCAAACCGAAGATGGATCACGGGCTTTAAACTATGAAAGCCGCGTTCCTCTTGGAGTCGTAGCCATAATCTCACCATGGAATCTCCCTTTTCTGCTTTTAACCTGGAAAGTAGCCCCTGCCCTTGCCTGTGGAAATGCTGTTGTAGTAAAACCTTCGAGTGAAACCCCTGGCACCGCCACCCTTCTAGCGGAAATCATGAACGAAGTCGGTGTTCCTCCTGGCGTCTATAATGTAATCCATGGACAGGGCAGCACGGTTGGGGAAGTTTTGATTCAACACCCTGAAATATCTGGAATCACCTTTACAGGGGAATCAGGAACAGGAGCAAAAATTATGGAGAAAGCCGCCCCAAACTTAAAAAAACTTTCTTTTGAATTAGGGGGGAAGAACCCAGCCATTATTTTCGCAGATTCAGATTTTGAAAAAGCGGTAGAAGGGACAGCGCGTTCGGTTTTCATGAACACAGGGCAGGTCTGCCTCTGCACGGAAAGAGTTTATGTCGAAAGAAAAATCTTTGAAAAATTTATTGAGTCTCTAAAACAAAAAGCAGAAGAACTGAAGCCTGGAGACCCTTTTAATGTGAAAACAACCCTTGGTCCTTTGATCTCAGAAAAACAAAGAGAAAAGGTTCTTTCCTACTATAAGATGGCAGTAGAAGAAGGAAGTGAAGTGATAACAGGAGGCGGTATTCCAGATCTACCTCCACCTTTTCATCAAGGGGCATTTGTGGAACCCACAATATGGATAGGATTAAAAGAAACAGCTCGCGTGATAAAAGAAGAAATCTTTGGACCAGTCTGCCATATTCAACCCTTTGATTCTGAAGAAGAGGCTGTTGCCATGGCAAATAATTCTTCTTATGGTCTTGCAGCAGCAGTCTGGACAAACGATCTAAACAAAGCGCATTATATTTCTTCACAATTGGAAACAGGAATAACCTGGGTTAATTCCTGGTATTTAAGAGATTTAAGAACCCCTTTTGGAGGGATGAAAAAAAGCGGAATTGGAAGAGAAGGAGGGAAATATTCACTGCAATTCTATTCAGAGATTCGAAATATTTGTATTAAACTGTCAATGGAATATTAATGAAAAACGGAAAATCTTATCTGTCTAAAGAATTAGCTTTCCCACTGGCTCATTATCCACATCTTAGAGAAGTGAACGGTTTTTTATTCCTGTCAGGAATTTCAGCCCGAAAAAAGGATGGAACAATTGAAGGGAAGGATATTAAAACTCAAACCCGCGCTGTGCTTGAAAATTTAAAAAACATTTTATCATTGGCAGGAGCTGATCTAACCCATCTAGTGGATTTAACTGTTTTTTTAACCGACATGGAGAATTACTCAGGATACAATGAGGTTTATAATCATTATTTCAACGCTGAAAATGGGCCTGCCAGAACAACTGTATCGGTTAAAGAGCTTCCAGGGAAAGACCTCTTAATTGAGATAAAAGGGACTGCTGTTTCATAAAAAAGGAGTTTGAGTGACCCTTTATCGAATAGTCATAACCTGATAAATTTATGAATACGATGAGCGAACAACTGACACTAAAACCATCAAGCATTACGGAAGAGAATTTAAAAAACGGAATCAAAGTCCTGGTTAAACAAACAGAATCCGCTGCTGTTGTCTCGGTTTCCATCTGGGTCAAAGTGGGTTCAATTTATGAGCCAGATTCAATTGCTGGAATCTCTCATTTTATTGAACA
>JAJYZB010000021.1 GCA_021800275.1 bacterium
GGTCCTTAGCTCATGGTTAATAAAATTGTGAAATCGGCAGAATGGACAGAGGCTCGACTTCTTTCAATGATCGAAACGAAGGTTAGAGAAAGTATTGATCTTGATTATAAAGGTTCTGCAGCACTGGAAAATACTGATTCGAATAAGAGCGAAATCAGCAAGGATGTATCCGCCTTTGCAAATTCTGCTGGCGGAACGATCATATATGGGATTGCCGAAGACAAGGATCACAACCCTAACCGGATAGATGAGGGGATCGTTCCATCTAAAATCACAACAGAATGGCTTGAGCAGGTCATCTACTCGAGAATTTCACCAAGAATTCAAGGTGTTTCAATCAGCCGCATCGACCTTGATAAGACTCGGCCTGGCCGCTCAGCATACATAGTGGACATTCCCCAGAGTACCATGCCTCATCAGGCGTTTGATAAGAAGTTTTACAAACGATACAATTTCCAGTCTATTCCGATGGAGGAATACGAGATTCGGGACCTTTACACTAGGCAGCAAACCCCGGCTCTCCGAATAACCCTTTGGCCGCTGTTCGTCGTCGAGTTTACAAAAGAAAGTGGGTATTCGAAACCCGTAAAATTTAATTTTACAATAACCAATGACGCGGTTGCTCCGGCAGATTACGCACACATTATGTTTTTTCTCGATGAGAGACTTAAACTGTTGAAACCTTTGACAACCACAAGTATCTACCACCAGGCAACGATTAGCGATGAGGAGTACTGCTTGAAAATGGCAACACAGATAAACTGGGCAATACCGCATCAGATGCCGATTTTTTTTGGTGTAAACTTTAATATATTCTCTGAACCCATGGAGATTCAGGTTCCAAAGCCTATGGCTGGGAACAGTTCTAAGTTCGCCATAGGCTGGGAAATAAAATCTCCCCGAATGACTCCCAAGAAAGGATATGCAGTTTACCAGTTGAAGCAAAAAGATGGGCATTTTTGCCTTCATGATGCTGAGATCGATTTTCATTAGTATGCTAATGGTGAATTTCGTTGAAACAAAATGATTCAGCAAACAGGTGCGGTTGCCGATTTGCTCTAGAGGCAAGGTCTTGCTTTTGCTTTCTACGTGCGGGGGTTATCTTGTAATGGCAGATGTGTTCATATTGGGTGCTGGCTTTTCGAAAGCCATTCACCCTGAAATGTTCCTTACCAAAGAATTAACAGAAAAGCTCTTGAGCACTTTGGATGGGAAAGTAAGATCCGAGATCGAAGAATACTTCTCTTTCCTCCCTAGAAGTGATTTCGAATCGTGGCTGACCTATCTTTCTCAACCTCAACCCTGGCTTTCTGAATCACAAAATAGTCGTAATCATGCGTTGTTTTTGGACACTTCCGGCAAGATTGGAGACGTTCTTCACGAACCGCTACTATCGTTCGAGGCAAAGTGGAGCAAAGATTCCAGTAGATCCTCTGGTCAAGAGCTGTCCTGCCTGAAAACTCTCGTTACCAGGTGGAAAAGCAATAAAGATCATATCATCACTTTAAATTACGACACATTCGTCGAAAGGGCTTCAGCAGAGATCTTTAACGAAGACTGTAAAAACGGTTTCTTATACCCTGCTATGCTTATGCCGCCATACTACAGAATACCGGGCTATATCGGGAGATCTGTAACCGTATCTTCCGATGTCCAGCATGCACTTGTATTTCCCCTGTACAAGCTTCACGGCTCAGTCAACTGGTTCTATTCCGGCTCTAGTTCCTTCGAAGGCGAAACCCTCTATTGTTCGTATGTAAGAAGGGAACAGTCTGAGCAAGAAAATAAATTACTCCAGGACAAAGTGCCACTTCTAATCCCACCAATCACTGAGAAAATTCCACATTTCCAGCACGAAACGATCCGCAGCCTGTGGTTCCAGGCAGGTCAAGCACTGCGAAATGCTTCTACTGTTTATTCCATTGGCTATTCGCTCCCTGAAGCAGACTTTACCATGCGCTACTTCCTCAGCGCCAATGCACCGAGATCGAAGGTGAAATTATACGTGGTTAATCGGAACACTGACGGACAAGCCGTTCAGCGCTATAGGAAGCTTCTCGGTGAAGTTTACGACATACGAGATGACTTCGTAGGTTCAAGTGCCATCGAAAGCTTCGTTAATTCGTTAACAAACAGCAAGACAAAAGAAAACCATGGCCAGAATAGCCAAAATCATAATTAAAAATTACCGCTCAGTCGGGCCTGAGCCTGTTGAGTTTTCTTTTCCTGAAAACCGGCCGGTGGTCCTCATTGGAGAGAACAATGCGGGGAAATCAAACATCGTAAAAGCCATTGAGCTTGTAATGGGAGAGTTCTGGCCGGGATCGCATAAGCCAGATGACCACGAATTCTTCGGAAGATCACCCGACGATCCAATTGAGATAGAAGTAAGGTTCACATCAGGCGATCTGCTTGCTAAACGTTACTCAAAACTTCAATGGTCCTTCGATCCCCAATCCAGTCAAGATCAACCAGCCTTTGGTGGTTTTGACGTGCAACAGAAGAAGTTCAATAAATATGTCAGCAACGAGCAACGAGACGAGTGCATTTGTATTGCAGTTGGCGCAAACCGCAATTTAAATGAATTTCTCAGCTATCGTTCAAAGTGGACATTGCTCAGCCGCTTAATGAAGCGGTTTCACGATGCCCTGAACAAGGAAGAGAAGATCAAAAATGACTTGGAAGAAAAATTTGGCGATATAAAGCTGACTTTCCATAAAATCCCTTCATTTTCCTATTTTGTAAAAACCATGCAAAAAAATTTCGAAGATCTTGTCGGATCCATGACGCATCGACTGCAAGTGGATTTCGAAGCTTACAATCCCGTCAATTTTTTCCAAGCATTAAACTTGCAGGCAGTTGAAGAAAACAAAGTTCGAACTTTTGATGAACTCGGAACCGGTGAGCAGCAGGTATTGGCTATTTCTTTTGCTCATGCATATGCAACGGCGTTCCATGTTGGGATTTTGCTCATAATCGAGGAACCTGAAGCCCACCTTCACCCCTTGATGCAACAATGGCTGTCTAACAAAATAAATCGTATGGCGGCGGACGGCCTTCAAATACTCATCACAACTCACAGCCCAGCCTTTCTCAATGTATTGAATTTGGAAGGAACAGTTCTCGTCACAAAATATGATGGCGCAACCAGGGTGAAACAAGTCACCGCGGAACAACTTGCTAAGTATTGTGTTAAACATGGCGCACCTCAAAAAAGAACGGATGCGAGCTCCATACTGCCCTATTATGCTGGCTCAGCCACACGAGACATCTTGGCGGGCTTGTTTGGGAAAAAAGTCGTCCTCGTTGAAGGACCAACAGAATCCCTAACGTTGCCTATCTATCTGGCAAAGGTAGGGATGGACGTGGTAAAGGAAGGGATTGCAATTATTCCGGTTTGGGGTAAAGGGAATCTTGCCAAATGGTGGAGGTTTTTCACTATTTATGACATTCCAACATATTTCATCTTCGATAACGATGAGGAAGATGACAAAAATGGCAACAAACGTATTGACGCTCTGTCGGCTGTAGGCGTAGAACCATCCAATGTCATTAAGTGCGACTCATGGGAAATTTACGAGAAATTTTCTGTGTTTGGCAAAGATTTCGAGAATGCTCTGCGTGGCGAGTTTCCGGAATATTCCAAACTGGAAGCGCAGGCCAGACAAATTGTCGGTGATTCTAGCCCTTCCAAGCCTCTCATAGCCAGGTACGTTGCTGAGCAACTGAAAGTTGATGGAAGCACTGGCTGGGAAAAAATACAGCTTTTGAAGAAAAAATTGGAAGACCTGGCCACCTCTTGAATATTATAGGGCATAGCTGCCGGCCATTAAATTTTAAATTTGTCACTTTTCTAGGGTTAGTTTATAAGGCGGCAACCATGAGTGGAATACACACAAAGCTTCTTGAATGGAAGGATTAGGAAAGTAAGGATGTTTTTCGCTCGCTGCCAAGGCTCCCTCCACATTTGAATATTTCACCCTTTTTATCGGACATTCTCCTGCATCGCGAAAAAAATTAAATTCATAAACAGAAACCCATAAATGAAAGGAGATCCTGGATTTTTAGAGAAAATATTCGCATGAATTCGCTTAAAATAGCTAACATGGTGACATGGAACGAACGCTAGGGCAGGAAATTCGCCGGCTCAGGACAATAGCTGGCTATACGCTTCGGAAACTTGCTGAGATGCTGGATATTTCTGCCGCCTATTTATCTGATTTAGAACATGACAGGAGAAGACCGCCAGAACATTTACTAAAAAAAATAGTTAACCTATTGCAGGGAGTTGGAGCGAATTATGAAACCCTGGAACAGCTTGATACACGGCTTGATCCTGATATCCGAGATTGGGCAAATGTGACTCCAGGAGTTCGGGAAATGCTCCGAAAGGTTCGGAACACGGGTCATGATCCACGTGAACTACTACGCGAACTTGAGGAATTTGAACGTTCTAAACACAAAAAGATGTCATGACAATAAAAAACGACCCAAATAGCCTTTGGGGGCAACGACTCTGGATTGATGATGAAGAATTTGATCTTATAATGGATAAAATTCGACAAAAAATTGCTTTAGATGTTTTTGAAGATGAAAAAGGGATTGATATTGAAGCAATTCTTGAGCGGGTCTATAAAGTTATACCTGATTATGTTGAACTGGATGAAAGCATCCTTGGAAAAACTATTTTTTATCATGACCGAATTCCAGAAATTCATATCAATAGAAGTTTGTCAGATGCGGCAGAATCTGGCGTTGCAGCACGTCATCGTTTCCGCTCAACACTCGCGCATGAATGTGCCCATATTGCTTTACACAGGCAACTTAATTTTAAAGACAGTACAACACTATCACTTTTTCTGGAAATGCCCGCTGCTACCCCAGTGCTATGCCGTCGACAATCAAGGACAACTTTAAGTCATTCTAACCAAAAGGAATGGTGGGAATATCAAGCAAATCGTGGTATGGCTTCCCTTCTTCTCCCAAAAGAATTGCTAAAAGAAAAAATTAACAATATCGTTTCTTCTTGTGAATTTGTTACTATAATAGATGCCCTCGCTGCTTGTGAAGTAGAAAAAATAATTAAACGAGTGATGCGGATTTTTGACGTAAGCATGCCGCTTGCAATGTTTCGGCTTCAAGAGTTAGGTTACATACCTAAGAATGCCAAGCAGCAGCCTCTTTTCTTGGAGTAAAAAAAGGAAATATCTTTTTTTTAAAGAAGTGTTAGCTTAAAAAAGCTTACATAGCGAACAATGTGATTGAAAAATATGTTTGACGACCTTGGATTAAAGGAGGATTAAATGGCTCAGATCTTTTTTTCACATAGCAAAAAAGATGAACAACAAAATGATTTTTTCCGAAAAGTCTTCTCTACTACAAGAGTGAAGGGAGTTATAGAAGAATTCGAACAAATTGACAAGATAATAAATTCCGAAAAAATCAAGCAAGATATCAGTTTATCAAGTGCAATTTTTGTTTCTCTTGGTCCTAATACAGACAACATTTTACACACGAGAGATTGGATTTTATGGGAGAGTGGCGCGGCGGCAAATAGGGGTATCTGGGTTTTTGAACCAATACAATATTTAGGTAAGATCAATGTCGCAATTCCGCATTTAAGTCATTATGTCATTTATGATACTACAGATCCATGGATGAAGTATATTCGAAATATAGTTAATTCATACGACGATTATCCGATCCTGTTTCTTACTCTGTTAGGCAGCGCTTTAGGTGCACTTGCTGGAGGAAACCTTGAAGGAATGGCTATTGGAGCAATTGGCGTACCGATTCTTTTTCTAACCAATAGAACTCGACCAAGTGGGAAAAAAATTAAATGCAGCAACTGCTCATCCATCTATGAAGTTCATATTCCATCTGGGCTAAACTTTTACAGGTGCCCTATTTGCAATGCTTCTTGGAAAATCGAACTTGGTATTCTTCCAACACAAGGGTTCCACTTCTCAACGGGTTAAAAATTTAATTATTTCTTATTTGAACAACAAAAGAAATAGAAAAGGAGTATCTGGATGCAAAAAACTAAAGTTTTTATAAGTTCAACCTGTTCAGATCTACAGCAAATAAGAAGAGATCTTGAGGAGTTTATAAAAGGTCTTGGATATGAGCCCGTTATGAACGACTCCAAGGACACATCCATTCCAAGAGGATTTGACAAGATTGATGCATGCAAATATCTTGTTGGAACATCCGACATCTTTGTTTTAATTATTGGGACAAGATACGGAAGTATAGAACCAGAAACAAAAAAATCAATCACAAACCTCGAATACGAAACTGCTCTAGAAATGGGAAAACTTATTTATGTTTTCGTGGAAGAAAAAACTTGGCAGTTAAGGCCGACATATCAAAGTCTTAAAGCAATGATTACAGCAGGGGAATTCCCTAAAGAAAAACTTCGAACCATCTTTAATGAAGTAGAAGACAACAGGGTATTTGATTTTATTGAACAAGTCAGCAATTCCAAGAAAGATAATTGGATAAAAGAATTCAAACAAGCTTCAGATATAATCAATTTTTTAAAAGAAAATTGGAGTTCTGAATTCCATACCTTACTGGAGCAAAGAAAAACTGGGAAATTATACCCTCTTAATTATGTGAATGCTCCTTCCTTAAAGATGAGCTGGATGATTGGAAGCCAAGAATTCGAAACCTTGTCAGTCCCGGCACTTCCTGAAATTAATAAAGAAGAGATCCTGATGAAGTTCAATCAGCTCAAACCACCGGATCAAGATATTTCTATTGTGCAAGAGAGATTGAAAGAAATCGTGGAACTTCTAAGGGTTAGAAATTGGAAACAACTGGAACTGCCAGAACCAATTGAAAATGCGGAAGATGTTTTCCATCGCCTGCTTCAATTTACAAAATGGATTGACTCATTAATACAGGAAATAAGCGCTGAGAATGGATTCCAAAAATTTAAAATGATTTATGAACTGGATAAAAGAGTATTAAAACCCAACTTCATGGTAAAAAATGAAGGAACAACTCCTGCCCTAGATGTTCTCATTAAATTAGAACGGCAGGAGAAGATACTGTTTTTAGACAAAACAATAATCAACCAAATAAAATTTAATATTCCTGCAACTCAACCTGAGGGAGTTAGAACCTTGATTGAGTTGGCAAAAAAGCTTGATTATTATAAAAACAAACCAATTGATGTGTTCAAAAATTTGGGATCCGACTTAAGTAACTTTTTCAAAATATTAACCAACGTGACAACACCAACCCAGCAGATTACTTCACTTCCATCAAATTTCAATCCTATTCCACCCTTAAAGGAAATTAAGCTCACACCCGAATACTCAATTGAAATTAATCTTCAAAAAGTAAAACATCACATAAACAAAATTGTTAACAATGATGAGATTTTTCTTGTCAATTTTCTTGCAAAGGAAGAAACCGCTGAAATTCCATATATTTGTTACGCAGATAATTTGCCTTCCCCATCAAAAGGTGTGTTAAAACTTGAAGGTAATGGAGACAAATCACACAATTATGAGGGGGTATTATCTTAATGAACAGTGAAGAATTTGAATCACTTCTTGAAGGTGGCGCTGAAACCCAAGGGATAGACTTCAAACAAGGTTGTAAATGGAATGAAGAACAATTCGTGAAGGACATTCTTGCCATGTCTAACATTCAGAATGGGGGGTACATTGTTATAGGTGTTAGAGAAAGCGAAAATGGTGGATTCGAATGTGAGGGGATCAGTGGCGAACAAAAAAGCACTTATCAGATAGACATAATGCGGGATCAAGTTTCCAAATATGCCGATCCAAAAGTAACATTCGAAGTTGAATTCACACAAGATAAACAGGACAGGGAGTACGTAGTAATACACGTAATTGAGTTTGATGAAATCCCTGTTGTTTGCAAAAGAGATGGCAAAGATGTAAAACAAGGGGTATTATATTATCGCAATACCAATAGAAGGGTAGAAAGTGCCCCAGTTTCAAATGCATACGACCTGCAAAACATTATCCGTAGAGCTGTGGTAAAGGTGATGCAAAATATGACTAATATCGGATTCACTGTCCCCACAAGTGTTTCCCAAAAATTAGCAGAAGAACGGAGTGATCTATCCAAAATACCACTTTTAGATACTATAAAATCACGTGGTTATTGGTTAGCGAATTTTAAACCTGCCATTTACGACAGCAAAAAAATAAAATCAATTGCTGAGTGTGAATCAATTATTATAAATAATGTTGTGCAAAAATTAGGGTGGAGATTCCCATATATTCCGATGCAAAGAGGAAAAAATGGAGAGTTAACACCAGGGAACAATTTTTTTCAAGGTTGGATAAATACAGGCATGTATAAAGAATTCTGGAGACTGTATCAAAGCGGCCAATTTGTAATCTACAAAGCCATCCAAGAAGATTGGTACAAAGAAGATGATTGGGGAGGACGTATCATTTGGGGAGCTCTTCCACCCCCAGAACCAATGTCTTCTTTAGATGTTTTTAACACAACTTATCAGGTTGCAGGATTTTTTATTTTTCTATCCAGACTTGTCCAACAGGGTTTGTACGATGATGGAGTAGTTGTTGATATTAGTCTTAATAATACAGAAGGGAGAAAATTGTATATAAGTGATCCTCTTCGCATTCCGCTCTTCGGGGATTACAAAACCGCATCGAATACAATTTCAGAGGAA
>JAJYZB010000022.1:0-4502 GCA_021800275.1 bacterium
ATCGGAAAGCTATCCAGAATTTTATTGAAAGTGAGCGAGACGACTGACCGTTTACGAGGCAGGGGCGAGCGAACGCCAAAGAGTGCGTTTTAGCGCTCTATTGAAAGTGAGCGAGACGACTGACCGTGAGCTCATCTCCCCTTAGAGTTTCTTGCAAAATGATAGAGATACTGCTGAGCATATCCTGCGCAGTTTCCAAAATGATTTCTCCCCCATTCTGAGAGGTACTTGGGAGTTTTGGTTTTCCCCCTAAAGTAATATTTTGTCAAAACTTTCTGCATCCAAACATCTACAGGGAATGCCTCTAAATGATCCAGAGAAAAAAGAAGAATGCAGTCCGCTACTTTTTCTCCAATACCTGAAAATTCCATCAATTTTTTTTTAGCGGAGTCATAAGGTTCAAGTCTTAAGAAATTTAAGGAAAATCCTTCTAAAATGCGCCTGGCGCTTTCTTTCAGGTAAGCTGCTCTGAAGCCCATCCCTATCTCGCGGAGTGCTTCTAGCTTCATGCTGGCAATCACCTCTGGCAGAGGAATAAGAGGAATGAGATAGGAAGAGGTATTTCTATTGTCGGCTGAATGATGCTGAACTAGAATCGCACTGCCGCTGTACTGCGACAACTGCATCAGGGTTCTCTCAATTTTGGGAATGTTGGAGCAGATGGAGAGAATAAATCGAACAAGACATTCCCATGGGTCTTGTCGTATCATGCGAAGCCCTGGAAAAGTGGAGATTATTTTGAGAAGAAAACGATCTTTTTCCCACGACTTGACGATTTGTGCCAGATCATCATCCCATCGAAAAAAATGAGACAATTTGCTTTGTATCTCTTTTTCGCTTTTTACATCCCCCTTGTCCAAATTAAGGACTGTCAGGGTGTCCCCTTTTTGTTCTAAAAAAAACAGGTCGTTTTGGATGATTCCCAAAAATCCTTGCCCGATTCGTTTCCAGCCGAAAATTTGCCCGCAGGTTAGGGAAAAATTTAAATTAAAAGGAGAAGGAGGAGTCAAGAGGGTAGGGGTAGAATTACACTTATGCGAAGGTAAATTTTCTGTAGAAAGAAACATGAGGTGATAAAAGTTTCAAAGAAGGAGTTTAGAATCCTTTCAAGAAGTTACTAATAACGTCAAATTAAGCTTAAAGTCTCCCCAACCCCATACTCCCTAAAGGCCCTTGGTACCCGCCAAGGGCCTAACCTTTTTCAGGGTTGCTGAAGGGGTTTTTAGGATTAAATATCCCTTCTGACGTAAATGATGAGTTTCTTCCCGTTAATTCTTCTGGATCTTTAATCTCAGCTTTTCAGCACTGGTTCCTTTTTGTTAAACATAATCATTCCATCATGTTCATCTGCAGCAACTTTATCTCCAGGCTTAAATTTTCCCGCCAGAATTTCTTTGGCAAGAGGATTGGCAAGATGCTGCTGTATCGCTCTTTTTAAAGGTCTTGCTCCAAAAACAGGATCAAACCCTTCCTGCGCCAGAAAGAGCTTGATTTTATCGCTGACTGTTAAAGAGATTCCTTTGTCTTCTAAAGTTTTTTTCAGTTTTTTCAAAAGAATATCTACAATTTTCACAATCTCTTGTTTCCCAAGAGGGTGGAAAACAATGATTTCATCAATTCGGTTTAAGAATTCAGGACGGAAATGATGAGAAAGTTCTTTCATGACTTGAGATTTAATTTCAGAATAAGGAACTCCATTTTCCGTGGATTCTCGAATGGTTTGGCTTCCGATATTGCTGGTTAAAATAATGACAGTATTTTTGAAATCCACAATTCTTCCATGGCTGTCAGTTAATCTTCCGTCATCCAGAACTTGCAGCATAATATTGAAAACATCAGAATGGGCTTTTTCGATTTCATCAAATAAAACTACGCGATAAGGGCGTCTTCGTATCGCTTCTGTCAACTGCCCTCCTTCTTCATGTCCAATATAGCCTGGAGGGGCTCCGATCAATTTTGCGACTTCATGTCTTTCCATGTATTCGCTCATATCTAATCGAACAAGAGCTTTTTCATCATCAAATAAAAATTCAGCCAGAGCGCGGGCAAGTTCGGTTTTTCCGACGCCTGTTGGACCTAAGAAAATAAAACTGCCCATAGGGCGGTTTGGATCAGACAGCCCGGAGCGAGAACGTCGAACCGCATCACTAACGGCTCGAACCGCTTCTTCTTGATTCACCATCCGCTCATGAATTTTGTCTTCCATCTGCAGCAGTTTCTGCATTTCTCCTTCCAGCATTTTTTTGACCGGGATGCCGGTCCATTTGCTGACCACTTCTGCGATATCTTCGCTGTCCACTTCATCTTTCAGCATAGCGCCATTTTTTTGAATTTTTGCCAGTTCTTTGTTTTCGGATTCCAGTTCTTTCTGCAAGGTTTGGATTTTTCCATAGCGAAGCTCTGCAACCCGCGCAAAATCCCCCTTTCTTTCCGCGATTTCAGCTTCAGCTTTTGTTTTTTCAATGTCATCTTTTAGGGTTTGAATTTTCTGGATCCGTTCTTTTTCTTTATTCCACTGAGCCTTTAAACCATCTAACGTCTGGTTTAATTTTTTGACCTCTTCTTCGAGTTTTTTCAATCTCTCTTGTGAGCCAGGATCCGTCTCTTTTTTCAAAGCCTCCCTCTCAATTTCTAGCTGTCTTTTTTTTCTTTCCACTTCATCAATTTCAGTTGGCATACTGTCAATTTCCATGCGAAGCTTGGAAGCTGATTCGTCAATCAAATCAATGGCTTTATCAGGAAGAAAACGATCTGAGATGTAGCGATTAGATAAAGTGGCTGCAGCCACACAGGCTGAATCACTGATCTTGACCCCATGATGCACTTCATATTTTTCTTTTAATCCCCGCAAGATGGCGATCGTGTTTTCCACATTGGGTTCTCCTGCAAAAACAGGTTGGAATCGCCTCTCTAAAGCAGGGTCTTTTTCAATATGTTTTCTATATTCATCCAAAGTTGTTGCCCCAATGCATCTGAGCTCTCCTCGCGCCAGCATAGGTTTTAACATATTGGAAGCATCCATAGCCCCTTCTGCAGCTCCTGCTCCAACAATGGTATGGATCTCATCAATGAAAACAATAATCTGCCCCTGTGAATCCTGGATCTCTTTTAATACGGCTTTAAGTCGTTCTTCAAATTCTCCTCTGAATTTTGCTCCTGCGATTAAGGAAGCAATATCCAGTTGGATGAGTTTTTTATTTTTCAAAGATTCAGGGACATCCCCTGCTGTCATTCTCTGCGCCAGCCCTTCCACAATCGCGGTTTTACCGACCCCTGGCTCTCCAATAAGAATGGGATTGTTTTTCGTTCTTCGACTTAAAACTTGAACCACTCTTCGAATTTCTTCATCTCGTCCAATAACGGGATCCAGTTTTCCTTTCTGTGCTAGAAGGGTTAAATCTCTTCCAAATTTTTCTAGGGACCCGTATTTGGATTCAGCATAAGGGTCATCCACTCGAGCAGAACCTCGGATCGTTTTAAGAGCCGAAAGGATTTTCTCTTCTGTGATTCCCGACTGCTGGAGAATGCGGGAGCAGTGGGAATCTTTCTGAGCAAAAAGAGCCAGCAGCAGGTGTTCTGTGCTGACGTAGGAGTCTTTTAATTGTTCGGCATAGTGAAAGGCTTGATCAAAAACAGATTTAAGACGAGAGCTGACCAGAACCTCTTGTTTTCCTCCAACGGCTTTTGGCAGGTTGTTTAAAACTTGTTCTATCTGCTGCTGAATAGGCTGCAGCATGACCCCGATTTTACTTAAAATCTGCGGGACAACTCCTTCTCTCTGCGTCAGCAGGGCGAGAAACAGGTGTTCTGGTTCGATTTGTGTATTTCCGTGCTGCTCAGCCAGGGACTGAGCTTCCATAATGGCTTCCTGCGCTTTTTCCGTGAATTTATCCAATCGAAACATGGGATTGAACTCCTTTCAATTAAACTTTGATGAAGGTCAGATTAAGATACTCTTGCCGTTGATTTTTTCGCATTCACTTGTTTCAAGTCTTCAAAAATTCTCTTCTCTTCAGGACTTAAACTGGTGGGAAGAATGGCTTTCAGGGTTATAAACAGATCCGCAGCTTTCCCGTCTTTTCCATTTAATCCAAGTCCTTTTAACCTTAAAACCGAACCATTCTGCGTTCCTGGCGGGATTTTCATCACAGTTTTTCCCTGAAGGGAAGCCAGATCAACTTCTCCCCCAAGGACACAGGTTAAGAATGGGACTGAAACCTCGCAGCTTAAATCCCCATTCGGGCTTGGTTTAAAAACAGAATGAGGGAGAAATTTGACGGTGAGATAAATCGTTTGTCCATCAGGTGTTAATCTCAAGATCTGTCCTTCTCTTATGCCTTTAGGAATTCGAACTTCAATCTTTTTTTCTCTTAAAAATTTTCCTTGACCTCGACACTCCGGACAGACACTTCTTTTGACAATTCCTCTCCCTCCGCAGCGTTTACAAGATTCTGGAAGGGGGAGGATAAAGGTTTTAGAGGCTCCTTGAGCAGCTTCTTCAA
>JAJYZB010000022.1:4512-8450 GCA_021800275.1 bacterium
GTGATTGAAATTTCATACGATTGTTTTTCTTCTTGTTCAGATGTTTCAAACTCAAAAGGTTCAGAGTGCAGCCTGCCTCCTCCGCCGAAAAAGTTTTTAAAGAAATCACTGAATCCGCCAAGACCCCCAAAAATATCCTCTAATCCAGCGCCAGATTGACCTCTGTTTCCGCCACCAGTCGAGTATGAGTAAGAAAAGCCGCCTGGAGGCTGCCATCCGCCCTGCTGGACTTTGTCCCAATTCATTCCTAATTCATCATATCGTTTTCTTTTTTCGGGATCTGATAAAACAGTATAAGCTTCATTGATTTCTCGAAATCTGGATTCTGCATTTTTGTCATTGGGATTGACATCCGGGTGATACTGACGGGCAAGTTTCCTGTAGGTTTGTTTAATCTCTTTTTCAGAGGCGGTTCGAGGCACACCTAAGATTTTATAATAATCTTTAAATTCCATATTTTATCTTTTTCGAAATTGAAATAAATTTGCCCTTCTGGTTGAATTAAATTTTACGGGAGATACTTCCTCCCTTAAACCGTGAAAATGGTTGAGAATATAAACTTGAAGTCCCTGGTCGGAGTGAGTGGATTCGAACCACCGACCTCTTGCACCCCAAGCAAGCGCTCTAGACCAAACTGAGCTACACCCCGAGAAAAAACAACATCAATTATCCAACAAAAGACAAAATGAATGAATAAAAATATAGGGCAGAGTTATTTTGAAATATAACCCCATTTTCCTCCGAACAAGTTTCCTGTCCAGACTGGAGCCATATCGTCTGTAAAAGATCCTGCTCGATCAAATTGCGGATTAATGACATAAGTCCCATAACGATTAATATAACCCCACTTTCCTCCAATCTCAACAGCTGCCACATTATCTGAAAATGGCTTGGCGCCATCAAATTGTGGATGAATCACATAACTCCCGTTTTCATTGATATAACCCCACTTTCCTCCAAAAACGTTCCCTGACCAGACAGCTGCTAAACCTTCTGAGAATTTTTCGGCTCGATCAAATTTAGGATTGATAGTATAGCGATTGTAACTATTGATATAACCCCACTTTCCTCCAATCTCAACAGCTGCCAATCCCTCATGAAAAGAACGCGCGGCATCGAATTGAGGGTGGATTACATAATGGCTTCCATAACTCCATCCGATAAGGGAACCTAACAGCAGCAAAATGGCTAAAAAACTTGTTGTTAATACAGTTGTGTTAATGTGTCTCATGACTTATCTCCTCCTTGATCAGAGCTTTTAGAGGTTGTAAATGGTTTTCATATTTTATTCTTTTCCATCTATTGAAAATCTCCTATGCAAAAATTAAAATTTACTGTTCTGTTTTTGATAAGGGAAGGTGTTCTGAAAAAATGTGAGAAATCCCATGAAATATGAAAGGGGAGATCACAACACACCTGCTGGGGCTATCTTTATCTAAGAGCTATCTTGTGATGCTGATGCGTTTAGGATTAGCCCTTGCTTTAGGAGTTTTTATAGGTCTAGAGCGAGAAAAAAGAGGAAAAGAAGCAGGTGTGAGAACTTTTGCTTTCGCTGCTCTTATTGGATGCATGGGGAGCTTTCTTGGGGAAGCGTACGCTTTAACAAGTTTGGCGCTTTTAGGACTTTTAACTTTTTTCCTGAATTGGGAGAAAACTCGGGAAGGAGCCCCTGCCGAACTGACAACATCAGCATCTTTTTTTGTGGTCGGTTTTGTGGGTATTTTATGTGGTATGGGCTACACTTTTCTGCCTGTGGCAGTTGGAATAACAACTGCCGCTCTATTGGCTTGGAAGCAGCCTTTAACCGGGTTTAGTTTAGGATTGACGGAAGTTGAACTACGGTCAGCGATTCTTTTAGCTATTTTGATGTTTATTATCTATCCTGTTTTACCAGTCCATTCCATTGATCCATGGCATTTAATTCAACCTAGAACTTATTGGGGAGCAGTAATCCTGGTTGCCATGTTGGGATTTGGCAATTATATCTTGTGGAGACTTTATGGTGAGCGCGGTATTGAATTGACAGGATTTTTAGGAGGGCTTGTTAATAGTGTGCTGATAACCACAGAACTTTCTCAAAAAGTTCGAGATGTTGGCGAAGCAATGGAGGAACCTGCTTACCGAGGAATCTTATTTGCCACAGGAGCTAAACTTATTCGAAACAGTATTTTGTTAGGAATCTTATCTTTTGCTTCTTTAACCTCTTGCGCTCTTGTACTTGGAACCATGCTGTTGGCTTCTCTGGGATTTGCTTTGATTCGTAGAGATAAAAAAGAAGAGACAGCGATTGCTGTCCCTCCTCTAAAGATTGATACTCCTTTTTCACTCTGGGGAGCGGGAAAGATTGGGGGATTATTTGTAGGTCTGCAGGTGGCTGGAGTCCTGGCGCAGCGGTTCTTAGGTTCTGCAGGGTTTTTAGCTGTCAGTTTTGTGGGTGGGATTGCTTCCAGCGCTGTTGTAGCCGCCTCTGCTGGAATTTCGGCGGCTCATGGGAAAATTACGCCTGTGGTTGCTGGTAATGCAGTTGTTTTAGCGGCCCTTTCTAGTATTTTGTTTTCTTTGATTTTAACTGCGAGAATTGCTCGAAAGAAAAAGTTTGTGATATCACTTCTCTTTGCTTTAGGAAGCATTGTTCTGATTGGGTTTTTAGGCTTTGTGTTAAAAAAAATCGTCTATTAATTTAAGGCAGATCGGCTTCTTTGAACGTGAGTCGCGGAGCTAGCGTCTGTGACCTGAAGGCGGAGGCGGGGCTGAGGGTCTGAAAGCAGGAGCTGAAGGTCTGAAAGCAGGAGCTGAGGGTCTGAAAGCAGGAGCTGAAGGTCTGAAAGCAGGGGCTGAAGGTGCGGGATGATAGATAAATGTATGGCTAGAACCAGAAGGATGATAAATCAGGCCGGCTTTTGATCCGGGATGAAACACTGGATTAGGGGTAAAACCTGGAGAATGAATCCAAATTCGATGATCAATGGGTGGAGGCAGAGCTGGATTTCTGTAGTGAGCTACAGGTCCAAAGGGAGGTCTAGGAAAATAAGGGAATGGTGTCAGATGATTGACCACTGGTAAAGGCATGGGAGGGGATGAGGAAATAATGTTGATTACCACAGGTTCTTCAAGGATCGGACCAACGAAGGCGAAATTATCAAAAAATCCGCATCCCCATTCCCAGTCCCAACAGTCAGAATAGTATAAACCGAAAAGAGGGAATGGAGAATAATAATAGGGATAAAATCCGTAGGGATAAAGCGGCGTCCCATAATAGTTGTAATAATTATTGACTTGTGTTTGACCTGGTGTAACAGAGGCAGAATTTGGAGAAGAATAGTTAAATCTAACAATTTTTTTGTTCCAATTCACTTCCAGATCAGCGGAGAGTATTTTTGCTGCTCCTTCAAGAGAAACGTATGTTTTCCCACTATGTTCCCATTCAACTTGTGGAGGAAAACTGTAACTGTTTGAAAGATTCAGGGCTTTTTTTAATGATTTTGCTCTCACGTAGATGTCTTGTCCAGCAGTAAAATATCCCCCTTGATAAATCGTCCCGTTTATATAGATACTAAAATTTTGAGTTTCAGGAGAACTTGTGTTTTGAGCAGAAACAGGCACCGAAGAAAAAATAAAAGCGCATAAAAGAATGGCTCCTATCAATTTACTCCATGTCGCTTTAATTTCGGAGGTTTTCATAGCCATAACCTCACATTATTATTATACCCTTATTTCATTTTTTGTAAAAGTACATTGATCACAAACCCTTGAAGATTGTTTTTAAAAGTCTTCAAGGGTTGAGAGATATAAATTGGCGATTTTATTTTTTCTTTTTCTGGGAGGGTGCAGGTCTGAAGGTAGGTCTGGAGGGTGCAGGTCTGAAGGTAGGTCTGGAGGGTGCAGGTCTGAAGGTAGGTCTGGAGGGTGCAGGTCTGAAGGTAGGTGGTGAGGATGGA
>JAJYZB010000023.1 GCA_021800275.1 bacterium
AAAATATACACGTATTCGCACACTCGACAAAAACTGGCGGATGTTCTAGAAGAATCTAAAACAGAAGAAGTTATTATTCGCCGCCGAAAGGGTGATTTGTTTTCCATTGTTCCAAAATCTCTTTCTTTCCATTCTCCTTTTGAAGTGCCAGGATTAAAGAAAAGAATCTCTCGCAGAGAAATTCTTGAATCTCTCTGTGAATCGAGGAGAAAGAAATATTCTCTTTAGAACTGAATGCTGAATCCTCCTGCGACTCCAGTCTGGTTTCCCCCTCGCTCAATGGATAACCGCAAAGTAACACTGGACATCCCTTTTGGAGTATGAGATAAGCCCTTGGTGAATCCTTTAAGGCCGCACAAAATCTTAGAAATGGCTGTTTTTCATCTATTTTTGATAGATTTTATGCGCGCATTGAAAATCCAATTGAATTCGCCATAAAAAGATGAAGTTTGCAGTAGATTTACAACTGCATTATCCGGGATAAATCTTCAGACAATGTAGATAGGTTTATAAAAGGTCTGCAAGGAATTAAGTTCTCTTGAAAAGAAAATTAAACTTAAGGAGATATAATAAGTATGAAGAGTAAAAAAGAAGTTGTGCAGGGTCACTTCACCTTGGAGTACTGGCAGGATGATGGATGGTATGTGGGAAGACTCAAAGAGATTCCTAATATTTTTAGTCAGGGAGAAACCCTTACCGATCTTGAAAAAAATATTCGTGACGCGTATTGGCTCATGTTAGAGCGGAACCTGTCAATAGGTTTGAGACATTGTTTTGTTTAAAAAGATCGATTATTTTTCACCCCCTCCTGGTTGTTTAAGATTGGCGGATTGATTCAAACCGCTTGGGGAACTAAGGGTGGTTCTGGCAATTTTTTCACAAACCGCTCTGGATGTTCCGCATAAGCTTTCTCTAAAACCTCTCTCCTCATTCGAACCCTCTGGTCTGCTCTCCCTTCATGAAAATCTGCTGGTGTCAAATAGCCAATTCCTGAATGATGATACTCCTGAATGATAAAACAAAAAACAGAAAAAAATAAAATAAATACTAAAAATGAAAAGAAAAGCAGGGGAGCTTATGGTTAGGTTTTTTATGACAAGACGATACCCGTCTTCAGTAAGATTTTCTAATGACTTGACAAGGAGGCCGATCAAACGGCCAATTATATAGGGCTGCAGATTAAACGATTTTAGCTCTAGTTTTTATGGCGTTCACCCATTTCTGCATTAAATCCGCGTAAAGAGGAAGATGATGGTATAATTCTTGAGCAAGGGTTTCATTGTACAGATGGACAGAGAAATTTCTTTCATCGGTTATTTGTAAGGCTAATTCCGCGAGATTTTCATCTAAAATACCAGAAGTAAAACAGGCTCTAATGACCCCTTTAGGAGATCCAGTTTCTATTCCTTCTGTTTCTTTTAAGTACTGTTTTGCTGCTTTCCATACGGCTTCAAAAGAATATTCAAATCTTTGAATCGCTGCATCTCGCACAATTTCCGAAAAAGGAAGAGACAGAACATCTTGCAGAGTCTTTAAGGTCTGGTCTGCTGTTCTCAAACGTTCTTGTAATCTGTCCATAAGATTCCTTCTTTCTGAATTTTTTCTCGAAATGCTGTCTCTGTTTTGGATAGATCAATCAGATCTACTTGATACGGAATTCGGCTTTCTTCCAGATCCTCTCTAATGCGGCTGAAAAGCCCAGGAGGAAAAGGTTCAAGAGGCATGATTCCAACATCAATATCAGAGGTGTGGGTGGGATTTCCATTGACCCATGACCCGAATAAATAAACCTGAGCTGGATAATCGGTTAAGTGATTCAAAATAATCTGTTTAACCATGCTCAAATATTTTTCTTTCATAAGTTTATCCCGTGAATTCTAGTTTCCATGAGAAAAAACTGAACCCTTTTGTTAAGCAGCATAAATAGAGGTCAATTAGAAATCGCTATGTTATAATGAAGGATTGCTGCAAAAGAAAATAAAGATTTCTTGGTTCTTCAGAATTGGTGATGAGTGCTGGGGGTAAACTGGGAGATCGGGGAAAGCGTTTCTAGGGGTCAGCGGCTGGCGTTTTTTGCGCTGCAGCAGTTTAGCCTTTTAAGATTCCGATGGGTTTCATGCGGGCGACTTTGGGAGAGATTCCAGATCCATGAGCCACATCCACCACATCTCTGACATCTTTATAAGCTATTGGAGCTTCTTCTACTACAGTTCCTCTGCTGGAAGCTCTAATGACAATCCCTTTTTCTGCTAACTCACGGATAAGGTCTTCATACTTTACTTCTCGTTTTGCCTGGCTTCTGCTCTTCTGTCTTCCTGCTCCATGACAGGTTGTGCCAAAACTCTGGGACATGGCTGAATACCCACCTTTCAGTAGATAGGAGTATCTTCCCATATCTCCTGGAACTGGAACTGGCTGCCCAACTTCTTTATACTCCTCGGGAAGATCCGGATGACCGGGTGGAAAAGCGCGAACAGCTCCTTTTCTATGAACACAGAGTTTCATTTTTTCTCCTTCTACTTCGTGTTCTTCAATCTTTGCCATGTTGTGGGCGACATCATATACGATTTTTATTCCCATCTGCTCCGCTTTCTTCTTAAAGATTTTTTCAAAGGCTTCTCTTGTCCAGTGGGTAATGAGCTGTCTGTTAGCAAAAGCAAAATTAGCGGCAGCAGCCATGGCTCCAAAATAGTTTTTCCCTTCAGTGGATTCAACAGGAGTGCAGGCGAGCTGTCTGTCAGGGAGATCGATTCCGTATTTCTGCAGGGCTTTTCCCATGGCAGCAATATAATCAGTGGCGATTTGATGGCCAAATCCGCGGGAGCCGGTATGAATTAAAACTGTGATCTGGCCATTGAAAATTCCCATTTTTTCCGCGGCTTTTTCATCCTCAATTTCATCTACGATCTGCACTTCTAAAAAATGATTTCCAGAACCTAAGGTGCCTAATTGATCTTTTCCTCGTTTTACAGCTTCATTTGAAACTTTGTCTGGGTCAGCCCAGGAAAGTTCCCCTTTTTCTTCTAAAAATTTTAAATCTTCATTCCAGCCATAATGATTTTGAACCCCCCAGTCAGCCCCTTGAGTCATGATTTGTTTCATCTGGTCATAATTTAGTTTTATATTGCTGGAGGATCCAACCCCTGTTGGAACTAAAGCAAATAGTTGATTCATGAGAGGTTCAAGCACAGGTTTTATTTCTTCTACAGTAAGATTAGTCCGCAGGAGTCTAACTCCACAGTTGATGTCAAATCCAACCCCACCTGGAGAGATGACCCCATTATCCACTCGAGTGGCGGCAACTTCCCCAATTGGAAATCCATATCCCCAGTGGATATCTGGCATGGCAAGGGAGGCTTTTACAATCCCTGGCAGCATGGCGACATTGGCAACCTGTTCAAGGGCTTGATCATGAAGCAGCATTTCCAGCAGTTTTTCTTCTGTGAAAATAATCCCAGGAACTTTCATTCCTGGTTTATATCCAACAGGCAGACACCAGTGGAATTCATCTAATTTTTCTAAAACCGTTTTTGTTTCTGGCATAATAATGATTTCGACTTAAAAGCCTTTTTCCTGTTTTATTCTTTCAAATACGCCCATAAAATCATTATCAGTGGTTAGCCTGCCTTTTCTTCAACTGTAGAACCTCAAATTGAGATTCAATGCTCTTTCTAAAATTTGGAGAGATGGCGTGCCAGTCAATCACATCCACTTGAATAGAAAGATCAGATTCAGAGAAAGCGTCTTTCAGAGACTCAAGTGTCTGGATATCTATTTTCGAGTCCCCCACTAAGACAAGGTCTAAGTCTGAATAAGGGGCAGATCTGCTGTTTACACGAGATCCGAAAACGCGCACCTCAACATCAGGCACATGCTCTTCAAGCAGGCGCTTTACAACCTCAAGCTGTTCTGCATCCAGGTCAATCATTCCGTTCCTGCAAACGTCTTACAAAATCTTCTGCATAGGGCAGAAAACGCTTTGCTGTATGGTATGCTTCAGCTGCCTGTTCCAAATCATAAGTATGCACGGTTAAATTTCTAGCCGCTCCAAATTCGAACCATGGGACTGGGTCAGAAATCAGACCACTGCGCGCTGCCACCCGAATCAATTCTTTTCTAGTCCTTGGAAGATTGGCCTCCTCTGGCGCATAGTTTTCCCGAACCCACCGCTGCATGAATTTCCAGCACTGCTCATAAGCCACTTCAAAGTTCTGGATAACTCCTGCTTTAATCGTTTCCTGCAGATCACTGTTCAGATCTTCCATGTTCTGCTCTGCTGAAATCACTGAGCGTTTGAGCACATCAACCGCTTTAATAAGACTGTCCAGGTTAAAAGGCACAACAGCCCCCACTGACAAACCACACAGCAGGATGCAAGTGTTCCCTTACCATGAGATTTTCTTCACGTTATACATGGTTTAATCCTTCACTCTCATCAATTAAGTTTAAAAAACAAAAACTAAAATTGAATGCTGAATCCTACTGCTACTCCAGTCTGGTTTCCCCCTCGTTAGGGAGACTTTTTCTATCAGTCAAAAATCTGAGGAGGTACTTGTAACTGCGACAGGGGTTTAGGGTCCATTTGATGAAGTATAGTCTAAAGTAGATTAGACTAATTTTAGTTAGACTTATTTGCGGAGTGTGAACAAAATGGATTTAAATTTTATTGATAGAGAAGAAGAACTTGCTTTTTTGAATCAAAAGTGGAGTGATGGAGAATCTCAGCTTATTATCCTGTATGGGAAAAGAAGAGTTGGGAAAACTGAACTTGCTGTCCATTTTGCCAGAGGCAAGCCTAATCTTTATTTTTTATGTGAAAAGATACCCATCCACTATCAATTAAAAAAAATAACCGAAATTTTAAAAGATTATTTCAAGGATGAGTTTCTGCCTAAAGAAGGATTTGAGGACTGGGAAACTCTTTTTAGATACATCAAAAGCAGAAGACAAAGAATCATTTTGATTTTTGATGAATTTTCTTATCTTGCTGAAACAGATCCATCTATACCTTCCTCTTTCCAGAAAGGTTGGGATCTGTATCTAAAAGATTCTTCTGTTTTTTTAATTCTTGCTGGATCTTCTATTTCCATGATGGAGCAGTCAGCGCTTTCACCTCGCGCTCCTCTTTATGGAAGAAGAACAGGGCAAATTTTAGTTAAACCTTTTGGATTTACCGTTTTAAATCAAATGTATCCTGATAAATCGTTTGAGGAAAAATTGATGATTTACAGCGCTGTTGGTGGAACTCCTCTTTATTTGAATAAATTTAGAAAACAATCTTTCTGGCAGACGGTTAAAGCCGAAATGCTGCGGAAAGGGGAGCCTTTATATGAGGAAGTTGACTTTCTGCTTCGGGAAGAACTAAAAGAGCCTCGGAACTATTTTGCCATTTTAGAGTCAATCTCTCTCGGCAGACACAAACTTTCTGAAATCATGAATGAAACAGGACTTGATAAAGGGACTGTTTCACGGTATATCGGGATATTAAATCAGCTTCATATTACGAAAAAAGAAGTGCCGGTAACTGAAAAATTGCCAGAGAAAAGTAGAAAAAATAAGTATATCATTGACGACAATTTTATCAGCTTTTGGTTCAGGTTCGTTTTTAAAAATAAATTTTTACTGGAAGAAAATCGGGTAGATGAAGTTTTAGAAAAAATAAAAGGATTGTTTCTGGAGGTTATTTCCCAGACTTATGAAAAAATCGCAGCGGGATTACTTTCTGCCTGTATTTTAAAGAGAAATATTCCACTTAAATTTCAAAGATGGGGAAAATGGTGGGATAAGAATAATGAAATTGATTTGGTTGCATTAAATGACAAAACCAGAGAAATTTTTTTTGGAGAAGTGAAGTGGACAGGCAGAAAAATCGGCATTGATGTTTATCAGGATTTGAAAAAAAAATCAGATTCTGTTGAATGGGGAGTTGGAAAAAGGAAAGCATATTTTGCCCTGTTCAGTCGAACTGGATTTACGGAACAGATGCTTTCTTTAGCTCAAAAAGAGAATGTTATCCTAATGCAGCAGCAGGAACTCAAATGGCTGCCAAATTTTTCAAGATGAAGATTTAAGCAGTGTTAAAGCGTTGCGTAGCCTAAATTTATCGACTCATGAAATAAATTTAAAACTGAATGCTGAATCCTCCTGCCACTCCAGTCTGGTTGCCTCCTCGTTCAATGGATAATCGCAAAGTAACACTGGACATCCCTTTTGGAGTATGAGATAACCCTAAGGCAACACCCTCCTGACCCCCTAATGTCGCAATCCCAAAACCTAAAGCCGTTTTCCCAGGAAGCGCATATCCTGTAGCTTCTACAGCAGCAAGAGTCATGGCTCCTACCCCTCTAAGCTGAGTCATATTAGCGGCATCATTGGGTTCTGTTCCAGGAGCGACATTGGTGATTTGTCGAAGAAGTCCTGTGGATGCATTTCCAACAGAGACAGAGTCAGGTCTATTGGCAAGGCTGTCTGCTCCTAGAGCGACAGAGTTATTTCCATTGGCGACTGCATTATAACCCAGTGCCACAGAGTTATTGCCAAGAGCAATTGAGTCAGCTCCAATCGCAGTAGTGGGGTCTCCTAGAGCTTGAGCATTAGTGCCGATGGCGACAGAGTCAGCGTATTTAGCTTTAGCTCCTGAGCCGCAGAGGATTTGTTCATTATTGGTGGTGCAGAGTCCTGCTGCTATAAGGCCATTGACAGCAGTCTGCACATTGGCGAGATTCTGCTGGAGGGTATAGAGTTGGGAGCCATTGACTGCATCAGTGCTGGTGGAAGTGACAGAGCCATTAGCGACACCAGTGACAATGTTATTTTGGAAGTTGGCTCCATTGGAGGTGAGGGTGCCTCCTATCACTGCGTTTCCGGTAGTTGTGAGGGATGCAGCGCTGACACTGCCGTTAGAGGCATTCAAAGTGATTTGATTGACACCTGTTCCAGCAGTAATGCTGCCAGTAGAAGTGATGCTGCCAGAGTTAATTGTTCCAGAAGTAGTAAGATCACCATTAGCAATGGTGAGAGAGCCATTAGTAAAGGTTCCATTAGAAGTGATGTTATTAGTGGTAATATTTCCTCCAGTAATCGTAGTGCCTGCGCCGTCAGAGAGGGTTCCCCCTTGTATGGTCCCTGAAGCCGTGATCGTGGTGGCTCCTAAAATGGCTCCAGCATTGGTGATGCCTCCACTGTTGTTGTTGATCCCACCGGTGATGCTGGCTCCGCCAGAGGTGATGGTGAGTCCTGTTCCAGCAGTAACGCTGCCAGTAGAAGTGATGCTGCCAGCAGAAAGAGAGCCTGTGGTATCAACAGCATAAGAGCCAAAGGAAACAGAATTGGAAACTGTGTTTGTTACTCCTGCTCCAATGGCAATAGAATTGGTTCCTGTGGCAGAAGCTCCTTCACCAATAGCAATGCTGTTACTTCCTGTGGATTGGGTTCCAGTTCCAATGGCAATGCTGTTTCCTCCATTGGCTGTGGTAAGGGTTCCTCCAATGGAACCTATAATAGTTCCAGTGGAACTTCCGATGGCAATGTTCCCATTGGTTTGCGAGG
>JAJYZB010000024.1 GCA_021800275.1 bacterium
CCTCTTGAATTTCAAGCAGAATAATTTTAAAATTTTCAAGAAAATCTAAATTTTCCATACTGTTAAAATCGCTATTTTCGAAATTACCACTTATGCTGATAAATCCCTTTTTTAAAAAGAGGAGCCAGAGATGATAAAGGGCTGCTTCACTGCTCAGGCTAAAAAGATAGCGAGAGAAATGGAGATTGGTCGCCAAACATTAACCAGAATTATGGGTTGTAGAAAGAGTACAGCACCTGGAAATATGTAAACAAAATAAGAGTTTGTTTTTTTTCATTAAGCAGCAGATTGGGTCACGGCAGTTTCATGGCGGAGCATCCCTGCCAGGAGATCACAAAGAAGGTAATGATCGTGTTCACTTAATGAGTCGAATTTCAAAGCGCATTCTGTTTCTGTTTTCCATGCAGGGATAGCAGAGAGGAGAAGGTGATGGATCCCTTCAGATTCTGTGGGGAAAGTGAGCTGCAGAAGAATCTTTTCTTGTGGACAGGAGAAGCTCTCTAATTTTGGTGGATAAAAAATTCGGGTCGAATGGTTTTGTGATGTATTCGTCCACACCGATCAAATAGGCATACCGGATGTCGTCAAAACTGTTTTTAACGGTTAATACAATGATCGGAATAGCTTTAGTTTCATTGTTTTCTTTCATTATTTTATAAAACTCAACCCCATCCATTTCAGGCATCATTAAATCTGTAACAACCAGGTTTGGTTTTTTTCTATGAACCAGGTTAAGGGCTTCTTTCCCATTGCAGGCTTCAATAATTTGGTAACCTTCCATTTCAAGGTAGGTTTTAATAAAATGACGGATTTCTGCGTCATCTTCCACAATCAAGACTTTTTGAATGTCCATAAGAAATTTCTTAAAAACTATTCACCCAATTTCCTCATCTGTCCTTTATTTTTGAGATCTAGATCATAAAAATTTTATGATTTCAGTCATAAAATTTTGGGATTTTTTACAGGGATTTCGAAGTTGTTCAAGAAACTTACAAGAAATTTAACGAAAATTTAATATCATTTTGATTTCTTATCGGGCGCTTTGTAAATCGAAAATATATCCTTTAAGGAGGTTGATTTGAAACTAAAAGTCTGGATTATCGGGATCAAAGGTTCAGTTGCAGCAACAACAGTTGTGGGAATTAGGGCTCTCCAGAAAAAGATTTTCAGCCCGACAGGTTTGCTGACTGAAACAGAGCTTTTTAAGCCTGACACCTTACTTGTTCCTTTTAAAGAGATTGAAATCGGGGGGCATGACATTAAACCTATCAGCTTTTATGAATCTGCTTGGCAGTGCACAGTTGAAGGGGGGATTTATAACCAGAACCTTTTAAAAGACCTGAAACCTCTCCTTGACCAGGTTGTCACAAAATCTGTTCCTCCAGTTCATTGTGGAACAGGGGTGGAAAGCATTTATGTGGGACCAGAAAAAAAGTCATATGTGACTCAATTACGAAAATTGGAAAGGGAAGTAACAAAAGACATTTTAGATTTTAAAGGGAATGACCGCTGCGTTGTAGTTAACCTGGCTTCTACAGAACCTAAGATTCCTTTAGTTTCAGCCCATCAAGATTTGGAACGATTTGAAGAAGCGATTGATCAAAATTCTCCTTATATCACCTCCAGTATGCTCAATGCTTACTGCGCTGTAAAAAACGGAATTCCTTTTGTCAATTTTACTCCTTCTACTGGAACCGACATTCCGGCTCTTTATGAACTGGCGCTTCGAACTAAAACCCCTCATTATGGAAAAGATGGTAAAACAGGAGAAACTCTTGTAAAAAGCTGTCTGGCTCCGATGTTTCTTTATAGAAACTTAAAAGTTCTGGGATGGTACGGCACGAATATTCTTGGGAATTTGGATGGAAAGGTTTTGTCTGATCCTTCCAATAAAGCCTCAAAACTTGCCACTAAAGATGGGGTTTTATCCCAGTGCCTTGGATATTCCCCTATTTCAAAAGTGAGTATTGATTATTTTCCGCCGGCGGGGGAAGATAAAATTGCCTGGGATTTTATTATTTTTGAAGGGTTTGCTTCCCATAAGATGAGAATGCAGTTTGTTTGGGAAGGGTGCGATTCTATCCTTGCTGCCCCTCTCATCATTGATTTGATCCGGCTCATGGATCTGGCTGCAAGGTCTGGGTCTTATGGACTGCAGAAACAACTGGCGATTTTCTTTAAAGCTCCTATGTCCTGCGGCATTTCTAATATTTTTGAGCAGTATCAGATGTTAAAAGAATGGGTTGAAGCAGTTAAAAAACAGGAAAAAGAACGGCTGGACAACAAGAAAGCGGAGCTTCATGCTCCTCCTGATAAAAAGGTTGTTATTCAAGAAATAAAATCGAGGGATTAAATGGAAAACACTCAATTCTGTCTTGGATATAATACTTGCGGTTTTATGCGGACATCTGATCTTGCACAGGTTCTAATGACAATCCAAAAAATCGGTTATCATGGGATTGAAATTTCTCTTGATCCTGTTCATTACCACCCTTATTCGTCTCCTGATTCTGCTTTAAGAGAGTTAAAAAGAACCTTGCAGCAAACAGGTTTTAGGAATGTTGTGGCAACAGGAGCCAGGTATGTCTTAGGACCTGTTAAACACGAACCTTCTATTATTTCAAAAGATCCAGAAGACCGGAAGCGGTGGAATCAATTTTTAAAAGACAGCATTCTCCTGGCAAAAGATTTGGGTTCAGAATGCGTTATGCTGCATTCCGGGTATTTGCAAGAAGGGGTGAATCCTAAAGATGCCTGGGGGTGGATGGTGGAAACCCTCAACAATGCCTGTCAAACAGCTCTTTCCTGTGGTCAAAAATTGGCTCTGGAGTTTCATCCCGACATGTTTATTCGAACTTATGATGATTACGTAAAGTTAAAGAAAGAAATTCCGTTTTCTAATTTTGGGTTGACACTTGATATTGGACATGTTGCCTGCACAGAAACAGTCCCTCAAGGGGAATTAATTCGAAAAGCTGGGAAAGAGATCTTTAATGTTCATTTGGATGATATTAAAGGGAATCTCCACAAACATCTCCCAGTTGGCAGAGGGGATATTGATTTTAAGTCTGTTTTTGAGGCGCTGTCAGAGATTGAATATAAGGGTCTGGCATCTGTAGAGTATAATTCCAATGATGGAGAAGAAGATGAAAGAGAGCTGGCGGAAAGGGCTTATTGTACGCTTTTATCTTTTCTGCCGGAAAGTTTTGCGGCGAACCGGTAAACGTTGGAGGGGAAAGTGATGCCATCTGAAACAATGAATTCATCGACTGAAAGAAGAAGATTCGCCAGGTATTCTTTATACCTTCCATTTGAGCTCCAGTTAGAGCAAAAAGCCTGGGCTCATACCTTGACTTTGAACCTTGGACTTGGAGGGGTTAAAATCAGGTCTAAAGTTCTCTCTAATTTGCCTGTTTCTTCTTTCGCGCTCCATCTGGAAACAGAAGGGAATATCTTCGGGAAAGTTAAAAAAATATGGCATAAAAAAATGGAAGAATTTCCAGTTCTCTATGTTCTTGGATTTGAATTTTTGGAGTTTCAGAAAGATGGAAAAGAAAAACTGGAATCTTTTTTAAATAAGGTTTCTTTATATTGGAAAAATCCATAATAAAAGGGGGTAAAAATGCTTTTTTTCATCAAAGCGCTTGCCACAGAAGGGATTGACTGGGAGTTAACCTTACAGGCAGTGAAAGGGCATCTGGAAGATCTGGAGGAGTTGAAAAAAAAGGGGAAACTTATTTTTCATGGAGCCATCCTTGGGAAAAAAGGGGGGATAGAAATTGTTCGAATGGATTCATCAGAAGAATTGGCTGATTTGTTGAATCCAATGATGCCCTTTTTTGACATTGAAGTAATGCCTTTAATCAATTATGAAGGAACCCTTAAATTGGTTGGGAAAATTGAAGAAAAAATACCTGAGATTATCCCTGTTAAATCATAAAGGAGCCCGTCTTGCAGAATACGTTTACACTTCTTGACAGAGTCAATTCTCCAGAAGATCTAAAAAAGCTTTCTTTAGACGAGTTAAATCTTCTTTGTGGAGAAATTAGAACTTTTTTGATTGAATCTATTTCCAAAACAGGAGGGCATATTGGTCCAAATTTAGGGGTTGTAGAGCTGACTGTTGCTCTGCATTATGTTTTTAATTCTCCTCAGGATCATATTATCTGGGATGGAAGTTATCAGACCTATACCCATAAGATTTTAACAGGACGAAAAGGAAGATTTGCGACTTTAAGGCAGTTTCAAGGACTCTCAGGTTTTGCGAACAGAATGGAAAGCTCTCATGATTCGTATGGAGCTGGCCATACTTCTACTTCTATTTCTGCTGCTCTCGGATTTGCCATTGGAAGAGACATTCTTGGTGAAAAAGAGAATGTCATTGCAGTTATTGGAGATGGGGCTATGACAGGAGGACCAGCCTTCGAAGGGTTGAATAATTTAAAAGCGTATCAATCTCGGATTATTGTTATTTTAAATGATAATGAAATGTCTATATCCCCTAATGTCGGCGGGATTGCCGAGTATCTTAAAAAAATACAAAGTTCTGAAGCTTTTAGAAGCGCAAGTAGAGATATTCACTATGTTTTAAGCCTGCTTCCAGCGATTTCAAGAGAAAAAGAAAAATTAAATTTTGTTGAAGGTTTGGTTGAAAAAGCCCGAAAAAATATCAAAAATTTAGCGATTAAAACCACCACTGGAATTATCTTTCAAGAAATGGGGATCAATTACAGAGGACCTTATGATGGGCATAATCTTTCAGTTTTAATTGAGGTTTTAACTCAGGCAAAAGAGACCCAAGAACCGATTCTGATTCATATTAAAACCACGAAAGGAAAAGGTTTGGTATGGGCTGAGCAAAACAAAGCGATTTCTCATGGGGTAGGAGCTTTTGTTATTGGCTCTGATGGCAAAGTCGAAGTAAAAAAAGGGGTGGGACAGACCTACAGCCAGTTTTTTACAGAAAAATTAATTCAGCTTGCACGGCAGGATAATAGAATTGCAGCGATCACTGCGGCAATGGCTGTTGGCACAGGATTAACCCGATTTCAGCAGGAACTTCCTGAACAGTTTTTTGACGTGGGGATTGCGGAAGCCCACGCGGTTTTATTTGCCTGTGGGCTGGCTGCCAGAGGATTAAAACCGGTTGTCTGTATTTATTCAGCCATGCTCCAAAGAGCCTTTGATCCCATTTTGCATGATGCTTGCATCCAGAGCCTGCCTGTAGTTTTTGCTATGGACAGGGGAGGGTTTGCAGGGGATGACGGGATGACTCATCATGGGGTTTTTGACATTTCCTATCTCCGGATTCTTCCGAATATGGTTTTAATGGCTCCCAAAGACGAAAATGAGCTATTTAGCATGTTAAAAACAGCGATCAAATACGGAAAAGGACCTGTTGCTTTTCGATTTCCAAGAGATGTGATTTCTGGAGTTTTATTGGATTCAGAACCTCATCCTCTTCCCATAGGGAAAGGGGAAATTTTAAGGGAAGGCCAAGATCTGGTTTTAATTCCTGTTGGCACTATGGTGAGTTTGGCTCTTAAAGCCGCGGATTTGCTTGAAAATCAGGGGATTTGCTGCTCAGTTGTGAACCCTAGATTTATTAAGCCTCTTGATGCAGAACTGATCTGTTCCCTGGCTGAAAAAATTGGGAAAATAGTGACCATTGAAGAAAACGTGCTCAGTGGAGGGTTTGGAAGCTCTGTGCTGGAACTTCTGGAGCAGCAAAATTTAATGGGAAGAGTCATTGTTAAAAGAATCGGAATTCCGGATCGCTTTGTGGATCATGGAAAACGGGATCTGCTGCTGCAGGATGTTGGAATTACGGTGGAAAGAATTGTAGATGAAGCGAAAAAACTGGCTTCTGAGAACATTCCTGTTCGCGGGAATTAATCTTTTTTTCTTGGGGCAGTATTATGTCCTGGGGAAACCCTTGCGTTTAACTCTTCAACAATGTATTAAACTCAGTTTAGCACATAATTTAACACTGGCAATTGCTAAAGTCCAGGTTCAGGAAGTTAAAGCCAAAATTGGGGAGCAAGCTTCCAAAGAAAACCCTTCCATTACATTTCAAAATAGTTATGAAAGAACTCTGACCCCTTTTGCTCAGCAGCAGACGTTTCTGCCTTCACTTGTATCGGTTTTCAGACGCCTTTTTCCGCAGCTTGGAGCGATTTCTCTTGGTCAATCTTCAATCATTGATTTGGTAACTCAAGATGTAAACCTAACTTGGACTGTTTATGATGCGGGTGAAACCTCAAGTCTTGTGGCAGAAGCCAGATTTAACACAAAAGCTGCTCAAAACGATTATCTTTCAACACAAAACATAACGATTTACAATGTAACACGAGATTATTATACTTTGTTAAAAGCCCAGTGGAAAGCAGAGGTTGAACAGATAAAAGTTAAACAAATATTGGAAAATGAAAGAGTAACTGCTTTAAAATATAAAGATGGATTGGTCAGATTGAAAGATTTACTCCAGGCTAAAAGCTCTGTTTTTGACGCAAAACAAGCCCTTTTAGAATCTAGGAATTCTGTTTTAAGCGCGAGAGCGAAACTGTTAAATTGGATTGGAATCCATATCCCGGACGTTCAGATTACTGGAGATTTAAAGGTCCCTGTAAAAAGCCTGAATTTGCAGTCTCTGATTCAGAAAGCTTATCAATACAGCCCTGATCTGGCAAAGATTAGGGACAACATCATGTCTGATAAAATGGCAGTTCGCGCCGCTAAAGCCCAAATGGGACCTACCACCAGTTTAAATGGAACTTGGGGGTATATTGGAAGCGAGTTTTTTCCGAATTCTCGTTACTGGAGATGGGGGATTCAAGTAAATCTTCCTCTTTTATCAAATGGTCTTCCACAAGCGCAGAAGAAAGAGGCTTTGATGAAACTCGAAAAAGATGAGCTGAAAGAAAAAAAGCTGTTGGGAGATCTTGCGTTAAAAGTGCAGCTGCAGTATTATAAAGTAGAGGAGGCAAAGCAAAAGATTCAGGATTCTAAGGAGGCTTTACAGGAAGCAGAAGAAAGTTTAAGGGAGATAGAAGATCGGTATAAACAAGGAATGG
>JAJYZB010000008.1 GCA_021800275.1 bacterium
GTGTTTATTGAGTCTCCTATACTGCCGCTTCTCTTCACCCTTGTTTTCTGAAAATGGATTAAGTGGATTCATTGTGCCAATCCAATTTATAGATTTCTTCACATCTCCCTGCTTTTTTAGAAAAATCTAACTGTAAAAGTTTTAAATTCAACTGCTGAAAAGCATGAAATGTGTTTTCTAACAAACACGCTGTTGTCACAGGTCCAACTCCTCCTGGAACAGGAGTGATCCAGGAGGCTTTTTCAAAAACAGCTGCTGTATCAACATCTCCAACCACTTTACCCTTGACAACATGAATGCCAACATCTATTACCACAGCTTCAGGAGATACCCAGTCTTGTTTCACCAGGCCGGGCGAACCCGTTGAAACGATGAGAATATCTGCTGTTCGAGAAACATCTTTAAGATTAACTGTTTGCTTGTGGCAGATCGTGAGAGTCGCATTTTCCCGCAGAAGAAGAACTGCGAGAGGTTTCCCGACAGAAAGGCTTCTTCCCAGAATCACAACCGATTTTCCCGAAATCTTTATCCCATTCTCTTTTAATAGATACCAAACAGCTTTTGCCGTACACGGAATAAAAACAGGAGAGTCTGAAAAAAGAAGACCTTGATTAAAAGGATGAATTCCATCCACATCCTTCTGAGGCGAGATCTCCTGACAGATCCTTCGAAAATTCAATTGACGAGGAAATTGAGATTGAATCAAAATTCCATGAATTTCCTGAGAGGAGTTGAGCTCAGCAAGTCTATTTAAAAAATCTTCTATCGAAACATCCTCTGGAAACTTTTCAGATAAAAAGAAAAAACCAACTTCTCGACAAGCCTTCTGTACGGCTGAAAGATATTGTGCAGAAGCCTCATCTTCTCCAAAAGCCAGGTAAGCCAGTCCAGGCTTTAAAGGCAAACTGCCTACCTTTTCAGCAAGTTGACTTTTTATCTTTTGAGCCAGATACCGCCCATTCAATTCTTTTGCGACCATACTCCGTGTTTTCTAACTCCACTTCACAAGTAATACCCCCAACCTCTTGCTAAACCCTCGCTCTGGTGCGGAAGAGAGGATTTGAACCTCCACGGATTTTACCCCACTAGCTCCTGAGGCTAGCGCGTCTGCCAATTCCGCCACTCCCGCGTGATTAAAACTCATTCCAAGTCAACCTTATCCATCAGGCATTCATGGATAAGCACTCCTATTCCACATTATTAGCCAAACATTAAGAGTTAAAGTTTAACTTCAGCACGAAGAGTCTAAACCCCTCCCACTGAGACAGCGGATGAAATCGCAAATTTTGCGCAAAATTGCAAATCTATTGATAAAAACAACGCGCGAGGCAGACTGAATTTTAACGTTCAGTCCATCTCACGCGCAAGGATTGTGTTATAGGGGTGAATCTCAGTTATATAACATCATTCATTACCCATCATCTGTTCCTCCGCCTGGCATATTGCTCATCATCTGGGTGAAAAGGTTGTGACCCCCTAAATTTTGTCCAGGGAGAGGATAATTGATAAATCCTGGAGGCTGCTGCGGCTGATTCCCATTTCCAAACTGTGTTTCAAAAACCTGATCATAAGGATCCTGTCCATAAGGATCCTGGTTCCAATCAGAAGGGTTGTCAGAGAATCTTTGAAAATCGGTTGTGGTTTGGTTTTGCCCGCCAAAGAGTTGGGGATTGTCCTGCTGAACCTGCATGTTTCCATTGGGATCAAGGGTATAAGTTGTGGTGGAAGGAAGGTCTCCCAGCAGTCCTCCCCCTAACCAATTTCCCTGACCAGGAGTTGTCACCTGGACAACCCGATCTCCATTTTGGTTTAAAGACACATTATAGTTTTTCCCATCTGCAGAATAAGTCACATGCTGCACTCCATTTTGATCAGTATAGGTATGGGTCTCGTACTGTCCATTATAGGCATTTTGAGTTGCCTGATCAATGATACCTAAATTCTGATTATACTGCTCATCTTGAGGATTTAATGGCATGACCCCTGAAACCCAAGAATTCGGTCCATACTCATTTGCCGGATTTGGCGGCGGATTTGGTATAATTCCACCCATTTTTATCTACCTCCTTAAACTTAATTTTTACCTGTCAATTATTTCAATCCATCCAGTGATTTTTCAGTGATTTTTTATAAAAACCAGAAGAAAAAATCAGGTGCGATTCCACAGCAGGTCTGGGTTAACAGGTGAGATTTCTTTGGATAACTGCAGGTATTTCCATCTTCATGTCAAAAAATTTTTCCATGCCGACCGATTACCAAAGGGCTGCTGATTATCTCGAAAATCTCCTGAAACTCAAAACAATTGAGGAATGGAAAGAAAAACTTTCCCCCAAAATCCCTGCCCGCTGTGATCCTGACAGTCCTGAAAAAGAAAAAATGGAAATCGATCCAGGCTATTCAAAACAGGCTTTTGAAAATCGTTGGGAACAGATCCCCACTTCCCCTGAAATCAGAAATAAAATTGCAGATCCACAAAGTGAAGTGGATCTTCCACTTTACTCCAGGAACATCGAAAATTACATTGGAACAGTGAAAGTCCCTGTTGGAATAGTTGGTCCTCTTCGGGTCAACGGACTTTTTGCTCAGGGAGATTATTATGTCCCTCTTGCCACAACTGAGGCAGCTCTTGTGGCTTCTTATGCCAGAGGCTCAAGACTGATTCGAGAAGCTGGCGGCTGCACAGCTCTCCTCTTAAATGAAGGGATCTCCAGATCCCCTGGATTCGTTTTTGAAAATTTGATTCAGATCGGAGAATTCGCGGCATGGGCTCGAAAAAACATCGAGAACTTCAAAATTGAAGCGGAAAAAACCACAGCCCATGGGAAACTGATTGATGGGAAGATCACCATTGAAGGAAATCATGTTTTCTTGAATTTTGAATTTTCTACTGGGGATGCTTCAGGTCAAAATATGGCGACCCTTGCGGCAAATGCAATCTACCAGTACATCCTTAAAAAGACTCCTGTTAAACCCACAGCCCATTTTCTAGAGGCAAACTTTTCAGGGGACAAAAAAGCCAGCGCCCTCTCATTTCTATCAGTTCGAGGAAAAAAAGTGACAGC
Source organism: bacterium (assembly GCA_021800275.1). Taxonomy (GTDB): domain Bacteria; phylum Vulcanimicrobiota; class JABDET01; order JABDET01; family JABDET01; genus JAKAVV01. The sequence goes on from JAJYZB010000008.1 coordinate 3,063, forward strand.
AGAAGCAGTCCTCCCTGCAAATCTTGTGCAAAGACATCTGAACACCTCTCCTGAACAAATGGCAGCCTATTACCGGATCTCTTCAGCAGGATCTGTTTTAAGCGGAGCCATGGGGATCCAGGGACATTATGCCAATGCCCTTGCCGCTTTTTATATTGCGACAGGACAGGATGCTGCCTGTGTTTCAGAATCATCCGTTGGTCTCTCAAGATTTGAGATTACAAAAAAAGGAGATCTCTATGCTTCAGCCACTCTCCCAAACCTCATGGTTGGATCTATTGGGGGTGGAACAGGACTCCCCAGTCAGAACGCCTGTCTCAAGCTGCTGAAACTTCCCATAAACGACAGCTCCAGGGCAGCCGCAGAAATCTGCGCAGCTCTCTGCTTAGCAGGGGAACTCTCTATTATCGGAGCCCTTTCCTCAGGGGATTTTAGCAGGGCTCATGAGCTGCTCTCCCGCCGCAAAAAGAAAAAGATTAAGGAGAGTTAAATGAACCGCTGGTGGGTCTATCAGCGAGAGCGCTTCCCTATTTTTCAGCATGGACCATTAATAGCGGCTTTCAGCATTTCAGCAATCTGTTTCTCATCTCTTCTTAGAAATAATATCAATGTTTCTCATCCCTCTAAATTTTTAGTAGGGTTTATCACTGCCTTCATTTTTTTTCTGCAGCTTAGACTGGCGGATGAGTTCAAAGATTTTGAAGAGGACAGCAAATTCAGACCTTACCGCCCTGTTCCCCGCGGCCTGGTTAAATTGAAAGAACTGGCTGTCATCGGCTGCATGGGAGCAGTCATTCAATTAGGACTTGCCCTGTGGTACTATCCCCCACTCTTTTTTATTCTGCTTCTAGCCTGGACCTATTTAGTCCTGATGACAAAAGAATTTTTCATCAGAAACTGGATCAAAAAACAGCCTTTAATTTACATGCTTTCTCACATGGCTATTGTGCCAATCGTAGATTTCTATACAACCTCCTGCGACTGGCGGCCTGTAGAATCCCATCCCCCTCAAGGGCTTCCCTGGTTCATTGCCGCCAGTTATTTTAATGGCTTAGTTGTAGAGCTTGGAAGAAAGATTCGTTCAGAGGATCAAGAAGAAAAAGGAGTGGAAACCTATACTTTTCTCTGGGGAAGATCCAGGGCCATTTCAGCCTGGATCTCAGCCATGATCCTGACAGCTTTCTGTGGAACTATGGCTGCCAGAGAACTCCATTTTGCTCTACCCGTTCTTTTCATTCTCTCCCTGGTTTTTCTCGCCGCTTTTATTTCTTCCATTCGTTTTCTCCTCAACCCTTCAGCTCAGAACGCAAATAAAATTCAGCCTTTGACAGGAATCTGGACTCTTGTTTTTTATTTAAGCATAGGCGCCATCCCTTTTATCTGGCGCCACATGGGTTAAATTCATGGACAGTATCACTGCAGGCAGCAGAATCATTACCAGCAGCAGTATCAATGCCAGCGGAAATGACATGGTTCTGAATCTCCTGGGAGGAAAAGCAAAATCCCTTGCCACTCTCTCAAAAGCAGGATTTCCTGTTCCCGAGTGGTTCGTAGTAACCCCTTCTGCCTTTTATGATTTACTGCCTCCCGAAAAAAAGATAGAACTGGAAAAAGCGAAAAGTGAAACAGCAGCAAAAAATCCTCTTGATTCTCTTGAGATCAAAGAAAATCTACTCAAACTGCTTCAGAAAACCGCTGAAATCATATTTTTGAACAAAGAAAAAATGGCTGTCCGCTCCTCTGCATCAGATGAGGATGGAATGCTCAACTCTTTTGCTGGACAGCTTGAAACTTACCTGGATATCTCTCTAGAAGAGCTTCCCGAAAAAATCATCCAGGTCTGGCGTTCCGGCTTTACTGAAAAAGTTTACGCTTATTTTGCCGAAAGAAAAATCCCCCATCCGCCAACCCCTCCTGCTGTTCTGGTGCAGAAAATGATTAAAAGCAGTGCAGCAGGAGTGGCATTCAGCGCAGATCCTGTTACAGGCAGACGTGGAACTGCTGTGGTCAGCTCTGTTCCTGGACTTGGAACTTCCCTGGTTTCAGGGGAATGTGATGCAGATACCTGGCACATCAATGAAAAAAGTGAGATTATTTCCCGCCAGATCCCTTCCAAAAAAACAATGCACATTGGGAATGGACAATCAACCCCAGTCCCTCAAGAAAAGCAGGACGCCCCTTCTCTCAATGAAGAGCAAGTTCTTGAAGTGGCAAAACTAGCGCGTCAATGTGAAAATTTTTTTGGAATGCCGCAGGATATCGAATGGGCTTATGAATCAGGAAAACTCTATCTTCTGCAGTCGCGACCCATTACTTCATTGTTTAACATGCCTGATCCAGATGGAATCCTGAACGTTTGGGACAACAGCAATATTGCTGAAAGTTATGGTGGAGTAACAACCCCTCTTACTTTTTCTTTTGCCCGAAAAGCGTATGAAGGCGTTTATCAAGAGTTCTGCAGAATCATGGGGGTTTCGCAAAAGAACATCGAATCCAATGCAGCGGTATTTCGCTGCATGCTCGGGTTGATTCAAGGACGACTTTATTACAATCTTCTAAACTGGTACCGCCTCCTTGCCATGCTTCCGGGATTTAAAATGAACAGAGGATTTATGGAACAGATGATGGGAGTAAAAGAAGCTCTCCCTGAAAAAATCGCAGAAGAGATCGGAAAACCGACTCGCGGACAGCGTTTTCGGGATGCAGTCCATTTTCTTTCGAGTTTTCTCGGGCTCGGATATAATTATTTCGCTTTAGAGAAAAAAAATCAATCCTTTTACAAAAGACTTGACCAGGCTCTTGGAACAGGAAGGCCAAACTTATCCCGGCTGAGTGTGGATGAACTTTCGCTAGAGTATCGCGATCTTGAAAAAAAACTGCTTAAAAAATGGGATGCTCCTTTGATCAACGATTTTTTTGCCATGATGTTTTTCGGAATTTTAAAAAAACTTTCTGTTTCATGGTGTGGTGATAAAGAAGGAACTCTTCAAAACGACCTGGTTTCAGGGGAGGGAAACATGATCAGCAGAGAACCTGCTGAAAGGGTGAAAGCCATGGCGCAAACCGCTGCTCAAGACAAGCCATTTGCCGCCCTCCTTCAAAATAGAACACTTGAGGAGATCACAGCAGCAATTCCAAAACATCCCGAGTTTCAAAAAGCTTATGAATCTTACCTTGAAAAATTCGGGGACCGCTGCACAGATGAACTGAAACTTGAAAGTCTAACTCTTTTTGACAATCCCCTCCCCCTGCTGCGCTCTATTGGAGAACTAGCACTGAATGGGAAACCCATCATTCAACATGAGGAAACTAACCTGCGCAAAAAAGCGGAAGCTCTTGTAAAAAATTCTTTTTCAGGCAAACCCTTCAAACAGTTTTTTTTCCATCTGGTTTTAAAAAATGCCAGAAGCAGAGTTAGAGATAGAGAAAATCTGAGATTCGAAAGAACAAGAGTTTTTGGAAGAGTCAGAAACATTTTTTCGGAGATTGGAAAACGCCTTTATTCCTTTAACCTTCTTGAAAACTCAAGAGACGTTTTTTATCTTGAGCTTGAGGAGATCTTCGGCTTTATGGAAGGCACATCCAGCGCCACTGATTTAAAGGGACTTGTTTCACTTCGAAAAAAAGAGTTTGAAAATTACGCCTCAATGCCTCCTCCCCCCAATCGCTTTGAAACTCGCGGAATGGTTTATCAAGGAAACTCTTTCACTCCTAAAACCACTTCTGTGGCGCAAAATGGAGATTCAAAAAAAGGAATTGGATGCTGCCCAGGAATTATCAGAGCAAAAATTCAAATTGTAAAAAATCCTCAAGAAACTCGAGTAATTTCAGGAAAGATTTTTGCGGCTGAAAGAACGGATCCCAGTTGGATCATGATCTTCCCTCTTGCCCGAGGAGTTCTTGTGGAACGAGGCAGCCTTCTTTCTCATTCTGCAATTGTGGCGCGGGAGATGGGAATCCCAACCATTGTTTCTATTGATGGGTTAATGGGATGGCTGCAGGATGGGGATGAAGTGGAAATGGATGGAAAAAGCGGAATCGTGAGAAAATTGACCCCTCAAGAAATCTCGAAAATGGAAAAAAATGAAATCAGAGATTGAAGAAAAAGCAAATTTTTCAGAGATCCGCTATGCTCAATGCTGGGAAGATGCGGACGTTCTTCTTGAAGCTCTTGACGTCAAACCCGGGGACAGGTGTGTTTCTATTGCATCTGCAGGGGACAACACCCTTGCTCTTCTTTCAAAAAAACCGGCTGAAGTTTTCGCGCTTGATCTAAACAGCTCCCAATTAGCCTGTCTCGAGCTTCGAGCCGCCGCTTACCGCACCCTTTCCCATGAAGAGCTTCTGATCCTTGTGGGCTCAAAAGAAGGAAAGGAAAGACTTGAGCTTTACAACCGCGCTAAACCGTTTCTTTCTGAAGAAGTAAAACGTTACTGGGATTCTCACCTGGATGGAATAAAACAAGGTATTGGAAAGATCGGAAAATTTGAGCGGTACCTCTCCCTTTTTCGAACCAAAATTCTTCCCTGTATCCATTCTCAAAAAACGATCTCGTTTTTTCTTGAGAATCATGAAAAAAAAGAAAGAGAAAATTTTTACAAAAAAAGATGGGACAACTGGAAGTGGAGAATCTTTTTCAAAATCTTCTTTTCCCGGTTTGTCATGGGAAAACTGGGGAGAGATCCCAGCTTTTTTGAGTATGTAAAACACGATGTTCCAGTTCGAATTTTAGCAAGAGCCAGGCATGCGTTCGTAGAATTGAACCCGTATGAAAATCCTTATTTACAGTGGATTCTGACGGAAAATCATAAAACTTCGCTCCCTTATGCTCTGCGTCCCGAAAATTTCGAATCGATCCGAGAAAACCTGGATGCCCTTAAAATTCGACGATCTTCCCTTGAAAAATTCTTAGAGTCCAGCAGCGAGAAAAGCATCAACAGATTCAACTTAAGCGATATTTTCGAGTACATGTCCTTTCAAAACTATACCCAGCTACTAGAAAAAATCATTAAAGCTGGAAAGCCAGGGAGCAGGCTTGTTTACTGGAATATGATGGTTTTACGTAAAAAACCAGAAACACTCTCCACTCAATTGAAAGAACTTGAAAATCTTGCGCGGGAACTCCATTTAAAAGATAAGACATTTTTTTACAGTGGACTTGCAGTAGAAGAGATTATCTAAAAAAAACGGAATGACAGAAAAATGGCAAAAATATTGGAAATGAAAGAAAATTGGATTGGAATTCTGCTGATTCTCCTTTTTTTAGCTTCTACCGCTCTTCTTATTTTGTTTCTGCAGAATCGCGGCAGACTTTCACCTGAATGGAGCAGAAAACTTCTGCACATTTCCAGCGGACTGGCATCTCTGAGTTTTCCTTTCATCTTTACGCAGAACTGGCCTGTTTTTGTCATTTCAGGAGGAGGGATCATTTTCGTTCTCTGCGTGAAAAAAATTTCATCTTTAAAAAAAAGCATTGGGAAAATCACAGGGAGTGTTTCCAGAAAATCTGAAGGTGAAATTTTTTTCCCCATAGGAACTGCAGTCCTTTTCTGGCTTTCTAAAGGAAACACAGTTCTCTACATCATTCCCCTGTTGATTCTAACTTTTGCCGACACTGCTGCTGCCCTGATCGGCATCTTTTATGGGACCTTTAAATATGATGCAACAGGGGGTAAAAAAAGCATGGAAGGCTCAATGGCGTTTTTTCTAACAGCCTTTTTCAGCGCCCATATTCCCCTGCTTGTTTTCACAAACACAGGTAGAATTCAGACCCTGTTGATTTCTGCCCTCCTTGGATTCTTCCTCATGATTGTGGAAGCGGTCTCATGGGATGGAATTGACAACCTGTTCATCCCTTTGGCAGGTTTTTTCCTTCTGAAAGCATTTCTGCAAATGACTCTTCCTGGACTTGCTGCTAGTCTTGCTGCAACAGCTTTCCTGGCAGCAGCAGCCCTTTTCCTGAAAAGGCAAAGCATTCTGAACACTGGCGCCCTGATGGGCGCTGTTCTGGCAGCTTATCTCTGCTGGTTTATTGGAGGAATTCAATGGATCCTTGTGCTGTTTATTTTTTTTGCGGCTTATCTTTTTCTGACCCCAAAATCTAAAGAGGATTGGAAACACCATTATAATGTTCACTCTGTTTTAAGCACGTGCGGTTCAGGGCTTTTATGGCTGCTGCTCTCAAGCCATTTTAAACACCCTGATTATTTGTACCCTTTCACTGCTTCTTTGTCTTCGCAGCTTGCCATGATCTCCACAGCTAGACAAATAAGGACACAGTCAAAACTCTCCTTGACTGGAAAAATCATTTTAAGCATCCTGGAAGGATGGCTCCTCATGCTCATTCCCATCTTTATTTTACGAGGAAGCCATACAGCCGCGCAACTCATTTTATCTTTTGTCGGAACCAGCGCTTCAGCCGCAGCATTTTATTTCACCCAGCCTGATCTGGAACAGTATCCAGAAGACACCTCCAGATGGATGCGCCAATTCCTGTTTGGCTTGCTGGCTTCACTCATAGATTTCTGGGCAGTTTGAGGCTCGAGAATTTTCTAAAACTCAAGGAATTCCTAACCACAAGCCGATGTTTTGCATGAATTAGAAAATGAAGCCCTTCATCTTCTGCAGCCCAACGTTGGTGGAGCTGAGCGGGCTCGAACCGCCGACCCCCTGCTTGCAAAGCAGATGCTCTCCCGACTGAGCTACAGCCCCAAAAATAATAGCTAGAGTACCTGTGTTAAAATTCAATAATTCAAGATTCCCTTCCTTCAAAACATTTTTTTACAATCTGTTCACAAAAGATTTACATTTTATTCATAAATTTATCTAGAAAAAATGTTATAATGTAGTTATAAAAAAAATATCATTCAAATCTTTGAGGAGGTTAAAAAATGGGCGGCTCAGGCGGATTTGGTAAACTCACTAATCCACTACCTTTACCCGTACCCCCTGATTTTAATAAAAAACCTAAAGTGTATGACACAGGAAAAGACCCAACAGCTAAAGAGTTTGGAAAAACACAAGAGGTTGCTGTTTATACAGCCACACAAACAGGAACCATAACTGACCCCAAAACACACAAAACGATCCCTCGTCCTGTATTACCAGAACAGCAGCAAACAGATTCAAACGCAGCCCATCAAATACTCGATACCTTTAACCATGACAACCAGCAAATTGCAAATGATTTTGGGCAGAAAAAAATTACCGATTTTAATGTCTATGTAGAACCAGCTCCACCTTCCAGTCTTCTAGGTGGGGGGTATGGGGCAAGCCATCCCTATCCTCAAGTTGGAGAACCCCAGCATTATGACGATAATATCACAGTAGATGTCAATGCGCCAACTTCTTTTTCAAATGCCTCTCCTTCAGGAAAACCAACCCTCGGAGGGCCAAATGAAGCTCCTGAACTGACAGATGCAGAAGTTGTGGAAAGTTATGAAGATCGAACAAAAAATTGGAATGCGGGACTGACGAATGGTGAATCCCTCAGCCGAGCGATCTCTTTTGAACTGCAGCCTGCAGGAGGTAAAGATCCTAACCTAAGCACTGATCCTATGCAAACCTGGTGGAAAAATGGGCACAAAGATTATATCAACGGAAATCCCGATTTTACTAAAAGCCAGCCAACTAACAAAGAAGGATTTCAGTTTGATGAATACGGAGGGATCCAGAACAAAACACAAGCCAGTGACAGAAACCCCAATAGCAATGGGTCCGGAACCCTTTTTCTCATGTACCTCCACAATAAACTAGGATACAACTGGCAGCAGATCACTCATGCAAAAGGGAACACGCTTGGAGAGAAATACCAAAGTTTAACTGGAATCAGCGGGCAGCAGGGATTCCAGAATTTTCTGAAAGCTCTCCCGACTAAAAAACTGCCCAATGGTCAGACTGAGTTAAATCTGCCTCAAGATGGAAATCCATTTCAAACAAAACCCAACCCTTTAGATAAAGTAAAAAAAGCGGTCTCCTACGCAGTGGCTCGGATAAAAAACTTTTTCTCAACTCTCTTCTAAGAATGCAGAGAACCAGTGTCAACAGGAGTGCAAAACTAATTCTCCTCATCATATTTGTTTTGTGGAATCTTGGTGCTGCTTCTGCAAAAGCAGTATCACTGATTCCTGCAGTAGGGAAAAATAACAAATTCGGTTTTATCAATCAGAAAGGGAAGGTGATGATCCCTTTCCGGTTTCTGCAAGTCAAACCTTTTCATGAAGGGGCTGCTTGTGTTGCAGTCTTATCCAATAATAGGACCGTGAAATGGGGATATATCAATTTAAAAGGCAAATGGATGATCCCCCCAACCTTTAACCTGGCAAGATCTTTTCAGGAAGGACTTGCAGCTGCAGGATATCAAAGACTTCCCCAATACCATCCAGGGTTTAGAGGCATTTTTCCTCTGACCCAGGCAAACTGGGGGTACATCAATCACAAAGGAAAGTTCATCATTAAACCCCAATTCAAAAAAGTGTCTTCTTTTTCTGAAGGGCTTGCAGCTGCCTGCATTACAAAAGGCTGCGGTTATATCAATCATCACGGAAAATGGGTCATACCGCCCCTCTACCTCTCATCCTTCCCTTTTCATGAAGGGGCCGCTCGAGTTTTTACCGGAAAATTTGGATTTATCAATAAACAGGGAAAATGGGTGATTAAACCAAAGTATGATGATGCAGGAAATTTCACCAATCACCGCGCCCTTACTTCAAATTTTAAAAAAAACAAAGGTGATTATGGCTACTTAAATCTATCCGGAAAGCCTGCTGTTCCTTTCAAATTCAAAGCCGCCTATCCTTTTTCAGAGGGATTAGCTTTTGTTGTTGAAAAAATGGACAAAAAAACAGAACTGGGTTATATCAATACTTCGGGGAAAATGATGATCCGACTCCCCCAAAACACAATATTCAAGTATCATCCCTGGGAAAATAATTTTATAACCTTTAGCAATGGATTAGCTCTTGCAGGAATCCGAAAGAAAAAGGAAATAAAATATGGATACATCAATCATAAAGGAAACTGGGTCATTCCCCCAAAATTCAGTGGAGCAGATCCCTTTTGCCGAGGAACAGCAGAAGTGAAAATAGGAAAAACATGGGGTTATATTATCAACGAAAAAGGAAAAATTATCTGGAGCCCCTAAACTCCATCCCGCAGCTGAGCTGAGCAAAGTTGTCCCCACAACTGCAGGAAGATAAAGAGACCTCGTTAAATAACAATGACACATCTTATGCAAACTCGCAGCCTGACCATCATGTTTACTGATCTCAGCGATTTTACTCAAAAAACGGCGGAAATGTCGCGAGAACAAATACAAGAATTTTTGTCCAGCCATGACCGTGTCGTTCGACCAATCCTTCTGGCTCGAAGAGGAAAAATTATTAAAACTCTTGGGGATTCTTTTCTAGCTGTGTTCGACAGCCCCACAGATGCTGTTTTAGCAGGCATCCAGATTCAACAAGCAGTAGAAGAGTATGATCGTTTAGTTAAACCTGTTCAAAAAATGGAAATTCGGGTTTCTATCAATGTGGGAGAAGTCACTGAAATGGACAATGACATTTTTGGTGATGCGGTCAACGTCGCCAGCAGACTTCTGTCTATCGCTGAAAAAAACTGCGTTTATTTCACTGAAGCTGTTTATCTAGTCATGAACAAAACCGAAGTTCCAACCACAGAGATAGGTTACCGCCAGTTTAAAGGAGTGCCGGAAAAAATAAAAGTTTACCGAGTATTAAAAGAAAAACCTGCTCAGTCTTCTCCTGCCAAAAAAGAAAATCTGCTTCCTGAAACTATAGAACCTCCAAAAACAGAGCAAGAACAAATACCCGAACCAAAGAAAAAATCTCACAAAATTCTTATTCTCTTGGCAGCGCTTTTTCTTTTAGGGATAGGACTGTATCTAAGCGCTCGTTTCCTCCATCAGACACTGCCTGCAAACCCAATTCCCGCTCCAAAGAAAATTGCAGCTGTTCCACAAACCGCGCCTACCAGAAAAAAAGTTTCCTCCCTCCCGAAATCACCCCATACTCCCACTTCAATCACTCTCCCAAAACCTGTAATACTCAAATCTACCAGTCCTGCTGCAGCCAACCCGACTCCCCCAAAAACCGCTGTTATTTCCCAGGAGAAGCCAAAATTCACAACTCTTGAAATTGACTCATCACCATCAGGGTTCAAGGTTTATATCAATGGAAAATTTATGGGGAGGACAGATCTGGAATTTCCACTTCTCCACGGCGCATACAAACTCTATCTGAAAAAAGGAAATCATGTCGTAAAATCAGTAAGATTGATTGTAGGACATCAAAAAAAACTAAAAGAAAATTTTAATTTAAGTTCTGGAGGAAACCCATGAAGTCATACTTACTTGCTGCTCTTATTTTCATTTTTTCTTCTATGCCCGCGTTCGCGGGTTTAAAAATTGGAGAAAAAGCTCCACCTTTCACTTCTGCCTCTGTCAGCGGAGAAAAAATTTCTATTTCTTCCTATCAAAATAAAAAATCAGTTCTTCTCTACTTCTGGGATGCGGATTTTCACATCTGCAGATTAGATCTTCTGAAACTCAATAAACAGTATGCAAGTTACTCCCGAAAAGGAATCCAGATAATTTCCGTCAATATCAGAAAAAGCTCCTCAAAAAGAGCCGACGCATTTATTAAAACTTATAAAATCAAGATTCCTCTGCTCATGGATTCTGACGAAAAAATTTCCGAACTTTACCATATCAATGGGATTGTTCCAACTACTTTTTTAATCAATAAAATAGGCAAAATCGTTTATCTTTACCAGGGCAGTTTTTCTGTTCATAGGCAGATCAATCCACAAATTGCCGCATTGACCCCGAAAATGCGCGAAACTCCGATTAAAAACAGTTTGAAATGGAAAGTGTTTCAGATACCTAACACAGGATTAGAGGCCTCCATCCCTCAAGAATGGAAACAAAAACCTTTTCACTCAAATTCTATCTTTATTTTTCTTTACAAACCATTTACTAAAAAATGGTTAACCTCTCGTTTTCACTTGATCCGCAGCCGCAAATTTAAGTTGGCAAAACTTGTAAAAGCGATTTACCGCGCTGTTAAAAGCCAAAACACAGATGTAAAATTTTTTATAAAACCGACAGCTCATGCAAATTTCCCCCAGCACATAACCTTTGCTCTTACATTTAAAAATCCAAAGCAGATAAAAATTCTAATGTTTGGTGAAGCAGCTCCTGTAGGACATAAAAAAACTTTCCTTCTTGTTTCTTTTATGAATCCGTTAAATTTTAAAAAGTATAAACCTCTTCTCCAGGAAGTTTTTGCCAGTCTGCGCAGAGTTAAATAAAGCGCCTCACTACGTTTCTACTACCCATGGGTTTGCACCCACTTTTTACGTGTAAACACTGCCTGCAGCTTTCCCCGCAGGATTGTAAACGAACAAAAGAGAAAAGTGGAAAACATGAATACCATGAAATTTTTATCCGAAGAACTGGAAGATTTAAAACGAAAATCCCTTTACCGAAAACTTAAAATCCTGCAGTCCCCTCAGCAGCCCACCAGCATAATTGACGGGAAAACTGTTATTAACTTATCCAGCAACAATTATCTAGGGCTTGCGACCCATCCGCGGCTAAAACAAGCGGCCAAAGCTGCGATTGAAAAATGGGGAGTTGGAGCAGGTGCAGTTAGACCTATTATCGGAACCATGGAAATCCATGATCAACTGGAAAAAGAACTGGCAGCTTTTAAACATACAGAAGCTGCTCTTGTTTTTGTCGCAGGGATTGCGGCGAATCGCGGAACGATCCAGGCAGTGGCTCCTGATGAAACAGATGCCATTATCAGTGATGAACTAAATCATGCCAGTATTATTGATGGAGTGAGACTGACAAAAGCAAAACGTCTGGTCTATCCCCATAAAGATGTAAAAGGTTTAGAAGCAGCATTAAAAAAAGCTGAAGGCTCTCGAAGAATTCTTGTTGTCACAGATGGTGTCTTCAGCATGGATGGAGATGTGGCTCCCCTGCCTGAAATAGTGGAAAAAGCGCACCAATATGGGGCATTTGTAATGGTGGATGATGCCCATGGCAGCGGAGTCATGGGACCCCATGGTGAAGGCACATCATTTCATTTTGGATTGCAGGATAAAATTGAAATTCAAATGGCAACCATGAGCAAAGCGGTCGGGGTGTTAGGAGGATATGTAGCTGGCAGCCAGGAACTGCGAGAATTTTTGATTCACAAAGCTCGACCATTCCTTTTTTCAACAGCTCATCCTCCTGCTGTTGCAGCAGCCTGTTTAGAAGCGGTTAGAGTGTTGAAAGAAGAACCGCAGCACCACCAGAAACTCTGGGAAAACGCAAAATTTTTCAAAGCAGAATTGAATCGTCTCGGCTTTAACACAGGCACCAGTGTCACTCCAATCACCCCTGTGATTGTAGGAGAAGCTGCTGCAGCCATGAAGTTCTCAGACCTTCTTTTTGAAGAGGGAGTTTTTGCTCAGGGGATTGGATTTCCAACAGTACCCGAAGGAAAAGCCAGGCTGAGGACAATTGTTACCGCTAACCACACAAAAGAAGAACTTTCAAAAGCCCTGCAGGCTTTTGAAAAAATTGGTAAAAAACTTGCCCTTATGACTGTATGAAAGCCCTGGTTTTCCGCGAATTCGGAGGGACCGAAAAATTAAAATATGAAGAAGTCCCGGATCCAACGCCGCAAGAAAATGAAATTATAGTTAGAGTCAAAGCCTCCTCTATTAACCATTTAGATCTCTGGATGAGACAAGGGATTCGAGGTCCAGAAATTCCAATGCCTCATATTTCGGGCTGCGATGGATCAGGCGAAGTTGTTCAGCTCGGAAAAAATGTTTCAGGACTTGCTCTGAACGAAAAAGTATTAATCTATCCTGGAATCAGCTGCGGGGAGTGCCGTTACTGCAAAACGGGTTGGGATTCTCTATGTCCCGCCTATCATATTGTCGGCTACCAAATCCAGGGAACCTTTGCGGAATATGTTAAAATACCGGCCGGCTGCGCTATCCCGATTCCAGAAAAATTATCCTTTGAAGAAGCAGCTTCCATTCCTCTGGTTTTTCTAACCGCTTACCACATGCTTTTCACCCGCGCTAAAATTAAAATTGGAGAAGATGTTCTGGTGATGGCTGCCGGTTCAGGAGTTGGCAGTTCTGCCATTCAACTGGCAAAAGCCGCTGGGACAAGAGTAATAGCCTCTGCTGGATCTCAGGAAAAACTCGAACTGGCAAAAAAACTTGGCGCAGATGAAACAATCAATTATCAAAAAGACGATTTAACTCAAAAAATAAAAAACCTGACGGGCGGCAGAGGAGTTGATGTGATCATTGAACATGTGGGTGGGGAAAATTTCAAAAAAGGACTTTATGCTTTAAGCAGGAACGGAAGGATTGTGACCTGCGGCGCCACTGCCCAGCCTATTATTGATCTTGATTTAAGACTTCTTTTCGTGAGACACGTCAATTTGATAGGGTCCTATATGGGAGCAAAATGGGAACTACTAGAAGTCATAAAGTTGTTTCAAGCAGGGAAACTGAAAGCAGTGGTGGACAAAGCGTTTCCTCTTTCCCAGGGCGGTCGCGCACAGCAGTACGTTGAAGCAAGGAAAAACATGGGAAAAATTCTGCTGATCCCGCAAGCTACTTCACACTTAAAACCAGAATCGTAATATCGTCATCTAACCTCCTCTTATGAGTCCACTGTCTTACTGTGGCTAAAATTCGATTAGCAATCACCTGTGGAGAATGATTAATGTTGGAAATAAAAGCTTTCTGCAGCTTTTCGATAGCAAAAAATTCCCCTTTTTCATTTTGGGCTTCAGTAACTCCATCTGTGTAAAACAGCAAAAAATCCCCTGACATGAGAGAAACTTTTCGTTTTGAAAATTCTGCCTTATCATCAATTCCAAGCAGCATGCCAGGCGCCTCAAGATACTGAAGTTCTTTTGTTTTAGAGCGATACAATAAAGGAGGCAGATGTCCAGCATTGGAGTAAGTCATTTCCATTTTTTTAAGATCCATAACAGCATAAATCAAACTAATAAATTTATCGGCTGGCACATTCTCAATCATGACCCGATTCAGCAGAGTTAGAACTTTCTGGGGATCTGATTCTAATAACGCATAAGCTTTCCAGGCATACTTCCCTTGAGATGTAAAAATGGCGGCAGACGTGCCTTTTCCTGAAACATCAGCCACAACAATTCCGAGTTTGCCGCCGAAATCTAAAAAGTCATAATAATCGCCGCTGATTTCCTGTGAAGGAAGATATTGAAATCCAATTTCCACTTCCTTAAAACTAGGAACTCGATCAGGCAGAAGGCTTCTCTGAATCAGCTGCGCCACATGGTAATGTTCCTCAAATGTTTTAGCGTTTTGATAAGCGACAGAAGCCTGTCCAGCAAGAGTTGTTATTAAATGAATCTCGGAAGGATTGTATTCCTTCCTCTCCTTTGAATAAAGACTGACAACCCCAAACAATTTCTCTTTTGTGGCTAAAGGAACAGAAAGAATCGTAGTAATACCTTCAGCTCTTAATGCTTCAGGAAACGCCATATCCCCCTCTGTTTTTCCATTATCATGGAAAACAATCGGCTGCCCTGAGCGAGCCACTTTACCCAGGAATCCTTCTTTGATGCTGATCTTCTTTTGCAGGTTGGACTTTCGGGTTATTCCACGAGTAACCTGAATTGAAAGGGTTTTTTCATCCGGATTCAGCAGCATGATAGAACATCCATCTGTTTTCATGACCCACAAAAACTGCTCTGTCATAGATCTTAAAACATCTTGAGGATTCAAATGAATACTCACTCTTTTACCGACATCAAAAATAACCCCCAGTTCCTGGAGTTTCTGTTTGTTCGCTTGATAAAGCCGCGCATTTTCAATGCACAGAGCAGCATGACTGGCAAAATTCCCCAGAAGATGGATTTCTTTTTCTTTAAACTGATAACCTAAATCGGCAAACAGAGTAATAACTCCCAGAGTGATCTTCTTGGTTAAGAGTGGAACTGCCAGAACTGCTCCCAGCCCCTCTTTTTTAAACAATCGCGCCAGCTGCGGGTTATCGGTTTCCAGAAGAATATTCGCTGAATAAACAGATTTTTTTCGATAAGCGGCAAGCCCCACAAACCGATCTTCAATTTTAACCACTGCTTTTTTTATAAATTCTTCTGATAGTCCTTGAGAAGCTGCCACAGTAAAGCATTTTTGATCTTCGTCCCACATAAAAAGACAAAGTCTTTCTGTTTTTACGAGCTGTCCTGTTTTTTCTATGATAATATTCAAAATTTTATCTAAATTCAAGGTAGCGCTCAAAAGAGTGGATAGATGATAAAGAGTTTGAACCTGTCGAGCTTGATCTTCAACCTGTTTATAAAGCCGTGCTTTTTCTATTGATGCTGCAGCATGAACAGATAAAGAAAGGGCTGCCCTGATCTGGGATTGATTATAGATATGCAGCACCTCTTTGCAATCCAAATAAACCAGACCAATTAAAGCTCCTTGACTCAACAGAGGAACCAGCAGACAATTTCGAGTTCCAAAAACGGAAAATAAATTTTTTAAAGGATTTAACTCTTCCTCCACGCCTTTCACGTCAATTGCGACAGCCTCACCCGCTTTAAACTTGACCCACAGTCCTCCTTCCAGATAATTTAAGGGGATAGCAAGAGCAGAGAAAAAATCGCTTTGATCAGAATCAATCCCATGAACATAAGACGTATTTAAGACGTTTCTTTCTTGATCTAAAATTAAAATAAAACAGCGGCTTGCCGTCGAAATTCGACACATCTGATTGGCGGTCTCTTTTAAAATCATAGTTAAATCCATGTGCAGAGAAATAGCCTTGGATGCCTCATGAACCTCAGAAATTTCTTCAGCCTTTTCTTGCTCTGCCTGGAAAAGATGCGCATTCTGAATAGAAAGAGCTGCTTGAGCGCCAAAAGATTTTATCACATCCACAACTTCCTTGGAAAAACAATGTTTTTCCATTGAGTACAAATTTAAGAAACCGATTGGCTCTTCCTGAATTTTCAGTGGGACATGAAGCGAA
This sequence comes from bacterium, assembly GCA_021800275.1. GTDB lineage: Bacteria > Vulcanimicrobiota > JABDET01 > JABDET01 > JABDET01 > JAKAVV01. The sequence goes on from JAJYZB010000008.1 coordinate 19,126, forward strand.
TATTTTTCCTGAATAACATCCTCTATCACTTTTTCAAATTTCTCTTCGGGAACTTGTCCAATATCAACCATCCGGGTTAAATGTTGATCTTTGAGAAGATAAAGGCTGGCTGAATCCGCGCGCGCCGCTTTTAAAGACAGATCCGCGATCAAATAGAGGAGCTTGTCCAAATCCAGTGAAGAACCTATTGCCTTCCCAATTTCCGAGAAATACTGCTGCACTTCTTCTCGGAAGCGGAGAATCGTTTTCTGATTTTTATTCTGTTCTTCTCTTAACAACGTTGACTCGATTGCAAGTGTGATTTCAGAAGCTAAAACAGAAATAAACCCTATCTCTTCCCGAGTAAAAAGATGAGGATCTTTAGAATTCACAAAAGCAATAATCCCGTGACAGTAATTTCGAATGTTTAATGGGATAGTCAATAAGCTTTTAATTTGCCATTCTTTCACTCTTTTTTGATCCAGCCTGCCATCAAGGGAAGGGTTTGAAGAAACCAGAATTTCTGAATCAATTGGAAAATTCATATTCTGGGAATTTAATGGCACAGCAAATTGCTCGAGTTTGCTTTCAGAGTAAAAGTTAGAAGCTTGTGGGTGGAATTTTCCTGTTTCTTCATCGCGGCAGAAAACCACGCAGCTTTCCATTTCGAGAACATCGGGAAGAGAATGCACAATAAACGCTAAAAGTTTGTTTAAATCGTCTCCGATATGAGGAACCAACTCGGAAATAAATTGTAGTCTTTTTTTGTTTTTTCTTTCTTCTAGCAGTTGAAATCTTTCCCGTATGACAGAGCCAATGACAGTGATTAAAAGTTTAAGCCATTCTTCATATTTTTCTTTTGAAACAAGCCTCATCTCCTGCGCCATTTTATAGTATGATTCAGGATCCAGTCCGTATTTCTTCAATACTTCAAAAAGCGCCGGAGAAGGGGAGCTCGAATAAACCTGCCCTGCTAAAACAGCCCCTATTATTTTGCCATTATTCTGAAGTGGAATGACCCTATTTTCCATTCCCAGCCAGCAGCGAAAATGGGTCTGTTCCCCTGTCTCAAGTGTTTTCTTTAATGAAGCAAAATGTTCATTGACACATCTTTTCGCGGCTTCAGGATGAGTTGAACGTCCCCCTAAAAGTTTTTTGCACAGTGGATTCAAATTGCTGGATGGACAAATTTGAAGAGACAAGGAATCAAATGTTGTGAGAGTCAAACCCGCAGCATTTCCAAACATCTCCTGAATTTGAAAAAAAACTTCAGCATCTAACAAGTCTTTTTCGGAAAAAAGTCCGAAGGATCCGTTTCGTATCATGGATGGAATACTCTTATTTTACCTCATTCGTCAGAAAATTACAAGAGTTTTGAAAAATTAATCTTCTTTTGCAAGACAAGGAAGTGTGCAAAACAAATCAAATACTTTAGAGATCCATAGAGAACTAATCAGTAATGGTAAAAAATCTGAACACCCTAAAACATTCTGAAAGCTGCGCCATCCTTGATTCTGGATTCCTGTCTTTTGAAAAAGCATGGAAATGGCAGGTTGCCCTGGTTGAACAACGGATTAAGGAAGAAATTCCCAATACCCTGATCCTTTGTGAACACGAACCGGTTTATACCGTTGGAAGGAATTATAAAGAACCCCTTCCTCATTCACTTCCCTTTCCAATTTTTCAAATTGAGAGAGGGGGGAAAATCACCTATCATGGTCCGGGACAACTGATTTTTTACCCAATCTGGAAGCTAGAACCCAAAAAAATCCTCCCCTTTATTCGCAGTCTTGAGCAGTCTATCATTAATCTATTAAGTCTCTTCAATATCAAAAGCGAGACACGGAAAGGGGAAACAGGGGTTTGGATCGGAAAAAAGAAAATAGCATCGATCGGAATTGCGGTTAGACATTGGGTTACCTTTCACGGAGCAGCTCTTAATGTGAACCCCAATCTTTCCCACTTTTTCAATATTCAGCCCTGCGGCTACCCACCTGAAACAATGACCAGTCTTTCTCAAGAATTTAAAAAAGAAATTTCAATCCTGGAAATTAAAGAAAAAATCCTCCAAGGGAACTTTCAATTTGATGTCGAATCGCCACGTTAGAGATGGATCAATTTGCTGAAATCATTGATGCTTTAAGAACTCCTTTTTTGGGTCTGGGAACAACCCTGAAAAACTTTATTAAACCTCCTGTTACTATCCCCTATCCCTGGGTAAAAGATGATATTCCAACCAGAAGCCGGGGAGTTCTAGGCATGCATGAATTCTTTGATGCAGAAGGAATGTCCAATAGAAGCAAACATTATTTTACTGATGATGGACAGTTTAATGAAAAAATTGCAAAAGCTCCCTGCATCTGGGGTTGTCCTGCTGAAACACCTGCCCGAGAGTATGTTACTCTCTCAGGAGAGGGAGAATTTTTAAAAGCTTTAACTCTACTCAAAAACCACTATCCTTTTTCCGGAGTTTTAGGCAGAATCTGTTCTGCCCCTTGTGAAGGAGAATGCAACCGCGGGAAAGTTACAGGAAAAACAATTGCCATTCGTAAACTGAAAAGATTTCTGGCAGATTACGAATATCGACTGCCTAAGGATCAATGGTGGAACTACAAAAAAATGCAGGAACATTTTACAAAAAACGACAGCCCCAAAAAAGTGGCGGTGTTAGGAGCAGGACCAGCAGGGATAACCTGTGCCTGGTATCTGGCTTTAAGAGGCCATCAGTGCACTATTTATGAAAGACTGCCGCAAACAAAACTTCACCACGGAGGCGGCTATTTATTTACAGGAATTCCAAAATACCGCTTAAATCGAAAAGTTCTGGAAAAAGAAGTCAGAGATGTTCTAGAAATGAAGGGTGTCGAAATAGTTTACGACTGTGAGATTGGAGTTAATTTGCAATTTGAAGAAATTGCCTCTCATTTTGACGCGGTCTTCATCGGAGTTGGAGCAATTAAACCCTTGAAACTGAGAGTTCCGGGTGAGAATCTGCAAGGGGTTATTCCGGCTGAAAATTATCTGGAACAGCTGAACTTCTGGTTAGAAGACCCTACCTATCCATTTTCCTTAAAGCCAGGAAAAAAAATCGTTATTATCGGAGGAGGATTCACCAGCATGGATTCTTCTCGATCAGCGCGAAGACTGGGCTCAGAAACTATTTTGGTTTACCGCAGAACACAAGAAGAAATGTTAGCGAGTCTGGATGAAATCGATGATGCTAAAGAAGAAAATGTTGAATATAAATTTTTATTGAGCCCTGTTGAAGTAAAAGGAAAGGATCACGTCCAAGGATTTATCCTAAGAGAGAATCGTCTAGGGGACTTTGACAGATCGAGAAGAAGAAGACCTATCGAAGTTCCTGACTCCGATACTTTATATGAATGTGACACAGTGATGACCGCCATATCGAGAGAACCAAATTTGCGCTGGCTTCCAGAAAACATCAAGCGGTCAAAAGGGGGAACCATAGAGGTTCACCCTAATACTTTGATGTCTGTCAGCAGAAAGGGGGTATTTGCAGGAGGGGATGTTGTTTTAGGACCAGCTACTGTCATTCAAGCCATTGGCCAGGCTAAAATTGCGGCTAGAGCTATTCATGAATACTTAACAGATGAAAAGCCGTTTGAAGAGATTTATGATTACTGGCAGGTCATGAGCTCCAAAAAAACGCTTGCTGTCAGTACAACTTAATATTTAATGACTCGACAGAAGGAGGAAAAAATGGAACGTTGCGATGTCTGTGAAAAAGAACTTTTAGAAGAAGAAACAAATAATGTCCCAAAATCAACCCAGGGATTTCTATATGTGTGTAATGAGTGCTTCGAGAGCGATCAATACTGTCATGAATGCGGGAGCAGTGATAAAACTTTAGATTCAAGCAGCGGTGAACCTATTTGTGAAGAGTGCAGCGAGATGATTAAAATGAATGAAGGCCTCGAACAAATAAGTGACGAGGAAGAGGAAGAGGAAGAGGAAGAAGAAGAAGAGGAAGAAGAAGAAATCTCTCCTGGAGAAGTCATAGAAGAGGAGATTTCTTTTACTGCAGAAACTAGAAAGCCATTCCAAACAAAAGAAAAACTAAAATCTAGTCCTAAAAAGACAAACGCAAAGAAACCTGCGGCAAAAATCAAAAAACCTGTCAAAGTTGAAAAACAGACAAAACCCAAAAAACAGACAAAACCCAAAAAGTTATCTGCAGCTAAAAAACCAGCAAAAAGTAAAAACCAGGCAAAAAGCCGCAAACCTGCTGCTGGAGAGAAAAAAACAGTCCGAGCCAAAAAAAATCCTACAACTAAACCGTCAAAAGGGAAAAAAAGCGGCTCCAAAAAAGGAGCAAAAAAAAGAGGTTAAAAAAAATTGACATCTTCTAAGACTTATTATCGAGAAATTCCCTATCTAAAAAAAGCCCATCAAACAGGGATGCCAAAACTGACTGCTGAGTATCGCATCAGCAACTGGGAGGAGGTCGAGTTAGGTTTTACAGATGACCAGGCAGTTGAAGAAGGAAAAAGATGTTTTTCCTGTGAAGTCGAAAACTGCATCGCCTGCGGTGTTTGTGTTGAAGTCTGTCCTGTTGGAATTATTTATTTAGAGGCAGAAAACAATACACAGCAGATGGATTGGCCCAAAGAATACACCATTGATGTCGGGTTATGCATGTTCTGCGGCCTCTGTGTCGAAAGATGCCCGACCCAATCTTTATATATGACGCACGATTATGAAGTTTCTACCGAAATAAAAGCTAGTTTTATGTATCCAAAAGAAAAATTGGAACGGGAAACACGCAAGGGAATATGGCCCACTACTGAAAAACAGATAAACTTGGAAACAATAAACCCTTTTCAGAAGCCGCCAGGCGAACTTTACCCTCAGTCTCCCATAAAGCCGAGCACTTGATTTTCTGTAAAGAGGCTTCAACCCTGCCTGGTCTCAAAAAAAAGTCTTCCCAGCAGAATCAATATCAGAGTCCAGGCGACCTAGCAGACTGCTGTTTACGGACTGACTATGATTTATTTGCCGAAGTGGCGGAACAGGCAGACGCGCGGGTCTCAAAAACCCGTGAGGGCAACCTCTTGTGGGTTCGATTCCCACCTTCGGCACCACTTTCAATGCAGCGACAGAGGTGCACGAAATGAAAAAACTACTCACACTTCTATGCTTTGTCTTGTTTTCTGCTCTGCTTTACTCCTGCGCCAAGAACGATAAAACCATCCAATGGGCTGAACAGGATCCCCTTTTAAGAAGCAGACTCAGGCTAAATCATGTTAATATCAATAAAATTCCAAAACAAGTCATCATCGATCAAGAGATGGTCTATTACACACAGGCAGGTGATAGAAAAAAAGTAAGCTATTTGCTATCCCATGGCGGAAGCGCCAATGCTGCAGTGGGGACGTGGAACATCCTGGAATACGCTGTGTCCAGCGAACATTTAAAAATAGTCAGATTGTTTTTAAAAAAAGGAGCGGACATCAATGCAGGGGATGCTGAAGGAGAAACCCCTCTAATGCTGGCTAAATCCATGACTATCTTGAAATTTTTAATTCGCCGCGGAGCAAAAGTCAATCTTAGAGATGACAGCGGGAATACTGCTGCCATGCACTTAAAGCCCGAAGAAGCAAAATATCTTTTAGCTCATGGAGCAAGCATGAATGTGGAAAACAAAAAGGGCCAATCCCTTTTAATGGTGGCATTGAAAAAAAATCATTCCTCTTTCGCAAAATATCTAATTCTCCATGGAGCAAAAACACACACAAAAGATCAGTTCGGGCGAACTCCATTGATGTACGCGGTTCGAGCAGATATGCCAGACGTCGAACTCCTGCTACTTCAGCATGGCGCCAATCCTAATGCAAAAGACAAAATAGGTAGAACGGTTCTCATGCATGCCGTGTTGAACAACAACGTCAGTTCAGTAAAATTTTTATTAAATCATGGAGCGAACGTTAATGCGGCAGATCATCTGGGAAACACGGCTCTTATGGATGCGGTATCAAAGCCATCAGATAAGCTTCTGCAAAGCGATCTGACAGGCGGATCCTCAAAAGATTTTGCTATCTATCGGCATCAAATGATAAAAATACTTATTTTCCACAGAGCTAACCTGTATATGAAGAACAAAAAAGAGGAAACTGCTCTATCCATAGCCAGGAAAAATGGTTTTATTCACAGCGCAAATTTAATTCACACAGCTGCTGCTCAGCGATAAAGCTGTCCACTGCTCAGCGGCAGGTTTTTTAAAAAAGCCGTAGAATTATAATATAGATCATTAATCTTGGTCATAAAATAAAAACTGGAGAAATAACATGAGAAATCTGACAAAAAAGATGAAAGATTTTTTACCCTTACTGCTCTGCATCAGTTTCCTGCTTTTAATAAAAACCTCGTTTGCTAAAACTTCATATGCTGCGATACCCAAAATCGGTCAGAGAGCACCCAGCTTTTCACTCCCGGATCAGCATGGGAAAATCCATACTCTTGCCGAATATCGTGGGAAAATTCTTATTCTTGCTTTTTATCCGGCTGATTTCACAGTCGGATGCACATTAGAGGCGCATGTCAATACAGAATACTACAAAAAATATATTAAAAATGGAATTACTCTCATTGGGATCAGTGTCCAAACTCCTCAATCTCATAAAGCTTTTTGTGAAACCTATAAAATTCCATATACCCTTCTTGCAGACACAACAGGAAAAGTCGCGCGAAAATATGGAGTTTTAGGAAAACCTTTCCACGGAAAGTTCCCTAAACAAGCCTGGTACTCTCATCCAAAACGCTCCGCAAAAATCTACTACAAACTAAACCCTCAGAAATCTCCAGGATTAGCTGAAAGAGTGACCTTTATTATTGGAAAGCATGGAAAAATCGCCTACATTGATAAAAACGTGAATCAGCATATTTTGACCTGTGCTCCAAGATGGATTTACTGGGTCCAAACACACAGAAAACTTCTCAACGCAAAATATTAAGCGGCCAGTCAACACGACAAAGAAAAACACAAAAATTGTCGAAAAAAGACCTGTGTTTTTTTTAAAACGAAGCACCATATTACTCTTCTTTTTGCTGGGAATTTTGCTTTTATATATCCCTGATTACTCTTATGGCCGCCATTTGAATTCTATCCATCCTATTTTCATCAATCAGGCTCTAAAAGATGATCTTTCACTAAAAAAAGGAAATATCATCAAATTATCCGCCCATCCTCAAGGCCCGTGGTCGTCCTTTAGAATTGCTGGATACAAAGAATCCCGCTTTGATCCATTGAATCTGTATTATACAAATCAAGCAGTCACGATGAATCTTTCGGACTTATGGAGACTTACAGGAAAAAAAGGAGACGTCAGTTTTATCGCATTAAAATTAAAAAATAAAAAAGACTTCAAAAAAGTTTCTCAAGGGGTTTCTCTTCTAGGCCTTCACCTTGAAAATCCAAAACGTTCCGAAGAGCAGGGAACAGCTTTAAGCCTCATTTTCGAACGATTTTCCAGTATCATAGCATGGCTCTCATTTGGAGCAGGAACCATTTTTCTGTTTTCTCTCATGCTCCTTAAAACTGAAGAAGAAAAAAAAGAAATGGGATATCTACAGGCCATTGGAATCGGGAAAAAAACTATCTCAAAACTGCTGATGCTGGATGGATTATTTCTTTCCATTCTGGGAACTCTATTCGGGCTTTTCCTTGGAACTCTGGCAGGGCTCGCGATTAATTTTATTTTTCAATGGTATTTTCAAAGACCTGGAACAAAATTCGCGATTTTTTCGGAAAACATTTATTGGGAACTGCTGATCCTAGGAATGTTGATGGGTTTTTTATCCACCCTTTTTTCATTAGCCAGGGTAAAAATTGTAAAAATCGCAAAACTTTTTGAAAACCCATGATGCATCTAGCGATAAAATCGCTCTTAAGACATAAAAGCCGCTTAATTTTAACTGTGATCGCGGTAAGCGCTGCCTGTGCTCTAATGTTCGACATGTTCATGCTTGCCAATGGATTTCAGAAAAGTCTAACGAACGTTCTGGAAAACTCAGGATATCAACTTCGCCTTATTCCAAAAGGAGCAAACCCTCTTTCTGGCGCTTTATTCAAACATGAAGCAAAAATCGTTCAAACCCTCAAAAAATGCCCTTATGTCAAGAATGTTTTCCCTCTTGCTTTAGGGATTCTTGCCATTTCTTCCCATAAAGGGGATCTTCAATTTGTGGAAGCCTTTGGCTACACAGGAAAATTTAAAAACCCGCCTTTTTACAAAATCTTAAAAGGAACGAATCTTTCTAACTTAACCCTTTCTGGAAAAACTCATGCCATGATAATCAGCAGAGCACTCGCTGAAAAGGGAAAAATTAAGCCCGGAGATTTAATCCAAGTTTACCCTTTCTCCAGCGGATTCGCCATGGTTAAAAAACCAGAAACTTTTAAAATCTCTGGAACCGCTTTTTTTAACCTTGAAGGCGGCGGAGAAGAAATGGCGGCACTCCCTTTGAAAGAACTGGATAAACTTCAAGGTAGCGAACCTCTGGATCCTGCAAATGTTATCCTAATAAAAGTGGATCAAAACAAAAACTTAAAAATAGTAACAAAATTCGCCGCAGAAAAATTCCCTGACATTCGAATTTACAATATCCCTAAATTTGTGCAAGCCATCGCAAAACCAGTATTTTCCCTGGACGCTGTCAGCGTGGTCATGAGGGTTGTGTCATCCTGCATGGTTTTTCTTTTTTTATTTATCTTCCTGGCTCTCACGGCTCAGGAATCCCGAGGAGAGCTGGCAGGACTTAGGGCAGTAGGATTTCAGGCGGCCAGCTGCTTCAGAATCGTTTTCTGGCAGGGAATCTGTTTAACTTTGTCAGGCGCTTTCATTGGACTTCCTGCTGGTTATTTGCTTTCCTATTATTTAAATCGAATTTTTGAAGGATTCCCTTTTGTTCCTGAGCAGCTTCATTTTTTTATTCTTACTCCTTCGAGTCTCGGACTGACTCTTATTACTCTTTTCCTAGTAGGAAGTATGGCAGGTTTTTTCCCCGCTCTTCAAGCATCCCGTTCCAATCTTCTCCAAATTCTTCATGAGGAATTAGAATAAAATGCTGCAGGCATCTGATCTGCACAAAATCTACTCCCTGGGAAAAGAAAAAATCCATGCTCTTAAGGGAATTACATTTTCCTTTAAGAAGGGAACCATGACCGCTTTTGTTGGTCCCAGCGGCTCAGGAAAATCAACTTTGCTGCATCTTTTAGCGGGAATTGATCAACCCACAAAGGGAGAAATTCATTTGAATGGGCAAATTCTTTCTCATCTCAATGAAACAGAAAGGACGCGAATCAGACTTTTTCAGATTGGATTTGTATTTCAACGCTTTTTCCTGCTGCCTTATTTGACCGCAGAAGAAAACATTGAACTTCCCCTTCTGGAAGCAGGCATAAAAAGGATTGAAAGAGTGAAAAGAACAAAAGAATTATTGAGTCTGTTCGGGGTTGAAAATAGAGCTGATCACCGTCCATGGCAGATTTCTGGCGGAGAAAAACAAAGAATTGCGATAGCCAGAGCCCTGGCTAACAACCCACCCATTATTCTAGCCGATGAACCGACAGGGGAATTGGACGAAGCCAATACAAAACAGATCGGAAAAATTCTAAAAAACCTCGCAAAAGATGGAAAACTAGTTGTTCTGGCGACCCATAATCATGAGCTTGCTCAGCAGGCAGATCACCTCATTTCATTGAGAGATGGGAAAATAGAAAAGCAGTGAAATCCTTATTCTTTGGAAGAGTATTCCGCAGAAAAGCCCGAACACTGCTTTTTCTGCTTGGTTTTGCGGTTGGAGTGGCTTCTTCTTTTGCTCTTCTTTCCATTGGTAAGGGATCCGTTTTACTCTCTCTGCATGGACTTTCAGCGAATCTAGGGGATGGAATCCTTGTCCCAAAAGGATTCCAAGGCGTAGATTTAACAGGAGGAAATCCTTTATCCCTTAATTTGAAAGACGCCAATTACTTTTTCTGGGCAGTAAAACATGAACCGTGGATTTCAAAACTAGTGACTGCTGCTGCTCCAAAATTAGAAAACCAGACCCTTTACGTTCGAAGAGATGGAAAAACACTGCGGGTCATGGCGTCAGGAGTCATACCCAGCCAACAAGCTCTTCTGCAAAACAGCCCTTCCTGGAAAAAACTGAACTTTGATTCAAAAAAAAATTTTTATTCATGCTGCCCTGATCCTTTTCACAAGCCCCCAACAAAAACGGGATGGATGGAATGGCACTATTTTAACTTTTTGGTTCCCGGAAAACTGGCGGGATATATCAGTTTCATCCTCTATGAAAAAAAAGCCGGAAAACTGGAAGGTTCAGCCAGGTTCCTTTTTATAAAAGGGAACAAAAAGCCTGAAATCTTCTTTGAGAATAGTCGAAAAGTGAAACTTCTTTCAGCAGTCTCAGGGTGCCGAATTGGAAAAAGTTTTGACAGGTTCAAAAACGGAAGATACAGGATTTATCTAGATTTTCCAAAAGAAAAAATACAAATTTCCCTTTTTTATACCCCTTATCTCCCTGGACTGCCTTATTCCAACACGCTCTATCACGGAACTGATTTCGGCTATATCCAGCCTATTCTGCATGGATTTGTCTCCGGCAAAATTCGAATCCAGGGACAAAAATTTATCCTGACAAAAGCCATTGGCTATCATGATCACAACTGGGGTAAAATGAGAAACGTCACCTGGAATTGGGGAGAAACATCTCAAAAAAGCGCGAATGGATATGCCTTAAGCTATGGAGAAATCAATTCTGGAAGCGGTATTCTTTTAATTGGTCAAAGAAAAAATATCCTTGCTGTTCTCCCGATTAAAAAAATTTCCATTCTATCAAAAAAAGGGCTGCCTAAAACAATAAACCTTGCAGTACGAAAAAAATCCGGAAATCTTTTCATAAAAATCCTTCTCCATCAAGAAATAAAATTCCCCGGGCAAAAAATCAATTTTATTCAAGCTCTCGGAAATTACTCGGTTCAAGGAAGACTACTCAATCACTCCATTCATTTCCATTCCGAAGGATTTGTAGAAACCTTTGAGAGAACTCGCTCCAATTCTATTACTGACGAATCTGAAAACTAGCGGATTCAACGACAGAAACCTGTTTTTCAATGGTTGAAGTGCTGTACTGCCCGAAAGCGCTCACTTCTGTGGAACCAGGGGAAGTTACCTGGAACAGGCCGACATTCACACTGCGAAGCACACCAATCCTGTCTCCTGCTGCTCCAGCTATAGCGACAGCCCTTGCTTTTGCGTCTTTAGTGGCTTCAGTCAGCATCTGCACGCGCAGAGGTCCTAAATCTGTATAAAGAAACTGAGGAGATTGAGAAACAATAGGGATCCCCTGGTTGATAAGCTGATAAATATGACGCGCAAAGGCAGCAATTTGATTGACATGATGGGATCGAATTTCAAAATTCTGAATCAATTGATATTGGACAATATATCCTGTCATCTGTCCATTTATAAACTGCTGGATATTGTTTGTCATCAAGGGTGATTCCATAATTTCAGATCTTGGAATCTGATTAGAGTTTAAATAACTTAAAATAGAAGCAGTATAAGATCCTACTCTCTGATAAGCATGTTGGAGAGTCGTGCCTTTCCCTTTTACAGAAAACTTCCAAACCACATAATTGGATTGAATTTTCTTTGTGGCAACTCCTGAAACCGTGATCAGTTGATTGGACTGTTTAATTTGGCGAATCGTTTTAGACACAGACCATCCAAAAAGAACAAGTGCTGCTGCAATCAGCATCAGTCCCAGGAATAGCTGCGGAAAACGAGATGTGGAAGAATGATCCATGCTTATTTCTTCGTTTTGACGGACAAGCCTCCTTCTTTGAAAAAGCGCTCTACCTGTGGCACAGGGGACACAGCAGCCATCACTTCAGTGTCTCGAATTTCAAAACTAAAAAATTGAAGGTAGAAATTTAAAAAAAAGGAAAATTCCGAAATGACTTTTTTAGAAGAGCGTCTCAAAAACAATAGCTATTTCCAGCTTTTAAAAAACAATCGGGATTTTCGAAAATTTTGGACAGCTCAACAAATCAGTATGGCTGGGGATTGGATCACCAGCATTCCCCTTTTAGGACTTGTGCTAACCCTGACTGGTTCAGGGCTTGATACGAGCTTAGTGATGGTTTTTACTTTAATTCCTTATGTGCTTTTTGCCCCTTTTTCAGGAGTTCTTGCAGATCGAGCCAATCGTAAAACAATTATGGTTCTTGGAGATTTTATTCGAACTCCTCTAGTTTTAGGATTTCTCTTAATTCATCAAGCATCTCAAATCTGGATCGTTTATGTTCTGATCATTGTAGGTGAACTGATTGGAGTTCTCTATTATCCTGCAGCCTCTTCAGCTTTTCCTAATCTGGTTGAGCCTCATGAACTTTACACAGCCAATGCCCTTTCAGGAGCGAGCTGGGGGGTCATGCTGGCAGTTGGTTCTGCTCTTGGAGGGATCATGGCTGCCCTCTGGGGAAATAAAATTTGTTTTATTGTAGATTCTGCCAGTTTCTTTATTTCAGCTTTAATCACAATGACTATCAAACGTTCTTTTTCCAGAGAAAGGAAAGAAAATAGAGAGCAAGGAGGATTCAGAGACCTAAAAGAAGGCTTTCAGTATTCCATTTCTCATCCCCAAATCTGGCAGATCATTTTATTTAATGGAGGAATGGGGTTTGCTACAGGAATGGTCATTCTCTACACCATTTTTCCTGTTAAAATTTTCCACGATGGAGATTTTGGAATTGGAATCCTTTATGCCATCCGGGGAGTAGGGAATATCATCGGCGCTCCAATGGCAAGATATCTCGTTCCCGAAGATTTTGTTTCTCTTAGAAAAGGATTTATCGTATCAGGAATCATGGTTGGAGTTTTTTATCTAATTTTCAGTCAGTCTCCTGGATTGATATTCGCATGCTGCTCAGTTCTGCTTGATCATATTGGGAATGGAGCCTTTTGGACACTGTGCAATTTTTCGATTCAAAAATCAGCTCCTGATCAATATTTAGGAAGGGTCCTTTCCTTTCAAGTGACAGTTTTCACGCTTGCCATGTCTTCTGCTAGTTTGCTCTGCGGCGCACTGGTCGGGATCATTTCTCCTCGATGGGTTGCTGCAGGTTTTGGAGTCATCATTTTGTTGTTTGTGTTTTTCTGGTATGCGTTTACAAAAAAATCATTTGCGTCATAGAAAGCCTGGAAAACAGATGGAGGTGACGTACACGTCGCAATTTTTAAAGGAAATCCTCCAATAATGCTGTAACTAACACTGATATAACTGAAAACAAGGGAAGGAGAAAAAATAATTTTTTGGAAAAAAAATAAAGAAAAAGAGAGCGGCAAAACCACTTCTCTGCCTAAAACAAATGCCGGAAAAAGGGAGAGCAGCAGACTTGTGCACGCTGTTTCTGTTCGTTCTAGAAGACTCCCGGGGAATAAAGGCATTGCCAGAGACATTTCATTGACTGGAGTGGAAATAGAGGGAGGGGGGGTCAGCGCAAAACTGGACGCTCCTCCTCCAATTCAAATAGGAGAAAAATTTTCCATCACACTGGATCTTGATCTGATTAATGAAAGTATTACTGTTTTAGCAGAAGTGGTATGGGTTAAAAGACGTCCTCAATTTGCTTTTGAAGCAGGACTTCAATTTATCGAAATAGGCGAATCTGAAAAAAACTTGCTTTCCCGCTATCTGGCAAAAGTGAAAGCTGCCCTGGACCGATTTCTATAAAGATAAATCTATGCCTGTAAAAAAAACAATATTTCTTTTCTGTTTTGCGGCCTTATTGTTGAATCTTTCTCTCCCACTTTCAGCTTCTGCTGAATACAGCCGCAGAAGCCCTATCAAATTTCAAAAAACCTCCTTGAAAAATGACGAAAAAACAGTCCACGATTATGTTGAAAGAATTTTAAAACAAATTGTTCGCCCTGCCAGCGGCCTGCTCCCCTACCCTTATATTATTCCCAGCGCTCCTGGTCAAAATGCTCCCACCAGCCGTTTAAAAGGGACTTACTTGCAAATGTACGATTGGGACACTTTTTTCGTAGGACTCAGACTCAGCATGGACAAAAAAACTTATCTCTGGAAAGATGCGATTCTAGATTTTCTAGCTCAAACCGCTCCTGACGGATATACTCCAAGAACTCTTGCTCCCTATCGTTTCTGGGACTACCCTGATCAATGCAAACCCTTTTTAGCCCAGGGGGCCTATCTGGCATCAAAAGCAATGCGCAATTTTTCCTGGATTACACCTCAAATTTTCCGCAAATTAGCTTTGACCGTTCAATATTGGGAAAATTATCGGAAAGGAGCAGATGGCCTGTATGTTTGGAGGAGATCAGTTGAATCAGGAGTGGATAATTCTGCGGCAGACTTAATGACTCCTGATAACACAGCTGCAGGAGTGGATTTAAATTGTTATCTGGTTCGAGAGTTTAAAGCTTTGTCCCTGATTGCTCTCAAACTGGGGATGAAAAAAAATGCTGCAAAATACTTGCGAAAATCCGCCAGGCTGGCAGAATTAATCAATGCTGAAATGTGGAGCAAAAAAGATAAAATTTATTACAGCATTAATTCTTTAACAGGCAGACAGATAAAAATTAAAGACTGGACTTGTTTTCTTCCTCTGTGGGTCGGAATTGCCAGCAAAAAAAGAGCAGAAGAAATGATCCAGAGACATTTATTAAATCCGAAAGAATTTTGGGGAAAATATGGAATCCCTTCTCTGGCTTTTAATAATCCACTGTACAATAATGCAAAACTTGGATTTATTCCAGGATATCATACTGTTTCTAACTGGCAGGGTCCTGTCTGGATTCTTCCTAACTACCTTATCATGTTGGGCATTGAACACTACGGGTATCATCAAGAAGCTGTAGAAATAGCGCGAAAAATGGTCAGATTAGTGGCAGTTGATATTCAAAAAAACGGGAGCGCACATGAAAATTACAATTCAAGAACAGGAAAACCTTTAAATGCTCCAAATTTTGGAAGTTGGGATTTATTAACTGATGTCATGCTGCGGGAAGCTCAAAACAATTCCAATCCCACTGAACTAAAATAATGCCGGCAGAAGAAATTACAAACAAAAATTCTTCTAGTCTTGTTTTCCTCGTCGCTTTCCGAATTTGCAGAAGTATTGCCGCTGGCATGATCGCACTGACTTTCCCTTACCTGATATTAAAATCATTTACTCATGGAGCCTTGATTTTAGGCTTTCTCTATTCATCTGCCTCAATTGCAACCGCTCTTCTAGGATTGTTTTTCGGTTTTTTGACTGATATATGGGGAAGGAAAGAAACCCTTCTTACAGTAGCATTCTTAATTCCTTTAAGCTGTTTTTTCGTTCTGCTGGCACATACCCTGCCTCTGCTTTTTGCGGCTGCCGTCTTAGGAGGATATTCAGCCACAGGTTCCCTGGCAGGAGGAGGCGTAGGAGGAGCTGCTCAACCGATTCAAAACGCGGTTCTAGCTGATTTAACAACTTCAGAAAATCGCACAAAATACTACTCTATTCTTACTTTCATCAGTGGAATTCTGGCATCTCTTGGAACTCTTCTGGCAAAACTTTTTACGCTTCAAGGAGCATTTGCGGCAGCACTGTTCATTTCACTCATCAGCATCCTTTTTGTGATTCCGCTCAAATTTAAAAAAATTAAAGGAAATCCGAAACAATTAAAAAGCGCAGGAGCCATCGGAAAATTTACGATAACCGGGATTTTAAACGGTTTTTCACAAGGACTTGTAACCCCATTTTTAATCCCTTTTTTTGTTCTGGTTTATCATATTCCAAAATCAGAAATGGCAGTTTATGGTTTTATCAGCGGGTTAATTGCTGCAGTCGGTCTATTAGGAGCTCCCTATCTTGAAAAAACTTTTGGGTTTGTAAAAAGCATGACCATAACCAGAGGATTTGGAGCTCTGCTTATGATCCTGCTGCCGCTCATAAAAGATCTGCCTTTTGCTCTTGCCGTTTATTTCTTTTCCCCGGCTCTCAGAATTGCCGCTCTCCCCATTCAACAAACTCAAATTACAGAAAGAGTTAATCCTGACGAAGTTGGGAGAGCGCTTGGAACAAATCAAGTCGCGCGTTTAGCTTCATCTTCAGGAGGAATTTTGATGACAGGATATCTTTTTGATCTCTCAGAAATTGGCGTGCCTTTTTACTTATATGGAGCAGTCATGGGAATAAACACTTATCTGTACCATCGTTTTTTCAGCGGTCCTGGAGATGGAGTCGAGAGTTAAACCTGCTCCGTGGTCTGCTCTCCACCCCTGTGCAGAGCAGTCACGCATGGTTTAATGAGCAGGTCATGGCGCTGCTTCAGAATCCGCTGATGCTGACCGAATAGTTTTAGTTTATCGAGTCAGATTCTTGAGAAAGAAAAAAAGGTTAGCCGGTCTTTCAGCCAGCCGCCGCATAAAATAAGGATACCAGTGGGTTCCGAAAGGAACATAAATCCGCAGATTATATCCCTGTTTCACTAATTCATCCTGAAGATCTCTACGTATCCCATAAAGCATTTGAAACTCAAAACGATCTAAAGGAACCTTATGCTCTTGAGCGGTTCGTTGAATCGCTTCAATGATCTGAGGATCATGAGTCGCAAAACCAGGGTAATTTCCATTCAGCAGAAGCATTTTCATGAGTTTAAGATAATTCTGGTCCACATCAGTCTTTTTAGGAAACGCAGTGTCCGGAGGTTCGCTGTAAGCCCCTTTGCAGAGTCTGACTCTTGCCTGCATTTTAATCAAATTTTCGATGTCTTTCTCACTTCTATAAAGATAAGCTTGTATAACCACTCCAACATTTTTATAAACCTGATAGACCTGCTGAAAAAGAGTTAATGTCTTCTCTGTATAGTTCGATCCTTCCATATCAATTCGAATAAAATTATTCCTCTCAGCCGCTCTTTTTAGAATTTTTTCAAGATTATCTCGTGCCAGCTCAGGATCCAAATCAAGTCCTAACTCTGTCATTTTAAGGGAAACATTGGAATTAACTCCATTCTTCTGAATATCATCTAAAATTTGAAAGTAAATTTCTGAAGAACGCAGAGCTTCTTCTTTCGTGCTGACATTTTCCCCTAAATGATCCAAAGTAGCAAACATCCCTTTTCGATTTAATTCCTGAACAGCAAGGACGGCTTCCTTTAGAGTTTCACCAGCGGTAAACCTGGATGCCATGCTTTTAGAAAAACCATGGCTCATGATAAATTCATGGAGCCAGTTGTTTTCAGAAAGCATTAAAAACGTTTTGCGGAAAATAGACATTTTGAGTGTGAATTTCGATGTGTCAAGAATTCTTCCTGTTCGCTTTTTACGCTTGGTTTTCTACCCTGCATGGCTAGTCCTGTCTCTTTCAAAACTTTATTCAAAGTCGAACGTATTAGAACGCGCTGATTGGTAAAACCTTCCAGATCGAAATTGAACACTTCGGCAGATTGATATAATAAAAACCCCTCTCAACAAAATATTTTTTTATTGACCCATTTTAAAAAAGGAATTTATGCATAACTATTGAAAAGCAAACTTGTTTAACTTAAAATTATATCATTTCATTTTAAATGAAAGGAGGGGATAAAAGCTCGGGAGGATGAAGATGCTCCCACAAAATAAACACGCAAGTGTTTAAGGTTGACAAAAAGGAGGAATTAAATGCGAAAAATCGCAACATTATTATTAGTTGTTTTCGCCTTTGGCATGGCTCTGCCCGCTTTTGCTTCGCCATTCAGCGATCTGCCTGCCCATCACTGGGCAACAAAAGCAGTTGAACTGCTCGCGCAGAAAGGGCTTGTTGAAGGATTTCCAGATGGAACATTTCGAGGAACCCAACCAGCGACTCGTTATCAAGTCGCCATGATTGTAGCCAGATTGGTGGAGTACTTGGAAAGACAAAAGCCACAAGTCACAAAAGCTGAGCTGGATGCTATCAGAAGACTGGTTAACGAATACAAAAATGAGCTGGATGCCATGGGGGTCAGATTAAGCAATGTTGAAAACACCCTGGCTGCTCTGCAAGGACAAGTCAAAAAGTTAGCGGCTGTGAGATTTCACGGGGGATTTGAAACCCGATTTTCCACAGTTGGCTATGCCCAGTCCAATAACACTGAAACAGGATCGCCTTTTCAATTTGATTCTTTAACCATTGGAAACCGTGAACCAACATCAGGTTACAACAGCCTGTGGGATCACACCCATGTTTACCGCCACAGATGGCAGAATAATCCATGGGAAGGGGACGTGGAAGGATATCCAATGGATCGTTTGATTACAGTTTTTCCCGCCCAAAGTGGAACCGCTTTAACAGAAGTGGGATATCTCCAGGTGGACACAAAACTGCAGGACAACTGGAACGCAGGTGGAACCATTTCTCTTTACAATAATCAAGGAGACATGGGAAATGGATACACTTATGGTGTGACTGCTCCAACCCTGGACAATCCTGCTTACAACCCTCTTGGGGGATTTGCTGCCAGTTTCGTCAATACTGCTTTTACGCATAACCTGAATGCAAGTTTAAGCCAGGTTTATGTAGAAAATACCAGTGGAAATGAAACTGGTGTGGTGGGAGACTGGAGACCTGCTTATATTCCTGATTTCCTGCTGCAGGGAACTCCAAATCCTGGAATTTATGGGCCTGATTACCTTCCTTTCTATGGTGGACAGCTCTATGGAACTGCTACTACCATTGGAACAGGACTCCATTATGAAATCGCCGCAGGAAAACTTCCTTCCAGCGCTGCATACGATTCTTCCACACTTACACCTACCTTATGGCAGAATGAGGTGTTTGGGGGAGCTTTAGGTTACAAATTCACAGACACATCTTTGAATGCCAAACTCACCGGCGCATTTGTCCGATTAATGAATGACTCAGCTTCACAACCCGCTGGCACAGGAGCTGCCCTTGGCGCAGGGGTGGACAATCCTGGTTTCTGGTCTATGACTGATCCAACCACTCTAGCTTTAGTTGGCATCGGTCCACAGGAAGAGAATATGTATGGAGCAGATTTTGTCCTGCACTTCAAAAAGAACTTAAACTGGCTTGGAGTCTGGGGCAAATACGGAAACAGCGAATACAATGGGAACCATGCCAATTCTCTTTACAACAATGTCAGCGGAGATATGTGGGATGCTGGAATCGCGATCGGAAAAGCAGCAGGGAAAGTTACCGGCGGCGCCGATTATTTAGATGTTCAGCCAACTTATGATCCTTTCATCTCTGAGTTGAATGTTCCAGCCGCCCAATTCAATATTGGATTACCGATTGATTACCAGGAATATCCTTTTGCAAGCACTTACAGCTTTCCTTACACTAATGTGCTAGGATTCTCTGGACAAACTGGCGCAGGAGATCTCTTCTATCAAGCCCATGACTCCAGAAAATATCCCAATAATCGCAGTGGTTACAGAGCTTACCTCAACTGGAATTATGGACATGGAAACGTTGGAGGTTGGTATGAGAACTTAACCCAGGCAACAGCCACGAATTCAACCAATGAATTCACTCCCGGATTTTATGAACCCGTTTTCTTTGCTGTTCCTGGAGACCCCGCTCCACCCAAAGGGAAAATTGTTACCTGGTATGGGTATGCCAATTATACCCCTTACAAACAGTTGACTCTTTCTGGCATTTACATCAGCAACCAGATTGAAAGGCCAACCACTGACTTCAACAACATTAACCTCCAGTCTAACTGGTGGAGAGTAGGGCTGAATTATATGCCTAATGGAAACAATCTATGGGTTATTTCTGCGGGCTATGATCAGTTCTTATCCAATGGAGCAGGACAGTACCTGGAATTATCCAGTCTTCCAGGGGCTTATAAATTTAAACAATTGGGCCCCTATCTTGGAGTTGACTACAACTTCAGCAAAAATGCCTCAGCCTGGATTATGTATAACCAGTTCTACCTGAATGACAACAGCGGTGGAGCTTCTATTGAAACGTTCGGCACTCCTGCGAGCGGTTACCAGGGAACCCAGGTTTCCTCTGGGATGCGCTTCTTGTTTTAAACAGTCAAAAATCCAGCCCTCAAAAAGCTAGATTTAACAAATTAAAAAAGAGGAGGCTTTCAGCCTCCTCTTTTTTTTATCCTCCGTACTGCCCAATCAGACAATAAAAATCGTTCTCCTGCATAATATCTATTCCCCACCCCCTATCGTATAATAGAGAGGGAAAGAAATATACGTAATTAAAGGAAAAGACGATGAATAAAATTAAATCTTTTAAAAAATTATTATCCAGGATGGTTAAAGATCCTATCAAAAACAACAAAAAATGGATCGAATTTGGAATTGCTTTAGGATTTTGTCTTTTCGCAGTCAGCAGATTGGGGTTCTTTAATCCAACGAATGCTTACTGGGTAAAAGCCTGTTTATCCATAAAAAACTTTTTCCAATTCAACCCATCAAAACCGATCTCTGTTGAGCATTTTGTCCCTATTCCTCCCCTGGAAAAATTAACTCTCCTTTTATTCCTCGGCTTTTTCCTTGGCTCATTTCTCCCCTCCTATTCCTGGAAAAAATTCATTCCCTGGATGGGGTACCTTTTCATTGGAATCTATGTTTTCGGATTCGCGGCATTTGCGCTTAAAGAAAGAATGATAAACGTCATTCCTTTATCAGTTCTCGTCCTAATTTTTTCAGGAACCCTTTTTCTCTTCAAGACTCTTCAGACAGAAGCAGCTTTATTGGATAAACTCAAAGAATGGCAAAAATTCAACAGACTCAGCCAGCTGCAGACTCAGGATTTTACCCTGGACGAACTTCTAGAATCAGCGCTGAACCTTACTCAAGAGATTCTTCCTGCCACAAATGCCGCGGGGATTTTATTAAAAGATTCTGAAGGAAGATTAGTCCTCCAGGCAGCCTCAGGGATCACCCCTGTGACAGAAGACCAGCTGTTAAATCCACACGAAGGGATTTGCGGAAAAATAGCAGATGAAGGAAAAGGAATCTGTCTTGAAAATTTTCAAACCCTGCCTTCAACGTCGAAATTTGAAAGAAATTTAAAAGACCCCTATTTCGCATCAGTCCCATTGATTTCGAAAAACCAGATTCTTGGAATACTCTGGGCAAATTCATCCGCAAGACCCTATCATCAAAAAGATTTAATTTCACTTTCTTTTATCGCAAGCCAGATTGCCGCTGGAGTTCAAAATTCTCTTTTAAGCCAGAGCTTAAACCTGTTATATCTGGACTCAACGAAAGCCCTGCTGCGAGCTGTGGAATTCTATCAGCCCTCAACCAGAGGACATGGTGAAAGGGTTGCTAGATATGCCTTGATGCTTGGAAAAGCGGCTAACCTCTCTGCAGAAGAGCTCGAAACTATTCATTCTGCAGCCCTGCTGCATGATATCGGAAAAATGGGACATTTTGATGTCCTTTACCGAAAACAAGGAGGGATTACAGAAGAAGACTGGAAACAAATTTTAGTTTCTGTTAAAATTGGACTAAAAATTCTCCAGCCACTTTCAGGAAAATCTCCTTTTCTCCCCATTTTATACCATTTTTATGAACGATTTGACGGGAAAGGGTTCCCTGATAAATTAAAAGGAGAACAAATTCCCATAGGTTCACGCATCCTGGCAGTCGCCAATGCTTTTGACGATATTTCAAGCACAGTCCCACTGTTTGGGCAGGTTTCTATGGATAGAGCTGTACAAGAGATAAAAAAAGAAGCTGGAACTTTATTCGATCCAGCTTTAGTCAGATTTCTTATCCAGAATTTAAGCTACTTCCCTGCGTCTGAAGTCGCTAAAACGGCTTGAAGCATTACAGTGACTTATTTTTTGCTGTCACCATCTCCTTCAACACGGTAATCTGCATCAATAACACCACTTTGCCCACTTTGCTGCGGTGGAGTCTCTCCTCCGACAGGATGTTCCCCTTGAGGAGTCCATACTGTTTTACCGCCTGTGCCGCCTCCTGCAGCAGCCCCTGCCTGGGCATAAACTGCAGAGCTTATTTCATACAAAATCTGTTTTAAACTTTCACTTTCAGTTTTCATGCGATTGTTGTCATTAGAGTTCATGGATTCTTTCAACCTCTTAATGCCATCTTCAGCTTTTCCTTTCAGCGCAGGGTCCACATTAGGAATATCTTTTAATGTTTTTTCAGCAGTATAAATAAGGGAGTCTGCTTGAGATTTAATTTCTGCTTCATCTTTTTTCTTTCTATCAGCTTCTGCAAAAGCTTCTGACTCCTTTATCATTTTATCGATTTCTGTTTTAGGAAGATTAGTTGAACCTGTCAATCTAATCCCTGTCTGCTTCCCACTAGCCAGATCTTTTGCTGTAACATTCAATATTCCATTAGAATCAATCTCAAAATTCACCTCAATTTGAGGAATTCCGCGCGGGGCGGGTGGAATATCAGTAAGCATGAACTTCCCAAGACTCTTGTTATCCCCTGCCATGGGCCTTTCTCCCTGAATGACATGCACTTCAACAGCAGTCTGGGCATCAGCAGCAGTTGTAAACACTTTTTTCCCTGATGTAGGAACAGCCGTGTTTCTCTCTATCATTTTCTCAACATATCCCCCTAGAACTTCAACTCCAAGACTCAAGGGAGTAACATCTACCAGAACGATATTCTTAACTTCACCTACAAGAACCCCTGCCTGAACAGCTGCTCCTAAAGCGACACATTCATCAGGATTAATATCTTTGTGCGGATCTTTTCCAAAGAATCGCTTCACAAACTCCTGAATCATGGGCATTCTGGTGGCCCCTCCAACCAGTAAAATACGGTCAATTTTTTCAGGAGTTAATGCTGCGTCAGAAATAGCCTGCCGGGTCGGATTCGCGCACCGCTCCACTAAATGCAGAGACATTTTTTCAAATTCAGAACGAGTAATCGTTAAATCCAGGTGTTTCGCTCCTGAAGCATCGGCTGTGATGAAAGGAAGATTGATATTGGTCTGAGTCACTTGTGAAAGCTCAATTTTAGCTTTTTCAGCAGCCTCTTTTAATCTCTGGAGAGCCATCCTGTCTTTGCGCAGATCCATTCCATTTTGAGCCTTAAATTTTTCAGCCATCCAATCAATCAACAATTGATCCCAATTGTCTCCGCCAAGATGGGTATCCCCATTGGTAGCTTTGACCTGAAAAACTCCGCCGCCCGCTTCTAGAATAGAAACATCAAAAGTTCCGCCCCCCAGATCGAAAACAAGAATAGTCAACATTTCATCCTGTTTATCCATTCCATAAGCCATGCAGCTGGCTGTTGGCTCATTGATGATTCTTAAAACTTCAAGTCCTGCAATCTGACCAGCTTCCTTTGTGGCTGTCCTCTGAGCATCATTAAAATACGCTGGAACTGTTATCACTGCTTTAGTAACGGATTCTCCCAGGTATCTTTCAGCATCCGTTTTTAATTTTTGAAGGATCATGGCAGAAATCTCTTGAGGAGTATAATCTTTCCCCTGCAGCCTGACTCGAGCCTCATTCTGCGGTCCGGACACCACCTGATAAGGAACTAATTTCATTTCCTCGCTAACCTCATTCATAAACCTTCCCATAAACCGTTTAATCGAGTAAACCGTGTTTTCAGGGTTAACTACAGCCTGCCTTTTTGCCAGTTCTCCAACCAGTCTTTCCCCTGTTTTTGTGAACGCTACAACACTTGGAGTAAGGCGGCTTCCTTCAGCATTAGGGATAACTACAGGTTTACCCCCTTCCAGAATAGCCACAACTGAATTTGTTGTCCCCAGATCAATTCCTACAACTTTAGCCATTCTTTTCTCCTCCTTTTTTTATGATTTTACTATCAACATACATCCTCATTTACTTCCTTGCTCCCTCAGAAACTTTCAAAACTTTAACAAGGGCTGGGCGAAGCACTTTCCCTTTAAATATATACCCTTTTCTTACTTCTTCAATCACTGTATGGTCCTCGCCTTCCTCTCTTTCTTCATAGCTGATTGCCTCGTGATAATTAGGATCAAATTCCTTTCCAACCGACTCAATTACAGTTAACCCCTCATCTTTCAGAAGATCTGAAATTTGGCGACAAATTAAAGAAACTCCTTCCTGAATCTCAGTTTTTCCCCCCTGACAGGCAGAACTGGAAGCCAGAGCCAACTCAAAGTTATCCAGAACAGGGAGAAGTTTTTTTATCAGGCTTGAATTAGCATGCTCAACTAAAAACTGCTTCTCCGACTCGATCCTTTTTCTCCAATTCTCAAAATCCGCCTGCAGCCGCTTAATCTGCTCTAAATACCCAATTGACTCTTTTTCCTGTTTTTCTAAAGCCTCTTTTAAACGCTGAAGTTCTTCTTGAACTGGCTCTTGATTCTGCGCTTCATCCCGAACCGCCGAGTTTTCTTCCATGATATTTCCTTCTTCTTGATTCATCAAATTACACACCTCCGTTTTGCCTCCAAAAACTAACAAAATACTGCCCTGTCCCTGCAGAAAGGCAGATGCGGAGCAAATTATTAGTTCCACAAAAAGTAAATCTTTGCCTTCTTTATTATTCCCTATTCTTCTCCTAAAATTCCAAAAAGGTATTTTTATCTTTTTCACAAATAAAACTGCAAATATAACAGGGACAGCAGCCAGAATTATGCCAATAAAATACAAACCCACACTCCTCATCGTTCTAGATGGATGGGGCCTTCGCGAAGAATCCGAATCCAATGCTGTTAAACTGTCTAAAACCCCAGCCATGGATCACTTAATCAAGGAGTTCCCTCACACTGCTTTACAGGCATCTGGAGAGTTTGTAGGACTGCCCAAGGGTTTGATGGGCAATTCTGAAGTTGGACACCTCAATATCGGAGCTGGCAGGATTGTTTATCAAGATATTGTCCGCATTTCCCGAGCGATTCAAGATAGGTCCTTTTTTAAAAATTCTAATCTGTTAAAAATTTTTTCCGATGCTAAAAAAAATCAAAGAAAAGTTCACCTTTTAGGGCTGCTCAGTGATGGGGGGGTTCACAGCTCTTTTGAGCATCTAGAGGCTCTGATTCAAATGGCAAAACAAGAACAGATTCAGCATCTCATTATCCATGCTTTTTTAGATGGAAGAGACACCCCTCCAAAATCGGCTTTAATCTATCTTGAGAGACTGGAAAAAGTCGCAAAAAAATTCAATATCGGTCTTGTTGGCAGTGTTTCAGGCAGATATTATGCTATGGACAGAGACAAGAGATGGGATCGGCTCGAAAAAGCTTACCGCGCCCTGGTGCTGGGAGAAGGAATAAAAATTCATTCAGCCCGAGAAGCTGTTTTGAACGCCTATGAAAGAGGGGAAACCGATGAATTTGTCCTCCCCACTCTTATTATCCCTGATTCTAAAAAAGAAGCTGCTCTTATTCAAGATGGAGATGGAGTGATTTTCTTTAACTTTCGGGCTGACAGAGCGAGAGAATTAACCGCTGCTTTAACCACTCAGAACTTCCCTGGTTTTCAATTAAAACAGCCCAAAATCTCTTTCTGCGGCATGACCCGATATGATGATCAATTGACTGTCTCTGTCGCTTTTGAAGATGAAAACTTAAAAAACACAATCAGTGAAGTTTGGAGCCAGCAGGGGCTGAAACAATTTCATACAGCAGAAACAGAAAAATACGCCCATGTCACTTATTTTTTTGGAGGAGGGAGAGAAACCCCTTTTCCAGGAGAAGACAGACTTCTGATCCCCTCTTTAAAAATCCCCACTTATGATCTGCAGCCTGAAATGTCCGCTGTGTCAATCACAGAAACCTGCCTGGAGAAAATTCAATCCGATGCCTATGACTGCATTGCAATGAATTTTGCCAATGCAGACATGGTAGGACACACAGGAAATCTGAAAGCCACCATTAAAGCGGTAGAAGTGGTGGACACCTGCATTGGAAAACTGACAGAAGCTGTTCTCAAGAAAAAAGGGCTGGCTGCCATTACAGCAGACCATGGAAATGCGGAGATCAAATGGGATCCTGCCGCTCAGCAGCCCTCTACTGCCCACACCACCAATCCTGTCCCCTTCATCTTTGTCTGTGAAAACATGAAAGGGAAAAAACTAAAAAAAGACGGAATTCTGGCTGATATCGCCCCAACGATCCTGCTGGCGCAGGGAATCAAACCTCCAGCAGAAATGACCGGAAAAAATCTTCTCTTAAACGAATCACTGCTTTAACATCAAACAGCTATTTCAAC
The DNA here is from genome assembly GCA_021800275.1 of bacterium. GTDB lineage: Bacteria > Vulcanimicrobiota > JABDET01 > JABDET01 > JABDET01 > JAKAVV01. Next base: position 45,285 of record JAJYZB010000008.1, read on the forward strand.
GGCTTAATACAGGAACAGAATTATTGTTAATCAATAAACTGAATTTGCGTGAGCAAATGGTAAACAGCTTCTAAATCAGTAAAAGCAGAAAAAGAAATTTCTTCTCCATTTTTTTGAGCAGACAATGAAATTCCATCTGTCTGGTCCTGAATCTGCAAACGATACCCTTTGTTTTTCAAAAAACTTCTGCAAAATTCCCAGGTAGGAAGCCATACAAAACTGCTGATTTTAAGTCCTCCTTGCTGTAGATGCCAGAGCATCGAAGAATCAAAAAGATAGGCTTCCCCTTTTTGAAAAAAATAAGAAGCAGGAAGATTTTCTCCTAAATAAAAATGATGAGAAAAATCCTCAGCAGACCAAAACCAATCCCCTTCCTGAGGTTTCCACTGAATCCCCTTTTGTTTCAACTGCAGCGACAGCTCTTTTTCTTTCTCTGTAAAATTCACAAGATCTTGATTCTAATCCATATCATTGTATCCTTTATCAGCCAAGTGAGGGCAATCTCTAAAAAAATCTATCCATCAAATGGTTATTATTGGCAAAGGGCAGTTATATTTTCTAAATGCATTTACTATTGCATTTAGTATCACTATATGTTATACTACCTTCTTTTGGCTTCTGATGTGGACAGCACCTATTTAAAAACCTACCGCGGCATTAAGATTAGATTTGTAAATTTGGATAATCTTATTCAAGAGATTAGTGGAGGCACGTAAAACTTTCACTGTAAATTGCCCAAACTGAATTAAAAAGAAGATTGATATCCATCTTGAATATTGGAAGTCTCTTAAAATGCTGAGATTTTCTCTTGACCAGAAGGAATGAAAAGAGTATAATAAGAATTAGGGGCGGTAAGATAATAATAAAAGAAGGTGATATGAAATGGCATTCACCAGCAGAGTAACCTCCAGAGGACAGATTACGATTCCTCAGGAAATTCGGGAGACCCTCCATCTTGGAGAAGGGTCAGTAGTGCAGTTTGAGCTTGAAGGATCACGAGTCTCTGTTGTCCCTCTAGCTCTGGTTCCAGCGGATCAAACTTGGTTCTGGACAAAAGAACACCAAGCTAAAGAAAAAGAAGCGGATCAAGATCTGACAGAGGGGAATTATAAAGATTTTTCCTCTGCTGACAGCTTAATTAAGGACTTAAAGCGTGGCTCTCAAACTAAGAAGGCTTAACAGCTTCTTGAAGGATTACCATGAGCTTAACCAAGAAGAGAAAGTGAAAGTAGAAAAAACATTAGGACTGCTGATTGAAAATCCACGACATCCTTCCCTGCAGGTGAAGCGAATCCAGGGAACGCCTAACCTCTGGGAAGCCAGGGTAGATTTGAAGCACAGGATTACCTTTCAATGGGAAAGGAATCTGTTAATTCTTCGGAGGATTGGAAATCATGACATCATCGGTAAAGAAGCCAAAAGGCAGCCCTGAGAGCGGATCGCATAGGACTTGAACCTGTAACCCGCTGATTAAGAGTCAGCCGCTCTGCAAAATTGAGCTAGCGATTCACTATCCTTTACCGGGCACAAAACCGATCCACTTTTCTATAAAGATGGAAGCCACTCTGGAAGCATCTCCATTAAAATCAAGAGTTCCTAAAACCGGAACAGAGGAAAACTCTCTTAACACAGCCTCAATAGAAACTGCTCCTATGGAGTTATCCTTTTGAAATTCATTCAGCACAAAACCTAAAATTTCAAGCCCTTTTGCTCTTGCAGCTTCAATTGTTAAAAGAGCATGATTGATAGCTCCAAGACGTTTTCCTACAACCACGACAACTGGCAGATTTAACAATTTCGCCAGATCGGCATAGGTGGCTTTTTCATTTAATGGAACCATCAGCCCTCCTGCTGTTTCAACAATTACAATCTCGTGCTGCTCTGCTATCTGTTTATAGGTATCCTGCAGAACTGAGAGGAGAACAGATCTTCCCTCTTTCTGAGCCGCAGCCAATGGGGCAGCAGGTTCTCGAAACACATAAGGGCAAACCGCTTCCAATTTCTCGCTGCATTCTGCTGCCTGCTTCAAGGCAAGAGCATCTTGAGGAATGTCAGCCACTCCGGTTTCAACCGGTTTAAAAACACCCACACGTTTAATCCCCTGCTTTAAAAAAGCTTTTGCCAACTGGGTTCCCACGTAAGTTTTCCCGATTCCAGTATCAGTTCCAGTAATTAAAAAACCTTTCATTTTAAACCCTCCGACTGGTTGTATTTAAAATACCATTCAAAACATCTGCCATTTTTATGTAACTATCCAATGAAACTTCCTCAGCGCGCAGTTTTTCATCAAGATTTAATCCTTGAAGCATTTTTCTCCACTGCTCAGGCGACTGGACCTGCCAGGATTTCAAATTATTATAAATCGTTTTCCTTCTCTGAGCAAAAGAATGTTTAACCAGGGACGGAAAAAGCAAGCTGCTGGAGATCTCTCGAGGCTTCACGATCATTCTGATAAAAGCGGAATCCACCACAGGTTTTGGCAGAAAAGAATCTTTAGAAACAATAAACAAAATCTCAGGACGAGTAAAATACTGACACAAGAGAGAAAGAACTCCATAAATTTTAGAACCTGGCGCAGCGCAGATTCGTTCAGCCACTTCTTTCTGAAGCATGAAATAGCATTCATTAAGATGCTCTCGATGATTTAAAACCCACCGCAGAATAGAACCAGACAAGTGGTAAGGCAGATTTCCCACAGCCTTCCAGTTTTTTTCGATAAAATAATTCTCGGGCTCAAATTTTAAGATATCTTTTTGAAGAAGGGTTAAATTATCACAGCCCTTCAACTCTTGAGATAAAACACGATGCAATTCCCGATCAACTTCTACAGCAATCACGTGTTTCGCTTTTTTGAGAAGAACTCCGGTTAAGATCCCTAACCCGGCTCCTATCTCCAGGATCAAGTCTTCTTTTCCGATCAAAAGAGAATCCCCGATCTGATTCAGAACCTGATCATTCACTAAAAAGTTCTGACTTAATCCTTTTCTGAGCTTTATATTATAAGTTCTTAATCGCTCAACGGTTTGCTCGTACAGGTTCATGCACCACAGATTTTCCAGAGGGTAAAAAATTTCGATAAAACGTCAGTCCTGAGAAATGAGCGGATGAACCAAGCTCTTCCTCAATTCTAAGCAGTTGATTATATTTAGCGATTCGCTCGCTTCTGGAAAGGCTCCCTGTTTTAATCTGACCTGCATTCACTCCAACCGCCAGATCGGCGATAAAACAATCTTCTGTTTCTCCAGAACGATGCGAAATGACACAGTGATATCCATTTTGCTTCGCCAATTCAATCGTTTTCAAAGTTTCAGTCACGGTCCCAATTTGATTTAATTTAATAAGAATCGAATTAGCGATCTTCAAATCTATTCCTTTTTGGAATCGGACTGGATTCGTAACAAAAATGTCATCCCCGACCAATTGAATTTTAGAACCCAATTTTTCTGTCATTTCTTTCCAGCCGTTCCAGTCTTCTTCTGCCAATCCATCTTCAAGGGAAACAATAGGATAACTTTTAACCCATTTTTCATACTTCTCAATCATGGCAGAAGAGGAAAGAGCTTCATGTTCAACCTGATACTTTCCATTTTTAAAAAACTCGGATGAAGCTGGATCCAGAGCTAAGAAAACTTGCTCACCTGGTTTATATCCCGCTTTCTCAATTCCTTCTACCAGAATCTCAAGAGCTGCTTCATTACTTCCTAATTTTGGAGCAAATCCCCCTTCATCCCCCACACCAATTCCGAGTTTCTTTGTTTTCAACATGTCCTTTAACACTTGAAAAATCTCAACCCCATATCTCAAAGCCTCTTTGAAACTGGGAGCTCCTGCAGGAACAATCATAAACTCTTGAAACTCAAGACCGCTGTCAGCGTGAACTCCACCATTGATAAAATTCATCATGGGAACCGGAAGAAGAGCTGCTCCTGCACCCCCTAAATAACGATAAAGAGGAAGATCTGCAGCTGCTGCAGCTGCTCTTGCGACTGCCAGACTGACCCCTAAAATGGCATTAGCTCCTAAACTTTTTTTCTGCGGAGTTCCATCTAACTCAATCAGCAGTTGGTCCAATTCTGTTTGAGCAAAAATGTTTTTTCCAATCAACATCGGAGCGATTTTAGTCTCTACATTTTTCACCGCTTTTTGAACAGATTTCCCCGCATAAAATTTCGAATCTCCATCTCGCAACTCAGCTACTTCGTAAGTGCCTGTTGAAGCCCCTGAGGGCACCATCGCTTTCCCGATAATCCCGCAGTCCAAATGAACCTCTGCTTCAAGAGTTGGATTGCCTCTGGAATCCAATACCTGTCTGGCTTTTACTGCTGTTATTTTTTTAAGCATGATCTCTCCTTACGATTTCCATTTAATGCTGCAGCCCAGAGACGGCTTTTGAATCGGATTTAGAGGCTTCCCATGAAGAACCGAATCCAGAGCATTCCGAAGATCCCTGCCCGTGATAGGACTGTGATTGCCCGGACGGCTGTCATCCATCTGCCCCCGGTAAACCAGTTGACGTTTCTCATCAAAAAGAAAAAAATCAGGAGTGCAGACAGCCCCATAGGCTTTCGCTGTTTCCTGGGTTTCATCATAACACAAAGGGAAAGCAAACCGACACTCTTCTGCCATCTCCTTCAGACTTTCCGGAGAATCATCCGGATAAGTACTCGCATCATTAGAGCTGATAGCAGCAATCCCAATATCCTTGTCATGATAATCCTTTCCAATTCGAGCCAGTTCTAATTTGACATGTTTAACATAAGGGCAGTGAACACAAATAAACATCACCAGAAGACCTTTTTTACCAGCAAAAAATTCAAGAGATATAGTCTTCCCTGTTCTGACATCTGGGAGAGAAAAATCAGGTGCTTTTGTCCCAAGGGGAATCATTGTTGAAGAAACGGCTGCCATAATAAAACCTCCTGTAAATTATTTACTCTTTAATTTCTTTAGTGCGTTGATCTATGAAATCATAGACTAACTCAAGCGTTACTTTTTGGCAAACCCCACAGCTTTTCTCGTCATTCCACTGATTATCTTATCCATCTTAAAAGTTCATTCAAGAAAAAAATGCCCTTCTCCTTCCTTGTGAATAACACTGAACAAGCAGGAAGAAGAAAAAAAAATTCTAACTCTCTTTTCATGCCTGCAAAAACAATATCGCCTAAAACCAATCATTGGAGATTTGAAACCAAAGCCATTCATGAAGGGCAAAATCCAGATCCTGCGACAGGAGCAGTGATTGTCCCGATTTATCAAACCTCCACTTACGTTCAGGAAGAACTTGGAAAACACAAAGGATACGAATATTCCCGAACAGGGAACCCAACCCGAAAAGCACTGGAAGATTCTTTAGCAGCCCTGGAAAACGGAACCTTTGGGCTGGCTTTTTCCTCTGGCATGGCTGCAGCATCTACTGTGATGAATCTTTTTTCACAGGGGGACCATCTCATTGTTACAGATGATGTCTATGGGGGAACTTTTCGACTTTTTGAAAGAGTTTTAAAAAAGTACGGACTTTCTTTCACCTTCACCGACACCAGAGAAATTCAGAATACTGAGAAAGCTTTACAGAAAAACACGAAAGGGATTTGGATTGAAACCCCCACCAATCCCCTTCTAAAACTAGTAGATCTGAAAAAAACCGCTGAATTTGCTAAAAAAAACCACCTTATTTCAATTTGCGACAACACTTTTGCCACCCCTTATTTTCAAAACCCTCTAGATTTTGACCTTGATCTTGTGGTGCATTCCACCACAAAATATCTGGGAGGACACAGTGATGTGGTTGGAGGCGGAGTTGTCACCAACCGAAACGACCTGTATGAAACGATTAAATTCCATCAAAATGCGGTCGGAGGAATTCCGGGTCCCTTTGATTCCTGGCTTGTTTTAAGAGGAATTAAAACTCTGGCTGTCCGCATGGTCCAGCACGAAAAAAATGCTTTAAAAATTGCAAAAATGCTGGAAAATCATCCCTCTGTTCTAAAAGTTAACTATCCTGGACTCCATTCCCACCCCCAACATCAACTGGCTGAGCAGCAGATGCGCGGATTTGGGGGGATGATCTCTTTTGAAATAAAAGGGGGGCTTGAATCAGCCCGAAATTTACTCAATCACACAAAACTTTTTTCTTTAGCAGAGTCTCTTGGAGGAGTAGAAAGTTTAATTGAACATCCAGCGACCATGACTCATGCCAGCCTTCCTCAAGCAGCCAGAGAAAAATTAGGAATTTCTGATGGATTGATTCGCGTCTCTGTTGGAATTGAAAATATTGAAGACCTGACCACAGAACTGGAAAACGCTTTAAACCAGTCAAGGAGGAAATAATTATGCTGACAGCAGTAAATTACAAAAACATTAAAATTGAACAGGAAGGGGTGACTGCCATTCTAACCCTTCATCGCCCGGATGTATTAAACGCTCTAAATGCAGAACTGAAAGAAGAAACCGCAAAAGCGCTGAAAGAGTTAAATCGTGATCCCAATATTCTAGTCATTATTATGACAGGCAGTGGTGAAAAAGCTTTTTCAGCAGGAGCAGACCTTAATGAACTAAAAAAATTGACTGCAGTTGAGGGACTTGAACGCTCTTTATCAGGACAAAAGCTGTCCCTGCAAATGGAAAGTCTAGACAAACCCATTATTGCAGCAATCAATGGATATGCCCTTGGAGGAGGATGTGAACTGGCTTTAGCCTGTGATATCAGAATTGCTTCTGAAAAAGCAAAACTCGGGCAGCCAGAAGTTAATCTCGGAATTATTCCAGGATTTGGCGGGACACAGAGGCTCCCACGAGTTGTTGGAAAAGGGAAAGCCATGGAACTCATTCTAACAGGAGACATTATTGATGCGCAGGAAGCTTTAAAAATTGGCTTGGTAGAAAAAGTGGTCCCACCTGAAAAACTCATGGAAACAGCCAAAGAAATGGCTCAAAAAATAGCTTCCAAAGGACCTATTGCTATCAGACTCTCCAAAAAAGCGATTCATGAAGGGCTTCAAATGGATCTGGATAGAGGGCTTGCGCTGGAATCTTCTTATTTTGGAGCTGTTTGTTCCACACAAGACAAATTGGAAGGAATCTCAGCCTTTCTCGAAAAAAGAAAACCGCAGTTCAAAGGAGAGTAGTCCTGGCTGCCGGGGAAGGATTTGAACCCTCACAAACAGATCCAGAGTCTGCTGTCCTACCATTAGACGACCCGGCAAAACCTCAAGTGCCTCCAAGCTTATTCGAGCATAGAAGGATTTCGCCTCCTTTGACCTGAATCCTAGCAGGTATATCTTAAAAACAGTAAATTTAGATACTCAATGGAGGTGTAAGGGTTGGCTCTTGAACGGTTAGAAGAAATTGCCCGAGAAATCCTGGATTTAGTAGGTAAATACAATCTCACTTATGATGAAATGTTTTACACCTTAAATTATGTGGAAAGAATGCTTCAAATGGACATGATTGAAGAAATGCTGGAAGATTATGGATTAATCACTTTCGAAGAAGAAGATGAAAACGGCTGATTGACAAATTTTTGTGTCGGGTAAGCTCTAAAATGCAGTTCAAGAGGATCATGATCAGAAGCGCCATGGTTTTCTTTTTCTCTAACTTCTGCTGAACCTGTTTGATATCTTTTCATGAGTTCAGGGGATAACAATAGATAATCTAAACGAGTGTTTCCGAACTTGCTGCTGTGATGAGTCGGCTGATATTCGCGTTTTTCCACAGACAACGGATCAATGACAGAATTTGGACCGCGTTCCACGGTTTTAACCGCAGGACTATCTGGAAAATCATTAAAGTCTCCTGCCACAGCGATCAAACTTTCTGGTTCTTTCTCAAGCTGCTGACTGATAATTCTTTTGACTTCTCGAGCTTCTGACTCTCGTCTTAAATCCGAGTATTCTCCTCCTCTTTTAGATTTTAAATGACAGACAAAAATCTTCACTGGAAACTGGGGCGTTACTTGAACCACAGCTTCCAGAAGATCTCGTGTGAATTTCATGGGCTGCCCGTCAACTCCTGGAAAAACGCGATCGCGATAAGTATAAGCTCTTTTAATCGGAAATTTAGAGAGCAGTCCTACATTGATACCGGGATCATTCCCTTGAATCAAAATCCGATAAGGATAAGTTTGCTCCCCAAGCAGCCTAGTGCGAAATTGATCCAGGGTTTGCAAATCTCCAATCTCCTGAAGAGCGACAACATCAGCATTGACTTCTTTCAACACCTCTGCCTTCTCTTTAATTTTTTCCCAATCATTTGCCCTGCGACCAGATGTGACTAAATTTTCCGCATTCCAGGTGGCAAGAGTAAATTCGCGATTTTCAGAGTTAGATACAGCCGCAGCTTGAGAATCTAAACAAGGATGACTGGCAGCCTCATCTCTTGGAACAAAAACGTTAGTCGCCCCAGACAAAATGGCTGGGTCTTCTTTTCTGTTCAACAAAGAAGTATCGTTTTTCCAGGTTTTTAAAAGATATAGATCCCGAATTTGCTCTAACATACTTTTTATAGTAACACTGCAGCAGCATTAAATCCAGGTTAAAAACATAAACGAAAATGAATAAATTGTAAATTTACCGAAATGAATAAATGGGCTAGCCCGACTTCTCCAACACAGGCATCAGCTTGACGCGGCGGATGCAGTAATCGGCAATTCCACTTAATTTTTCTCGAAAGAAATCGGATATTTTCGTATTTTCCAAAGCTTCAAGGGTCTCCTGATAATATCTCTTAACCCAGACTTCAGATGCCTGATAGGCTCCTGATTCTTCTAAAATGTCCAACACGCGAAAAACGCTTGCATCCGATAACTCAGGGCTTTCATAAACTCGAATTAATTCTTCCCTGGCAGCTGGTGAACTGTTGTTAAAAGCATAAATAATAGGCAGAGTTTTTTTCTTATTGCGAATATCAGCAGGAATTTTCCCTGTTTTTTCGATTCCTCCCCAGATCCCTAACACATCATCTGACAGTTGAAACAATATCCCTAATTTTAAGCCAAACTGACGATAAAGTTCTACTCTTTCAGGCTCTTTATTTTCATAAGCGAGAATCGCAGCGCATTCGGCGGCTCCTGCATAAGGAGCTGCTGTTTTGCGTTCAATCATGTCAAAATACTCTGTCTCCGAGATATCTGTTCTTTTTTCAAATGCTAAATCCAGATACTGCCCTTCTACAACAGTCCTGTGAATCTTGCTAGAAACCTCTAAGATCTTTCGAACTGTTCTTTCATTAATTCCCTTGTCATAAAGCTCTAAAATTAAGCCGTAAGCCATTGCCTGAAGGGAATCTCCACAATTGATTCCCTGCTCTAAACCGAAAAGCTTCCACAAGGTTGGCCTTCCCCACCTCATCTCATCTCGATCTTGAATATCATCATGAATCAAGGAAGCGTTGTGCAGCAGTTCAATGCCTAAAATCATGGGGACAGCCTGATGATAATCCCCTGTCAGGGATTGAGAAATTAATAAACACATCAATGGCCTTAATCTCTTGCCAAAAAAACAAGGGGTGCCTTCTTTCTTATCTTGATTATATCCTGAGGAATATCCGAAATGGTATAACAAACGATTATAATATTCTTCAGGGCTTTTAAATCGTTTTAAAAAACTTAATAGTTCATGATCAATAATGTCAATATAGGGCTTTAAAAAAGACAGAGCTTCAGAATGACGGCATGCCATAAGAATGTAATTTTACATTGAAGAAAAAAGCCCTTTGTTCATTTATGAGGGCTGAACAGATGAAGGCTGATGCCAGACTAAACGATACCCGCCATAGGGTTCCAGCTTCAGTACTCTTCCAGTGGCAACTTTCAAATGGGTAATCACATTAGAATAGAGATGACTGGCAAAATCTACGACTGATTTTCCAGCAGCTTTCATCTCCATTAAAACAACCTGAGCTTCAACTGAAAGTGTGGATCTATCTTTTTTCCAGGGACCCTGGGACTGCGACAACGCTAATTCAACAGGGAAAGAAGAATCGCCAGCAGCAGAAACTCCAAGAGGCGCTGATGCGCCTGAGAGGTTAACAGAATCTTTTCTACCCCCTAGGGTTATAGGTCTGATATTTCGTTCCCGATCATCTCGACGATAGTCTGCCATATCTAATCCTAGTATAACTCCTTTTGTTTGCCAGCATATTTCCAGATTGTTAAATTTTTGTAAAAACTGATGCCAATTTTTTGAAAAATTAAATTATTTTTGACAGATTTTTGACAGGCATGTTCTATACTGAAAAAAATGAAAAAAATCTCAATCACTTCACTTCCTCCCCATGAACTCCCCCGAGAGAAATTAATCGCCAATGGGGCTGAAAATCTAAAAACCTCAGAACTGCTCGCTCTTTTATTAGGATCAGGAACAAAAGAAGCCAATGTTCTGGAAATAGCAAAGCGACTTTTCAAAAAATTTGGCACAGAGGAGTTTTCGAAAATCACATTCAATCAGTTAAAAACAGAAAAAGGAATAGGAAAAGCAAAAGCCTGTGTTATCCTTGCCTGTCTTGAACTAGGAAAACGTTTTTTTACTCGCGAAGAGCACTTTCAGCCCGTCATCAGTGGACCAGAAGCAGCCTATCTTCAGCTCAAACATTTAGCTCAGCACAAAAAAGAGTATTTCATGGCTTTATACTTAAATGCTAAAAATCAGATTTTAAAACAAGAGATCATCAGCATTGGTTCACTTTTTTCTAACATGGTCCATCCTAGAGAAGTATTTGCCCCTGCCCTGGAAGTTCGAGCAGCAGCAGTTGTTTTAGGACACAACCATCCTTCAGGAGATCCAACCCCAAGCCCTGAAGACCAATCACTCACCCAGAGATTAACGGCTGCAGGAGATTTAATGGGGATTGAAGTGCTGGATCATCTTGTAATCGGAACGAACAGATATGTTAGTTTGAAGGAAACAGGTCTTATTCTTCCGAAAGACTAAATCTCAGAATCAAATTAAAGCAGCACCTTTAGAAATTGAATTTAATCCCAAACCCAAAAAATAGGAGGCTTGAAAATGAGAAACCGAATAGGAATCAATGGATTTGGCAGGATCGGACGCCAAACTTTAAAAGCTCTGCTGGAAAAATACCCTGATATTGAAGTTGCTGCAGTCAATGATGTAACAGACGCTCAAACCAATGCCCACCTGTTTAAATATGACTCAACTTATGGAAAATTTAATGGCGAAGTAAGAGCGGAAAACAATGAGTTGATCATCGCCGGAAAAAAAATACAGGTTCTCAGTGAGAAAGAACCCGGAAAACTTCCCTGGAAAGCTCTAGATGTCTTTCTTGTTGTAGAGTCCACAGGTATTTTTACCGATGCTGAAAAAGCAAAAGCTCATCTGACTGCCGGCGCGAATAAAGTCATTATTTCAGCTCCCGCTAAAAATGAAGACATTACGATTGTGCTTGGGGTCAACGAAAATCAGTATGATCCTTCTAAACACCAGATCATTTCAAATGCTTCCTGCACAACCAACTGCCTGGCTCCTGTCACGAAAGTTCTAGACGATGAATTTGGATTAGACAAAGGCTTAATGGCGACTATCCATTCCTACACCAATGACCAGAGAATCCTGGATCTCCCTCACAAAGATCTGCGAAGAGCCCGGTCAGCAGGACTAAATATTATTCCAACAACAACTGGAGCGGCAAAAGCAGTGGGTCTGGTCATGCCTGGTCTAAAAGGACGATTTGATGGATACTCTCTGCGAGTTCCTACTCCCACAGTTTCAATCGTTGATTTCACGGGAATTCTGAAAAAAAACGCATCCAAAGAAAGTGTGAATCAGGCGTTCCAGAAAGCGTCAGAAGGGCGGTTAAAAGGAATTCTTGAATATACCACTGAACCCCTGGTCAGCACTGATTTTAAAGGAAACCCTCACTCTTCAATTGTAGATGGTCTTTCAACGATGGTGATCGAGAACATGGTAAAAGTGGTAGCATGGTATGATAACGAATGGGGATACGCCTCCAGAGTGGCAGATCTGGTTCACTTTGTTGCAAAAGCAAAAGTCTATGCTTAACCACACTATCAGAGACGCTGAGCTCAGCGGAAAAAAAATACTAATCCGAGTGGATTATAATGTGCCGATCAACTCCGAAGGAAAAATCGAAGATGATACTCGAATCCAGGAAACTCTCCCCACCTTAAACTTCATCCTGGGAAAAGGGGGAAGTTTAATCCTGATGAGTCATCTTGGGAGGCCTAAAGGAAAACCCGATGCTAAGTATTCTTTACATCCAATCTCTAAACACCTGGAAAGACTGCTTGGAAGACGGGTCCAATTCTCAGAGGACTGTATCGGAGATAAAGCTAAAGCTTTAGCTCAAGGGCTGCCTCCAGGAGAAGTTTTACTTCTCGAAAATGTCCGATTCCATGCTGAAGAAGAAAAAAACGATCCGGCTTTTGCGAAAGAACTGGCTTCCTTAGGAGATCTATTTGTCAATGATGCCTTTGGCTCTGCCCACAGATCACATGCCAGTACTGTAGGAATAACCCAATTTCTTCCCTCTTTTGCTGGATTTCTTCTAGAAAAAGAAGTTCAAGTTTTATCTCATCTTCTGGAAAATCCGAATCGGCCGTATTTTTTAGTTCTTGGTGGAGCGAAAGTATCTGACAAAATAGGCGTCTTAAAGCAGCTGATCGAAAAAGTTGATCAAGTACTAATTGGAGGAGGAATGGCTTTCACCTTTTTAAAAGCAAAAGACTGGAAAATTGGCGGCTCTCTGGTAGAAGAAGGGCAGCTCTTAGCTGTCAATCAAATGCTGGCGCTTTACTCCGATAAAATTAAGCTGCCTGTGGACTGTGTTGCCGCCCCTTCCCTTAAATCTCCCGAACAAAACAAGGTTGCGGCTCTAGGAAAAGAAATAAATGAAATTGACTCTCTTCAGGGACTGGACATAGGACCAGAAACCACCGCTCTTTTCTCGAACCTGATTCGCCAGCAAAAACCTGCGACTCTTTTCTGGAACGGACCCATGGGGGTTTTTGAGCTGCCTGAATTTTCAAGAGGGACCCTGGAAATAGGAAAAGTTCTGGCTGATAGAGCTGAAAAGGGTGGAGAAGTCGTGGTTGGAGGAGGAGACTCTATTTCTGCTTTAAAGCAGCTTGGATTAGCCCAAAAAATGACCCATTTGTCAACAGGGGGAGGAGCCTCTCTAGAATTTTTAGAAGGAAAATCTCTGCCTGGGATTACCTGTCTATCCCATCATTTCATCAAATGATGAGCAGGTTAGAACAGATAAAACAAAAAATCTCAGACCATCCAAGCTTCCAAAAAGCTTGTGAAACTCTTGCGCATGAGCTTCATTCAAATTTTAAACATTACAACTGGGTGGGAATCTACCAGGTCAACAAGAACGTTCTCAACCTGTTAGCATGGAAAGGAGCTGCTCCCACTGAACACGTTACAATTCCTATTGGGACAGGGATCTGTGGATCTGCTGCAGCAGAAAGAAAGACTATTCTAGTGGAGGATGTGAATAAAGATCCTCGATATCTGCAGTGCTTCCTGAGCACCCGATCTGAGATTGTCATTCCAATCATTTCTTCTGAAAAAGTCATTGGAGAAATTGACATTGATTCCGACAAAACTGCTGCGTTCAATGATCTGGATAAAATTTATTTGGAAGATTTAGCCCTCGAACTTTCGAAAATTTGGGAAAAAGAACAGGCGCTGGAGAAAATATAACTTGATGGGCTTGAGAACACCTGTTTTTGCGGCCAATTGGAAAATGAATAAAACCCTTAAAGAAGCATCCCTCTTTTTTGAGACATTTTTAAATCTTCTGCCTACAAAATTAGATGCAGAAATTATTGTCTGTCCCTCGTTTACTCTTTTTCATTCAATCTCCTCATGCTCCAGTCAAAAAATAAAACTAGGGGCGCAAAATATATTCTGGGAAAAAGAAGGAGCGTACACAGGTGAAATCTCCCCTGTCATGTTGAAAGACTCAGGATGTCAGTATGTGATTATTGGACACTCTGAAAGAAGAAAATATTTTGCTGAGACAAATGCTATAGTTAACAAAAAAATTCTGGCAGCTTTTGAATATGGGTTAAAACCGATTCTATGCATTGGAGAAACTCTTGAAGAAATGGAAAAAGGGATCACCAGACAAATCCTGGCAGAACAGATAAAAGAAGGACTATTTAGAACCGCCCAGAGCGATTTTGAGAAATTAATTATGGCTTATGAACCGGTGTGGGCTATTGGCACAGGAAAAGCAGATAGTCCGCAGCAGTCTAATGAAACCATTCGATTTATTCGAGAAACTTTATCTGAACTCTGCGGCATCCATACAGCCAGCAAAATCCGAATTCTTTATGGAGGCTCTGTCAAACCTAACAACATCAAAGGATTTATGGAGCAGTCAGAAATTGATGGAGCCCTTGTTGGAGGAGCCAGCTTAAATCCTGAAGATTTTGCGAAACTCGTCTTATCAGGGGATCCTGCAAAATTCTAAAATTAATCCAAGTTTTATGACTGATTCCCTTCATCCTCGAATTCCAAATGAGAAATAGGTCCACCTGGCTGCTGATTCTGAGGTGGATCTGGCGGCAGCTCCAAGCCCGACAAAGGAGCTGGCTGCTGAACTGAATTTTGGGGAGGCATGGAGACATGTGAAATTGTGGTCTGGGATGGGAAAAGCGACTGAGGAATCCCTGATGTCTGAGCTTGAGGAATCTGCGGCTGAGCAGGGATTTTGGGATGAAAAGGGTCATCCTGCGCATCCTGATACTGGGGGAGGGAGCTAAGATGGGCTTGATAATCCGGAACAATCCTGATTTTCTGAGTAATCACACCAGGAGGATCAGGGGCAGGCAGATGGGCTTCAATAACAAGATTCCACTGAGTCCAAAGTCTTCCGCCTTCTTTAGAATGAATCGCATCACCAGGAATAGGAATCTCTGCAGGGATCTCGCGCGCCTGCCCTTTCTGAAAAGTCAAAGACCCTCCGGCTGCTTCCCATTGATATTCCTGAAGAGTTTCTGGCGCATCATCAAGAATAGAACGACTGCTGTAAGAGGAAGAAAAAAGTAAGGTGCTGGCTATATCCCCTGCGACTTGTCCTTGATCATGGACAGTCTGAACACACTTCAATTTCATAATAATACGGGTTACAGTTATGTTTGACGACGAATTAATTCCGATTTTAAATTTTAAGGTGTCCCCTCTGACAACTTGAGGGTTTTCAATTTGCAGAGATAGTTTTAAAAGGTAATGCGCGGTGTAATAGCGGAGCATAAACCACAGTCCAAGCAGAACAATGACAACAACCACAGCAAAAAGTGCTGCTGTTTGAATTCCCCCCAAATAATTAAGCATAAAGATTCATGATCGAAAATCCAGAGGAGGAGCCTCTACACCTGCTGAAACAGGAACTTTTGTGGACTGCGAAGATTCTGAACCCTCTGGAGCTGAGGCTGGGAGAGCGCGGGTCCTAGCCCAATTTCTCAATTCATCTATTTTTTCGCTCATGGTTTTTGAGAGAGGAACCATGGCTTTCAAATTTTTGCGGAGATCATCAGGCTGCAGATCTCTATTTTTGTAATAAGCGTCAAAAAGAGAAGCAATCACCACCTGCTCAATTTCAGAACCACTCCACCCTTCTGAAAGGCGCGCAAAATCCTCTAATGGAAAAGTCTTTGGATCTCTTTTCTTTTTTTCTAAATGAATCGAAAAGATCACTTTTCTCTCATTAAAAGTTGGGAGGTCAATAAAGAAAATTTCATCAAACCTCCCTTTCCTCAGCATTTCAGGGGGAAGACTGCTGATATCATTGGCTGTGGCAATCACAAAAACGGGTGATTTTTTCTCCTGGAGCCAGGTAATAAAAGTTCCAAAGATGCGAGCTGTTGCCCCTGCATCTGACGTATTGGAACTTGCGATCCCTGAAAAACCTTTTTCAATTTCATCAATCCATAAAACACAGGGAGCAATGGTTTCAGACGTTTTAATTGCTTTTCTCATATTCTCTTCAGATGACCCTACAATTCCGCTGAAAATACTTCCGACATCCAGACGAAGGAGCGGCAGTTTCCATTCAGAAGCCACGACTTTTGAAGTTAAACTTTTTCCGCACCCTTGAACTCCCATGAGCAGAACCCCTTTAGGTGAAGGGAGGCCAAAAGCATGAGCTTTATCAGAGAAAGCTTCCACTCTTTTGCTCAACCAGTCTTTTAAGACTTCCATTCCTCCCACATGGGTCATTTGTTCATCAGTGTGGTAATATTCCAAAATCCCGCCTTTTTTGATGATCTGCTCTTTTTCTTCCAGGACAACAGGAATATCATCCGCATTTAATTTAGAGTCATTCACGATCGCTTTCGCAAAAACTCGCTTGGCTTCATTTTCAGTTAATCCTAAAACTGCTTTCACCATTTTTTCATGAATATCAGTCGGCAGATCCACCACAATACGAGGATTGCTCCGCACAGAAGCAATCAGATCATCAAGAATTTTTTTCAACTCATTAAACGTGGGAAGAGGAAAATCCAGAACCGCCATCTCTTTTTCCAGTTCAGGGGGGATCTTCATGACAGGAGAAGAGATAAAGATCGTCTTATAAGTGTTTCTAATGATCTGGCAGGTCTCCCGCAGTTTTCGAATAATGACCGCATGTTCTTTTTCCATATAGATATGAAAATCTTTTAACAGATAGATGGAGTGATCCTCAGACTGCAAGATCCGATCTAGCAAAACCAGAGGATCAACAGTTGCACTATCAAAACCTGTTTGACCATAAGTCCCAAAGCCTGAAGCGCAGGACCAGACAAAAAACTTCTTTTTCATGTTCTGAGCAATCTGGTTTAATACAGATTCAACCCTGTCTTCTTCAGAAGTGATTAAATAAATAAGGGGATAACGAGAACGAATTAAAAGATCAAGATCTTCTGCTATGGGCATGATTTTATGTTTTCAAGGTACGGTTTTCTTTCTCCTGCCTTTAGAACCATTTTCAACAAATTCAGCGGTGAAAAGGGTTTTCATATAAAAAAGACAATTCAATCCCCAGGAAACTATCAGCGGAGAGAAAAATGGAAACCAATGTATGGAATGAAGCAGCAGCAGGATGGAAAATTTGGTGGCCTATCATTGACAAAGCAGGAAAACCTGTCAGCTTAAAGCTTGCAGAACTCTGCAAACTCAAACCAGGAGATAAAGTTCTGGATCTTGCCACAGGACCAGGAGAACCCGCTCTAACTGCAGCCCAAATCGTTGGAGAAAAAGGGTTTGTTCTAGGGGTTGACGCCTCTTCTCAAATGCTGGCTTTTGCCAAAAACAGAACCCAGAGTTTAAACTTGAAAAACATCGAATTTAAAGAGTGCAATCTGCAAACTTATCATTATGAATCCGATCCAATAGATGCTGTTCTCTGCAGATGGGGACTGATGTTTATACAGGATTTACGCCCCTTTCTAACCCATATTCGCAGCATCTTAAAAAAAGGAGGAATGGCTGCTTTTGCAGTTTGGAGCACCCCTGAAAAAGTGCCTATGATGTCTCTAGGAATGGAAGAAATCCAAAAGAAATATGGAAAAATTGAACGACCTCCAGGTTCTCCAGATCCTGGAAAATTAGCTGATCCATTAATTTTAAAAGAAGCTCTCCACGAATCAGGTTTTGTAAAAATCCAATGGGAAAAAATGTTAGTGGAGTATGAATGGGATTCTGCTGAAGCCTTTACCCAATTCCGTTATGATATCTCTCCTCCTTTTCGAACGATCTTTTCAGGAAAACCAGAAGAAATGAAAAAAGAAATTCTTAATACCCTGACAGAAGCAGCCAGAAGTCATGCCCGTCAGGATGGAAAACTTGTGCTTCAAAATGAAACCCTCTGCTTTTCTGCTGCGCATTAAAATCCAGAGGAATCTTCCGACTCCCTGAATTCTTCCTGAAAATAAAAACAGGCTGCATATCCTGCAGCCTGTTAAAAAATTTGATAATCGAAAACTATTTTGCAGCGGTCTGCTGTCCTCCTGGCTGCACTGCGGGTTGAGCAGCAGGCTTTTGATCTGCTAAAAAAGTTTTAATTTGATTTGTCAAATTAGTGAGAAATGTGGTTAATCCAGTATTGCCATTGCCTCCATTATTACCTCCAGCGGCATTAGGCTGGGCGCCTGCTTGTGCATTCCCATTAGCCGCATTCTGAGTATTCTGCTGATCTTGTAAGAACTGTTGAACGGTTTCACTCTTATCTGCAATTTGCGATAAATCCGTTCCATGAATCCCGTGATGAGCTGCCCAGGAAACTTCCTGACCATGATTCTTAAAGCTTGTCGGAACCTGGAGCCCACCTATCTCGACAGTGTCTCCCTGCTGACCAGCCCCTCCTGCTGCAGCACCACCTTGCTGCGCTCCACCTCCCTGGGCATTTGCGCCAATATTCTGAGGTTGAATCGCTCCACCTAATGCAAAATGACCATGAACTCCAATCTGTCCTGCCATTTTCACTCACCATCCCTTTCAAATTTTTTCTGGATTAATAATGATTATAACACCCATTTTTTACAAATTTATGTACAGTTTGTAAAAAAAATGTTAACATTTATAAAAAAATCATAACATCTTTTACAAATTATTAATCAAGTAAAGAAATCATAACATTCTACACCCACAGGATTGGCTTAATGAGTGATGCCTGCCGCACTTCCTCTACATCAACTACACAGCTTCACTAGCTATTTTTCTGCCAAAGAAAGTTTTATGCTTAATTCTATTCCACTCATTTCTCGTGTAAATCAAAACATCAACTGGCACAGGGAGAATGCAAGGATTTCACGGGCATATCGAATAGCCTCCTTACACGGTTTGGCATGAATTAAATTTTCTACAGATTTGATGATTTCTATTTAATAAAGGATTTTTTTAAAGTTATGCAAAAAAAAATGACAATGCAAAAAGTCAACAAATCTGAAGACGAGTGGAAAAAGATTCTGGATCCAGAATCTTTCAGAATCACCCGAAAAAAAGGAACAGAACAACCTTTTACTGGAAAATACTGGAACTATGAAGAACCTGGAACTTACCACTGCATCTGCTGCGGCAGCGAACTGTTCAGCTCAAATGCTAAATTTGACGCAGGCTGCGGTTGGCCCAGTTTCTTTACCCCTCTGTCAGATCAGAACATCGAAACTCAGGATGACAAAAGCCTGGGAATGAAGCGAACTGAAGTTCTCTGCAGCCAGTGCGGTGCGCATTTAGGACATGTCTTTGAGGATGGTCCAGAACCCACAGGACTGCGCTACTGCATTAATTCCGCAGCTTTAAACATAAAAAAAGAAAACCACCAGGATTAGGATCCCCTTATTCCATTTTTTCCTCTCGAGGCTTGCAGAAGCTCACGCGCATGCTGCAGCACAGCTGCGCTTTTCCTTTCTCCTCCCATCATGCGAGCCAATTCCTGAACCTTCCCCTCCCCCTCCAAAAGCCGAACAGCAGCCTGAGTTTTCCCGTTGATCACTTGTTTCTCCACAAAAAAATGCCAATCAGCAGCAGCAGCGACTTGATGAAGATGAGTCACACACAGAACCTGATGATCCGCAGCTAACATTTTAAGCCTTTCTGCAAGATGAAACGCTGCTTCTCCTCCAAGCCCAGAATCAATCTCATCAAAAATAAAAGTCTCAGAGTGCTTAGATGCCAGAAGAGAGCGAAGGGCAAGCATAATTCTGGAAAGTTCTCCTCCTGAAGCAGCTTTTGCAAGAGGAAGAACAGGCTGTCCTGGATTCAAACTGACCAAAAATTCTATTTTTTCTTTTCCTGCAGGGCTCCAGAATTCTAAATTCTCGAAAGAAACCTTAAACTCAGCGTGCGAAAAAGCGAGAAGTTTAAACTCCTTCAAAATCTCCTTTTCAAGATTTTGAGCGGTTCTTCTTCTTTTTTCAGATAAAACGGTCCCTGTTTCCCTCAACTGATTTTCTAATCGCTTAAAATTTTCTTCCGCTTTTTTCAAATCATCATCAAACTGTTCTAATGAAGTTAACTCCTGTTTTCTTTTCTGAAAATAAACTAAAATTTCAGAAATGGCGCTTCCATATTTTTTCTTTAAATGGTGGATCAGATCCAACCTTTCAATAATTTGCTCCAGGCGTGCTGGATCAGGCAGAAAAGAGGTTCTGCAAGAATTTAAAACTTCTTTTAATTCAATCCATTCATAATCCCATTCCTGAAATTTAGAATGCCAGGGAGACAATTTTTTTTCATAAAGAGATAATTTTTCAAGAGAAGATAAAATTTTCTGGAAAGGAATCCGATCCGTCTGCTCTAAAAGTTCCTGCAGCAACTCCTGCAGGCGAGAAATTTGGGTCAATTTTTCTTTTTCTTCTCTTAAACTTTCTTCTTCCCCATCCCGCAGTCTAGCTTCTTCAATTTCTTTCACCTCATACTGACAAAGATCCAGCTCTCTTTCACGAGTCTTTTCTAATTCAATCAACCGCTCCAGATCTTTTTCTGCTGATCTCCAGGATTTGTAAAGATCGGCATACGACTGTCGAACCCTCAAAAGTTCATCCCCCCCATAGTGATCCAGAAGGGCAAGATGGGTTTTCAAATCAAATAATGAGTGATAACCATGCTGTCCGTGAATTTCAACCAGATAAGGAGAGATATCTTTTATCTTTTGAACAGGAACAAAAGTGCCGTTCATTCTTGAAATCGTTTTTCCGCCAGCTCGAGATTCCCGACTGATGTAAAGTTCCTCTTCAATATCAAACCCTTCTTGAGAAAGAATTTTTTTTAATTCCTCAGAAGGTTTAAAAATCCCCTGTACCTCCCCTTGAATGGAAGAATAGCCCATCAGAAATTCAATGGCATCAATGATTAAACTTTTTCCTGCTCCTGTTTCACCTGTAAACAGATTTAGCCCTGGACCAAACCTGACATTCACGTCTTCTAAAATCGGAAAATGTTTGATTTCTAATTCAAGGATCATTTTAATTCACCTAGCTTAGAAGTATGACCTCTACTAATTTTAAATTGACCTTGTATTGATTATTTTATCTTGAGTCGATTTTTTTTCAAGATCAAGTCTTTTATACTCCCCTGCCCACTGCAGTTTTGTTTTTAAATTATGATAAAAATCCTGATGCATTAAAATCAAGCTGCAGGAGAATTCACTTTTTTCTATCTGAATCTCCTCCTTTTGAAGAGCAATCGTTTTATATCCGTCAAATGTGAGAAAAGCCTTTCGATCCTTGCGAATTTGAAACAATTGAATAATTTCATCTGCTGAAAATACAATAGGTCTGGCAGAAAGGGCATGAGGGCATATTGCAGTCACCACAAACACATCCAGTTTAGGACTGATAATCGGACCTCCTGCTGAAAGAGAATAAGCTGTGGAGCCAGTAGAAGTTGAAATAATCAGTCCATCGGCAGAATAACCCGTAATTTCCTGACCTGAAATCAACATTCTAATGTGAAGAAGTCTTTCCATCTCTCCTTTGTGCAGCACAGCCTCATTTAAAACATGAAATGACTGATTTCGAACACGATCTTTTTTAATGCTGGTTTTCAGCATCATGCGGCTGTCAATTTTAAAATTACCCTGTAAAATTTCTGCCAAGGCTTTTTTAGCGAGGTCAGGTTGTGAAGTAGCTAAAAATCCAAGACCACCTAAATCAATCGGGAAAATAGGGATCCCAAGAGGAGCAGAAGAATGAGCCAACCTCAGAACTGTGCCATCCCCTCCAAGGCTTACAATTAAATCAGTGTTTTTCAGGTCTTCAGAAACGAGAGGAATTAAAGAAGATTTAAGAACAGTTTTTATTTTCCGTTTTGAAAGCCAGGTTTGAAGTGATAAAGCGCTTTGTTTCGCTTTTTCTTTTCTATCATCAGCAAACAGCAAAATTTTTTTCATCCTAGCGCCTCTTAAGCCCCTTCTTAAATCACTAAATTAAATTCTAATCAAGATTAACCTCTATGCTGACCCATGCCACAGCAGAAATCATACTATTCCTGATCAAACATAAGCCTCCTTCTGCATCTCTTTGCACCTGCATGATAGCAATGCAGGAAACAGCTTGGTTTTTCTTAATTTCTTTCTTATGAATTTTCGAGATTCTCTTCAAATCGAGATTCGATTTCGGGATTTGGACGCTTTTGGTCATGTCAATAATGCGGTTTACTTAAGCTATATAGAAATGGGGAGAGCGCATTACTGGAAAGAAGTCTTTGGAATTAAGGATTACTCCAAAGTGGATTTTATTTTAGCCCATGTTTCAATTGATTACCGCTCCCCTGGTTACATGGGAGAAACCCTTCTAGTCTATTCAAAAATCTCAAAACTGGGCACAAAAAGTTTTGACTTCCAATATGAAATCAGAGAATCTAAAACAGGAAGACTGATTGCAGAAGCCTCCACAACCCAGGTCATGTTTGATTATGCGGCAAACCGATCAAAGCCTATTCCAACAGAGATGCGAGAAAAAATCCTTACCTTTGAGGGAAAATCCACGGATAAAAAAACAATCACAGAGAGAAAAAAAACGACAGATGAGTCAAGGCAGTGTCTCTGATCCGCAGAGACTTCAGTAAAATGAAAGTCGTAATTTCAGATGGAGTCGAGCTGCTTTTATCGTATTGGATAAGGGGGATTAGGACTTAAGGGTTTCAAAACATAAACCATTCTTTTCTCAGGAAGGATTCCAGGAATTAAAATCAAGCGGCTGGTATCCAGTTTTTTAATGGGATAAGGGTTATGGGTTAAAAATTCACGAGCTGAATGAATAGGTAAAAGAGTCTTATTCGTATATCGAGTCCGATAATGTATCGGAAGAACGATCCGGGGATGCAGTTCTTTAACCACTTTCTGGGCTTGAAAACCATTGATCGTGAAAACCCCTCCAACTGGAACCATTAAAACATCCACTTTCCCAATCTCATGAACTATTTTTTTACTCAAAAGAGTCCCCAGATCCCCAAGATGCACCATGCGAATGCCGTAAAAATTTAAAATGATAATACTGTCCAGACCTCTTTTCTTCCCATGAACAGAATCATGATAAACTCCCCCTAAAATTTTAAGATAGATTCCAGGAGCCAGTTTCACAGTCATCGGATTCCAGGTTTTTCCCCCCTTTTTTAATCCATCAAACACTTCTGCCCCAGGAGCCATTCCTGCATTATCATGATCAAAATGAAAATGGCTGATCACAACCGCATTCGCTTTCACTTTATGGACAGGATACCCTGCTGCTCTGTGGTAAGGATCCAGAAGAACAGAGTAAATCGTTCGGAAAGAAAAATGGAATCCTCTTCTGCTTTTAGAAAATCTCCCACGGTGAAAAGGGATGGGTCGAGGAGGTGTTAAAACACGAGCCTTGATCAAAAAACAAGAATGTCCCAGCCATTTAATCTGAATCTCGGTTCTTGAGAATGCGAAAGAAGCATGAGCTGAAAAAAAGCTGAATAACAAAAATAAAAATAAACTTCTGAAAAAGTTCGACCCTGCTCTATTGATCTTAAAATTCAAAAAACCCATCTCTTTTCACTTCCAGATGGTCGTCCAGCTTCCTGGTAAATCCACGGCTGAACTCTGCTTTTTCACAATAGACTTACCAAACTACTGTTACATTGTATTTTATAATGCATGGATCTGAAGTAATAATAGGGAGATTTTCCATCTGACATTGGGCAACAAGAAGCCGATCAAAGGGATCTCGGTGCAGATCCGGCAGATTATACACTTGTAAGGCATGATTCATTTGAACTGGCAGCATTTGAATTTTATTTTCTTCCATCTGATCATAAATAAAATTTTTGGGATTCTCTAAAATTGAAATTTTTCCAAGCTTAGCTTTAATGGCAATTTCCCATCCTGATGCTGCGCTGAGAAATCTTTGATTTTCTATATTTGAAATAACTTCTCTAGCCTTTAAAGATAATCTGGAATCATCGGTAACCCACCAGAGGAAAACATGGGTGTCAAGCAAAATCTTCATTCTTCAAAAAGAGATGTAATACTTCCTGGCAGAGGCTCCTCAAAATCAGGGGAGATTTGTATTTTTCCTTTTGCTGTTCCTGGAAGAATTTGAGATTTTTCTTTTTTCTTTTTGAAAGGAACAAGGCGAGCTACAGGCTTTCCCGCATTTGAAATAATAATTTCTTCCCCCTGCTGCACTTGAGTCAGTAAGCGGGAGAGATGAGTTTTAGCTTGATGAATATTAACCTGCACGTTTTTATTATAGACTAAGTCATAAACTAAGTCAATCGGTCGAATCAAATAAAGAGCTAATGAAAGGCGAAAATTTGAAAAGCAAACCAGGCCCATCCCGCCAGAAAACATAATCCGCCAAAAGGGGTTATGATTCCGAACATTTTAATTCCAGTCCAGGCTAAAATATACAGGCTGCCAGAAAAAAGAAGAATTCCAACACTGAAAAACCATCCACAGATCCCCAGTCTGGCTTCTGGCCATAGAGATTGAGCAAAGCCAACTGCCAGAAGAGCCAGAGCATGATACATTTGATATTTTACCCCTGTTTCAAAAACAGTCAGCATTTCTGCTGATATTTTTCCCTTTAACCCATGGGCAGCAAAAGCCCCTAAACCAACCCCTAAAAAAGCGAACACTGCGCCTAAAACGACCCATATCTTCTCCATGATTGATTCTTGACTTCGATAACACAGTCAATTTTCCTAGGGTGACTGGAGGATTGGTGTTTCAATATTCCAAAGGGCCAGTACGGGATCCTAGTGGAATAGCGCGATAAAATACTTTTCTTGTAAGAGTAACTAAGGTATTGGAATTGCGAAGAAGTTTTTTTAAGCGGTCTGCATCTCTTGCTCTTCTCGACTTAAAGATCTGGTTAGCAAAGCATGCCTTTTTCTAACTTTTTTCATTCTACACTTATATCAAAAATATAACAGAAATTACAAAAATGTCAAGCCGAACAACATTTTTATAATTCAGCGAACATCACAAAAATAACTTTTTTTAGCACTGGAGCAGATATACTCCATGTGTGTTTAAAACGAGCTGCATAGATTTATTTTCCTGAAAACTGACCATTTTAATTTTAGAGTTCTCCAGAAGTCGAGTAGGGAATAAGACAAGATTTTGAGAAGACAAAGTTCATTTTTCCCTTCTGACTGCTTTTTGAATGATCTGCCATATATCTTCCAGTTTCAACCTTGTAATCCACTCGGCAAGGTACTGGTTGTCAAGCTTCTCACTAGACACAAGCAAAATTCCAACAATATCCCTTAAATGTTTTTCAGATCCCCCTTCGCGGTAAAAAAGCATTTTTTTGAGGATAATATCCTCTGGAGAAGAAAAATAAGCTGTTTGTTCTGGAGTCAGCTCTACTTTACGCGCACGCGCAAAGCGGCTCTCGTCAAATGCGTCAGCGGCCCGAACAGAAATATCCACCTTAAAACCGGAAGCAGGGTGAATAATATTGAACATTGAGCGAAATCGAATGGCTTCCTTCATCCCTTCCTCGCTCAAATAAAATTCGTCAGGAGGAAACAGCTTCTGAAATGAGCTTACATGCTCAGATTTAAAATCGGCAACAAAATCGATATCATTTGTAAATCGAGGTTCCCCATAATACATCGAAGCAGTAGAACCCGTGACAAAATAAGAAATGCCCAAAAGTTCGAATGCGCGCACAACCCGAGCAAGCAATTCAGAGGGTTCCACTAGACATCCTCTGCGACACAGCCACTGCCACTTGTTCCTCTGTCCAATCAGGATGCTGATCGCGAATTCCAGCAGAAATAATCTGCCTGGCGAATCTCCACATCCCAAACCCAATTTCCAGACGCTCCTGACCCGTTTTTCTGCGCAGAACCTCTACCATAGCAGGGTCTAATGATTCTATGCGGCTGAGTTTTCGTTCCATTATATTAAATTATGCTCAGACAATTTTACAAACCTCAACAACCAATCTAGCCAATTTCATGGGAAAGCGATATATTCTGCAAAGGAACAAGACTCAGGAATGGACTCATTATCCTCCAGCAGTCCCTGCAGATGTGCACCAATCGCCTGCTGCATGTTCTGCTCAACCTCTTCTCGCGCAACCCCCTGTGGCCGCACAGCCTGGAAGATCCGGTGAATAAGCAGAATAATTCTTTTCAGCTTTTTCAATGACTACAAGGAAACGATGCATTATTTTACCTCCTTTAAACTCGCCTGCTTTAAAACACTATTTAAGGTTCCAGGAATTCATTCTTCAGAGCTATTTGCATTCTGCTTCATATTACAATGATGATGTCCTCTCTTTTAACTTATGGATGCCACCCTCGAAGCGGAGCGACGCTGGCATCCTCATTTTTAAAATTAGTGGCAGGCATGCACACCTCCTTTTTCTTTTTGCAGGTTGTGAAAATTTTTTTATTTTTTTGATAGAGAGATTTTCTTGGTGTGCATCTCCCCCGATCCTTTCCATTTGATCTCCCACTTTTTAAGGTCCACTTTAAAGTCACACTCACATTCTGGTCATTCATTGTGGAGTGACTTGGACTTTCACTAATTTTTCCGTCTCGAGGAACTTTTGTGATAAGGACTGTGGAAGAAATTCGATGAAGACATTAAAGCAGGAAGAGTTTATTCGTATAAATCCGCAGAAGGCATGCTGCATGAGATGAAGAAAAAGCAAAAATTGTGAATGCAAAGCAACCCTTAACTTTTGAATTTTTAGAGGGGAGAGTCATTTTACTCAGGAATGTTGACAACCACGATGCCTGCTTGAAAAGACCATAATCAGTGCAGTCATTTTTTTAAAAGGGTTTATCCTGCATATTCTGCTGAAAATTGCAGCTATTTAAAATCATGGTTGCCTCATCGAAGTGCATCTCCGTTTTTTAAACAAAACATTTTTAGTAAGGAGGGGCAGGGAAAAGCAGTATAGAAAAATCATGATGGCAGGAGTGCGAAAAAAACGCCATAATTTTTACCAGGGGGTGAGACAAATTTTCTACCTCTTGACAAGAATTTTAATCGGGAAAACTCTATTGTGATTGCAGAAGATGAGATTGAACTGAGGATGCTATGGGCCAAAACTGCCCAGAACGGTGAAGAGCTTTATCACCCCTTATTGCACCATATGCTTGATGTGGCGGCAGTAACCGGAATGATTTGGGATCAGACCCTTACCGCTCGACTTCGACAGCGAATAGAGCGAGCGCTCGGAGTTTCTGATGCGCGATTACTGGTCATGTTCATGGCTGGCGCCCACGATGTGGGTAAGGCAAGTCCTGGTTTCCAGAAGAAGGTTTTGAAGTTATCAGACCATTTAACGCTTCGATTTTCACAGAATGATAAGAGTTGCCCTCATGGATTCATCAGCAGCAGAGCCGTGAAAGAGTTAGGTCATTGCCAGGCAACGGACTTGTTGGGCCAAATTATTGGCGGACATCATGGTGTCTTTCCGCGTTCTCAAGATCTTTTGATGGGAAAGGATACGTTAGGAAATAGGGAGTGGGAAAAAGCTCGTCACGGTGTGTTAAGTGAGTTTACTGATACTTTGGGTTTCGATCTCAAACAGGTTCTTTCATCCCTGAAACAGATTACTGATCCATTTATTGTGCCAGTAATCTCTGGGTTCGTGTCTGTCGCGGACTGGATCGGCTCGAATCAGGATTTTTTCAAGTGTGCAACAGAATATGGAAGGGCACCTGATATTAGTATTTTTGAATACTGGAAAGTAGCACAAACACAAGCCCAGCGGGCCCTGGAAGCACTCGGTTGGCTGCCTAGCCCAACCTTTGCACATGAGGTGCTGTTTGAACAGATCTTTCCATTCGAGTCCAATTATCTCCAAAAAGCTGTGATCAAACTGGTATCAGGGCGAATCGCACCATATCTCATGATCGTGGAAGCGCCAATGGGACATGGTAAAACAGAGGCCGCGTTTTATGCAGCTGATCTAGCAATGTGCAGAAATTTTGCACGTGGCTTATATATTGCGATGCCGACCCAGGCTACAAGCAACGCCATGTTCAGGCGCGTCTTGGACGATTACCTGACATGCCGCGGACATACGGGGAAGCTTAACCTGCAGCTTGTGCACGGAAATGCATTGCTTGCACAGATGTTAGGGGTTGAGGAAGGGGAAATCAATAGCTACGAACCCAGGAGTATCGAGGAGGAGGACGGAGATCTGGAAGCCCAATCTTGGTTTACTGCCAGGAAGCGGCCTCTCCTGGCGCCATTTGGTGTCGGTACGATTGACCAGTGTTTGTTGAGTGTGATCCAGACCAAGCACTGGTTCGTTAGATTGTTTGGTCTAACGGAGAAGGTTGTTGTTTTTGATGAAGTTCACGCTTACGATGTTTATATGGGCACTATACTGGAACGCTTGCTCCAATGGCTGGCAGAGCTGGATTGCACCGTTATTCTCCTTTCTGCTACCTTGCCAGAGAGCAAAAAAAAGTCGCTGGTTAAAGCTTATTCCGGTGGGTATGATGCGGCACATAATCAGTACCCCTGTATCACAGTGGCATCACCACGCCGCTGCCCCGACGATGATATTGGGAAGTCCCCAATCTGTGTGAAGATTCTCAGTGGGGAGTCCTCAAAGATCAATCTGCATTTCGCACACACTAACCTGCCGACCATGACTGAAAGTCTGCAAAAAAAGTTGGTGCATGGAGGCTGTGCAGCCGTGATCTGCAACACGGTAGATCGATCGATTGAAATCTTCAGCCACTTGCGCGATAATTTAAAAAACACAGAGTGCCTCCTCTTTCACGCCCGAACACTTCAGAAGTGGCGTCGCGAGCGTGAGGAGGAAGTTCTGCAAAAGTTCGGTAAATACGTTGCAAATAAAAGGCCGCATCGTGCAGTCCTGGTTGCGACTCAAGTCATTGAACAAAGCCTTGATCTGGATTTTGATATAATGATTTCAGAGTTAGCCCCAGTGGATTTGCTTTTGCAACGTCTAGGAAGGTTGCACCGCCACACCCGCAAGCGGCCGTCTGACTTGGAGCTCCCACAATTTATCGTGCTGTGTGACGCTGATCCAGAAGGGCCGGCACCTGAGTCTTTTGGTACGAGTATCGAGCACGTTTATGATCGATATATTTTGCTACGCACGTGGCTGGCTATTCGTCAATGTAGCATAATCAGGATTCCGATTGATGTGGAGACTCTTGTCGAAGCCGTATATGGTTCCAATGACGAAGCCCTTCCTCAGGGCTGGGTCGATGCTCTGTCCAAGGCTAAGAACAAGATGAAGTTTGAACGCGACGAGTCCGAAAAATCAGCAAAGAGGCTCCTAGTTGCGGAACCTCAGGACCCTGTGGATCTCATTGAGCAATTCAATATGAAGTTGTATGATGACGAAGCTCCAGAAGTGCACAAAACTGTTCGTGCGGCTACACGTGAAGGTGATCCTTCAATCACTGTAGTGATTGCACCTCAGAAATTAGTCCTATCCTTGTCACCGGACATTCCTGAAGTTCAGAAATTGCTGGATTGCTCTTCCAGGATAAGTCATCAAGGAGTTTTCCGCGCCATGCTTGAACAAGGTGAGTCGCCACCTGAATGGTCGAGAAACACACACCTGCGTCATGCTAAGCTGTTGAGGCTTAACGTTCAGAATCAGGGACGGGTGGGAGACTATATCCTGACTGTTGATGAAAAACTGGGTATAATGATTGATAAGAATAAAGAGAATGAAGTCTGAATTTAACCTAATCGACGAACCTTGGATTCCGTGCATTGATCTGAAAGGTGAAAAAGTTGAATATGGAATCCTCGATACATTGCTCCGGGCACACAATTTGCGAGAAATACACGATGACTCTCCTCTGGTTACGGTGGCGATTCATCGGTTGCTCCTGGCGATTTTGTATCGTGTTTTTGAAGGGCCGTCGGACACGAACCAGTGGAAGGGATTGTACCAATATGGCTCTTTCTCCAGGGACGGTGCCTTAAATAATTACTTTGGTAAATGGCATCATCGATTTTTTCTTTTTGATGAGAGTTGCCCTTTCATGCAGGTTGGAAAACTTGATCTTAACAAGTACAAAATTAATGGTGCAGTTAAGGAGTATAACACTGACGCTCTGATGCGCCTCGCCAAGGAGGCACCCAACAAGAAGGGGCGTGTTCTCTTCGATCATCAGATGGCCACGGAGCTCCTTGACTATGAGCCTAACGAGATTGCTCGAATGCTTATATCTGCCCAATCATATGCGGGGACAGGCATCGCAAGGAGTGGCAAAGTTGGGAAACAAAAAATCGAACCAAAGCCCTGCCGGTTCGCTCCATGCGTAAAAGGCATCTGCTTGTGGCTCCAGGGCAACAACCTGTTTCAAACGCTGTTGGTAAATCTTATTCCAAGTCAGTTTATTGCGAACGATCTTCCCCCGTGGGAAGAACACGACATCGTTCAGGCAGCAGTTTTATCTTGGAGAAAAGAGGTCAAATTTACCGGACCAGTTCAGCGTTTTGCTCCTCAAAGTAGATTAATTCGTATAATAAACAGGCACACGATGTTCTTCACAAATGGTTTGAGGACCACCACTGATACTGATATTGATGATCCTATGAAGACCTATTACCGTGAACCTGTCACCAAGGCATATCAGCCGCTGGAAATGTCGAAAGACAAAGCATCCTGGCGTGATGCGCATACACTTTTTTCATTAGGTGCTTCCAATGTTAAAACTGCCGCAAGTTTGAATTTTTTTGCACAGCTTGAGAAAGGCGGTGTTCTTGACGGAGGAGCAGGCTTCAGGGCAAATGTGGTTGGCCTCGCCACAAAACAGGATAAAGTACTGTTGTGGAGGCACGAACGATTGCCGGTGCCGGTAGAATTGTTGAATAATGACAGCTTGGTCGAGCGATTAAGAACCTTGGTCGAAGAGGCAGAGTCTTTGAATAGCGAACTTTGTAAGCGAGCCTACATGATTGCTAGATTCTATCTTCTGCCCGGAGCGGACCAGAGACAACTTAGTAAGCATGAGAAGGAAGAAGTTAGAAAAATTGCTGAAGTGATTGACCCATGTCCAGTCTATTGGCTACGACTCGAAAACTATTTCTTATCTCTGCTTGAGAATCTTCCAGAGGACTGGGATGAGGCAAAAGATGACTGGAAACCGGATGATAACCAGAGGGCAACCTCGGATTGGCGAAAATGCTTAAAGGATGAGGCTGAGCAATCTCTGAAAGAAAGTATTCGTTTCTTAGGTACAACCGTGCGCGCAATACAAGCTGTCGCCCGCGTGCGCATAGATTTTAATGATGTGGATCTGAAGTCACAACAACAGAACAGAACACAAAAGAAAGGCAGAGGAGGGAAAAGAAAGTGAGCCTTGATGAGATGCAAAAAAAATTTGTTGACTATTTGCTTCTGCTTGCGAAACGAGAAGATCGTGGTGCATTGGCTGACCTGCGAAGTGGCCTAGGAATGGAGCCTGCCAGTATGTACAGAGTTCACAGACACGTTGTGCCATATCGCTATAGAAAGACCTGCGATGATCGTTGGTATTATCTGGTTGCGACACTGTTCGGATTGTTCCCCGAGCATAGAAAAGGTTATTCATTTGGCTCGGCATTTCAGCTGCTCAAGGCAAAGAGTGACAGCATGGAGGCACGTTTTGTTGCGTTGCTTAATGCTCACCCTGACGACCTAGACGGTCATCTGCGCCATGCAGTGAGCCTCTTAAAATCCTATGACCAGCCGCTCGATTGGTACCGCCTTTTTAGCGACCTGCTACAGTGGGAAAGTCTAGATGGCAAGGTGCAATTGGGCTGGGCGCGTGACTTCTATAGTAACGATACAGAGTATAAGGAGGAGAATGTTTATGAGTGATTCTGGAGTCAAAATTGAAATTCATTTAATACAAAACTTTGCACCATCTAACTTGAACCGAGACGACACTGGTCAGCCCAAAAGTGCTACTTTTGGCGGTTTCCGTCGAGCGCGAATTTCAAGTCAGAGCAGTAAGCGCGCAGTGAGAGTATGGTGGAAGGAACGAGGGACGGTGCCTGTTGGAGATCGGACAAAACGCTTGCAGCAACTTCTTTTTGATGAACTTAAAAAAGATTCGCCAGTTCAAATGGGAGATGACGAATTCTTGAGGGAAGGAATTCGTGTGTTCAGCGACTCGTATTACGCTGCGTCCGATAGTAAGAAGCCAGAGCAGACGAATGTGTTGCTCTTTATCTCCCCTAAAGAAGTGGAGATTTGTGTGGAGGCCATCCGTAAGCATTGGCAAGATATCAAGAATGTGGTAACAAAGCGCCGTGATAAGAAGAAACAAGAGAATAATCAAAAAAATGAAACACATCCTGATAATAATGTAGTGGAAGGGGCAAATAAAGAAAAAGAGTCTGCGAAGGATGTAAAGCAGCCCCAACTCGAAGTCAATAATGAAATTAAACAGAGCATCGAGAAAGTTAAATGTTCCGCTGATATTGCCTTATTTGGAAGGATGCTCGCTGAACAGCCTGTCCGCAATACCCATGCGTCTTGCCAAGTTGCTCACCCTATCTCTACCCACAAGGTTGACATGGAAATGGACTTTTACACCGCTGTGGACGATCTCAATCCCGAAGAAGTAACTGGGGCGGGAATGATGGGCTTCGTAGGTTTTAACAGTGCTTGCTATTATCGTTACGCACTAGTGGATCGGGATCAGCTCGCTCGGAATCTTACAGGTAAAACTGGAAGAGTAGGTGGAAGGTGGGATAAGGGACTGAATGAAGAAGACTACAAAGAAGCAGACAAGGTAATTAAGGCATTTCTAGAAGCAATGATCTATGCTATCCCGACTGGTAAACAAAACTCTTTTGGAGCCCAAAACCTACCTTCGTTTGGATTGTTAGTTCGACGACAAGGTGGAGTACCACTTTCCTTAGCAAATGCTTTTGCTAAGCCTATTCGTCCAAGGAAGGATGATGATGATTTAGTTGGGCTATCGATAGAAGCACTAACGGCGCACTGGAAGAAACTAAAAGAGGTTTACGGCGATCAAGGTGTCAAGAAGTTATCCTGTTTTCACGTTGGCCAAGAAAACCGCCTCAATGAATTGTGCTGCGCTTTTAATGGTAAAGTTGATAGTGCAATTAGCGCTATTCTCCTGCCGGACTTCAGCAAAAATGAAACTAACGGCAAAACCATAGTAACGGTCAACACATGAGCAAGGTTTACTCGTTGCTGATGACTCTCGAAGGCCCTATGCAGTCCTGGGGATATCGCAGCCGATTTGATTACCGCGATACGGCCCTCGAGCCTACGCGTAGTGGTGTTATAGGGCTGATTTGCGCAGCGATGGGTGTTGGACGTGGGGAAGATATTTCATGTTTCGAAAAGATCCGCATGGGAGTGCGCGTTGACAAGAAGGGTCGGCCTGAGCGTGACTATCAAACCGCGATCGAAGTCATAAAGGCAGATAAAAGTGGCACAGATACGGTAGTTTCCTACCGTGATTATTTGGCTGATGCGATGTTTACGGTAGGCTTGCAGTCAGATGACGAGAATTTTCTAAATGAAATTGCGGCAGCTTTACGCTCCCCCGTGTGGCCGTTGTTTCTTGGGCGGAAGGCCTTTCCACTATCTGCTCCACCTGTAGGCCAGCATTCAAAAGCCGAGCCTGGCAGCTTGGAGAAACACTTGCTTACAGGGAACACGAATAAACGAGTTGTTTTGGAACCCATAGATCGTGCCAATGGCGAAAGAACTCAGAACGATTGGCCTCTTAGTTTTGCCCAACGACGATTCAAACACAGATCTATTCAGGTTTTGTTCGACCACAAAGGAGCTGGGGAATGACATTTTTGAATGGTGGTTCTATTTTTCTATCTCGTCTGATCCTAAACCAATCTTCCAGGCAGGTTTGGAATGAACTAGCAAATCCTTATGAAATGCATCGGACGCTGCTGCGAGGCTTTCCAGAAGTTTCGAAAGACGATGGGAATAATAAAGTCAGCAGCAAATTCAACATTTTGTTTCGCGCAGACGCAGAGGAAGAGCGTGATCGGGTGATTGTATATGTTCAATCCACGGTAGAACCAAACTGGTTATTTCTCCACACATTCCACGGTTATTTGATTGATGGTTCTGATATGCCAAATCCCACGAGTAAGGATATTGGAGGCATCTATCAAAAGCTGAGAGACGGACAAAATCTTGCTTTCACTCTGCGTGCCAATCCAACCAAGCGAGTCGCAAAGAAAGACGATCCAATGAGAGGAAAACGTGTAGAATTGACTCGCGAGGAAGAACAAATTTCTTGGCTGATTCGTAAAGGGGTGGAGCGAGAAAAAGGCAAGCCTGGCGGCTTTGAACTACTTATGAATGAGTTTAAAGATCGCAATGGTGACGTAATAAAAGTTCCTAATGTAAGGATTCGGCAGGACGGCAAGCAGAAAGGGAGCAAAAGAAGTGGTAGTTCTTCCCTTGAAATGAGCCACTTCGCCGTCACATTTCAAGGAATCTTGCGGATCACCAACGCAAAAAATTTTCACGAGACTCTCATTCAAGGTATTGGATCCGGCAAAGCATTTGGCTTCGGCCTCCTCTCGGTCGTGCCTGCCCCCTTGAGCTGACAGAGACAATCGTATGAGAATCAAGGATCTCCACATCCTGCCGAAGTTCAGTGATGGGTGGAGTTACCTTTACGTGGAGCATTGCCGGGTGGAACAGGAGGATCAAGCCATCTCGATCCATGATGCATCTGGTAAGGTGCCAGTTCCGTGCGCCAGTCTTGCTTTGCTGATGCTGGGACCTGGGGTTTCAATCACTCACGCAGCAATCTCTGTCTTAGCGGAACATGGTTGTCTTGTGGCATGGTGTGGCGAGGAAGGAATCCGATTCTATGCGCTAGGCTTGGGCGAAACCCGCAGTGCTACGAACCTCCTCTATCAGGCAAACGCATGGGCGGACAAACAGCTTCATCTGCGGGTCGTACAACGTCTCTACCAGTCTCGATTTAGGGAGAAGCTTGATTCGAATTTGACTCTTCAACAAATTCGGGGAATGGAAGGAATTCGTGTTAGAAATGCCTATGCTAAAGCAGCCCAGGAATCCGGAATTCGCTGGTCAGGAAGAAATTATCGCCAGGACAACTGGGACAGTGCAGACCCGGTAAATAGGGCGTTGTCCGCCGCTAACTCTTGTCTGTATGGGATCTGTCACGCGGCCATAATTTCGGCTGGATTTTCACCAGCACTGGGTTTTATCCACACAGGGAAGATGCTCTCATTCGTGTACGACATCGCTGATCTTTATAAAACGGAGATTACTGTGCCGATTGCATTTCGTGGGGTAGCAGAGGGCTGGGATGAGCTGGAACGGCGTGTGAGGCTGACTTGCCGCGATACGTTTGTGTCTACGAACCTCCTAGAAAGGATTATTCCAGACATCTGCAAGGTATTGGGTCTCGAAGAGAACAAGGTGTCTCCTGATGATGAACAGATGGACGAGGAACCCGCAGCTCCAGGACCACTCTGGGATCCCGAAGTGGGAAAGACTAAGGGTGGTGTGATTCAACCGCAACAGTTGAGATTAGGAGATACAAATGGTAGTATTGATACTTGAGCGGGTACCCGTTGGATTACGGGGAGAACTGACCCGGTGGTTTCTGGAACCTAAAAGCGGTGTGTTTGTCGGAAGGGTTTCGGCACTGGTGCGAGATCGGCTTTGGGAGAAAGCGTGTGGTGAGGCGAAGGAAGGTGGCTGTGTAATGATTTACAGAAGCAATAATGAACAGGGATTTCAGATCAGGACATGGGGAAAGACCTCACGAAAAATAGAGAACTTCGAAGGTCTTCTTTTGGTCCGAACTCCATAAATTTGCTCAATTTTTCAGTATTGTCCCCACGCATGTGGGGGTGAACCGAAAACAAGGAATCTTTAAAGGAGGTAAAACCAATTGTCCCCACGCATGTGGGGGTGAACCGCAGCGCGAGAAATCGGAATGAAACATTGGCATATTGTCCCCACGCATGTGGGGGTGAACCGCCACGCTTGTCAGGCATATTTTCATCGGGACAATTGTCCCCACGCATGTGGGGGTGAACCGGAACTGTAAATGTTTTAGGTGATACCTATTCTATTGTCCCCACGCATGTGGGGGTGAACCGATACCAACGCTTACAAAGCTTACGCAGAGGGCATTGTCCCCACGCATGTGGGGGTGAACCGAATGTTTTGATTTTTTAATCTCTCAGCAGAAAATTGTCCCCACGCATGTGGGGGTGAACCGTTTTTTCGTTACGGAAAATTTTTTATTATCTAATTGTCCCCACGCATGTGGGGGTGAACCGCACCACGGCGCGATTAAATTCCTGCTGCATAAATTGTTCCCACGCATGTGGGGGTGAACCGATATCATGCAGGCAGTGAATACCGCAGTTGGCATTGTCCCCACGCATGTGGGGGTGAACCGGCTGCAGAATCAACGGAGAACGGGTTGTGTTTATTGTCCCCACGCATGTGGGGGTGAACCGGATACATGGATCCACTGGAGCATGACATGAGCATTGTCCCCACGCATGTGGGGGTGAACCGACCGCGTGATGATGACCGCGACAACAGCAATTATTGTCCCCACGCATGTGGGGGTGAACCGCTAAAAACGATCCTGCATTCTTCGAAAAAAGAATTGTCCCCACGCATGTGGGGGTGAACCGCCTCCGATGTTTTCCGCTATTATCAGCGGATCATTGTCCCCACGCATGTGGGGGTGAACCGGAATCAGAAAAATAATGTCGAAGTATGGACAAATTGTCCCCACGCATGTGGGGGTGAACCGGAGGTGAACAATAGATGAACTGCATATTCTGCATTGTCCCCACGCATGTGGGGGTGAACCGAATATATTTATCAGTTTGGATAAGTCTAAGGAATTGTCCCCACGCATGTGGGGGTGAACCGGAACACGTCCACGACCAGCGCGAATCAGACCTATTGTCCCCACGCATGTGGGGGTGAACCGACGGAACAGCTTCAGGAGATTCAACAACTCCGATTGTCCCCACGCATGTGGGGGTGAACCGCTTCAAGCGTTTTCCAGAACCAGAACCTTGCTCATTGTCCCCACGCATGTGGGGGTGAACCGTTCCCCAACCAGGTGGATCGGCTTCATATACAATTGTCCCCACGCATGTGGGGGTGAACCGAATGAAAATAAAATATGTTCGCAGATTCTGTGATTGTCCCCACGCATGTGGGGGTGAACCGACCTGGAAGGCGGTGGAAACAAAGCGCTGAAGATTGTCCCCACGCATGTGGGGGTGAACCGACGCTGTCTGCTTTCGCCATAGGGGTTGTTCCATTGTCCCCACGCATGTGGGGGTGAACCGGAGGCACAACGGTTTCTGTTTCCAGTGGAAACATTGTCCCCACGCATGTGGGGGTGAACCGGAGGCACAACGGTTTCTGTTTCCAGTGGAAACATTGTCCCCACGCATGTGGGGGTGAACCGCTTGGATCTGTAGAGAATCTGTTCCTGTTCCTATTGTCCCCACGCATGTGGGGGTGAACCGAACTGTTAGCCGACAGAAGCAGAACTTTTAAGATTGTCCCCACGCATGTGGGGGTGAACCGGCTGGAAATCACAAAACACCAGAAAGAAAAAAATTGTCCCCACGCATGTGGGGGTGAACCGAGGCAAAACAAACTTTTACGAGAGCAAGATCAATTGTCCCCACGCATGTGGGGGTGAACCGAGGCTGAATATGTGTAAACGATCATCGAGAATTGATCCTTTAATTGCAGAGAAAATTGATCCACCTCTTTTTTCATCTTTCCTTTTTTTATTTCATAGATGAAAAGAGAAAAGAGTTTTTTCTTTCAGCACGGTTTCTGCTGTTTTTCTTGGGAGAGGTCATCCCACTCTTAAAACCTCTTTCCTGTGGCTTCCTAAAGACTTTTGTTTTCTTCGCTGTCCCTGTCACGCTCCGTCATTTCCTCTTCCCTTTTTTTCTTTAATTGGCTTTTCAGCCGATAACTTTCCCCACTGATGAAAAACAGATGGGCATGATGCACCAGTCAATCCACAGCGGCAGTCATCAATTATAATCCCCGGCAGCCATGGTGCGGAATATGCAAAAATCCCCTCAGGGAGTGTTTGAGAAGCAGCAATTGACCTGATGAATAAGGGATTGAAACTCGGCGGAAGAAAAAGGGAATCTCCACTTTTACTTAGAATTCTTTTTCATGGCAACAAAAGCTGAACTTCTAAAAAAGATCTCTCAAAATCTCACTAAAAAAAGATTGGAAGAAATTTGGGAGGACATCCAAGATGCGCAGTTAGTTGATGAAGCCATGAAAGAAAAACATAAGTCTTTGCCAATTGCTAATTTGGACAGGAAGTATAAGCTTTTGAAGTGATAAAATTGAATATCTACCGTCGTTTGAAAAAGGTTTTGAAAAGCTTCCAAAATTTGAGCAAAACCGAATTCGAAATGAATATGTTCGCTTATCTCTCAATCCATTTCCGCGCAACTCAAAAAAATTAGTCAAAGAAAAAGACATTTATCGTTTGAGAGTTGGCAATTATCGAATTCTTTACTTTTTTGACAAAGAGAGGAAAACGATTTATTTGACTCATGTTGCTCATCGAAAGGATGTTTATCGTTAATCATCTTGGCGCAGCTGTTTAAGTTTTTTATTTTAGTCAGGATTGAAACAAGCCCATGAATAAAATTTGTTTCTTCGCGAACTTAAAACAGCAATTGACCTAAGTCTGAAGATTAAAAATATTCAGCAAGACGATTCCAGATTCCCATAGAGGATCCCCATAACTTTCACTTTTTTAAAGAAAAGTTCTGACTGCTGATATCGCGGCAAACATTTAAAAAATCTGTAAGCCAGCTTACACATTTACACGCAGCAGGACAGTTTTGAAATATCCGTGAGAAAGGAAAGAGCAGCGGTTTTTAAGGCTTCAGATGATGTGGGGAAAACAAAAAGCAGGTCTGTTAATTCCTCTACTGTCATCTTTTTCTGGATTGCTAAGGCTGCTGCTGCAATGAATTCAGGGGAAGAGAGAGCCAGAACATGAACTCCTAAAATTTCATGAGTTTTTCGATGGATCACCATTTTAATTTTTCCACCGCTTTTTCTGAGAATTTGAGCTTTAGGGATTTTGTCAAAAGAAAGGGTTCTGCAGGAGCAGGGGTATCCTTTCTGGGCAGCTTGTTCATCTGTTAATCCAACCCAGGAAAAAGGGGGGTCAGTAAAAATCGTGGAGGGGACAGACTGATAGTTAATCGTTTTCTCCGTTCCTGTCAGAGCATTTAAAGCAGCCAGTGTTCCCTCTTTTCCTGCTGTTGTTTCCAGTCTTACAGGGAGATTTGTGACATCCCCTGCAGCAAAAATATGAGGGACTGATGTTTCAAGAGTGGGCTGAGTAATAACCGCTCCATTCGGCTCGATTTTAACCCCCACTTTTTCTAACTGCAGATCACGGGTATTCGGTTTTTTTCCTGTGGCTAGTAAAATTTCAGAACAGAGAAGCTCTTTTCTTTTCCCCTCAGTTTCTAAAATCAATTTTTTATTTCCACGGACTTTTGCTGCTTCTGTGATCTGGGTTTTGTGAAGAAGTTCAATCCCTTCATTTTCAAAGATCCTCTCGAGTTCTAAAGCTAATTCAGGTTCCAGATTCGGAAGAATCCTTTCTCTGCGAGAAATAATCGTTACTTTTGTTCCTAATCTGGAAAACATTTGAGCGAATTCCAGCCCCACTGGACCTGCTCCTAAAATCACAAGGCTTTCAGGCTGCTGGAATAATTTTAAAGCTTCAATATGGGTTAAATAACCAGATTCTAAAAGCCCAGGAATAGGAGGGACTGATGTTTTTGAGCCCGTGGCAATGAGAAACTTTTCTCCTTGAATCACCTCTCCCTTGACTTCTATTTCATGGGAGGACACGAATTTTGCTTTCCCTTCAAAAAAGGTAACAAAATTCAATTCGTTAAGAACTTTCTCATATTTTTCTTGGCGAGCTTTTGAAACAATCTCTAATTCTTCCTGAATCAAATCTTGAAAAGAAATCTTGTTCCCATGAATAGAGGGATCCAGGGTAGGAAGCCCTTTTATCCCATGATGGCTGAAGAGATGGAGAATTTCTCCCGGATAAAGCATGGCTTTGGAAGGAACACACCCCACATTTACACAGGTTCCTCCTAAAGGAAGTCCCTCATTGATTAAAGCCGTTTTAACTTTTAATTCATTGGCTTTAATGGCTGCTCCAAAAGCAGCAGCTCCTCCGCCGAGGATCACAAAATCAAAGATCGGCTTGGTTCCCATGATAGGAAACTTTTCTTTCATCTTTTCTTTCTCCTTTCCCTCGGCATTTTTTCTTCTACTCCCAGTATAAACCTTAGAGCAGGTCTAATGTCAAGCTGCTTTTATCTTCCAGATACCCCCCCACATGAATTTTTAAATTGGCATCCATGATTTTCCCTCTCATAACGGTAAATTCACCAAAACGGTTGTTAATTTTATCAAGAGCCTGAATCAATCTTTCTTTTTGAGCTTCTGATTCTAGAAGAGAAAGTTGATCATGATTTCTTCTAAAATTAGAACATTGAATTCCCACCATTCTTACAGCTTCAGGGAATATCCAGGTGTCCAAAATTCGACAAACCTCCTGATAAATTACATATCCGTCATTCGTGTAAAAAGGAAGGGTATGCTGCTGTGAAAGAGAAGTAAAATCATTTTTTCTTAAAAAAAGATGAACTGTTTTCGCTTTATAACCATACGCTCTCAGCTTTCTTCCAATCTTTTCAGATAATTTTAAAAGGATGGGTTCCAGTTTCTCGCGATCATGAATATCTTCTGGGAGAGTGTAATGGTGTCCCATGCTTTTATATGAATTATCAAGCCAGTAAGGAATAACAGGTGAAGGATCTTCTCCATGGGAGAGGTTATAGAGAAAAATACCGTAAACTCCGAACCTTTTTTTTAATCGTTCCACCGGTGTTCTTGCAAGCCCTTCGATTGTTGAAATTCCCATATTGAGAAGATTTTCTTCTGTTCGAGAACCGATTCCGCATAAATCTGTGAGTTTACTGGATTTTAAAGCTTCAGAAGTCGAGATCAGCTTTCCTTTTGTCGTTCCCAGTTCTTCTGCAAACCAGATTAAATCTTCTTTAGAGACTTCTCGCTTAATCCAGACCAGCCCATCAGGTTTCATTTTTGAAGAAGCCAGTTTTGCCATTCTTTTGTTGTAAGAAATGCCAATAGAGCAGGTAAAAAGAGAACCAATTTCTTCTCGAATTCGCTTTTTAATTTCTTTAGCAATATGGATAAACGATCCCAAAAGATGCTGGGTTCCTGTCAGATCAAGGAAAGCTTCATCAATTGAAAATGGCTCTATATCCGGTGTATAATCTTGAAAAATTTTAAGGAATTTTTTAGTGGTGTCAAAATATTTGTCTGGATCGCCAGTCACCATTCTAAGCTCAGGGCAGAGCTGTTTAGCTTCCCCTACACTCATTCCATTTTTTACCCCATACCTTTTAGCTTCATAAGAAGCTGCAGTCACAACCGTTCGACTTAAATTGCTCCCTCCAACTCCAATCGGTTTTCCACGCAGAGCAGGATTGCTCATCTGCTCACAAGTTGCAAAATAACTGTTCATGTCAGCAAGAAAAATAATTCTTTCTGAGCTTTTCTGCTGGAAGCCCTCTTTTAGAGCTGCTGGCATTTGAGGTCACCTCATGATTCCTAAGGGTTCACCTCGACTTCTTCAAGGGTCCAAATTTTAGTAATGTTATTAAAAGAAAGTTTGCGATAAGAAGAAAACAGGTCGCTGCAGTGAAAAAAATGAAGGACAGCTTCCCCTTCCCGAGATTGGTGAACCTGATTAATTTTAGTAATGTCATAAACCCTCCCCTGCCGCCAAAATTTTCGGGGAATCATTTTTCCCTTTTGAGAAAAAAAAGCCAGTAAATCTACAGGTTCGTCAATTTGCTCGATCATGGTTATCCATTTTAAAATTTTCGAAGAAGCCCTGTAACTTTTCCAATCAATCGAAAATTTTCAGAGATTGGAAGATCAGGATAAGCTGGATTCAGGGGATGAAGAAAATATTTCCCTTTTTTTTGGATGAACTGCTTAACAGTGGCTTCTCCTTCTACCATAGCTGCCACTAAATCACTGAATGAAGCAGTTTCCTGGGGGTGAATCACAACGAAATCCTTATCATGCAGTTCAGGTTCCATACTGTCCCCTTTGACTTTTAAAAGGAAAGCTTTAGGATTATCACAAGCTAAGAAAGAAGGGACAGAAATCTTTTCTTCATTGGTTTCAATGGCTTCTTCTGGGATTCCCGCCACAATTCTTCCCGCAATAGGGAGAGGAATAACGTCTTGAAAAGGGGATGGGAAATGTCGAAGTTTAATGGCTCTAGATTTTCCCGAATCCACTTCTAAAAGCCCCTTTTCTTTAAAAATGTCAATCATCCGTTTAATGGCTGTTGGATTAACAATTCCAAGCTTCTGCGCTAAATCTCGCATCGTTGGTGGATAGCCATTCTCCTCAATAAATTCCCGCAGAGCTTGAAAAACTTCAACCTGTCTTTGTGAAAGAGATTCCATGCTTTACCCTCCAATTGATACTTTTGTATCTATTATAATACAAATGTATCAATTTGTCAATCCCTTCTGGCTGAAGAAAGATTGAAAAAATTAAAAGAAAAAAAACATTTACAATTCCTGCTGATAAAGTTTATCAGGAATTAGATATTTAATGTTCAAAATTATTTAGATTAAAAGTGGTGA
Source organism: bacterium (assembly GCA_021800275.1). Lineage (GTDB taxonomy): Bacteria > Vulcanimicrobiota > JABDET01 > JABDET01 > JABDET01 > JAKAVV01. The sequence goes on from JAJYZB010000008.1 coordinate 87,975, forward strand.
AAGGATCAGCTTGTTTCCTTCAATTTTTGTGGAATGGGTTAGATTTCTCTAAACGCTCAGCAACCCAAAGTTTAATCATGGATTGTCTTGACACGCCCAGGCGTCTTGCTTCTTTATCAAGCGAATGGATTACCCATACAGGAAAATCTACGTTTACCCGCTTTAATTTCTGCTCTGGCCTCCGGGCTTTGGATAGATCGAGGTGCTTTATAACATTTTGTCCCGCATCAAATTTTTTGTCAAATTCTTCAGCTTTCATACAATTCTACCTCCTCTTTTCTAGACCGCCGCACAGAAATAATACGTATCTTTTCACTGCGATAAGTAATCACACCTGACCAGTGTTTTTCTCCAATCTTTCCAATGACCATAAACCTGGCTTCATCACTGTCTTTTACTGGTAATTCAATAAAATTCGGGTCATTCCACAAATCTTGTGCTTTATAAAAATCGATCCCATGGTTTTCTTTATTCAATTCGCTTTTCCTGGAATCAAATTCAAATTCCATCGTCATTATTATACCATATTTATACCTATTGTCAAATCCTAAAAGCCATGAAAGTTGAAAAAAGCGTTTTTATTTATGTACCAGAATATTGTGGGTTTCAATGCAGCCACAGATCTTACCTTGAATTCCACCTGGAGGCAGTTTTTGGATCCATTGGCTCAACTCTTTATGCAGCAGAGTTAAAGAGCGGATCTGATGTTTCAGTTCAACCTGTTTATTTTCTAAAATTTCTCTGACCTGTGCGCAAGATTTTATCCCTTTATCATTTAAATCCAGGATATGGGCAATTTGAGACAATCGCGAGCTTGCAAAAGGAACACTTTGCTTCAGCTTCTAACATCCCCTGGATTTCACTCCAAACCAGGGCAACTTTCAAATCTACAGGGAAAATACGATCTCTAAATCTTTCTTTTAATTCATCATTCCTACACTACAAAGAAATGTCTCGGGGAGGAGTTTTATCTCTTGAAATATCTAAAACAATGCCATGAAGTGGAGATTTCTGCCTTACAAAGTCATTCTGCGGAGGCGGAGCGCGTTTCCAATCACAGATACAGAGCTGAAAGTCATCGCTAAAGCAGCAATCATCGGGCTTAAGAGAATTCCAAAAACAGGATACAGAGCTCCTCCTGCAAGAGGAATCCCTATTGAATTATAAATGAAAGCTAAAAAGAGGTTTTGTCTGATATTTTTCATGACGGCTCTGCTTAATCTCCGCGCTCTCACAATTCCGCGGAGATCTCCTTTCACAAGAACTATCCCTGCGCTCTCAATCGCCACATCAGTCCCTGTTCCCATCGCAATCCCAACCTGAGCTTGAGCAAGGGCAGGAGCATCATTCACTCCATCCCCTGCTGCAGCCACATGTTTCCCCTCAGACTGGAGTTTTTTAATCAGATTTCCTTTTTCAGTTGGGAGAACGTCAGCGATGACATTTCGAATTCCCAATTTTCCAGCAGCAGTCTGGGCAGCTTTTAAACTGTCTCCTGTCAGCATCACCAGTTCAATCCCTTCTTTCTTCAATTCCTGAACAGCTTCAAAAGAGGAAGATTTAATCGGATCTGAAAGGGTAAGAAAACCAATCCCGCGATTTTCAATCCCCACATAAATTACAGTTTCCCCTTCTTTTTCAAATGCTTCTGCTTGATGAGGCAGATCTCCTAAATCACAATTCATCTCCAAAAAAAACTTTTGATTTCCAAGAATCGCTTTTTTACTTTCAATTTTTCCAATCACTCCTTTTCCTGGGACAGCTTTAAAATCAATGACTTCAAGCAAGCTCGTTTTTTTCTCTAAAGCCGCTGACAAAATGGCTGCTGCAAGGGGGTGTTCACTCCCTTTTTCAAGACTGGCAGCTGTTCTAAGCACTTCATTTAAATCCCCCCCTGCTCTTGGAACAATGTTTCTTAAAACAGGCTTCCCTTCAGTCAACGTCCCTGTTTTATCTAAAACTAACGTGTCAATCTTCTCAAAAACCTCAAGGGCTTCCGCATTTTTAATCAAAACCCCTGAAACAGCTCCTCTTCCTGTTCCTACCATAATAGACATCGGAGTGGCTAATCCTAAAGCACAGGGGCAGGCAATAATCAGGACCGAAATAGCGCTGACCAGAGCATAACCCAATCTAGGCTCAGGTCCAACCAGACTCCAGATAATAAAAACAATAACTGCAGAAAGAACAACCCCTGGAACAAAATAAGCAGAAACAGCATCAGCCAACCTCTGAATTGGAGCCCTGCTTCTCTGCGCCTCACCCACCATTTTCACAATCTGGGCAAGAAGGGTATCATTTCCGACTTTCTCTGCTGTCATGATAAAACTTCCAGTTCCATTGATGGTCCCCCCAATCACTCTGCTGCCTGCCTGTTTTTCCACGGGAATCGGTTCCCCTGTGATCACGGCTTCATTCACAGAACTGCTTCCCTCTAAAACAACTCCATCCACAGGAACTTTTTCTCCAGGTCTGACCCGAAGTTTATCTCCAGGGTTTATGACATCCAGGGAAACTTCTTCTTCTTTATTTCCTGAATCAATCCGTTTCGCTGTTTTAGGAGCAAGAGATAAAAGAGATTCAATGGCGCTGCTGGTTAAACTGCGGGCTCTCAATTCTAAAACCTGACCTAAAAGAACCAGAGTGGTAATCACAGCAGCTGCTTCAAAATAAACAGGAACTGCTCCTGAGGGCTCGTGAAAAGAAAGAGGAAAAAGAGAGGGGAAAAAAGCGGCTGCAGTGCTGTAAAGATAAGCGGTTCCAGTTCCAAGTCCGATCAAGGTAAACATATTCGGATGACGATTCAGAATAGAAAACCAGGCTCTCTCAAAAAGAGGATACCCGCACCACAAAACAACAGGAGTCGCCAGAAGAAATTCCAATACACTCATCTCTTTTCCACCCATGATGTGAGTCAAAGGATGAGAAGGGAGCATTCTGAGCATTGCTAAAAGGAACACTGGAAGGGTAAAGACAACACTGATCCAGAACCTTCTGGACATCTCTGAAAGCTCTTTGTTTTCAGGCTTCTCTAAAGTTGGAGCTAGAGGTTCTAAAGCCATTCCACACTTTGGACAGATCCCAGGACCCACCTGTCTGACTTCAGGATCCATAGGACAGGTGTAAATGATTTCTGTTTGGGGCTGAGATTTCAAGTCAGAATGAGGGTCTGCTTGAGGCAGCGGTTTTGCTTGGGGTTGAGCAGCTTGAGATTGATTTTCCTGCTGCTTCCCTTTATTTAAAAAACTTTCAGGATCAGCTGCAAATCGTTCTAAACATCTTTTCCCGCAGAAATAATACTCCTGATCCTTATAATGATAATGATTAGGAACTGTGGTTGAAACAGTCATCTTGCAAACCAGATCAAGAACCCTGAAAACTTTCGAAGTTTGAGAATGCTCTTCTTCTGCAGCCATATTGATCTCGTTTGCGGTGATTTTAAGAGTCAAAACTCTTTCCAGCCAGTTTTCTTTTAAAAAAAAACAAATCCTCTTCCAGTTACACTGCAAGACCTTTATCCTTAACCTACTGGATTTATATCAATTTTAGAGTCCTCTCAAAATTAACTATTACTCAATAATTTTGCGGCAAAACACCTGCAAACTCTTAGTTCATTTGACAGTTATTTGACAAGCGCCTGCTACAATAGAACCATCTTTTAGAGGAGGTGTAAAATAATGAAAAATCACATTGAGAGTCAAATAGAAGCTGCTCAAGGGAAATCAAGAATCAATTTAAGCAAAGAAAAAAGAAATCTTACAAGAGCGAATCTTGCTCCTCCAGTGCTGCAGAAAAATATTAACGTAAATCAAGCACAAATAGACTCTTTTGAAAAAAGCGGCGAAAATGAAAAAGCAGTCATCCAGACAGAGGGAACAGCAGCTGTTAACCCCGAAATTGCCCAGACAAAAAACGGATTACTAGATAAGAACTACAATATGAAAAATGCAAAAATGCAGTTAAGAGATATCCTGAATCACTACTTCAATACACTATCTTCTTTTATTGGAAAGAATGGTGGCTCTGAAGGAAGAAGTGGTTCACTAACAGATTTTAAAGAAGGGCTGCAGTGGGAGGGAGATGCTCTTTACTACGGCGCTGCCTATATGGGAGAGGATCTTGGACTGCACTCTACTCCTAATTCCCAGCAAAATATCAATCAACAGCTCCAACAGATTGATGAGCAGTGGAACCAAAGAAGCAGCAGAGATCTTGCTCTTGGATGCAAAAATCTGCAGTGGGAAACAGGGAACGCAGTGAAGCCTTACACCAAACACTCTAATAGTTACTGGACAGCGAGAAATATAAGATTGACTCCAATAGACTGGCAGTCCTCTCCTGTGCAGCACAATGCTGTTCTGCTGATCCAAAAAGGAAAGACAATAAACCAGGGACTTGTTCTAGATCCCTGGAAAAATCAATCCCCTGAAGTCATTCCTTACAAGCAGTGGGTCAAGGAGTTTCCTAAACTTTCGTATGTTTGGGTTAGTCCTAAAGGGAATCTTAATCCAGGAATAAATTATCATCTCTATTCTGGGAATACAGAAACAGAAGCGAAATCTTTTCTCTTTTATCCTATCCAATTAGAAGCGAGAGCGCTTCAATACTACTAAGGGGGTCACTGATTCCAATGACAATGCTGCTAGCCCTCTATTTATCCCCATCATCCTTATCACCCCTGTTCTGCCCATTCCCCATCCTGATGAGCATTAATTCCATTTTTTAAAAGAGAGAATCCACCTAAAAAATATAATTGACAGTGGGTATAGAACTATCTTCTCACTCTTGATTCATCCTGCAATATTACGGACATCAGAGAAAACCCTAAAATTAGCGCTATTATGGATAAAAATAATTATGGAGTCTCCCATCAGTATATTCAAAATCACCTTGATAGAAAAGTCCTGTGTTATCCTTCCTGTCGGGATCCTGCAAAAATGGAGTAGTGGTTGGAGAAGCTTATCAGCAGAAACTTGAAAAGCTTGATCTGAAATTCCACGACATCGCAACGTAGAACTTCGCAAGAACATAAATTATCTTGCTAAAAAAATTTATTAGACTTCTCTAAAAGCAGTAAAATTATAAAATTATAAAAAAAGGATATTTTTTTACTTGACTTTTCTTAGAACAGCGTTATCAATGAATACAATAGGATTATATCATGCCTTTATTAATTATAAAAAGACACAAAAGAATTATAAAAAAATACTAAGAAAGGAGGTGAAAAAATGAACAAAAACAAAATAGATTATTTAGAAATGATCGGAAATATGAAATTTGGATCTAAATCAGAGAGCATTAAAAATTTTGGGGAATTTGAGTTACTACCAACAACAAAAGAATTGTACGATTTTCTACAAGTGTTTACTCCTAGATTTTTTCAATAAACATAAGAACATCCAATGAGATCTTGCAGAAGGGTTTTGCAGTAATGCGTTTAATTTTTAATTGTATAATTAAATTGTACAATGACTAGTAACTTAAAAGAGGCAGTTTAATGTTGAAAGTTGAAGAAGATGTATCCTTTATTGGGATTTCTGAATTACGAAAAGAAACTCCGACTCTGTTGAAAGAACTGCGGCAAGGGCGAGTAATCTTAACTCGGCGAAATAAACCCGTTGGAGTGATCATAAATTATTCAGAATATGAGCACATGAAAAATCTTATGGAACGGGTAGAGGATATGATCTTAGGATATACCGCTAAAATACGAACTGATTCCAAGAAAAAAAAATATATTTCCCTTGAAGAAGCTGAAAGAAGAGTAGGGTTAAAATAAGCTTTGTACTCTGTTGAAATTGATGCGCGTGTTTTCAGCGTAGATTTCCGAAAAATCGACAGAAGCAGTCAACAGCGAATTCTTAAAGCCATACGCAAAAAATTGACTACTCACCCAGAGCTTTACGGCAGGCCCCTGGAAGTTCCTTTGAAGAACTATTGGAAGCTAAAGGTTGGATCTTACAGGATCATTTACGAGATTTTAAAAAAAGAAGTTAAAGTCCGAGTGATTCTTATAGGTTTTAGAAGAAATGCTGAAGCGTATTTAAATGCAGCGGCACGGTTGGGACTTTTATAGCAAATCTAATTGAAATCGAATCTTATTAACATTTATAGCCCAGAAAAAGGAGAAGAAAATTTAAAAAAGAAATTTAGAAACAAAAAGATTTAGTAAAATGGGAAAAAAACAAAGCATCATTTTTTGGAGTTCTCTAGCTTTTGTTTTAGGCTTTTCCCTGGCTTTCACAGCCCTTGGAGCAAGCGCTACAACCATCGGATACTTTTTAAACAGCAATAAATTTTTGTTCTCAGAAATTGCAGGGGTTGTCATCATTATTCTAGGGCTGCACTTAATGGGGGTTCTGCGAGGAATTAAATTTTTAAATTTCCTTTATCAGGAAAAAAGAGTTCATGTTACCAACAAACCCCCTGGATTATTAGGAGCTTTTTTAATGGGCTTAGCGTTTGCTGTTGGATGGACTCCTTGTATTGGACCTTTTCTTGGAACAGTTCTGACTTTAGCAGCAGAAAAAAATACAGTTATCCAGGGGATGATTCTGCTGTTTACCTTTTCACTGGGCCTTGGAATACCGTTTCTTTTAACCTCGCTTGCCATTGGATTATTTTTCACCATTTTCAACAAAGTCAAACACTACTTCCACTGGATCGAACTTTTAGGGGGTGGACTTCTGGTCGTGATCGGAATTTTACTGGTCAGCGGAGAGTTTACCCAACTTGCAGAACTAGCCAGTAAATTCTCAAATTATGGCTTCCTTGGACCCAGTGGGAATAATCTTTCCTTATTAACCGCTTTTATCGCAGGAGCTATTGCCTTTTTCTCACCCTGTGTTCTTCCTTTAATCCCTGGATACATCTCTTATATTTCAGGAATCAGTGTTCAGGAACTGCAGAAAACGGTCTAAAATGCCTATTATTGTCGGTCCTGAAATTGAAACTTACCTTTATCAGATTCTTCCATCCAGGGACCCTGTGCTTTCCCACATGGAAGACCAAGCAAGGAAACGAGGAATCCCTATTGTCGGTCCAACGGTTGGGAGGTTTCTGCATTTTTTAGCTCTTCTGCACAAACCTAAAAAAATTTATGAGATGGGATCAGCGATTGGCTACTCCACTATCTGGTGGGCAAAAGCTGCTGGGCCGGATGGAGAAGTGCATTATACAGACGGAAATCCTGATAATGAGAAAGAAGCTAAACAGTATTTTAAACAAGCAGGAGTCGAGAAAATAGTCAAAACTCATGTTGGGAATGCTCTTCAAATCATTGACGAACTCCCCGGAGAATTTGATTTAATCTTCTGTGACATTGATAAAAACGGATATCCTGAAGCATTCCACAAAGCTTATCCTCGGTTAAAAAAAGGTGGACTGCTGGTGGCAGACAATGTCTTATGGAGCGGCACAGTTGCTCTTCCCTCAAAGGCTCCTGTAGATACCCATGGAGGCAGGAAATGGGTTGAAGCCGTTAAGGAATTTAATCGCCTGATTTATGAAACTCCTGGACTTTTCACCACCATTATTCCACTTCGAGATGGAGTATCAGTCAGTCTTAAACTGAAGTGACAGATTCGCGCCCTAACTATTCAGCAGAATCTCTTCCTTCAGGAACTGCGCTGACATAAACGGGTTCATATATTGGGCTTTTATTTTTCCCAACTTTTAATTTAATTCCATTTTCAGCCACGACTTTTCCCGAATCATCCTGAAAAAAAACATGAAATTCAAGCTTGTCATTGGAATTAACATCAGAAGGGATCGGAATTTTTAAAGCGCCAACTTTTTTCGACTGATTCTCCTCTGCACTGCTTAAGAATGCTTCACTGAAAACTTTTTTCCCATTTCTTGTCAATTGATAAGTCATCTTCCCAGAAACAGGCTTGTCTAAATCAGAAACAAGCCAGACTGGAACCTGGTAAGTTTCCCCAGGAGAAACACGATTGGTTTTCCAGTCCAAACTTACAATCAAAGGAGCCATCGCTTCTTTAAGAGCCTGGTATCCCAGTTTCTCTTCCCCTTTATAATCCATGACTCCCCAGGTTACTGCTGGCCATGGATCACTAAACATAAAAGGATACAGTCCAACAATTGGATTTCCTTTATTTCTTCTGAAATATTCTGTCATGTATTTGAGCAAATCAGACTGGTATTCTTGAGAACTTCGAGCAGCTTGATCCACATTTTGAAATGCCTCATAAGGACCAACATATTTTTTAAATTGGGCAGATTGAAAATTGTGATATTTCCACACTTTTTCATCTGGATGCCAGAGAGAATTCTCAGGAATAAAATCATGAATCGAGTCAGGAACTGCTTGAGCCCCATACTCTGTAATCAAACTGGATGGCATAAGCCGATTCATCAATCCTACATTTGTGTATTTCAAGAAATACCAGCCGGCATAATTATGCTCTCGCATGGAAGAGGAGCGGAATGAAACACGGGAGGGATCGAGTTTTTCAGAAAGTTTATGCAACGCCCTGTCCAGAAAATAAGTATAGGGAAAGGGCTGAGGCTCATTATGCGCTGAATAGGACCAGACACAGGGGAAATTTCTAATCTGTGAAACAAACTCTTTATACTGTTTCACCGCTTCTTTTTTGTCAGGAAGAGCTCCCCAGATCAAAGGAAACTCAGCCATCACTAAAAACCCTTCTTTAGCAGCCTTTTCATAAAACTCTTCAGGTAGAACATGAGCATGAACTCGAACTGAATTTAAATTTGCTTCTTTCATTTTTTGAAGATCAGTCACATATTTCTGAGTCGGATAACTGGAAAGCCACTGAGTGGGAATATAATTGATTCCTCTCTGAAAAACTGGTTTTCCATTCAGCGTGAAAATACCATGTTTCGGATCGTATTTTATCTCTCGAATTCCGAAGCATCCACTCTTTTCATCTGAAACTTCCCCCTGATCCAGAACCCTTACTTTAAACTGATACAGATTGGGTTCTCCTTTATCCCAGGTCCACCAAAGCTTTGGATTCTTTTCTACCTGATCCACAGCAATCTGATTATCACCAGGTTTAACTAGAACTTCTCTGCGAATCCCTTTAACTTTTTCCTGTCCGTACTCCAGCTCCAGCATCACTTTTTTCGCTTCTGACTCTTTTGAAAAAAGAGAAAAGTGGAAAGAAAGGTCGGCTTTTTGATGATCAGGGCTCAATTTTGTTTCAACAAAAGGCTCTAGAATCTCTATTTTTCCTTTTGCCTCAAGAACCACAGAATTCCAGATTCCTCCGGTATTCCCGTCATTCTTCCCAGCCATAGGATGCAGAGGATTTAAAAGCGTGCTGCCTGCAGGTCTGGCATCATGCTGCCCAAAAACCCCTTTGATCGCCTGCTTAAAAATCGGATATCCAGGATTTTCTGCATTCACATGAACTTCAAGAATATTCTCTTTTCCAGGATTCAGCCCGGCAGCAGGAACAGAAAAAGGAGAAAAATACCCTTCATGTTTTCCAAGAAGTTCCCCATTTAAAAAAACTTCAGTTTTATAATCTACCCCTTGAAAATGAAACTGCAGATCTTCCCCTTTTTCAAGAGCTGCCTGCAGTTCTTTTGAAGGGGTAAATTTTTTGCGGTAAACAGCTTCTGTGGAATTAAAATGAGTTTGATCCTGAACTGCCCAGTTTCCTGGAACATGAGTTTTCTCCCAGACAGGATGTTGATCTTTTGGAAAAAGAATTTCCCATTCCCCATCGAGAACCTGATTGTTTTCTTTAGGAAGACTCGGACTCTCCCGAACACTGGTAGGAAGCGGGATCCGATTAACCATCTACCCCTCTACCTTCTTTTCTATCGAATAAAGATATTGCCAATCGCATGAACAAGCCCATTCACTATCCCACACCCATCCTGTTCTCCATACTCTTAGTTTAACCGATGATAGGAATCTTGAGAAGACATCTCTTGTTTCTAAATTGTAAACATGCTTCTATCCTCAGGGGCATTTCTAAGAAAAAACTTTCTTGTATTTCAGCGTATTTTATGCTATAATCATCCTCAGCAGCAGTAAAATTTTGACAGATTTTTGACACGGGTATGTTAAGCTGTAAAGGAGATGAAAACTGATGGCGCTCCTGCATGAAAAACGAAAGTACACTTATGAGGATTACTGCCAGCTTCCAGAAGAGATGCGGGCAGAAGTTTTGGAGGGAGAGCTTTTAATGTCCCCTTCCCCTTATAGAAAACATCAGGAAATTTCGGGAAAAATTTACCGAATTTTAGCTCAATGGGCAGATGATCATCACGCTGGGAAAGTTTATACTGCCCCCTTTGATGTGGTGTTATCCAGATATAATGTTGTTCAACCCGATCTTCTATTATTTCCAATGGAAGAAAAGGGATTTTGACTGAAGCCAATGTTCAAGGACCGCCTGATTTAGTGATTGAGATTCTTTCTGCAGGGGATAAAAAGCGAGATACCATCAAGAAAAAAGCGATTTATGAAAAGTACGGGGTCAAAGAGTACTGGATTGTGGATCCTGACACTGAAGTTGTTTCTGTGTTTGTTTTAGAAAAGAACCTTTTTAAGGAGAGGGAAATCTACAAAAAGGATCAGGCGCTGGAATCCCCACTTCTGCCAGAGTTTTCTCTTGTTCTAGAGGAGGTCTATAAAGCTGCGGAGTGAAAAGAAGTTTGAATCCAGTCTGTCTTGTTGATTCCCCTAGAAGAAGTGTCTAAGTTGGTGGTTTTTATCCAGCAGAGCGAAGCAGTAATTCAAGTTCCTCTTTGGCGTCAAATTCTTTTATTTAATTTTATTTCAGGTATAAAATATTTTATTGGCTTAACAAATTTTTTAAATTTTTCTTTCGGAATATAAAACGTATTCCACTTCTTAGAACGCCTCTTTCTATTCTTTAGAAAATCTGTTGAATAAATTCCTACTATTCCATATCTCTTGTTTTTAAAATAATATATATCATGAAATTGTTTTATGTCTTCTTTGTTTTTTAACCAATAAGGATACACGATTATGCTTTTAAAATTTTTACCAAAAGTTTTCTGCCACTGCTTCAGCCCTTTCCAATCATCTTCTAGTATCCAATTTTTCCATTTACTAGAAACAAATTTCCTTTTAATTTTACGAAAAAAAGATTTCCCCTTAATATCAATAATATATTTACACTTTTTAGAAAATACAATAAAATCAAAATTTTTAATGGGTTTGCCCGAAATTATCGGTCTTTTAAATTCATTAATGGCAATATATGGAATTCCTGAATCCCTTAAAATTTTTTCAAATGCAGCTTCATAATGAGAATTCTTTCCTTTTCGTTTAGCCATAATTATCGATTTAATGAATTGCTGCCATATCCCGTCACATTTTTTCTCATGACTTCCACACCCTAAAGCCCAACTTTAATCACATTTGATCTGGGTTTCACCTCTTGAATCACCACTTCAACTTCATCCCCTACCCTGTGATCTTTCATTCCTCTTGCGCAGTAAACTTCAAGGGCAAACTCAGGAATCAAAATCAGATATTCTGAAGGATGAACATCTAAAATAATCCCTTCAAATCTCTCCCCTATTTTTTTCTCTAAATACTTTAAAAGCCAGTATCTTTTGGAATCTCGCTCCACCAGATCCGAAATCTCAAGCCAACGATCACTGTAAGCTCGAATCATTTCTAAATCCTCGATAGAATAAGGGAGTAATTCTTGATTCAAAAATGCTTTTACCTGGCGGTGAATCACCAGATCACTGTATCTCCGAATTGGAGATGACATCTGAAGATAGACTTTAAGCCCTAATCCAAAATGAGGGGATGGCTGTGTTGACACTTCTCCTTTTCGGATCACTTTTCTCTGACGATATAAATTCACCCAGTCCCCATCTTCCGCCGAAAAAATTTGGGAGGGCGCTTCCTGAATCCGATAAAGAGCGGGAATCTTATTCTGGCTGCAGTACAATCCGACCAGATAATTAGCAAAAACCATCCATTCACTGACCAGGATCTGGCTTCTGGATTTAAAGCTCATCGGCTTAATCGAAATCTCCCCTGTCTCCCTATTGACCCCAATATCAACTTTAGGAAACTGAAGAACAAGAGCTCCATCCTGAATCCTTTTCTCTTTAAATTGACAAGCTGTCTGATATAAAAAAGAAAGAGATTCATCTTGTTCAATCAACTGATCCGCTTTACTGTACGAAAGTTTTCTTTTTACTTGAATCAGAGTTTCTCGAATCTCCCAGGAAACAAGATTTTGTTTTTGATCAAAAACAGCTAAAACTGAAAGGGCGGGCTTTTTTTCATCTTTAACCAGGCTTGCCATTTCTGTAATGGAATCTGGAAACATCGGAATTTTTCGATCAGGGAGATAAATAGAGGTGCTTCTCCCATAAGCTTCTTTATCCAGAAGAGAGTCTTTCAGGACCAACAGACCCACATCAGCAATATGAACTCCAACTCGAAAGCCTTCTTGAACTTTTTCAAAACTTAAAGCGTCATCAATATCAGAGGTTGTCTCTTCATCAATAGAAAAACTGTCCAGATGGGTTAAATCGAGATAATCTCGGATAAGAAGAGGAGCTTTTATTCTCTCCTGGGCTTCCCTCTCCACTTTTTCAGAAAATTTTTCAGGAACTCGATACCGTTTTAGAGATAAATTTTCATTTTCCTGAAAAATGCTACTCTGGACTAAAATTTCAAAAGCCTCATCCATATCAGTTAATTTCGCTTTTTTCAAAAGAGACTGCGCCTGTTTAAATTTTCCTGACTGATTTTCAAAAATGAAAAAATCTTTTAAAATCTCTAAAAATCCATGACTGCCTTCAGGGGGTTCCCCCACCCCCTTTTCAGAAAGCCACAAAATAAACTGTTCCTCTCTCTGCTTGTGAAGCTCCTGCTGGCTTCTGCTCTCTTCCATCATTTTAACAGTTCGAGCATCCACAGGAAAAAATCCATTCCCTCTAGGACGGAAGTAGCCGAAATCTTCATGAAGGAGACGAATCATGGCTGCTTTTTCATCGGATCCGCAGCCAGAACCAAAATAAAGTTCTGCCAGATCTTCTGCGGATCGGGCATTTTCTTCTCCCTCCACCATCTCCCACAGAAGCTTGAGTTGAATCCCCTGTTTTAAAGAATCTCTTTTCTCCTGAATCTTTTTTAATTCAGACAATAAAAAATCTTTTCCTTTTTCAAGATTCAATCCCGAGTTTAAAAAAAGAATTTTACTAGGGGAAATTTTAAATTCTTTTCTGTCGCTCCCAAGCACTAAAATCTGTTTGTCTCCAGGAGTCAACACAGCCCCTGAAAAAATCCGATTTTTCTCTTTAATTTCTACAATATCCCCTTGAGTTAACACAGCGCTTCCCACTTTCTTAAAAAACTAAGGATTATCGGGAATCAAATCACAGGATCGATTCGGGGCTTCTCGTGGAATTGGAATTTCTTGAAATCGAGAAGACACAATTTCTTCTTCAGACAGCCATTCTTTCCACTCACTTGAACTCAAAATCCGCAGCTCTTCTTCCCTGAGTTCTGCATAAGAACTTATCTTTTTCAATTCATCATCCACAAAACCAGGATGACACATCACTTCAATGAATCCATCAGAAACTCCTCGCAGCAGTCTCTGAAGATGTTCCACACTGAGATTCCCCTCTCCATAGAACTCTAAAATTGTAGAATCAGTTGTTGGAATGGAATTCGCTTTCAAGAAATCTCTAACCCAGGAAGCGGGAGATCGAGCAGCCAGATGATATTTTACAGCCAGTTCTGCCAGAATATCTAAAAGAGCAGGATGAAGATGGGTATGATGATGGGTATCCAGATGAGTCAATTCCAATCCCGATTCCTGGGCTTTGTGAATCTGGGCTTCCCACTCTAAAGCCGCTTCTTCGGGAACGATTTTATAAAAATCTTTGTTCCGAGTAAAAACTCCATTTTCATCGACCAATGATTTCACAGAAGCAGCAGGGAGAACAGGTTTTCCCCAGGTGATATTTAAATGAAGGCCAACCTCTAAGGAAGAGGCTGTCTTAAGGATTTCCAGCGCTTTATCCAAGTGTGGAGAATTGATCAAAACCGTAGTACTGGTGACAATCCCATCCTGATGAGCTTTTATAATCCCTCGGCATACTCCCAGAGTCAATCCAAAATCATCGGCATTCACAATCAATTTTTTCATGTTTATCTTTTCATCCTTGTAAAGACAATTCAAGGTTTTGCAATATCAACCCTTTTCACCTTCAAAAAAGCGCAGGAAAACAGGCAGCCCTTCGATGAAGCCAGTGATATTGTCGTAATCCCCCCTAAAGTCCTTCCTGCAAGGAGTAAAATTTTTTCCATACAATTTTATCATCATGATGAAAAAAATTGTGTTTATTTTCTTGTTTTTCATTTTTTCCATTTTGGGAACTTTTGAGGCTTTTGCAACAGCTACGCAGAAGAGAGCCCTCCATTGCTGCGATGATGCCCATTCTGCTATTCATGCAAAAGCTCATGCTAAAACTCCATCTCTAAAAGGGCTCCCTGAAGTCGAAAACGCAGCCCCGGCTCTTGGAAGAATTGCTGAATCCCATCACCTCCTCCCTGTTTCACATTTAGGCGGCTGTTTCATGAATGTAGAGCTGCCTACCTGGATTCCGCCATCCTCCAAAAAAAAAATAAAAATCACACTCCACAAACAATTCAGAAATTACCAGATGTCTATTCTTTACTCCAACAGGAAATATATCAGAATTACAGGGGGAGAAGGGGCTTATGGAAATGAAGAAGAAAATTTTCAGGAACAGCCCCTCTATCTTGGAGAAGGGATCACAGGTTTTTTAGCTTCTACACCATTCCCCCCTTACCGTTTTACTTTAACATGGACTCATGCAGGGAGAACCTTCATCACAACCAGCAGGTCCGAAGGGGAAGTCATACAAAAATCTGAAGCAGTCCTCCACAAATTGTTAAATTACCCGCTGCCGCCTCTTGCTTTGGGTTCAACTTTTTCCCTAACACCAAACCATACAATCTCTGTGGACTGGTGGTCAAACCCTGGCTGCGGCTATTCAGTGTCTGGGAACTTCCCGCTGGATACGATGCTGCATATTATCAATACGACGACACCATTGGGGGATACTTCTATTTTCAAAGCCAATCTATCGGGGAAAATTTGGTATCTTGCTCAAGAGAATATCCTGTGGGAAAGCAAAAATCAAGGCAGATCCTGGGAAGCAAGTCAGACTTTTTCTAATGCGATTTCCGGAATCAGCTCTTTCCCTAATGGAGATGCCATTTTAGGAATTGAAGGGGGAGGTATAAAATATTTCAACAAAAAGCAGCAGGTGTGGAAAAATGTTCCTTCCCCTGTTATGAATTTAATGAAAGGGCCCTGGAGAATCGAAAAAACGCTTTATGTTTTAACCAATCCCCCTTCCAATATCCCTGGACATGGATTTCTTCTAGTCAAATCAAAGGACCAAGGTAAAACATGGAATCCTGCTGTTTTCCTCCCGCAGTTTTTCAAAAGCAGCAGTGGAAGTGTCTCCTGGCCCTTTCATCTGCTCTTTCCCAGGCCAAACCTCTGGCTTGCAGTAACATCCACAGGAGGAGACTGTTCACTTCCAGATCAACTTTTTATCAGCTTAAATCATGGGCAAACATGGAACCCCCTCACTTTAATCGGAATCAAAGAGCCTTTTAAAATTACAACCATTGCTGAAATAAGTCATAAAAAGTGGTTGATTGGAGGACAGCGATGTTTTGGAATGGCAGGACCCATTCTTTATTATACAAAAGATGGAGGCTATCATGTAAAACCTATTCATCTGCCGTTTGATCTTAAAAATCCAGGAATCAAAAAAATTCTTTTCTTAAACTCAGATCTAGGAATTGCTGTGGGATCTCAGAACGCTGGTTTTGGAGCAGGGATGGATTTAGGGGAAGATTTAATTTTAAAAACTATAAATGGAGGAAAAAACTGGATCAATATCTCCAGATCAGGATATCCTGGAATCTCAACCATTTTCTGCAGCAGAAAAAAATTCTGCACTGCTGTCACACCCGATCCTAAAAGAGCTTTTCTCACTTTTCAAGCTGCTGATACAAAATAAAAAACTGCTTCAAACTGATCAATTCATTCAACCCTAAACCTTTATTTCAGTCGTTTCTGACTGCCCTCACCTAAACAACCTCTTCTCCTCTCTCTTTTCCCTAAACCTCTCACCCCAAGAGGATGTTCCACTCCACTTTCACAAGGACTGCTCACATAGCCGTTCACATCCATCATAAACACACTCGGAATCACCCCAATATACGGATCATTCTGAGATAAACTCTCATAATAATTCTCAAAAGTTAATCCAGTCCCAATATTATTCCCAATGGTCTCAATCCCACTCAAAGGAACTTGAGTTAAAAACGGATACCCTGCAGCATACGGAGAATACAAAACATTCCCATTGAATATCACTTCCCCTAATGGAGAATTCAAAATATCTAAAGTATTCGACGGTGTCACTGTCCCATTGATATCCACTGAAACTTTCCCATTGATTCCTCTTGATAAAACCCCTAAACTCCCATTCGTAATATCCACTGTCAAAGGATCAGATAAAAGTCCAATCACTCCACCTGCCTGCAGCACTGAATTTCCTCCTGCTGTAAGATCAGTCCCTATTCCATTCGTTAAATCTAAAATATTCCCAGCAGCACTAAGATCAATACTCCCAGGGGTCGTAATTCCATCTAATAAAAGATTCCCTGCAGTTGTGGTCAAATTCACTGTTCCACCAGAAGTCAATGTTCCTACTGTCAATGCCTGATCATTGGACAAAAGCACACTCCCAGTTAAACTCCCATCCAATGCGCTGACTTGGGTAAACAACTCATTCGTATTTCCGACATTCGTTCCATTTAACGTTAATGTTCCACCTGTAACATTAGGGACGACTCCACTCCCACTCCCTTCAATATTCCCATTCGCTGTCAGAGTTACAGCGCCAGTCCCTGCATTCACACTCCCCACTAAAATACTCCCGCCTGATGCTGCTAAACTCACCGCATGGGTTCCGTCACTTAAACTATCCACTGTCAGATCCCCTGAAGTGGTTGTCAAATTCACAGTTCCACCTGCTGTCAATGTTCCTACAGTCAGCGCCTGATCATTCGACAAAAGTATACTTCCAGTTAAGGTTCCATATAATGCGCTGACTTGAGTGTAAAGCTCAGCTGTGTTTCCCACGCTGCTTCCATTTAAAG
>JAJYZB010000025.1 GCA_021800275.1 bacterium
ATACCATAAAGCTAGCCAGGTTCTGCACCCTGTTTTATGCAAAATTCTCCTAGAAATCCACCATTACCACATCCGATATCCAAAATTTTGAAAGATTTAGGAAAAGGGAGCCATCCGTATGAATTTAGCAAAAAAACGATTGCCTTTATTCTCTCTTTGTGCATAAATTGATTCCCTCTATTATTTTGATCTCTCCTTATTTGGACTTTTTGAGTGGAGTCATAATATGAATAAACAGATTGTATTCTTTCCGCTTCTTTTTGATGATTGTTTATATTCCCAGAGGTCATGTCGAAAAAACCTTAGCTAGGCGTTCCATTTGAGATTTTATAGAAAAATGTTCTTCCATATAGAGTTTTGCTTTTTTCCCCATTTCTATCCGAATATCAGGTTCAGAGTAAAGTCGTTGAATTGCTGATGCTAGTGTAGAAGGGTCTTCAGGAGGAACGGAGATTCCTCCTCCTGATTTTTGCAGTAACTCAGAGATGTCTCCAATCCCTGCAAATATGATCGGTCTTCCACTTGCTAAATAATCGAAAATTTTGCTCGATAATGCGCAGCGCCAAAAAGGGTCTGCTTTTAAGGAATGCACACAAACATCAGCCTGTTCCAAAAGGGCTGACATTTGACTGCGGGGTAATACTGAAAGGAATTGACAGTTGAGAAGAGCGTTTTTTTTGCAGTAACTAGAATATTCTAGTTTTCGTTCCCCCTCTCCGACAAAAATGAACTTAATTGGCAGATTCGCTGTTTGAAGTATTTGAGCGGCTTTTAAAACTGTCATCAGTTCATTGGCTAATCCCATACCACCCGCATAAAGCACAGTAAAATTTTTCCCTGCACCGTTTTGAATTGGCGCTATTTCAAGGGTTTTCCCATTAAGATCTTTTGGTGGAAATGCATTAGGCAAAACCATCATTTTATGGGCGGGAATCCCTTTTTCAAGAAGCATTTCCATGATTCCAGGGGTTGCAGCAACAATCCAATCTGCTTTTTTGCAGACAAAGCGATGCCAGATAGAAATAAAGTGTGTTAAATATCCTGGTTTAAGACTCCCAAGGGCGACTGCTGTTTCAGGAAAAAGATCTCGTTCATCTAGAACGAGTTTTGTTCGTTTTATTCTGGATAGAATGAAGCCGAATGGAACAAGAAAAAGCGGATCTGTCCCCATAAAAATGAAATCGAAATTATGGCGAATTGCCCATGCAAATGACAAAGAAGAAAAAACAATATAATTGGTGATTCTTCTTACCATGGATTTTCTGTAACCTTGCGGGGCATACGTTTTGATAATTCGGATATTGTCAAAACTTTCTTCACTCCAAAGTCCTTTTTTATTTTTTCGAGTGGTTTTCCCTGTAAGGTATTGAGTCCCTGATGTAACAACAGTAACTTCATGTCCAAGATCTCTGAATAAAGTGGCTTCCCCCCAGGGTCTTCCAGCTCCTGGTTCATCGGGTGTTGGAAGATGATACGTAAGAAGCAAAACTCTAGCCATGAATAAGGTTTAATTCACCGGGTACTGGAATTCCTTCCTTTAAAAGCCTCTGAACAATCGCGCTGACTTGTTTTCCGCTGGTTCCATCGCCATATAAGTTGGTCCACTGGATTTCTTTTGATAACAGTTTCTCGGCAGAGGCAGTAGCAGTTTCCAGGTTCATGCCTGCCACAATGTTGAACCCAGCCTGAACTGTTTCCACCCATTCTGTGGATTCTCTGAGTGTGATGCATGGAATATGCAGAATACAGGCCTCTTGCTGAAGTCCTCCAGAATCGGTCAGCGCCAGAGAAGAAGATTTAAGTAATTGCAGAAAATCCAGATATCCAAGAGGATCAAGCAGGATTAAATTCGAGATTTTTTTCACTTCCTCTAATAGATTGAATTCCTCCATTCTTTTGCGAGTTCTCGGATGAACAGGAAAAACAATAAGAAATCTAAACTGTTCAATAAGTCCTTTAACGAGGGAGAGGAGCAATTGTAAGTTTTCAAAATAATCGGTATTTTCTTCTCTGTGAACTGTCATAAGAGCAAACTTTTTCCCATCAAGATTCAAATGATTTAAAATTCGACTTTTTTTATCAGCCAGGGGCAAATGTTGAGCAATAGCATCTACAACTGTGCTTCCAACTTGGAAAATCTTTCCACGCACTCCTTCCTGTTTAAGGTTTTTTTCCGCATCCTGAGAAGGGATAAAAAGACATTCTGAGATGTGATCAATAATAACTCTGTTATGCTCTTCTGGCATCCGCCAATCATAGCTTCGCAAACCGGCTTCCACGTGTCCAACAGGAATATGCAGTTTACGGGATGCGAGAGCTGCCGCTAAATTGGTATTGGCATCCCCGCCAACCAAAACCATTTTGGGACGTTTCTGGATTAAAGCGGCTTCCACTCCTTTCAACATCTCAGCCGTTTGTTCTCCATGAAGTTGCTCTTTCCCAAGGTTGTTGATACGAATATCAGGTTTAGGCAGCTCGAGATCTTCGAAAAATTTCAAATCCATCTCGTAAGAATAATGCTGTCCTGTATGAATAGTGAAAAAAGGGACATTGTCTTCTGAAAGAGCTCGTATCACTGGACTTTGTTTTATGATCCCTGGTCTTGTTCCCATGACCACACAGACCAGATCTTGCAGATCTTCTGGGTGTAAAATCTTAAGTTTCATTTTTTAATTAAGCGCCTGTTTTACGACCTTTTTCATGCCCTTAACTATAAATTCCAGATCTTCTTGAGTGAGAAGCGGATGAACAGGCAGAGAAAAAATCCTCTGGCTCAGATCTTCTGAAATAGGAAGAGAAATGTCAGCTGCGTCCTTTTCAAAAACAGGCTGTTTATGCAGAGGTCTTGGATAGTGAACTTGGGCTGTGATTCTTTCCTCTTTAAGCAGTTCAAGAAACTTATCACGGCTAACATTCATTTTATTTAAATTTAAAAGAATGCTGTAAAGGTTGTAACTGGATTCCCCTTCAGGTTGTTCTTTGGGAAGTTGAAATATTGAAATATCTGAGAATTGTTCTGATAAATAGCGAGCGTTTTCACGGCGCCGCCGCACGTTTTCTAGCAGATTTTTCAATTGCTCGATTCCAAGAGCGGCCATAAAATCGGTTAAACGGTAGTTAAATCCTAGTAAGGTATGATAATATTTCCCCGACTGTCCATGACTTCGAAGAAGTTTGCATTTTTGATAAAGCGACTGATCATTGGTCGTGATCATTCCTCCTTCACCTGTTGTCATATTTTTGGATGGGTAAAACGAATAACAAACCAGATCATCAAAACTTCCGATATCCTGTTTTTGGTATTTAGCTCCATGCGCCTGAGCAGCATCCCAGATAATTTTCAGGTTGTATTTTTGCGCTAAATTGATGATTTTTTCAATATTGCAGGGATTTCCAAAAAGATGAACAGGAGCAATGGCTTTTGTGCGAGGTGTAATCCGTTTTGCTGCATCATCAGGATCAAGGGTAAATGTGTTGGGATCCACATCGCAAAAGACAGGTTTGGCTCCAACCATGCTGACCATGCTGGCTGTTGCGATAAAAGTGAAAGAAGGAACAAGCACCTCATCCCCTGGAGAAAGCGCCGCAGCATAAGCAACATGGAGAGCTGCAGTCCCTGAACTGACTGAAATAGCAAAATTCGCCCCTACAAGGGATGCAAACTTTTCTTCAAATGCTCGACAAACGGGTCCTTCTCTTAATTTGCCTGATTGAAGCACTTCTACAACGCGAGAAATCTCCTCATCTGTTAGACGCAAAGAAAAAAGAGGGATCTCTTTTCGAACAGTTAATTTATCATTTTGGACTTGTAATTTTCCTGTCATTAGCTCCTACCTGTTTCCAAATTTCATCAATGATCTCCATTACTGCGATAGAATCATTCAACGAGTTAACATGTTTTCTATTCCCATTTTGAAGAGATTCCAAAAAATGGGAGAGTTCTTGTTCAAATAAGTCCACTTCTGGAAATTGAAAAAAATTATTGTTTTCTTTAAATCCCTCTTGCGGTTCTTTGCAGTGAATAATGGTGGGAAAATAATGAAGAAGACTGGAAAAAATCGATCCGTTTTCCCCTTGGATTTCCAGATAATCCATGTACCCCGGGGTTACAAAATCCCCTTGACACAAAATTTTAACTTTATCCGTTTCAATTTCTAAAACAATGTAATCTTCGGCATTAGCCATTAACTTTTCCCCTTGAATTGTTCTCATGGGGCGAAGGATATTATAGCTCAGTACCTTCACATTTCTAGGGGTGCCAAAAAACCAGACCAGAAGGTCCAGTTTATGAACTAGCATTTCTAGTATCACCCCTCCGCCAGTTTCTCTGCGGTGCTTCCAAATAGAATGATCTCCTCTCCCTCCAACTCTGAAATTTGCCAAATAAGGCTCGCCAATGGCTTGCTGCATTAAAGTGTTTTTTACAAACTTAAAAGCGGGGTGGAATCGTTGAAGATAGCCAACCATAACCAGACGGTTCGCCGATTTCGCGGCATCTTTAATTTCATGGGCTTCAGATACGGTTAGACAAAGAGGTTTCTCACAGAAAACATGTTTCCCATACTCAAGAGCCTTAAGAATCACTTCTTTGTGATGACTGGTTGGAATACAGATATCAACAGCGGAAATAGTCGAGTCATTGAAGATTTTTTCAGGGCTGCTGGAAAATTCAACCCCACAGCGATCAGCCAACCGCTGAGCCGCTCCTTCTGCCGCATCTGTTACAATAATTTGAGATGTCAGTTTAGAATAAGCTTTAACATGTCGTTCCGCAATTTTCCCGCACCCAATGACGCCAATTTTCATTACTACCAAACCTTGGCTTTATTTTTATGCCTAAGCTTTTCAGGCAGGGGCTTCACTCTTGCAGGAACTCCGACAGCTAAACTCCAGGGAGGAACATCTTTTGTGACCACGCTTCCAGCGGCAGCCATGGAGCCTTCCCCAATTCGAACCCCTGGAAGTAGAGTGACATTTCCTCCAATTGTAACGCTTTCTTCAAGAATTGGACCTATTGGAATATACTCTTCCCTAAGCCTTTGGGGATATCGGTCATTTGTGAATACAGCTCCAGGACCAATGAAGACATGATTTCCTATTTTCGTATGGGTTGGAATATAGACATTGCTCTCAATTTTTACATCGCTGCCAATTTCAACCTGTCCATCAATCACCGTATTTGTTCCAATTACAACCCGATCCCCAATTTTAGTCTTTTCACGGATCATCACAGTATGACCTGTCTTAAAATCATTTCCGATCATAACATCAGCGTAAATCACTGATCCTGAGCGAATAGAGGCGTGGTCACCTATATGAACTTCTCTGCATCCTTCGCAGTACTTTAACCCCAATATCACGCCATCCTGAATCCTACAATCTTTTCCTATCATCGCAAAAAACTGCTGTGGAATAGTTTCAACGCTTTTGCTGTTCAAGTGTTTATCACCCTCTTTTTCGATATTTTCAATTATATTCTCTTTTATCACTTTTGTTCCTTCTAGTGCTCCTCGTTAAAAGTTTTAAGCATATAACTCCGGGAACTTTTCTCTGGCCTTCTCACGCGTAAAGGTCCACCTGACCAGAACCCGGCTTCGGTTCCGTTTTGCACACCAGGCCCTTGTCTCTTGCTTGAGTTTTTCCTCGCTGTCGATTCTGCGGTTTAAGCATTGCTTCGATAAAACGCTGATTTCATTCTCGGCAATATTCAGCCAACTGGCGTGCTTCGGCGTGTAATGAGGAACAAAGCGAGACCAGATTCGCAAACCTTCCCTCTTCCCAAATGCCTTAATGAACGAGGATTCGTTATGCGTATTCAGATTGTCCATAATGACATGAATCCGTTTGGCATTCGGATACATTTTTCCCGCAACCTCTTTCATGAAATGGGCAAAGTCAACCTTGGTCCGCTGACGGGTCACGTCCACTTTCCGCCGGCATTAATGAGGACTCACCATAACGAAAAGATTTCGCGTTCCTTGACGAGCATACTCATAATCCTGTCGGGCTACCTTTCCCGGCCGGCAGGGACGCCCTGGACGTTTGTCCGCCAGCAACTGCTTGCTCACCTCATCCACGGCAATCAAGGGTTCCTCCGGATGGTCCGGTTCTTCATAACAGCTTAAAATGTCTTCCATGCGATCCCGATATTCCTCGTTTAGTTTTGGAACGCACCACTTTTTTTCCCGCCAGGGCTTCAGGCGGTGGTCGCGAAGAATGTGGCCCACTGTGCTTTCTCCAATGGCGTTAACCAACTGGCCGCCATCGCTTTCTTCGTCAGCAAGCCAATGCTCCACCGAGCGTACCCCTCAGGCGGATGACTGCAAACCAGAGCCACAATCCGCTGAATCTCTTGCTCCGTAATCTTTTTCGGCCTTCCT
>JAJYZB010000002.1 GCA_021800275.1 bacterium
CCCATCAGGGAAGAACAAGCTCCTCCTACCCCCTCACCCATCAGGGAAGAACAAGCTCCTCCTACCCCCTCACCCATCAGGGAAGAACAAGCTCCTCCTACCCCCTCAATTCGAGTTTCTCTGCTTCTTCAATTGGCAGAAGCGGACGAATCTCTAGAAAAAAAAGAAAAAGCCTACAATGAGTTTAAACAGGTTCTTGACCTTGAACCTGACAATGAAAAAGCTGCTCTTCACCTCGGAAATCTTGCTCTGGGACTGAACTCTCCAAAAGAAGCACTTTCTTATTTCGAAAAAGTTTTAAACCGTTCTCCTGAACATTTAAAAGCCCTGCTGGGATCAGGGAAAGCTCATCATGCTATGAAACATAAAGACAAAGCCTATTCATTTTTCCAGAAGGCATACCAATCTGACCCTAATGATTTAACCATTATTTTAGAGTTTGCGAAATCAGCAGTGGAAATGAATGAACTCGATAAAGCAAAAGAAGCTTTAAAAATTGCAGCTCAGAACAACCCGGAGGATGAAAAAATAGGAATTGAACTGGGAAAAATTTATATTCTGACCCAAGAAGCAGACAGAGCAGTAAAAACTCTCAAAGTCGTTCTAAAAAAGAATGAAACCAATAAAGAAACTCTTTTAGAATTAAGCAGAGCTTACCAACTTAAAGGAAACCTGGGACAAGCCATCAAGACTGTTCGAAAAATTATAAAAAATTCAAATGAAGATCCCCTTCTCCATCTGCGCCTAGCAGAATTGTATGTCTTATCAGGAGACAAAGAAAAAGGAATTCGTGAAGCTAAAGAAGCTCTGATGTTTGACAAAATCGCTTCAAATGAAAGTCAGGAAATCGCTGTCAAGATCAAACAATGGGAACGTGAAAATTAAAAAAATTCTCTTTGGGGGAATTCTAATAGTTTTCATCCTCTCTTTTTTTTTAGTCACTTGGTTCCAAAAGCTTTCGAATCCTAATCTAATCCTCGCCCATTTTTCAAAAAAAAGCGGATTTAAGGTGTCCGCAAAAAAGATAAGTTTTTCCTGGAACGGCAGAACTGAGCTGATAGGTTTACGAATAACCTATCATCATCGCCCTGCTGCAGTTATCCCTCAAATGACTTTAAATCTTTCACTCATTCCTTTGATATTTCAAAAGAAAATCCAATTTAAAAGATTAACCGTCTCAAGCCCTATTTTATCTTTTAATAACTCTACTTTGAAATATCTGCTGAAAAAATTAAAAAAACAGAAAAGTGGCAAACGAAACTTCACCTCTGCATTCTCTAACGGGACTTTCAAGTTTCAACTGCCTGACCAAAAAAAAGTGCTGCTAACCCATTTGCAAGGAACTTTTGACTCTGAACATGGAAAAGGACACATCCATCTGAAAGGAATCGCAGAACTTTTTCCTCTCCACTATTTATCCAGAAAATTTATTTTTCCGTTAGGAGTCTTTCTGAGGGGAAACTTAAAAGGTTTTTTTTCAATCCAGGGGGACTTCCATTCTCTAGCACATCATTTCAGCAAAATGTCGCTGCATTTCCTGGGAAAAACCCAACACCTCTCCTTTCAAGACATCGCCTTCCCAGACTCAAAAATTTATCTTAAAAAATCTTTAAACAACCACTTAACAGCCTCTTTAGAAACGAAACATTTCCATCTGAGCCAAGTAGAAGTGATTCATCAGTTCATCCCACTGAAAGGGCAAGGAGATCTTAAAATCTTTTTCTCTAATTTTCCGCGCAAAAAATCAACGCTCTCCTTTGATTTTCCTAAAACAACTCTTTATCATCATCACCTTGGCGCTTTAAGAGGGCAAATTATTTATTCAAAAAATAAATTCCAATTATCCAATTTAACCTTTCCTCTGAGTAATTCCTCATTAATATTCAGAGGATATATTGACATCAAGAAAAGACTTATTTTCCTGTCCAGCCATTTAACAGGCCAAAATTTTTCACAGTTGGCTTTTTTTCTCCCCTCTGCGAAAAATCAAATTTCTGGGAACCTGTACGGCAATTTAACTTTAAACGGAAGCTCCCATCATGCTTTTATTTCTTTTTCAGGAACCGCAAAAAATCTTTCCGCTTTTGGAGTGAAGCTGAACACGGCTCACTTAAAAGGAAAAACTTTCCCCGCTGAAACTAGTTATCAGATTTATCTCCAGACACAAATTCCAACTTTTTCTAAACCTTTTACCTGGAATGGAACTTACAGCTTTCCACATCGGAGTTTAGTCATGGAAACTCGTCTAAACAAAATTTCTCTACAAAAACTCCTTATTTTGACCAGTGGATTGAAGACGAAAATCCAAGGAAGAGTCTCAGGTCTGTTGTCTATTAAATATTTTCCAAATGAAACCGATTCAAGTTTCAACTTCAGAGGGAAAGTCTCCCGTCTTCAAGAGCAAAACCTGCCTTTAGAAAATGGAGAAATCTCTCTTCAAGGAAATACTAAAAAAATGACAGGGAAACTGCTCTTAAAAAAACCCATTTCAGTGAAAGGCTTAGAGATACTGGGCGCCTCAATTCATGGAAATCTGACTCATCCTACTTTCTCTCCCCTGTTAGCTCCTTGATCACTTCCAAACTTCAGTCTTCAAACCACTCCCTGCCTTTCGCTGGATTTTGAAACTGTGATGTGGCTAAAGGATTTGATTAAATTTTAACGAAACAATGAAACAATACAGATAAAGTCTGAAAAGTAAAAGCACATGCAGATTGTTCACTGGTTTTCCCAGAACTTTGTCGGATTGATATGGGCAGTCGTTATTTTTGCCCTTCTTGTTTCTATTCATGAATTCGGGCATTTCCTGGTAGCAAAACTCACAGGAGTCAAAGTCTTAGAGTTTTCTTTAGGATTCGGGTACAGATTGTATGGGATCCAAATTGGAGATACACAATACTCTTTAAGAATTCTTCCACTGGGAGGCTATGTGAGAATGCTCGGGGAAGGGGATGATTCTGAGCCAAACGATCCTGGAAACTTCCAAAATAAAGGAAATTGGGCAAAATCAGGAGTCATTGCCGCTGGGCCAGTCATGAATTATATCCTTGCCATTTCTCTCTTGTTTTTAATGGGAATCTTCTATGGGATCAGCAGTTACGTTTTTCAGGTTGGAAAAGTTCTCCCTGGCACCCCTGCAGCAAAAGCAGGCATAAAGGCGGGAGATGAAATTACTGCCATTAACGGGCATCCTTATCAAAACTTTCAAAATCCCGAGAAACTAATCGGCAGCGTGATTCATGTCATTCACCATTCTATAGGGATCCCTCTTAATCTCACCATTTTACGAAATGGAAAAACTCTGCACCTCACAGCAGTTCCACGATACAGCAAAAAATTAAAGAATGGAATATTGGGATTTGAAATTATGCCTGCCATGACGTTTCGTCATGCCACAATTCTTCAGGCACTCACAAATAGTTTAAATTCCACCTGGTTTTTTACTAAACTGCCTTTTGTTGAAATAGGAAAAGTATTTCACGGCAAAATGAAAACTTCAACTCTTGTGAAAGGTTCTGCTGGACCCATTGGCGCTTTTGATATTATCCTAAAAGTTTATAATGCCCACAAAAAAAATGGGCACAGCTTTGAATATCTCATGTGGTTAGCCGCAGTCTTAAACATTTCAATTGGAATGGTCAATCTTTTCCCCATTCCAGCTCTAGATGGCTCACGAATCTTCATTATTGGGTTAGGGGCCCTTTTTGGAAAACCCCTGGATCCAAAACTTGAAGAAAAAATCCACCTGGCAGGATTCGCTTTTTTACTCATCCTTTTTATGCTGCTCTCTTATCAAGATATCCATCGGATCTTTTCTCACTAAATGCGTTTTTCTCAACTCTTCTCCCCAACGATAAAAGAAATTCCAGCAGAAGCTGAAACCCCAAGCCACCGCCTCATGCTGCGGGCAGGGATCATTCGAAAATTAGCAAGCGGAATTTACACTTATCTTCCTCTTGGAGTGAAAGTCCTTGAAAAAATCAGCGCGATCGTCCGAGAGGAATTAAACCGAATCGGATCACAAGAGGTTTTAATGCCAGTTCTCCATCCCAAAGAACTCTGGCAGCAAACTGGTAGATGGGAAAAAGTTGACGTGTTATTTCGACTGAAGGATCGGGCAGAACGAGACTTTCTTCTTGGACCAACTCATGAAGAAGTGATTACTTCTCTGGTTGCCCATGAAGTAAAATCATACAGACAGCTCCCTCTTTTACTCTATCAAATTCAAACCAAATTTAGAGATGAACCCAGACCCAGGGGAGGAGTTATCCGCTCTCGAGAGTTTATCATGATGGACATGTACAGCTTCCATAAAACAAAAGAAGATCTTGAAAAAACTTACTGGAAAGTTTATGAAGCCTATCAGCGAATTTACAAACGCTCAGGGTTCACCATTCGCGTTGTGGAAGGGGAAACAGGAGATATTGGAGGGGATGTTTCCCATCAGTTTGAATTAATCAGCCAATCAGGGGAAGATACCCTGCTCATCTGTCCGAACTGTTCTTATGGAGCTGATATGTGGAGGGTTCCCTGCAAAAATTCAAAAGTCAAGGCTTCTGCCGCTGAGAATTCACTAAAATGGAACAATACCCCACCCATGGAAAAGATCGAAACTCCCCATGTAAAAACTATCCCTGATCTGGTAAAATCCCTCAAAAAATCCCCGCAGGACTTTATTAAAACGTTAGTTTACGAAGCTGATGGAAAGTTAGTGTTTGTCTGCCTCAGAGGAGATCGTGATGTTAATGAATTAAAATTAAAACGATTTTTAAGAGTAAAAAAACTAGAAATGGCAAAACCAGCGGCTCTAGGAGGGCTAGCCTCAGCTATGGGCTTTGTGGGTCCGGTCAATTTAGGCGTGGTCGCCAAGAGGAAAAGCGTTTCTGACTCTCGAGAAGAACATCTAGAGACTCCCCATCTTGTCGCTGATGATGAAATTCGAGAAATGAAGGATGCTGTCTGTGGAGCCAATGAACCTGACTACCATTTTTGCCATGTGGATTACGGCAGAGATTTTTCGATTAAAGATGAAAATTTTGCAGATTTACGGATGGCTGTATCTGGTGATCCCTGCCCCCAATGCGGAACAGCGCTTAAATTCGAGAATGGCATTGAACTGGGACAAATCTTTAATCTCGGAACCATTTATTCAAAACCTCTTAACTGTGTTTACCTCGATGAAGACAGTTCAGAGATTCCCATGATTATGGGCTGCTATGGAATCGGCGTCAGCAGAATGCTTGCCTCTTTAATTGAGCAGCATCATGATTCAGATGGGATTATCTGGCCTGTTTCAGTGGCTCCTTATGATGCGGTGATTGTGCTGGTCAACAATCAGGACGAAAAACAGACAGAGATAAGCGAAAAAATCTACCAGGAAGCCCTTGATTCTGGGCTAGAAGTCGTTCTGGATGATCGAGATGTTCGAGCAGGGGTTAAATTTAAAGATGCGGACTTGCTGGGATTTCCTTTCAGAATCAATGTTGGAAGAGGAGCAGGGGAAGGAAAAGTAGAGCTTCGGGATCGGAAAACAGGAAAATCTCATGAAATCAATGCAGACAAAGCAGTAGAAGAGCTGAAAAAGATGAAAACAGAAGCGCTCCAGACACTGGAACCTAATACTCGTGATTCTGAACCCCGACGAGAGATTGTTTCTGCATGAATTTTGCGATTTCAGGAGTTACCCTCTGACAGAATCTAAATCTTTGAAGCCCCAAACTTATAAGACCTTTGTTCTCGCTTCACGAAATCAACACAAAGTTAAAGAAATTCTAGATATCCTTCCCGAATTAAAGAACCAGATTAAAACATTAAATGATTTCCCCGCCATTCCCGAAATCGCTGAAACAGGAAAAACATACGAAGAAAATGCGGTTTTAAAAGCAAAAACCGTTTGCGCCATTTTATCTCTTCCTGTTATTGCTGATGATTCAGGATTAGAAATAGAAAGCCTTGATTGGGGTCCTGGTGTTTTCTCAAGCCGATTTCTTGGAGAAACCACTTCTTACCAGATTAAAAATCAGGAAATTTTAAAAAAATTAATAAACACTTCGGTAGAAAATAGAAAAGCACGTTTTATCTGTGCAGCAGCCGCCGCTTTTCCAAATGGAAAAATTCTCGCAGCCCAAGGGAAGATTCAAGGATATATCTCAGAACAGATCAGAGGTGAATCAGGATTTGGATATGACCCGATCTTTTTTCTGCCCGAGTATGGGAAAACCATGGCAGAACTTCTAGAAGAAGAGAAAAATAAGATCAGTCACAGAGCCCTTGCTTTCCGCAAATTAATGCAGCTGATTAATTCATCAGATTTAACAGCAGGACGGGAAACAAAACAATCGAACTTTAAACAATAAAAATGGAAGCCTATATTGTTTCTGCCTGCAGAACCCCAATCGGAAAGTTCGGCGGTATTTTAAACGGATTTTCTGCCACACAGTTAGGCGCTTTTGCCATTCAAGAAGCGGTTAAGCGTTCAAAAGTGGATCCTCAAGAAATTGAAGAAGTCATTATGGGAAATGTGATTTCTGCAGGACTTGGACAAGCTCCAGCCAGACAGGCTTCCATAAAAGCAGGGCTGCCCAGCCATATTGCAGCTTTAACGATCAACAAAGTCTGTGGCTCAGGCTTAAAAGCAGCTGCTCTTGCAGCCCAGGGGATAAAAGCTGGAGATTTAAACCTGGCTGTGACTGGTGGGATGGAATCTATGACCAATGCTCCTTATTTAGCTGAAAAAGCGCGGTGGGGAGCAAGACTTGGAAACACACGACTGATTGATACAGTCATCCAGGATGGGCTCTGGTGTTCACTTGAAAACATCCACATGGGAGAAACAGCGGAATATGTGGCAGAGAAGTATAAAATTTCCAGACAGAAACAAGATGAATTTGCTTTAAAAAGCCACCAAAAAGCCGTTAAAGCAGCAAAAGAAGGAAAATTTAAAGAAGAACTTATTCCTCTTGAAATCATCGAAAAAGGGAAAAAACTGATCCTTGAAAAAGATGAACCTCCAAGAGAAGACACCAGTTTAGAGTCTCTTGCTAAATTAAAACCTGCTTTTCGAGATAATGGAACTGTAACTGCAGGAAATGCTCCTGGATTAAATGACGGCGCCGCAGCTTTTGTTATCGCCTCTGAAGAAAAAGTGAAAACCTCACACTTAAAACCGATTGCGCGAATTATGGGGTATCAATCTTATGGAATTGAACCCAAATGGGTGATGATGGCTCCAGTGGAAACCGTTAAAATCCTGCTTAAAAAATTAAACATGAAAATCGGCGATTTTGATTTAATTGAATTAAATGAAGCATTTGCAGTCCAGGCTTTGGCTGTGATTCGAGAACTGAACATGGATCCTGATAAAGTCAATGTCCATGGAGGAGCAGTGGCTCTCGGACATCCGATTGGAGCCAGTGGAGCTCGAATTTTAACCACTCTTTTGTATGGACTGAAAACATACAATAAAAAACTGGGGCTTGCCACCCTCTGCCTTGGCGGCGGAAATGCGGTTGCCATGGCTGTTGAAAGAGTCTAATCCCCAGTAAAACAATTCCGCGGCTGACCAGAACCATAAACTTTATTCAATTTCTAGCAGACAATGATACACAGGTTTAAAGATTATTTTATGCCTGTCAACCTGAATTTCCCTTTTTCCCTAGCCTGCATTATTCATGAGAACTTCATCTGAGCAAAATTCCTGATGCTTCTTCTGAAGCCAGGCCAGTTGGACTGCTTTCGAGGTCTTTTCTCTGCCATTCTTTTCTGAAATAACCTTTTTCTTTTAATCTAAAAAACAAAAATTGAACCTCAAAGAAGAAGAGTCCCTAGATCCCCTCAAATCCTGTCAAAAAAAATTAAAAAATTAAAAAGAAAAAAATTAAGCAGAACTTTCCTGAAGTTTCAGCCTGAAGCAAAACACAACTGGCTGCAGGTAAAATTAAACGCAGTTGATTGGCTTTAAATTCCCTCAAGCTGGTTCTCCCTGATTTTAAATCTCACTTCATCTCTTTGATTCGATTCTCACTATCCCCACGTTCCACATACCACTTGTATACCTCTTCTGCCGTTAAATCCGTTCGATTCGTCACCACAAACCGCACCTTCTCTCCTAAGGACAGCCATTCCGCTTTCACTTTATTCCCATCCACGAAAATTTCTTCGGGCTGCATAGAAAGAGTCTCTAATGCCCTCCGCGCTGGATGCCTTTTTCTTCCATTCTCTGTGATTCACAAGCCTCAGATAAAGTGCAGGATCAATTTAATAAACATCAAAAAAAGACAGAACAGAAAAAAAATTTTTCCTACCGCTGGAAGTCTGCAGTATAAGAGCTAGAATACATACTTTCCCAACAGCCAAAAAGTAATATATAGTTTACTATTTTAATAAAAAATTATCTCTTATTTAATTCAGAATTAACGGCTCTTTAACAGGAACATGCTAGGCTTACCTTCAGACACAAAAAAATTAATGCGATTAAATCGCAGGGAGGAATCAAACATGAACACAATAAAAAACAGCTTTCCGATTTATGTAACCAGTTCAGTGTTAACAGGTAATGGAGTTAAAGCTACTAAGCAAGAAGTGGAACCAGGAGATACTTTTGTGATCTCAGGGCCAGCCACAGTTGGTATCATCAATGAAAACCCTGATACATTATGGACTGCATCAATAACTAGTGGAAATAAAACTGTACCTCTTCAACCCTTAAACAGCGAACAAGGGATAAACCCCTTTGATTATCCAGAAAAAGGAAAGACGATTGAAAAATTCCATCCTATCGGTCTTGATTACCTTGCTAAATTTTTTAAATTGCCTTATCCTGGAAACAGTAAGGAAACTCTCACAGTAACTCAAAGCGGTCTGGGCGGCAAAATTTATCAACAGGAAAAATTTACAGTACTAAGAGGAGAAGGCTGAAACAGCCGGTTAAATCCTCCTTTGATATCATGAATACTCTGGTTCAAAGGGGGATTGTCGCAGACGAAACAGGTTTATCCAAAGTCATTCTTCCCCATTTTCCTCTTTGAAAATCGTGGATCAGTCTCAAAGCTGCATTTTCCAAATGAACCGATCCTCCCTTGAAAGATGTTTGGTTCAATGAAAACATAGATCGCATCACACGCCAATTTTTCTCAGGCTTTCTGCCGGATGACATCATGCGAAAAAAATTAGCACAACGGCTAGGGATCTCCGAAAAAATATTATCCTGAAAAATATAAAAATTGACTTTGCTGCTCGCGGCGGTTCTTCGCCTCAGCTTACTTCTTAAACTGGGGCATGGTTCCCTGAATCAAAGTATCCGGATAATCTTTTGATACAGGTGTTTTGTCATCAGGCAGAGGAACCAGATTCCAGTGAGTGTAATTTTTTCGGAGAGGGTGGCCTTCCCAATCATCAGCCAAAAGAATTCTTCGCAGATCAGGGTGCCCAATAAATTTGATTCCTAATAAATCATAAGTTTCCCGTTCATGCCAGTTCGCTCCGGGCCACAAATGGGTCACAGATTGGACTTCTGGATTCTCTCCTGTCACTCGAACTTTAAAAGCGATTCTATGCTTGTTCTTATACGAACAAAGATGATATACAACATCTAAAGAGTCCAGATTGTCAACTGCTGTTAAACACATCAGGTTTTCAAAAAAAAGCTTTTCATCATTTTTTAGAAATTCGCAAAATGGAATGAGTTTTTCCAGAGGAAGAATAAAAGTTAAATCATAAGCCAGGGGAACAATTTCTAATCCTGGAAATTGATTTAAAACATATTTTTGAAGTTCTTCATGTGTCATATCTGGTGCTTTCCTAACTCTTAACAGCATCCTTTTTTAAAATCTTAGCCAGACTGTCTTTTGCGATCTTTTTCTGCAGCTCTTGAATCCCATACATCAAACCTTCAGGTCTAGGAGGACAGCCCGTAACATAAATATCTACGGGGATAATTCGATCGACCCCTTTTAAAGTAGAATAAGAATCATAATAATAAGGACCTCCATTACAAGCGCAGTTTCCCATGGCTATCACATACCGTGGTTCTGCCATCTGTTCATAAAGGGTTTGAATTTTAGGAGCCATTTTCAAAGTAACGGTTCCAGCAATAAACATCAGATCAGACTGTCTTGGACTGCCTCTAAAAATCAACCCCATCCTATCCAGATCATAATCAGAAGCTCCTGTTGCCATCATTTCAATAGCGCAGCAGGCTAATCCGAACAGCATATACCAGATCGAAGATTTTCTGGACCAGTTAAACACTTTGTCAGTAGCTGTTAGTAAAACTGAGCCTCCTGGAATTTTCTGGGTATAAATGGGGAGTTTTTCCATTATACCCATTTTAATCCCCCCTTTTTCCAAACATGAATCAAAGCGATAAAAAGCAGAAATAAAAAAATCAACATTTCAACAAAAGCAAAAGCGCCGAGAGATTTTAAAACTACAGCCCAGGGAATAAGAAATAATGCCTCCACGTCAAAAATCACAAAAAAAACAGCAAATAAATAATAACGAACATTATACTGCACCCAGGCTGTTCCAAAAGGTTCTTCCCCACATTCATAAGTAGCTAATTTTTTAGCATTAGGGCGAAAAGGTCTGAGCAGAGAAGAAAGGAAATAGTTCCCTATCACAAACAAAATCCCTACTGCTAAAAAAACAAGAATATAACCTGTTGTATTCATCTTCAATGCCCCCATCCCGGATGCAGAAGAGTTAACTTCCGATATTGACCATTCCCAAGATATCTATAAAATCCAGATCCCTGTCCTCCAATTCCATTTGAATTCCAGGCAGAGGAAGGAACATCATATACATCCCCTGTTTCAGGATCTTTCACCTGATCCTGCCCAAGGATTGCATCTGACCACTGCTGAGTACTTTCACTGGTCACCCGACTGCGGTAATTGTAAGGCTCCATGATATCATTGTTGATGGCATTCTGATTTGAAGTGATCGCGGATTCCATGCTGTTAAACTGCTGATTCATCTGCCCTATTTGCTGGCTCATATTTCCTTGTGTCGGCTGGATACTCCCGGCAATTTTAATGAGAAAGGGAAACATCTCATGCCACCGACTGAGAAGAGAGTAAGCAGAATGGACAATAGTGATAGTTGTCGTGTATCCCTGGTAAAAATCCCCTCTGATAACTCCTTCCACTGGCAGGTTAGTTCCCTGGGCAATCCCCTTAAATTCGATATACACTGCTGACCACCCTGGACTTGAAGGAACCCTTCCGCTTTTTACAACTCTGTAAGAAGGAATCACCATAGAAAGAAGATGTTCAAGGGTTCCTATAGGAGAATAAAATCCACCTGTATAATAAGCATAAGAAACTCCAGCCATATTGTCGCTGGACACCAGATCAAACCCATTCTGAGTTTCACCCTTAACACGCCAATTCTCTGGAATCATGGCAGTATAATAAGGAGTTCGAATAGGACGAAGTGGAGGATAATGAACCTGAGTAGAATATCTGGCATGGTTCTCCCCTTTCAGATAAGCTTCCCTTCCCGCAGAGAGCTGACTTTCTGAAAGATAAGTCTCCCTATGGTAACATCCTATCACTTGCTTAAGGATTGGAGACTCGTCATTAAATTGATACTTTGGGGCAAGATAAAGCTTTAAAGTGGCAAAGCCAGATTCACGAGTCATCCAGATGGGAACAGTGTAAACAGTCCCGTCCCACGTTAAAACACCGACTGCTCCTACTGAATTTCCACGAATCCATCTGTGATAAAGATGGAATGTCCCATTTTTTGATTGATAAATTCGAGTAATCACTGCTGTCAGAGATTGAAAAAGTCTGGCAGTGGAAACATTTGAACGAACTCTAACAGGAAAAATAAAAGCTCCTACTCTTCCAGATTGATTTTTGCTTACAATGACGATTCCAGGCTTTATGATCTCAATGAGCCAGCCCGTGGGTTTCCCAACGGAAAAACCCAGTCTTGAATTTCTGTAAACTGGAATCCCACAGGAATAGGCATAAGAAATACTCAAAAAGAAAAGGGTTCCAAAAAAAATAAATCTCAAAAAAGCAGACTTCATTCTTCTTAACTGCCCTCCATCCTGAAGCACTCTTAATTGATTCTGTATCTTCTTTTACAATTCCTACAAACAAATACCTTCCTCACCCGCCAAAAATAAATTTTCCAAATTATGGGTCAGTGCCTACAGGTTTTGTCGCAACCTGGACACAGGGACCAAATTTTTCCATAAATTTCCGGGTCACTGCATCTGCATCTTTAATAAAAAATTTAGGAGGCAAAACCAAGGTCGCTTTTCTCTTTAAACTTTCTAAATGGAGATAAACCGGCATTTCCCCTGATTCTTCCTCTAAAATTGTTTTCATTTGCTGAAACAAGCCAGGAGAACCAGCCTCAGCATTTAATTGAATATGGCACTCTAGCTTTTTCCCATCAGAGTTCCCATGACCAGCAGCAGGTTTTGAGTTCATGGCTGCTGGTGCTGCGATTTCAGCACCAGATTTTAAACCTTGAAAAGCGTCCAGAGCAGTCAGCTCATCCACTGCAATTTTCGCTTCTACAATTGGCTCTTCATCCTCCTGCCCTTCCTCTTCTTTCACTGTCACGTTTCCTTTCACAAAAACCAGGGCGTCTTCTTGAATTAAGGGGGCGCATTTGTCATGAACTTTCGAAAAAACGACCCCTTCAACTTGACCCGTTAAATCTTCAATCGTTAAAAAAGCCATGGGCAGGTTATTCTTTGTAGTGATCCTTTTCACAGATGAAATAATTCCTGCCACTAGAACAGGCTTTCCATGAAATGAGACTAATTTTTCAATAGGAACTGCCCCTTTTCTCGCAGCCAATTCCTGATACTGACTGAGAGGATGATCTGAAATATAAAGCCCGAGCATTTCCCGTTCAAGAGAAAGGAGTTTCTCTTTTGGCATTTCTTCGGCTTCGCTCCCCTCGGGCTCAAGAAAAGCCTTATCCTCCATTCCACTGAAAAGAGAAAACTGTCCACTGGATCTTTCTTTCTGAGCATTACTGGCAAACTCCACAGCGCTGTCCAAATTGGCAAGCAGTTTAGCGCGGTGCCATCCAAAAGAATCCAGAGCCCCACACTTAATTAAACTTTCCAATACTTTCCGATTACAGGTTCTCAGATCCATCTTTCTACAGAAATCATAGAAAGAACTGAACAGCCCCTCCTCTTTTCTCGCTGAAATAATCCCTTCTACCGCTTTTTCTCCAATATTCTTTACTGCCCCAAGTCCAAACCTGATTCGATCCCCAACCACAGTAAACCTAACCATGCTTTCATTCACATCTGGAGGAAGAACTGTGATCCCCATTCTTCTGCATTCATTAATCATAATCTTTATTTTGTCTGTTTTATCTCCCACACTGGATAATGTGGCTGCCATAAACTCCACAGGGTAATTCGCTTTCAAATAAGCGGTCCAATAACTGACCAGTCCATAAGCTGCTGAATGGGATTTATTAAATCCATATTCGGCAAATTTTGCCATGGTTTCCCAGATTGAACCAGCTAACTCATGGTTAATTCCATGCGAGACAGAACCGGTCAAGAATTTTTCCCGATATTTTTCCATTAATTCCACTTTTTTCTTTCCCATCGCCTGGCGCAGATCATCGGCTTCAGCCATCGGAAAATTAGCGAGGGCAACTGCTGCCTGCATCACCTGTTCCTGATACAGGAAGACTCCATAAGTTTCCTTGAGCACTGGCTCAAGACTTGGGTGTGGGTATTTCACTTTGATTTTCCCGTGCCTGGCTTTTATGTACTCGCCAACCATTCCACTTTGAAGTGGACCCGGACGGATCAAGGCGCCAATGGCGATGACATCAGTAAAAGTGTCGGGCTTGTAATCTTTTAAGACCTGCTGTGCCAGCGAGCTTTCTAACTGGAAAACCCCGATGGTATGGGCATCTGAGAGCAGTCGAAAAGTTTTTCTGTCATCCAGAGGAATATCGTTCAACATCAATGTAATTCCTTGAGACTGCTGAATTAAAGCGATGGTTTCTTCTAAAAGGCTCAAAGTGCGGAGTCCTAAAAAGTCCATTTTTAATAAGCCGATTTTCTCGAGTTTATCCATTTCACACTGGCAGACAACAGCCTCCCCCTGCATTTTCTGAACTGCCACGTGGTTCAGAAGAGAATCTCTCCCTATCACAACACCTGCAGCATGGATCGAGGCATTCCTGGGAAGCCCTTCGATTTTTTCTGCAGTGTCAATGAGATGAGCAATAACTGAATCTCCTTGGATCAGGGCTTGAATTTCAGAAGTCGCTCTTGCTTCACTGACTGCTGCGTTTGCTGGGATCAATTTAGCGACTCGATCCACAAGAGAAATTGGCAGTCCCAACACTCGCCCTGAATCACGAACAGCTGCCCGGGCTTTCAAAGTTCCAAAGGTTACGATTTGAGCAACCCGATCTTTTCCATATTTCTCGACCACATAACGGATCATTTCATCTCTTCGAGTATCGCAGAAATCAGTGTCAATATCAGGCATTTTTTTTCTGCCCGGATTCAAGAACCTCTCAAAAATGAGATTATATTTTAAAGGATCGATTTCTGTAATTCCAAGAGCATAAGCCACAACACTTCCGGCGACAGATCCTCTTCCTGGACCCACCAGAATCCCATTCTGTTTAGCATAACGAATGAAATCCCATACAATTAAAAAATAATCGGCAAACCCCATTTCAGTGATCACTGAAAACTCATAATTAAATCTTCCCATTAAAGCATCATTAATCATCCCATACCTAGCCTTCATTCCTTCAAGGCAGAGATTTTTCAAAAACTCTTTTTTATCGCTTCCTTCTGGAACAGGAAACGCAGGCAAAAGAAATTCTTCTCCGTAAGAAAGTTTAAGCTGAGATCTCTCAGCAATCCGAAGCGTATTTTCAATGGCTTCAGGAAACTCTCGAAAACGCGGCTCAAGCTCTTCAAATCGTTTTAAATAAAACTCCTGGGTCTCGAATCGAAGGCGATTTTTTTCCTCCACTTTTTTTCCTGTCTGAATGCACAGTAAAACATCATGAGCATCAGCATGTCCTTTTCGAGTATAATGAACGTCGTTGGTTGCCACATAAGGAATGTTCAAGTCTTTTGCGATCTCGACAAGCCCTTTATTCACTTGATGCTGCAGAGGAAGGTCATGATCCTGAACTTCCAGAAAAAAATTCCCTTTTCCAAAAATATCCTGATAAACAGCTGCCGATTCTTTTGCTTTTCGCAGATCGTTTTTTAAAATCATTTCAGGAACCTCTCCAGCCAGACAGGCGCTGAATCCGATCAATCCTTTTGAATGCTCTGTCAAAAGCTCTTTATCAATGCGGGGCTTATAGTAAAATCCTTCCAAACTGGCTTGACTGACCAGGGTCAATAGGTTTCGATACCCTTCATTGTTTTCTGCCAGAACAATTAAATGATAGGGGTTATCGTCCAGCTTAGGAGTTCTGCCGTGACGGCTCCTGGGAGCCACATACATTTCACAGCCAATAATAGGCTTAATTCCGCGAGCTTTTGCTTTTTCATAAAATTCAAAGACTCCGTACAAAACTCCATGATCCGTCAGCCCGACAGCAGGCATTCCGGCTCTTTGCGCATCATCCAACAGCTCATCAATACGGCAGGCTCCATCTAAAAGACTGTAACAGGAATGAAGGTGAAGATGAACAAATTGTCCCATGCTCTTTTTGTCTTAATTTTCCAAAATGATGCTAAAATTTTTTCATTACATAAGTAACTTCTTGATGATTTTATCAAATGTTTTAGAACTACGGTAGCCCACCACCTGTTTTACGATATCTCCTTTTTGATTAATAATAAAAGTAGTTGGTATCCCGTTAATCCCCCCGTATTCATCAACCACTTTATTACTCCCCATGACCACCGGATAATCCACATGGTATTCATCCAAGAAAGGTCTTACAGGGGTAGTTGAATCATCCACTGAAACTCCAATAATAGCAAGTCCTCTTTTCTTATAACGATTATACAGACTAACCCAGTGAGGAATTTCAGCGCGGCAGGGAGGGCACCAAGTCGCCCAAAAATCCAGCACAACTACATCTCCTTTATAGCTGCTTAAAACAATAGGTTTCCCTGTATTGATCTCGTTTAACGTGAAATTTGGAGCAGGAATCCCCACTTTAGTGGCACTTCCACTAAAACTGAAACATCCTAAAATTCCCGCTGACATAATCAGAACAGCGGTATAAATTAAAATCCTTTTCAAACTAAACTCCTCCTCTTTTGCAGGTAATCTGCAGCCCATACGGCTGCAGCAGAACCATCACTGCAAGATGAGACGATCTGTTTTAATGAACCTGACCGAACTTCTCCAGCAGCAAAAATTCCTGAAATTAAGGTTCTCGTCGTCTCGTCTGCAATCACAAAGCCATTCGCATCTAAAAGATTCAACCCTTTTAAAAATTTCGTCTTGGGAACTGACCCTATAAACACAAACAAACTACTCGCAGGCACTAAAACGATCTCTCCTGTTTGAATATTCTGTATCTCTATCTGCTCTACCTTTCCATTCCCTAAAACCGACTTTACAGCATGATTTGAGAGGATCTTGATCTTCGAGCTGCCTTTTGCTCGCTGCTGCAAAATCCATTCGGAATTCAGTTTTTCTCGATGATGCACAATCGTTATTTTGCTGGCATACTGGGCAAGATAAAGAGATTCTCCAACAGCAGAGTCTCCTCCCCCGACCACTACAACCTCTTTTCCCTTATAAAAAGGCGCATCACAGAGAGAACAATAGGAGACCCCTTTCCCTGTCATTTCTTTTTCACCTGGAACTCCTAATTTTCGAGGAGAAGAACCCACTGCTGCAATAACAGCTTCTCCCCTCCAATCCCCTTTACTCGTCCGCAAAATTTTAATTTGATTTTCAATCTCTACCTCTTCAACTTCAACTCCTTCTACTATTTGAATCCCAATCTGCCGAATCTGAAGAACCATATTTTCAACCAGTTGAGTTCCAGAAATCAAACCAGTACCAGGGTAATTTTCGATTTTATCCGTCATTAAAAGCTGTCCCCCTGGTACCCCTTTTTCCAGAAGAACAACTTCAATTCCCAAGCGCTTTGCATAAAGAGCCGCTGATAATCCAGCAGGTCCTCCCCCAATGACAATTAAAGGAAAAATCACAATTCCTCTGATTTCTTCATTCTAAAGATTTGCCCTGGTGAACCTTTTAAAAACGTTTCAATAAAACATTAAAAAATTAAAAGCGCGCATCAGCAGCACAAACCGCGAAATGAAAGGAAGTTTTTCCTTTTAAGGGAAAATGAAACTCAAAGGAACATCTAAAAACTTTAATCAGCAATTTATTTGCTAGGGGCCGTAGCTCAGTTGGGAGAGCGCGTGGATCGCACCCACGAGGTCGAGGGTTCGAATCCCTTCGGCTCCACCAGAGGTTTCGCTGGTCTCCCTGATTTCTGCGTATCTATCTGTCCCTGTGGGAAAGATTTACTTTTCTTTTTTTCTCAAATCCTGGCTTTTTTTCAATATTTCTGGCAGTTTTTCTAGAGAAGCCAGAATTTTAAGATGAAGAGAGTGAGGTCTTGCAGGGGCTCCACTGACAAATGAGTTTGCCTTAACATTTCCCCAAACTTCTGCACCCCCGGCAATAATACAGTTTTCTCCAATTTCAATATGATCTCGAAATCCCGCCTGTCCCCCAATCATGGTTCCCTTGCCAATTCTAACACTTCCTGAAAATCCGACCATGGCAGCAATCAAACAGTTTTCTCCAATTTCACAGTTGTGGCCAATTTGAACTAAATTGTCAATTTTAGTTCCTTTTCCAATCCTCGTTTCTCCAAGGGTGGCTCGATCAATAGTGCTGTTGGCTCCTACTTCAACGTCATCTTCTAATACAACGGTTCCAACCTGAGGAATATGGAGTGGATGACCGTTTTCATCCGAAACATAGCCAAATCCCTCCCCTCCAATTACAGCTCCTGGATGAATAATACAGTTTTTTCCAATTTTAACTCCTGTTAAAAGAGAAACATGAGGATGTATAAAGCTCCCATCGCCAATCTGCACATCTTCTCCAATATAAACAAATGGAGACAAGACCACGTTATCTCCTACAACAGCATTTTTTTCTATGACAACATGATAGCCAATCATCGCTTTTGATGAAATGACTGCCGATGATCCAATGACTGCTGTGGGATGTATTCCGGGCTTAAATAAGGCGGCTGGATGAAAAAGAGCAAGAAGTTTCGCAAAAGCTAATTTTGCGTTTTTAACTATAAGATAAGATTTTCTGTATTCACCTTTAAACTCAGAACACAGAATAACTCCAACAGAACTTTTTTCAGCATCCTGAATTTTTTTCGCCTGATCCACATAGACCAGATCTCCTGACTTCGCATCCTCAATCCTCGAAATTCCTGAAATTAATAGATCAGGATTCCCAACAAAAATTCCCCCAACTTTTTCTGAAAGCTCTTTTAAAGTATAACTTACTTTTGACTGAATCGTTTCCATTGGGGATCTCGAAGGCTTTGAAACAATTTTTTTTGAAAAGCCGAGCTGTGAGAAGATGGACGTCTTAAAAAAGTCTTATTTAACTTGCTCACATAAAAAG
Source organism: bacterium (assembly GCA_021800275.1). GTDB lineage: Bacteria > Vulcanimicrobiota > JABDET01 > JABDET01 > JABDET01 > JAKAVV01. Next base: position 18,606 of record JAJYZB010000002.1, read on the forward strand.
CAAGCGCCCACCTCTGCTGCTGACTTAATATCGAATCATACGTCGGCATTGAAGTACCGCTCAATCCTGTTGAAATTGTGGCATAAATTTCTCGTGGAGAATTTCCTCTTTTTAAGAATCCTCCTGCTAAATTAGCAGGTTTAACCGGGTAACCCCAATCATCAATTGAAGCAGCAGAAGAAGAACCATCCCCATGCGGAAGACCATCTACAGAGTCAACTCCAGGCCCATGACAACTGCTGCATCCTGCAGTTCCATAAAATAATTTCCTCCCTTCTTGAATAGCAGCCATAAGAGAATTTTTAGAAAATTGAGGCTCATGAATCTTTAAAACTTGAACAGGTGTAGGACTGGAAAACAACTTTTTCCCTGTTTGTGGATTCACGGCAAATCCTTCGATATATTTAGCCGCATCCCATCTTTCAAGAGGATTTAAGAATCGAAAAGATGGCATTGAAGTTCCAAACAAACCGTTAGAAATGGTGCGATAAAGATCCAGTGTCAGCGGCCGTTCTGTTTCAAAGGTGGTTTTAAACATAAATTCTCCCGAACGGAAATCTCGGGGCTTAGGAAAAAGAAAAACAGATAAAGATCCTCCCCCATTCCCATAGATTCCGTGACAGGCAGCGCAGTACTGTGTGTAAACCTCCTTGCCTTTCTCAACACTAGCCTGATCGGATTGAATCTCGGGATTTTGAACAGAGAGCCAACCCTTTTTCTCTTGTAGAATAGGTTTCCAATTCTTTACAATCAATTTCTGCAGCAATTTTTTAGGTATTATTAAAGTTAAAAGAAGCCCCGGCTTTTTAACCTGAGCAAATTTAAGAGTGAACCAGGCTGCAGGAACTCCATCTATCTTTTTTCCGCCTATCTCAGATCTGCCGCAGAAAGCTTTTAAACTGCTGGAAACAAAAAGATAAATCAAATGATTAGGATTATAGGTGAAAAGCTTTCTTAAACTCCGAGTTCTCTGCAGCACATAAACAGGCGTTCCTGAAGGGGTCATAATCTTTTTTTTAGATACAACAGCTTTAATTTCCGAGAAATCGTCTCTGAAATTAACCCTGGGAAAACTGGGAATTAAACTGTCAGGGGACCAGTAGAAAGCGTACCACCAGTCCTTTGACACATTTTGAGGGAAAATACTCTGAGCGCCTGACCTTAAATAGGATGATGATTCTCTTTTTATCAGGACCTCATAAAACAGAACCCAGAAAAGTGTTAAAAGAACCACAGCCGCGGAAAAAAGCCAGAATCTCTTTTTCATGAGAATTAAACAACCGCCTCTGATACCTGTGGATTAAACTCCATTCTAACTTTAATCGCTAACAGAAAATTAAGAGCCAAAAGAAGAGTTCCAACTCCGACATGAGCGGTTGTAAAAAGGATTGATTTTCCTGTTAAAACCACTCCGATCCCAAGGAAAACCTGCAGAACAACTAAAATAATATTAATCTGACAGATCTTTCTTAAATTGGCAAATCCCCATCCCAACCAGGAAGTGCCTGAAACAAAAAATAAAACCAGAAGAGCTCCTATCCTGGTGTGTAGAAAATTCACCATCACGCCAAAACTCATATCCAATCCTGGAGGGAAAACCTGTCCGAATGCTAGAGGAAAAGTGGAAATCGCTAACCCTGTCCCTAAATGTCTCGCAAACGCGCCTAATAAAATTTGAACATAAATTAAAAGAGGAGTTGTCAGAGTTAGAACTTTCAAACTATAAATTCGACTCCCAGGCGCCTGAAGCTTCACAGACGTGCCAGAAGTAAAATAAGCCAGACAAACCATAAGGCAGAAAAAAACTTGAGCCAGGGCTGCATGGGCTGTGGAAACATCAAATGGAAGTCCGTACAGAACTGTGATCCCGCCTAAAAGAGCCTGTGCAAAGACTGCGCCAAGAGCTGTTATGCCAAGCCATTTTACCCCTTTCGAAAAATTAAATCTCCAGAGCGAAATGACTAATATTAACGTCAACACTGCATCAGTGCCAGCTAAAATCCGATGTCCATATTCAAACCAGAGAACCCCTTTAAAAGGAGGAAAAAAATGAGATGGAAGGGGCCAGGTTGGAATGGTCATTCCTGCTCCAGTGCTCATCACCAAAGAACCTGCTAAAATCAATAAAAACGTAAAAATAACCGCAAATAACGCGAAATAATAAACTTTCCTGAACTCCGTATTATTCATCAATTTCCAGGGATGTTTCTGAGCAGTTCAGAAATATCTTTCTTCATCACGAGGAGGTTTGACAGCTTTGAGCCATTAAAATATCCTCGAATTCTTCCTTCTGGATCAACCAGAACAAAATCCATGGAATGAATAATCCCCGGATCCTTATGAGGCAGAAGTGTTTCATGAGGAACATACACCAGCATCAAATGAAGTTTTTTTAAAACCAGAGTGCGAATCTCATCAGGGGTTCCCGTTAAAAAAAACCAGTTTTTATTTTGAAAATGGTTCTGTTTAATGTATTTCTTTAAAACTGACGGAGTGTCGAATTTAGGATCTACACTGATTGAAACAAAACTGACCCTTGGATTACTAGCAAATTTTTTTTCCAGCAGAGCCATATGATGTTCATCAATCGGGCATTCTGAAGTGCAGCGTGTTAAGAAAAAATCTAAAACCCAAACTTTCCCAATTAAACTCTTAGAGGAGAATAATTTCCCATCTTGATCGATTAAAGTAAACTTTGGAACCTTTCCGTCAACTGAAAGTTTTTTAGGGGGAGAGATGGGTTCAGCTCCTAGCCAGATTCCAATTCCACTGGTAACTGCCACAAAAACGATCAAAAACACAGTAATTCCCCATACCATGGAAACAGAAGATTTCTTGTCTCGAAAATAGGGGTTGCTGGCAAAAAGCTCCTCTATCTCATTTTTTAATTGACCTAAAGATCGCCAGCGCGTGTAAAAAAGAAGAAAGAGAAGAAATCCAATCAGCAGAAAAGGAACAACCAGCAAGAACAAAATTCCCGAGTTAAAAGCTTTTATCAAGGCTCTCCCTCCAACAGAATTTAGAAGAGCCAGTTTACAGAAGGCGCAGGTTTGAAACAGATGATTAAAGCCCACCATAACTCAATGACCTTTTAGCGACTGAGTTGAATAATATGAATTCCATCCCAGATGATTAATGCGCACAAAAGTCCAACTGTCAGCAGGACGCCCAGCACGACCGACAGAATCAAAGGAAATTTTTCAAAACGCAAATGCATAAAATAAAAAGAAACAAGATAGGCCTGAGCCAGCATCAAAGCTAAAATCAATTCATTTTTCCAGGGGATGCCTTTATACGCCGCGAAAATCTCAAAACCTGTTAAAATCATCAACAGGACCCAAACCAGAATAAACGTCTTTGGACTGACAATAGGTTCTTGTGTATGACTTCCTAAATTTTCCATTTTTACATCCACCCCTAAAGGAGATAAATGACAGCCAGAATGAAAACCCAAACCAAATCCACAAAGCTCCAATACATGCCAGCCAATTCAATAGTCTCATCTGAAACTTTCCCCATCAATTTCAAAACTCCTATAAAAGAAAGGATAAGAACGCCGGTTAAAACATGAAACCCGTGAAAACCTGTAATCATGAAAAATAATCCGCTGAATAAAGGAACCCCCCAGGGGTTTGTATTAAGTCTTGCTCCTAACCCAATAAAATGCGCCCACTCATGCGCCTGCATTGCTAAAAATACGATCCCGCATAAAATAGTGACCGCATAAAAAAAACCAAATCTCCGATTTTTACCCTGTTTCAAGCCTTCTACAGCCACTGCCATGAATGTGCTGCTGGAAAGCAGGACCACTGTCATAACAGCTAAATATCCAGGCTCAAAAATCTTCCAGCGATCGGGCCAGGATGGACTGATAAATCTCTCAAAAGTATAAACCGCGAGAAAACTCCCAAAAAGCAGAGCATCTGAGATGATAAAAATCCACATCATCAATTTCTTTCGATTTCTGGAAAAAGCGGATGGAGCAAACTGCTCCGCAGAGACTTGCTCAGGGAGCCCATGAATTCCCTCAATCGGTTCCATTCTTCTTATTTCCTCCATCTATTAGCCTCCTCCTGGAAAAAATGCCTTTCATTCCACAAGATCATCTAAAACAATCATCTACACAATTCGCAGCAGACAATACAAATAAATCCATAAAAACGTTAAAAAATGCCAGTATGTTGAAGCCAGACGAGCGGAAGTAAGGGAAGATTTAAAATTTTTTATCTGCCATGTGCCAAAAAACAAAAAAACGAGCCAAAGAATCCCGCCTAAAAGATGCAGCCCATGCAGACAAGTCAATAAATAGAAAAAAGAAGCATGAGGGTTAGTCGGAAGGAAATATCCCTGTCCCTCCATCAATTTCCAGACATAAATCTGCCCTCCTAAAAAAGCAAATCCTAAAACCACTGTTATTCCAAGCCAAAAATGATATCCATGCTCCTGTAAAGATCTTAATTTTCTTTTTGATATTTCAAAAGTAAAACTTGAAATAATCAAAATCATTGTATTCAGCAGTAAAAAAGAGGGGAAATAAATGGGCTTCCAATCCCCTGATTCTCTTCGAATGATAACGGCGCTGGTAAAAGCTGCAAACAGCATAATGACCGCAGACAAAAAAAGCCAGAGGCCAATCCATTTTACATGCTCCTTATAATAAAAATCATCCCCTCTAGGAGAGCTTCCATCCCCCCCATCAATTGGAATAGGAGGCTTTGTCGATTTTAAAACAGAAGCTGGCATCTTAATGTCCAACCTTATCTAAAACCATCAACACAAATAAAAACGGGAGATAAACAAGGGCTGCTCTCATTAATTGTCCTGCCAGCGGCTTAGACAGCTTCAGCCAGAATCGCAGAGCGTAAATTAAAAGCAAGCTGCTGAGAATTAAAGAGCCGATAAAATAAGATGCCCCAGTAACATGAGTAAAAGTTAGAAGAGGGCTCACACCCACCAGAACACATGAACAAATGAGAATTTCATACGCGATCAGACGTTCATTTTGAGGAACAGGAAAAATACGAAATCCCGCTTTTTCATAATCCTCTTTAGACAGCCAGGCAATCGCAAAAAAATGAGGAAACTGCCAGAAAAAAACAATTCCAAAAAGCAGCCAGGCTAATGGACTGATGTGATCCTGCACTGCAGCAGGTCCCATCATAGCCGGTAGAGCTCCTGGGACAGCTCCTGCTGCAATACACCAGGAACCAATCTTTTTGGATGGAGTGTAAACAAAAACATATAAAACTAAAGCCAGAGAGGCTAGAAAACCTGTTAACAGATTAACTGTGAAAGCTAAAATCAACAATCCTGAAAGCGCCAGACAAACTCCAAAAATAAAAGCTTCCGCCACTTCCATTCTTCCTGATGGTAAAGGCCTTCTGGATGTCCTGCTCATAACAGCATCTTCTTTTATTTCTATAATTTCATTAAAAACATTCGCTCCTCCGATCACAAAAAGAGAGCCCAGTGAAAACGAAAGAAAAAGCAGAAAATGAAAACTTCTGCCATCTGCTAAAAAAAAGCCGGTTAAACTAGACAGCCAGACTAAAAGAGAAAGTTTAATCTTAACTAGCTCAGAATAGTTCTGAAGCATAATCAAAGGCTTTCTCATAAGCATCACCTGCAGAAACAGCCTTTAAAAAGTTTCATCTTTGTCAATAATTCCCTGCCGCCGCTTGTTCTGGCACCACTTGAGGTAAATAATCTTTAGCAGCTCCAGGGTAACTGTAGTCATAGGGCCAGCGTTGAACTTCAGGTGAATTTCCTTCCCAATTCTCATAAGGTAGAGGTGAAGACAGCGTCCATTCAAGTCCATTCGCATTCCAGGGATTAGCTGAAGCTTTTTCCCCTCTCAACATGCTCCAGAAAAAATTAAACACAAAAACTAACTGAGCTGCTCCAAGAGCAAATGCATTGATACTGATGAATACATTGATAGGCTGCAGTGATTTAAACATCGTGTAATACTGCACAGGATCATACAACCTTCTCATCTCACCATGAAGTCCTAAAAACATCATCGGAAAAAAGGTGCAGTAATAAGTGATAAAAGTGATCCAAAAATGAAATTTTCCAAGAGTTTCATTCATCATCCTCCCAAACATTTTAGGGAACCAGAAATTCGTCGCGGCAAAAATTCCAAAAAGAGAAGCTCCCGCCATAATAAAATGAAAATGTGAAATCACAAAATAGGTGTCGTGCAGCTGGATGTCAGCAGGAGCCATTGCTAAAAAAATCCCGCTCAATCCCCCTGTCACAAACAAAGAGACGAATGCCAGTGCAAACAACATCGGGGTTCTCAACTGAATTTTTGCTTCCCATAAAGTAGCCATCCAATTAAAAGTTTTAATCGCGGAGGGAACCGCGATAATCAAAGTCGTAATATCAAAAAACAAACCCAGATATGGATTCATTCCACTGACAAACATATGGTGTCCCCAAACAATAAAACTTAAAGATCCTATAGCCAGGATTGAACCTACCATAGCAGGATATCCAAAAATTGGCTTTCTACAAAAAGTTGAAAGAATGTCAGAAGTAAATCCCATGGCTGGCAGCATCACGATATAAACCTCAGGATGTCCTAAAAACCAAAATAAATGCTGCCATAAAAGAGGCGATCCTCCTTTATTTGGCAAAAGTTTTCCGGCGACATAGAGACCACTTGGCAGAAAAAAGCTGGTTCCAAAATGTCTGTCCAGAAAGAGCATGACCACAGCAGCAGTCAGAGCAGGAAAAGCTAAAATCCCAACAGCGGCTGTGGTAAAAAGAGCCCATGTGGTAAGCGGCAGCCTCATCATATGCATTCCTCTGGTTCTCATGCTCAGGACCGTAGTAACAAAATTTAATCCTCCCATGGTAAAAGAAATAATGAAAAATGCCATACCGACAATCCAAAAACTCTGTCCCCAGTCAGATCCCGCAATCGCGGTTTTAAGGGCGCTCAAAGGGGGATAAGATGTCCATCCCGCTGAAGCAGGTCCTCCAGGAGAAAAGAAAAAAGAAGAAAGCATAACCAACAAACCTGTCAAATAAACCCAGTAAGAAAGCATATTGAGAAAAGGGAAAGCCATATCATCAGCTCCTATTTGCAGCGGAATCAAAAAATTCCCAAATCCTCCAACCAGAGCAGCTGAAAGGAAAAAGAAAACCATTAAAGTCCCATGCATTGTGAACAAGGCGGCATACACTTCAGGGCGCATGACTCCACCAGGGAATGCTCCAGGAAAGAGAGTTCCTAAAATGGGCCATGAATGTTCAGGCCAGGCAATTTCGAGACGAATCAACATCGCCATTCCTGCAGCTATCAATGCTGAAGCAAAAGCAGTAATTAGATACTGAATTCCTATAACCTTGTGATTAGTGCTGAAAATATAATGCTGCCAGAAACCAGGGATTTTGTGATGCCTCTCGACCTGTTTGTCCACTGTCATTATTAATTATTCTCCTTCGTCTTCTTTTCTCAAATGTGCAAGCTCTTTCTGAAACCTTACATTACTTACAACGAAGCAGGTCCCACGCATAGTATAATGCCCCCGACCACAGAATTGAGAACAGGCGATCTCATATTTCCCTTTTTTTTCAGGAATAAACCAGGTTGAGATAGTCATTCCAGGAACAGCATCCTGTTTCACACGAAAAGCAGGAACAAAAAAACTGTGAACCACGTCTAAAGATCTGATTCTTAAAACAACTGGTTTCCCCACAGGAAGATACAAATCATCTTTGGTCCAGACATCCTGCTTTCCCGCCGAATCTTTAGGATCAATTCCAAGAGGATTTAAAAAAGAAATGTATTTAGGGTTGAGTTTTCCAAAAACTCCATCAGGACCAGGGTAAAGAAAACTCCATGAGAACTGTTGAGCGACTACTTCTACCTGAAGAGCATTCGGAGGAGGAGCCTGAATGACTGTCTTTTTCCAAACTTTTACCCCCCAAATCCCTAAAACGGCTAAAATAATAGCTGTGCCCAATGTCCAGGTAACTTCAAGGGCATAACTTCCAGGGATGTAAGTCGATCTTTCTTTATTTTGATCCGAATACTTCCAGATAAAATATCCGGTGAGACCCTGAACCAGAACGAAAAAAATGCCTGTTATAATAAAAAGAACATTCATCATCTGGTCAATGGAAATCCTATTTGAAGCTAATGGAGGCATCCATTTTATAAAAAATGAGGCAGTGCCAATAACTACGATCAAAGCAAAAATCAAAAACATACCCCATGCTTCAAGAGGGCGTTTCAATAATTTCATACGGGTTCAGTCACTCCTAATCAAAAAAATAGTATGTTTTATGTCTTCTGAAAAGACTGATCTGAATCCTTCTTTATGGGGAAAACCGTTCGGTTCTATTTATTAATTTTGTCCCTGAGCCACATCTTCAACGCTCAGTCTATCGGATAAAAATTTCTCGTGGGAATTACGCAGAAATTTTACAAACTGCTTAAATTCACTGCTGCTTCTGTGGAGCAAAAGAGGACTTTTCCTCTTTTTAACCTCTTTGAGCCTTAAGCCCATTCCTTTTTCCTGTGACATTTTTCACCCCTATTCTGCATTCCCCCATTCTTCCCTCTTTTACTGGATTCAAACTTCAATGGCTTTTTATTTATTTATTTATTTTATTCTATCCCTATCATACCTTAATTTTAAATTAAAGAAAAGAGGAAAATATGAGCGTTTTGTAAAATTTACGCTAGATTACAGGATCAATATATTGTATTCACTGAGGTGTTGCCATGGAACAAATTGTTTTAGAAGTCGAAAAAAGAGAGGAAACAGGAAAAGTCGCTGCAAAGCTGCTCCGCCAGAAAGGACTCATTCCTGTTGTTCTTTATGGAAAGAAAACCAAAACTTTCCCTCTAAAAATACAAGCTGCCACTTTTAAAAAAGTCCTTGAAAAAGGCGGGGTGCACAAAATTTTCAATCTTAAAGTCTCCACCGATCATTCCTCAGAAGAAAAAACGTGCGTGATCCAGGAAATCCAAAAAGACCCCTTTGGCAAAATAATTCTGCATGTTGATTTCCATGAAATTTCTATGCAGGACAAGATTAAATCAAAAATACCGCTGGAGTTAACAGGCACTTCTCCAGGGATTAAAGAGGGAGGAATTGTGGACCATGTTTTATGGGAAGTAGAAGTTGAATCCCTTCCTCTTAATCTCCCTGAAAAGATCCTGATTGACATTTCAACTCTTACGATCAATCAATCCCTCCACGTGCGAGATATCAAACCTTTAGAAGGAGTTGAAATACTCAACGACCCCGAGGAAGTTCTGGTCGTCATCCATCCTCCTCGAACAGAAGAAGCTCCTGCCGCTGCAGAAGCCACACTGGCTGTTCAACCTGCAGCCCCTACCCAGCCTGAAGTCATAAGCAAAGGAAAGAAAGAAGAAGAAGAAACTCCTGAAGAAAAACCGAAAAAGTGACGTATGCCCCTGAAAATAGTCATGGGGCTTGGGAATCCGGGAAAAAAATATTTTAAAACTAGACATAATCTTGGGTTCTGGGCTGTTGACCTGCTGTCTGAGAGGTTAGAGACAAAATGGCGAGATTCACGCCTGAAATCCGCTATAGCCAGCGCTGAATATGAAGGATGGAACCTAATCCTGGCAGAACCGACAACCTTTATGAATCTTTCGGGAGAGGCGGCGCGCCTGATTTTAGCGCATTATCAGGCATCTCCTCAAGACTTGCTCGTTATTTGCGATGATATCAATCTTCCTGTTGGGAAAATCCGCATTCGAAAACAAGGAGGAACCGGCGGTCACCATGGGCTGGGATCACTTATTCTCTGCTTAGGCAGCCAGGAATTTCCTAGAATACGAATAGGAATTAGACCTCTGGATTCTGAAGTTCTTCCTAATTTAGAAGATTTCGTCCTTTCTCCATTCCCAAAGGGAGAAGAAGCCATTGTTTCTGAAAGCGTTAAAAAAGCAGGAGATGCTGTTTTATGCCTTCTTGAGGAAGGAATCGAAGCAGCAATGAATCTCTACAACAATCAATAAGGAGTTCTTCCTAATAAACGGTTAAAATCATCAGGATTGCTGGATTTAGACACAGCTTCTTCGTATGTTATCAATCCCTGCTGATAAAGATTCTTCAAAGACTGATCCAGGGAGATCATTCCATACTGAGCCCCTGCTTGAATTAAATTAGGGATTTGATGCGTTTTCCCCTCACGAACCACGTTTCTAACAGCCGGGGTAACCGTTAGAATTTCCATTGCCATGGATCTTCCTGCTCCTTTTGCTTTCTGCAGAAGGGCTTGAGATAAAACCCCTTCTACACTGGCGGCCAGCTGCATGCGAATTTGCTGCTGCTGATGGGGAGGAAACACATCCACTATCCTATCAATGGTTTGAGCGGCTCCGCTGGTATGCAGAGTAGCAAATACCACGTGACCAGTCTCAGCGGCGGTCAGAGCCACACTGATTGTTTCCAGATCGCGCATTTCACCAATAAGAATCACGTTCGGATCTTGTCTTAAAACACGAGTTAAAGCAGCTGAAAAAGAATGAGTATCCGGACCAACTTCCCTCTGGCTGATAACTGACAATTTATCTTTATGCAAAAATTCTATTGGATCTTCAATCGTAACAATATGAGAGCGGCGGTTTTCATTCACATGATTTAACATAGCGGCAAGAGTTGTTGACTTTCCTGAACCCGTTGGACCTGTCACCAGGATCAAGCCTCTAGGCTTAACCGCCAACTCCTTTAAAATGGGAGGAAGTCTGAGCTCCTCAATGGTAAACGGACGGGCGGGAATAACACGCAGAGCTGCTCCCCATGTCCCTCTCTGCAGATAAACATTCACTCTGAATCTTGACAATCCTGGAACACTGTAAGCCAGATCTAGTTCTTTCTCGGCAATAAATTCGGCTTTCTGCTGCTCTGTTAAGATGCTTTCTATCATTCTTCTGAGCTGGTCAGGGGTTACCATTTCATAACCTGCTGGAATCAGCTCTCCATCAACTCTCAGCATAGGAGGGCTACCAGCTTTTAAGTGAAGGTCAGATGCCCCCTTTTCAACCATCAATCTCAGCAAGTCCTCTATTTGAACTTCGGCTTGCATTAAATCTTCTAAAGCCATTATCTCACCTCTTCTTAACAAAGATGTCTCATTATAACACAGATCAAGGGAAAAGAGCAAGTCTTTAGAATGAAAGCAGAAAGAAAATATGAATAACGATAAAAAAATAAATCCTAAACTCATCCTATTCGATGTGGACTTAACTCTTATCCAAACGGCAGGGTGCGGAAGAAGGGCATTTGCAAGAGCTTTTCAGGAAATTACTGGAATCCCTGATGGGGTGGAAAAAATTTCAATGTCGGGCAAAACGGACACTGCGATTCTAAAAGAAGCGATCAGCCTCAGTTCTTTGGTAGATTTCAACAGTGAAACTAAAGAAAATTTCTGGAAAAAATATCTGCTCCATTTAGAAAATGAACTAAAAAAATCAAAAGAAGCTTGTATCAGTCCTGGAATATTGAAATTGCTAGATTCTTTGGTGAAAAACGACTCCTGTAAGATTGGTCTCCTAACGGGAAATATAAAATTAGGAGCAAAAATTAAACTCGAACGTTTCGGATTATGGTCCTACTTTCCAACAGGAGGGTTTGGGGATGATGCTGAAGATCGAAATACAGTAGCTCGAATTGCTGTTAGCAGGTGCTTTGAAAATTATCATCTTTTTTTTGAACAGCAAAATATTTATGTGATCGGGGATTCTCTATTAGATATAGCCTGCGCTAAAGCAATTAAAGCCCGAGCTGTCGCTGTAGCAACAGGGGTGCATAAATATGAAATTCTTAAGGCTCAGAAGCCTTTTGCTGTATTCGAAAACTTTTCTAACCCTGAACAGGTCTTGAGACTTATAGAGGCAAAGGTTTGAAAACATGTTATTAAAAACTCTTATCGAGAACCCCGCCGATTTTCTCAATCCTTACTGGTATGAACGATTAGGAGGAATCAACTGGTGCGAAGATGGCAAAAGCTTGACCCTATCTCTAGATGGAAGACCTGTATGGAATCCTAATTTTAGGCCCTCTGTTTTTCTAAACCATGGTATTAAAAGAATTCATATCCTGCCGACTCCGTCTGATCCATCTGAAAATCTGGAAATATCGTTAAAGGAATCTATTCAATTTTTTTCTAATGATAAAAAAGAGGCTCTGAAAAAAGAAACTCATTTTGAAACTCAATCTTTTTTAAGCCTTCAGAAGAGACTTGAAAAATCAGAATGGATAGCTCTTCCAGAAGGAAAAGGAATTTCATTTTTTTTCAAAAAAGAAATGAGTGAATTTCTCATGCAAAAAATTAGCGATTTTGCAAAAGAAAAAAAATGGGTTTTAATTTTTATTGAAAAAGTGTATGATCTACCATGAAAAATAAAATTGAAGAATTAGAGAAAAATCGGAAAACTTCTCTTCTGGGCGGCGGCGAAAGAAAACTGGATGAGCAGCACCAAAAAGGAAAACTTTCTGCTAGAGAAAGATTAAATTTGCTTTTAGACACGGATTCATTTCAAGAATGGGATCGCTTTGCTGTTCATGAATCCCACAACTTCGGCATGCAGGAGAAAAAAGTCTGGGGAGATGGAGTTGTTACAGGTTATGGACAAATCCATGGAAGACTGATTTACACGTTTTCTCATGATTTCACTGTTTTCGGGGGGTCTTTAGGGGAAAGGTTTGCGCAAAAAATTTGCAAAATTATGGATGCTGCGCTGCAAAACGGAGCTCCAGTTGTCGGATTAAATGATTCAGGAGGGGCTCGTATTCAAGAAGGAGTGGTCAGTCTCGGAGGATATGCCGAAATCTTTTGGAGGAATACACGTTTATCAGGCGTTACTCCTCAAATTTCGATGATTTTAGGACCCTGTGCTGGAGGCGCTGTTTACTCACCTGCTATCACCGATTTTATCATTATGGTAGATAAAATCAGCCACATGTTCATTACGGGTCCGGAAGTGATCAAGGCAGTAACTAATGAAGAGGTCTCTTTTGAAAGCCTGGGTGGCTCCCGTACTCACAGTGAAAAAAGCGGAGTAGCCCATTTTACGGCAGAAACAGAAGAAGAAGCTTTTCAGCTCTGCAGAACCCTGTTGAGTTATTTGCCCTCCAACAATCTAGAGGATCCTCCATCCCTAAAACCAGAAGATGATCCAGAAAGAAAAGAACGCACCCTCAATGAAATCATTCCTGAGAACCCCAATAAACCTTATGACGCAAAAGAAGTCATTAAACGAATCACCGACCACGGAGATTTTTTAGAAGTGCAGCCCGCTTATGCTAAAAACATGGTCATTGGATTTGCCCGATTAGATGGAAAACCTGTGGGAATTGTGGCGAACAATCCTTCAGTTCTAGCAGGGACACTGGATATTGCAGCTTCTATCAAAGCAGCCAGATTTGTTCGCTTCTGCGACTGTTTTAATATTCCACTGGTAACCTTTGTGGACGTTCCTGGTTTTCTTCCAGGAACAGAACAGGAGTATGGGGGGATCATTAAACATGGAGCAAAACTCCTTTACGCTTTTGCTGAAGCCACGGTCCCAAAAGTTACGGTTATTTTAAGGAAAGCCTATGGAGGGGCTTATGATGTGATGTGTTCTAAACATATTCGAGCAGACGCAAATTTTGCCTGGCCCTCTGCTGAAATCGCGGTTATGGGTCCCCAAGCCGCCATCCAAATTATTTTTAAAAAAGAGTTAGAAAAAGCTCCTGACTCTGAAAAAAGAAAACTGGAACTGGTTGAAAATTATGTTGAGAAGTTCGCAAGCCCTTATGCTGCTGCTGCTCGAGGCTATTTAGATGATATTCTAACCCCTTCTGAAACTCGCCCTGTCCTGATCAAAACCCTCTCCAGTTTACAAGGGAAAAGAGAAACAAAACCTCCGCGAAAACATGGGAATATTCCGTTATAAAAACCTGACATCCTGTCGCTGCTCAGAATATTTCACCCCGAACTGTTAATGCCCTTAATCAAGAGGGGTGGGATAGCATACACCTCAACTTTTTCGTCCTTCCCTTTAATCATCATAGGGCCTAGAGATTTCAAAGGAAATTTATTCGGATGCTGCGCTTGTATTTTCTTATAAACATCCCCGCTGACATAAACACTTCCCCCCTCTGCCAGCCCACAAAGTCTTGCCGCTAAATTAACTGTATCTCCAATAATGGTAAACTGTTTCTGCTCTTCTGAAACCGCTGTTGCATCTGCTCCAACATGTCCTACTTTTACAGATCCTGAATGGATTCCAATTCCCACTTGAAACGGAATCTCCCCTTTTTCTCTCATCACATCAATCATCTGCAGCATTTCAACAGCGCAGGACAAAGCTTGAAATGGATGATCGGAAAAATAAGCAGGAGCTCCAAAATAAGCAAGAAGGGCATCCCCTATGAATTTATCCCAGGTTCCTTTATGTTTATAAAGGATAGGAATCATGGCTGTAAAATAGAGATTTAACAGACGAACCACCTCTTCAGCAGGAAGAACTTCACTTAAAGAAGTAAACCCTCGAATATCAGATTCTAAAACCGTTACTTCCCTGACCCATCCCTTCAAATCACTGTCTTTTGTTTCATCCTTTTTCATAAGTTCTTCCCGAACCTGTGGAGCCAGATACTTCCCGTAAATCCTTGAAATTTCTTGTTTCTTTTTTTCTGCCTCTAATCTCTGATAAGTGGTTCCTCCAAAATAAACCAGAACCATAGAAAAAAGAGGTCCTGCTAAATGAAACCAGTAACCTAGAACAAATGCAGTACAGTTAAAAATGATATATACTGCCATAAAAGCGCCTGTCATTAAGACGCCTTGAAAAGCCGAGAAAGGCTTGAGAAAAAGGGCTAACAGTGAAGAAAAAAAAAGCAGTAAAAACAAATTCCAAAATTCAGAGACTGGAACATAATAAAAATTGTGAAGCAGATCATTTAAAATATTGGCATGAACCACAACTCCATATCGAGTTCCTAAAGGGGTTTTTACTATGTCGTCAAGAGTTCGATCAAAGGCTCCTACAAACAAAATCGAATTTTTCAACTGCTTTTTTCTACCACTTAAAAAACCTGAGGTGAAAAAATCGCTTAATGAAAGATAATTCTGATCACTTATCCCATGCTGACTGACAATTGAGCTCAAGCTGCCTTTATGAGAATTTGCCCATCGAATATAAAACCTGTGTTTCTGGTTTGTAATCCAGGAAGAAGATCCCAGGACAATACGGTCAGGATTCACCAGCAGCACAGGATTTCCAAAGCAATAACGGGCTGCTGTCAAACTAAGAGCTGAGTAAAATTTCCCGTTTTTACTCAGCCGAGTCACAAGTGGAAGTGAACGAATCGTATGATCTAATCTGGCATTAACATACCCAACCCCTGCTGCATTCTGATACAGAAGTCGCACTGGTTTATGAAGTTCTTTATTCTGGCGAGTAAAAGCTCCTCCGACAATTTCCTGAGCTAAAATCACGGGGGGACTTTTTTTCAATTGTCGGGCAAAAAATTTATCACCTTTCTTCTTACCCAAAAACAAAACATCAAAAATCACTAATTTCACTTTATACTGTTTAGCTTTCCTAAAAAACTCAGCCCAGTCTTTTCGAGGAAGCGGCCATTCATGTCCATTGACATGATACTTTCCAGGCAGATTAATTCCATCCAAAAATGTACTATCAATTCCAACCACAATAATTTTAGGATCAAGGCGAACTGTGGTAAAACTTGCCCGTATATCATACAAATCTCTTTCCACTTTTAAAAGAAAAGACACATGGCGAAGATTTGCTTCACAAAAACATCCGATAAAAAGACAAACTCCTATCCAAAAATAATACGAACTTCGAAGTTTGCTCGATCTCTTGTTTAAATAGTCAGCTATTTTTTTCAAGGAGAAACTTGAAATGATGCTGTGGTCCCATAAGATTCCAGTCTTCCTGTCAGGCTAACATTTGCCACAGCCCAATAATAGGTTTGACCCGGTGTTAAGGAAAGAACACTTGAACTGATATTAAGCCATGGAGTAACAACTGTTTTAAGCAAAACAGGATCGCTTAAATCTTGATTTTCACTGATGACCAATCTGTAACCGCTGATGTTCATATTCCAGCCTCTCCATTCAAAATGCAGCATTGAAGATGAACTTATTGAAGTTACGGGATAAACCGGCGTTGGTCCAACTTGATTGGCAGCGGGAAGAGTAAAAGAAAATGGTGGAGCGGGACGAGTAAACGCATTTCCCTGTGAATCCAGCGGAACGACACTCCAATAATAGGTTTTGCCTGGCTCAAGAGTCGGATCACTTAAATCATACTGCAAACTGGTGTTTTTAGTTTTGATCGTGGCAACCGCAAAATTATTATCTAAATTCCCACCTTTTAATTTTGAACCAATGAGCAGAGCATATCCCTTGGCACCAGAAAAAGAATTCCAGGAAAAATTCGGAAGCACTGTATTCACTTCCTGAGAGTCAGGTGACAAAAGAGTTGGATAAAGGGCTCGTGTTCCAAGCATTGACTCAGGAGCCATTGTAAATTGAACTGGATAAGCTTCTCTTCCAACCAGTTTCCCATTTTGATCTAATGCGGCAACTGTCCACCAGTAAGTTGTTCCTGGCATTAAAAAAGTGGCGGTTTCAGGATACTGAACAAATTTTTTATCCACTCTAGCAATCCAAATCCAACTGGATTTAGGCATCTTTTTATCAAAAGGGGTTCTGCTGACAAGGACTTCATACTGGGCAGCTCCTGGAATCCCTGACCAGGTGAACGTTGGGGTATAAGTGTAAGCCATTCCAACAGGCTGAAGATTGGCTGGCTGTGGAGGGGGTTTTGGAGGTCCCCCAAATCCAAAAATTCTGGCAATCCCAATCCCATAACCCCCGTAAGGAATATACCAAGCAGCAGCATCTTCTGCAGCATTAATCGCGATTTCCTGTGGAGGAGCTCCTTCAGCAATTCCTGCTCCAATATCAATTCCCCAATGCGCATACCAGGGAGCCCCAAAAGCATCTGCCACAATATGGGCAATACCTGCCCCAATCTCAATCTCTTGAATGACTTTTCCCCGTTCAATGACAGCTTCTTCTCCAGAAGGGATGGCTTGTGTCAATTGATCGATAGATGGACCTGCCATCACTGTTCCTTCAGTCACATAAACTTTCATTTTATCATTTCCGGTTGTGCTGACAGCAAACTGGGTTCCGCGAACACCCAGAACCCCGCCTCTCGTCTGAACCGTGAAACTTTCATTTGCGTTCTGCTTTGTCACTTTGCACCAGATAGAACCAATATCCAGATAGATCCGCTTTAAAAAGGTCTCTTTTGTGATATTTTTCACCGTATTTTCTGTACTTATATAAACTTCTGTGTTCTGATTAATCCCAACCTGGGTCCCGTCTTTAAACTCAATCGTGGTTTGAGAATGATTCCCTGTTTTAATTTTATCATAAAGATAATTCGGCATATTTTGATAAGCTGTAATCCATTCTTTTGTATTTTCGCGTTTATCGTTCACTTTTTTTCTAACATAAACTAGATTTCCAACATAACCCAAATTAGGCGCTGGTTTCAATTTCTTGGGATAGCGATTCATTTCAGCAAAAACAGAAGTCTGAGACAAAAAAAGAATAAGAATTAAAAATGAAATATTTTTTTTCAGCAGCATAACTCCTCCACTACAAGCAATTTATTGCAAC
The DNA here is from genome assembly GCA_021800275.1 of bacterium. GTDB lineage: Bacteria > Vulcanimicrobiota > JABDET01 > JABDET01 > JABDET01 > JAKAVV01. Next base: position 36,309 of record JAJYZB010000002.1, read on the forward strand.
AAGAAGAGTTTTCTGTCAGAACTTATTATTCCTTCCAAAAGCTCCTTTCTGCCTCACGCGCCCTGTCATTACTCATCGCAAACCACGATGACCAATCTCACTCATCACAGCATTTATTCTCATAACTTACCCTATTAAAAAAGGAATCAAATTTTGATAAGTATCCACCAGAGCGCTTCTCCTGGCTGGCCACAGATCCGATTCCCATTGACTGATGTAAAACCTCTCCAGCATAAAACTCAAAAGCGGGGAAACAGGATTGGGAAGCCTGGTTGGCAGTAGATTTGCCAGATAACGATCTAAAAAACCGAATAAATTCATAATAAACATCCAATTTTCGAGAGCAATCACTCCTTCCCCAGAATCTTTTGGACTGATCCGATACTGGTTTTCCCAATAAGACTCAAGTTCAGATAAAAAATGGAATAAACTCTCCATACCCTCTCTTTGAAAAGGGGTCAGAACTTTTTCCTCAGCGGCTCTTAGAAGGGGTCCTGGAACTCCATCAGGAAGAGGCAGTCTTAGATCATAAGTTCGGGCAACAGCCATTAATCTCTGAATTTCTGGGGTTACCCAAAGCGGGGTCAATCCAGTGGCTCGAAAATCGTACTCTATCCGCTGGAGTTCTCCATGATACTGAAACACCTCTTCAGACTCCAAATCATCTGAATGAACTTGAAAATTGGGGTCAGTTCTTCGAAATAAACCTAGAGATAAAAGATTTAGAAAAGTAAGTGCTGCTCCTTCCTGAATGGAAATGGCTGGAACATTCTGAAAAGTAGATTGCACAACCAGCAAATGGGCAAATTCTGGGATCTGATCGCCAATTTCAATTTTAAACTGAGTTTCATTTCCATTTTCATCCAAAAAAACAAATGGCTCCTCAAAAATAGTCTTCACGGTTTCAACCAGAAATTCTGCATGGGGAATCCAGTGAATTAACCTCAAAAAATCTTGAAAAATAATGCTCCATGGGACAAAAGCCAAAGAGGTTGTTTTCAACCCAATATCCTGGTCTTCTCCCTCAGCCGTCAGAATAACTTCTTTTTCGTTTCCCGCAAGAACAAGATTAAACATAAGCTCCTATTTGCTGTCCGCCCTTGTCCCTGCAAAAGGCTCAATGAGCTGCCACGACAAAAAGTGGTGCCGAAGGTGGGACTTGAACCCACACGCCCCTTTCAGGGCCCGGGATTTTAAGTCCCGTGCGTCTGCCGATTCCGCCACCCCGGCGCATGATATGAAATATTTTTTCCAGTTTAATAACAAGAGTCCTCCCTTTGTTAACGTTAGACCGTTTACTATCCCATGGACAAAAATACAAATCAGTGGTATATTATATCTAAAATATTTAAAAAATTGGGAGGCTGACCATGAATCAGATACCGAAATCCAGTTCTACTGTATCCCCATCTCCAAATAAAACGAACCTTGAGCAGAAAAACTTATCAGGCGCAGAAAATAAAACTGAGAATAAGGGAAAAGACCTGTTTGACTCTTCCACAAAAGTAGAGACTGTCTATTCTCCTAAACCAGCTGCTGCCTTCCCAAAACTACCTTTTGAAGTTGAAAAAAGCCCTTTGTTAAATTCTGAGTTAGCTGCTAACTTTGGGAAGTCAGTTCAATCACTTTCCAGCCGCGGAATTTTTGTCAGTGGCGAAAAAATAGATGAAGAACAATTAAGAAATATAGGATGCGCTCAAAATATTATTCCTTCTTTTCTAGAGTATGCCCAAACACGAGGAGTCCTTGCTCCACAAGCAGCCATGACACAGCTGCAAAATTACATCTCGACAATTCCTCCTGACAGAAAACTCCCTTTCACTAAAATTGTGAATTTAGGATCTGAATGGGCAAAAAATTCAGGGCATGATCCAGCAAGCCCCACAGGACAGAGTCAGATTGCATTAACTCTGGTTTTCAGCCCTGACTCTACTGCTCTGGAAAAAGGTTTAGGCCTGGATCTGTTCCTGGCAACAAGCAGATTTCTAGAACAAACAGTGAAAAATTCCTGAACCAATATGGAGATAAACAGAATGCAAATTATTTCTGTTTATCCTGGAGATGAAGGAATTGGGGAGATTCAAAATTTAATGACAGAATACCTGCAAACAGAATACAAAGAAGCCGTAAAAAATGATCCAGCCGCAATTCAAAAATTCAACCGTGAAATCTCAAATCTGCCAGGTGAATACGCTGCACCTGAAGGACTTCTCCTTTTGGCTAAAGAATGCGAATGTTCCACAGGATGTGTGGCATTGAGAAAGATTGGAGAAACTGTATGTGAAATGAAAAGGCTTTATGTTAAACCTGAATTCAGAGGAAAAAAAATTGGAAAAAGACTGACTCAAGCGCTCATCGAAAAAGCGTCAAAAATGGGTTATCACAAGATGAGGCTGGATACAACTCCTTCTATGAAACAAGCGATTCAACTTTATCACTCTTTAGGATTTAAAGAAATCCAGAAATACCGTGAAGTTCCTACATCCTGCAGTATTTTTATGGAGATGAAACTGTCCTTAACTTCTTTGAAACAGCAAAAGAGAAAAAACCTTCCTGCAGCCGAAACGAAGCATACATAAACTGCAAATCTGGGAAAGTCGAAATAACAGCCTCTCCAACTGATAATTCAGGATCTTTAAGTGCATACTGAAAAAGAAAAGTGCCTTTATTTTCAGGGTTTGCCTTATACAAAGCTTCTTTGATTGTCCATAATCTGAGGAGTTCCAGTTCCCGAACTTCAAAATCAAACCGCAAAATCCACTTCTTTTCAGTCTGATTCAAAAAAAATCGAGTGGCAGCCAATGAGATCGCTCTGTGCAGCTCCAGATCGATTCCTATTCCTGAAATCTGGCCGCTGTTCTCTTTCAAGCTAGACCTGTCAAACTGCGGGGGGAGTCCTGCTGCTGCAGCAGTATCACCTGTATGGGTTAATGAAAATCTAGGATTTGGAAAAGTAAGAAAAGCGGTGCCAGAAGATTCATCCATTTTCTTTAACAACTGTTTTAAAGCCCTTCTCCCTTTTAACCAGGATTCCAGTCTTTTCCCTTTAAAAGACGAACAAACTTCTTTTTCCTCGGGGAAGAATTCAACAGGATCGAGATTTTCATGTACAATCGCAATTTTTGCAGGAAAACCCAAAACTTCTTGAACCTCTTTTTCCAGATCGGCTTCAGTCATTTTTGCCTCTACTTTTTTCATCGAAATTTTATAAATTGAGCGGGGAACCTATCCCTTAAAATATTTCTCTCTTCTTCCAGTTTTTCTTTTTTTTGTCAGTTCATTTCTCTCTCTTGAAAAACAAGGACTTGATAAACAAGATTTGAATACCCAATAATGAAATGGAAATAAAACCCGCTAAGATGGTCTTGGAAAAGGAACAAGGCCTTAAAACCGAAGAATTTGTTGTTAATGTTGGGCCACAGCATCCAAGCACCCATGGTCTATTAAGATTAGTCGTAACTCTTGATGGAGAAAAAGTCATCGAAGTCGTTCCCCATATTGGATACCTCCACCGTTCAACAGAGAAAATCGCTGAAAATCGTTACTATCACAGTTTTGTCCCTTATACAGATCGCCTGGACTACATTTCTTCGATGTTCATGAATTGGGGATATGTGGTGGCTGTTGAAAAAGTAGCAGGTATTTGTATTTCTCCAAGAGCAGAGTATATCCGAATTTTAATCGGAGAAATGAATCGCATTTCCAGCCATCTCCTTTTTTATGGAACCTTTGGCATGGATATTGGGGCTTTCACTCCTTTTTTGTGGGCTTTTAGAGAAAGAGAAAAAATACTTGATCTATTTGAATCTTTATGTGGACAGAGATTGACTTACAACTACTACCGAATCGGTGGTGTTTCCCATGATCTTCCCAAGGGGTGGATTGAACGTCTGAAAAAGTTTTTAAATCAATTCAAATCCGCTTACAAAGAAATGGATGACATCTTAACTGATAATATAATCTTCTTAAAAAGAACAAAAGGGGTTGGAGTTCTGTCGAAGGAAAAAGCTATCGCTTTTGGATGCACCGGTCCTGTTCTGCGCGCTTCAGGAGTAAACTGGGACATAAGAAAAGATGAACCGTATTCTGCTTATAATGAATTAAAATTTGATGTTCCTGTTGGAGAAAATGGAGATACCTGGGACAGATACTGGGTTCGAATGCAGGAGATCCTTCAATCTGTGAGATTGATTGAACAGTGTCTCGTAAAATTAGAGGAAATGGATGAGCAAATCGCTCAAATACCTTATGGTGGAAGAGGATTTAAAGATCTAACAGAAACTCATATTCGGACAAAGTCAGTTCTCACAGTGCCTCCAGGTGAAGCTTATATGCGAATCGAAGCTCCGCGAGGAGAGTTAGGATATTATCTGGTCAGTAAAGGCGGCGAAAAGCCCTGGAGATTGAAAATCCGTTCAGGAACCTTCTGCAATTTAGCGATTCTGCCAGAATTGACCAGGGGAGGACTGGTGGCTGATCTCGTTGCAATTCTGGCAAGTCTTGACATTGTTTTAGGAGAAATTGACAGATGAGCTGCTCTAAAACAGCTTTCAATCCGAGGGGAGATTAGCCTATGAACAGCTCTGAGGTGTCACCGACACGAGAAAAAATGCCTGAATCCAATCCTCCTCAATCTTCTGATTTCATCAGAGAAATTATCAAGCAAGATCTAATAGAAGGGAAAAACAACGGGAAAGTTATGACTCGTTTTCCTCCTGAACCCAATGGATACCTGCATATTGGCCACGCCAAATCCATCTGTTTAAATTTTGGAATTGCTCGTGATTATAACGGCCTCTGCAATCTCAGGTTTGATGACACCAATCCTGAAAAAGAAGATGTGGAATATGTGGATTCCATCATGGAGGATGTCAAATGGTTAGGTTTTGATTGGGAAAATCGCTTATATTTTGCTTCTGATTATTTCGAGCAACTTTATCAGTATGCCGTGGAACTGATTAAACTGGGGAAAGCTTATGTGTGCGATCTCACACCGGATGAAATCAGAGACACGAGAGGCACTCTCACAGAACCAGGGAAAGAATCTCCTTATCGATCCCGGACCCTTGAAGAAAATTTAAATCTTTTCCAGAGAATGAGACAGGGAGAGTTTCCAGATGGAAGCAAAAGCCTGAGAGCTAAAATTAACATGAGTTCACCGAATTTAAACATGAGAGATCCTGTTCTTTATCGAATTCGCAGAGTAGAACACCACCGCACTGGAAACAAATGGTGCATTTATCCCATGTACGATTATGCCCATCCCCTTTCTGATGCGATAGAAGGCATTACTCATTCTATATGCACCTTAGAGTTTGAAAATCACAGACCTCTTTACGACTGGTTTCTCAATACGCTGAAAACAAACTCTTGCCCAAGGCAGATTGAATTCGCCAGGCTTAATCTCACTTATACGGTTTTGAGCAAAAGAAGATTAATTGAACTGGTGCAAAGCAACTTTGTGGATGGATGGGATGATCCTAGAATGCCCACATTAGCCGGATTGCGTCGCAGAGGTTATACCCCTCTAGCCATACGAAACTTCTGCGCTGCTATTGGTGTGGCTAAAAGCGATTCTATTGTAGAAATCGAAAATCTGGAACACTATCTTCGAGAAGACCTTAACAATAAGGCGCTGCGAGTCATGGCAGTCTTAAAACCTCTTAAAGTCATTCTTGACAATTATCCCGAAGATAAAACAGAAGAACTGGATGCCGAGAACAATCCTGAAGATTTCTCAGCAGGAACAAGAAAGATTCCGTTTTCTCGAGTCCTTTACATTGAACAAGAAGATTTCAGAGAAGCTCCTCCAAAAGGGTTTTTCCGCCTCTCTCCAGGAAAAGAAGTAAGGTTGAAACACGCCTATTATATCAAGTGTGAAAAAGTGATTAAAGACGAAAAAACAGGAGAAATCAGAGAACTGCGGTGCACTTATGATCCAAATTCCCGCGGGGGCTGGACCCAAGATGGCAGGAAAGTGATGGGAACCCTTCACTGGGTTTCAGTTCCTCATGCAGGAGAAGCAGAGGTGCGGCTCTATGACCGCCTTTTCTTAAAACCAGACCCGAACGATGTGACAGAAGGACAAGATTATAAAACAAATTTAAACCCAAATTCGGTGAAAATTTTAACAGGATGCAAAATTGAACCTGGATTGATGGATGCAAAACCAGGAACCCCTTATCAATTCCTGCGTCAGGGATATTTCTGTTTGGATTATCGCTGCTCTACCCCAGAAAAGCTTGTTTTTAATCAAACCATCAATTTGAAAGACACCTGGGGAAAAATCGAAAAATTCCAAAAAAATGGGAGGAAAGACCAGAAATGACGCTTCAAGCCTTAAAACATCTACACCGCTTTGACGGGGGTTTAGCGTATTTTTTAGCCACAGGAAAATTGAAGATTTCAACTCTTGGGATCCACTACCAAATACCCTGGCTTCATCTCTTTCCTCTAGCTGCCTGGATTATCAGCATGTTTGTCATGAGTGGAATTGTGGCAGGCTTTGTTTCAGTCAATGTCATGGCTCTGGTATGGCTTGAAAGAAAAGTCTCAGGATTGATCCAGAATCGCATGGGACCCATGATGATCAACATTTTACAACCTAAAATGCTGGCTTCGAGCAAAAATCCAGTTTTAAAATGGATTTCAGTTTGGTTTGGAGGCTGGCTGCAGACCATGGCTGATGGAGTTAAACTGCTTTTAAAAGAGGATATTATTCCTGTTAACGCAGATAAATGGGTTTTTATCACGGCTCCTATCTGTGTGTTCACGGCTAGCTTGATGGGATATGCGCTTATTCCGTTTGCTCCTCAGTTTCCTATTATTGAAAATTTAAATATCGGCTTTTTGTTCATTTTTGCTTTTGGTTCGTACACCGTGATCGGCATTTTAATGGCGGGCTGGAGCTCTAACAATAAATACAGTCTTCTGGGAGGCATGAGATCTGCGGCTCAACTTATCACTTACGAAATCCCCATGCTCCTGGCTCTATTAGGTGTGGTTATGATGACAGGAACCCTTAAAATGGAAAAAATCGTGAATTTTCAGAGAAGTCTTGGAACCCATCATGGACACTGGCTCATTTTATACCAACCTTTGGGTTTTTTAATCTTCCTGATCGCGGGAATAGCGGAAACAAACCGCACCCCTTTTGACATGCCCGAAGCAGAATCAGAATTGGTATCAGGATTTAACACCGAATATTCAGGATTTCGATTTTCCCTTTTTTTCTTAAGTGAATTTTCTAATATGTTTTTATCCTGCGCTCTTGGGGCAACTTTATTTCTTGGGGGATGGTCAGGACCAGGTTCATCTTATGGAATTATCGCTTTTCTCTGGCTTATGATAAAAGCATACGGTCTTGTTCTTGTCTTTATGTGGATCCGATGGACACTCCCCAGAGTCAGGATCGACCAGATGATGGAGTTTGGCTGGAAAGTGTTAACCCCTCTGGCTCTCCTGAATATTTTATGGACAGGGGGAGAAATTCTGCTCGTTAAAATTCAAGGGTACCAGCATCAGTATCTTTACATCTGGTTTCCGATCAGCCTTTTAGTCCTGGCGATGCTGTTCATGCCAAAGCCCAAAAAAAAGAGAGAACACAAACTTAAGTTTGCTCCTTTTCTTTGACCTGGACAATCTCATCCAGAGAATCGATAAAAGCTTTTACTACCACAGGATCAAAATGCTTCCCTGATTCCTCTCGAATCATGTCAACTGCCTGGGCAACTGAAAAAGCAGGCTTGTAAACGCGCTTTGAGGTCAAAGCGTCAAACACATCAGGGAGGGCAACAATCCTTCCGTAAAAAGGAATTGCCTCTCCTTTTAAACCATAAGGATAACCTGTTCCATTAAATTTCTCATGATGAGATATCGCAATCTCTTTCGCTATCTGAAATAATTTCTGATCTGAACCCTCTAAAATTTTAGCCCCTATCAAAGTATGTTTTTTCATCAATTCAAATTCTTCAGGAGTTAATTTTCCTGGTTTCAACAATACAGCATCAGGAACTCCAAGTTTCCCGATATCATGCATTGGGGCGGCATATCTTAAAAAGTCAATCTCTTTTGTTTGAAGTCCTAATTTTTTTGCCACAACAATCGTGTAGCCGGTCACTCTTCTCAAATGAGCTTCTGTATCTTCGTCTCGATATTCTGCCGCTTTGCTTAAGCGGAAAATAGTGTCTAAATGTGCTTGTTTGATCTCTTCTAAAAGCATGGCATTTCGAATCGCGACAGCTGCTTGAGAAGCAAGAGAAAGCATCAATTCCTCAAACATTTCAGGAAATGGAACCGTTTCTTTTTGTTCATTCATGGCATTGATCAACTGAAGAACTCCGATCACTTCACCATTTGGAATGTTCATAGGAACAGCTAACACAGAACAAGTTCTGTAGTGATTTTCTTCATCAAACTTCTTAAGAAAACGATAAGGGACTTCAGAGGGTAAATGATAGGCATCAGGAATGTTCAAAACTTTTCCTGTGACTGCGACATGTCCAGCAATAGACTCGTTATTTAATTTCACGGAAGATCCATAATAATCGGATTTTTGTTCCCCACCTCTAGAATCAAGGGTCTCGTTCTGCGCTGCAATAAAAATCAATCCACCTCCCTGCTTTAGGAATAATGAACCTGCATCAGCTCGCGCAAAAATTCTCGCTTCACGCAGAATTAGATCTAAAAGACGATCTAAATCTTTTTCGCAGGAAAGAGCAATGCCAATCCGGTTTAAATGATGCAGCAGTTCACTGGAATCTTTACTGCTTATCATTGAATCTATCTCTTCCTTTCCAGAGCCATCTTTTTCCCTAATTCCAACAAATTCTGCTCTTCTTCTGTTTCAGAAATCAGCCGCGGAACACGAACTTTATTTCCAGCGCTGTCCAAAGCTACATACGTTAAATAAGCTGTTCCCGTTTTCTGAACGTTTCCGCTCAGAGGATCTTCAGAAAAAATATTGACCTGAACCTCCATACTGGTATTCCCGACATAAATCACCCGACTTCTTAAAATTAAAATCTGACCTACTTTCACGGGAGAGAGAAAATCCAACTGCCCCATACTGGCAGTCACAACCGTCATTCTGCAGTGTCTTATCGCTGAAATAGTACCAGCGATATCTACCCACTGCGCCACTTTCCCGCCAAAAATTGTTCCTAGTGGATTGGTGTCATTAGGAAGCACAACCTCTGTCATCTCTACATAAGATTCTTTCATTTTTTTATTAAGATTCATGTTTTGCTTCTTTCCACCATTGATCAAGCTGCTCCAGAGAAAAATCTGCTATCTGTTTGCTTTGATGAACCGCCTTTTTCTCAAGATATTCAAATCTTTTTCTGAATCTTTGATTTGCTTTTAAAAGAGCCTCTTCAGCGCTTAAATCTAACCATGTGGCTAAATGGGTTAAAACAAATAGAACATCTCCAAGCTCTTCTTCAAGATTTTCTCTATTCCCTGATTCCTGAGCTTCTTCAAACTCTTCCAATTCTTCCTGTAACTTTTCTTTTACCCCTGAAATATCCGTCCATTTAAATCCGCTGCGGTGAGCTCTTTCTTGAAGCTCTGCAGACTGGAGAAGAGCGGGCATGCCTTTAGGCACTCTGCTTAAAAGCGAGCCATTAGCTTCTTTTAGTTTGAGTTGATCCCAATGCAGCGTCTGTTCTTCTGCTGTTTTAATTTTTACATCGCCAAAAACATGGGGATGACGGGTTTTCAATTTTTGAGCAAGCTCTCCTATCACGTCAGAAATCGTGAACTCATCTGATTCTTCTGCGATTTGCGCATGAAAAATCACTTGAAAGAGAATATCTCCCAGTTCTTTTTTTAGTTCACCGCAATTTCTTTCCTGAATAGCTTCAAGAGCTTCATGAGCTTCTTCCAGAAGATATAACCGAATGGATTCATGCGTCTGTTTTTGATCCCAGGGACATCCCCCTTCAGGGGAACGCAATTTTTTAACAATCTCCAAAAGATCCGCAAACTCACTTGACGGCATACGATCCTTTATAAACGACTTTATACTCTGTTCTTAATTTTAGAAGAAAAGTCTTTACTCGATCATGCGCCATAAGAGTTTCAATTTCAGATTTCAATTGGACAAAGTGATTTTTAAAATTTAGAGCTTTTAGAATATAGTACCCTTTAGGAGTTTTAATGGGACTTGAAACCTCACCAGATTTCAAAGAAAAGACAGCTTTGGCTATAGCAGGAGACATTTTCATCAAATCTCCTTCTGAAACATATCCTAAATAACCGCCATTTTCTCTTCCCACTGGATCCAGAGAAAACTGACTGGCTTCTGTGGCAAAAGGCTTGCCTTTTTTCAAATCACTTAAAATAGCCTGCGCCTGTTTTGGATCAGCCACAACAATCGCGCTCAATTCTGCCTCTGGGAGAGAACTTTTATTGGCTTCATAAAAAGCGCGAACCTTGGACTTGGGGATTGTAGCCATAATGTCTTTTTGAAGAAGAAGATTTAACTTAATGCTCTTTTTTAAATTCTTCAGTCTGTTTGGGGTTAACGTTTGCAAATTAAGGGGACCTAAAGTTTTTTTAACTTTGCTGACTTCTTTCTCCACTTCTTGATCAGATACTTGCACATGATGAGCCGCGGCATATTCTTTAATCATTTTTTCAGTGATTAAATTTTGGAGCATCTGCTTTCCTCCCGCCTGCTCAAGAGCCCGATCCAGCTGCTTTTTTGTGATCGACTCTCCATTAACCGTTGCAACCACGTGAGAACAGCCATACAGCAGCAGTCCCATTCCAATCAGCACAGCCCAAAAAATAGTTTTTCTCATTTAATTCCTCCTCGTCTTTACTCTTCCATGGTGGACAGATCGCCAATTTGTTCCCCTGTTTCTTTTGCTTTTAATACTCTTCTCATAATTTTTCCGGATCGCGTTTTAGGAAGGAACTCCACAAACTCCAGCTCATCGGGAACAGCAATTGGCCCTACTGTTTCACGAATATGCTGCATCAGTTCTTCTTTAAGTTTCCTATCTCCTGAAATGCCCTTCTTCAAAATCACAAAAGCTTTAATGGCTTCCCCTTTTACAGGATCTGGTTTCCCAATCACAGCAGCTTCTGCGGCGCAGGGGTGACTAACAAGACTAGATTCAATTTCCATGCTTCCTAACCGATGCCCTGCTTTTTTAATCACATCATCTACTCTTCCTTGAATCCAGAAATATCCATCTTTATCCTTATGGCAGGCATCTCCTGCAAAATATCTGCCTGGTATTGTATTCCAATACTGCTCATATCTCGCAGAATCTTTATAAACCGTACGAAACATAGCGGGCCAGGGGTTTTCAATCACTAAGTACCCACCCTGACCTTCTGGAACAGGAACCCCTTCTTTATTCACTACTCCAACCTTTATTGTTGGGAAAGGATGTGTGACTGAACCTGGTTTCAGCGGTGTTATTGGCAGAGGGCTGATCATCTGCATTCCCGTCTCTGTCATCCACCAGGTGTCCATAATCGGAAGTCTATCTCCTGTCGCTTTTCGATACCACATCCAGGCTTCAGGATTAATCGGTTCACCAACGGTTCCAAGAAGTCTTAAACTGGAAAGATTATACCGGGCTGGAATCTGATCCCCAAAACGCATTAAAGCGCGAATTGCGGTAGGAGCAGTATAAAGAAGACCCACTTTATATTTTTCAATGAGCTGCCACCAGCGGCCAGGATCCGGGTAATCCATGCCCCCTTCATAAAACAAACTGGAGACTCCATGGAGAAGAGGAGCATATACAACATAGGAATGCCCTGTAACCCAGCCTGGATCAGCAGTGCACCACCAAACGTCCTGAGGCTTGACATCAAAAATAAACTTTAAAGTCGCATAAATTCCAACCATGTATCCACCGTGTATATGAACAGCTCCCTTCGGTTTTCCAGTTGTTCCTGAAGTATAAAGAATATAAAGTGGGTCCTCACTGTCCATCTCTTCACAAGGTGTAATTTCACTGGATTCTTTGACAACTTCATTCCACCAAAAGTCTCTCTCTTTCTTCATTGAGATATCCAGATGCGCTCTATTTGCCACAATCGTATATTTTACTGCAGGGCAATTTTGAACAGCCTGATCTACAACTGGTTTCAGAGGAATCTTTTTCCCGCGGTAAAAATACCCATCTGCGGTTATAACGACTTTTGCTTCTGCATCCTCAAGTCTCTCCTGCAGAGCTTTAGCGGTAAAAGCGGAAAAAATAACAGAATGGACAGCCCCTATCCGAGCGCAGGCTAACATAGCAGTGAAAATTTCAGGAATTCGAGGCAGATAAATTCCAACTCTATCCCCCTTTTTTATTCCTAATCTCTTCAATGCTGCTGACAAAGAATTAACCTGTTCATATAATTTTTTATAGGTCATGGTTTGAGATGTTCCATCCTCACCTTCCCAATAAATCGCGATTTTATTTTCCACTGAAGTTCCTATATGACGGTCAAGACAGTTGTAGCAGATATTAGTTTTTCCGTTTAAATAGAATTTTGCATACGGAAATTTCCATTCCAGAAATTTATCCCAGAGTTGAAACCAGTAAAGTTCTTTTGCCATATCTCCCCAGAAAATCTCAGGACATCTTAATGACCAATCATAAAACCCGTCCCATTCAGAAAACCCTTTGGTATTCATATACTGCATCACATTAGATTGGGCAGTCAGCCCTACATCAGGCTGAAATAATCTTTCCTCTTTGAGTATCCGATCCGTGCTCTCCCATTCCAGTTTAGCCATAATTTGACAATTTTACAAATTTACTCCTCTTCCTTTTTTGCAATAAATGGCGGAGCAAACAAGTGGCAGGAGACACATGGATTCAAAAAATTGGAGGTTCAACGATTCTTAACATATCCTTCTCTCATAATCGTCTTATGGCTGTGAGTGTCCAGATAATAAACAATATACTTTTCGCCAGAAAAAGCTTTAATATTATTAAAAAAAACTTTAACAAGTGCCCCCTGAAGTCGAGGATAAATTTGTATTCTCTGCACAAAACCAGTATCTGGGCCCTCATAAAGCAAAACGCCACCATCAATCTCTTTCCCATTATAACCGGACACAAGTTTCCAGCGAAACTGAATCCCTTTCCGATAAATCAAAACAAGTCCAAAAGATCCTGCGGCTCCCCACGCCTGATTTACAGGATGATCAATTAAAACTGCTTTTTTGCCCCAGGGACCTAGGAGAAAAAAATTGTGATACGAGTTGATGTAAAGCGTCCATTTTTCACCTTCATAGTGTATATATTTCACAAAAGCATACGCTTTTAAAGAAACGAAGAAAAAGAAAAATAGTCCCACTCCCAAAAATAAAAGCGTTTTATTAAAAATAAATTTTAATTTCAACATGAAGCGCATATTAGACTTCATTAAATTGTATTTCTTGGCTCTTTTAAGCATACCTGCCGCAAATGGGAAATCTAAAAACTGACTTTAAAGAAGGGTCAAGAGGTTATAAAATCTTAAATATCAGAATTTTTTGCCCCCACTTTAATGATCGCGCTTAAGGCTGCTGTGGCAGCCTTGTCCCCTTCTTTTGCCTTTCCAAGAAGCCAAGCTGGCAGATCTGCAATTAAAGTTCCAACCCTGAGAGACGCCACACTGGCATCTTTCCCAAAAGGGGTTTCTTGATGGGGAGCATAAAGATATAAAATTGTGTTTCCCTGTGAATCTTGTTTGGTTCCAATCCCTGTTTCTTCATAATCCCCATCAAACTTTCCTTGAAACCCATCCTGCATTCTTAAAGAAGGATGGTAACTTAAATTTATCGGGTCTGTCCAGGTTTTTCCTCCGTCAAATGAAAGGACTCCTTCACGAACATAAGTATTGCCATCACTTTGCAAAGCTCGATAAGTAACCCCTATAATTCCCGTTTTAGCATCCACAGCAGCAGATGACATCCAGTGATCAATATTAGGGTCTCCAACTGCAAAAGGCTCACTCCAATTACCTTTTCCATCTCCTTTAACCAGGTAAGTCTGTGCTTTCCCAGTTTTCGCATCATCATAGATCATATAAAGGGAGCCATCTGTAGGGCTGCTAACCATCTGCGGTGCAGATAAAACCCTGAAATCAGAACCGTATTTTTTCTGATAATATTCTTCAACTGGTTTCACAATCGGTGCAATCGGTTTTGCCGGCTCAAAAGCTAAGCTTTTAGTTTGATGAACATTAGATTTCCCAAACGTGATAAATTTCCTGATTTTTCCTTTCCAGGAATCAGCCAGAGTTGAAAATTTAACCCCAGATGAATGGCTGTCACAAATCCAATTCGTATTATAATCTCGAAAAGCGACGTCCACTGCTCCTCCTTTACCAAATGCAGGAGCAGACCACTGAACTTCATTCTGTTTCGTTTGAGCCGTAATATTAATGGGGTCAGCAGTGTTATTTTGAGGATCAATTAAATAGAGATTGATCTGGCTTGTTCCATCTGAGTGGAATTGGGTATTCGTTAAAACTCTCCATCCATAAGTTTCACTCTTGGGATCCAGATCAACGGCTAGATTATCTTTGTCTTCAAAGGGCTGAGAAGAACCGGAACCAGAATGTCTAACAACCCATTTAACGCTTAACGGATCAATGCTGCCTTCAGAATTTACAGTGAAAATTTTCACCCCATTTTCGTCCTGAGGAGAAAAAGCAAAAGCCATTTCTGAACCATAATACCCCCCCATAGGTTTTGGTCTTAAAATCATATCTCCATTCACTGGATAGGAAGTTTTTGGATTGGCTGGAACTTTATATCGCTCAAAATTTAAAGCGGCATTTTGGCTGGATTCAACATAGCCACGTGGCTCATTTCCCGGAGCGCTGTAATCATTAGCTGAAACGGCAATCTGTTCAGGGTGATCGGGATTAACCGCTATTGTATATTCATTAGAAAGCCCAGGTATGATATCTCCAGCAGAATAAAAACAAACAGAATTTGAACGGTTGGGGAGCTGAATGGCGGCTTTTTCTTTATCAATGATAGGAGGAAGAGGAGACTGCCGCAGATTTGACTGTTTCAAAAAAAGAGAACTTTGAATGTCCATCCGATTCTTTCTAATCATAGCCATCCCTTTCATTTTAGTTTAAAATGGAAGATAAATCTATTGACAAAACATGAACAATCAGACAGCGAACGGGCTTATTAAAGTGAAAAACGGATTGGGATAGACAGAGTAGCTTTTACCGGAATTCCATTTTGAGTCCCAGGGGCGAACTTCCAGCAACTTTTCACACTGTCTATTGCCGCGTAATCCAGATCAAAGTTTCCTGAGCTTTTTTTCACTATTACTTTTTGAACCGCACCATTTCTCCCCACGACTACCAAGAGGATGACAGTTCCTTGAATACCTTCATTTCTTTCAAACTGAGGATATTCAGGTGAGCAACTCGAAACGATCACAGGATTGGTTTCAATGGGAGGGGCCTGCTGCTGTAGAGTTTTCTTTCTTGCAAGCGCCTGCTTCAACTGCTGCTCTTTTGCTTGAGCGGCTTCTTCCTGCTTCAACTGCTGCTCTTTTGCTTGAGCGGCTTCTTCCTGCTTCAACTGCTGCTCTTTTCTTAACAGGGCTTTTTCCTTTTCTCTTTGAAGGAAAGCCAGCTCCTTCTCTTTTTGAATTTTCGCTTCTTCTAATTTTTTCAAGGCTTCTAATTTTTTGAGAGACTTGTATTTCTTGAGAGCTTTTTGTTTCTCGATTAACAGAGCCAACTGCTGCTCTTTTTTGATCCTTTCCTCTCTAGCTTTTTTTTCCGCTGATCGCCTGGCAAGAGCTAATTTTAACTGAGCGCTCAATTTTTTTTGCTTTTTCTGTTCGAGAGCTGTCAATTTGGATTGGTTCCCTGGTTGACCAGACTTGACTAAATTTTTTGGAGAGACAGGAGTAAAGTGAGATTGCTCTCCTGAAGTTGGAACCTTCGAAGAGGTTGACGCGGTATTTTGAGCGGGCGGGACACTGCTTTTATGTTTAAAGAAAAAAAATCCTAAACCTGCCGCTAAAAAAACTAAGCCTACAACAAGAACTGGAATCCAGTTCTTGGAATGTTTTTGGGTCTTCTCTTCAGAAAAAACCCGATCCAGCCAATTAGAATCTCTCGGCGTGATTATGTTAATCTGGATTTTATCTTCTTTGTCCTTCTCGGGTTCCATAGAAAATCACCAATTTTCTACATTTTTTTGCATTTTAACGTTAATTTAACCTTTTTTCTCAAACACCTTCTAAAAACAAGGAGGAAAGACAAAAAAAAAGAAAAGCACGGTACTGTGGAAGAAAAAGGGACAGCGCTTTTAGAAATTGGAACAGAGGAACTTCCTCCTCAATTTTTCTTCGATGCCTGTGAACAGCTCGAACAACTTCTCAAAAAAAAACTGGGTGAAAAAAGACTGGTTTGCGGAAAAATATCCGTCACCGGCACTCCTAGAAGATTGACAGCTCAAATTGATGAGTTGAACAGCCGTCAGCCCGATCAAACAAAAGAAGTAAAAGGGCCCTCGAAATCAGCGGCTTATGATGCATCTGGAAATCCCACGGGAGCTCTTTTAGGGTTTGCTAAAAGTCAGGGGATCTCCGTTGATACTGTAAAAATTAAAGATTTTTAAGGGAAACCGTATGCATTTGCTCTAATTCATGAAAAAGGAGAATCAACTTTAATCCTGTTGAACAAAATCTTTCCTGAAGTCATTCAATCACT
Organism: bacterium; assembly: GCA_021800275.1. Taxonomy (GTDB): domain Bacteria; phylum Vulcanimicrobiota; class JABDET01; order JABDET01; family JABDET01; genus JAKAVV01. Next base: position 53,004 of record JAJYZB010000002.1, read on the forward strand.
CTCATTTCCAAAAGCCATGCGATGGGATGGAAAATTCACATTCGGAAGACCTGTGCGATGGATCACAGCGCTGTTCGAAAATGAAATCATCTCCTTTAAAATAGAAAATCTAGAAAGTGGGAGAGCTACTTATGGACACCGTTTTTTGTCTAAGGGCCCTGTTGAAATCAAGCACCCATCAGAATACGAAAAAAAACTGAAAAGCGCATTTGTCATTCCTGAAACAGAAGCAAGAAAAAGACTGATTCAAACCCAAATAAAAAATCTGGCAGATACGAAATCAGCGCAGATTTATCCTTCTAATCATTTGATGGAAGAGGTTAATCTGCTGGTGGAATATCCAACCGCTTTTGTAGGGAATTTCGACCAGCAGTTTCTCTCCCTTCCTGAAGAAGTTTTAGTCACGGTCATGCAGCATCATCAGAGATACTTCCCTCTTATTTCTCAAAAGAAAAAATTGCTCCCTCATTTTATTGGCGTACGAAATGGAGATTCCGAAGGAATTGATGAGGTTATAAAAGGAAATGAACAGGTTCTAAAAGCTCGATTTAAAGATGCTCAATATTTCTTTGAGAATGATAAAAAAAGAAAATTGAGGGACAGACAAAAAGATCTTTCAAAACTAGTTTTTCAAAAAAATCTCGGAACCCTGGAACAAAAAATAGAAAGGCTGAAGAACTTATCAATCTTTTTAAAAGAACGCATTCTGCGAGAAAAAAATTCCCTCAGCAGCACTGAAGATCTCAAATGCCTGGATGATATTGTATCTCTCTGTAAGTGCGATTTAACGACTCAGATGGTTTTTGAGTTCACTGAACTCCAGGGTGTCATGGGAAAAGAATATGCCCAGCTTGAAGGGTATCCAGAAACTGTTTGCCAGGGGATCCTGGATCATTATCTCCCCAGATTTCAAGGAGATTCTTTCCCCAAAACACTGCCAGGGGCTGTCATAGGGATTACTGATCGAATTGATACTCTGACCGGATCTTTTGGGTTGAAACTTGCTCCAAAGGGCTCTTCTGATCCGCTTGGGCTGCGAAGATCTGCAGCAACCATGCTGCAGATCTTGATTGAGAAAAAATTAGATATTGATCTTGAAAAACTCATTGAAGAGGCTGAAGCTCAATATAAAGAGCAGCAGATCAAACTCGATCTCAATCTTTCAGAACTAGAAATTTTCATTCTGGAACGCTGTGAAACCGTATGGAAAACAGAAGGAATTCGATATGATTTGTTCAGAACATTTAAAGAGGCTGTCGCACCGGCAGACCATCTCCTGGAACTCGGCGTAAGGGCTTCATACAGCTCTCCATGCCTGCTCCTGAAAAAACCCTTTCAATCATTTCGAAGAGCAAAATTTCTCGAAAATCTTAGGGAAAAAGAAAAAACAAAATTCGTAGAGTTCATCCTGGCATGGGTTAGAATTTTTAACATCTTAAAATCAAAAGAAGCGCAGGGAATCATTCAGTCTCATACCACAGATAAGCAGCTGGGTTCTGCGAGCGAATCTCAGGCAGGCGCATCAGGAATCGTGTTGGAACAGTTCAATGCCCCTGAAGAAAAAACTCTTTATGATAGGATTAAAAAACTCGAACCCGAAATCACGGCTGCTCGGGGAGTAAATGATATCCAAAAAACGTATGAACTGCTTTCAAGTTTCCAAAGCCCGATCAACCTCTTTTTTGATAAAATCCTGGTCATGGATCCGGATGAGACGTTAAGAAAAAACCGAATCCTACTTCTAAAGAACTTAAGAGATTTAATGCAGGAATCATTCGGGGAGATCACCCAAATCGTTATGGATTGAGCAATTCCATAATAATGACATCATGCCAGCGATCAAATTTTCTCCCAACATCTTTTAGAACACCAACTTCTCGAAACCCAAAAATCCGATGAATTCCAAGGCTGACCTGATTATCTGAAGTGATTCTAGAAAGGATTGAGTGGAATCCATATCTGGCGCCTTCAGCTAGAAGAGCTTCCATCAGTTTTTTTCCGATACCTTTTCCCCTAAACTCCTCTCTCACGTAAAATGACAGTTCAACTGTTCTAGAGTAGCCGATACGGTCTGACCAGGGGCTGAGAGAACCCCATCCTGCAAAAGTCCCACCCCATTCAGCTACCAGAACAGGGTATTTCCCCTCATGCTGCTGAAACCATCTTTTCCCCTCAATCTCTGTTCTTTTTTCTGTATCCATAGTAGCTGTTGTATTTACAACAGCCTGATTGTAAATTTCGGTGATACGGGGAAGATCAGAAAATTCTGCTTTCCTGATGCACAGATTTTCGCCCATCTCTTTTTCTGGAAGTTCATTGGTTTTCATTCTCTGCTCACTGCTCCTCTAATGATGAGAATTTCACTTCAACATTATTGGTTTCAGTCTGGTTTAATCAGAATCCTTTTAAACTCAGGATAGAGCAAGTGGAATAGGAAAGCTTGGGATAATGCTTGACAAAAAATTTACGTTTCAGCAAAAAATTCCTCTTGATCAGAGCCATAGGAAGCAGTAAAATTATCTTAAAAGCAGGGAAAACTGCCGCAGAATTTCTCTACCGTGTAACAAAAGGAGGATTCAAATGTACTTAACAGACGTAAACCAGAAAATCATTAGCTCACTGTCTCCTAATGGGGTCTGGAATAAGGGTACAGCTCCTTCTGACCGTTTTCAAGCTTTAAACCAGGAAATGCAGACAGTAGAACAGGATGTTTTCACAGCTTTAAACAACAAAGGACAGGGCGCAGCCAGTCCAGCAGACATTCAAAAAGTACAGAAAGAGCTAGAAAAGCTCACTTCTGATATTCAAACCAGCCCCCCTTCTTTCCCAGAACCTTCGACATATATCCAGCCTTTAATTAATAAAGCAAATGCCGAAGGGGACAATCCCGAACAATGGGATATTGCTTACTCAACTGCTTCCCCAAATGCCGCGCCGCTGGTGGACTACCTTGGAAATGTGGGAGATTCCGGTTATTCGTCTGACAACCATATTGCCAATCATCTTTCTACAATTGCCAGCGGAGTCCAAAATATCGAACAATTTGTTGTAAAAGCCATGCAGGATCCCCTGCCATTCCAGCAGCAGACCCAGAGAGATGACATCTTCTGGGAGAAGAAAAAAAGCGTCATTCTGACTAATCATTTCAATCAAGCCCTGTCTGACCTTGGTTCTGTGACAGCAGCAGCTGCTGCTGTCAATAAAGATGGATTATCTGTTACTGGATCCACCCAGTACACCTATTATATTCCAGTTCCTATAGGGAAAATCATGACGATGCAGCCGAGAACCGTTATCAATGATTTTGCCATCGGTCCTGATGGCAAATGGCATTCTACGGATTAAGTACCTTCATCTCTTATTTCTAACAGATAATCTCTGCGCTATCGAGTAGCCTCACAAACAACTTCCAGTACTCGAATTTTCAAACCTGACTGGAATGATGCAACGTGTTTTTCAGCCAGTTCTTTTGTGGGAAACATCTTTAAAGAAACCCAAGCTCCATCCCCTTTTTCGTCAAAAGCTGTAAACTGCTGGACTAAAAACGCGCACTGAGCAATATGCTGTGAGTGATTGATCACGTGTCATTGATTCGCAATAATAGGTTAAAATCCCTCTGTCTGCTCCTGCGGAATTAAGACTCTTACTCACTCCCTGCGAAAGGATCTCAAGTGGCAGTTTGGAAATAAAATTTATGCCTGCTGACCCTATCCCTGCTTCAACTGTCATATTAGTAAAAGAAACGTCTAATGGACTCCAGACCTATCTGCTAGAAAAATCTAAAAATCTTGAATTTGCAGGAGGGGCTTATGTTTTTCCAGGGGGAACGATTCAAAAACAAGATCGAAATCCCGAATGGTTTTCCCATATATCAGGAGTTCCTTTTCCTGATTGGCAGAAAAATTTCGTTGACTGCTCGGAAATAGATCTGCTGGGATTCTACATTTCTGCGCTCAGAGAATTATTTGAAGAAGCAGGAATTCTTTTATGCCAAAGCCCTCCTCCAGAATCCTTAAAAAAACTACGCAAATCGCTCCTTAAAGGGAAACCGTTTTTAGCCCTTATCAAAGAGCATCATCTAAAACTCTCTTCAGAAAGACTCATTTATCTCTCTCACTGGATCACGCCGGAAGTTTTCAAAACCCGCTTCAGCGCCCGATTCTTCATTACTGAAATTTCCCCTGAACAAACCCCTTCACCTGACAGAGGAGAACTTTTAACAGGGATCTGGATCTCACCCCAAAAAGCCCTTGAACAATACAAAAAGAATCAGATCTCCCTCATGTTCCCTACTATGACTACCCTTCAAGAATTGTCCCATTTTAAAACCGTGAAAGAAATTTTGGGATGGGGGAGAAAATTTCCTAAAACTCCTCGCCAGCCCTGGGTTGATGAAAAAGGAGAGATTCATCTGGAATGATTTCACTGCCTTCAATCAAAACTCTTACAGCGCCCAATCCATCTCCAATGACTCTCTCAGGAACCAATACCTATATTCTTGGAGAAAAAGACTTAATTATCATTGATCCTGGACCTTTGATTGAGTCTCATTTAAAAAAAATCCTTGAAATCATCCAAGAAAAAGAGAAAGTCAAGCTCATTCTTCTTACCCATCATCATCTAGATCATTCTGAAGGGGCAGAATGGCTCTCAGAAAAAACGGAAGCTCCAGTAGGGGCGTATAAAAATTTAAAGTTAAATCCAAATCTTGAATGGGTTAAACTGGGGGATCAAGATCTTTTAAAAGGAGATTCGTTTACCCTTCAAGTCCTTCATACTCCTGGACATACCTCTGACCATATCTGCCTATTCCTCACAGAAACCCAGGCTTTATTCAGCGGGGATTTAATTTTAGGAGAAGGCAGCACAACCCTCAATCCACCGGACGGGAACTTAAAAGATTATATGGAATCTCTGTACTTTTTGAAGGATTTAAATCCGGAAGTTCTTTTCCCTGGACATGGTCCTTCAGGAAATGCTGGGAAGAGAATTCAAGAGCTCATCCAGCATCGAAAACAAAGACATCAAGAAATTCTAGACTGTCTACAGAAAGGAATCACAGAACCAGAAGAGATCGTTCAGATCGTTTATAAAAATCTAAACCCATCGTTACTAGGACCAGCAGTCGGAAATGTCAAAGCACATCTGGATACGATACAGCATGGAGAAAAATTCTTTAAATAGAATGGCTGAGGCGCCAGGATTCGAACCTGGGAATGGCGGCTCCAAAGGCCGCTGCCTTACCGCTTGGCTACGCCTCAATGCAATAAATCTGCACCAATCCTACTCCGCTGTAAACTATTAGACACTCTAAAAAAACATCCTGGAAGAAAGGCTTCTCGAGTAATTTTTAAATAGATTCTTTAGGGGAGAAAGGAAGAAACGGGCAATAAACAGAAACCCAAAACACCATGGCAGCAGCCTTGAAAACAAAACTATCAGAAATCATAGCAAGACTGAAAAAAGAAAGACCTGAAGCCCACTGTGAACTCACGCACAAAAATCCATTTGAACTTCTGATTTCTGTCATTCTTTCTGCGCAGTGTACTGATGAAAGAGTAAATCAAGTCACACCCGGTTTATTTAAAAAATTCCCCACTCCAAAAGCGATGGCAAAAGCCTCTCCTCCCATTCTTGAAAAAGAAATCTATTCAACTGGCTTTTACAAAAACAAAGCGAAAAATATAAAAGCAGCCAGCGAAATACTGGTAAAGAAATTCAATGGTCAAGTTCCGCAATCCATGGAAGAACTGCTGACTCTTCCTGGTGCAGCGCGAAAAACCGCCAATGTGGTGCTTGGCGAAGCTTTTAGGATCGCTTCAGGAGTTGTTGTAGATACTCATGTTTCACGAGTTTCACAGCGGCTGGGCCTGACTAAAGAAACAACCCCTGAGAAAATCGAGCAAGATCTCATGAAATTAATCCCTCGCCAGGAATGGATTTATGCAAGCCATGCCCTTGTTCTTCATGGAAGATACGTCTGCAAAGCGAAAAAACCAGACTGTCAAAACTGTATTCTAAATGACCTGTGTCCATCGAAAAATATTTCAGCGCCCTGACAATTTTCCGCTTTGAACTAGTTCAACTATTTTTTCTAAATCTAATTTTATCAACCTATCTTGTTCTAATGGTGGAACCACCTCTCGAATCTTTTGAAAAGCTTTTTCCACTCCTACTCCAAATTTAAGAGGCCTTCTAAATTCAAGCCCCTGAGCAGCGCATAAAAACTCAATTCCAACCACCTGAAAACTATTTGAGACAATTTTCGCGAGCTGTCTGGCAGCTGTAGTGCCCATTGAGTTGTAATCTTCTTGATTGGCGCTGGTTGGAATTGAATCTACACTGGCGGGACTGCTCAAGCCTTTATTTTCAGAAACCAATGAAGCTGCTGTGTACTGCAAAATCATCATTCCCGAACAGATCCCGGAATATTTAGTTAAAAAAGCAGGCAGTCCGCAGCTTAAAGCTGGATTTACTAACCTTTCAATCCTCCTCTCAGAAATGTTAGAAAGGCTGGCAAGAGCAATTTTTAAAAAATCGAGGGGTAATGCTACAGGATGTCCATGAAAGTTTCCTCCCGACAAAATAGCCTCTTCTTCTGGAAACACCAGAGGATTATCAGTCACAGAATTGATTTCAACTTCCAATACTTGTTTCACATATTTTAAAGCATCCAAAACAGCGCCGTGAACTTGTGGGATGCAGCGAATAGAGTAGGCGTCCTGGATCTTGTGGAGCGAATTCTTATGGGACTCAATCAATTGACTCCCCTCCACCAGTTGTCTCATTCTTTCAGCAGCATACAATTGGCCCTCATGAGGCCTTATCTGGTGAATCTTTTTAAACAAAAAGGATTCGGCTGAAAGAGTGGCTTCAAGGGTCATAGCTGCAGCTGATAAACTGGCATTAAAAAGATTTTCAGCATCATGAACCGATAAAGCGCCAATCGTGGTCATTGCCTGAGTTCCATTAATTAAACCAAGTCCTTCTTTAGCTTCTAAAGTCAGAGGTCCTAATCCAAGTTCTTTCAGTGCATCAGCGGCCCGCAGCATCCTGCTGTTCAATAAAACTTCCCCATATCCAATAAGAGGGAGAGCTAAATGAGCCAGTGGAGCCAGGTCTCCACTGGAACCAACAGAACCCTGTGAAGGAACAACTGGCAGACAATTTTCATTCAAAAAACGAACTAAATAATCCAGGACGGCAGGTCTGACTCCAGAAAATCCTTTTGCAAGACTGTGGAGCCGCAGAAACAGCATTCCTCTCACAACTTCCTCGGGGAGAGGTTCCCCTACTCCAACGGCATGACTCAGCAAAAGATTCTTCTGAAGTTCTTGATTTTTATCAAATGGAATAAAGGTTTCGGCTAACTTTCCAAAGCCAGTCGTAATTCCATAAACAACTCTTTTTTCTAAAACCGCTTTTTCGACTATGGAACGACTGATTTTTACCTTTTTTAAAGCATCCGGATTCAGTCCTACTTTCGCTTTTCTTCGCGAGACAAGAATGAGATCCGAAATCGAAATATATGGAGATCCGGCTAAAATTTCCATCAAATTTTCTTGACCATCTGTTTTCGTTCTTCTTGATAACCCATTTTTTCATAAAATCGAACCGCTCTTTTATTAGCTGATGTAACCCCTAATCCAAGGTATTGAAAACCTTTTAACTTTATGAATTCTTCCGCTTTCAAGGTCAGCTCTTCTGCGACTCCAGTTCCCCAAAAATCTTTTTTTACGCTCAAATCAATAATCCATCCTTGGAGTTCTCCTGTGACGGCTTTCATGCCAGATAAAACAATGACATGTCCTAGAATATTACCATTTTTTTCGGCAACAAAAACTCCAATTGAGGACTGCCCAAAAAGGGACTGCAGCTGCTCCAAATCTTTACGTCTATATTCTTTCATCTTTTCCAGAGAACTATCTCTAAAAGGAGACTGACTGTATTCAATCGCTTCGACAGCAATTTCCACCACTTTAGGCAAATCTAATTCTGTGGCTTCTCTAAAAATCAGATTCTGCACTGCTGCAAGACCTTTTCAAGAGCATGCAATAGTATTAAATTGTCTTCATGTTTCCCTATCGTTATGCGAACCCATCCCGGCATTGAAAGCTGAGAACCAGGTCTCACAATAACCCCTTCTCTCAAAAGAGATTGAAATACATCTAAATCATTTTTAATTTTAACGAGGAGAAAATTTGATTGGGTCTCTGTGTATTCTATTCCTAATTTTCTAAACTCAGAATAAAGGAAAGACTTTTCTCTCCAGACTATCTCTCTAGATTTCTGATAGTGTTCTCGATCAGCCAATGCTGCAGCTGCTGCTGTCTGAGCAAGACTGCTCACATTAAATAAAACCCTAACCTGATTCAAATAAAAAGCAGTTTCAGAGGAAGTAATTCCATATCCAACTCGTATTCCAGCCAGTCCGTAAGCCTTTGAGAATGTTCGAAGTGAAATCAGGGGATAATTTTCTAGAACGTAGGGTATCCCATTCAGACCATTGTTTTCTTCTACAAAATCAGAATAAGCCTCATCCAGAACAATAAAAACCCGAGAAGGCAGTCCCTGCAAAAACTTCTCAAAAGCCTCTTTTTTTATTGTGGTTCCGGTTGGATTATTGGGACTGCAGAAAATAACCATTCTTGTTTTGGAATTGACCGCATTTCTCATATTTTTTAAATCATAATGGAATGTCTCATCCAGAGGAATCTCTACGAGTTTTCCTCCCATCTGCACGACATCTTGTTTATAAATAGCAAAAGAAGGGACAGCAGCAATCACTTCATCTCCTGATTCAATAAAGACTTCCATGATCATCCTGATAATCTCAACCGCCCCATTTCCGATGACAAAATGAGATTCATCCAGTTGATGATAAACAGAAAGCGCTTTTTTTAAAGAAAACTGTCCATCATCCGGATACAAGTGAACATTGTCAATAGCTCCCCGAAGAGCTTGAACAGCTTTAGGGGATGGTCCTATCGGGTTCTCATTAGACGCTAATTTTACAATGCGAATTAGCCCCTGTTCTCTAGCAACTTCTTCAATTGGTTTCCCAGGAATATAACGCTTGAGTAAAGAAATCTCAGGCCTTGTCCGGGGCTGTTTCCCCATCTTTATTCACAGCCACAGCCAGATGAGCCGCACATTCCCTGACTTCCTGGCAAACCGCCGCACGCCGGTCCACTGCACATAGAGCCTTCTGAATTTTCTCCAAAATCTGAAAACCCAGCATCCCCTGATGCGCCGGACTCTGAATTCTTAGAAATAATCCCAAAAACTGAAAACTTTTTAGTTAATTGTTTTTGCTGACACACGGGACAGCTAACTTCATTAACCTCTGTTCCCACAGGGCATAGCAGCTCAAAATCTTTTTGACACGAATGGCATATAAATTCATAAACAGGCACCTTATTTCACCACCTTAATATAAGGTCTTGGTATTCCCGGAGTATGGGTGTCAAAAAACAAAATAGCATCAATATCAACCGCCAATCGAGCGGGATTTCCTACTCCTTGAAACCGAATGACAGCGATAGAAGGGGAGGAACCCTTTAGAAGAGTTTCCCTAATATGACGAAAACCCACAGTATTAGCTAAATTCATCCGAACAGGAAAGGCGGAAGGCTTTTCCACGACCAGATATCCTTTCACTTTTGATCTATGATAAGGGGGTGAAAATTCAATCCAGGTGGTCAACCTATTTAAAGAGGCAGGAGATCCATTTAACATGACTTTTAAATCGGTTCTAGGAAACTCAAAACTCAGATGCCCTCTGGAAGAAACCGTTCCTCTAGAATGAAAAATACGTTGAATTTCGCGCCATTGTTTAGGCTGAGCAAAAACAAGGGATGAATTCAAGAAAAAAAACAAAAAAAGGATGGAAATCTTTTTCATATTTTTTTTTCCTCCTAAAGTACTGATAATTTTATACGACAAATTTAAATTTTTCCCTCTAGCAAACCAGGGCTCAATGACCAGCAAAACGGCCGCGCGACTTCCTAAATTTATCTATCCGATCAAGAGATCTATGAGACAATTGAATAGAAAGCGGTAAGAAGGGAGGAAAAGATCTGAAATGGAATCCAGATAAACGACTTCATACAGCAGAAAAATAAGCCAGTACCATTCAAAATTTTCTTTCAATATAGAACGCGAACGTAAAAAAAGCTCAAATCGTTTTCCAAATTCATTTTCCCCTTTCAAAATTTTTTCTTGAAAAAAAGAAACAGTCTCCTCACTGTTTTCTTCAAATGATTTATGCAAAAATTTAAAAAGTGAAAAAGTGAAAAAAAGCGAATCTAAAAAAGCCAGCTTAGAGCGTCTTGAAAATTCCAGATCAATTAGAAAAGTTCCGCTGCTTCCTGTTAAAATATTCCTCGGAGCAAATGCTCCAATCAAAAGAGCATCTCCTGACCCCGGGATTGTTCCAAAAGGGAAGGAATTTAAAACCCTCTTAATTTCTCGCGACTTTTCTTCACTCCACTCAAGAATCTTCTCGGCTCTAAAAAAAAAGGAATCAACTTCTTCCAGGACCTCTTGTTTTGAAACAGGTTCAAGCGGATCTTGTATCTGTTTCAAAATCTCTTCAGCTTTCAACAAAATCTCTTCAAAATACTGGCTGAACTTTTTTGAATCCTGAGCCGCCTCAAGAGCTATCAGCGAGTGAGCGAAAGACCTCCCTTGAACAGCTCGCTCGATGAGAACAGGGACCCCTGATATTTCAGGGCAACCTAAGGGCTTAGGCACAAACTGAACATTTTTAACTTCTCGCAGCCAGAGCATAAAACGATATTCCTGGCGAATTTTATCAAACATCCCTTGATTCAGAGTCCATTTGGCCGCAGCAAAAGGTTCTTCAGGGTTATCCTGAAACCAGAGAGAGACAAATCTCATTTTTTCCGCAGATCTTCCTTTTGGAGCTTGTCGAATTCGATAAGCGATATTCGTAGATTCACCTGGCAAGCAGTAAGCTGCCCAGTTGTCCACTAAATGTCTCCGAAGCGCCAGGATAAATCCTGCCTGTTCTTCCATAACCACAGTATGTTAACTTTCAAGATAAATTCTTCCTGCTTATTCTTCTTTTCTTCTAGAAGGAGAACCTAATTCAATCATAAAACCATGCTAAGAACGATGCCTCAAAAAAAAATTTTAATTGTGGAAGATGATCTGGAAGCCCGAGAAATTTTAAAACGCTGCCTGGAGCAGGAAGGCTTTGAAGTCCAGGAAGCTCAAACCGGCGAACAGGGACTAAAACTGGCAAATTCATTGGCTCCGAATTTGATGATTCTAGACTTAAATCTTCCAGGTATAGATGGATTTGAAGTTTTGAAAAATTTAACTAATCCAAAATTTCCTATAGTAGTTGTTACTGCTAGACAGGATGACACAGATAAAGTCATAGGGCTTGAGCTTGGCGCTGATGATTATTTGACAAAACCTTTCAATCCCAGGGTTTTACTGGCTCAGATCCACGCCCTTTTAAGAAGAGTCGGTTCTGCTCTCCAAGAAAAAACAAGTCCTTCTATTTTAACCGCAGGTGAGTTAGTTTTAAACCTTTCTGAACAGACCTTAAAAATAAAAGAGACCTCTATTTCTTTAACTGTAACAGAGTACTCCATCCTGAAGCTTTTTATGCAAAATCAGGGCAAAGTTCTAGCAAGACATTATATTCTGGATCAAATCTGGGGTTCCGAGTTTTTTGGGGAAATGAGGGTGGTGGATCTGCATATTCGAAACCTCAGAAAAAGATTCTCCGCGATTTCTCCCGAGAAAGAATACATACAATCAATACGGGGAGTCGGCTATAAATTTGAGCCATGAAAACCAGGAAACGACATTCTCTCCATTTCTGGGAATTATACTCTAAAAAAGAAAAGCGCATTCTCATTACATCTCTCCGCTACGCAATCTCGTTCGGCACTCTTCTTGCCTTGGGATATCTTTTGTTTCAAAGATGGAAATTAAATCACCTACTATTAAAACATTCAAATTTTGTTTGGGTCTCAGGAGCCATCGAAAAACCAGAACTTATTTTTCTGGCAGTCTTATGGATTCTACTTTATAATACGACCGCTTTTTTTCTGGTTGACAGAGTACCTCTGGTTCCTTTGGCAGTCGGGCTGAGCGCTCTAGACTTATTTTCCACTGCTGTTTGGGGAGAGATGCTTTTGAAGGTTCAAATTTTACCCACTGCTTCAATCATTTTTGTCTCTATCCTGCTGGGAAACCTTTTATTTCTAGGGATCCCCACTCTTTCGGTTCTATTTGGCAGAAAAGCTTCATTTTTTTCAATTATTAACTTTTTCCTCATTGAGGGATTTTTCATAATATTTCTTCCCGATGTTCGCTCACAAACACCAACCTCCTTAATGGTAATCCAAATGTCTTTTTTCACTATTCTAGCTTATTTAATGGGATTTGTTTCTGAAGTAGAACAGAACTATCAACAAAAAGCAGAAACTCTCGGACTTCTTGAAAAAGCGCTGCGTTTAGACAAAGAAGCTCTTGTTTCAGATTTAGAAAAAGCCAATGAATTAAAGCGGCAGTTTCTTGCTTTTGCTTCCCATGAGCTCAGGACACCTCTCCACGCAGTAATTGGTTATACTTCATGTCTTTTAGAAGGAATGGAAGGGGCATTAAACAGTCAGCAGATCAGTGATATAACCAGAATTGAATCCAATGTTCACTATTTAATCGCATTAATCCGCGATTTTCTTGATCTCACCCATATCGAGTCAGGAAAATTCAAACTGGACTGGCAGGAAATATCTCCTGAAGAATGTATCCAAGAAGCAATTCAGTCTGTTCTTCCCCTTTATCAAGAAAAGAAACTCTATATAAAATCAGATATTTCGAACACACTTCCTCTGGTTTTCGCCGATTATGAAAGATTGAAACAGATTGTTATCAACCTTCTTGGAAATGCTGTTAAATTTATAGAAAAAGGGGGAGTTGTTATCAGCGCAGAGCAGAAAGACCAGCATTTGCTCATTTCCATTTCAGACACCGGCACAGGGATAAAAGAACAGGATATTCCACACATTTTTGATGAATATCAGAAATTTGGTGAGCAAAAAAGAGGTAAAGAAGGGAGCGGGCTTGGCTTAACCATCGTAAAAAAACTGGTTGACCTGCATCAAGGTTCAATCTCAGTGGATAGCAAAATTGGAACTGGGACCACTTTTCTTATTAGTCTCCCAATCCATCAAGAACTATAAGCCCCAGGAATTTTTGATCTTTTGAATTAAAGACATGGTATTGGCGTCAGAAGTAGCGGGCTGTAGATTATCCAGAAGAGAGACTGATACTGATTGACCCGATGGCTGACCACCAAATCCTGGCACATTATTGGGCGCCGCATGAGCTAAAATATTTTTTCTGGTTGGTCCAACAACTGCGCCTGTAGGCAGAATAAAAATTACTCTCCAATCCGCTGCTGTGGCAATTGCAATCATGGCTGTCTTTTGAGAAGAGATGCTGCCATTAGGAGAAAAGGAAAGCCATGCTCCTGTAGGAAAAACACAAATCGCTGAACCATGAACTGGGGGACTCCCTGACTGGAATCCGGAAACTCCAATTTGAACAGAGGGAGATATAACAGTAGATTTTACAACAAACCCCTTCGCATTCACAATTTCAAGAGCATCATTTTCCAGCCTGAATTGTATGTTTTGAACCAATCCTCCCTGTTTGGCGTTTAAGCTGGCAAATTCAAAATCAGAAGCCACTGCGCTTGAAGTCGTCTGATCGAGGACTCTTAAATAATGACTGTGGTAGTTTGCCAACGCTATCGCCAGCAAAAATGCAACAATGCCTATAACAACCATTATTTCAATTAATGTAAAACCATTTTTTCGAATTCTCATTAAACTTTCACCTCAATTGATTATACCAACATTTTTAATAAAAGTTAAGTAATAATTTAAAAATTTACATTTTTTTAACAAACTTTACAAATTGGCAATTGAAAAAAAAATTGAAAAAAATTATAATAAAATCAAACCCAATTCATCCAACAGAAAAATGGAGGGATAATGAATTTCTGGATGAGGTTTTTCCAAATCAATAAAAAAACCCATGAACCTTCTCCCTATCGAAAATTTTGGCGACACCCCTGTGCGATTCCAATATCAGGAGGGGGCAAAATTTTAAACTTGAGCGCAGAAGGAGCTCAGATCTTCCTGCGCGAAGACAACTCTCCCACAGAAACAGTCTTGCTGTGCGCGCCGCAGCTTTCTCCGACAACCCTGAAAGTAAAAGTAGTCTGGAGCAGTCCATACAAGAACGGGTACTTAATGGGAATTGTTTTTGAGCGTCCAACCTTGAAAATTTATTCTTATTTAACTTTACTTTCTCGACTAGACCGCCTTGCAAATACCGCTTTCAATTAACAGCATCTCGCGCGCATCTTTAGTTTCAGGAATCCTCAGCATTCTATGCTGTCGCTTTCTGCCGCTGTTTAACCAGCGCCTCTTTCCCCTGGATTACAGTTTTAGAAGCGCGAAAAGCCCCTTTCATTCCTTTTAAAGCAGCGAGAAGCCCTTCCCCATCAGGTGAACCCAGTCCTGTTACTGGATCCCAACCAGGACCCGCCTTAAATGCCCCATTGCTTCCTTGGGTAATATCATGGAAGGCGTTGTGATAAAGTGGAGATCCATAAATCTTATATAATAAAGGATTCACATACCCTAAATTATGTCCAAGCCCTTGATTCAATCTAGCAATTAAACCAGCCCATAAAGGAGCAGCAGCACTGGTTCCTCCAACAACTCCCTGCTGCCCATCAATTAAAACTTCATACCCAGTATCAGGATCAGCATCTGCCGCAACATCAGGAACCCCGCGTCCACCTGTTTTTGTGGCTGCAGAAGGAACATGGGCATTTTTCTGCCAGGAAGGAAGGGAAAAAACATCGCTGACTCCACCGCCAGAAGCGCCTCCCCCTAATAATCCACCTAAGATCTCGTTATTCCAGCCGCGCTCACTGGTAATTTTTCCGCCGCTGGACTGCAGAGTCGTTCCACCGCAGCCCAGAGCATAAGGGCTGGAAGCGGGAAAATCAACATGATTTTTCCCATCATTAACTCCATCAGATGAGCCATTGTCGCCTGATGCGACACACACGGTAATCCCCAGAGCAGCCGCTTCTTTTAACACGGCATTTAATGACTGCACAGCCTGAGGGCTCCAGCCATCTTCAGGAGCTCCCCAACTGAGAGAAAGCACATCCGGATGATTCGTTTTGTCATGAATGGCTGCATTAATGGCGTCAATAAACCCCTGCTCACTGTTAGGCGCAAAATAGACGACAAAATTTGCCTTTGGCGCAACTCCCCCAGCCACTTCAATATCGAGCTGAACTTCTCCATCGGCGCCATTCCCATTAGACGGGGCATTCTGAGCGCCATCTACTGAAACAGATTTGATATTCGGGGTAGGGATGCCTAACTGCTTGAAATAATTCTGCAAATTAGACAGAGTATAACCACCGCCAAACTCTAAAATCCCGATTGTTTGTCCTGCTCCATCAGTTCCTTTAGGAAAATTATACATCTGAGCCACTTGAAGAGGAGTATAACTGCCAGCAACCTGAGATTTAGAAAAAGGACCAACAATTTTTGGAGTCAATTTAAACTGAGTCCTGGTCTTCAATCGAGAACGATTCTCCAAACCAAAAACTCCCTGCACTTTTTTTGCCAGATTGGCTGGAAGAGAAATCTTCCCTGAATAACCTCTGAAGATCTCCCCATCTGGAGCTCTGTAAGAGTCCAGCTGCATCCCAAAAGCCTTGTTATAATCAGCGGTTTTCCCTTCCAAAACGACGTTTCTGGTCGCCAAATCCGCTTTCACCACCGAAAGTCCATTCTTTTTTGCGAAAACTCGAAATGCTTCCAGATCCTTAGGGCTGGCACCGTATGTTGTTTCAAAGTCTTTATGGGTTAATCTCTGAACCTTTCCTGCCGAGACTCTTAAAGGATTTGCGCGGTTCAAAAGAATGCTGACTTGAAACTTTGCATCTGTGGGAAAAGTGCCGATTCGATCCGCTCCCTTTATTCCCGAGCACTCAGAACCCTTCAGACTCACCAAAGCCGCTGAGGAATCTACTGTATTGTCCCTACCCGCAGCTCCTGTTGAACTCATCTTTAAAATTTTTTCGCTGCTCGACTGAATTTTCATCTCCACATCCTCACTTTATTCTATATTTTATCTTCTATCAGGAATCATCTCTACAACCGCTTTTCTTAAGAATAACCTAAAACCCAAAAGAAAGAAATAAACAGAATGTAAAAAAATTGCCAAATCATGGAAGGTTCCTGCAGCATTCCTCTTGAAATTCAGAACAGGTAACCATTCATGAAAGACAAATGCGCTGTTTTTGGTGTTTACGCTCCAGGATTAAGAGTGGCAAATCTGATTTATTTTTCTCTTTTTGCCCTCCAGCATCGAGGGCAGGAATCTTCAGGAATAGCAGTTTCTGACGGAGAGAGACTCTTTGTACATAAAGACATGGGACTGGTTTCTCAAGTATTTGAAGAAAAAATCCTGGAAAAATTAGATGGCTTTATCGGAATAGGACATAATCGCTACTCTACTACAGGTCGCTCCAGTCTCCAGAATGCTCAACCCTTTTTGCTTGAGAGCGACATCGGTCCTATAGCCCTTGCCCACAACGGCAATCTAACAAACTATCAGGATCTTCAAAAAAAACTAATCGAACAAGGAGATACTCTGCAGACAACCAGTGACAGTGAAATTATCGGTAAAATTTTCGTATCCCTAAAGGGGAAAAACCTTCAAGAGAGATTAGTTCGCACACTCTCAGAGCTTTCAGGAGCGTTTTCTGTTGTTATCAGCACGAAAGACAGTTTGATCGGATTTCGAGATGCATTAGGAATTCGCCCCTTATGTTTAGGAACTCTGTCCAAAAACGGCAGTTCGGGTTGGGTCATCAGCTCAGAATCCTGCGCTCTTCAAACCATTGGGGCTGATTTCGTTCGTGAAGTTGAACCTGGAGAAGCCGTGATAATCTCTAAAAATGGAGTTGTCTCCCTGACAGCAGCAGCTCAAAAGAAAAGAGCATTTTGCATTTTTGAAAAAATTTACTTCATGAGACCTGACAGCATTTCTGAAAACGAGCTGATCTACGAAACCCGCTTTCGCATGGGACAAGAACTCGCTCGAGAATCATTCGTTAGGGCGGATGGAGTGATGCCGATTCCGGATTCATCGGTCCCAGCGGCTATTGGGTTTGCTTATGAATCCAAACTTCCTTTCTTCGAAGGCCTAATCAAAAATCGCTACATCGCAAGAACTTTCATTCAACCTGAAGAAAGTCTCAGAAAAATAGGAGTCAGATTAAAATTTAACCCGTTAAAAGAGCAATTATATGGGAAAAAAGTGATTGTGGTGGATGACTCGATTGTCAGAGGGCACACCACAAAAGCCATTGTTACTCTTTTAAAAGAGTCTGGAGCAGAAGAAGTCCATTTAAGAATCACTTCCCCTCCTATTCGACATCCCTGCAATCTTGGAATTGATATGGCAACACATGAAGAATTAATCGCTAATAAAAAAACAGTAAATGAAATCTGCTCTTACCTGGGCGCTGATTCTCTTCATTATTTGAGCCTTGATGGACTTTATAAATCTTCTCTTAAAAACGCAGACATCCATTCTGCTCGCAAAAAGTTCTGCGCAGCGTGTTTAACAGGGGAATACCCATCTATCCCTGATTCACAGCCGCATTCTCTTCTGCAAGAGCCCGCATTAAATTTCTGACTAAAACCATGTCTCTTAAACTTGGAGTTCTGGTTTCAGGAGAAGGAAGCAATTTGCAGGCTCTCATTGATTCCATTAAAAAAAATGAATTAAGCGCAAAAATCGTTTTCGTGGCTTCCAATAAACCCGAAATTCCTGCCCTTAAAAGAGCGGAAAAAGCTGGGATCCCCTGCCAATTTCTGAATCCTGCTGAATTTTTCACGAGAGAAAGTTATGATGAGGCTGCTGCTCAAGAATTTTTAAAACGAGGAGCACAATTAATTCTATTAGCTGGCTTTATGCGAATCCTCTCCACAAAATTTTTGTCCTATTTTCCTGGAGCCGTGATCAATATCCATCCTGCTCTCCTGCCTGACAATCCCGAAGAAAATGAAATCATTCTCCCTGATGGAACCACTTCCAAAGTATTTAGAGGGAGCAGTGCAGTCAAACAAGCCCTAGAAGCAGGAACATCCTGGTCTGGCTGCACGATTCACCTAGTTACTGAAAAAGTTGACGCTGGACCTGTTCTCATAAAAAAACCGATTAAAATCTACCCGGACGATACCATTTTTTCGCTGCATTCACGAATTCAAGAACAAGAACATATCCTTTTGCCTCTTGGAATTCAAGTGTGGATGAAGAAAAGGTTAACGATCTGTTAATTCTCTGTAAATTCTTTCCTTTTCCTCTAGACAAAAGCTGTATTTGGAGGTAAAATAAAAATAAGAAATTTATATGGAGGTGTGCAAATGGCAATCAATCCGAGTTCATTAACAGGGAGTTATCTCCAAAACGATCCCGCTTACGGCGTTTTACAAGCCGCTAAATCAGCCCAAACAGCCCATACAATTGGAAGCATTGGTGGATCCCTGGGGGGAGGAGCAATTGGAGCTCTTGTAGGAACAGCGGTGAGCCCAGGGGTAGGGACACTGATTGGAGGTATGATAGGAGGTATGGCGGGAAATGCGGTAGGAAATGGAATCGCCAGCGCTGCGACCCAGCCAAAACTAAATCAAGCTTTCCAAAATCAGACCAACACTTATCTTCAGCAGGATCAAACCATGCAGTCAAACGTTTTCGCTGCTATACAGTCTGGAGCCATCTAATTTACCGCTGAAGATTTTTAGAAAATAATACTTAAAAAAGCTAGGTCTTTTTAGAAAAAATAGAAAGACCTGATTTTTTTATGGTAAAAGAGTAAAATCCAAAATCTTGTAGAATAACTCTTTTATGTCATTATTTGAAAGTTTTTCATTAGTTGCAGATGAAATCCGACATGGAAAAGTGGAAGACCAAACTTTTTCTAACCACCTCAACATCCTGGAATCGGACTGCCTGCAGACAGAAAAACAAATTCAAGAATGGGCAGACCCTGAATTTGAAGAAGAACTCATCAGGCTGAAATCATCTTTTTCACAACTAAAGGATGGTATTTCTGAACTAAAAAGTTACTTTCAAAACCGCCGCGAAGAGAAGATAGAGAAAGGGCTTGCTCTTCTTGAATCCGCATTTGGAGAGATCTCAAGTGGAATAAATAACTTTTTCCTCCAAAAAGCAGCCAAATCCCCCTCTAAAGATGGTCCACTCAACATTTTAATTCATGCTGCTCCTGGTCTAGAACAGGGGGTTGGAGAGGCTTTTTTCGGAAACATGCTTCCACTTTTTGAACGGCACTTTAAAGGAATCAGGCGCAATTTTCGTCATATCCTCCAAATTTGTGAAATGAACTCCCACTTGCAAGAAGCAGAAGAATCAACTCTCCCTGATATTCAAACAGCCTCCCATGCTCTTCAACAAATCCAAGAATCTTTTAAAAGAAAGAGTTACGCAGAAATTCAAGAGAATTTAAAAATCCTTGTAAAATTCATTGAACAGTATAATGAATTTTGCAAGAAAATTTTAGATGTCATCGCAAAGAAAGAAGAAAAAATATGTCCTAGGTGTGGAACTCACAATCCAGGAGAGACTAAAACCTGTGTTTACTGCAGCTTTGTTTTCCCGTTTCAAGATGATCGACCAACTTTCGCTGCCAATCTAGATGTAAAAGAAGGGGAAGCTCCTTTGGGTGAACCGATTTTATCTAGAAACCTAGCAAAAATTTACCGAGATTTAGGAAAAATCCACAACATGGCAGAAGATTATCAAGATGGAGAAGTCAGCAAACAAGATTTAACCGCAGCCATAGAACAAGCAAAAGAAAAAACAGTCAATATCCTGAATCGTCTTTCTTCAGAAAAAGAAAAATTAGGAACACCTTCTTCTAAGAATGAAGAAAATATTAAATTAATAGAAACTGAACAAGAGGGATTCCAATTAATTTTAGAAGGGCTGCACACAACCCAAACCTGGATAGAATCAAAAAAAACAGAAGATTATTGGAATGGCTTCAAACAAGGTTTTTCAGGAATGGTGAGGCTGCAGGAAACAAAATCACTCCAACATTCCTAAAAAAATCTTTAAAAATCTTTAAAAAAGCCCTTTTTCTAGAAGGAATCTTAATTTATCAAGGCAAATTTGCCATAAAGCAAGCATATTTTACAAAGTGAAAGGAGGGTAGAGGGTTACAACGCTAGCTTGCATCAATCCCCAAAGGGGAAGAAATTAATAAAAGGGAGAGTGACTTATGGCTTCAGGAAACAACAAAACAATGACAAAAAGCAGAATCATTTCGCACTTAGCGGAAAAAGTGGAAACCACAAAAAAACAGGTAACTGAACTTTTAGAAGAACTTGTTTCTCTGGCTATCAAAGAGACCAAGAATAATGGACAATTTGTGGTCCCTGGAATCGGCAAATTGGTGAAAGCGAATCGAAAAGCCAGAACGGGAAGAAATCCACAAACTGGGGAAGCGATTAAAATTCCCGCCAAGACCGTTGTAAAATTCCGAGTTGCGAAAGCTTGCAAAGAAGCAATTGTGCCAAAGAGATAAGATAAAGCAGATTACTGCTTCTGCGTAACTGCATCACGATTGAAAGAGGGTTGTATGAAACAGCCCTCTTTCTTTTATATTGAACGATAAAGATTTTCTCCAGAGATTCCTAGCAAAGAGTACATCTGAACAAAAGCGGACTGATCCAAATAATCAGGTACAGTTCCTCCATAATGCCCAATTCCCCCCTGATCCAATAACCCTGTTTTAGGATCCCTGGCATTATTCCAAGCTGACTGCAGATAACTCTTCAGCAGAACCCTTCCAGCCATTGAATTAGACTGAGCTTGCTCCACTAAAGGAGAAGCAGCAGGAACCTTACCTCCTCCCTGGCTTGCAGCATCTCCAAGACTGAGCAAATTCCTGAAATAAATGGCATTAAAAGCTGGAGGCTGTTTCCAGAGACGGGTTTCACCTGCAGAATTGTGTGATTCTGCCGGCTGGCTCAGCTCTTTCATAGAAGCTATAGCAGTCTGATTAGCCAGAGCAAGATAATGATTGGCAAGAGCCAGGTCTCCTGAATTCTCTCCAGGATTCTCCTGATACATTTGATAATAAGCTTTTGCCAGCAGAGCATTGGCTCCTAAAGTAACCCCTTGATTATAACTGTAAATCGCTTTCGCTGATTGATCTGAACCTTGATGATCCTGGTAAAGCCCTTGAGGAGTCCTGAGATGCGTATTCAAATAATCCATGTTTTTCTGGGCAAATTGAAGATACTCTTGACGCCCAGCAGCAAAATAAAGCTCCATCGCAAACTCTGATGAGGCTCCAGTAGCAATCGTATTAATCCCCTGACTTTTCGTTCCATCCAGTTCTCTCCAGTGCATTCCACCTGTTTCAGCCTGCCCAGTTCGAATAAACTGATAAAGCTGCTCAGCTTGTGTTAAATACTGCTGTTCATGAGTTTGAGAGTAAGCCTGCATTAAATCAAGCCCAATCCAGGAATTGTCATCATAATAAAAATATTCATCTTGTCTTGGAATTCCTAATAAACCCGTTGGTCCGCTGGGACTGTAAGCAGAAACTGTATGCTCATTTCCATTTGGACC
This sequence comes from bacterium, assembly GCA_021800275.1. GTDB lineage: Bacteria > Vulcanimicrobiota > JABDET01 > JABDET01 > JABDET01 > JAKAVV01. The sequence continues at coordinate 74,754 of JAJYZB010000002.1, forward strand.
TTTGACTTGAATGCCGCTGATTTGATAAAATCTTAAAGAATCCAAAAGGGCTTTTGAGTCAATACAACTCCCATTCAATGCCGACAAATCCAAAGCTCCTGCAGTCCCTTGAGACTGAGGCCAGGCTCCCGCAAATTTAGAGCCAAATCCTAAAAATTGTTCAATACTTCCTGCAGTGGAACTGTTGGGTTGAAGGGTATTCTTAAACAATCCGCTTGAAGTCTCAGAAAATGGTTTTAAAGCATCCCAGCTTTTCTCTGCAGCAGCGCTTGGATTCTGAACAGCCTGTTCACCTGTTATGAGCTGGGCTTTTGCCTCTTCGCTGAAACTGACTTTATCCCCAGGGATTACAGAAGAACTTGTATCAGTTAAATCATGATAGGCATGATCCACAACATGAGTTACATAACTTTCCCCATAATGCGCTCCCTCTTCTACCCAATGAGGCAAATTTCCCGCCCCTCCTAATGCTGAAGCTGAAATGGCTGAGGCTGCAAGAGCTGCCCCAAACAAACGCTTTGTCTTATCAAATCTAGTATGAGATCTGGAATGAATTCTCATTATTTTCTCTTTATAAGATAACACAAAAGTAAAAGCATTTACATTAACAAAACGTTAAATGTAGTTCATTAAAATAACAGAAGAAACATTGCGCTCAAGGAACTAAAAACTTTTTTCTATGGCTTCTAAAGCTCCCAGACTTTCAAGTCCTGACAAATCCCCTAAATCATTCAACCTCAGATATTTAGCACGGATGACCCGCCTCATGACTTTCCCGTTTCGAGTTTTCGGAATCTCTCTCACAAAGCGAATTAGCTGCGGAGCAACCGCTTTACCTAGAACTTTTTCCCCTGTTTTTCGAAGTTCTTCTCTGAGCTTTTCATCAGGATCTGTATTAGGTTTTAAAACCACAAAACAAACAATAGATTCCCCTTTCAACTCATCAGGAATTCCGATGGCTGCTGCTTCTGAAACAGCAGGATGAGCTGTAAAAGCAGATTCTACCTCAGCGGGTCCAATCCGTTTTCCCGCCACTTTAATGGTATCATCAGAACGCCCTTCAATGAACCAGAACCCCTCTTCATCTTTTTTCACCCAATCTCCATGGACCCAAACATCAGAAAAACGAGACCAGTAAGTCTCTTCATAGCGTTTCGGATCTTTCCAGAATCCTCGCGTCATTCCAACCCAGGGTTTTCGAATCACCAGCTCTCCTACTTCCCCCTCTATAGATTCCCCTTTTTCATTCACGACATCTGCAGCGATTCCAAGGGTTGGTCCCGCGAAAGAGCAGGGTTTCAAAGACTGCAAAAAACTGCAGGCTAAAATCCCGCCCGAAATTTCAGTTCCTCCTGAGTAATTGATTATGGGAATTTTTTTCTTGCCGATTTCTTCAAAATACCAATTCCAGGCTTCTAGATTCCATGGCTCACCCGTTGATCCTAAAACACGAAGAGAAGATAAATCACGTTTTCGAACTCCATCTAAAGAGTATTTCATAAAAGCCCTGATTACGGTTGGAGACAGTCCGAGCATAGTAATTCCATAAGATTCAATGAGATTCCACAAACGATCCGGTTCAGGATAATCAGGAGCTCCATCATAAATAAAAAAAGTGCTTCCCACAGTTAATGTACCAGCAACTTCCCAGGGTCCCATCATCCATCCCATATCACTGAACCAGAAAAGGATATCCTCAGGTTTTAAATCAAAATGATAGGCTAAATCCATTGCCGCTTTAAAAGGAAAGCCGCAGTGCACATGAACTGTCCCTTTCGGTTTTCCTGTTGTTCCAGAAGTATAGATAATCATGTAAGGATCTTCAGGATCCATGATTTCTGTTTCACAGTGAAAAGAAAAACGATTTAAAAATTCTCCCCAATCCAAATCTCTTGCCTCATCCCAGGGGATTTCATCTCCAATTCGGCGGTGGACAAGACAGTGTTTAACCGTTGGAGAAAGCGCTAGAGCTTCATCCGCTGTTTCTTTCATGGAAATTTTTTTTCCACGGCGGTAAAAACCATCTGAAGTCATTAAAAGTTTAGCTTCACAGTCATTTAATCTGGAAGCAATAGCCTGAGCCCCATAGCCTGAAAAAAGAGGAACAAAAATAGCTCCAATTTTAGAAGCAGCAAGAGTAGAAATCACACATTCAGGGGTCATCGGCATAAAAATCCCAATCCGATCCCCTTTTTTAATCCCAAGAGCCTTTAAACCATTTGCCAATTGAGAGACTGCTCTGTTGAGGTCATAATAAGAAAGTTTTTGACTTTTTCCTTCTTCCCCTTCCCAAACTACTGCCAACTGATTTCTCCGAGTACTTTGGATATGCCGATCAATAGCATTTCGAATTAAATTCATCTTTCCCCCAGAAAACCACTTTGCCCACTTCCAGTCAGCTGCAGGGATATCTAAAACTTTCTGATAAGACTGATACCATTCCAGATTTAAATCCTTAACAAAAGCATCCCAAAACCAGGAAACATCCTGGACTGTTTTTCGATAGAGAGATTCATAAGAATCAAATCCATGTTTTCTCAAAAACGCATACAGACGACTGGAGCAAGTTTGATCTTCAGTGGGCTTCCAAGCGATCTGATCCAAAGTGTTCCACCTCACCATACTATCTGTTGAATTGTTTTATACTGAATTCTGCACTGCAAGGATGACTGCTGAAGATTTTCCAGACGAATCAAATTCCAAAACATTCGATCGGGCTAACTGCTGACAGGAGTTAATACAGGAAGTCCTGCTTTTAAAACGCTCAATCTTCCTGCCATCTTACCCGCCACTTCTCTGAATGCACGAGAAGCAGGAAGGGCTGGATCAAAAACAACAACAGGTTTACCTTCATCCCCTGATTCTCTGACTAAAGGATGAAGAGGGATTTTCCCTAAGAATGGAACCCCATTTTCTCGGGAAGCCATCTCCCCGCCTCCATTTCCAAAAATCTCTTCTTTATGATGGCAGGATGGACATTCATAATAACTCATGTTTTCAACAACTCCTATGATCGGGGCTTTTAGTTTTCCAAACATGCTGATCGCTTTTGCGGCAATTCGAGTGGCTGCTTCTTGGGGAGTTGTAACAACCACGACTCCTGACAAAGGAATCAATTGAGCAACAGTTAAAGCCGCATCCCCTGTGCCAGGAGGGAGATCAATCAATAAATAATCTAAATCCCCCCATTCTACAGCTCCCACAAATTCATGCACCATTTTTGCAACCATGGGGCCTCTCCAAACGACTGCTTCTCCTTTAGGAAGGATCAATCCCATGCTCATAACTTTACACCCATACTGAAGGAGAGGAGCTAATCTTCCATTATGAACCTGTGGAGTCTGTTCCGAGATATTCATCATAAAAGGAATTGTAGGTCCATAGATGTCAGCATCCAAAATGCCTACTTTTGCTCCTTCTTGCACTAAAGCCACTGCCAAATTAGAAGCAACTGTTGATTTCCCCACCCCTCCTTTACCACTGGCAACTGCAATTGAGTACTTAACCCCTGGAAGAATCTCTTCCTTTCCAGAAATTTGAAAAGGAATCTTTTTCGCCATGTTCGAAGAAAGATTCACAACAACTTCTTTTGCTCCTGTTTTTAATACTGCTTGACGAACTGCTTCCTGAAACTCCCCTTTGATAGGACAAGCTGGAGTCGTCAGTTCAAGAGTTAAACTGACAGCCCCATCCTCATTTACTTTTAAATCTTTAATCATATTTAAACTCACAACGTCACGTCCAAGCTCAGGATCTTTGACTGACTTTAATGATTCGAGAACAACTTCAGAACTTAATTTTGACATTCTTATTTTCACCTGCCTCAGAAATTATTACCCAAAAGTCAGATTTATCCCTGCGTAAATTTAAACAGGCAATTGTAAAAATTTTGTAATCCATAAGTTAAATCTTGGTAAACTCCCTAGACAGTCTTTAATTTCTGCGTGATAACAACGTCATTCGAGGAGTGTAATCATTAACCATTTCCGCTACAAGGCAATGGACTGGCAGGATCGGGTCATAGATGGTATTATCCAAGCCCAGACCCTTGAACAGGCTTATCGAAATTTAGACAAAAAATTCCCTACCATTATTAAAGTAATACAGATCGCTCCCGAAGATCTTCCTGAAAATCCAGCTTCCACGCAGCTTAAAAAAGTTTATTGGAAGCTGCCTGTTATTTCTGAACTTCTGTTCTCCAAACAGCGAAATCAAATTTGGAAAGGGAAAATTTCAACTGAAAATTCAGCTCTTGCTGCAAAGCAGCTGTGGATCTTGCTGCATGCAGGATTTCCTGTGACTAAAGGATTAACTTTAATTGAACAAACTTCTGAGCCGCACCTTGGTTCAATCATAAAAGACATTCATCAAAACATCAAAAATGGGATTTCTTTTTCACAAGCAGTGGCAAAACATCCCAATCTTTTCCCACCTGTATGTCTGGCTATTATTCGCAGTGGAGAAACTTCGGGAAAATTAGAATACTGTTTCCAAGAGATTTCTGAACTTCTGGAAAAACAATTTGTTTTAAAGAAAAAGATTTGGGCGGCTCTGAGTTACCCTTTCACACTGACAGTGGTCAGTTCATTGATTTTATTCTTTTTTTTGGGGTATCTGCTGCCATCAGGAATGGCAGTTTATCAAAATTATCATTTTCAGCTGCCTCTTGCTACCAAATGCCTGCTAATCGTCATTTCTATCTTCCATTCCCAGCTTTTTAAAATCGCCATTTCAGCAGGAGCTGCTGTTTTTATTTTCCTGTATTTTTTCTTGTTTGGAACCGACATTTTTAAGAAAAAAATAGATCTGTGGCTTTTAAAAATTCCCGGGGTCAAAGATCTGACTCTAAAAATCTGCATTCATCGTTCTCTATTCACTCTGGCATTTTTGATTGAAAATGGAATCTCAATTACGGAATCCTGCAATCTGGCAGCCGATGTCTCCGGAAACGCAATTTTTAGTAATAAATTTAAAACTATTGGCGAGCACATGAAAAAAGGGGAAGGAGTTCATGAATCATTTCGTTCCACTGACTTATTTACAAAACTAGCGCTGGATCTCATTGGAACAGGCGAATCTTCCGGAAAACTTCCTGAACTCTTAAAAAAAGCTTCTCAAATTTATGCACAGGAAGTGGATACTAAATTAGACACCCTGGTCAAACTCCTTGAACCCTGTTTTCTAGTAGGACTGTCTGGAATCGTTTTATTGATCGCTATTTCAGCTTTTATGCCAATGCTGACCTTATCGCAGCATCTATGAAAGGACAAAGGCGATATGCAGATACTCATTCTCAACAAAACAGAGGAATACCGATGAAAAAAAAAGGATTTTCTCTTTTAGAAGTAATGACTGCTCTCCTGGTCATCACGATTGGAATTCTTGGCGTAGCTTCTGTGTATATCTGGACATTGACAGGAGCAGAACATGGAACCCAGGTAGGAGCTGCTCTCCAAACAGCACAAGCGTTAATTGGACTAATCAAATCAGAGAACCAGGTTCCTTTTGGAAGCCCCTCCCTTCAAGTTGATGACTCATATCAAGACAATTCAGGCTTGTTTGATGCCTCTGGAGTTCAAAGACCCTTAAATTATAAACCTTTTGCCAGCAATTTTCCCGCCCATTCACCTTTTACAAGAAATATCCATATTTCTCTTTTAGGAGAGGAATCATATCAACAAAATATTGCTGTTATTCAGGTTAAAGTTTTTTGGAAAGAAAAAGGAGCGGAAAAAGATGTTTCTTTTGTCGCCTATCAAAGGCAGCCGTAAGAACAAGTCCTCTGTCAGGCATGCCAATGCTATCCTGCACAGGTCCGGGTTTACCCTTTTCGAACTTTTGACTGCTGCTGTGATTTCTGCTTTTATGACAGGAATTGTTCTTTTAATTTACACTGCCTTAAGAAATGCTTACTGGCAGGGAACAAACGTGATAGGAGCTCAGGAAGGTGCAAAAATCGCGATGATGCAGATTAAAGAAGTTCTAGGAAATGCCTGTCCTCCCAGCCCTATTCAAGATGCTCTTGTATCCCCTTCCATTGGAGGAAACAGTTCAGAAGTGGAATTTTGGGAACCCTGCGGCGGGCTCAGTCACCCTTTGAATCCAAACAGCCCTCTTTATACCCAATGCAGTCGAGAACTTCAGAATGCCGGCGTCAAACTGAAAGGGGGAGGATTGTTTTTTAATCCTCAAAACCCTTTCTATACAGAGATGGTTTTATCGCTCTTAAAAAATCAAGTTGTCTTATACAACGTGCAGGAAAATTTAACGCTTTACCAGCCTGAACAAACTGCGAACTTTATTACTAATGTCAATTTTGACAGACTTGAAGAAAACGCATTAGAAGTGACCATTACAAAACAAGAGGTGAGCAAAAATGCAGCAGGACAGAATAAAATTATTACCTCTCAGGCAGAGCAAATCATCTTCTTTCCACAAAAGTAAAGAGTTTGAAGCTCCTGTTTTCAAACCAAGCTCAAATGGAAAAAGAGGGAGCATTCTCCTTTTATCCCTCTTTATGATGATCATCTTATTTTTATTGGGAACTGCTCTCTTTGTACTTCTTCCCACTAATTTTTCCGTGATCATGAAAGAACAAAATGATGCTCAAGCCCGATATGCGGCAGATGCTGGCATTCAGGTGGCTTCTGCCCTGATTTCTGATGATATTCAAAACGGAGAAGCTGACGAAATTCCTGGAGAACTAGATTCCTCTTCTGGCAGTCCACTTGCTCCTTGGAAGTATCAAGTCCAAATAACTCCTGGAGCAGAAAACGGCTCAGGTTCTTTATTAAGTTATGCTCTTGAATCCACTGGAACCAATGGAACTTTCAGCAAAAGGATCACCACTGTGATTGAACAGGAAAGTTTTGGAGAGTATCTTGTTTTTACTAATTCAGAAATAGCCCCGGATGGTTCGACACTCTGGTATGTTCCAGGACTAACACTCATGGATGGACCTGTTTTTACCAATGGACAATTTAATGTTGACATCCCTGAGAATTATTATCAAGATGGGTTCTGCTGTGACAGCAGCGGAAATAACCTCCCTCCATCCCCCTTTTTTCTCTCTACTGCAACAAGTGTCTCTCCTCCAAGCTACCAGTACCCTGACGGCGTGAATTATGGGGGTTCACCTCCTTATGACAGCAGTGGAAACCCTATCCCAGGTGATTACGAAGATATTTATAAAGGGGGAAGATCCGATCTTATAACAGGAGCAAAACCCATCCCGTTTCCAACTGGATATCTAAATATTCAAGATGCTTCATGGGGTGGAAACAGCGGATTTCCAACGGCTTCAGGACTCTATGTGAACCAATCACTAATTGGGACCAGCGCTCCAACTCATGGAAGAGGAAATCCATCATCTCAAAATTACCCTTATGTTACAACTGGCATCTACGTTCAAGGAACTGTGAATCAAATCACTATGGGAACTGATCCAGTTTCTGAAAATTCAACCACTACTCTATCTCAAGGAGCCTCTGTGTACAAAATTACTTATGTGAACACAAATCCAGTTACCCTTCCTGCGGAAACAATTGTCAATGAAAAACCAATTTCAGGGCCCAGGACGATCAACACAAACTCCCTGATCATCCGAAATAATAACCAATATTTTATCTATCAAGGACTTTCCAATGGAACTATTTTTGTTAATGGGAATATTGGCTCCAGTTCAAGAGGAGGAATTTTGGGAAAAATTAAAGGGAAATACAGTGTCGCAGCCATTGGAAATCTCTATATTGATGGGAATCTTGATTATCAAGACACTCAGGCGGGGCAGCCCCCCACAAATTCCAATGACCTGCTGGGACTAATTGGAACCAATGTGATTATTGGAAACTCTGCTCCTTCCAATCTTACTATTTATGCCGATATCTATGCAGGAAAACAGAGCGACGGATCATTAAAAGGATGGGTCTATGCCCAAAATTTTGATACAAGACAAACTGGAACTCTGCAGTTATTCGGCGGAGTAGTTTCAGTTTACCGTATTACAACTGGAATGATTGATCTTTACACTGGTGAAATGTTGAGTGGATACGCAAAAACACTCCACTATGACCCCCGCCTAGCCCAAACTCCTCCCCCTTATTTTCCAACAACAGGAAAGTTCAGAACGATTTACTGGCATGAAGAATAAAACACGAATCCTTTCAGTCCTTGATTTCTTGGCAACATTCACCAGTTCCACATTTCCAGGGAGCTGTCTGCTTCAATATCTCACTGCAAATCATATACCCACTTAAAAAAGTTTTGTACGTTCCAAGGATAGAAAAAATGAGGAAACTGGATAAGCTGAAGCAGGCTTTCTCATCATAAAATAGAACATTAACTCGGAATGAAAACAGAAAAAGCAGTGCTTGCAGCAGGCTGCTTCTGGGGTGTTGAATCTGAATTAGCAAAACTTCCAGGAGTTGTCTCCACAACAGTTGGATACACGGGGGGAACTTTCCCAAATCCGACTTATGAGGATGTCTGCACCGATAAAACTGGACATGCTGAAGCTGTTGAGGTTCTCTTTGACCCTGAAAAGATCTCTTATGAAAAACTTTTAGAGCATTTCTGGGAGATCCATGATCCCACCACTATCAATCGCCAGGGACCAGATGTTGGAACCCAATATCGATCTGCGGTTTTCTTTTCAAATGCTGAACAGGAAAAAACAGCAAAACAGTTAAAAGAAAAGTTAAATCACTCGAAAAAGTTTAAAAAACCCATTGTGACAGAAATTGCTCCTTCCAAAGAATTTTATCCCGCTGAAGAGTATCATCAAAAATATTACTTAAAACACACCAATCTGCACTGCGGAATATAATTATTCCAATCCTTGATTCAAATCGAATCAGATATCATCTGATCACGACAAACACTTTTAGATATGAAAAGCAGCATGGCATCACAGGGAACTGTTCCCAACCATTACTTCTGAATCAGTTCCAGATTTCCCCTTGGAAGAACCCAGTGTGTTCCATCTTTCAAAATCACTTCAGCGACCCTGACCTTAGCTTCGGTTTGAATGGTCTGCGGATCTGAGGGAAGAGCAGCAATTTTTGCAGTCTGCCCAAAATAAGGATCTCGAATAATGCGAACAGAGCTTCCCTCCTGCAGCATCATGCTCTCATGAGCATCATGCTCTTTTCCAGAAATCCCTTCATCCCGACTTTTTTCAGAAATCATTCCAACAAAAGTTGTTCCTTTTTCTCCTATCCCTTCTTCAAGATATGAAATGATCACTTCAGGACGAATCACTCCCGCCCGTATCTGAGTGGTCCCATTGATTGCAACCTGCCTCCCTTCTGATTCTTTCAATAACCGAAAAGTTTTTTCTGCCATAGAAATCCTTCCAAATCCCTCGGTTAAAATGATCGTAATTCCCTTGTTTTCCCCTCCAGTTACAGCAACCCCTAAATCATACCCTAGAAAATCTCGAAGATCCTGATCCTCAATTCCGCCAATAATGATCCCTTTAATCCCCAATTGTACTGCTTTTTGAAGAGCTTTCAGGGTGATGAGACTCCCCCCAAAAAGAATTTTTCCTAGAAAACTTGAATCTAAAGCTTTTTCATCCAAAATCTCATCTGGTTTATCAACAGCAGATTGTAAAACTCCCCAGGTCTCCCCTCCAATGCCAAAAATCCCGTGAATATATGTTCCATAAGTTTTAATTACAACCCCTTCACCAGGGATAACTTCTTCCACAATTCCACTCACATACGCTTTCATTTCAAGGGGGACAGGCTCTTGTCTTAATGTTATTTTTCCAGTAGCTTCTGAAATCGTTTCCACAAAACCTGAGACAGGAGATAAAAATTCAGATTTAAATAATCCAAACAATCCGGGATTCTTGGCAATTAACTCCCCTTTACTGACGTGCTCTCCTTCTTTTTTTAAAAGATACTTCCGAACAGCTTTTGGATCAATCCCCAAATGATTTGCCACATTGACTAATTCCACATTTCCAGGAAGATGAGTTCTGGCAGCAGCAGTATCACTTTCCACTTTTTCTCCCAGTGAAACCAGAACCTCCCCTTTTAAAGGAAGCCGACGCTCTTTCCTAACAAGGGCGCGTTTAACAACTTTTAACCCAGGTGTATAGGCATTTCCCATATCAAGGTGAACAAGCCGCCATGACTGAGCTCTTGTACTCCATTTAAACTTTCGTTAAACCACGCATCAAAAATTTTCGCAAACCTTGCCCCTCCTCTTTCTACCGTATTTCGAGATCCAAAATCTTTCTCATTCTATATTGACACAAAGGGCTTCAGTCAGTGTCATTTTATCATCCTCCAAGGGTGAGTCTGTGAAACCTTCCATGTGCTATTAGCCCGTTTTAAGAGTAGGCTCAAGTTCCGGATTAATGGCTTTCATGAGTTGATTGAGCTTTTCGATAGTAGGAATACTTCTACCCTGCTCGTAGCGCGCGTATGCATTCGGAGATTTTGAATCAAGCCTGTGCGCCATCTCCAGCAAGGTCAGATTGTGCGCTTCCCTCTGCCGTTTCAACATCAGGGCGAATAGTGTCCCTTCCTGGTTGGCGCCAATTGTAAAGCTCGACCCTGCAGATGGCCGCACGTCCACCTTAAAATCTTTTCTGCCGATCAAGACTTTAATTGCATCGGCAATCATCCAGTACGCGCTCTTTTTTGATGTGGCTTGTGTCATGATGTCTAGCAGTGGAACTTCGATCAACCAATAGCCGCTTCTTCTGTCTTTCCAAACACGTCCTTCAAATCTCATATTTTTCTCCCTTCACTCCTGGATGTGCCTGGGCTTTTCGAAGGATTTTTCGGGCCAAGGGCTCGGCAATCTCCCTGTGTCGAGGAACAGGCTCTGTTTCTTTTCCGTTCGTCCATATTTCGTGATTCCCGCCTTCTCACGACAACCACCATCCGAAGGAGCTCAAGCAGCTTTCCAGGTCACGCTTCTTCACTAAAATAATTTTACACATAAATGTGTAAAAAGTTAAGAGTCCGAATCGAGTCATATATAATCTTACCACGGAGAGCATTATCGCGTCATAAATTTTCCCCTTTATGTCAATGGAAGCAGCCAGGTGTATAGGCGTTTACCATTCGTTAACCCATCTAAATCTCTCTAAAAAGTTTCTTCACTCCCACTATAAGAACACCCACTTTCCTCTCCCATACCTCTACTTCATAAGATTGAAACACGTTTTTTTCTGCAGGAGCTGTCCACTTCTTATCTTTCTCAAAAGGATACTCTGTGTTTCTCTTAGTCCATTTATCAGATGGAGCAGTTTGTTCCATTTCAAACAAAAACTTTTTCATTTCCTTAGAAAATAAGCGAGAAATACTGCCGCGAAGTTTTGGTGAAGATTCTGCTGCCCTTAAAATGCCTTGTATAAAACCTTTGAGAGCATGTGATGGCTTTATTTCTCCTACTGCCTTCAAAAAAAGAGCTTTGACAGCTTTTTCGCTAGCCTGCTGACAGTGAGCAGCTCGATAGCAAAGAGGAGTCAAAGGAAGACTATTTTTAATCTCAGCGACAAACTGATAATCGAATTCAGCCTGTTTTAAGAAAGCGCTGCTTTTCTCGCTGCGGCTGTTCATCTTTATAAAGTCTAGAAATTAAATTTTTACACTCAGGATCTTGATATAAAATTTCAAACTGATCGCTTCTAATTTCCCTGATGATACTCCACTTTTCTTCCAGTGAACGATCAAAATCTTGCTTTGAGAGTAAAGAGAGTTTAAGCAGACCATGAAGAACTATAAAATCACTGGAGGAACCAAATGAAACATGATAAATTTCTTTTTCATTTGCGACGTTTGGAAACTGATCAAGCACTTCAAGCAAATAAACATTCTTTTTATCATGAATTTTGTACCAGACAGCAGCAAGAAGGGGGCTGTCATCCAATCTTTTATGTCTCCTTATTAATTTCTTTAAATGCGTTTTTTGAAAATTATAAAACGCGTTGTCATCTTGCATTGACTCACCATCCTCTTTTTTTCAATTCGCTCCAGCATCAGGGTAAACCTTTAACACACGATTCCACTCATTCAATTTTTCAATTCTGTCAGATTTATTTTTAGGAAGAGAAAAAGGGCGTCCTCTCCCATCTAAAATAATCCCCACAGCCCCTCCCTTTACTTCAGTTTCAAAGGCTTCCCCTTTTCCTTTTCCGCAGTCTATCCCAGAGGCTGGCTGCAGAAAAACTTTTGCAGTCTCCCCTATTCCTAAAGGAATACACTGCAGGGTTCTCCTGTTTAATTCAAGTTCTTCAATTTTTCCATTCTTAAACTGAATTCGAATTTTAGCCAGAGGTTTCCCCTCTTTCACTTCTCCAACAGGGGAGATGCAGGTTCCAAGCCAGATCAAGCAGTCTTTCTCAAAAACCTGTTCTGCTGCTTCAGGATGAACCTGACTTAAAACTCCTAATTGAGGCATCATGAAAATACTGTCCACAGTTAAAAAAGTGACTCCTTCAGGGAGATAGGCATCTATCATCATTAAAGCTGCTTGAGAGCGCCTGGGGGCATGACTTAAAACTCCGCCGCTGCCGATCAGCATATCCAGTTCCATCATTTTAATCAGAGTTTCTCCAGACTCGGTTTGAGCAAATGCATCCGAAATATTTCTCTCCTGCTGCACCCCTTTTAATCCAACTGCTAATAATTTATGCTGCTCAAATGAGAGCCTTAAAGCCTCTCTACAGACTGCCTGCTCTACAATCAATTCTTCCAGCAGCTGAGGGATTGTGGTCGGACGAATCATTTTGTTTTTAATCTTATTTCGCAGCTCTTTTTCATTTAAATCAAAAGGTACCCACTGCAGAATCTTTTCAAGACCTGACTCTTTAAACACATTGGATATCGAATAACTCATTCCTAAATTCGCGCTGACTGTGCGATTGTAAACATGATGAAAAACCGAAAAAACATCTGTAGTTGCCCCTCCAATATCAGCTCCCAGCACATTCATTTTATGTTTTTCAGCAATTTTCTGCATCAAAAGTCCAACAGCAGCAGGAGTTGGCATAATAGGGACATCAGTCCATTCCATCAGATTTTTATAACCAGGGGCATGAGCCATCACATGATTTAAAAAAAGCGCCTGAATGCTCTGACGAGCAGGAGCTAAATTTTCTGTTTTATCTGTAGGTCTTAAATTGTCAGTAATTTGAAGAGCAGTTTTATGATCCAGAATCTGTTTTACACTTTCTCTTGCCTCTATGTTTCCTGCATAAATCACAGGCAGCTCATAGCCGGATCCGAGTCTTGGCTTAGGATCCGCTGCAGAGATCAATTGTGCAGCTTCCACCACATGAGAAACAGTCCCTCCATCCATTCCTCCTGATAAAAGAATCATATCCGGTCTTAGAGATCGAATTCTTTCAATTCTCTGGTGAGGAACTCTGCCATCATTGGCAGCTGTCACATCCATCACAATAGCTCCAGCCCCTAAGGCTGCTCGAGCAGCTGATTCAGCAGAAATCTCTTTCACAACTCCTGATACCAGCATCTGCAGCCCACCTCCAGCGCTGGAGGTGGATACATAGAGATCCACCCCCTCATTTCCTGTTTGAGGTTTGATGATTTTCTCGTTTTTTAAAAGAGGTCTGCCAGCTAATTCTTCTACTTCAGTGATCGCGTTAATAACTCCACGAGTCACATCTTCCACAGGAGCTTCTACTGTTGTCGGAGCTTCTCCGCGAGCCACTAAACGGTACTCTTCCCCTTTTTTGGCGATTAAAATCGCTTTAGTGGTAGTGGAGCCGCAGTCTGTGGCAAGGATGCTGCAGATTTCTGGTTTCAAGATGCTTCTAAATTTCCTTATCTAATGCTTTTTTCCTGGAAAGCACCTTCATGGAATCGGTATGACTGCGTATTCTAATTTTCTAAAATTAAAATTCCTTCTCGAATTGCATATTTGATCAGTTCTGTTCGATTGTGCAGATTCAATTTTTCCATGATATGATATCTGTGGGTCTGGACAGTTTTTACAGAAACAAACAATTGATCCGCAATCTCCTGATTTGATTTTCCATCCGCTAAAAGCTTTAAAACTTCTAATTCACGAGGGCTTAACGTTCGCTGCATAGAAGCTAATGTTTCCCCTGATGCGCACCCTTTTAAAAGAGTTCGTGTTAATGAAGGAGAAAAGTAAAGATCCCCCTCATAAGCTGTAAAAATAGCTGAAATCAGCTCCTCTCGATTCGTTCCTTTTAAAATATATCCTGAACTCCCTGCTTGAACAGCTGAAAAAAAATAGTATTCTGACTCATATTGAGTCAGAATTAAAATCTTAATCTCTGGATAAAGTTTTTTAATGGTTTGAGTGGCTTTTAATCCATTCAAAATAGGCATCCCAATATCCATTAAAATAACATCTGGCTTCAATCTTCCCGCCAGCTCCACTGCTTCTTCTCCATGGGAAGCTTTTCCAATGACTGAAATTTCAGGTTCCCGTGACAGCAGACTTTCAAGCCCTTCCCTTAAAATCGTATGATCATCAGCTATCAGCACTTTAATCATGGACAATCACTTCCTTTTTTGAAAGTTGCTCTGCTGCTCTGATGAAGAAAGCCCTGAATCTCCTGCAGGGAAAACAGCAGAAGGAAGAAAAACCTTTATTGAAGCGCCTCTGTTTATGGAAGAGTGCACTTCAAAGATTCCTGAGAGTAAAGAAGCCCTTTCTGCGATTCCTAAAAGTCCCATACCCTGACTTGTTTTTCGAGCTGTTTCGACATCAAATCCAATGCCATTATCTTCAACTTTTAACATCACTCCATCGGGCTGAAAACAGAGTCGTACTGAAACTTTTGTCGCTTTAGCGTGCTTCATAATATTATTCGCAATCTCCTGAGAAATCCGATAAACTGCAACTTCTGCAGCATCAGACAAAAGAATCTCCTTTCCTTCTGTGGCAAAATCTGTGTGGATTCCATTTTTTCCTAATTCTTCTCGAAAAAGTGACAAGAGTGCCTGTTTCAGCCCCATGTCTTCCAGCAGCATAGGACGTAGATTAAAAACCAGGTGCCTCAGTTCTTTTAAATCTTGATCAATCACTTGTTTCACCTGTGCCAAAGTCATTTTACACGAATCCAAGACTGAAGAATCAAGAGGAGCAGAAATGAGCAGTTCCACTTCTTCAATCCGCATTCTGAGGGTGGTCAGCCCCTGCATGGTTTCATCATGAAGATCACGAGCAATCCGCCGGCGTTCTTCTTCCTGCGCAAAAATCAATCTCTCAGCTAACAGATGAGATCTCTGTCTCTCTAAATTGAGAACATCCAGCATTTGATTTAAAGATCGAACACACAAATTGACTAAAGGTCCTGATGCAGGATGAGAAGCAGCGCGAAAATTTAAATCACCTTTTGCCACCTGATCCATGGCTTGAGATAAAGAACGGAGTGGAGCAAGAACCATTTTAACAAACCAGGAGCTTAACCAAAGGGTTCCTGCAGCAGATAAAACAATCAACAAAATCCCCTGACTATGGGTTAAAGGAAGACCTCTCATTCCAATGAATACTAAAAAACACCAGAACAAAACAATAAAAAAATTGGCCCAGAAAATTTTCTTGGATGTGTCCAGTCTTTTAAACCACTGCAGAAATTCTGTCGAATCATCCAAAGAAGAAATCTTTTTAGAATCTGTCATAACCTAACCTCTTGCATCATAGATCCAATAATCCTCTATGCTTTTTTTATCGTATCAGAAGTTTCCTGGTTTTTCTATCAGTCAGATACCTGATTTGTTATACTGGTCTTCTGGCCTCTTTTCTGCAGCATAAAAAATCAGGTGTTTTACTGATACTCTGCATTCATTTTTTATGCTATGATAGAATTTGTTCTTGATGATTATGGACTTAAGCGTTCGAGAGACCTCTTCTCTATTAAATATTTCTGAAAATAAAATTTACCGCTGGATTCAAAACGGTTCCATTCCCGCACACAAGCTGCATGAACAGTATTACTTAAACCGTGTATATCTCCTGGAATGGGCTGCTGCACATCATTATTCTGTGTCAAACCCATCTTTTAACATTAATCCACTGCAGCAGAAGGCTCCTCTTTCCATGGCTTTAAAAAAAGGAGGAATTTTTTATAATCTTTCTGGCGTCTCTAAAAAAGAAATTTTCCAAGCAGCAGCACATCTGCCTGGAATCCCCAGCTGCATCAATCGCAAGCTTTTAAATCAAATTTTACAAAGGGACAGCATGACTCCACTCCTTTCTTTTACTAAAGAGGGAATCTTTATTCCTCATCCTCGATATCCATTTGTATTTTCGATTCCTGATCCAGTCCTGCTGCTGTGTTCTCTCAAGTCACCTGTTATTTTTACCCTGAACTGTCCACCTGCTCAAGCTTTTTTTCTTCTTTTTTCCCCCTCTGTTCTCTTCCACATTCAAATCACAACTCTCTTAACAGTTTTCCTATCCGATGCTGTTCTGAAGGATCTCATTCTTCTGAGCGCCCCTGGAGAAGCTATTCTAGATCGCATCAAAACTCTAGAAGCGCAAATTTGATGCAGGTACTTATTTTAATTTCGCTGCTGATCCTTGGCACAGTCCCTCTGCTGATCCTGTTTTTCGCTGAAAACGAAAAGCTAATTCTTGCTGTTGGAACAATTGGAAATGGAGCTGCCTGCTGCATCGGTTTAACTGCAGCTCTTGGAGCTCTTATAACGGGAGAAACCTGCTCTTTAAAAGCAGTATGGTCACTTCCCTTGGGAAAAGTTGCCATTGGACTTGACCCTCTTTCCTCCTTTTTCCTGGTCTGTATTTTCCTGGTATCCGGGCTTTCAGTCCTGTATGGAAATGGATATTTTTCTTATGAGATAGGAAAAAAAAAGTTAAAGTCCCCTCTTATTTTTTCCAGCCTGTTAACAGCTTCTATGGTAGGAGTCGTCATTTCGCGAAATGGAATTTTATTCCTTATGTCATGGGAGATCATGTCTCTTTCCTCATTTTTCCTGGTCACCTTTGAAAATGAGCGCAGAGAGGTTCGCAGAGCAGGGATCTTATATCTCATGGCATCCCAGGCAGGGGCTCTTCTTCTTTTTGTCTTATTCGCTCTTTTAAACCGAAATTCAGGCAGCTTTAATTTTAATTCTTTTCACATTTCTTATGCGAAAATGCCGCGGACTGCTGATCTCTGTTTTTTATTAGCGCTGCTTGGATTTGGGACAAAAGCAGGTTTCTGGCCTATTCATATTTGGCTGCCTGAAGCCCATCCAGCTGCTCCAAGCCCTGTTTCTGCTGTCATGTCAGGGGTGATGATTAAAATGGGAATTTACGGAATTCTACGCACCCTTCTTTTTTTAGGAACTCCGCCGCTCTGGTGGGGAGGAGTGGTGCTTGGAATAGGAGTAGTTTCAGGAATATTAGGAGTCCTGCATGCTTTAACAGAGCATGATCTAAAACGTCTTCTGGCCTATCACAGTGTTGAAAATATTGGAATTATTACAATTGGGATTGGACTCGGTCTTTTAGGCAAGGCTTTAAATAACCCTGTCGTCACTTTTTTAGGATATGCTGGAGCCCTGCTGCACGTGCTGAATCATGGAATTTTTAAAGGGCTGCTGTTCCACAGCGCTGGAAGTGTGATTCATGCAGCTGGAACAAGGAATATGGAAGAGCTTGGAGGATTGTACCGCTTTATGCCAGTAACAGGAAGCGCTTTTTTAGTTGGTTCTATCGCCATCTGCGGACTCCCCCCTTTCAATGGATTTATCAGTGAATGGCTGCTCTATATGGGAGGATTCATCGGTTCTTCTCATTTTTTTTCGACAGCAGGGGAGCTGCTCTGTCTAACTGCAGTACCAGCTTTAGCCCTGATTGGCGGGCTGGCAGTTACCTGTTTTGTAAAAGCTTTTGGGATCACTTTTCTCGGAAATCCCAGAGTCAATATCCCTGTTAAGATCCATGAATCCAATCACTCCATGCTGATCCCCATGATTCTAGGCTCTTTTCTGTGTGTTCTGATCGGCTGCTGGCCCCTTGGAATTCTCAATATCATCACTCCTGCTGCAGCAGTTTTAGGAGGGGGAGCTAGTGGCACAGCATCTGTGCTGAAAACTCTTGCTAGAGTCCCTTACTTTGCAGCCCTGCTCTTTATTCTAATCCTTTTATTTTCCCTGCTGCGGTGGAAACTGCTTCAAAATCGCGATGTCAGAACAGCTTCTACCTGGAGCTGTGGTTATACCACCTATCATACAAGAATGCAGTACACGGCTTCCTCTTTTGCTGAACCAATCCTCACCCCTTTTGCATCCTTAATCCATTCTCAGATACGGCATGGAAAAAAAGTGGATGGGTATTTTCCCGCTGAAGCCCGATATGAAAAACATTTAGGGGATATTGCTCATCAAAAATGGTTTCTCCCGTCTATTCGAAAAGCAGTCGGCTTTCTTTCGCAGCTTCGCATCCTGCAGCATGGGAAAGTCCAACTGTACCTTCTCTATATTGGTGGAGCTTTTGTCATGCTTTTAATATGGCTCTCCATCTGGGGAGGTCATTGATGCTGGTTCTTGACATTTTTATTCACCTGATCCTCCTAATTTTATTCCCTCCTTTTTTAATTGGATTTATCAATAAAGTAAAAGCCTGGACAGCAGGAAAACAAGGTCCTTCTTTATTTCAAGTCTATTATGACATAGAAAAGCTTTTAAAAAAAGGGGCTGTATACAGCAGCACAGCCACCTGGATCTTTAAAGCAGGACCTATCCTGACTTCTGCCAGTCTTGTCTGCGCAGGATTAATCCTTCCCATGATGAGAAATCACTCTACTTTTGGATTCACAGGAGATCTCATTTTTTTTGTCTATCTCTTTGCTCTTGGACATTTTTTTCTTTTAATTTCAGCCCTTGATGTGGGATCCAGTTTTGAAGGAATGGGAGCCAGCAGAGGAGCTGCTTTTGGAACTTTCGCAGAACTGGCTCTTTTTTCAGCCTTGGCGATTTTCTGCATCCCTGCTGGAAGCCCTACTTTTAAATCTGTTTTCACAGCTTTACCCTGGAAAACATGGGGTTTTGCTCACCCCGCATATTTAGCAGGAGCCCTCGTTCTATTGGCTGTGCTGCTGACAGAAAATTCGCGGCTTCCCATTGATGATCCCAATACCCATCTTGAACTCACCATGATCCATGAAGTCATGGTTCTGGATCACGGAGGTCCTGATTTTGCTTTTATCCTTTACAGCAGCTCTCTGAAACTACTTCTGCAGGCAGACCTTTTGATTCACTTCCTGCTTCCTTTCCCTTCTCATCTCACAGAGGAAGGAGTTCTTCTTCTCCTCAGCGGTATTTTGGGGATAGGAATTCTGATTGGGATTTTAGAGTCTGTTACTGCGCGGCTCAGACTGCAGCGAATCCCTCAATTTTTAATCGGCGCTTTTATCCTGACAGTTTTAGGGTTAATGATCTCTTTTTATCGAGGGGCGCCGTGATCCCTTACGTTAATTTTATCCTGACTGCTGCTATTGCTCTAAATCTTTATATTGTCTCTTCAAGCAGACTGAGGAGCTGTGTTCAGGCAGCTGCTTTACAAGGGAGTGTTTTAGCTTTTCTTCCTATTCTGCTCTGGGGAACCCAGGCTTCTAAACTAGAAATCATCAATCTCCTTTTAATCGGGATTGGAACCCTGGGTGTGAAAGCCCTCCTGATTCCTTTCCTTATGTTTCGTTCTATTCAAGAAGCCAATGTGCGCCGAGAAGTAGAACCTTTTATCAGCCTCCATCTTTCTCTTTCTGCTGCAGCAGTTCTGGTGATCATTTCCTTTTGGATTTCGAAGGTGACGGGTCTCCCCCATCCTCCCTCTGCCTATCTTGTTCCAGCGGCTTTTTCTGGGATTTTGATTGGGTTCTTAATCATGGTCAGCAGACAGAAAGCGATCACTCAGGTGATCGGCTACTTAATCTTTGAAAATGGAATCTTTATTTTTGGACAAATACTGTTTCAAAAGATCCCCTTAGCTGTAGAATTAGGGGTGCTGCTGGATCTTCTTGTGGGGATTCTTGTCATGGGAATCGCCATTTATCATATCAGCCGAGAGTTTGACCATATTGATGTCAGTCGTTTGGATGGATTAAAAGGATGAACCACAGCTCCCTTCTCATCTGGATTTTCCTTCTTTTTCCTGCTGCAGCTGCAGTGGGATGTCTTATCCTCAGAAAAGCAAGCTGGATATTTCGTTTTATTATGGTTGGGGCCGCAGTGGATGCAGGGCTTGGTTTTATCCTTATTCAATCACTTTTTCAAAAAGGCGCCCTGCGCGCAGCAGGTTCATGGCTTCGAGTTGATACTCTTTCAGCTTATTATATTCTCATCATGATTCTCGTATTTTTAATGGCTTCAATTTATGCTGCCCGATATTTCAATGAGGAGATTCAAAAAGGATCCTTAAGTGACAAAACAGCTGCTCGATTTGGATCCCTCTGGTTTGGAACTTTAAGTGTTATGACCCTGGTCCTTCTTTCTAACAATCTCGGATTAATGTGGGTTGGAATTGAAGCCACCACGTTAGCCACGACGTTTCTTATCAGTCTGCATCCTTCTCCATTATCTTTAGAAGCCGCCTGGAAATATGTGCTGATCTGTTCTGTTGGGATTGCTCTTGCCTTCCTTGGAACTCTTTTTGTGGGAGCAGCAGACAGCAGCAGTCTAATATGGACCAAACTGGCAAGCCATGCTTCAATCTTAAATCCTCAGTTAATGAAAATGGCTTTTATTTTCCTTCTGATAGGATATGGCACAAAAGTAGGGCTGGCTCCTCTTCACACCTGGCTGCCGGATGCCCACAGCCAGGCCCCTGCGCCAGTCTCAGCAGTTTTTTCCGGATTCATGGTCAATGAAGCCATGTACTGCATTATGCGTTATCTTCCAATTGTTAATGGAGCAGTTGGGAATTCCCATTTTTCAAGGGATCTTCTTTTATTTTTTGGCATCTTTTCAATGGCTGTCGCAGCAGTCTTTATTCTATTTCAACATGATATTAAAAGACTGCTGGCTTACAGTACAGTGGAACATCTAGGAATTACTGCAATTGGCTTAGGACTTGGAGGACTCGGGGTTTTTGCAGCGCTTTTTCATACGTTAAACCACTCCATCTGCAAAACAACTGGTTTTTTGTCTGCAGGAAAATTAGGCCAAAAATACGGCACTCATGATTTAAGAAAAATGCCAGGAACTCTTCAGAAAGAACAGGTCTGGGGATTGGGTCTATTCTTGAGCCTTATTATCTTAGTCGGATCTGCCCCTTTTGCTGTGTTCATGAGTGAACTCCTGATCATCAAAGCAGCTGTGGATCATCACCACTTTCTGCTTTTAACATTTTTTCTAACAGCTCTGGGAATTGTTTTTATAGGAGTTCTTTCTCACGCAGTTTCAGCAGTTTGGGGAGAACCCCCAGGTGATCATGTTCTTCCTGAACCCAATCACCTGGGAGATATGCTGCTGGTTGGAGCCCCACTTCTTTTACTTTTAATATTAGGAATCTGGATGCCTCATCCACTTCGAGAGCTTTTAGAAAAATCAACTTTTATTTTAACAGGAAAACAATGAACGTAAACTCTTCTTCACCCTCTGTGTTCTGGATCCGAAATGGAGACTCCATCCCATTATCCCGGGTTCCTTTCTACACTCCTGAAGATTTCCGCAGAATCTGCCTTGAACAGGTTTATTCAGGGGGAAGGCTTGCTCTGCTTTCATCAGTTCCCGCTCTCTACGGCAGAAAAGGAGGGAAGACCCTCCTGGCTCTTGCAGCTGATGATGAGAATGGAAAAATTGGAGTTCTGTGCGCTGATTTAGAAGAGAAAAACTCTTATTTAAGCCTTTCTTCAGAAATTCCGCAGGCTCAGGGATTTGAGAGAGAAATCTTTGAAGAACAAGGGATTCTTCCAAAAAATCACCCCTGGCTTAAGCCCTTAAGAAAACAAGAAACTCCTTATCCGTTTTTTAAAGTAAAAGGGGAGGGAATACATGAAGTGGCTGTTGGTCCTGTTCATGCAGGAATTATTGAACCAGGGCATTTTCGATTTCAATGTTCAGGAGAAACTGTTCACCATTTAGAAATCCAGTTAGGGTATCAGCACAGAGGAGCTGAAGAGCTTTTTCTTCGATCCTCACCTGAACGAAGATTGGTCATCTCAGAATCTTTTGCTGGTGATACGGTTATTGGACATGCTCTGGCTTACTGCATGGAAATTGAAGCCCTTTCTAAGTCAGAACCCCCACTTTATGCCCATATTCTTCGAGGGGCAGCCCTTGAATTAGAACGAATTTCGAATCATATAGGGGATCTAGGGGCTCTGTGCGGTGATATTGGGTATCTTCCTGGAGCTGCCTGGTTCGGGAGAATCAGAGGGGAATTTTTAAACTGGCTAATGGAACTATCCGGGAACCGATTTGGAAGAGGACTTCTGAAGCCAGGAGGGGTGAGGTTTAATTTGAGCGCTCAACAAACAGAAAATTTCTTAATCCGCTTAGATAAAGCAGAAAGAGATCTAAAAGAAACAGCTGAACTGACCTTCAATCATCCTGCAGTTTGTTCAAGATTTGAAGAAACAGGGATCGTTTCGCGCGCTGCTGCAGAGGCTTTAGGAATGGTAGGACCAGCAGCCCGCTCCAGCGGCTGTGAAAGAGATGTCAGAAGGGATCACCCCTTTGGGATTTTTCGATTTTATCATATTCCAACAGCTGCAGCAGATACAGGAGACGTCATGGCTCGCGCTGTGCTGAGGTGGCTCGAAACAGAACGTTCTATTCAATTTATCCGGGAGCAGCTGACAGGACTCCTTGAACAATCGCTGGAAGTTGAACTGCAGACAGAAATTCAAAAAATGTCTCCAGAACACCTTGCTGTTTCAATGGTAGAAAGCTGGAGAGGAGAAATTCTGCATTTGGCTGTCACCACTTCAAAAGGGGAAATAACAGGATATAAAATTGTGGATCCTTCTTTCCACAATTGGTTTGGACTGGCTCTTGCTTTACGCGGAGGCCAGATCTCTGATTTTCCTTTGTGCAATAAAAGTTTTAACCTTTCGTACTCTGGACATGATTTATAAATATTGATCATGGAGAAAAACCAATGTTTAAACTTTTAAAAGCAAGACTGCACCAGGGATATCAAACTTCCCGATTTCCTGAAGCAGAGATAAAACTCCCTGAGCGATTTAGGGGAAAACCTGTCCTTGATCCTGCCCCTTGTCAAGAGAACTGCTCAGCCTGTGCAGCAGTTTGTCCTACACAGGCGATAACTCTTGATCCTTTTCAAATCGATCTCGGAGCCTGTTTGTTCTGCCCTCTCTGCCAGGAAGTATGTCCCGAGAAAAAAATTCATTATACCCCTGATTATCATTTAGCCGTCAATTCCAAAAAGGACTTAAAAATTTCAGAAAAAGAAGCAAAATTAGCAGAGGCGCTGAAGACTGAAATGCTGAAAGTGTTGGGACGATCCTTAAAACTCCGTCAGGTTTCTGCAGGGGGATGCAGTGGATGTGAAGCAGAGCTGACAGCCTTAGGAAATGTCGTGTTTGATTTGAGCCGCTTCGGCATACAATTTACAGCATCCCCTCGTCATGCTGATGGAATTGCTGTAACAGGGCCTGTTTCAAAAAATATGGAAGCAGCGCTGCGAGAAACCTATGCAGCAGTCCCCTCTCCTAAAATAGTGATTGCTGTAGGAGCCTGCGCCATCAGCGGCGGCCCTTTTGCAGGAGCCAAAGCAGCTCTCCTAGGAATTCCTGAAGATATCCCTGTGGATCTGTATATCCCAGGCTGCCCTCCACATCCCTTAACCATTCTGGATGGCCTGCTGCGATTATTGAACCGAATCAAAGGATCTCCTTCCCCATTCCAAAAATCAGGTGTTTAACCGATACCCTTTTTTTCCTTTTTCTGATAGTCTAAGGAAAGAGACTGTATTAAATCTTCCGTTTTCGAGGAAAACAAGGGAGACAGCAGTAGAGGAAAACAGTGAAAATGCAACCAAAGAAAAAAGTAAAAAAGGGTCCTCTTTTGTTAAAAGCCGTCAAAAAGAGACCAGGGCAAAAGTCAGATCCTGAGAGTTCTGCCTCAAATTTTACAAAGAACGATTTATTTGGGATAAAAGACTGCCTCGGAATCTCTGATAAAGAACTAGCTCAAATCCTTTTAATTGAGCCTGAAGTCTTAACAGAACCTGATTTTAAAAACATTCCTATTTCCAGAATCGCTGATCTGCAGAAGGTCGTCAGCAGGGCTGTCGAAATCTTTACTTTAAAAGGAATGAGTGAGTGGTTTCATCAACCCCATCCTGAACTCGAGGATCAGTCCCCTCTGGAAGTTTTGAGAGCGCCAGAAGGGGATCAAAAAATTCTGCAGCTTCTTGCAGCAATTGAATGGGGGGTACCTGTATGAATATTTTAATGCAGGAAGGAACATTTTACCGAATTGTCATAGGCTGCCGCAGAAAAGAGATTCATAAGCCTGCCGAGAACTTAATTTTCGGAGGACGATTTACCCCCCCAGAACTTTCCAATACTCTTTATTTAAGCTCTTCTGTTCAAGGATGTCTGGAAGAAATTCGATTTAGAATCGGAGGGGATCTAAGAAAAGTTAAACCTCTTGTTTTAGGAACTTTTCAGACGCGATTTTCAAAAATATTAGATTTAACAGATGAAGCTGTTGTTAAAGTTTTTTTAGGAGATAATCACAGTAAAATTTTTTCCTCAAACTCTGCAAATTACGAGACAACACACCGTCTTGCAGCAGCAGCTGTAAAACGCGGTTTTGAAGGAATTTTGTATCATTCTGCTGTTTCTCCAGAACATAAAAATCTGGCTGTTTTTTTAGACAATCTGGGTCCAAATTCGTTTATTAAGAAGATTTCTATAGATAAAGTGAATATCGGGTGTCAGCCTTTGTCTGGCCGCAGCGCCTGCAGCAGATCTTCAGAATCGGTCTGGCAGAAGGTTTATCAGGTTATTTAAAAAATAATATCCTATAAAAGATAAAAACTCAAAATCCTGTCAAAAATTTGCCAAAACTTTAAAACAGGAAATAGGCTCGCAAATCGTAATGGAGGGTAATAACTATGCTGAAAGTAGGAGTGGTTTTAAGTGGATGTGGAGTCATGGATGGTTCAGAAATTCATGAAGCCGTTTTGACCCTGTATTTCCTTGACAAACAAGGTGCAGAGGTGGTTTTTATGGCTCCTGACCTATCCTTTAAAGCGGTGGACCATTTATCAGGGAGAGAAACAGGGGAAATGCGGAATGTTCTCGTGGAATCCGCCAGGATTGCCCGCGGAAAAATTCGAGATATAAAAGAGGTGAAAGCTGCTGAATTAGATGCTTTGATCTTACCAGGAGGATTTGGAGCCGCTAAAAACCTCTGCGATTTTGCTTCTAAAGGAGCTGGTGCTGCCCCTCATCCAGAAGTTGCAAGACTGGTGAAAGAGATGCATCAGTTTAAAAAACCGATCGGAGCAGTCTGCATTTCTCCTGCTTTAATCGCCAGTATTTTTAAAGGCACATCCATAACACCCCTTCTAACCATTGGAACAGACTCCTCAACAGCAGAAGCTCTAGAAAAAATGAATGCCAGACATGAACCCCATTCTGTTCATGAAATTTCAGTTGATCGAGAGAATAAAATTGTCAGCACTCCTGCTTATATGCTGGGACAGCGAATCTCAGAAGTTGGTTCAGGAATTGAAAAATTAGTCAGTGAAGTTTTGTCGCTGGCTCGAGAAAAAGCAGGAGCGGTCCGGTAAGATAATTCAAAAAATCCACCTTTTCTGATTTTTCAGCGCCCTACTTTTCTCAATCAATTTCCAGAATAAATAGAAAGCAACATGGGAATTGAAATTTTAGATGCCTCAAAACATTTAGAACTTAACCGATCCGCTCCAAAGGTGAAACTGGAAAATTTAAAATCGGCTTGAAGTTGTAATTTTTTTTATAATTTCAAACCTATTTTTGACAGGGGTATGCTGCGATAAAAAGGAGATGAAATCTGATGGCGATTCTGCATCAAAAACGGAAATAAACTTATGAGGATTATCGCAAACTCCCTTTCTGAACGCAAAAGCTGATACTTCACTTCTGCTTTCGTCGTTTTCTAATCTCTGACATAATCTCTTTTGCTGTGCCAGAACTGAGACGGCCTGCTTTAATATCTCCACTGGCTTTTCGTTCTCCTTCCTGCCAGGCTGGAGACCCGACAGGATCATTTCTAGAGCCATTGGTGGAATTTCTATCCACGGCAGAAATATGCCCACCTTTTAGGTGCTTAACTTTGCCGCCAAAATCTCGTGGAACTGATAATATTTTTAAGTTTGCTCAAATCGCCAGAAGTCGCTCGGTTTAATCACAGGAATTCCATCAAAATTCTTAAGAGCCAGTAAATCGCTGTCGCCACTGATAAGACAGTCAGAGCCTCCATTCCGCCCTGCAGCTAGAATCCCATTATCATCCGGATCTCGGCAAATAGAAGGGATAGGTAATTTAACATCCACTAGGCAGGCATTTTCTCTAATAAATTCCAAAAACAGACCTACATTATCTTTTGAAAAGTGAAGTTTATTCATTAATTTGTCTAAAATCTCATGCAGAATCTGCTGGGATGTCAAAAGAGAATGATTTAACAGGCAGTGGTCCAGAAGTTCGCTGCACGCGCCTGGAGAAACAAATGCAGCAATCCAGATATTAGTGTCAAAGAAAACTTTCACGAAATAATACGAAAAACATCTTCTTCTGAAAAGATACCTTTACTTCTAGCCTCCAGCATCAGACGCTGCTAAATTTCTTTAAATTCACGACGGGCTAAATAAATGCGCACAGCTTCCCGAACAATGTCGCTGCGATTGACTTTTTCTTGTTTTGACACTTGATCCAGCTTTTTTTGATCTCTTTAGGAAGAGAAATAGTAACCGAATCTCTCATTCATGTCCTCCTGTATTAAATTGTAACACATCTCTGTGGTTCAGTCAATGGAAACTTCTCTATGAAGATAAGGGGTTTGCAAGAAGTACCTTTTTACTTCCTCAAATCAAGAATTCTCCTGAGCTTCCCTGTTCTGGGATTGACCCCCATTTTATCCAAAGTGGTCCATTCGACCTCCATCGGATGAATTAAATTTCGTTCCACAGCAATTAAATACGCAGAACGTTCCTGATTGAAACAATTCAAAATTTTCTCCCAGGCATTTTTCAACTTTTCCAATCTCTTTTCCTGAACTTGCAGTGATCTGTCCTCCTCAGGCTGAATCGCAATTCTCACCACAAGACCATCTTTCCTGTCCTTATGGTAAATCATGAATTGAAACCCTGAAATTTGAACCCCTGGATCGGCTTGTTCCATCACAGATCTCATATCTTCATAATAAACAGAAAGAGGACCAACTCTAGCGGCATCTTCAGCTCTCCCTAAAAGTCGAAATTTTCGGTCCTGATTCTCCCCATGATAAACTTCTTTCCACTCTGCTCTATCTCCAACAGGATAGCGAATAATTGGCATCAGGCGCCTCATTAAGCTCGTAGCCACCAGTTTTCCGGGCTGGTTTATCTCGTGAATCGGCTCACCTGTATCTTCATCCAGAATTTCAAGAATAACCACTTTTGAAAAACTTTTGTGCTCATCCAGTTCACAGTCTGCATCCGCATACCCCAGCAGCCCTGCATCCACACTGGCGTATCCAACAGAAGAAATTTTCACCCCAGGAAAAACAGACTGGAGCTGTTCCCTTTGATCCTGGTAAACAGACTCTCCTCCATACAGCAGCTTCTGGATCCGAATCTCTGGATACACAGAACGATTTTCAGAATAATAAGCTGCTGCACTGAGAAGAGTGGTTGGAGGACCCACCAGAACATTGAGTTTAAAATCCTGAATCGTTTTTAAAATAACCTCGATTGGAGTTCCCCCTCCAATCGGAAACTGCAGCACAGGAACAGGTCCTTCTTCTAAAGATCTCATGATAAAAATAAATGAACCATACAAATCTCCAACATAAAAAAGATTTCCTACTCTATCCCCTTCTAAAATTCCAGTCCTGCTCATCCCTTCTCCAAAAAGCCGAACCATACATGACCATTCTTCACGACTGAAAACAGAAAACTTCGGGTTCCCTGTGGTTCCTCCGCTTTTAAACACAATCCCATCAGGTGCTGCGGAAGTCAGAACACGATTATCATGAATCGTGTTAGCTTTCCAAAAATCATCTTGATTGATGATTGGGAGATTCGAAAGTTTTTCAAATGAAAAAATCCCTTGATAAAGCTTCTTATAATACGAAGAATGTTTCAGCGCCCACTCCACTATCTCTTGCCAGGTATATTTTTTTATTCCATCCTGTCTCATTTCACTCTCGCTTCATTTTCCCCATTAATCTCGAACACAGATCTGGATAAACAGCATCTAGTCGTTTTTTGATCGTCTCTTTCATGTTCATCTTTGTTATGTTCTGCCCTTAAAAAAGAAATCTTGCTCTGCAAAGCTTTTTCTTGAGTGGAATTAGAAGCTGGCATTTCTCAAACTCTGGCAAAAATTTGGCCCTAAAATCCTGCATTCCTAGCAGCGAGGATTAGACAGGGAGTAGATAATATTCAAATCATTTCCCACAGCGATATATTTTCAATTAACAGGAAAAATAACAGGTGCAAGAAAAATGTAAATGAAATTATGAAAACCGATAAAAAGCTGTTTGGATTGATTTCAGATCCGGCTGATCCTCATACTCTTTCCATTGCAGAAGAGCTGAGAAAACTAGGGCATGAGTCCCAAATCATCGTCTCTTCTGGCGGAGGAAAGTTCTCTTTTTACGAAGGAGAATGGAAATATGAGGGACAGAATCTGGATAAAATAAAAGTTTTCTATTTCCGAAATATGCTGAGTCAAACCCCTGCCGCTAAACAAGAAGGGGGAGAACACAGACTTTACAGGGATTGGTACTACCAGTCCATGCATGCTCGGGAAATTTATGGAGTCCAGCTTTCCTGGATTCAAGGGCTCCAATCTGCCGGCAAAATTCTCGTGAATCCTCCAACCCCAATGATTGTTGGAGTGCTGAAGCCTCATCAACTTTACCTTTTAAAAAAAGCTGGATTTCCTGTCCCGCCCACAATCATTACCCGTGATCCTGAGGAAGCCAGAACCTTTATCCAAGCTCATGGAAAAGTCATTTATAAACCGGTGATGGGAGGGGCTTTTGCAGAGTTAATAGATGAAAAAGCGATGCAGCGCCTGGATGCCATCCGGAGTCATTATGTGATTTTTCAGGAATATATTGAAGGAACCGATATTCGAGTAACCGTGACAGAAGATGAAATTCTGGCTGCTGCTGAACTGGAGAGTCAGGCTGTAGATTTCCGCGCCACACCCGGGTATTTGGAAAACAAAGCCGAAGTCAATTCCTGTGAAATTCCGGAGAAAATCTCAAAAATATGTTTTGACGGATTAAAACTTTTAAACCTTCATTACTCTGGAATTGATTTAAAAAGAACTCCTGATGGAAAATATGTTTTTTTAGAATTTAATCTTCATCCCGCCTTTCTGTGGATTGAGCAGAAACTCAATAAACCGATTTCTCACGGGATAGCCGATCTCCTAATAAAAATAGCGCGTGAGGCAGACTGACTTTAAGGAGCCAATCTAACTCACACGCAAGGGGTGTGTTATGGGTGAGTTTCAATTATAAGTGATGATTAGCCATCATCTGTGCCGCCGCCAGGCAGACCAGCGCTCATCATCATCGTGTGCAGACCTCCTGGCTGTGATTGACCAGGCAGTGGATAATTGATAAAACCAGGGGGCTGCGGGTTTTCCCAGAAAGGGGGATTCGAGTAACTGAATTCATTGACCTGATCATAAGGATTCTGACCCCATGGATCTCCATATCCGCCATATCCGCCGCATCCGCCAGGAGCCTCTCTCTGAAAATCAGTTGTTGTTTCGTTCTGGCGTCCGCCAAATCCGATATTATCCTGCTGAACCTGCATATTGCCATTCTGATCAAGAGTATAAGAAGTTGTGCTGGGGCCAGTTCCAAAATCGTTCGGAGGGGCAGGAGTCGTTATCTGAACACATTGATCCCCATTTTGATTAATCCAAACATTATAATTATTCCCATTCGCAGAATAGGTCGTATGCTGTATTCCATTTTGATCCGTATAAGTATTGGTATCGTACTGACCATTAAACGCATTTTGTGTTGCCTGATCAATGATCCCTAAATTCTGGTTGTACTGCTGATCCTGTGAATTAAACGGCATGACCGGCGATACCCAGGAAGTTGGACTCATCTCCTGCAGCAAATTATTCAAGCCTCCGATTCCACCCATTTTTTTACCTCCTTAAAAGAGCTTTGCTGTTTTTTATATCAATTCACTAACTCTTTTTTTTGATTTTCTTTAATTATAATCCATTTCAGCCCTTATTTCTTGCATTCTTGTGTAGAAAATGTTAAAATTTTGTTAAAATGAACCTTGGACTCAATCATCTGTGTTTAGCGCTATTCCCAGCAGAGGTGAAATGAACAGGAGAACGGAGCTGCAAATCCATTTTTGTAAATTTACCATACTTGTTCTATAAATTTGCCGTCCTTTAGTAAGGAAAACGAGAAAATAGATAGAAAAATCTCTCTATGGCAAAAATTCTGCTGGTTGAAGATGATGTCCATATTTTGAAAACTCTAGAGAAGATCCTAAAAGAGCGAGGATTTGAAGTTGTCACTGCTGCCAATGGCTTGGAAGCTATCGAATTAGCGCAGAAAGAAGAACTCTCAATGGTCATTACCGATGTAAGAATGCCTGGAATGGATGGGATTGAAGCCCTTGGAAAAATAAAAACTTATCAACCTGATGCCAGAAAATTAATTATCACAGGTTATGCGGGAGATGATGCTCCAATTAGAGCTATTCATCTTTCTGTGGACGACTATTTAATGAAACCATTTTCCCCCGAAAAGTTTTTGCAAAGTGTTGAAACAGCGATTCTGAAATATCAATCTGAAGCGCAAAAAACTGAGGCTGCAATTTTCTCTTCCAGCCTACAGCAAAGTCTTAGAACTCTTGTGCAGGAGATTGAAACAAGAATTCCAAATGGAACTGAGCGTTCCCGAAGGATCTCTGAATTGGGAACAAAGCTTGGTCAAATAGCAAAACTTGAAAAAAATCAAACTGAAATCCTGCTTTTTCTTTTATCTTTCCATGATCTCGGCTATTTATCTTATTCAGATCAAGAACTGGAAAATTTACTTTCCATCAAACATGCCGAATGTCTGGGAAAAATTTTCAAAGGGATGCCCGGTGGTGAACAAATCGCGCTCCTTTACTTGAATCACCATATGCCTTTTGAAGAATCAGATGAAAATTTTTCTATCCTGCCTCATCTCCTTTTCCTCAGCGAGTCTTTCGAAAACTTAATCTCTACAGGGCTCAGCTCAAAAGAAGCTCTGCAGACCCTGTTAAAAGATGCGGGAAAACTTTGGGAGCCTTCTCTCCTCGAGATGCTTGAGGATGCTTTGTTCAATCCTCTGCAGAGATTTTCTGAAAAACCCTCCTCAAAAATTTATGAAATACTCCTGCATCTCGGAAAAACTTATACTTCTATCGGAGAAATTGAAACAGGAAAAGCGGCCATCCAAAAACTTTTAGAAAAAGAACACGAGATAGATGATCCAGATTTTAAGTTCAGGCTTCATCTCGCCTTGGCGCAGAACTTAATTCGAGATCAGAAATTCTTGGAAGGGGAGGAAGAAGCCTGCAGAACCCTTGAAACCGCTCTGACTTTAAATCTCAGCCCACTCATGATCTCATCGGTTCTTCTGGAAATTGTTCTAGCAAGACTGTTTCTGGAAAAGACCGATAAACTGGAAGAATTCCTTGAAAAGGGAAAAAGCCATTTTGAAAAATTCAGCGATAAACGGAATTTAGCTCGAACCGAGCTCTATTTTTCCATTCTTGCCGGGATCCTCAAAAAAAGTGATCACGCCAAAAGTCATTTCGAAGTCTGCAGAAAGATTGTGGAAGAAGAAAAACTTGAAGACTTCTGGGAATCCGAATTCTCAGCCTTGAAACTTATGAAAACACGCTCGGATTCTGATCAGGTCTTCAATTCGAACATTCCTGAAGAAAAAGGACTTAAAATTTACTCTCTTGGACCCGTTCGGATTTATCGAGATGGAACTATGATTTCAGAAGAGGCATGGAAAAGCAAAAAAGGAAAAATTCTCTTAAATTATCTTCTGCTGAACATGGAACGGCCTGTTTCAGAAGATAAATTATGCGATCTATTCTGGCCTCAAGGGGATCCAGAAAGATCCAGAAAAAATCTCCATCATGTCATCTATCTTTTAAGAAGAATTCTTGAACCAGACTTAAAAGATGGGGCTGATTCGCAGTATATTCTTTCACAACACAATGCCTATCAATTTAATAAATCATCAACCTACTGGTGGGACGTCCATGAGTTTAAAGAAAATATCCAGAAAGCCCAGTCTTTCTGCAGTTCGAAACAGCACGAAAAAGGGATTGAAACCATACGAAAATTAGAGAATCTTTATGGAGGGGATCTTCTAGAAGATTATCTGGAAGAAACCTGGTGCAATTTTGAGCGAGATAGATTAAAGGAACCATTCTTAAATTTGCTTTTAGCCGCTTCATCCTATTATGAACAAAAACAAGACGACGTGATGGCTTTAGAATTTGCCCAAAAAACCCTATCCCTGGAGCCATTCCGTGAAAAAACGGCTCAACTGGTCATCCATCTCTTATATAAAAGCGGGAAAAGAACAGAAGCAGTCAGAAAATATCAAATTTGGTGTTCCCAATTAGAAAAAGAGTTAAATTTAAAGCCCTCACCTGAATTCGCTGCGCTTTATGAAAAAATGGTGATTGGCAGCACCTCTTATTGATTGGCATAAATTAAAGCTGATCTAAAGCTCTATCAATCACAGACGCTTTTTCGAGAGAAGGCTTTATATTTTCTACTGCTGGGATTTTTAAAACAAACTGACTCCCCTCCCCCTTCTTGCTTTTCACCTGAATTTCCCCACCCATTGATTTGATAATTCCAAAACTGACTGACAATCCTAACCCTGTCCCTTTTCCGATCTCTTTTGTCGTGAAAAACGGATCAAAAATTTTAGAAAGATTCTCTTCTGAGATTCCGCAGCCATTATCCGAAATGCGCAAAATACTTTCTCGAGAATCTCCAAAAATATTGATCTCAATCACACCTGGGTTTTCTTTTTTTTCAAAAATCGCGTCTCTGGCATTTGATATTAAATTCGCAAGAACCTGTATTAAATTATCAGGAACTCCATACACAGGCAGGCAGTCTTGAAAATCCGCTTTAACTTGAATATTATCCAGAGTTAACTGCTTATCCCATAAATTCAAAGCCGCTGCAGCAGCCTCCTCAAGCTTGAAATTCTTTTTTTCATCAGCAGATTTTCTGGAAAAATTTAAAAGTTTTTGAACGATTCCCTGACATCTCTGAGAAGCTTGAAGAATGGTTTCAACAGCATCTTTATCCTCAGGTTTCTGCTGCAGCTGCCAGGCATTCAACACAATGGCTCCAAGGGGATTATTAATTTCGTGCGCAACTCCTGCGGCCAGCTGCCCAACAGCAGCCAGTTTACTAGTTTCAATCAGCTGCGCCTGCATTTTTTTTAAATGATCGTTCGCCTGCAGGACTTCCTGATACAAAAAACTATTATTGACAGATGAAGAAATCTGACCCGCTAAAATCGTCAGAAATTTCTCCTGCTCTTCTCCAATGAAAGGGCGGCTGAGAAGCAGATATCCCAGGATTTCTCTTTCTGTTCTGAGAGGAATGACAGCTAGGGGAAGAAGGGCTTTAGGAAAAAGATGAGTGGGATGTTTGATGACACTCGTCAATTCGCCTTTTTCATTTAGAAAATCATTCTCCATCAAAGTCTCGGGCAGAGGGCTTCTCTCAAACTCCCCACAAGAATTTTTTTTACAAAAAGAATCTTTCTCTTTTAAATAGATACTCACTCCAGAGGCTTTCAGTTTTTCCATAAGACCCATTAAAATCTCAGGAGCCATCTTCTGAAAATCCAAAGCCGCGGACAATTTTTTAGAAAGTTCGTAAATAATTTGCAGCTTTTCTTTTTCAACGTAAGATTTAAATCCAAATTTAAAAACAAAAAAAGCCACAAAAAATGAAACTGGGATAAAAAGAAAAAGGGGAGTTGAAAGGGAATGCTTTGCAATCGGAACAAAAGGCGCTAAAAGATAAAAAGGCAGTTCGAAAGCATATCCGGCGCCAATCTCTTTTAATGAGAACTTCTCTTGAAATCTTCCAGCTTGAAAGACAAATGTCGTAAAATCGGTAAGAAGATGAAAAATAACAGCTGCTGCCAAAGGAAAAAATAAAGCATCTGAAAAGTTAAAAAAGTTTATTTTGCCCCCAATCTGTCCATAAAATAGAGAGGTCAGTCCTGTTGTGAAAGTATATCTGCTCACATTTGAAAAAATGGTATCAAAATTTATGCGGCCTTTTCTAACGAAGAAAAAAATAAGGAAGCCAAAGAAAACGGGTAGAACAGTTTGATTTCCCCATAATAAAATATAACAAAAAATCAGCGGATTTTCAAATCCAAAAGTAATGCTTGACCAGGGAAGTCGAACATACGTAAAAAGGGCGAGAACCAGAAATACAGCTCCTAAAACAGTCTCTGTCCAATGGCTGAAAGGATGGCGCAAAAAAGCGCGCGCTAAAAATAAAATTGACACAATAGAGATAAGAATCTCAACAGCTAAGAATTTAAATCTCTTCTTATTAATGCTCAATGTGGATTAATGATCCACCCGCGGACCTAAAATTGGACCCACTGCACTACACATATTATCCATTAAATTTTCCGGATTTTCCCAATTGAAATCTTCTTCAACTTTTTTTCTTCCCAGATCGTAGCTCCTAATTGTATTGTAAATGGAAGGCTGTGAAGAAAAATTCTGAGGATCGATCCATGGACCCTGAATTGGACCCTGGCTGTCAAATCCTGATGAAATTCCACCTGTCCCGAAGAAAGAACTCCATGGAGAACCAAGCCCTGAAAGAAATCCAGGAGAGTATAAAGGCGAAGAATACGGACTGCCGTAAAATGAATTCAACCAGTTTCCTGACCACGGGCTTTCACAAAACTGTTCACAAGGAGGGCAGCTGCAGAACCCGGAATCAGACCCCAAAGCATTCTCCCAGGAAGACTTAAATTGAAGTTGGGGATACGAGGATGAACAAGGATTAAAAGAAGGACTTGCCGGACAGCTGCATGCTACTTCCGATGGAGCAGAAAAATCAAAAAACTGATTTCCCGAAAAAATCTCTCCTATGCTCATCTGAAAACCCCCTTTGTTTGTATTATACCTTCAAAACTCTATTTGTAAAGTTCTGACAAAAAAAATTTCACGCCTCCTGGTGATTTTTTAGTGATTTTGTGAATCCATCGGGATGTTTTTTATGCCATTGATAGGCTGAAGAAAGAATTTTATCAAGAGATTGGCATTGGGGAACCCAGGACAGCTCCTGGCGAATTTTTTTAGAACTGGCGACAAGAACAGCAGGATCCCCGGGTCTTCTTCCCGCAGTCTGAACAGGAACTTTTCTGCCCGAAATTTTCTCCAGATTTTCAATAACCTCTCTCACACTGTACCCTTTTTCACTCCCGATGTTATAGACTGTTGAAGCTAAACCCTTATCAAGGGCTTCTGCGGCTAAAAAATGCGCCTGAGCCAGATCCCAAACATGAACATAATCTCGGATACAGGTTCCATCTGGAGTGGGATAGTCCATTCCATACATAGAAAGAAAAGGGATCAAGTTAAGGGACGCTTGACAGGCTAAAGGAATCAGATGGGATTCAGGAAGATGTGCCTCTCCTAAATTACCGGAAGGATGGGCTCCAGAGGCATTAAAATAACGGAGACAGACTGAACGAATCCCAAAACTTCTCTCATACACCTGGAGCATCTCTTCCATCATCAATTTTGTCAATCCATAAGGACTTGTCGGCCTCAAAGGAAAGCTTTCTGATATTGGATTCTCAACCGGTTCTCCATAAACAGCTGCTGAAGAAGAAAACAGAACCCAGGGAATCCGACATTTCCTGACAACTTCTAAAAAGGGAATCGCTTTTGAGACATTATTCTCAAAATACTTTCCTGGATTTTTCACGGATTCTCCAACCTCAATGAACCCTGCAAAATGCAGCACCCCAGCCACAGGATAAGTATTGAATATTTGGTTTAGAATTTCTACATCTGAAATATCAGACTGAAAAAAAGGAATGTCAGCAGGAACCGCTTCTCTGTACCCTTTTGACAAATTATCCAGAATAATGCACTTTTTTTCCCTCTCAAGAAAAAAACTTAAAACATGACTGCCTACGTATCCAGCAGCACCTGTGAAAAGATAATACTTTTGGGACATGTCAGGGATCGTTCTTGTCCTCTATTGTTTCTCCTTTTCTTCTTTTTTCTTCATTTTCCACAGATTTTTGACATCGCATTATATTTATGTCAGATTATTGTCTTGAACTTAAAATTTTAAAAAAAATGAAGATTGACTATTTCACAATTGTCGTGATATTAAAAACAAGAACCTCAACAAGATTTACAAAATGTTAAACTTCTTGTCATAACTTAGCAGCAAGAAAGTGTTATGATAAGGGGAACAGCAGGAGGGTGAGAATTATGGGCGGCATTAGCGTAGCATTAGGAAACATAGAAAAATCTGCAGTTAATTCAGTTGATAATATTGGAAATACGCTTGGACATGATCTCGGCATAAACAAACCAGCGACTCCACCACCCCAGACACAAACTCCTGATGTTCAAACACAGACACAAGCTCAGGGTGGAACTCAGCCCCAAACTCAGGATAAAACCTCAATCTTATCCCAAGCAAAATCCACTCTCACAAACTTTGGTCATTCTGTGGCAGGGGCTTTAGGAGTCGGTAAAACCAGCGCAGGCGCTGTGGCGACTGCTGCAGTCACAGGAGGTGCAGTGGCAGGACCCCTTGGAGCTGCTGCAGCAGGTGGAGTAACGGCAGCAGTTGTGGGTGGAGCAAGTCTTGCAGCTAATCAGGAAAACAAACAAGGGGCAGATGCTAGCGCAGGCTCAATTCTTAAAGATAATCTTGTCAGTGGAGTAACAGGAATTGGCCAGGATCTAGGACTGCTTCAAAATTCTCCTCTCACAAAGACAGGTTATCCTCCAATTTATGGAGGAACTCAAGCACAGGCGAATCAAATCTGGGGATACATGGACGGAAAACCTCCTATGCCTCTTGCTGACAGGCAAGCCGTTCATTCCATCCATGTGGGATCCAATTACACAACAGGAGCTTTTCAAACTGTGGCTAAAGGAGCGAATGGACAAGACCAGAATTTCGGAGATATTTATCTCAATACAAATGATTTAAAAAATCAAGGGCAGTATGTTGTTCTTCATGAATCAGGACATGCGGTAGAAATACACAATGGAACCTTACAGGGTCCGACAGCGAGTGTCTGGAATGGACCAGATATCTACGGCACAGCTGCAGCTGATTCTCAAGCAGGGGAAGCGAATAATCCAGCAGCAGAAACTTTTGCTGATGCTTATGCAGCATATTACAGTGGAAATGGAGCTGCTCTGCAGAAAGTTGCTCCCCAGGAATATAATGCCATTGCATCAGGAGCTTACAAAGCCCAGGGACCTTCAACTGTTACTACAGGAGATCAAGTGATGAGTGGACTCACTAATTTTGGAGAGGCAGTCTCCTCTGGAATTGGGTGGTTAGGAAACACAATTGGAGGAGCTGTTGGAGCAGGGTTAGCCGCTGCGGGGAATGGCTTTCTAGCGAATACCGGATTTGGAGCCAATGCTTTTGCAGGATCAGCTGCTCCTGTTTTGCAAGGAATAGGAGCTGGCAATCTGGCGGATAATTCTGCTGGCGGCGGACCGAGGGTTCCAGTCTGGGGTGGGTAAGAATATGCAGAATGTTTGTGTCTAAAAATAAAAATTATTCTTTACAGGTTTATCTAGGATTTTTAAATTTAACAGCATTTTTTTGTTTATTTTTCTCATTGCACAAAAACTCTTTTGATATCAGCGAAGTCTTACTAGGATTCTGGGTTCTCCTTTTCTTTTTTGCGAATATGCTTTCAACAAAAGTTTTTATAAAAAATTTCGAAATGTACTTAAATGTTTCTTCTGCCATCAGCACAGCGAGTTATTTTCTATTCGGTTTAACCCCTTGCCTTTTAGTCATTATCTTCGGATTTTCAAGTTTTTTTCTATGGAAGCGATGGCATTTTTATAAGTGGGCAGGAACAGTCTCATTTTGGGTGATCAGTTATTCGATTGATAGTTTTTTTATTTCTCTAATTCAAACCCCTTTTTCTTATCCATGGATTATCGTAAAGGTGATTGTTTTTCAAGCGATTTTTATTCTACTTGGAACCCTTCTTGCTGATCTTCTCATCAGTTTTGGGCAAAAAATTTCATTAAAAACACTTTTACTTTCAGAAACAAAAGAAGTTTTGTCAGGAAATCTCATGGAAACTTTCATTTATTCCATGCTTGCCTGCATCCTGATGTCTCTCTGGCTCCACACCCCCTGGGCAGTCTCCCTTCTTTTCATTCCATTTTACGGATTAAAACTCGTGATGGAAAGCGGACAGAAAATTCAAGCTGAACTGGCAAAAGCCATGAATGCCTTAAATGACATTTTAGAGGCAAAAGATGAATACACTGAACGGCATACAGATCGAGTGGCTAAATATGCAGTGATCATTGCTAAACATTATGGAGGGTTCTCTGATGAACAATTAGACCTGATCGCCAAAGTGGGGAAGATTCATGATGTCGGAAAAGTGATGGTCAGAGATGATGTATTGAAAAAACCAGGAAAATTAACTCCTGAAGAATATGAACACATCAAACTTCATGTCCAGAAAGATTTTGTCACAAATACAATCCCTCCTGAATATCCGCTTGCCAAATGGCTGCAGCTTGCCAGACTGCATCATGAACGATATGATGGCAAAGGATATCCGTTTGGATTAAAAGGAGAAGAAATTCCGATAGAACTCAGAATTATCTCTGTGGCTGATGCCTGGGATGCCATGACCACCCGCAGGGTTTATCGGGCAAGTCTCGCAAATGACACCGCTCTGCAAACTCTTAAAGAGGGGGCTGGAACTCAATGGGATCCAACCGTTATCAACGCTTTCTTCAAAGCTTATGATTCAGGACAAATTCAAGCGCTTCAAGCTGAACACAAAGCAAAGCTGCAAAAGCAGAAATGGGATGCCCTTCAAAAACTAGACCAGTATCTGTCTCTTGAAAGCAGTCTTTAACCCAGAGCCATAGGCTTAAGACCGGAGACCAAAATTTACAAAACGTTAATCTTTCCATCATAATGCTGCAATACTTGTATGTTATACTAAAACCAGGAAGAGGAGGCATTAATAATGAATGTAGCCTTGATTCGTTCTCACAACACAGGAAGCATTGTTTCAGGCAGCACAGGAACAGCCGCAGCAAAAGCTCTTAATACTGCTCCCCCACATGTCAACTCTCAAGTCCGAGACACAGCTTCAATTTCGTCCCCAACAGTGGATGCTTTTGCAAAATTCCACAATTCCATAAAAGGAGCATTAGACGGCACCAGTGGAAGTAAAGAGAAGAATTCTCCAAAATTTCATCATAAAAACCACGGCAAAATCACAATAGGGATTGGAAACCCACATCCTTAAGGAGTCACAAGAAAACCTCTTGTCAGAACCTAAGAATCTCTCCTTAAGAATTTTCCGCTGTGCTTCAATTATAATTGGAATTACAGCTTTTCTTTATGGAACTTTTCACTCCAACGCAGCAGTAAATCTTTTTTCTCTTTTTGTTTGGAGCTTATTTCTTTTTTGCGCCAGTATGCTGGAATGTAAAATCTCAATTAAAAATCTCACTTTCTACTTGGATATTTCTAATGCCATTGGAATTGGAGCTTATTTTCTTTTTGGATTAAAATTCTTTCTGCTGGTTCTAGGGTTAGGAAAACTGATGTTTTATCTATTGAAAAAATACCCTCTTTATCCCTGGTGGGCTCAAGCCATTACTTTCTGGTGTATTTCTTATGTAATCCCAAGCTTATTTATCCCATACAATTTAGTTCATCTCACTTTCCCAGAAAAAATACTTCATATTATCCTTTTCTCGGTAATCTCAGGTCTAATTTTAATTCTGCTTATGGATCTTTTAAACGGTTTTCAGGAGAATATCTCTCTAAAAGAAATGCTCATGATCGAAATAAAAGAAGGGCTATTTATAGATTTTATCCAGATCTTCATTTTTGCCATGCTTTCCTTTGACTTAATCTTCCTCTGGCTCCACACCCCCTGGGCAGTCCCCCTTCTTTTCATCCCATTTTACGGGTTAAAACTCGTGATGGAGAATGGCCAGAAGATCCAGGCTGAACTGGCAAAAACCATGAATGCCTTGAATGACATTTTAGAAGCCAAAGATGAAGACACAGAAAAACATACTGAAAGGGTTTCTAAATATGCCGTGATCACTGCTAAACATTATGGAGGATTTTCTGATGAGCAATTAGACCTGATCGAAAAAGTGGGAAAACTCCATGATGTCGGAAAAATTTTGGTCAGAGATGACGTATTGAAAAAACCAGGCAAATTAACTCCTGAAGAATATGAACACATCAAACTTCATGTCCAGAAAGATTTTGTCACAGATACAATCCCTCCTGAATATCCGCTTGCCAAATGGCTGCAGCTTGCCCGACTGCATCATGAACGATATGATGGCAAAGGATATCCGTTTGGATTAAAAGGAGAAGAAATTCTGATAGAACTCAGAATTATTTCAGTGGCTGATGCCTGGGATGCCATGACCACCCGCAGGGTTTATCGGGCAAGCCTCTCAAACGAAACCGCGCTGCAGACTCTAAAGGAAGGGGCTGGAACTCAATGGGATCCAACCGTTATCAACGCTTTTTTCAAAGCTTATGATTCCGGAGAAATTCAAGCGCTTCAAGCTGAACACAAAGCAAAGCTGCAAAAGCAGAAATGGGATGCCCTTCAAAAACTAGACCAGTATCTCTCCCTTGAAAGCAGTCTTTAACCCAGAGCCGCCTCAAAAATATTCTGAGCGCTTTTTAAACAAAAAGTAAACTTAAAAACGCGAAGTTAATTTTCGGTGAACATTTGCTGACTGCCGTTGACTCTTAAAATTTTGTCGTGTAAAATATAATTAGTGAAGAGCAGTAAAAAATAAATGGAGAGGAGAAGTGCTATGACATTTACGTTTGATGATGTGTTTGAGAGTCATTTAGATTTCCCCGAAAAATCTCTTTATTTTTTCGATCTTTTTTTAGCGGCAACTCTTATTTGCCTTGCTGCCGTTACTCTGCTTTTCCCTTTTCACTTCAACCTGCAAACTTTTCTTTTATGGGGAATTTTAGCGTGGGTAGGGCACAGACGCAAATTTTTTCTAAAAATCAAACAAACTTCTTACACCCTGGATCTCGCGCATCCAATTTATCTGGCTGCATTCTTCCTCCATGGACTTCCTTTTGCTCTCTGGGTTTTCACTGCTTCAGGAGCGATTCAAGTTATTCTCGCAAACAAAGGTATCAGGCGCTTTGGTCTGGAAGTAGGAACCACTGTTTTAATCTCAACCCTCATCTATTCAATCCCATTTTTCCGTTCACCCATCAATAAAACTAATTTGCCCCAAGCTCTGCTCTTCATCCTGTTATTTCAGGCTCTTTATGTTCCATTTCATGCCATGATGCTCAGACTTTTTCAAGGAAGACGAACCAATCTCAAATCTTTCGAAAAAAATTCAAAAGAAACATTCGACTTGCTAAATATTAAAGAAATAATAGAGGAATTGGGTTTTCAACCCTTTCTATCCAGTCTGGTCATTCTAATTTCTTTATGGCACGAACTTTTAATCCTCTTCTTTTTCTTGTTCGTGTCAGACATAATTTTTTCCCTGGAAGAACAATCCCGCCTTGGGAGAGGACTCGAGCAGACCACCCAAATTTTAAATCAAGCCCTCTTGACAAAAGATGGAACCACAGAACGCCATACCGAAAGAGTCAGGAGATATGCGGAACTCATTGCCAAAGAAATGAGACTCTCTCCTAAAGAAATTGAAAAAATTGGCTGGGCTGCTAAACTCCATGACATTGGAAAACTCTTTATTAAAGACGAAGTGTTAAAAAAAGCGTCTAATTTAACACAGAACGAATACGAACACATCAAGCTTCACGTAAAACTGGATAACCTTCTGGATCCTTTGTTTAAAATACACAATCCCCTTGCTGAATTCATACACGTGGGGAGACTGCACCATGAACGATACGATGGACAAGGATACCCTTTCGGATTAAAAGCGTCAGAAATCCCGCTTGCAGCTCGCATTATTTCTGTTGCTGATGCCTGGGATGCCATGACTTCCAACCGCCCCTATCGAAAACCCTTTGAGGAAAAACTAGCTCTGAAAATCTTAAAACAGGGGGCAGGGACTCAATGGGATCCTGAAGTTGTTTTCATCTTTAATCACCTGTATGATTCTCCAGAAATGATGGGCATCAGAAATGAATATCAGGATTGGAAAAAAACCGAAACAAAAAGAACACTGCAGAGATTCGCAAGGCTCCTGGCATTTGAGACGTAAGCCTGTTTTTCACACGATTGCAGAAATTCACGCAGCAGGACATGATCGCGTGGAATAACAATTATCACGCTGCAAGAGGATTTTTAAAAACCGTCTCGAACAAGCAATCAAGGTTTATGAACGTGCGAAAAATAATTCTGCTGCTGAACATCTATCTGTTTTTATCGCTCACCGCTTTTGCCTCTACATACTGGCATTATGCGGGATATGACATTTCCCCAGATGGTCTGATGCTCTCAAACTGGACAATCTCTGGACCTGCCGGTGGACCTAATCCAAGGTTATCCCATCCTCTTGGGAAAGCCATTTACGCGACTTTTACCCTGACCAATGTCAGCGATCAACCCATTCTTCTAACGAAAATTTATGTGGCATGTCATTATACGGGAAAGGCTCAAAAAATTCAAGCAGAACAAAAAGAAGATTTCGGCTTTCTTCAAAATGTAAGATTGAACCCTGGAGAATCTAAAACTTTAACAGCGAGCTTTCCTTTAAACAAAACAGGAAATTGGAGACTCTGGCCTGCCTACAGGATTGGAAAAATTAAAAGCCACATCAGGTGGCATGATGTGATTTTAAGAGTCAGCAGAAGAGCTCTAGGTTTATTAGGCGGGATTCAATATTACAGAGGACCTGAAATAGTAAAAAGAGATGGACTCGAAGTGACAAACTTCAAGTTGCATACCGTCAAAAATCCAAAAGTTGGAGATTATGCTGTTGTTGATTTTGACATTACCAATACAACCCAATATCGAATTTCTCTCAGCCCAAATGGACTTTTTGTGTCTGCCAGAGACAATTATCCAACCGTGATTAAAAATTTTGGATTTAAATCCATTGTTCTTTCTCCCGGGCAAAGCGCCCATGTTCATGCTGCCAGAGTGATGGATGGGAAAGGATTGTGGATGTTCTGGGCAGGCTACCAGATTAAGAAAGGCAAAAACACCTATTTTGGCAGAACAGTGACAACGACTGGAGATATTTCACCTTTTAAATGGCATGATTTAGATGTGATTGTTCACGGCCACTAAGGGCTTGCTCAATGCCCTCACGACAATCTCTAATCCGCAATTTTTCTATTATTGCTCATATTGATCACGGAAAAAGCACGCTGGCTGACCGCCTTCTTGAAATCACTGGTTCCATCTCAAAGCGAGAAATGCAGGATCAAATTTTAGACAGCCATCC
Organism: bacterium; assembly: GCA_021800275.1. Classification (GTDB taxonomy): domain Bacteria; phylum Vulcanimicrobiota; class JABDET01; order JABDET01; family JABDET01; genus JAKAVV01. Next base: position 118,614 of record JAJYZB010000002.1, read on the forward strand.
TCTTGAAAAAGAAAGAGGAATTACAATCAAAGCTCACCCTGTTCAGCTGCATTACAAAGCTAAAAATGGATCTATTTATACCCTCCACCTTATTGATACTCCTGGCCATGTAGATTTCAATTATGAAGTTTCTCGATCTCTAGCAGCCTGCGAAGGAGCTCTTCTGGTGGTGGATGGAACTCAAGGAGTAGAAGCCCAGACTCTTGCCAATTATCTCCTGGCTGTTGAAAACATGCTGACCATTATCCCTGTCATCAATAAAATTGACCTGCCAACCGCTGAACCCGATCGAGTTGAAAAAGAACTAAACGAACATCTTCTTCTAGAACCCTCAAAAATTTTAAAAGTAAGTGCAAAACAGGGAACTGGAATTGACGAAATCCTGGAGATGATTGTTGAAAAAATCAAACCCCCGGCAGGGAGCCCTGAATCCCCTCTCCGCGCTCTAATTTTTGACTCACATTATAACGCTTATCGTGGAGTCGTTGTGTCAGTCCGTGTGGTAGATGGAATTCTTAAAGCGCAGCAGAGGATCAAGATGATCTCAACTGAAAAAGAATATATTGTTGAAGAAGTAGGCGTTTTTACTCCTGAAATGAAACCCGTTGAACAAATTGAAGCTGGGGAAGTCGGTTATGTGATCGCCGGCATAAAAACAATCAGTGACACGCAGGTAGGAGACACATTGACACATGCTGAACGCCCTGCCCTTCAGCCTCTTCCAGGGTATCGCAAAGTCACCCCAATGGTTTACTGCGGGTTTTATCCAATCGAAAATTCAGATTATCTCTCTTTAAAAGATGCGCTCGAAAAACTAAAACTAAATGACTCCTCTTTATTTTATGAACCAGAAACATCGGCCGCTTTAGGATTTGGATTTAGATGCGGATTTTTAGGGCTTCTCCACATGGAAATCATTCAAGAACGGCTGGAAAGAGAATACACCTTAACCCTTTTATCCACTGCTCCTAATGTGGTCTATCACATTAAAACAGGCGACGGGAAAAACCATGTTATTCATAATCCGGCTGACTGGCCTGATGGAAAAATTGAAATAGTTGAAGAGCCATTTGTAAAAGCCATCCTTTTTACTCCTGAAGAATATGTTGGATCTCTGATGGACATCTGTCAAATGAAGAGAGGAATTTACCAGCATCTGGAATATCTATCTCCTGGAAAAGTGGAGCTCCAGTATGAGCTTCCTCTTGCAGAAGTGATTACTGATTTCTATGATCAACTAAAAAGCAGAAGCCATGGTTACGCCTCTATTGATTATGAATTCTCAGGATACAAAGCTTCTGATCTGGTTAAACTTGAAATTTTGATCGCTGAAGAGGTTGTGGATGCTTTAAGTTATATTATCCATAGAGATAATGCCCAGCAGTTAGGGCGTTCTCTGGCAAATAAATTAAGAGAAGTGATTCCCAGGCAGTGGTTCGATGTCCCTATTCAAGCTGCGATTGGCGGCAAAATCATCGCTAGAGAAAATATAAAAGCGATGAGGAAAAATGTGCTTGCCAAATGTTATGGAGGAGACATAACCCGGAAAAGAAAGCTTCTAGAAAAACAAAAAGAGGGAAAGAAAAGAATGAAACAGTTAGGTAAAGTTGAAATTCCTCAAGAAGCCTTCTGGGCAATCCTAAAATTATGATCGAAAAAATCCTTGTCGTAGATGACGACCCCCATATCCTTTATCTTTTGAGAATCACTTTAAAAACAGAAGGATTTGTGGTTGTCACATGCCAGGATGACCACGGTCTTTTAGAAGTCATTAAAAAAGAAAAACCCAATCTTTTGATTCTAGATATCCTGCTGCCTGAGACAAACGGCTGGGATATCTGCAAACAGTTGCGAAAAGAACCTGAAACCAGCCAACTTCCTATCATCTTTTTGTCTGCCCTGCCTTTGAAGGAAAAAGAAAGACTTCTTTTATCAGAATTAAACATCTTCGACTATATCACAAAACCGTTCGAACCTACTTCTCTTCTTGCAAAAGTAAAGAACCTTTTTGGAGTGCCCCAATCCCTGCGTCATCTCCTTCTTAAAACTTCTGATAAACCAGAAATAAAAAGAGGAATCTCCACAAAAAAAGAAGAGGTTGTGATCATGGGAGCTGGACTTGCAGCTGTGGCAGCTGCAGAATCCTGCGCCAAGATGGGAATAGAACCATTAGTCATCAGCCCCTGGCCCTTTCTAGGAGGAGAAGTTTTAGCTTTGTATTCTCTTCTTCTACCAGCAGATGCACTGGAATGGAAAAACGAGAAAATTTTTCGCCTCCTGGAGAAACGAGAAAATATCAGATTTATAAAAGCTTTAAATAATTTTGTCCTTGATCCCGAAGGGGTCCGCCTGTCTGTCTATCAGATTCTGAAAGACTGCAGCGCTCCTTTTTATCTAAACAACCATCTTCTGGATATTATTCGAGAAGGAACAACTGTAAAGGGGGTCGTTGTAGAAGGAGAAAATGGCCCTGAAAGAATTGAAAGTAAAATCGTGATTGACGCAACTCTCGATAATAAAGCCAGTGAGATCGCTGGCATCCCCATTATTCATGAAAAAATAGAAGCAGAGGGAAATTTTATTTGGGGAGGAGTGGATGGAAATGCTTTCGAGAAAAGCCAGGAATCTGGAAAATTCACCTGGGGATGGAAACTCGAACTTCTGCCTTCCCTCAAAGAAGCTGTTCTGCTGAATGTAAAAATGGGTGAAGACTGGGAATCTTTCTTTTATGAAGGGATTGAAAAGCTGACCCTGTCTCTGAGAGAAAAGATCCCGGGATTTGAAAAAACATACTTATTGAGAAGGCCCCTCCATATTATGCTTGAAAAAAGAAAAATTTCCATGAGTTCATTCCCAGGTTATGGAAACATTATCCCTAAAACTTATGATCACATTCTAGTTGTTCAATCCTCTCCACTTGACCTCGGGAACTTTTACAAATCGGGAAAAATCGCCGGAATATTGGCAGGAATTTCAGTTTCGTTAAATCAAAATCCAAAAGAAATTGAATCCGGAATCATTCGAGAGCATCTTGAAAAAGAAGGAATCCATATCTGAGTAAAAATTTAAGGGATATCTTTCATCAAAAGATCGGCTTTTGCCCATGCCCTCAACCCTGAAATCTCAACAGGATAAATGCTTTTCTTTTTTCGCATCGTTTTGCTGCCAACAGACAATTGTATCCGCTTTCCACTTTTCTCCCATAATTTTATCACTGCCGCAGGCTTAAAAATTCCAGGAGGGCTGCCAGAATAGAGAGGGCTTTCCAATCCTTTTAAATCATTAATGATCAAATTGGCTTTCCAGCCTCTTACTTTTGTTTTCAAAGGTTTCTCAATCTTCCATCCTTTGCTTGTTTTCTTAAAAAGATAATCCTGAGTTCCACGCTCAACTTCCAATTTTTCCACAGAACTTTCTTTAAAACCAAGCAGATGCAGATCCACAAAATGGCGAGGAGACTTCTCCAAGTCTTTTACAAGGGATCCCGTTACAAAATAAGGATAATTCCGAGTGCTACTGAAAGCAGGGAATCCAATGCTAATTTTCTTAAAAATCTCTACATATTCAGGTTTTGCTTTGCCGACTGTCCAGAGAGACAAAACAATCTGCGGCAGCTTTTCTTTCAAAGTTTCCTTTGTGCCTGAGGAAAACTTTTTCATTCGGAAACCAGAAATCTCACTCAATAAATTCTGCACTTTCGCTGTTTCTGCTTTTGCCTTCAGAGGAGATATTAAAATCCATCCCATTTTTTTTCTTTTTAAAACAAGGGGCATCCCCTTAGACTGAATCTCAATCTGAGATACATCGGCTGGTTTCAGATGAAAAAGCTTTTTAGATCTCCAGCGATTCAAAGGCTGCTCCACCAGTTTGCCTAGAAAAAGAGAAACGATGCACAATTTTTTTTGAGCGGGAATATAGGCATAATAGCCCTGATTAGTCGGAGTTAAATCACCAAGCAGCAAAGTCAAAATAGCGCCTGAACTCTGCCGGATTGAAACTGCATAAGAAAGCTTTGAAAGGCCATAATCCCTCATCTTTTCCTTTTGGAGTACACTGCCTTCACTGCTCAAACGAGAAAGAGACTCTGTCAAATTTTCTGCCTGCACAGAAGATGCCCAATCAAAAATTGGCTTTCCCAGCAGCCAGCTTCTCTTTCCCTTTCGCTTCAACTCAATCACTTCTGTCCCATGTTTAATTTGTACCATTTGAATTTCACCCGCTTTAAGATCCTTGAAAATCCTATTTTTACTCCGCGCAGCAGGATGTTTTTGAAGATAAAAAAAATACCCTAAAAGTCCAAGAAAAAGCAAAAAATAAACGAGAGTAGAAATACTTCTTTTCAGAGGCTTCTCCTGCGAATCCAGTTGGAAAATCCAAAGGCAATCCCAAATCCTGGGAGAATAATAAAAACCAATAAAAGCAGCTGAGCAGCAGAAACTCTGTCCAAAATTAAAGGCTGCCCCTGATTATTTTTGGGAGGAATCGCAAGGGTGTTAGGACTCTGGGAAAGCCAGGAGACAATATTCAAAACAAAATCCTGATTGGCGTAATCTTGTATCCACTGATTATCCGCAAATGAACCGCTCCCGATCACAACAACTCTTCCAGGAAGTTTTTTGTTTTTTAAATTTGGAAGCTGCACTGTCATGGCAACTGGAATCTTTCCACTTAAAATTGGTTTTTTAAATGTGACTTGCACCTTTTTGCCCTGAAAATGCAGCGGGAATGCCTGACCAAACGTAGAAGTGCTGACCAGAGGAGAAACCTTCATGGCAGAAGGAAGGGACATAGATGGCAAGAGGTTCCTGGCTAAAGGCAGCACCAGAAAAGAGGGAGTATTGGTTTTTTCAAAAGGGCGCGTAATCGGGCTTTGCCCATAATGATTCGCAACTAAAATCCCAGGACCAGCTCCTAAAAGTCTCACGTTTGGATCCGCATCAATCACCAGATTCTTTCCTGCTTCAATCCCAAAAGACTTCAAAAAATTCACGTTCTTAGGGGAAGTTCTAAATCCGATAAAAAACAAAATTCTTCCACCTTTGTGAAAATAACTTAAAAGCTCCTTTTTTTCAATAGAAAAAAAAGGATAATGAGGGTCTGCCTCAATGACACAGGAAGCATTCTTAGGAATGGCTTTTTCTTTATATAAAACAAGATTTCTAACCACGAAATTCTCATGTGTCATGGCTTGAATCACTTGAGAATAGCCGGTTGAACCACTCGAATTTGGATTAGGGGCTCCGGGCTCATCCAAAAAATAAACAACCCGTTTTTTCCCTGTGATGAGCAAATTAATGGCATTCGTGATTCGGCTCTCATCAGGCTGGGTAATAAGGGTAGGAGGATTGTTCTGATACTTTACAGCAACCACAGGAGGAGGAGATGTAATTCCAAATTTTCTAGCTGTCAAAGGTTCTGAATTCGGATTCACAAAATGCACCCTGATCTCCGAAGAAGCAGCTCTGTATTCATGAATCAACTCTTCCAAAGATTGGTCATGAGGAGAGATAAACGCCCAGAGATTTAATCTGTGATGCAGAGAGGAGAGCACTTTTTTCGATAGTCCTGAAAGAGAAAAAATTTTATTTTTCGTTAAATCCCACTGCTTTGGATGGAGAGAGATGAAATACTGAATGAGAATGCAAATTCCTAAAACAAGAACAATATTGAACCATGAACCTGCGCCTTCTTTAAAGGAACGAGAAAATCTCATTCTTTTGCTCCCTGCCAAACTCGACTCTGCAAAACTTGATACGTTAAAAACTGGAAGAAAAAAATAAAAAGCAAATAAAAACTCAAATCAGGGATGCTTAAAACTCCTTTGGAAAAATTGACAAAATGAATCAAAATAGAGAACTGATGCAAGATTTTAGCGATTTTAATAGTAGAAAAGCGATTTATTCCCCATGAGAGCATCCACAACATGAGCAGAACTCCAAGAGTGATGACAAAAGATGTTCCTGTATTTTCATTTAGAGATGAAATCCAGGTTCCCACAGAAATATAAAGCCCGCCCATCAAAAACATCCCTAAATACTGCACAAAAATAACGGGCCACTGAATTTGCGCCAAATGTTTCAACTGAAGAAACAAAGGATACAACAGGGTTGGGAGAACGATAAAAGCCATCAGGGTTATAGCACCGAAAAACTTGCCTAACATCAAGTCTAAATCACTGATTGGATAGCTGAATAAAAGTTCAATGGTTCTAGTTCTCTTTTCCTCAGAGAAAAGTCTCATGGTAAAAAGAGGTGTCAAAAATAAAAGAATCAAGGTCAAATTTTGAACAAGGGAACGAAAAACAAACTGCATCACATCAACATCTGACATCCCGAATGGGTTTGAGCTGTTCATGGCTAGAGAATAAACAATAGCCCAGAACAGGTAGCCAGAGACAAAAAGAAAACAGGTGAATGCTGCATAAGCTGCAAACGAAGCAAACGCAATTTTAGTCTCTTTCGCCCAGATAATCCAGACGTTTCTTAATTTCATGCGGATTCTTCCTTAGTAAGGATTTTCAGATAAACATCTTCAAAGCTCATCTCGCGCGTTTTCAGAGTCAATAAACTCCAATGATTATTAATCACTGTGCTGGCAATCTCGTTACGCACATCTGTTTCTTGTGTTTCAAGGATAAAGGTCTGGGTTTCATCTGAAGGCTGACTTAAAACATTGACTTTTAAAATACCCTGAAGTCCTGATAACACCTTAACAATAGACTCCTGGGGACCTTTTATTTCGACTTCAACCTGGGGGGCATTTTGAATGCTTTTTCCAAGTGATTCTGGGGAGCCTTCTGCCGCGATTTCGCCCTTGTGAATAATCACGACTTTTTGGCATGTCATGCTGACCTCTGGCAAAATATGGGTGCTCAGGATAACGGTCTTTTTTCTGGAAAAGCTCTTAATTAAATCCCGAATCTCTCGAATCTGTTTAGGATCAAGACCCACTGTAGGTTCATCTAAAATCAACACATCAGGGTTATGAATAAGCGCTTGAGCCAGTCCAACTCTCTGCCTGTATCCTCTTGAAAGACGAGTAATAAGGGCATTAGACACTGATTCTAAGCCGCATTGTTCAATCACCAGATCCCTATCTTTCTTTCCGCATTTCCAGATAGAAGCCACAAAATCCAAATATTCCATAACAGTTAACTCTGGATAAAGCGGGACTTGTTCAGGCAGATAACCAATCTTTCTTTTTACTTCCATTGGCTCTTTAATCACATCCATTCCTGCCACAATCGCTCTGCCTGAAGTAGGAGGAATAATTCCTGCCAGAATGCGCATGGTTGTGGTCTTCCCCGCCCCATTAGGACCTAAAAAACCTAAAATCTCCCCGTCCTTTATTGTAAACGAAAGCTTTGATACAGCCTGTACTGCTCCAAAACTCTTCGTTAATTCTCTAACTTCGATCATGCTCTTATCACAGCTGACAGCAAAATCTTATTTTCCAAACATGATTGTTTTCCTGCTTCAATTCCTGCCCAAAGGATAAAAATTCTAAATAGTTTAATAGGATTTCTAGAATTAATGGCTTCCAATTCTATACTTAACACCCGTGTCAATAATCGTGGGAACCGGCGGGTCAGCCACATAATCGTAAAACCCTTTTTTTACTTTTCTTCCTAAATATCCCATTCTAACCATAAAGCGATTTAAAGGACAGGGTCTAAACTTGGGATCCCCAAACTCTCGGTAAAGAGTTTCACAGGCATGAAGCTGGACATCCAAACCCACTAAATCTAAAAGCTGGAGTGGGCCAATCGGCATATTCCCCCCCAGCTTCATGGCTTTATCAATATCTTCCACTTTCCCAATCCCCTCATAAACAGCCCAGAAAGCCTCGTTTAAATAAGGAATGATCAAACGGTTAAAAATAAACCCAGGTGTATCTTGAGCTTCAATGGGTTCTTTTCCCATTTTTTTTGCCAGATCCCAGGTTGTTTGAAACGTTTCCTGAGAAGTCAGTCCTGTTCTCACTACTTCTACCAACTTCATCACTGGAACAGGATTAAAAAAGTGCATTCCTACAACCTTTCCCCCTCTTTTTGTGCAAAGGGCAAGTTCTGTTACAGAAAGACTGGAAGTATTGGTGGCAATTACAGCTTCTGGTTTCGCGAGAGAATCCAGCTGCCGAAATACTTCTTTTTTTATTTCAAGATCTTCGGTAACAGCCTCAATGATAAAATCTCCATTTTTAACCTTCTCAAACTCTGTTGTCAACTTCAAACGGGACAAAATTCCATCTTTATCAGAAAGAGAAATAGTCCCCTTTTTAACCAGTCGAGAAAGACTGTCTTCAATCCCTTCTTTTCCTTTCTTTAAAAATCGCTCTTCTGTATCCCGAACAATCACGGAGTATCCTGATTGAGCAAGAACCTGAGCGATTCCAGCTCCCATGGCTCCTGAACCTAAAACAACCACGGTTTTTATTCCTGCTACTGTATCTGCTAAAGATGCTGCCATGTTGATTACCCCCTCTCTGCCAGAATCACTTTGATCTGTTTAGCAACAGTACTTTGATTCCCGGCTCCATTGAATGCGCGAACTTGAATTTGCTTGATGTTTGAAACAGGGATACCTAAGAAATTAAAATAAAACTTTTCTTTTTTTGAATCAAAAAGCCCATTTTCAGGGACCGCTTGAAACCAGGCTCCACCTTTCATTCGAATTTCAACGTTCCTAACATAACTTCCCAAATCCTCTGCTTTTCCCTCTACATGAAGAAATCCATTCTGCACATCTACTTTCGTCACAGAAATCTGAGGGATGGTGGAATCAAACGTTAAATTTTTAATCACTTTCTTCTCTATTATGACCTGTGTAGGAAGATTAGAAGGGGCATTAGAAATAGCAAGTTTCAAATTTAACGTCCCATTTTGGTGTATAAAATTCAATGGGATTATAAAAGGAACTGCTCCTTTTATAGGAGTCGAAAAAAGATTGGAATAAACTTTTTTCTCCTTTCCATTTCTCTGAGTCCAGATTTGAAGAAGGAGAGTATTCCCATCAGAATCCTGCAGAGTTCCACGCAGCATTGATTTAAAGTCAATCACATCTCCTGATTTGGGCAGCAAGAGGTTAACAACAGGGGGAACACTTTCAGGTTTCCAAAAAATCTGTACTCCACTTAGAAGAGGACTCTTTCCTCCAGAGGCTTTAGCAAGAGATATCCTGAACTGCAGATATCTTCCATTTCCTACAATCTTTCCTCCTGAAGAAGGATAGGGGGGTGACCATGAACTCCAAGAAGAATTAACGATAGGAGTGCTGCCAGTCCTTGTTCTGACCACAATATCAGAACCTTTGGGTGTTTTCCCATACCATATGAGTCTTCCCCACAGCGAATTAATCCCAGAGTTCAGGACCTGAGACAAAAATACTCCATGATTAAACTCTTCATCCGAAAAATGGAAGAGTCGAGAAGAGATTCCCGAAACAACAAAATCATCCCCCTTCCCGCTCCCTTTCAATCCAATTTTTAAAGAACTGTCCAGTGAAAGCGCTCCATTCCATAAAAGAGAAACAGCTCCGTTATGGCGGATAGAATAAAGCGCCGCTGGAATTCCAGTTCCCGCCAACAAAGTTCCGCGCTTTATCCCTAGCCAGGTAACATCCTGTGAAGGCAGAGTGGCTAAAAGACGCAGAACACCATCAGGTTTAAGCTTATAAACCATTCCATTTCCTGAAACACCAATGAATAAATCCCCTGCTGAATTTTCGACCAAAGAAAGAACTGCCTGGGCATTTAAATCAGCTGCAGTTTGAACTTTCCCTTTTCGGCTAATCCGTAGCAAAAGCCCGTTGTTTGCTGTGCCTGCGTAAACGCCATGAGCATCCGGACAAATGACAGTGATGTGTGACTCCGCTGTTCTAGCAAAAAGAATGGGAGGATGCTCAGGATCCAGGCGATTTATCGTATAAAGGGCGCCTTCAGGATTCCCTGCGGAAAAATAAACGGTATTACCATAAGGAATAATATCCCAAATATATTTTTGAGGAATCTGATAATCATGAATGATTTTCCCATGAGGACTAAGCCAGTAAAGACGTCCATCCATAGTTCCAGCTAACAGATCTCCGTTTGGTAAAGAAGCCAGACTTAAAATTGCAATACTTCTAGAGTCAAAAAATAAAACTTTCTTTTTTTTAGTAATTTTATAAATTTTTCCAGGGTTCGCAGTTCCAACATAGGCAGCTTCATTAAACCAGGCAAGTGAAAAAAGATTGTTTTGTTTAAAATACGCTAAAGTCCTTAAATCAGGAGAAATTAAAAGATTCCCATCTGGTGAGACGGCAAGATGTTTCAGTATTCCATTCTGCCAGCTCTGCATCCGATCAAAAGAAAGTGTCATCACATTGCTCGGCTGCTGCAAGTTCACCATGGGAAGAGAAGGTAATGGGTTAGCAATTCCTTTCTTCTCTCCCTGGGTTGAAATTCCAGATAATTTCTTCTTGACCGTTTGCTCAGATCCAGTTTTATTAGATAAATCAGCCTCTGCAGGCAAATCACTTGACAGAAATCGAAATCCATTCTGAGATGTCCCAGATAAAATGGGATGGGGCTGAACAGGAAGAATATGAATCTGAGGCTGCTTCAGCTTGGGCTGAAAGCTTCCCTCAACCATTACGTGTTTAATTATATTCCCCAAGATGACATATGGCATTCGATAGACTTCTTTCAAAGTATCGGGATGTATAACTAAATTTTCAGAACCTGCTGTTTTTAAAAGAGCGGCAAAAGGGGAGGGAAAATTCGAATACGATTTTCCTTCCCAATTAATGGCCCCTCTAGGCAGCCCAAGGCGAACTATCAAAGAATTAAAAGGAGGCGATTTTTGAATCTGATGAATAATCTCTCTAATATTTAAAGGAGATGCCTCTGGAATATTCATGTTCCTTTTCAGCAGATCATTGGCTGTTCCCCCAGCCACTCCAACCTGAATCATTCCTTGAACATCAGACGGAATTTTAATTCTCAATTTTTTTTCTACCACTTTCTGGTCATACGGTTTCAGCCAAACTCTAACTCCTAAAAATCTGCCTGGTCTAACTTCTTCTCTATCTAAAACCACTTTCTGCAGAGTTGCTTCCCTGATCCCTGACTTAACATTGACTCGAACATTCACTTTCAATAAATGAACTTTTTTAAAATTATTTTCCAGTACTTTTTCAATTGGGGCTAGAACGTCTAAGGTCGTAATGGCTGAAATGCTCGCTTGAGAAAAAAGAAGATTTTTCTTTCGAATTGGAGGATATCCTTGAAATTGCACCGTGTAAGCAAGTGATGCTGTTGCTCCTCCTAATAATTTTGTAACAGCAGGAATCGCCTGACTCACTGCCAGAGTCGCAAGTCTTGGGGTCAAAACAGAAGATCGGATAATTCGAACATGAAACTCTTTTTTTATCCTTCTCCGCTTGTCGAAAACAGTGATGTTAATCGGTATAAGAGAAGCTGGTTTGCCCAAAAATCCCCCAATTCCATAAAGCCTATCCTGGGCTATTTGCCCCACGGGTCGAATAGGAGAAGCAAACTTAAAAGGAAGCTCCAAACTTGGAAGGATATAATGGACATAGGTTTGGACCATTGGAAAATCCACATTCCCAAGGAAAAGGAATGGATGGCCGAAAGCCAAAACCTGAGATCCACTGCGGTAAGTCAGTGTCCCGGTAGCCACCAAATTCATGTCGCCTTCCATTAAAGCAACTCCAACAGATTGTCCGGGCTCAACAGGAGGAGGATCTTTCACTGTCATTTTTCCTCCCCCAGGAACGATCGCATCCATTGGGAAGATCCTCCCAAGAGTTTCTAATCCTTCGGCATTAAATCCTGAAGCTGATAAGACTCCTCCCAATGGGACTAAAGACAATGAATTGGGGGAAGCATTGAAATCTTCTCGACTCTCAGCATTCTGCCCTCCGGGAATGTCAGCAGTTATCGTGCTGACCATTTTCCCGCCAATCCTCAAGGCTTTTCTTAAGTGATAAGCGCCATTATAAGCGAGAGGAAGATTCTTTTCAGGGAGATTCGTTGTCAACATGGCATGAATAGGGACGACTCCAGCAACAGCGGCTTTCGTAAAGGGCCATCCATAGGCAATGGCTCCAGCTAATTTTCCGTCAAAATAAACAGGAGAACCACTCATCCCAGCGACCAGGCCAATTCCTCTCTTAGCGAGGAAAGGGCTCTCAACTTTTACGAGAATCAAATCAGCCCCTGAAATAAACTTTGGAATAACTCCTAAAACAACCACCTTAAACGTCGAAATTTTAGTTCCCTCAAAAACTGTTTTGCCATACCCAACCATTCCGCGATGCAAATTCCGAGCAGAGATAAAATGTCCTGAAGCAAAAGCAGGAAAAATTAAAAGGATGGCAGCAAAGGCAAAAAAGAAAAAGCGTCTCATCTTTCTGATTTCAATTTTTCTCCGTTTCATCTGGTTCTCTGCATCAACTAAGAAACCCTTCCAATTGAGGAATAACATCCATGGTAAGTTCTTCTTGAACTCCTTTTTGATATAAAAAACTAGCGGCACAAGCGATCATTGCGGCGTTGTCAGTGCAAAATTTGGGGGAGGGGTAATACAGAGAAAAATTAAGTTCTTGAGAGGCCTGTTTTAGTTTCTCCCTTAAACGGGTGTTGCAGGCAACTCCACCTGCAAGCAAAACCTGCTTAATGCCGGTGTTGGAAATCGCTCGCTTAGTTTTTTCCACCAGAGGATCTACCACTGCCTCCTGAAAAGAGGCAGCAGTATCTTCTATGGAAAAATTTTTAAACTCCCCTCTTTTCTGCGCATTCATCACAGCGGTTTTCAATCCGCTGAAACTGAAATCCAGAGAATTAGATTCTAAATAGCTCCGAGGAAATCGAATTTTCTTTGGATCTCCTTTTGCAGCCAGCTTATCAATGATAGGCCCGCCAGGATATCCTAAACTCAAAATCCGCGCCACTTTATCAAAAGCTTCTCCTGCGGCGTCATCACGGGTTGTCCCAAGAGTTTCCCAAGAAAAATGCTCTCTCATTTTAACGAGGCAGGTATGCCCTCCTGACACAACAAGAGCGATAAAAGGAAACTCTAGTTCGGAGTGCTCTAAAAAGTTAGCATAAACATGAGCAACCAGGTGGTTGACACCCACCAGAGGGAGATTCAAAGCAGCAGCCAGGCTTTTCGCTGCTGCTGCACCTACCAACAAAGCTCCTACCAGACCTGGACCTTTTGTGACAGAAATTAAATTCACCTGATTCCAAGAAATGGCGCTCTGCTGAAGCGCCTGATCTATTAAAATATTAATATTCTCAAGATGTTTGCGTGAAGCAATTTCAGGGACTACTCCTCCATACTCGCTGTGGATCTCAACTTGAGAAGATATCAAGTTTGCTTTTATTTTAACGGCATCTTCCACAAATGCGACTGAAGTTTCATCACAACTGGTCTCAATTCCTAAACAAATCATGATGGTTGGATTTCCTGGAAATCCGATTCTCCTTTATCAAAAGGTTCTTTTAATTTTTGCAGTTTGAGTTTGAAATTTTCTCCTCTTAAATTTCCCGCCCACATAATAACAGCATTTTCATTTTCTTCCATATAATAGTTCTTTCTAATCCCGACAGATAAAAATCCAAATTTTTTATATAAATTCTGGGCAGCCTGGTTGGATTCTCTGACTTCGAGAGTAGCCCATCTAGAACCTTTCGAGGAGGCAAACGCCAGTAAATGGAAAAGGAGCTGTTCTCCAATTTTTTTTCCTCTATATTCAGGATGAACAGCAATAGTCGTAATATGAGCTTCATCCAGCACAATCCAAATGCCTGTGTAACCCACTAAAATTTTTTCATATCGAGCAGCGAAATAAAAAGCTAAACGATTGTTGGTTATTTCATTTATAAAAGCGACCGCTGGCCAATATGACTTGAAAGTCTGTCTCTCGATGGACATCACTTCATCAATATCGCTTTCAACCAGTGGCTGGATGGAAACTCTCAAAACATCGCTCATGTCCTAGCTTCTCTTTCTTTCTATTTCGGCGTTAGATCCTCTTAAATACAGCGGATCAACAGCAAATAAATCGCCACTCAATATATTCTTCTTCTGATAAGCCAGAATCCCTATCGTAGAAGCTTTTATGATACCCGAAGAATCAGCGAATAAAGCTTCAGGAAGCCCTGCTGCAAGCGCATCGCGAAAAGGATTATTTTCACCCACCACAATCCAGGATCCCTTGTATCTCTGCGCCTTGATCACAATTTTGTCAGGAGAAAGACACCCAAGCTCTTCTTTTAAACTCAAAGAAGAGCCGCGGCCTTCGAAAAAGCCATAAAAAAGCTCTCCCCTTCTTGCGTCAATACAAGATAAAATCATCCCATTCCAGGGGAGAACTTGGAAGGCTAAAGTCTCAAGTCCTGATATTCCGTATAAAGGAATTCCACGAGCTTGAGCAAAAGCGCGTGCTGTTGCCAACTGAAGCCTCACCCCGGTAAATGAGCCTGGACCAATTCCAACAGCAAGAGCATGCACTTGCTCCACTGGCAGATTCGTTTCTTTTAATATTTTTTGAATGGTTGGAGAAAGCCAGATTAGCAGGTTCATTGGGGAACGAATCAGTTCTTCTGCATGAAGAACACCATTTTTAAAAATAGCCACGCTCCCAACATCAGTTGAAGTGTCAAATGCTAAAAGGTGAGCCATTCAGCCGAAATTCCTTTAGGTATGAAAGAAAATATTCTAGAATCTGAAGTCTCTCCATAAGATATCGAAATCTCCAAATGCGGAAAAGAAAAACTGCCTTCAGCTCTGTCAATCCACTCCAGGAGTGAAATTCCATTTCCGCCCAGATACTCTTCCAGCCCAAGATCCAAAAAATCTTTAGAAGTAAGTCTGTATAAATCAAAATGATAGACAGGGACTTTTTGACCTCGAATTTCTCCTGAGTACACATTCATTAAAACAAAAGTTGGACTGACCACTAATTCAGAAACCTTCAATCCTCTGCAGATCCCCTGAATAAAAGTAGTTTTTCCTGTTCCCAGCTCCCCCTTGAAACCCAAAACAAAACCTCGATCTAAATAACTCGATAATTTTTCTCCTAATTCCTGAGTTTGTTCAAATGAGCTTGTTTCAATCACCATTTAAATTATTTCCTGTTCAAGTGGCATTCCAAACCTTATCTTTAATCTCGCAGCATAACATAATTCGAGTCAAAATGCAAATACCTCCCAGGAATCCTGAAAAATCGGCGGAATTTTAATCATTGGGCAAACAATGGAAGGTCTAGCTAAAATCTTATTTCTGATGTTCATGGGGGGAGGAATTGCCCTTGTCGGGGATCGAATTGGGAAATATTTCGGGAAAAAAAAATTGACTATTTTCAATATCAGACCGCGCTATACCTCCATGATCTTTACTTTTCTTTATGGAATGGCAATCAGCCTTGTAACCATTGGATTTTTAGTTCTTGTATCAGGAAATGTCCGAATTTCTTTATGGGGTGTCCATTCCCTGGAAACAGCCAAAAATAAACTGGAAAATGAAGTTCAGCAGCTGACCCATGTAACAGCAGAAACCCAGCTTGTTTTTCATTTAAATCAGCCTCTTGTTATGGGAGTTGTGAAAGGCGGCGAACCTGCTCAAATAATCGCCCGGCAGCTGCATTCCCTTTTAAAAAAAGCGAATGCGCAGTCTATCAAAGATTACAATCGGATTGAAGCCATTCAAGGGAAAAATCAGGTTCCACTCAATACCCGTTTAATTTCTATTAAAAACACCAATTACAGCCAGGTTGTCCATTTTCTATCTGCAGCTTCAAAAAGTTACGTCGTCATCATTTCCACTACTCGCAATACTTATCTTATGGAACCCGTTTCTGTAAAATTCGGCTTAACGGCTAACAGAAAAGTGTTTGCGGCTGGCCAGATTATCACCAGCATTGAAATTGACGGGACCCAGCCTGGGAATCAAATTTTAGTCAGTCTTTTTAAACTTCTAAGCCTCCTCCAAAAATCTGCTTTAAAGGCAGGAATGATTCCCAATCCAGTGACAAATGATTTTGGCGGGAAAATTCTGGTGGCAACTCTTTTAGATAAGAAAGCTGAAATTAAAGCGATTGACGGACCTGCTGTAATTCGAGTTATAGCCCAAAAAAACATCTACATCACAGGGCCATTGGACGTCACCTTCCAAGTTAGCCCTGCTGGCATTAGTTCAGAATGATTTTGCTCTCTATCGATCCGGGTAGAGAAAAATGTGGATTAGCCGTCCTGGAAGATAAAGGAGAAATATTGGATCAGGCAGTCATTCCTACTTCACAATTTGAGATAGAATTTGAAAAAAAACTTAAACAGTGGAATCCAGAAATTATCCTGGTTGGGGATGGAACATTTTCAAAAGCTGTCAAAACGAAAATCGTTCCCTTTGCTAAAAAGACACCTGTTATCAGTGTGGATGAAAGCAATTCAACCTTTTTGGCTCGTAAATTGTATTTTAAACACCACCCTCCCAGAGGAATCTGGAAATTTATTCCTCTGGGACTCCAGGTTCCCCCTGTCCCTTATGATGATTTTGCCGCTATCTTTTTAGCTTACCGCTATCTGGAGAAAGAAAGTAAGTCGAGTAAAGAAAAACAATAAAAGGCTGAAACTCCAAAAAAGTTAACATATTAGAAAATTTAGTTTATTGAAACCAACCCATCTCCCTCATTATAATAAAATAGACTATGAAGAGTGGAGCCTTAATGCCTGAAGTGAGAATTCCCATTATGACCAGAGGAAAGTCTCTGAACGAGCTGAAAAACCTGAAAGTCGAAGCATCCAGCATTTCTAAACAAGAAGAAAATAGTACATTCTGGCAGCAGGACCGAAGCTGGCGAAATTTTCGAGTTCATCTTTCAGCTCATTCGACTGCAGCTGGATCGTCACAGGCTGATCCGGAGGAACTTGCCCAGATTCTCTCTAATGCCGATATAGGTTTTTCTGTTGATCTGAGGCAGGAACCTCATGGGTTTATCCTGGGGCCTGAAAAAATCTCAACTCACTGGGTAAAAGTTACCTATACAAATATCAGCAATCTGCCGACTCCTGTACTTAAAGCAAAAGATTTGGTGAAATTTGAAAAAAAATTGCTTCATCAAAAAATGAAAAAACACAAAATGACCTTTTTCCACATCTCCAAGGATGGAAGAATAAAAAGAGTGGAAGCCTGCGTAAAAGAGGCTGAAACAGAAAAACAAGCAGTGAAACGAATCAACAAAGAACGCGAATTAGAAGGAAAAGAGCCTGTAAAATATCTTCGTATTCCGATTCTTGATGGCATGCCTCCAACCCCAAAAACCATAGATAAACTCATCGATCTCCATAAAAAAGCTTCAGCAGCTGGGAAAGGAATTTATTTTCACTGCAGCCATGGAAAAGGACGAACGACAACAGCCCTGGTGATAAACGACATCATGAATGGAAAAACTGCAGAAGAAGCTCTAGCAGAAAATGCAGCTCCTCCTGGAAAAGACTTAAGAACTATCAATACAGATGATTTGACCAATCCGATTCTAGTAAAAGCATCAGCGGATCGCTTGGGACTTATTCACCGATTTTCAGATTACTGGAACTCCCAGGCAAAAAACAACATGACCTTTAATAATTATATAAAAGAATGCCCTATTGACAAGACTTATGAAACTCAAATGATGGCATCTCTTTCCATCCGCGATTCGAGAAGATAAACTTTCACTTCCTGGCAAAAAATAAACAAAAAGTTTACATTTATTTAAACTGCTGTTAACAATTTGTTCAACATTGCTGCCAATTAATATGTTAAAATATCCTTAAGAGATGAATTAAGGATAGGAGACTGAACAGAAATGAGCAGCGGGATTACCATTAACTTCGGAGGACAGCTTCCTTTTCTCAATGCCAATATTCAGTGGTTTCAGCAGAGAATCCAGTCAGGAACACAAGATGGGAGCCTAACCCAGGCTGAACAGCAGGTTCTAAATCCTGAACTCTCTCAGCTGCAGCAGACAGAACAGCAAGATCTCCAATCCGGTGAAGTCAACTATGGACAAACTCAGCAGCTCTGGCAGCAGGCGAGTGAACTCAACAGCGATATTTACTCTCTTCGCCATAATGCCTTAGGCACAACACTTCCCCAATCACAAAGCGGAAATCCACCGCAATTGATTACCTGGCAAAACTGGCAGAACAACCGTGCAGTCAACGTGCAGGCTTCTGAGGGCAGCGCTCCAGGGACTGCCCCTGGGTCTGGAAATGAGGCCACTCCTGTGTTCGATCCCCTCCTGGGTTTCAGTAATTTTGCATCCTTTAATACTCCTGAGACTTACAACTCAAATGTTTCTGATGGATCTTACTCTTCAAATGGATCTCCCATTTCCAGCGGCTCATATACCTCTTCTGGAGCCTACAACTTCGAGGCGACTACCCCTTCTAGCAGCGGGATTGAAACAGGAATCGGACCTGCCAACACGGGCTCTATTTTCACGCCGAATTATTTTAATTCATTAGAAAGCAGCACTTCAAATAGCACTCAGCAGACTGAACAATATGTAACCAATGTCAACACCTCCAGATACACCAACATTGTCCCAGGGCTAGTGTCAGATTTCGCTCCATTTGCTCTCGGATCTCTTGGAATGTCCCCTGTTTTAGGGGGCGCTGTAGGTGTAGGCTTGGGATTTCTGCTTTAATCTCCATGCAAACCTGCCTGCGGTGCGGGTCCCCTATTTCAGGAGAAATGAAAACCTGTCCCAACTGCGGACTCAATTTGCAATCTGCTCAGAGATTTTCAAGTACGGCTCTTTCATCAGGAAGCCTTTATGTAAAAGTTCAAAATTTTATTCAAGACTGCGAAAATAGCTCTATTACAGAAGAACAGTTTGAATCTCGCTTAAATCAAGAATGGGAGTTGACGGAAACCCTTATCCAAAAATATTCTCAAGCTTTATCCCCCGAGCTGGCGCCTATCTGCTCCTGTTTAGCGCAAGCGCTCTCTCTCTATCAAAAAGCCATTATCGCTTTAGGAGAAGAAAAAAATTCAACAAAAGCGCTGAAATTGGCTCATGAGGCTGACAGCCATCTGGCAGAACTAGACAACCTCCAAAAAGAGCTTAAAACATCCCAAAACAAAATTCAAGGCTGATTCCCTGCATGAAATAAAACCATCTGAGCCACCAGATTAGCAGACTTCTCAAAATCATCCAGATTAAGCCATTCTTTTACAGTGTGAATATCCCTCATCCCTGTCCCTAAATTCGCGGTTGAAATTTTCCAGAGGTTGTAAACATTGGCATCGCTTCCCCCTCCTGTAGCTCCTTCCTTTAAAGGATACCCTAAATATCGCGCAGCTTCAAAGGCTAATTTTACAACTCTGCTGTTCCTGCTTAAATTCAATCTTGTGTAATCATGATCAATTTCAATTTTCACTTTTCCCGCAGTCTTCTTCCCTTTTGTCTTAACAAAAAACTTTCTGGCAGCATCCTCAAAACATTTTTTCATGTGGGAAGCTTGAATCTTTAACTTTTTAGGGTCAAGACTTCTTGCCTCGCCTTTTAGATGCACGCGATTGGGAATAATGTTGGTTGCCACTCCTCCTTGAATCACTCCTATATTCGCAGTTGTTTCTTTATCAATTCTCCCTAACTTCATTTTTGAAATTCCCTCAGCTGCTATTCTGACTGCGGAAATGCCTTTTTCAGGCGCGACCCCTGCATGGGATTCAAGTCCTATGACATCCACGTCCATTCTAACAGCGGCAGGACCTCTTGTTGTTAAAACACTTGCCTCTTCACTGTCCAATACTATTCCTTCTTTTGATCTGAGCCTTTTGGGATCAAGAATTTTTGCTCCTAGCAGTCCTATTTCTTCGCAAATGGTAAACGCAATTTCCAGATCTCCATAAGGCAAATTTTTCTCCTTTAGAGTTCTCAAAACTTCTACAATGATGCTTAACCCTGATTTATCATCTCCGCCAAGAACCGTATCCCCAGAAGATTTCAACATTCTCTCTTTTCGGACCGGGCGAACTCCCTTTCCTGGAGGGACCGTATCCATATGAGCGCTGAGTAAAAATGGAGAAACATCAGGTTTGCTCCCTTTCACATACGCAATGACGTTCCCTGAATTTCCATTCACTGTTTTGTCAGCATCATCAATAAAAACTTCTGCTCCTAAATTCTCCAATTCTTGTTTTAATTTTAAAGCAACCTCTCTCTCCTCTTTGGACTCGCTTGGGATGCGAACCAAAGTCTCAAAGTGCTGAACCATTCTTTCACTGTTAATCATGCCTTTGTCACTCATGGCTTCCTCTCCTGTTCCCATCCATAATTTGGTTTTAAATCGAAACGATGCGATGTTTCAATAAAGCGAACTGTTCCTGTCGCCGATCTCATGACAACAGAATGAGTTTCGGCGCCTCCAGGAAAAAAACGAACCCCTTTAAGAAAATCACCGCTGGTAACTCCTGTCGCACAGAACATGACAGATCCTCCTGCCAGTTCTTCTGTGGAATAAATTTTTTCAAAATCCTGCATTCCCATTTTTCTAGCTCTTGCTTTTTCATCTTCATTTCTGAAAACGAGTCTTCCCTGAATCTCACCTCCAATGCACCTTAAAGCCGCTGCGGCCAGAACTCCTTCTGGAGCTCCTCCTGTTCCCATCAAAAGATCGACCCCTGTTTCTTTCCAGCAAGTGGCTAGAGCAGCAGACACATCACCATCAGTAATTAAGCGAATTCTTGCTCCTGATTTACGAACCTCGGCGATCAAACTCGCATGCCGAGGGCGATCTAAAATTACTACAGTTAAATTTTCAACGGGCTCTCCTTTTGCTTTGGCGGCAGCCTGAAGGTTTTCAGTCGGAGATTTTCTCAGATCCAGTGCCCTTGCTACTTCTCTACCTGCCGCTATTTTTTCCATATAAACATCTGGGCAGTGCAAAAACTTCCCTTTATCCCCAATTGCAATCACTGAAAGAGCGTTATCTCCTCCCTTGGCGCATATTGTGGTTCCTTCCAGAGGATCAACAGCGATATCTACTTCAGGTCCATTTCCAGCCCCCACTTTTTCACCAATATACAGCATGGGAGCTTCATCCCTTTCCCCTTCTCCAATCACAATGGTTCCAGAAAATGGGATGTCATTAAAAGCCTGTCTCATAGCATTCACAGCCGCCTGATCCGCTGCTTTCTCATTTCCTCTGCCCATAAGCCTAGCAGAAGCCAATGAGGCCGCTTCTGTCACTCGAACCATTTCCAGAGCTAAATTCCTGTCCATTTGGTAATCCCTCGCTTACATTCTTTTAAATCCAGGATGCTGCGCTCAGATATCTGCCTGACGGAACTTCACCGCAGGTTTTCTGATTGGGGAAAATCTTTCCCGGATTGCACAAATTACGAGGATTGAAAAAATCATGAATTTTGCGCATGGCTTCTAAATCCTCTTCTGCAAACATCAAAGGCATCAAATTCTGTTTTTCAGAACCGATCCCATGCTCCCCGCTGACAGCTCCTCCTAACGCCACACATTCCATCAAAATTTCTTCTCCTGCTAAAAGAACCCTTTTCACCATTTCTTTTTCTCGAGCATCAAAAAGAATATTAGGATGCAGGTTTCCGTCCCCAGCATGAAACACATTGGCGATCTGCACCTGATGCTTTTTCCCAATTTCTTGTATCTTATTCATTATTTCCGACAGTCTTGATGGAGGGACAACCCCATCCATGACAAAAAAATCATGAGAAACTCTGCCAAAAGCGCCAAAAGCACTTTTCCTTCCCAACCACAATTTCTTTCGATATTCCTCATCCCGAGCTTCTTGCAGAGTGATCACCCCATTCTCCTGGCAAATCGTTTTTACCAGTTCTGCTTCTTCTTCTATCTGAACTTCATTTCCATCCAGTTCAATCAGAAGAACAGCTCCTGCATCTGCTGGATATCCAGCATGAACAAATTCTTCTACTACGCTGAGAGTCAATTTGTCCAGTATTTCTAGAGCTGCAGGAACAATTCCAGATGCCGTGATTTCTGAAACCACTTTAGAGGCGATTCCAATGGATGAAAAAACCGCTAAAAAAGTTCTAACAACCTCAGGGATTGGCGTTAATCTCACGACAAACTCAACAGCAATTCCTAAAGTTCCTTCTGAGCCAACCATTAATCCTAGAAGATCGCAGCCTGTATTCCCTGAAATTTTTCCCCCTAATTGCAAAAATTCCCCATCTGGTAAAATGACTGATGCGCCTAAAATATGAGGCAGAGTCATTCCGTATTTCAAACAGTGAGGTCCTCCTGAATTTTCAGCAAAATTCCCACCAAGAGTGCAGGCAGATTGGCTGGAAGGATCAGGAGCAAAAAAATAGCCGTGCGGTTTTAACGTTTCAGATAGAGCAAGATTTACAACACCTGGCTGAACTCTCGCCGTGCGATTAACAAGATCAATTTCTATAATCTTATTCAATCTTGCCGTAGAAATAACCCACCCACTCTGGACAGTACATCCACCACTTAATCCTGTTCCTGCTCCTCTTGCGGTAAAAGGAATATTATAAAGATTTGCCAGTTTCACAATCTTTACGATTTCCTCAATTGACCCAGGCAGCAGGACAGCCTCGGGTTTCCCCTTGATCAAACTGACTCCATCGCTCTCGTAAACCAGAATCTCTTCAGGAGTCAAAAGAGCATTTTCAGATCCAACAATCCTTTTTAATATTCCTTGCAGATTTTTATTCATTCAAAGAATATTTCCAGACTCTCAGATCGCCTCCCTCCAATTCAAACCAATTGCAGAAAAGGAATGGAAAGACCTGCTTAGAAACTAATCTATTAAATCAGGATAAAGGAGGTTGCAAAAATGGGTAAAACTTTGGAACGACCGGTTCGCTTTTTCCCTCTTATGGGAGGAGCATCGACACGCGATAAAATCAACATTAAAGATGGAGTTATCATTACATGGATTGACTATTCTCCAGAGGGATATTTAAACGAATCAGACATTGCCCTTTTCAGAGACATGGATAAAGACGGAAAAATTACAACCGAGGATGCTGCCGGATCCACGCAAGAAATACTTGATTTGCTCCAGAACAACGAACAAATTCAAGCTTCCACCCTTTTGTCCAAAGGATTCACCGCGGCCGTATTGAATCGCAGCCTCAGAAATGATCAGACCAATCTTCTGGAAATTGGAATCACTGCCAGCAGCCAGGAAAGAACTTCTCTTGAATGGACAAGGGCAGGAAACAAATCGGAAAAATTAATTCGAATTGAAAAGCGGCACCCGGGCAATCTTATGACATCTGGCGCTGTTGCTATTATCGAGCAGTTAGAATGACTTGATTGACTTCCATTAACAATATCAGGGAAGTCAGTATTAAAAAAGTGCGCCTTATTCTTATCTTGCGGCCGAGCTGATAAAATGATCAATATTGTGATGCAGCAACTTTAAAGCCTGAGAATTTAAATAAATCATGTGTCCTGAGTAATAATTGTAAATATGAATATGAGACATTAATGGCTTGGGCAGAAGCAGATGATTTAAGGTGTAAAGGGTAGCATAAAAAGGTGTCCCAAGATCAAAATATCCATTGTTCTGCATCAGCTGCAGATGGGGATTCCGAGTCATGGCTACAGCCAGATCAGGAGCTACATTTAAGAACCCTCCTGTATGGCCAAAAATTTGATTTGGAATTCTGTGTTTCCAACTCCACTCCCTAATAGCTCTACTGCTCATGACATCATAAGGTCTTTTACTATTATATTTCAAATTGTTTTTTATGTACATATTGGCCGCTGTTGTAAACGCTCCTGAAATCGCTTCACCCATCACTGAATAAGTTCGAAAAGGAAGAAAGGGCCTACGAGCATATCCAGTAAATCTGGCATCCAGCCTTCCTAATTCAAATCCTTGTTTATGCAAGAGCTCTTTTTCAAACTCAGAGTTATTAACTCTAAGATCAGCCTGTTTCCAGAAGGAGGCTTTAATGGCGGTATATCTGGCCAGCTTTTTCAAGATCTTTCGCTCAAATGCACGAGGAACAGTATTGCCATCCATGAGCGCCTCAGCATATTCCCCTGTGGCAAATCTCTCTACACGATTCAGAAATTTAGGAAGATTCTTGGGCATAGGGTTTAGTTTATGGTGATACCATGCCACTGCAGCATAAGAAGGAAGATAAAGAATATACGGGAGATCATTTCCTGGATAAAACACAGCAGTTTCCCAATTCAAAATAGAGGAGCATAGAATCACTCCATTTAATGGTATTCCCTGTTCCTGGAGATAATAAGAAAGGGCAGCAGAACGAGTGGTTCCATAACTCTCACCAAGAATGAACTTGGGGGAATTCCAGCGGTTAAACTTCGTTAAAAAATCTTGAATAAAAACTCCCATAGAAGTTACATCCTGCTCCACACCCCAAAACTTTTTAGGAGAATTTTTTCCAAGGGCATGACTGTATCCGGTGCCAACCGGATCAATAAAAACCAGATCGGTTTTATTTAAAATCGAATACTGATTATTTTCGAGTTGGTATGGAGGAGGAGGTTCAAATTCAGCATTGGGCAACACCAATCTCCTCGGACCAATTCCTCCAAATTGAAGCCAGACAGAAGAAGAACCTGGTCCGCCATTATAAGCAAATGTGATGGGTCTTTGATCCTTATTTTTAACTCCATCCTTAAAATAGGCAATATAAAAAATGCTTGCGGTAGGTTTCATTTTTTTATCTTTTAAAATGATGGTGCCTGCGGCTGCAGTGTAATATATGGCGTGTCCATCAATCACAACTTTATGATGGGTCACCACTTCACGCTCTTTTACGGCTGCGGCAGAAATTTCTCTGCCCTTTTTGTGCTGAACGCGTTTTTGAGAAGATAAAGCGGTTTTTGAAACCCCTAACTGCAGCACCACGAAAAAAAAGAAGAACAAAACCTGAATATTAAGCGAAATAGTTTTAATTATCTTCATGACTAATTTTTATATTTATTTCCTTATGAAGGTTCCGCAAAACTTTACAGAAACCCTTTTTCATGATATACTAGGAGTAGAACGATTTCAATGGCGCTTGAGAATCATAACTACATTAAGAGATTTGCTCATTATATCCTTACAGAAAGAGCAGAACAAAGCTTTACAGAAACCAACTCATTAACAGAAATTTTCAAAGAAAATTTGATTCTGAAAACCAAATTGGAAGAGTACAAAAATCTTAAAAAAAATTTAAAAGCGCTTATTCGCCTGCAAAAAACAAAAGGGATTCAAAATGAGGAAATTTTTTCGAAAATCAAACAAGATTTAGTCTCTGCAATGAATGAATATCAGATTGCGATTCCTGAAAACAAAAACTCATCTGAACTCCAACAAAAATTGAATGAACTCATTTCTAAAATTCGTAGAGAAATCAGCCTCACAATCATTGAATTTTACCATCGATCAGCCTGGATCTTATGGACCCATAAAAAAAGTCCAGAAACAGCTAAAAAAGAGGCGAAATGTTTTTTGGATTCTATCTGGGGAGACATTATTTCAAGTCAGCATAAAGAATCTACTTCATCCGTTTTCCCCTTTTCTATCTCGCAATTTAAAATTAAAATAGCAGACATTAACATGCGCCTGCATCCTTCTAACATGGAAGAAGCCTTTGATCTTTTTCAAAATCACTTTAAAATGATTCCCGGAAAACCCAACAGCAAAACTAAATCTCTTGAAAAGGAGTTCTACATTTATTATTTAAATTTTTGCGAGGAAATTTTAAAGAGCCGTTTGTATGGAAAAGAGGAAAAAATTCTGGCGCGCAAATATATAAATGCTGTTTTCAATGCTGTGAAAAAGAGGAAAAATGAAACAAATAATTTGCTCTGAGTGTGGAGTATCTGTCATTTCTTCCCGAACTGGAATTGGAGAGATTAAATCTCTTTTATGTCCAGACTGTATGGAAGAAAGGATACCCTTTATTTCTAAATTTAGAGCTGTCCCCCCATTAGATGTAGAATGGTTCAATTTTTTCGAATTGACCCCTCCTCCGGAAATAAGCGAACCGTTCATTCTCGGAGACAAATTCTTGGAATGGAGAGTTTGCAAATCTTGTAAGGAAAGCTTTCAAACGGATCCAAATGTCCTCTGCGATCTTTGTTTCCTCTGTCTCGAAAAAGAGGCAGCTTATTTATGAAAAAGGTGGTTTCGCATGAAAAATAAAACTAAAATTTGGGGAATTCGAGTCATCCAATTTTATACAGGAATGGCTTTTTTTATTCATGGAATTCAAAAAATGATAGGGGGCTGGCTAATTCATCCTTCAATTTTGAGTGGGATGATTCAATACAGCTTGAAAAGCCCAGGAATTTTTTCATTTTATCGCAGTTTTCTAATCAGAATAGTTTTACCTCACTCTGCAATTTTCTCTGTCCTGGTGTCTGGGGGAGAAGCAGCAGTAGGACTTGGGCTAGCTGTTGGAGTGCTTCCAAAATTTGCCGCTCTAATGGGAATGTTCATGATGGCAAACTACTGGATGATGCACGGTGCACCCATTGAACTTCTCGGACTTGACCAGGCTTATTTCTTTTTATTTTTTGCCTGCCTTATTGGTGGAGAACCATGGCTATTTGCTAAGAGCCAGAAAATTAGACCTCCCGAATTAAAAGAAGAGCAGGACAACCTTCCTGCTCCCCTAATTTAAATCTATTTATTTCAAAGATAACGTATAGAAAAGTTAGTGGCCATGACCATGGTCTCCATGACCGTGCTGGTTTTGATTTCCTCCACGACCCTGCTGACCGCGACCCTGCTGACCGCGACCCTGCTGACCACGACCCTGAGGACCTCGGTTCCAGCCACCCTGCTGACCGCGACCCTGCTGACCACGACCCTGAGGACCTCGGTTCCAGCCACCCTGCTGACCACGACCCTGCTGACCACGACCCTGAGGACCTCGGTTCCAGCCACCCTGCTGACCTCTGCCCTGAGGACCTCGATTCCAGCCACCCTGGGGAACTCGACCACCGCTGTAAAAAGGAATTCGAGATCCATGTTCAAAATTGTCTCGATTAAACCGCCAACCGGGGTTGCCTTGTCCTCTGTGTTCTTGTACCAGCCTTGCAAAAGAAGTTCTATGGGTTGAAATCCAATTTGCCTCTTCTTGAACTGGAATATGATAATATTGAGAAGTCATTAAAAAAGCCACTCGATTTCGTATGGCATCACCATTCAGATCAAGATACCGTCCACCCGGTCCTCTCCTCCAATATCCCCATGCATGTCCATAGGGAGGACCCTGATGATACATAAAATAATCTTCACCACCCCCAAAAGGAACATAAAATGCGTTGTACGGCACTCCGAGCCTCTGCACAATTGTGACCCAAGGCATTCCACCCAGTCTCCACACTAAAATTGTGCGAGGATAAACTCCTGTCAAACGCGACAAAAAGAACAGCGTAGCAACATCTTCCCAACTGTGAAGCCTATTTTGATAATACACTACTGTTGGCTGCGGAACCCCGTAATAGCTCGACACAAAGCCATCGTACTGCTGCTGGGGAAACAAATTCACATTTACGTTGACATTAAAATCTGCCCTTGCCTTTGGAGCGAAACTGCAAAAAACAAACAAAGAAACCAGCAAAAACAAAACCTTTTTCATCAATATCCCTCCCTTGTTTATTGAATCCACGTTTTTTTATGCTTCTAAATTTTTCACGTGTTGTATCTCTATTATACACTACTTCTTACGTTATAAAAATCCTCCAAAAGGAGGATTTAAACCCTGACACTTTTTCTAAGAATTCATCTGCTGCGAATTCGAACTTTATGGTTTAGATGATCCGGGACAATGTCTCGTGCTATCAAATCTTCATAGGTTTCTCTACGTATAATGAGCTCAGCTTTCCCCTCTCTACAGAGAACAACGGCTGGGCGAGGAAGGCGATTATAATTGCTAGCCATGGCATAATGATAGGCTCCTGTTGAAAAAACGGCCAGAATATCCCCTGATTTCACTTTTGGAAGAAAAGCGTCCCGCAGTAAAATATCTCCTGATTCACAGCATTTCCCGGCAACCGTTACTTTTTCAGTCTGAACTTCTTTAAAACGGTTAGCTAAAACGGATTCATACTTGGCATCATAAAGAGCCACTCTCGGGTTATCTGACATACCTCCATCAACAGATACATATTTTCTAACTTTCGGAATCTCTTTCATTGAACCAATCGTGTAAAGAGTGATTCCTGCCCTGGCGACAATTGAACGACCTGGTTCATCGTACAGAATCGGGAGAGGAAGTCCTAAGGCAGTAGATTCACGTTTCACGGTCCTAGTGACAACTTCAATGTGTTCTTCAATACTGGGAGGGAAATCATCCTGAGTATAGCGAACACCAAGCCCTCCGCCGAAATTTAATTCCTGAACAACAGCTCCGGTTTTAACTTTGATACTTTTAATTAAGCGCAACATAACCTCAATTGACTTTTGATAGGCTTTTTGGTCAAAAATCTGGCTCCCAATATGACAGTGAAGCCCTGTTAATTTCAATCTTGGAAATCGGATGACATTTCGAATCTCTTTAAACAAAGTATCATCCAAAAGAGAAAAACCGAATTTGGAATCTGACTGACCTGTTTGAATATAATGATGGGTGTGAGCCTCAACACCTGGAGTGATTCTAAAATGAATGATAATCGGCTTCTTTTTCTTCTTTGTCAAAGGCTCAAGCAGCCTCAATTCATGCGGATTATCCACAACAATTCTACCCACTCCATATTGTATGGCTGCTTCAAGTTCTTCCTGGGTTTTATTGTTGCCATGAAAAAATATTTTCTCGGGAGAGAACTCTGCTTTCATCGCAGTGTAAAGCTCTCCTCCACTGACAACATCCAAAAAAAGTCCCTCTTGTTCGATCAGACGGCACATGGCAGTACAGAGAAACGCCTTTCCAGCGTAAACAACTTGTCCTTGAGGATAATGCTTTCGAAAAGCATCGCGGTATAATCGGCAGCTTTCCCTGATCATAGCTTCATCCAGAACAATCAGCGGGGTTCCAAACTGCTTCGCTAGTTCTACAGTGTCACAGCCACCTATCATCAAGTGCCCATGACCATTTGTACTGCCAATAGGCTGTCTATGCATAGCTATCTTAACTTCAAGATATATTTATTCGAGATAAACTTTCAAACCCCTTTATGAACACTCTTTGAGTTTTCGTAATTTTATAGCCCCTATGTTTGTAAAATTGGTGCGCCTGTTTTCGACTCGTTCTAGATCTCAAGCAAATCACATGCAACCTTTTTCTAAGTGACCATTTTTCAGCTTCCTGCATTAAAAGAGCGCCAATCCCTTTCCCCCTTGCCTGGTGAGCTACAACCAAACCGACAATTTCGGCAAAGGAGTTTGATTCTACGCAGTTTCTAACGCAGACATGAATCCAGCCAATCACACTTTTTTCCGCAGATTCAGCGGCGAACACAGCATGAGATGGATCCGACAAAATGTTCTTCAATCGGAAAATCATCTCGTTTTTTGTTGAAGGATATCCCAGTTCCTCTGACAAATCAGAAAGAAAAGCGGCATCAGATATCCTCGCTCTTCTGACTCGAATTTTCAGAGAGGACTTAAAAGAAGACTTGCTTAATTTTTTCTCCACCATAATTCAATGTTAAAATTCAAGTTGTTCAAAACTGATTCCTGGAAGCTTTCATTAATCATCCTCGCTTATTTCTCGATTTTCTCAACACTGGATCTGCTCAGACTTTTCTCATTTACACAGAATAGTAATGATGTGGCAGTATTTGACCAGGCAGTGTGGTACTTCATTCACGGGAAGGGGTTTTACGACAGTATTGAGGGGATGAATCACCTGGGCGTGCATTTCTCTCCTATTTTTGGATTTCTGGCTCCAATTTATGCTTTATTCCCATACCCCTCCACTCTGATTCTCTGCCAGGCAGCAGCAGGAGCTGTCAGCATTATTCCAATCTTTCTAATCGCGAAAAAAATTTTCAATGACAAAAACACCGCATTATTTTTTGCTCTCCTGTTTTCACTGAATCATGTTTTGCATGGAGTTACCTGGGACCTTCTGAATGAATTAGCTTATGCGATCCCTTTTCTGCTGCTGGCATACTATTTCTTCTTGGAAGAAAAATATGTGATGATGTGGGGAATGCTACTTTTAGCCATAATATGCAAAGAAGAAATCGGACTAACCGTTGGATTTTTTGGACTTTACTTGTCCGTTATTGGATACCAAAAAACTAAAAAAAGTCTTGTTGTTCAGGGGATCGCTTTATTTATTTTAGGGATGGGCTGGTCTTTTCTATGCGTTGATTTTTTTATTCCATTTTTCAGAAATGCCCCGTATCAGTATCTCTCTTCAGAAGATCGATATGCTGTTTTTGGAGCCAAAACTCTGCAGGCGCTTTTACTCGGCATTATTTCACACCCAATCCTGGCGATTCAAACAGCTTTCACTCTCCCCAAAACTCTTTACTGTCTTGAGCTGCTGGCTCCCCTTGCTTTTATTTCTTTAATAGCTCCTGGTCCTCTTTTTATGATGATTCCGACTCTTTCAGCAAATCTGCTCAGCGGAGCAGCGATGATGAGCATGACAGGCAACCGCTATCCGGCGGTCCTGATCCCATTCATTTTTATTTCTGCCATGTACGGAACCCGAAAAATCGCGAGCCGCTCAAAAACACCTGATAAAACTTTAAGGAAAATTTTAAGAATCCAGTTCATTTTTACAATCTTATGCACTCTTTTGTTTAGTTCTACCCCATTGAGCTTAAGGATATCAAAATTTCCCTGGATTACCTCGAAAGATCAAGAGATACGAAAGTTAATATCCCAAATCCCTGCAGGCGCCCTTGTATCAGCTCAGCCTGACTTTACAGGACTTATACCACATGGGTGCATAGTAAAACCTTTCTATTGGAAAGGGGCACAGTACGTTGTCATGGATCCTTTCTTTAATCA
This sequence comes from bacterium, assembly GCA_021800275.1. Taxonomy (GTDB): domain Bacteria; phylum Vulcanimicrobiota; class JABDET01; order JABDET01; family JABDET01; genus JAKAVV01. The sequence continues at coordinate 149,580 of JAJYZB010000002.1, forward strand.
GTGGTACCAGGATTTTAAAGCAACTCCTAAAATCGTCTATCAAAAAGGGTTTCATTTAGAAATATCAAGAGATGGATTAATGATCTTTGTCAGACATTAAAGGGCAGAAAGCGCCTTTGCTCATTTGCTCGCAAAACTCTCGCAGGCAGCAGTTGCCTCACTCTATCTACAGGATGCTCATAAAAGGAACCTCCTTCATTAAAATAGAATTATGTTTCACCCATGAAAGAAACTTTCCAAAAAACTACCCTGCCCAATGGACTCTGCATTGTGACAGAGAGAATTTCTCAATACCCTTCAGCGTCAATCGGGATCTGGGTCAACGTGGGGAGTCAGGATGAAGATGACAGCAGCCGAGGAGTCTCTCATTTTCTAGAACATCTCATGTTCAAAGGAACACCCTCTCGATCCGCAAAAGAAATCGCGGAAATCATGGATGGAATTGGCGGAAATTTAAATGCTTTCACGGAAAAAGAACAAACCTGTTTTTACGCGAAAGTAATGGACAAACATATCCCGACTGCCATGGAAATCATGGGAGACATGATTTTAAACTCCCATTTCCCTGAAGCCGAAGTGGAGCGAGAAAAAGGGGTCATCTTGGAAGAAATTAAGATGTACGAAGATTCTCCCGATGAAATGGTTTTTGATCTAATGGCTAAGACTGCCTGGAAAAATCACCCCCTTGGACTTCCTATCCTGGGAACAAAAGATTCTATTCTTCAGATCAATCGTCAAAACTTACGAAATTTTGTCGATCAGTTTTATGTCCCCCAGCATATCATTATTTCAGTCGCAGGGAAAGTGAAACACGAACAAATTGCTGCCCTGGTGCAAAAACACTTTAACTTCTCGCGCGAGTCAAATCATTCGCGGAATCGACTGACTCCTCCTCAATTTACTCCTTCGCAAGTGACAAAATATAAAGATACTGAACAGGCTCATTTTTGCATTGGAATGAAAGGAATCTCTCAAAAAGACGAGAACCGCTACTCCTTTTCTCTTCTGGATACAATTGTTGGAGGGAGTGTCAGCTCTCGATTGTTTCAGGAAATTCGAGAAAAAAGAGGGCTTGTTTATACCATTTCTACCTTTCAAGGCTCTTATGCTGACAGCGCTATTTTTGGTGTTTATGGAGCCACAAGTCCTTCCAATCTAGAAAATGTCACCCAGTTGGTTCTCGAAAATCTTGCCGCTGTGAGAGATAAAGGAGTCACCTTAAAAGAACTGCATACAGCTAAAGAACATTTAAAAGGCGGAACGAGCTTATTTCTTGAAAGTTCCACCAACCGTATGATTCGAATGGCTAAAGACGAGGTGTACCACAAGCGATTCATTCCCCATAAAGAAATTTTAAAAAAAATTCAAAAGACGAGCCTTCAAGACACCAAAAAACTGGCACAAGAAGTCTTCCAATTAGATGCCCTGACCTGTGCTATTTTAGGACCGATTAAAGAAGAAGTTAAAGTAAGCTGACATGGAAAAAATTTCTGTTGCCATTACAGGCGCTTCAGGCAAAATGGGAAGAGAAGTGTTAAAAGCCGTTTCTCGCGAAAAAGAAATGTGCGTGACTGCTGCCGTGGACCCAAGCCATTCAGGTCAGGATGCCGGATCTCTAGCAGGAATCGGTTCCCTTGGAATCAAAATCAGCCCTTTTCTAGAGAATGCCATCCTTTCGAAAAAACCCGACGTTCTCGTAGATTTCACCCGATATGAAGCAGCATTAACTCATCTTGAGATAGCTTTAAAACACAAGGTAGCTTGTGTGATTGGGACTACTGGATTCTCTGAAGAGGATTACAAAAAAATACAGGAGTGGTGTGAAAAATTCGAAACCTCTGCATTGATCGCCCCTAATTTTGCAGTAGGGGCAGTGCTGCTGATGAAGTTTGCAAAAGAAGCTTCAAAATATTACGCTGCAGGGGAAATTATTGATCTGCATCACGAAAAAAAATTGGATGCTCCTTCTGGAACAGCCCTTCGAACAGCCGCCCTTATGAGAGAAACAAGATCTGAATTTGCGCGTCACACAGGAGAAGAAAAAATTTCAGGAGCCAGAGGTGGGGATGTAGGTGGCATTCGAATCCACTCTGTCCGACTGCCAGGATTTGTTGCCCATCAAGAAGTAATCTTCGGAGGAGAAGGAGAGATCTTAACCCTCCGTCATGACAGCCTTTCACGGGAATCTTTCATGCCCGGGGTTCTCCTTGGAATCAGAAAGGTCAGAGATTTGAAAGGGCTGGTGGTAGGCCTTGAAAATATCCTTGAATAATGGTTAAAATCTCTCCATCACTACTCAGCGCTGATTTTTCGAACCTTTCTTTCGAAATTGACCGAATCAAAAGCCACGCGGATTTCATCCATTTTGATGTCATGGATGGACATTTTGTCCCAAACCTTACTTTTGGACCCATGATCATTCAGTCTGTTAGAAAAAATACCAACCTGCCCTTTGATGTCCACCTCATGATAACAAATCCAGATCAATATTTGAAAACCTTTGCTGACTCAGGAGCAGACATACTAACCGTTCACGCTGAAACCTGCCAAACCCTTTACCGCACTCTGCATTCCATTCGTTCTCTTGGAAAGAAAGCGGGACTGGCTTTAAACCCAGCCACTCCATTAGCCTTTGCAGAGAATGTTTTGGACGTCATAGACCTGCTCTTAATTATGACCGTTGATCCTGGATTTGGTTCCCAACCTTTTATTCAAAAAACTCTCCCTAAAATCAAAAAAGCAAAAGAACTGATTAAAACTGCCGATCATGCTATCGAACTAGAAGTAGATGGAGGAATTCATCCCGAGACAGCCGCTTGGGTTCGAGAGGCTGGAGCCACTGTTCTGGTGGCTGGCAGCGCTGTTTTTTCAAGTTCTGATGAACCGCGAACTGCTATCAAAAAATTGCGCGGGGATAAACCCTGAAGAAAAAACTCTTGGGGCTTTAATGATTTGACTGCCCCTGCAATTTAAACAGCCACTCCCGCCTTTCAAGATGTCACAACCAATCAAGTCTGGGCAAGAGATTTTAGGTCAATTAAGGTGCAGGAACAAAAATAGTGCGGTAATCTCTAATCAATGAATAAGTTCTTTCCACAGGCTTTCCTTTTTTAAAATAAAGGATGTAATGAATCGCCGTAATTCGAAAAGCCGGAGAGATAGACTGATGCCATGTCGCATAAAAAGGAGGTTTAATCAAAACAGACTGATCGATTGCTGCACCGGAATCTGTGAGGGCATCAAAAACAACTTTTGTCGGATGGAGATTTTTAGAAAGCGTAACGTAAAAAGCATTGAAAATCCGATCGACTTTCACAAAACCATAACAATAATCCCCTTGAGCAAGGTTTGCAACAGGATTAAAAAGATAGTGGGAGGATTCTGAAGGAGGTAGAGGAACCGTAATACTTCTGGATGACCCTGATTGTTTAGAATAGGTGTTCTTTGAACCACTAGAGACAGAATAGCAGTTGGGACGATTTTTAGCGGCATGGTTTTTGGCATACGCGAGGTATCCAGGAACAGCCGCAAACAAAATCACCCAGAACATAAAACGAGCAACTTTGGCTGCCATATAAAATCACCTCGTTAAAATTATAGCACATTTTGCCTTAAATTGGAAGTCCACGAGCGAAAAATCCAGGGGTGAAGAATGAAGGGCATGGAACTCTCACTAAAAGTGGAGGTTCAGCGGGTCTGTGGTAGGGCGGCCGATCCCGGATACCCGAACTTTTCCAAACTTACCTGGGAGACCTTAAAGCAAACTAATTTATAATTCCTGCGCCGCTTCCATAGCAAGGAGCATAGGCGCAGTCCACAAAACCCGTGCCTGGAGCAGGCTCAGTGATATGAGCATTTCCATTCTGATCAATGGTAAACTCGTTCCCATCTGCGGTTGACTCATAATAAAGATAATTCAAATGATTAGTCGGACAAGTAGGAACGTTCTGCATATAAACAGGAGTAAAAGAATAAGCGGAACCAAAACTAGAATCTATGGTTGTGCTACCTCCCGGGTCGGGATAAATTCCGTTCCAATCCGTAGAATACATCTCAAGGGCTATCGCTAAATTTTTCTCATTAGACACACAGGCTGAGTATTGAGCTTCTGCTCGGGCTTGAATGAAATTTGGAATTAAAATAGAGGCAAGAATAGCAATAATAGAAATAACAATCATCAGCTCAATTAATGTGAAGCCTTGAATTCCGTACTCAAAAAACTTACCCATTTTGCCTTCTTTATAGTTTTCTTGCCCAACTAATAGCTCTTTTAGACAAAAACCCTTCAAATACTGCTAAATTATTTTGCCACCCCCGAAAAAAATTTTCCTCACACCTGTCTAAACTTATTAAATCTCTGGTCATTTCACAATCTCCACTATGAACCCAAAGAGGTTTTTCCCCTTAACACCTGCCATAAAATCTGCATGTTTGAAGCTCAAACTCTCAAAAGAAGGAATTTAACAGAACCTATTTAAATTATATCAACGCCGCAGACAGCAGGTCTTTCAGGGAACTAAAATCGCTGGAAGATAATGGCTCATCCCGCCTGCCGAGGCAGAAATAAACCCTTATTTATGTGTCTGCGAGGGTTTTTTATTTTTTTTGGCAGTCTTAATTTTGAGAAACAAGGAGGTGAATGAATGGTTCAAACAACGACTCAATCGCGTCAAAGGCGAGTAAAAGAAATTCGACCTGAAAAATTGGAAGCGGTCAAAGAGATCAAAGAAAAATTTAACAAAGCAAAAATTGCTATTGTTACCGATTATCAAGGGGAAAAAGGGCTGCCCGTAAAAGAACTTCAAAAACTTCGCAAAAAATTGAGAGAAGGAAATTCAGAGCTGAAAGTGGTCAGAAATACACTGGCGCAGAAAGCTTTAAAAGAACTTAAAAAGGAGTCTCTTTCAAATTTCTTGGAAAAAGCGTCTGCCCTTGCGTTTGGATATGACGATCCAGTTTCAACAGCTAAAGTGCTTTTTGATTTTGCAAAAGAGCACAAACCAGACGATAAGTCTCCGGGACTTCCCCTGATAAAAGCAGGACTAATGGAGAATGTTCTCCTGGACCCTAACCAGATCAAAACTCTTGCATCTCTCCCTCCAAAACCTGTCCTCCTGGCACAGGTGATGGGAACAATGAATGCTCCCATCACAGGACTGGTTCAAGTTTTAAGCGGAACTCTCAGAAAATTATTGTACGGATTAGAAGCAATTAGAAAACAAAAGGAGGCATAATATCATGGCTAAGTTAACAAAAGATGATTTAATTAATGGGATTTCAAATTTGACTGTTTTAGAACTGTCTGAATTAGTGAAATCTCTGGAAGAAAAATTTGGAGTCAGCGCTGCTGCTCCGGCTGCTGTCGCAGTTCAAGCTGCTCCTGGCGCTCAAGCACAGGCAGCACAGTCTGAAGAAGCGTCAACGGTTTCCGTTATTCTAAAAGATGCAGGTCCGAATAAAATTAATGTCATTAAAGCAGTGCGAGAAGTAACCCCCCTGGGATTAAAAGAAGCAAAAGACCTGGTTGAAGGGGCTCCAAAACCGATCAAAGAAGGAATCTCTAAAGAAGAGGCGGCTCAAATAAAGAAAAAATTTGAAGAGACTGGGGCTAAAATAGAGATTAAGTAATGCCTGCTGTAAACAGGCGCCTGTAAATTATTTTCGAAGAACTCTCGGACTTTTTTTTAGAGAATGACTTAAAAGGGAATTCTCTGTTCGAGGAAGAATTTGATATACTAGGTTTTGTATATGCCAAAAGAGGGAACTGTTCTCGTCAAGCGTGGACTTGCTCAGATGTTAAAAGGGGGCGTAATTATGGATGTTACGACTCCTGAACAGGCTAAAATTGCTGAAGAAGCCGGCGCTGTTTCCGTGATGGCTCTAGAAAGAGTTCCTGCCGATATTAGAAAAGAAGGAGGGGTTGCCAGAATGGCTGACCCCTCTATCATTCAAAAAATCATGGAAGTTGTTACTATTCCGGTAATGGCAAAATGCCGCATCGGACATTTTGTTGAAGCCGAAATCCTTGAGTCGCTAGGCGTTGATTTTATTGATGAAAGTGAAGTTTTAACTCCTGCCGATGAACAGTATCATGTGAATAAACATTTATTTAAAGTTCCTTTTGTCTGCGGCTGCAGAGATTTAGGAGAGGCTCTTCGGAGAATTGGAGAAGGCGCCTCCATGATAAGGACAAAAGGAGAGGCAGGAACTGGAAATATCGTAGAGGCAGTTCGCCATATTCGAGCTGTTCAAGACGCAGTGAAAAGGCTGACTGTTCTTTCTGAAGAAGAATGGATGACTGAAGCTAAAAATTTAGGCGCCCCTTATGAATTAGTGAAACAAGTCGCTCAAGAAAAAAAGTTGCCCGTTGTCAATTTCGCCGCAGGAGGAGTTGCAACTCCTGCTGATGCTGCCCTTATGATGCAGTTAGGGTGTGATGGGGTTTTCGTTGGATCCGGAATTTTTAAATCCAGTGATCCTGCAAAACGCGCCAAAGCGATTGTCCAGGCTGTGGCTTATTATGATAATCCTAAAAAGCTCTCTGAAATTTCAAAAGGCTTAGGGGAACCTATGGCAGGATTAGATGTTCGCAAACTCCCAGAGGAAGAACTGCTCTCGGTGAGAGGTTGGTAATGAAAATCGGAATCCTTTGTTTCCAAGGGGATGTGGCAGAACATGCAGAGGTTGTAAAAACTCTTGGCGCCCAACCCATAAAAGTAAAATATCCGTATGAACTTGAGGTTCTGAATGGATTGATTATTCCAGGCGGAGAGTCCACAACTGTAGGAGCACTTCTCGAAGAATCAGGAATGAGCAAAGCAATCCAAAAAAGAGCACAGGAAGGAATGCCTGTTTGGGGAACCTGTATGGGCGCTATTTTAATGGCTAAACAGTTCATTGAAAATTCAATCCATCAACCAGTGCTTGGAATTATGAACATCAAAGTCAAAAGAAATGCTTATGGACGACAGAAAGAATCGTTTGAAGAAGAAATTTCAATCCCAGCGCTCAAATGCGATTCATTCCCCTCAGTTTTCATTCGAGCGCCATGGTTTGAACCCAATGGCTCAAAGGTAGAAATCCTTGCTCAATATCAAGGGAAACCAGTTCTCGTTAAAGAGGAACATTTACTGGCAAGCGCATTCCATCCAGAAATTGCTGGTGAACCGCTTTTACACAAATATTTTCTGGAAATGGTGAAAACATCCAAATACTCTTCATCAAGGGGGTTGAGCAACTAAGCTGACCTTAAAATTCATCAGAGTTGCTTTTGAGAAACAAGAGGGGATTGGGAAGTGATAGTTTTGTTGACTGATTTTGGACTTAAAGACCCCTTTGTAGCAGTTATGAAGGGGGTTATCGCAACGATTTCACCCAGCGCTGCGATTCTGGACTTGACCCACGATATTTCGCCACAGGACGTGAGTGAAGCCAGCTTTATTTTAAAGGGAAGTTATCTTTACTTTCCCAAAGGGACTATTTTTGTCGTTGTGGTTGACCCTGGTGTTGGCACAAAACGAAAAATTATTTATGTTGAAACTGAAAATTATCGTTTTCTCTCTCCTGATAATGGTATTTTAACTTCACTTTTCCCCGAGGAAAAACCCGTGAAGATAATTGAGGTGAAAAATTCAAAGTACTTCTTAAAGCCTGTGAGCTTCACCTTTCATGGAAGAGATATTTTTGCCCCGGCCGCTGCTTATCTTAACCAGGGAGTAGCTCCAGAAGAAATGGGACCCTCGCTTGCACCTGAATCTCTTGCAGATTCTCCTCTCCCCTTCCCTCATCAGGATCCTCAAGGAAACTGGCATGGAGAAATTGTTTACATTGACCGATTTGGCAATTTGACAACAAATTTAAATGGATGCTGCGTTGATTCTGGAGAAAATGCGGAAATAATATTCAAAAATGAAGTTTTAAAAGGCTTGCGGCAGGCTTATGCTAATTCCGACTCACCATCAGGTCCATTCGCTATTTTAAACTCCTTTCATTCAATTGAAATTGCTGTTAATCAAGGGAGCGCGCAAAAAATTCTTCATGCCAAAAAAGGGGAAGAGGTAATCTTACGATGTCCGACGTCCTTCTCTTAAATTTTACTTATGAGGCTTTAAACGTCACCAATCTCAGGCGGGCAATTAAACTGATTTTCATGGGAAAAGCAGAAATCGTAGAGACTCAAAATGGCAAAACGGTTCGTTCCCAAAGCCAAATCATTCCTATCCCTTCTATTGTAAGACTTAGATATGTCGTAAAAAGGCCTCATTTAGAAGTCCCTCTGACCCGTAAGAATGTTCTGCTGAGAAATAATTATGTTTGCCAGTACTGCGGATCAGCCGAGCGCAAAAATATGACTGTTGACCACATTATTCCAAAAAGCATGGGGGGAAAGTCCACCTGGGAAAATCTAGTTTGCGCTTGCAAAGAATGCAATGCTAAAAAACGAGGGAGACTCCCGCACGAAGCGCAAATGAAATTGTTTAGCAAACCGCGAAGACCAAAACTGATTCCTTGGCGCCCATTTCGAAAGGAGGTACCTGAAAGCTGGCTCCCATTTCTATTCAGCGAATGAAAATTTCATCCAAAATTTTCCAGGAAGAGCAGCAGAAAACTCCTTATCTGGACGCTCTGATCGCTTATGCGGAAGGAAAAATCGTTCCTTTTCATGTGCCAGGCCATAAACAGGGCCGCGGAATTCATCCCAAGCTGAAAGAGTGGATTGGAGAATCTTATTTGTCCCTTGATTTAACCGAAGTTCCGGGCTTAGACAACTTAAGTCAACCTAAAGAAGTTCTACGGGAAGCCATGAATCTTGCAGCAAAAGCCTATGGAGCCGATTACAGTTATTTTCTTGTCAATGGCTCCTCTTCTGGAGTTCACAGCATGATTATGGCGGCCTGCAACCCGGGAGACAAAATTCTGGTTCCTAGAAATGCTCATAAATCCGCTTTTGCGGGATTGATTTTCAGCGGAGCAGTTCCTGTTTATATGAAGCCAGAATTCGACTTCTCCCTGCAGATGGATCACACGATCACAGCGGAAACTCTGGCTGAAAATCTGGAGCAGCATCCGGACTCAAAAGCAGTGCTGCTGGTTTCTCCGACTTATTACGGGGTTGCAGCCGATCTTCAGAAACTTGTTCAAATGATCCATGATTCAGGGAAAATTGCTCTGGTGGATGAGGCATGGGGACCCCATTTCCATTTTCATCCCAAACTTCCTATTTCTGCTGTTGACGCAGAGGCTGATCTGGTCGTCAATTCAACTCATAAATTATTAAGCAGCTTAACTCAAACTTCTCTTCTGCATTTAAAGGGAAATCGGATCGATCGAGCCAGGGTTGAATCCTGCCTCCGATTATTTACCACAACCAGCCCTAACTGTTTGCTTTTAGCCTCAATTGATGCATGTCGAATGCAGATGGCTACACAGGGGGAAACTCTTTTGGGAAAAGCTATCTCCTTGGCAGAAACAACAAGAGCTGAGATCAGGCAGCTTTCAGGGGTTCAATGTATTGGAAGAGAGATTGTTGGAAACCCTGGAGCCGCTGATCTTGATCCTACTCGAGTCGTTATTTCTTTACGTTCTTTAGGACTGACCGGATATGAGGTGGATGATCTTCTCAGAACTGTAGGGAGGGTTCAAATTGAATTAAGCGATCTGTTTCACGTCGTTGCTTTAATCACAATTTCAGATTCTGAAAAGGAGGTTGATCAATTAGTGAAAGGGATTAAACAAATTCTTAAAATGCCTCCTCAAAAATCAAAAGGGCTGCTTGAAAAAAAAGAGGCGAAGCTTCCTGATTGGCCCCCTCTAAAACTTTCCCCGAGAGAAGCATTTGTCTCTCGACATGAAACCATTCCTTTTGAAAAAGCCTCGGGGAAAATCTCAACAGAACTGATCACAACTTATCCTCCCGGAATTCCAGCCATTGCGCCAGGGGAAGAATTCACAAAAGACATATTAGATTATCTGTGGTTAGAACAGGAAGCAGGCTCTAGAATCACTGGCGTGGCTGATTCAACACTTCAAACTGTAAGGGTGGTGAAATTATGATTCGAGTTGAAGAAATCCGAGTCACAGATGACCTTGGAAAACTCTTAGAAATTCTTCCTCCCCATGTTCAAGAAGCCTTGAAACAATTTGAACCTCTGGACGACCTCCTCGAAATTGTGATGGATCTGGGGAGAGAATCTGAAGCTCGCTTCCCTAAAAAATTTCATTTTTTAAGTCAGGGTTATGTGACAGAAGCAGATCTGGAGTTTTCTTGCAGCCGAATTGGAGAATTCGGAAGAGACAATAGAGCGGGAATCGCCAGAACTTTGCATCGGATTTCAGCGATTCGAAACCGCTATGGGAAAATCATTGGACTGACTCTTCGGGTTGGAAGAGCCGTTTTCGGAACCATTTCCATTATCCGAGACGTAATTGAAACAGGAAAAAGCATTTTGCTTTTAGGAAGACCGGGTGTTGGGAAGACAACTATGCTGAGGGAAACAGCCCGAGTTTTAAATGACGACTTGAACAAAAGAGTCGTTATCGTGGACACTTCTAATGAGATTGCCGGAGACGGGGACATTCCTCACCCAGGAATTGGAAGGGCAAGGCGCATGCAGGTACAGTCTTGCGAGACGCAGCATGAAGTCATGATCGAAGCCGTCGAAAACCATATGCCTGAAGTTGTGGTTGTGGACGAAATTGGAACAGAAGCAGAGGCTTATGCGGCTCGAACCATTGCTGAAAGAGGGGTCCAATTAATTGCCACAGCGCATGGCAACACTCTTGAAAATCTTTTATTAAATCCTACGCTCTGCGACCTGGTTGGTGGAATTCAAGCGGTTACCCTGAGTGATGAAGAGGCGAGAAAAAGAGGAACCCAAAAAACAGTGCTGGAACGAAAAGCGCCTCCGACTTTTGATGTTGTGATTGAGATTCAGGAAATCGATCATTTTGTCATTCACGATCAAATTGACAAAGTGATCGATTTAATGCTGAAAGGAGGGACTCCTCACCCTGAAATTCGAATTCGAGAACAAGGACAGGTCAAAATTCTCCAGGAAGCCAAACTAGAAGTGGAACCCTCAGAAAAGGATGATTTTTTTGAGGAAGATTTTCAAAAGGAAGATTTTCCTCTGGATCGAGTGATCAGAATTTATCCTTATGCCGTCAGCAGGAATCGTTTGGAAAAAGCGATTGAAAACCTGAAAGTTTCAGCATCAGTTGTAAAAACTTTAAATGAAGCAGATGTGGTTTTAACCCTAAAAGCTCAAGAAAGAAGAAATTACAAGAAACTGAAAGAATTGGAAAAACGAAATATACACACTTATGGAATAAAATCCAATACTCTAACCCAAATCCAGAATTTCCTCAGGTCAGTATTTCATCTGCCGAACCAGAATATGGAAACCATGGCTCTCCAAGAAGCTGAAGAAGCTGCCATGGAAATTCTGCAGCATCCGGACAAAACTTGCGAACTATCTCCGCAAAATCCTTATGTCAGAAGACTGCAGCACCAGATTATAGAAAAGTATAATTTAAAAAGCAGAAGCATTGGAAAAGAGCCAAACAGGCGAGTTACTATTTATGCCAGTTGAAATTCACTCAACTCCTGCAAACCAGAAATCCGTGCGATTGGATAATCGTGTCTAAATTCCAAGATTCTTGGAAAGAGCTGCAGAGCCTGATTCCCAAAGATGAAGAGGCTCTTAAGAAACATCAAATTCCCTCTATTCTCCTCCAAAAAGCAGGGGGACTGATCGTGCAGATTCCCCATGAACTCAGAGAAGACATACTAAACTCTCCGGCAGTAGAAAGACTGGCACAGTTCTCCCCCGCCCTTTCGCAAACCAGAATTTTAAAATTTTGCTGGGTAGAACCATCAGAATTTAAGAAAGCTCAATCCCAGCTAAATCGTTATCGGGGACATATAGGGGGATCTTCTGTTGTAAGCATGCAGGCTCTGCAGGCAGTTCTGCTTTACTGCTTTATATTGTGGAAAATAAACGAAAACTCGATAGATGAAAAATGGGTGCAAGACCTAACTGAACTCGCTGAGCCTCTGCTGAAATCTCTGGTGAAAGCAGTAAGATCTGTTTGTCGTGGATAAGCCTGTATCACCTGCCAGCCCCTCATCAAAGACCTCAAAAAAAGGAATTTTTATCACTTTTGAGGGAATTGAGGGATCCGGTAAAACGACGCAGCTGGACTTGCTTTATCAAACTTTAAAAACAAAAAAAATTCCTGTTGTTAAAACTTTTGAGCCTGGCGGGTCATCTCACGGAGAAAAAATTCGAGATTTAGTGATTGGCTTCTCTCAAAAGAAAATTTCCAAACTCACTGAACTTTTTTTGTTTTTAGCGGATCGAACCCAGCATGTTCAAGAGATTATTCTCCCAACTCTCTCTAAAAATCAAATCGTTTTGTGCGATAGATTCTCGGACTCAACCCTAACTTATCAAGGATACGGCAGAGGTATTGATCTGGATTTAATAGCAAAAACTAATTTGGCGGCATCATTTAATTTAGTGCCCGATCTCACTTTTTTTCTGGATCTGCCTGTTTTAGAAGGGCTGAGACGAGTGCGCAAAAGGGGGAAGCTAAATAGAATGGACAAAGAAACCGTTTTCTTTTACGAAAAAGTGCGGAAAGGCTATTTAAAACTGGCAGAAGGGGAAAAAAGAATTAAAGTTTTAGATGCGCTGCAGGACAAGAAAAAATTACAGCAGGAAATATTTCAACAAACTTCCAAACTCTTATCTAAGAGATTTAACTGCTCTCTGGAAAGATTAACATAACTCTTTGGAGAATAAAATCATCATGCAGTTCACTGTAAACGGGAAAAAAGTTAATGTCCGCGCCTACCCAATGAAACGGCTGCTAGATGTTTTGAGAGAAGATCTTGGATTAACTGGCACAAAAGAAGGGTGCGGTGAAGGAGAATGCGGAGCCTGCACAGTTTTAATCAATGGAGAAGCAGTTTGTTCCTGTCTTGTTCCTTTAGCCCAGGTCAAAGGAGCTCGGGTAAAAACCATTGAAGGGGTGAAACATCCAATTCAAGAGGCATTTGTGAGGGAAGGCGGAACGCAGTGCGGGATCTGTACTCCAGGATTTATTATGTCAGCCCTGACCCTTCCTGCGAATGTGTCCCTTAAAGAAATGCAGGAGCGTTTAGCAGGGAATCTCTGCCGCTGCACAGGATACATGGGAATTTATCGAGCCGTTAAAAAAGGATTGAAAGCTAAAAGAGGAGCTAAACTTGTTTCCCTGAGAGTGAAAAAGAAATCTCAAAAAAGAAAAAGAGTTCGCTCTATATGAGAGCTGCGCTTTCAACCTTAAAATTTTTAGAAGCTGGTTCTCTAAGTCATGCTTTCAAAATCATGAAAACTCATCCTGGAATTATGCCGACTGCAGGCTGCACTGACATCTATGTTTCTTTAAATTTTGGAACTCTGAAAGTTCGCGAATTTCTCAATTTGTGGGGGCTCTCAGAGCTACGAAAAATCCAGATGAAAGGTGATTATCTTTCGATTGGCAGTCTTGCCACCTATACTCAAATCATTCATTCTGACTCTGTAAAAAAATGGATTCCGATGCTGATTCAAGCATCCAGCAGTATTGGGGGAATGCAGATCCAGAATCGTGGAACCCTTGGAGGAAATATTGGGAATGGGTCCCCTGCTGGAGATACCCTCCCTGTTCTTGCAGCAGCAGAAGCTGTGGTGGTATTAGGAAGTACTGAAGGGATAAGACGCATTTCTTTTAACATGTTTTATACCGGTTATCGAAAAAATGCGATGAATCCCGAAGAGTTAATTTTATCTGTAGAAATTCCTCGCATCAAAAGTCAGCAGTGGTATCGGAAAGTCGGAACGCGCGCAGCTCAGGCGATTTCAAAAATCGTAATGGCAGCAGTTCTTTCTAAAGACCCCGAGGAACAGCAAGATCCTCGTCGAATTCGCATAGCATTTGGCAGTCTTGCCCCTACTGTGATTCGCGCTTTCAGAACAGAAACTGCCCTGGCTGAGAATGGGAATATCACTGAAGCTCAAAAAACGCTGCTCTCTGAAATTCAACCTATTGATGATATCCGATCAACAGCTTTGTATCGTCAAACAGTGGCTGCAAATCTATTGGCAGAGTGGTGGGGGAAAGTTTCCCCTAGATCGCTTATAAAAAGTTAAACCCGAATCACGATTCTGATTTATTCCACACCTTGTTTTTCCTGAAGGTACTGAGCTTTCCAAATCGGAACTTTTTCTTTCGCCTCATCCACAGTAAAGCGGCAGGCTTCAAAGGCTTCTGGACGATGTTTCCCTGCGGCGCTGACTAAAAAACTGATTTCTCCTGTTGGAACATACCCAAGACGATGCTGCACAGATAATTTGACCTGCCAGCGAGCTTCAGCTGCTGCAATTATCTTTTTTATTTCTTTTACCGCCATTTCGGTATAGGCTTCATAGATAATCCCATGGATTGGTTTCCCGTCTTCCAGACTGCGAACGGTCCCAGCAAACAAGACAACAGCTCCATAGTCTGGACTTCGGATTAGAGAAAAAGCTGAGTCCAGTGAAAGAGCTTGTTCTGTTAAGTTAATTCTCTCATCCACCGCTGAAAGGGGGCATAAAGGCAACTTCATCTCCATCACAAACCTCCTTTTCTAAATCAGCCATGGTCTGGTTTACAGCCACTTTTAAAAAATCTTTCTTATTTACAAGAGGAGAAAGGATTTCCGTTTTTTTTAACAGTTCCTTAATTTTTATTGGATTGGGACAAGAAATTTCCATGTCTTTACGCCCCATCCAGTCTGCGCACTGGGCAAAAAACAAAAATTTAGCGCTCATACCGCTGTGTTTTTTTTGTATTTTTTCGTTTATATATTCCTGAACGTCCCCCTGATTTTTTAAGGAGATAAACAGGGGTGATCGTCATCCCTTTGTCAACTGATTTGCACATATCATATAAAGTGAGAAGGGCTATACTAACCCCTGTCAGGGCTTCCATTTCCACCCCTGTTTTCCCTGTAGATTTAACATAAGCAGTGACAACAACTTTTTTCTTGTGAAGTTTAAAATCAATCTCGACCAGATCCAGGCTCAAAGGATGACACAGAGGGATCAATTCCCCTGTTTTTTTAGCCCCCATAATCCCTGCCAGTCTGGCTGCTGCAAACACATCCCCTTTCGGGATTCTGTTATCTTTCAACAGTCGAAAAACGGTCGGGCTTATCTGAATCTCACCATAAGCAGTCGCCTCGCGGAGAGATTCAGGTTTTCCACCCACATCCACCATCTGGGCTTTCCCTTGTTTATTTAAATGGGTGAACATTTCTTATCGAATGTTGGCGAACAGTCTCCTCTATTCCTGTTAAGAGTGAGGATCTTCAGCATGCTCCTACGTGGACTGCTGATGTGACTCAATAATCAAGTCTAAAAGTTTTTTTTAACAGCATTGTAAGTAATTTATAATAAGTAAGACAAAATTTTATTGACATACTTTTTTATTTATACTACAATATAACAAAAGTATTAATATTAAAAGTTTGGAAAACATATACAATAAGGAGGCATAAACTATGCTGACAACTGCAACCACAAAAGGACAAATTGTTATTCCCTCCAAAATTCGTCATCAATTAGGAATAAAAGAAGGAACTAAAATTAAGATTGAAGTGGATGAAAAAAATCATGCCCTTATCTTAATGCCGATTACCAGAGAATATATCCAAAGTTTGTGCGGAAAATATCGAAAATTAAATCTGATTGAAGAACTAAAGTCTGAACGAAAGCAGGAAAGAAATTGGAAAATGCAGCCCTGGTAACAGGAGATGAAGAATTCAAGCGGATTGAAAAAGAACTGAAAATTATATGGGTTTAACAAATGCGGAATTTGAGCGCGCACAGGATTGAACGATCATGAAAGCAGCAAAAATATTTAAAGGCTTGGATTTTAAATGGAATGAGTGGACAGGAGCTTTTGGAGATCTTGCCACTTTTATTCCTTTATTTTTAGGGCTTGTTTTAGTCGCTGGCCTTCCACCTGGTCGTACATTGATACTGGTGGGGTGTTTTTACATCATAACTGCTCTTGTTTTTAAACTGCCGATTCCTGTTCAACCTCTGCAGGCTGTGGCTGCTATTGTCATGGCAAAAAAACTTGGAATGCCTATTTTGGAGGCTGCTGGAATTGAAATGGGAGTTTTGCTTTTAGCCCTTGCTTTCACAGGGTCTGTTTACTGGCTGGAAAAGATTTTTGACAAAACGATCATTAAAGGGATCCAGTTTGGTGTTGGATTAATGCTGATGGTTGCAGGACTAAATTTTATTTTCCATGCTTCTGGATCTGCAGGATTACATCCGCTCCAGGCATCTTTCTCTTTTCCAGGTTTATCTCTTTTTCTCCCCGCTTTTTTTCTTCTGGTTGTTCCACAGATTCCTCTCACTTTAGGGAATGCGGTTTATGCGGCATCAGATTTAGCGCATGAATATTTCAAAGAAAGGGCGAAAAAAGTTACCCCCAAAAATCTGTTGGTTTCATTAGGATTTGCAAATCTTGTCATGGGAGGGGCAGGAGGACTCCCTGTTTGTCATGGTTCAGAAGGACTGACAGGGCATTACAGGTTTGGCGCTCGAACAGGCGGCGCCACTCTGATTTTAGGATCTTATTTCATTTTCCTGGGACTGGTTTTCCCTGGACAGATTTATCATCTCTTAAGTTTGATTCCTCAAGTGGTTTTAGGACTCATGCTTTTTTATATAGGGTTCTGTCATGCCTGGCTGATTCGGGGATTAAAAGAAAAACAGTGGATCGCTGCAGCAATGGGGCTGACAGCCCTTTTTACCAGCAATCTTTCTTACTCTCTTTTACTGGGTTTGGTCCTTGAATATCTGCTGCAATCTCCGCGTCTTGAAGGAGTTAAAACTCCTGTCATTTAATTGAAATACTTTAGTTCATAACAATGGAATTTTAGAGATAAAGGAGTGCTTAAAAATGACAGCAGAAAAGAAAACAGCACTTTCAGAAAGCGCGATTCGTGAAACCTTAGCCCCCCTTCTGAAAGCGAATAAAGCATTCAATCAGAATTATCCTGGAGAGTCTCCTAATCGTCAGCCTGTTCATACAGTTTATGGTGGAGCGCATTTATTTAAATCGGATTCAGCTCCAAAACTCGGAGAGGTGGCTCTGCGTTCTCTCAAAGAATATGCCCCTGATTCGGAAATATTCGATAAAATTTTAAAACTGGGGGGGCTTTCGAATAAAATCTATGAACGCGTTCAAGAAAAATTAAAATCAGAGCCCATTGAAGATTTTCGGATTGATTTTGAAGATGGATACGGGAACCGTCCCGATTCAGAAGAGGATCACCATGCTGAAGCAGCAGCTCTTGAAGTCGCGAAAGGGATAGAACAGAAAACACTCCCCCCGTTTATTGGAATTCGAATCAAGCCTTTTTCTCAAGAGTTGACACGGAGAAGTGTAAGAACCCTGGATATTTTTCTGACAGCATTATCTAAAAAAACAAATCGCAAACTTCCTTCCAATTTTGTGATTACGATTCCTAAGGTAACGATTCCTGAACAGGTTAAAACCTTGGTTAAGCTGTGTGAAAAACTCGAGTCAAAATTAAAACTGCCTAAAAAATCTCTTAAAATTGAGCTCATGATTGAAACTCCTCAGGCGATCCTGGATCATCATGGTAGAAGCGCTTTTCCTTACCTGATTGAGGCTGCAGAGGAACGCTGCACTGGAGCTCATTTTGGCACGTATGATTATACAGCCAGTGTGGGAATTACAGCAGCCTATCAAGAAATGACCCATCCTGCCTGCGATTTTGCGAAACATGTGATGCAGGTTTCTCTTGCGGGAACCGGAATCTGGATTTCAGATGGAGCGACCAATGTCATTCCTGCAGGTCCCCATAGAGGAGGGAATTTAACTCCTGAACAGATCGAAGAAAACCGCAGAGTGGTGCACCGCGCCTGGAAACTCCATTATGATCATGTCCGACATTCTCTTAAACATGCGTTTTATCAAGGATGGGATCTGCATCCCGCTCATCTTCCTACCCGATATGCCGCGATTTACGCCTTTTTCTTAGAATCTTTAGATCAGGCTTCCATCCGTTTAAAATCATTCGTAGAAAAGGCGGCTCAGGCTACCCTAGTAGGAGATGTGTTTGATGATGCTGCAACCGGGCAGGCGCTTTTAAATTATTTTCTGCGAGGATTAAACTGCAGAGCCATCACAAATGAAGAGGCTCTTGCCACAGGATTGTCCTTAGCAGAACTGAGAAGCCGCTCTTTCTTGAAAATTTTAGAATCCCGCAGTCAGCGGTAGTCATTTTTGTGGATGCTCCTTTCATCGCCGCGAACGTCATTATTGGCTCAAGACCAGAACCCTTTTTCCCGATGTGTCTTGAAAGTGTCGAGAAAGGAATTGATTATCTGGTTTTAAACGACAACTCAGGGAATCCTAATAATCCTAATTTAAAAGCCTTTTATGAGAGCAAACTATATAAAGATGGACGAACCGCTCTTCTCCAAACAGACTTGAAAAAACTCACTGGATTTGATGAGGCACGCAATCTCTGTATCGAGGAAACGATTAAGCGATTTCCAAATCAAGACCTCTGGATTCTTTATTTAGATACAGATGAAGTCCACACCCCTCGTTTTGCTTCTTTAACCCGCAGGTTTCTTCCCTCTCTTCCTCCATCTGTAGGAGTTGTGGATGGATATTTTTATCAATTTATTCAATCCTTTGATTATTACTCATCACTGGATAGAAGACATAATCTTTTGTTTCGATATAAACCAGGAATTCATTGGGAAAAACCTATTCATTCAGAACTGCGTGGAATCACAGGTAAAAGAGTTCCAACTGGATATGTTTATTTTCACTACGGATATGTTTTTGCTCCCGAGAATGTGCTCCGCAGATGGAAGCTGTATAAAGCGTATGACTCTATTCCTTTTGATCCGGATAAACTTCAGGAATCCAGTCTTTTTTATGGATATGAAAAAAATTTAGTTCGATTCCTTAAGGATCACCCTCATGTTATGGAGCGGTATATTCAAGAAAAAAAAGGAGAGGGACACGTTCAGCAGTACACAGAATATGTGTCCCGATACTTTGCTGCACATCCAGGACACCGATTAAAAGCCCGTGTCCGAGAAGTGAATTGGAAATTGAGGTTGGCGTTTCGTAATTTTCAAGCAGCTCTGGCTACTGCCCCTCATTTGATTTCTAACCGCGGACGATCTTGGCTGCAATCCAGCCGATAATAATGATCCCTCCTAAAATCTCCCAACTGTATTGGGTGCCATAAGTGATCCAGGAGAAATGACTGCTGGATTTATGATTCGAATCATTGACGAAAAAATGAAACAGTGTTAAAATAATTCTTGTTTATTTTAATCTAACAATTGACAAAAAAATGAATTTAAAAAAGAGATTTAATTTCTTTACGTCTTTTCTCGTTTTTTCTCTATTTCTCGCAGGAAACTCCCCGCGCCAAACTGCGCAGGCAGCCCCTGTCTGGAAAACCATAAACGTAACAATTCCTGCTGTACAACCCTGGGTTAACACTGGAATCACTATTTTCCCCAATCAACAGATCTCTATCACAGCAGCAAAAAGTGTTATTAATGATGGGAATGGACATATACCCTATTCAGGACCTGGAGGTCTTGGAATGGTGGGTCCTGGAGGATATTCCTGCACCTCTAATCTCACCAATCCACAGAAATTCCCTTACCTTGTTGCCAGTGTGCCCTGTGAATCACTTGTTGGATATATTGGTCAATCTCCACCTCCTCCTGCTCCTATTTCTCCTCCAGCAGCATTTGAAGTCGGCATGTCAGACTCTTTTACCGCATCCCAAGGAGGAACTCTTTATTTAAGTGTCAATGATAATTATTTTCCAGACAATTCAGGAGATTTTACGGCAGAAATTCAGTTTCAATCCTCTTCAACTGCTCCCCCTCTTCATCCTCATCTTCCCATTGCTATGCAGCAGTGGTTCCAAGGGGTATGGCATGGACAAACTGTAAAACTAAACAATGTTCCTAATGTTACTGTAGAAAACCTGCCTGATGCCCAGTTAGTCGGGCGAATTCACAATTTCCTGGCGCACGAACTACCGACCTCTAAACCTCCTTTTTACTGTTTAAATGGGGAGACTCTCAATGTGTGGACAGCCCCGAATGAATTCCCAGGGGTTTATGTGGTCCACAATGGAGACCAGGGAAACCAATGCACTTATGGAACCTGGACATTTTAGAAGGCATACCGTGAAAAAAACTATTTTTTCTTTCTTTCTCATTTTTTTATTTCTATTTTCTGCTTTTTTTAACCCGCACGCCCAGTGCGCAGCTTCAGGGGCTGCTGCATCAAACACAAAAAATAGCTCCTCGAATCAGACGAATCTCACTCTTTCTCTTTCTAACCCTCATCCTCCTTATAAAACTCCAGCAGCAGTAACCGTCACTGTAACCGCTCAAAATATTGGAAATCAAACCCTGAATATTTCTCTTTCAGACAGTGATACAACAGGAAACACCACGCTTTCCTCTCCTTCCTTAACGTTAACTCCATCTTCTCCATCAGCATCAACCACTTTAAATTATAATGGAGAAAAACTGCCGCTGCCCGGAGTAACCATTACAGCTGCCGCAGGAGAAATCTCTACGCAAGCTTATTTTATGCCTGAAGGGGAAAACTTTAGGATTCCTCTGCAGCCGCAGCCTTACTCTATTGCTATTGATGCAGCAGGAAATGTGTGGGTAACAGGCTACTCTAAAGTTAATGCAAACTGTCCAAGTCCATTTTTCTGGGTCCACAGAGGGATCACTGAGATCAACCCTTCAGGCAAAATTATTCGAACCGTTTCACCCACCTGGGAGAGCTGCTCTTATGCTGGAGCTGCCATTGACAAAAGGGGAAATATCTGGGTCACCAGTAATGGAGAAATGAGTGTTGTCAAACTCAGCCCTTCAGGCGCCACACTTGGCACTTATAATGTCGGAATGTCTCCTCATGGGATTGCAATTGATGCCGCAGGAAATATCTGGGTGGCAGGAGTATTGAATAGAGGGCTTTTTGGAGGGTACAGCGGTAAGGTTGTCAAACTCAGCCCCACAGGCAAGATTCTTGGAACTTTTTCTGTTGGAAAGGACCTCAGAAACTTAGCCATCAGCGCTTCTGGAGATGTATGGGTAACGGATCATGCTAAAGGTGATGTCATAAAACTCAGCCCCACAGGAGCTGTGCTCGGCACATTTAAGGTAGGAATGTGGCCAGAGGGAATCACGACTGCTCCCTCTGGCAGTATTTGGGTTACTAATTTTGGGAGCTTTAATGTTACTGAACTCAGTTCCTCTGGCGCAGTCCTCGGCACGTTTAATGCAGAGCCTGTCGGACTCAACGAACAGAGCGCTGGTCCCCATAGAGTGGCAGTGGATGATTCAGGAAACGTTTGGGTAGGAACAATGCAGCATACTTATGAACAGCCAAATTCTGTAAATTCTGCTATTTTTTCCCCTATCCATCATTTTCTTATGAGCGGCAACAATTTAATTAAATTCAATGCCGCAGGGACCCCTCTTGGGAGTATTTTTGCAGGAACAGGAATTCAAGGGATGGCGATTGACCGATATGGAAATGTCTGGGTCACTAACAGAATCACCAATGTGGTTTCCGTTATCACTGGAGCAGCTTCATCAGGTGAATTTTTCCCTTATCAGTATCAATGCCAGACTCCCTGTCATTCAAGCCCATCTGCCCCTCAGTGGCCCTAATTAAAGCGGTAATCCTTTTTTAAATTTTCAACCGCGGACGATCTTGGCTGCAATCCAGCCGATAATAATGATCCCTCCTAAAATCTCCCAACTGTATTGGGTGCCATAAGTGATCCAGGAGAAATGACTGCTGATCATCGTTAAAATCAAAGGAAAGGAAAGGTAGGTATTGTGTTTAGAAGCCTGTTTTGCTCTTGCTGCAAGAGTCATGTCAGGTTCTCTGCCTGCTTCCACAGCTTCTACTAAGTGTTTTTGGGAAGGAATAATGGTCAGCCAGACATTAGCTGCCATAATAGTTCCAAACATAGCTCCAATGTGCAGATAAAAAGCCCATCCTGTCATCACGCGAGAAAGCCCGTAAGAAATTGCGAGAATCAAAAGAAAGCAGAAAACAACACCAACCGGTTCATTTTTCCCCAGAGGGGATCTCCAGATTAACGTATAGATAGGCCAGGAAAGAAGAACAACCCCAAGTCCGATCAATAATCCTGTTTCAAAAGGAGTATTTCCCATCACGAGATTTTTCTCGTAATAAAACAGAAGCAGGAGGAGGAGAAATCCGCTGATCCAGGTCAATCCTGACTGCCATTTAAAAGAGTGCAGTTTTTCAGGCATCAGCTCTGGTTTTTTCTGTTTTTCTAAATGATAAAATCCTCCCCCATGAACCATCCACAAAGATCCCGCGACATTCCCCTCTTCTTTTGGAGGAAATTCAGCCATCCATTTTTCTAGACGGTTAAATAGGTAAGTTTGACCCAGCCATGTAAATCCAGCAATCACATGGAACCACCACAAAAAAAGAGTCACCCATTGAATTGGATTAAACAGCGGATTCATCCTACCACACTCTGTGTTCCTTGAGCTCTGCAGTTTTCTCGTTCATCGCAGCTCCTTTGAATTTTTAACTTCCTCGATAAGTGGAATACCCATAAGGACTTAATAAAAGAGGAACATGATAATGACTTTCAGGATTTTCAACTCTAAAAATAACTTGAACCAGAGGATAAAACCCTTTGACTTGAAGCTTGCTGAAATACGCCTCAGTTTTAAACGTGATTCTGTACTCCCCTTTTCGCAGTTTAAAATCTTGCTGCAGGAGATTCTTAATTCTTCCATCGAGATCTGTGATTCCACTCCCAATCTCCCTCCAATTCTCTTCTGATTCTAAAAATTCAATCAGAACAGGCACTCCTGCTGCAGGGGCTCCTTTTGCTGTATCCAGGACATGGGTTGTAATCAGGCTCACTGACATTAAAATATCTTATTCAAAACAGGCTCCTGGTTCCCTGCTGAACTTGAACTCCGCAGTCAACAAACTTTTTGTAAGTTTCAATCACGGCTAAAACTCACAGGAACCCTCTTATTTTTGACAGCTTTTTGACAAGGGTCTGTTAAACTTGAAAAAAGGTTGATTTCAACCTGAAAATCTGATACAATAAGGAGGAAAAAAAGATGGCATTAAAAGATGAAAGTTTAGAGGTCAGGGTGAGCCGAATGGAAGGGGAAGTAGAAGGAATAAAAAATTTAACTGTCCAGGTCTTTCAAGAGCTGAGAAGCCTCAGAGAAGAAATGAATAAACGATTTGCCCTGTTTGAACAGAAGCTGGTAGAAATGGGGGTAAAATTCGAACAGAAGTTTGATCATTTGGAACGGAAGCTGGATCAGAAAACAGATCGAGTATTCTGGTGGGTGATCAGTCTTTTGACGGCTCTCTGTATGGCTCTCTTTTTTAAACGCTGACCAGCACTCCTTCCAAAAGGCTCTGTCAACCTTCTAAAGTAAATGGTTATTTTTATCACTGACTGGAGTTGCAGAAATTGAAATAACGAGCTGCTGAATCATTTTATTTAAATTATTCATATTTTAAAGGTTAAAATAAAAAAAGATAGGAACAAGTTGTAAAAATTCGAAAACATCCTCATGAGATTTCAAGAAAGAATTGGAATTTTAGGTGGAGGGCAGTTAGGGCGGATGCTGGCTGAAGCTGCAGCTCGCCTTGGACTCTGCCCTGTTATTTTTTCTTCAGAACCTGACTGCCCCGCCTCAAAAATTTCCTCTAACATCGTGGTTGGAGACTTTGAAGAGCCCCAAAAATTAGAGAATTTTTTAGAAAATACGGCTGCTGTGATTTATGAAAATGAATTCATTCCTTATGAAGTGGTAAAAAAAGCTGCTTTCAAGAAAAAAACTGCTTTTATTCCAAGTCTTGATACTCTCTTCATCTTTCAAGACAAATTAAGGCAGAAAGAACTGCTGGACAAATTAAAGATTCCTACTGCTCCTTATGAAAAGTTAATTCAGCAGGATCTTTCAGAGTGGCTTTCTCGTGTCTTGCAGAAATTTAACGGAAACGCGATTTTAAAATGGGCGCAGCTGGGTTATGATGGAAAAGGAATTTTCCACCTGACCCCTCAGTCAAAAGAAAAAGCCCTTGAGTTCTGCAAAAGGGCAGAAATAAAAAAAATTCCTCTTTATGCTGAAGCTTATGTTCCTTTTAAAAGGGAACTTGCCCTTGTGGCTTGTTATTCTACCAAAGGAAAATTTTCTGCTTATCCCCTGGTCATATCGAAACAAGAAAAAGGGATCTGCAAAACAGTTTATGGTCCAGCGGTCAGCCTGGATGTTCCAGAAACCTTACAAAAAAAGGCTTTCCATTATGCAAAACTGACTGCAGAGTCTTCCCAACTCTTTGGGGTTTTTGCCATTGAATTTTTTGAAACCCCTTCTGGTGAACTTTGGGTGAATGAAATTGCCCCTCGAGTGCACAATTCTGGGCACTATACCTTAATGGGAGCCCAAACCAGTCAGTTCGAAAATCATCTGCGCGCTGCTCTTGGAATCCCCCTAGGAAGCACAGAAACTGCTCCTGCTTTTGCCATGCAGAATCTGATTGGTCCTCCAGAGATTTCCTGTGATGAACAGCAAGTTTCACTCCCCCTTCCTCCCCCTTCTGTTCAGCTTTACTGGTACGGAAAGGGGAAGATTCTTCCTTGGAGAAAACTTGGACATTTAAATTCGATTCGCGTTCATCCTTCGCAAATGGATGAAATGCTGCAGGAATTAAGCCAGATAGATGAAAGGTGGATGAATCAAATTCGCATGGAATTAGGAGCTGCCTGCTTATGAAAAAACCGCTGACTGCTGTTGTTATGGGGAGTGATTCAGATTACCCTGTCATGAAAGAAGCTGCTGAGGCTTTAAAAAAATTTAAAGTTCCTTATGAAGTTCGGATTCTTTCAGCCCACCGCACCCCAAATGAAGTAGCAGAGTTTGCCGCTTCTGCGCGCAAGCGAGGAATTCGTGTGATCATTGCGGGGGCAGGAGGAGCTGCTCATCTGCCTGGAATGATCGCATCATACACCGAGCTGCCAGTGATTGGTGTGCCTGTGCCGATTGGAGTCATGCAGGGGGAAGATGCGCTCTATTCCATTGTGCAAATGCCGAAAGGAGTCCCTGTAGCCACAGTAGCCATTGGAAACGCATGGAATGCAGGAATTTTAGCTGTACAAATTTTAGGGGCTGGCAGTGATCCCCTTCTGGATGAAATCCATCATTACAAAGAAAAAATGAGAAGCGAAGTTTTAGGAAAAAAATTATAATCCTGCTGCAGCGCTTTATTTAATATGCCACCATTTCCCTCCTTCATTGGAACCACTGTTTTGATTCGCTGTTGTAACCTCCCCACTAATGAATGGCAGTGCTTGAAGAGACCATCCACAAACAGACCCAGTAGAGGGCTGAGAACACCACGTGTCGAATCCCGCTGGTCCACCTCCTGGAACTGTATAATTGAGATACCAGGCGGGATATCCTAAACTGTTTAAAGGATCGATAATACTCTCTCCAGGAGCAAGATTGGCTAATATTCTAAAGATGCCAAAATAATACTTGGTATTAGGTTGTATAGAAGAATTAGGAACTCCTGGAGCGCCTGTGATCGTAATCCCCTGCAGCCCTGGATCATTTCCATTTCCTGTGGCACTGGTAGTCCCTGGAGGGTCTGGACTGTAAGTTGCATCAATGTCCGTGTACCAGGTATCTGAATTGAGCTGCCCAGATCCTGGTCCAGAACGACTCTGATTTAAAGCATATAGGGGAGAATTAACATTTCCAGTCGCATCTACAAAATCATTATAATTTGTGCTCCACACCACTCTCCAGCCCCAAATCCACGGCTCCCCCCCCATTGGACGATAGACAGCAGCTGGAGGATTTCCTCGAACACTGGGAGCATTAATCCGATAATTCGACTGATTTCCATAAAAAACAATGGTAAAAGAAGTGGCTGATGCGCTGACATTAGGAATTGGATAAGAAGAATTTGCCATCAATTGAGCTGCAGACAAACTGGTAAAGGGATTTCCAGGAGGGCGCTGGCTGAATGCATACGCAGCATTCCAAGAAGGAGCTGAGCTTCCTGTGCTGCCTGAATTTCCCTGAGCTTCTGCAGTATAAAATTTCCTGCCGCTGCTGCCAAATCTACTCTGACCAGGTGTTACATTATGCGGATTTGTTCCTCCTATTACCTGAAAAAGAGGCCAGGAGCCCATTGTTCCAGGTCCTACAGGCTTTTGCTGGCGAGCTGTGAATAAAGAAGGGTTGTAAAATCCGTTAGTTAAATTTTCGGGAATTTTTACCGTAATTCTTGTGCTGCTCCAAAAGAGAATTGGACTTTCTACCCGGGTCACACGGAGAATCGAATTTTGACTGGTAAAAATCACTCTGCCTCTTCCTGTCCCAAAATCTTTTCCAATAAAAGTAATGATCGTGCCAGGAGGTCCTGAAATCGGAGTCATTTTAAATAAAACTGGAGCTCCCCCAGGATAGGGCTGCTGGGAGGGTTGAGAATACGGCTGCTGAGAAGGCTGAGATGAAGACTGAATTTGAATCACAGCTCTGAAATATCCCGAATTATCAGGAAAATAATTGTCATTCACACTTAAATACAAAGTCCCGACCTGTTTCGCTCGAAAGGAAACAGACGGACCCACTTCAAACCCTTCAGGAGGAGAAATAGGTGCCGGAGGGGGAGTCTGACCAATATACCCTACTAATGACTCACACGGAACATCAGACACTAAATAGGGATCAGGTTGAGGATTGTGAAGATTCGAAGTGCAGGAATGCCCTCCAGGACCAATCTTCCCAAGACCTTGGGGACCTGAAGTCGCATTTTGAGCATACATACTCCCATCATTGATCGTCCCACTTGCCGTAATGTGAACCTCTTCCCCAGGAGAAAGAACAACCCCTGTGTTCACCCAGGGCTGCACTGCAGGAATTTTAACAATTATAACTCTTGGATGATAATAAATCGCAATGGGAAGATGAGGATGAATGCCTGAGGAATATCTCGACGAAAAAGCTTTCTGGAAGGGAGCGCTGTAAACCGATCGAATCCACAGCCCACCAGCCAGCAGCATCAATAAGAAAATGAAAAAAATAAGTTTTTTCTTCATTTACTTTTCCCTCCTCACCTTCATTTTAACTTAAACAGGAGCTGGATGCAATGATACGAATCATTTTTATGCAGCTGAAAATGAAGGGGTCCGCAGCAGTTTTTCTAATCTCAGGATCGTGATTCTTTTCTGCTCCTGGGCAGCAGTTCGAAGTTCTGATTCACGATCATTCTCTAATCTTTTTTTCAACCTGTGCAGCATCTCTTCTCCGCTTAACCCTGAGGCGCACACAATATAGATAAAGCCAAATTTTTCAGCATACTCTTTATTCTTCTGAGCTAATTCATCCAGAAAAATTTGATTGTCTTCTGCCACTCCTGACTGTTCACTTTTAGCCCATCCAGAGCGATCTCCAGTTCCTTTTAAATCTCCAATTTTAGGGTGCTGAGAAAAGGCTTCCAGCCAATCTTTTTCCTCGAGGGTGTCAAACAGTTCTTCAGCAGCATGAAAAAAAGATTCATACGTCCAGTAAGGACGTCTTTCTGTCATTTGAGACGCCCATTTCATGGCTCCGCAGCATTTGAGAAAGGTCTCAACTGCTCCTTCGAATTTCATTTGATTGACTGCAGTGAGTTTCTGATAATCCCACACAGGGGTTCCATATACTCTTAAACGGCTCACTCCTCCATCAGGATAAATATGCAGCCAGACATAAGAACTGGGCTTCTGATTTTTAATCGAAATTTTATGAAGATGATGCGGTTTTAACGGAGTCTGGGGAAGAAGGGCTGATTCTACACTTATCTTTTGAGTCAATTCCTGCGCCGTGCAGTACCCTTCCTGCTCAGGAAATGAGCCGACAAGAGAACAGGAGCCAGGGGCATTTCCTTTAAAAAATGTGGTATCAATTTCTACTTCATGAATGATTCCCGGAGTTCCCAGTTTAACAAGAACCCAGTCATGTCCAGGACCTCGCCTTCGTTTCGTTTCCCAGCCGTCCCCCATATTTTTAGGTTTGTCCGGAAGAATTAAATTGTTTTTCGGACTGAATGTCATATCACTGCACTGGATGACTCTCCCTCCATTCTGAAGCCCTGCCAGATCCACCCGCTTCTTAGAAGAAAGTTTGCTCCAATCAGGAACTGCTTCTCCATAAACTCTCAGCCTGGCAACCCCTCCATCTGGATAAATTCTGAGTCTGATATGGGTCCAAAGATCTCGATTTGCAGTAACAAAAAAATTGTGGGTGTTCCCTTGGAGTTTAAATTGAGGAAGAATCTCTTTCCAGTCAATCTGATTTTCAAAAAAAGCGATCTTTTCTTTCAGCGATTTAAAATTTTTCTTTGGATTTATTTTTTCATTGACTCCTTCTAAAGAACAGGATTCAGGATAATTCCCGACAAAATGGGTTGTTTCCACATCAATCCCATGAATCATGCCTGGATAGGCAAGCTGAATCACAACCCAATCATCTCCTGGAGTTCGTCTTCTTCGAGTTTCCCATCCATCCATCCATTTGCCGCGGTCCGTGTATTTATCTGGGATAAAAACAGGGGGTTCAGGCTTCAGCAGATTTTCTTTGGGAGCGAAAAATTCATCGTTCGCGCAGAGTGTTTCCGCGCCAAAACGGGCTGAAGCTAAATTGGGAAAATCGCTGAAATCATTAGGCGTTAAATTATTCATAATGAATCTTCCGAGCCTTCCTTTCGCCAGCTACCCATGCTTCATGGATCAGCAAAGACCAGCAGTTTTCCACCTGGAGTTTGAAAAGAGGTTTCTCGATTGAAGACCATTTTTCCCCTAAGAAAGGTGGTCTGAGTCTGTCCCCATAAAGTATGGGTCAAATAAGGAGTTACAGAATGTCTGTGCAGAACTGCTGAGGGCTGGATCTTCAATGAGAGATTCGGATTCCAGAGGATGAAATCAGCGTCAAATCCTTTTGCGATTTTTCCTTTTTGGTTCTCAATCTTTGCCAATTTAGCCGTGTTCTCACTCATCCATTGAACTAACTTTGTGAAATGGATCCCCTTTTCCAGCGCCTTTGTCCAGACTGCGGAAAGTGTGAACTGCAGAGAAGAGATTCCTCCCCAGGCTTCCATAAAATTTCCCGAATCCAATTTCTTGAGTTCAGGAAGGCAGGGGGAATGATCAGAAACAATGCAGTCAATCACCCCTTCCTTGAGAGCTTCCCAGAGTTTATCCTGATTCTCTTTTTCTCGAATGGGAGGAGAACATTTAAATTCGGTGTGTTTTTCTGAAATTTCTTCTGCCGAGAAAAAAAGATAATGGGGGCAGGTTTCTGTTGTGATCGGAATCCCTTCTTCTTTTGCCTGCTGAATCATAGGGACAGCCTCTGCGGAAGAGAGATGGACAATATGAACAGCGCATCCGGTTTTTCGGGATAATTGAATTAAAAGTTTAATCGCTTCATTTTCCATTTCTTTAGGTCGGCTGGCGAGATAAGTGGAATAAAGCCGCGGATTATGCTGCTGAGTGAAGTGAGAGGGCTGTCCAGCAGTTCTTTGGAAAATATCCAGCTCAGCATGAGCTAAAAGGGGAACATGAAAGTAAGCCAGCACACGCATGGCTTTTTTCAGATCATTCTCTGTCACAGCGGGAAACTCAGGAATTCCTGAATCAATCAGAAAACACTTAAATCCTCTGACCCCTAATTGAACCAAAGGCTCCAATTCTTTTATATTCGAAGGAATCAGTCCTCCCCAGAACCCACAGTCAACATAAACTTGATTCTGCG
This sequence comes from bacterium, assembly GCA_021800275.1. GTDB lineage: Bacteria > Vulcanimicrobiota > JABDET01 > JABDET01 > JABDET01 > JAKAVV01. The sequence goes on from JAJYZB010000002.1 coordinate 179,525, forward strand.
CTGCAGTGATCTTTATTTTAAAAGCTTCTTGATTAATTGTGACAGGAATACTGTTTAAAGGCATATCAAATACAGTGGTAATCCCGCCAGCAGCAGCAGCCAGGGTTCCTGTTTTAAATCCTTCCCATTCTGTTCTTCCAGGCTCATTCAAATGGACATGGGTGTCGATCAGTCCAGGGAGGATCACCAGACTTCCTGCATCGATCACAGGAAAACCCTGTAAAACCTCCTCTGAAGAAGAAAATTCTAAAACTTCTTTCGAGGAAAGAACCTCTTGAATAACCCCTTTTTTAACAAGAACTCCTCCTTCTTGAATTTTTTCAGGAGTCAGGAGATTCTTGCCGAAAAGGAGAAATTCATCATCAGGTTTCCCCTTCCCCCCACTTTCAATTTTTTCGAATCTTTCGAGCAATTGAACTTTTATCCTTATTATTGTTTTAGCCAGTTATCCTAAGAAGGTAATATCAAATAAATCTAATCTGCCATTCTCTTTTATTTTAATGGTTCAATTTTGATTTTGTAATCCCTTGGGAAGGAGAACTTTTGGTTTTACATGAACCTGATATGAAATGAAACAAAGCTTCACAGGAATCATTCTTGCTGCAGGCAGCTCGAAACGACTTCAGACAGCAGGGATTAACACTGCAAAACCCCTTTTAAAAATTGGAACTGAAACTTTTCTCTCTAAAGCCATTCAAAACTGCCGCTCTGTCGGAGAGTGTCTGGTTGTTTTAGGACATCAAGCATCTGAATTGGCAGAACAGTGCAAAAAACTCGATGTTCCTTTCTGCGTCAATCACAACCACCACAAAGGGCAAACCTCTTCCCTAAAAATTGGAATTGAAAATCTTCCTGAAACCACGACTCATTTTTTCATTTATCCTGTGGATTATCCGCTGATTCAAAAACAAACCCTTAAACTTCTGATCGAAGCAGAGAAAACAACTCATCAAGAGATTGTTCTTCCAACTTATGAAGGGAAGGGAGGGCATCCAGTCCTGATCTCCATCTCTTTAAAAGAAGAATTTCTTTCCCTTCAAGAGGATGAACCTGCCAGTCTAATTATTCATCGAGATTCTAATCGAGTCAATCGAATTTCTGTACAAGATTTTGGGGTCATCCAGGATGTGGATACTTTTGAGGATTATCAAAGATTAAAGGAATATCTTCAATAAAAGGGGTATCAGAAATCAGGAAGAGATAACAAGAATGAGCTTTTATGAAAAACAATTAGAGTTAATTCAAAATCGTATTCCTTTTGTTCTGTGCACAATCATTGATCGGAAAGGCTCTGTCCCCGCAAAACCAGGCTCTAAAATGCTTGTTCATGGCAGCGGGGAAATTGTTGGAACGATTGGAGGGGCAGAACTGGAATGGAATGTAATTCAATCTGCTAGAGAAATGCTGGCAGAAAATCTTCCCCCACAAATAAAAGATTTCACTTTGTTCTACAAAAAAGAGGATGGAATGGATTTAGCCTGCGGCGGCACTGTTAGCGTTTTTATTGAACTTGTTCTACCTGCTCCTCACCTTTTAATTTGTGGAGGAGGACATATCGGGCTTTCTTTATCAAAAATTTTTGATCTGCTTGGATATACTTATGACCTCTGTGATGAAAGAGAAGATTTCCGATCTAAAAATCGGTTTCCTAAAGCCCTTAAATTATCGGAATCCCTGCCTTCTGACCCTTCTCGTTTAAATTCTTATCTCTGCATGATTATCTTAACTCACAGTCAGGAGAACGATTATCTGAATTTGCTTCATTTACAGAAAAACCATTATCAAGGACCCATTCTTCTTATCGGAAGTAAAGCCAAATGGAAAGATTTTTCAAAACGGCTGGAGTCGGATAAAGTACCACAAGAATTTTTAAAGCAGATCCACTGCCCTGCAGGGCTTCCTATGAAAACTTCATCTGTCCCTGAAATTGCTTTAAGCCTGGCAGGCTGGATTGCAGATTTTTACAATCAAAAATAAAGAACCGCAGGTGTAGAAATCCAAAAAATCGGGCCGCGGCGAAATCAAGGAAGATTAGCGGCTTTTTCTGCCATCTTTTTGGCTTCTAAAAACTTCTTCTGCTGACGATAAATCTGTGCCAGTTTCAAATAGATTCTTTTCTGCGCAGGATTTAAATAAAGGGAGGCTTGATACTCCCAGGAGGCAAGGGCTAAAAATTTCAATTTTTGGTAGGCTTCTCCCTGCAGAGCATAAAATTTATCAGAAGTTGAATCCAGCAGGATGGCTTTATTCATTCTCATGGCACACATTCCATACTGTTTCAGACGATAATCCTCTTTAGCGGCCAGATAATAATTTTCAGCATCTTCCGGATCCAGATGAATGGCTCTGAAAAAATCTCTTCGAGCAATCATAGGATTTTTTTCTTTTAGTCCTTTCTGCCTCCACTGTTTGCTTTGCTGCAAATGAGCAGAAGTGACGAATCCTGAGGTAAAATGCAGAAGAGACTGAGCTGGAACAAAGCCAAGGACTCTGGCATCTGCTGCTACAGCAGGGATTTTAAAATGTTTTAAAGGCGGCTCCTGGAGATAAGTAAGATTTAAATTCAATCCCCCTCTCCCCTTCCCTTGCAGAGGAACATAAACTCGATAAAGCAGCCCATCTTTTCTTCCAATCCATAAATTGGCATGAACAGGGGGAAGTGTCGAAAATCCCTTTGAGAAGTTAAAAGGCATAGGGATAGGAGTCTGAGAGGTTTGGGGAGTCTGAGAGGTTTGGGGAGTCTGAGAGGTCGGGGGAGCCTGAGAAGGCGGGGGGGAACCTGAGTTAGACGGCAGAGAGGGGAACAAAATTTTAAAAAGATCCCCAAGAGGGATGGTAACTACATAATGTCTGCACAGCGCGCCATTGGCTACTCCGTTTCCCTCACTTTTCACAAGAATCTTCCTGAGAACTGGCACAAGAGGGAGTGTGCCTGCAGCTGTTTTCCCTTCCGATTCCAGCGTGGACAGATTTAAACGGTGTTTTCCTCTTTGAATACCGGCTATTAACTGATTAAAATTAAGCACAAACCAGTGATTCACAAAGTTAGGTTTTCCAAGTGAACTTTTCTGAACAACAAAAAAAAGAAGATTTCTAAAATACCCTTCCTGTCCCATGAAAGAAAAAACACTCCCTTGAAACTGCGCCTGCAGTTTTCCTTTTCCTACAGCCTGAATTGGCTGCCGTCTAACATAAAAGAGTATATTCCCTGATATTTGATTGTCCTGTTCTTGATACAGCGCATGGGCTTTCAATTGATAAAACGGTTGAAGCTCAAACTTTTTAAAGGCTCGTTCAATCGGGATAAATCTTTTCGGAACAGGAGGAGACTGATCTTGGTTAGTATGAGTGGGAGCGGAGAAAGCACCCCTGCTGCCAAGGGCAGCAAGAAGCAGAAGAAAGCCTAATTTTTGTTTTATTTTGACTCCATTAATCATGAATGAATTTAAGTTTTCCAAAAAATATGAGAAATTCCTCCCAATTTTCATTTTTAAACAGGAAGGCTTTCTTTTAAAATAGAAGTATTGAATATAAAATGCGTGTTTTAATTGCTGGCTGCGGCAGAGTCGGAGCAAAACTAGCAGAACTTTTAGAAGCAGAGGGCCATGAAGTGGTCGTTGTTGATAAGAATAGAACGGCCTTTTCCCGCTTGGAACACTTTAATGGAAAAAAAATCCTGGGAAATTCAATTGACGTCGATCTTCTAAAAAAAGCGGGGATAGAGAATGCAGATGCTTTTACTGCGGTGACTAATGGCGATAATACAAATCTCATGTGTGCTCAGATTGCCCAAAAAATTTTTAATGTTCCCAAAGTTGTCTGCCGTGTTTATGATCCCAAACGGGCAGAATTATATTATGATCTTGGCGTGCAAACCGTTTCTTCCACGTCTGTTGGAGCCCGAATGCTGAGGAATGTGATTACGAATCCCAAGGTGCTTAGAGCTTATCACATAGGAGATGGAACAATGGAAGCTCTTGAAGTAAAGATAGGGAAAAAAGCTGCTGGTAAAACTATCTCTGAGATTGAAATTCCAAAAGAATTCACCATTGATCTTTTGATCCGAAATGGAACTCCCTTTTTTCCTGATAAAACCGAACATCTGCAGGAAAACGATCAGATTTTTGGAGTTGTGCTATCCGCCAGTATTAATAAAATAAAAGAAAGTTTAGATGTTACTGATTTTGCCGTGAATTATGTGTAATTTATGTATGTCATAGTCGTAGGCTCAGGAAAAGTTGGATATTATCTGGTGCAGTCTCTGGTGCACACAGGACACGAAGTTGCTGTCCTTGAAAAAGCAGCAGATAAAGTCCAACAGATCATCGATGATTTCGGCGTTGTCGGAATCACAGGAGATGGATGTGATCCTAGAGTTTTAGAGTTGGCGGGAGGAAGCAGAGCTGACTGCATTATTGCCAATACTGGGGATGATGAAGACAATTTGATCATCTGTCAGGTTGCGAAAATTCGATTCCACATTCCCCAAACTATTGCTAGAGTCAACAACCCAAAAAACGAAATGCTTTTCAGGAGATTAGGAATCGATGCTACCGTTAATTCAACAGACTTAATTTTAAGCATGATTGAGCAAGAAGTCGCTTGCAAAGGGATCACGCCTCTTATAGCGTTTCGAAAAACTAAAATGGAGATGGTTGAAACAGTTCTTGCCCCAGAGTCTCCGGTTTCGGAAAAATTTTTAAAAGATATTTCATTTCCCCCGCAGTGCCGAATTTTAGCCATTCTAAGAGGAGATCAAGTCCTTATACCGGATGGTGGGACAAAACTTGAACCTCAGGATCTTGTCTTTACTCTAGTTCATTCCACGCAGCTGGATGCTCTTGAACAAGTTTTGATAGGCTCTCCTGCAAAAGCTTTAAAATAACTCCTCCATCGTTTTTGCAAATGTTTCAAGCGCCAAAACTGGAATTCTCAGATGCTCTGCTTCTTTTTTCTGTCTGGGACTACCATATCCCCATCCTGCAAGTACTCCTTTAGCTCCAATGGTTCTAACCACTTTTACCTGTTCCAGGATATCATCCACAAAAATAATCTGACTTAAAGGAACCTTATACGCAGCAGAGATAAAATTCATCTGCCGCGCTTTATCCACTGTATTTTCTTTCCCTACCACATCCAGATCAAGTCCATGAATTCCCAGCAGTTTTCTCACAGATGCAGCATCTTTTGTAGTCGCAATGACCACTTTAAAAAACTTCTTTTGAATCTCTTTAATCTGATCTAAAATTCCAGGATAAGGATTTTGCAAAGCGCACCATTCTTTGAAGTTCGTCTCTCTCATCTGCTGGCGAATTTCATAAAAAGTTTTTTCAAATAAAATGCGAAGACCATTTTCTTTTCTCAGACTCTCTTGTTCTTCTTCAGACATCGTCTCAGGGTCACGATCAGGATGCTGAATAATCCAGTTTAAAAGAAGATAAAATTCGTCCCCTATTCGAACAAAAAATCTCCCGCGTTTGAACTTTTCTTCCAGATCAGGGCGTGAGGGGATTGAAATTCCTAATTTTTCATAGGCTTTGCATGTGATGACAAAGCATTCATGGACACTGTCCCATAAAGTACCGTCAAAATCAAGAGCTACAACTTGAGCCTTTCTTTCTCCTTCTAGTTTCCCATAATAATTTAATGTCCTGACAAGATAAACCGACTCCATAAAAAACTCTTCTGTGTAAGGTAAAATTTCCACTTCTTTAAAACCAACGACCCCGGAACTTAATGAAACGGAGCGGCGAACTGAAAGAGGTTTTGCATAAAATTTTTCCAGCTGCTGCTTCAGCTCCTGATCCTCAGTTTGTATAGTAATTTCCCCATCATTCCAGAAAACAAAAGCTTTGGGTTCAGATTCTAAACTTTCTGAATCAGGATAAGCGTACAGAGTGATCTTCATCCAGAAATTGAGCCAAACAAACAAGACATATATTCATACATTGCATGGTCAAGCAGCTTAAGAACCTTGCGTGTAAAGAGTTTATTGACGGAATAAGGATAGAAATAGCTTGCCATACTCTGAGCAAAATACTGAACCGGTCCTGCTTCACTATATCCTGACATAAACTGATGGCCTTGCCTCCTCTGTTTGCAGGCAAGGTACAGACTGAAAACAGCAGGTGATTTCAATGAGGCAAAAGTATCTCCTCCAAGAGCATGATCATAAATATGACCAAACAAAATGAGAGGAAGGTTTTCCATGGTTGGCATTTTTAAAGCTTCTTTGTGCATGTAGCCTGCTCTTAAAAGAGGAGCATAGGCTCCAGGAAGCTGTAAGTTTTCAATTGAAAGCTCTTTTAAATCTACATAAATTTTTCCATTTTTGATCACATAAAGTCTTGCGCCAAGAGAGACGCACTTCACTAAGATTTCTTCAGGGATCAGTTGAAATAAGGGGAGCAGATCATCATATGATTCCTGATCTGGAGCGATGATAAGATTTTCAACAGGAGATCCTTTTGCTGGGAAAAAACGATTGAGCAGCTCTTCTTCTAAAATCGGAGCTTTCTCTCGAGATTCCAACTTCATTTCTAATTCTTCCTGCTGTTTTGCCTCCAAATCCTCTAATATTATTTCTTCTTCCAATTTTTGATCTTCAGGAAACTGATCTGGGCGCGGGCTTACTTCTACCACTTTCTCCCTGCTTAATTTCCTTTCTAATTTCCCTTGCAGAAGCCTTTTCCTCAACTTTTTCAAATCATCCAATTTCGACCTGTAGTTCTGCATGAACAAAGGAGTCTCCAGTGAACTCATCACTTCATATCCGATTCTGTCGTTCTGCTCAAAAGCGGCAACCTCAGGATGCGCCCCGGGAAATTCTTTAATTCCCCGCATCAATTCTTCTCCAATCAAATAACCAATATTGTGGCGCACGACCTGCCGCTCCATTGCATGCAGTGAGTGCAGCGAAGCTAAATCCATTCAAACTCCTCCCGCTGAGGACAGCCTTTTTAAGGTTCTTCCATTCTCACTTATTTTACTCGAAAAAATACTTTTGCAAAAGGAGGTTTTTCTGCGCAGGTGTTAAAAAAAAATGAAATTTTAGGAAGAAGGAATTCGGTTTGCCGCAGTGAAGCATTCTAAATATAGACTGCAATTCAAATCATAAAAAAACCTAGAAAGGAGGGGATTGAGAATGTGCAGCACCTGCGGTTGCAGAGAGAAAAAGAAACCAAAGTAAGGCGTCAATAAAGATTTAAACTGCCCCTCGTTTTTTAAAGGGGCTTTCATTTTTCCGAATATCCTTTCCCGCCTTTTTTAAAAGAAACATTTTCGTCAACCAGATCCTGCCAATTAGAATGTCTTCTCTTAATGTCCTCTAATATAGCGGCTGCAATTAAATCTTTATCCCCTTCTTTAAAATAAGGTCGGCTTTCAGAAACAGCAATTCCGAGTTTCTGCAAAACTTGTGTTGTTGTTCCTAGTCCCTGCACATCAAAAGTATAGACAATCTCCCTTTTGTCAGGGTAGTTGTTTTCGCTTGACAAGCGCCTGCCGACAAAGTAATCTTCCCCTAGTTTGCAAATGTCAACAACCGGGGCTTTAAAAAGCGAATGAACAAAATCTACAAGAGATACTTTTTTCCCCATTTTTCAATCAATCATTTCGCGACTCAACGGTTCAAAGCCTTTTCTAAATCGGATTTTATTTTTTCAGCTCTATTAAAACTCGCAGGATCAGCGATTTTTATTATTTCCATCAGCATGTTCACTCCTGACAAAGTGATTGGAGAGGTTTGATCTGGATTGATTGCCGCCCACCAGAAAGTGCAGCTGTTTAAAGATCGATCCATTTTATCCCTTAATTTACCAAAACTCTGGAGCGCAAGTTCTGTTAACTGCCAGAGAAGGTGATGGGCTTGATTATGCGGATTTTTCCAGAGCGGAAAAAAATTGCCTGCCCAAAAATCTTCAGAACTGGTGGACCAGCTTCCTGGCGGGACCTCTTTTTCTATTTTAGGAAAAAGTTCCCAAATGTCAGATATTGGCAGTAGTCTTATGTTCTCTTTCATCTCGGCAAGAGCTTCCAGAAAAGGAACAATAAACTCTTCGATGTATCCTGGAATATGATGTCCAAAGGTTTCCCCATCCATAGCTATAATCAAATAACCGTCTTTCCCATTAAACCACTGCTCTAAATCTTCTTTTATCCAACAAGCAACCTGATCGCCTCGAAATTTTTTCCCAAAAGCGTCTTTCTCCATAGAAATTTTATTGGACCAAAAACTGGATCTTAAAAATACACCAGTTCCGCTGACTACAGGGATAAAATCAAAAGGGACATATCCGTGAAGGGTTCCATAAGGGATGTCCTCCGTAATCAACCATTCAAATCCCTCTTCTTGAATAACCGATAAAATTTCAGGACCATAAGCCATTTCAGGAGGAAAAAATCCTCTAGGATGGTAAAACTTTCCATAAAAACCTTTATGTTTTTCAAGATTCAATTCAATTTGTCTTCTCTGCTCTTTAGGGGGGATCAAGGGTAGAATCGCATGATAGGCAGCGCTTCCGACTATCTCTAAAGATTTTTGTTCAATTCCTTTTTGAATCGTATCTAGAATATCCCTGTATTCAGGCACCAGTAGTTTTTCTGTTAGAGACCAATTCATGTTTAACGTAAAGCCAGCCTTCTGTTCAACAATGAGCTTGAGAAGGGGACGATAAGATTCATTGACAATTCGATTTAAAACTTCTGGAAATTGATTAGGAGGTTGATAAATATGGAGCAAAAAACCTAAATTAATCATGAGAAATTAAATTTACCATGGAATTAAGCAGAACTGAATTCGCCGCCACAATGGTCAAAGATTCATTGATTTTGTAAGGTTCTCCTAGATAATCGCTGGTTTTTCCCCCTGCCTCTTGAACCAGCAGAACACCTGCCGCAGAATCCCACGGCTTCAGCCCGCTTTCCCAATAACCGTCAAACTTTCCGCAACTGACGTATGCTAGATCAAGACAGGCTGCTCCAGGTCTTCTAACAGCAAAAGATTTTTGAATAAACTTTTTGTACAGGTTAATATGATAATCCAAATTTTCTCGAACAGTGTAAGGGACTCCTGTTGTTAGAAACGCTCTTTCTAGGTGAGATTGGTTAGAAATTCGAATTGCCTTTTTATTCAAAAACGCTCCTTCCCCTTTTGCAGCAGAGAAAAACTCATTTAAAACTGGGGCGTAAGTGATTCCAATGACAGGAGACTGATCCTCCTGGAGAAGAGCCATGGACACACAAAATACGCCAAATCCATGCGCAAAATTCGTTGTGCCATCAATTGGATCCACAACCCACGTCATTCCCCCTTTAGATTCAACCAAAGCGCCCTCCTCTGCTAAAATACCATGATCAGGAAAAGCCTGATTAATCCGTTTCACGATCAGAGATTCAGCCTCTTTATCCATAGACGTGACAGGATCAATTTCTCCTTTTAAACTCATTTCGTGGATAGAGCCAAATTGAGAAAGCAAAAACTCTCCTGCTTCCCTGGCAATTTCGCAAGAGGACGACAAAATTGAGTGTAAATTTGTCTTAATCAATACCAGAGATTTCGCTTTTAAGAAACCAGTCCCTCCATCGCAAAGTTGTGCTGCACCAACCCCATGGGTTCATGAAAGTTGATCCTGTCGCTGAAAGGCTGCGCGAAAAGGAAGCCCTATTAAAGTTTAGCCCACAGGTCCATCTGGAAGGTCAGGCATGATGAAAGTTTTACCCTGTATCACAAAAGTTCGGACTGGAGGCTTCGATGGCTCTTGGGGTTTAACTCTAATGGCAAGATGCTCAGTTTTTCCTCCAAACTTTTCAACAGGCTCATTTATCGCAAGAACTCTTATGCTCTTTCCTGAATCATCCTGCCAAAACAAGGGCTCTTTTTTCTCTCTCCCAAAAATCCCTTTTTTAGTTCGGTACGCGCGCAGATTCAGTTCAGGGGCAAGCAGGTATGACGCCGACTTTTTTGATTCTAACCTCGGGGTCTCCCTCATTAAATCTGAGAGAAGATGCGTCGCCTTTGCAGCATGATCTGTCCACTGCTGCATCCACTCTTTTGTCACTGTTCCAACAGGCTCAGGCAGCATTGCTTTAGTGTAATGCAGGACAGCAGCATTCAAATCCGCAGCAAACACATCGAGTCCTGCGTTATCATCTCGATTTTCGCCAATTTTATCGTACCTCCATTCAGGCTCTTCTCTAAAACCAGAAATGTGAACGTCTGAAAAAGACTCTTGGGCAATCTTATTTTGATGCTTATCCACAAGGCAGTATCCGGCCTTTTCAATCCCCTTGAGAGTTCGAGGCTGCACCTCTGTCTGCCCTGTCAATTCTTTCGATCTATTTTCTGTCTGCTCATAATTTTTCCACAACTCTTTGTCTGATTTATCTGAACAGGCCCTTATCGCTCCTTCAAAATCCTGTAGATCGTCAACAATGTTCCGAATTTCTTCGAAAGAACATGGATCTTTAGCCTGGAGTTTTACAAAAGAAATGAGCGCTCTATCGAGCGCATGAATACCTCTTTTTTTTAAAACATCTGCCATGCTGCTGGCTTGAGGGGAGTCCTGCGCCATTCCTGTTAACGAGTGATAAGTTCTCCCATTCAACGTTATTGTCATATTCTCCATGTCTTGATCGTACTCTACCCCTTCACAAACCGCAAGAGGCAATTTGTGAATAAAACTTAAACTTTTTTTAGAACACAGCTAAGGGGTTCATCGAGAGAGAAAAAAAGCGACTGAAGCTAGAATTCCTGTGACCAGATAAAGGAGCAGAACCGCTTTTTTTTGAGAAAACCCCAACTTCAGCAGCTGATGGTGCAGATGTTCTTTGTCAGGCACGAAAATGTTTTTTCCTTTTCCAAATCTTCTAAAAATAGCCACCAACGTGTCTAGAATTGGCAGCCCTAAAATGAGCAGTGGAACAAAAACTGCAGTAATAGAAGTTTTTAGGGTTCCCACAATGGTTAAAGAAGCCCATAAAATCCCCAAACTTAGGCTCCCAGAATCCCCTAAAAAAATTTTTGCCGGATTAAAATTATAATAGAGAAAACCCAGACTTGCCCCTGAAACAGCCAACAGTAAAAAAGCGGGGAATAGATAACCTTTTTCTAATTCGATAGCAAAAAAAAATAAGGCTGAAATAGTTGAGATACCAGCCAGAAGGCCATCTAACCCATCTAATAGATTCAAAGAATTGGTTATTCCAACAATCCAAAATAAGCTGAGCACAAGTGAGATGAAAAAAGGAAGATAAACAATTTTTCCTCCTGCCGGAAAACTGATAAAACTTATTTTCACTCCTAGAATGATTAACCATACAGCTGCAGCAATCTGCCAAAAAAGTTTCCATTTTACGGAAACAGGTTTTAAATCATCCAATATCCCTAATACCAGCATGATAAGCATTCCTCCAGCTATTGCAGCAGTGTCATCCAGGTGGCGTTTAACGAGAGCTTGATGAAAAGAGTGAGACGAAAAATAAGCAAAAACAGCTCCTCCCAGGATACCGATGAAAAGACCTATACCACCCCATCTGGGAGTTGGCTTAAAATGGACTTTCCGCTCACCGGGCAGATCAACAGCATGGCTTCTAACAGCCAGATTAATGACGAACGGAGTTAAAGCAAAAGTGAGTAGAAAAGAAACTAAAAATGGCCACACATAAGACATAAAATAAGTCTAGCAGCTGCCAGAGAAATTTTGATGCGGTTCCATCTAAGAAGAAGCTTCTTCCAGAGAAATGGGAGAAGATGCTGATTTATTACCTCCCATTTGAAGAGCTAACTGAAGCCCTTTCTGAGCTGCGGCTACCATCTCTTGGGAGGTTTTTGCGTGTTTCATGAAAGTGGAAATTCCGATATCCAATCCCATGCGAAATTCAGGAATCTTATCATCTCCTTTAAATATGTGAGAATCAACATCTTTCAGAATTCTGTCCGCAACTAATTTAGCTCCTTCTTCGCCGGTTTCAGGCAGAAGAGCCAGAATTTGATCTCCTTCGTATCTGCCAGCTAAATCAATATCTCTCAGCGCTTTTCGAAAAACAGTTCCCAACTGTTTTAAAAAAGAATAATGAAGGCTGGTTTTCACATACGGATCATTTTTGAAAAAATCATAATTAGGCTGAGCTAAAAGAATAGAAAAATCCTTCTTATACCTTTTCACTCGGAGAACTTCCTGCTCAAGCTCTTCAAAAAAAGATTTTTGAGTGGCAAAACCCGTCAACTTGTCAATTTCAGGCATTGTTTTTAATTTTTCTTCCCAACTTCTTTAATTCCTTCCCTTTGACAGCTATTCTGTGCCGCCATTGTATTTTGAAGTCATAATTCTCACGAATTCTTCTGCTCTCCCCCAGTCCTCTGATTTTTCAAGTGAAATTTCTCCCAAAAAAGTTTTTGATAAAATCCCCTCTTTAAAGTAAAATTGAATCGCATGTTTCTGCGAATTTGCCTCAACTATCAAAATGTATGGAATCTGAATCCCAAGCGTAAAAGAAAAAGAATCTTGATTCTCGGGGAGTGATAGAGTCTGGCATTCGTTCACATAATTTCTTTGCAGCTCTTCCAGCAGCGGGAAAAGGGTCTTCTTAAAAAAAAACTGACATAATTCTTGAAAAGTCTGCTCGGGATTTATTGGAACCATTTCAGGCAGAAGAGTTTGCAGAGCTTCCTCAAATTGCTTTGCGGTTTGATAGCGATTTTCAGGCTCATACTGCAAAGCCTCTAAAATAACCTCTGAAAATTCCCTGGAGAGGTTCTGGTTCAACTCGTTAGGAGGCGGAAAATCAAAGGAAGACTCATCTGGTCTTTTCCCTGTCGAAAGCTCATGCAAGGTCGCTCCTAAAGCAAAAAGGTCAGATCGGGCATCAACTTGATTCAGAAATTGCTCAGGAGGAGCATATCCTGCTGTTCCGATCATCATTCCTTCTTTCACAGAGCCGGCTTTTGCAATTCCGAAATCAATCAAAAAGATTTTGCCATCTTCATTTCTCTGCATAATATTTGAAGACTTGATATCTTTGTGTATGACAGGTGCAGGTTCCCTAGTGTGCAGATACTCCAGAATTCGACAAATCTCGATCCCAATCCGAACCACTTTTTCTTCAGGAAGTCCTAACCTTCCTGATTCCTTAAGCAGAGTTGAAAAATCTTTGCCCTCGATGAACTCCATGACAAAAAAAAATTCGCGATTCTCAACGAAATGATCCAAAATTTTTGGAATCTGCGGATGAAGAAGAGATTTCAAAACCCCCATTTCAGCCAGAAAATTGCCGATCCCAAATTCTTTGTCTTCTGGATTTTCAAAAGAATAAACCAACTCTTTTACTGCCACTGTTTTTCCGCTTTTCAGGTCTTCGGCTCGGTAAGCCGCTCCCATTCCGCCTCTTTTGACCAAAACTGAAATCTTATATCTCCCGGACAGAGTCACCCCTGGAATCAGGGAGTTAAAGGTCATTATTCTTTATAAATTCGTTCAGCAGATCGCATCCCCATTTTGCCAGCACAAGTCCCTGCCAGAAAATCTCTTCCTGAGGTTTTTCCTGATCAGCCACCTTTCTCATTTTTTCAACGCCCTGTGCAAACAGAACAAATCCTTTTTCGGCTTTAGCAATTTCCTTCAACAATTTTGAATTCAAGTCAGGAGGCAGTGAAATGTCTTTGAAATCTTTCCATCCGATTCGGATAAAAGACAAGATTCTGTTGGCAGTCTCCTCAAAAACTCCTCTGCTGATTTTGCCCTTTAAATAAGCTGAACCTGCCTCAAGCAACTCATCGTAATGACCATAGCAGGCTTCCATTTAAATTAATTGACCAATCCCTTCCTCATAGCATAAGCTACAGCCTGAGCGCGATCATTAACCTCTAACTTTTTGAAGATAGAACGCAAATGGGCTTTTACCGTTGTTTCTCCAATGATGAGCAGATCTGCAATCTCTTTATTTGATCTGCCTTCTGCAACGAGCTTTAACACATCCAATTCTCGATCCGAAAGGCCTCTCAAACTGGATTTCGACTGAATTTGTTCAGTTTCTTTAGCCATTAAACTAAACTCTTTTAGAACTTTCTTGGCTAGAGCCGGTTGAATTAAAGATTCCCCTGAATAGACTACTCTTATAGCGCGAATTAAATCTTCTTTTGAAATATCTTTTAAAACATATCCTCCAGCTCCTGCTTTAATTGCCTCAAAAATATACTCATCTTCATTGTACATCGAAAGAATGATGACTTCCACTTTTGGGAACTGCTCTTTGATAATTTTTGTTGCTTCTATTCCTGTGGTTCCAGGCAGCCTGATGTCCATTAAGATAATGTCAGGATTCACTTTTTTAACCTGAGAAATAGCCTCATCACAACTGGCCGCCTGACCGACCACATTCATGTCAGATTCAAGCTCCAGCATTTTAGCAAACCCTTCCCGAACCAGGGTATGATCATCTACAAGCAGTATTTTTATCTTTTCATCCATAATCTATTATATAATAAAGTATATTCTCACTTAAAGCCCTCATCCCTTCCCATTCGAGGTCAGTCAGGGATTTCTACCTGAATGCGAGTTCCTCCACCTGCGACTGCTTCCATCTTGAAAGTCCCTCCCAGCAGAGCTGCCCTTTCCTGCATTCCTGTTATTCCTAATGAATATCCTTTACTGTCAGTTCTATCAGAATGCCTGTCGGGCAAGCCATTCCCGTTATCAAATATTTGAAGGTAAATTTTTCCGCTGCCTCCTTTCAACTCAATTTCAGCTCTGCTGGCATGAGAATGTTTTTTTATGTTAGTGAGGGCTTCCTGTACAATTCGGTAAAGGGCAGTTTCCAGAGCAGGGGAAAGTTTCAGTTTTTCTAGGGAGTTCTGAAAAGAAACAAAAATTTGATTTTCTGCTTCGAATTTTTTAAAATAATGTTCAAGAGTTGTAATAAGACCCAGATCGTCCAGGGTAGAAGGACGAAGATTGAAAATAATTTGGCGAACTTCCTGGATGCTTTCAGAAATTCGTTTTTTTAACCCTTCCAACTGCAGCATCCCTTTTTCCTGTGAGCGGGATAGAAGAGCCTGACAAGTCTGTATTTCAGTATGCATGCTGACAAGCGACTGAGCAATAGAATCGTGAAGTTCCGCAGAAATTCTCTTTCTTTCTTCTTCTTGAGCATCAATCACTTTAGACAAAAGAGCTTCGATCTGTTTTTTGCTTTGAGCCATATCTTCATACAATTTTGCATTTTCTATGGCAATGGCGGCTTGAGCGGCAAGGGTGGCTAAAAACGTTATATCTCCCTCTGAAGCCTCTATTTTCTGACTAAATAGAAAGGAGGCAAAACCTAACTTCTTCTCTTTTGACACAATGGGGACAAGAGCGACATACGCAGACGGGATATCACAGGCAATCCCGCTCACCAGAACAGGTTTTCCTGTTTTAAAAGCCAATTCTAACGTGGAGCGAGAGGCTATGAAAAAGGCAGGATTTCCTCTCGCTGCTCTTGGGGTAAAGGCATCATCGTCACTCATAAATATCAAACCGCTTTCAGCGTTAATCTGATCTCCCATCCAGGTCAGCACTGAAGAAAGAATGGCCTGTAAATCCATGACAGAGCCCATTGCTTTTCCAGCTTCATACAAAGCATTTAATTCCTTGATCTTAGTGTGCAACTCTTTGACAAGAGACCGTGCCCTCTCTTCACTGGCTTCCTTTTCCTCCAACATTCCCCACATAAATTCAGCCACATAACCTTTTACAATTTCGAGATCGGGTGAAATTTCCTTAACCCTGTCAGTATTCAGAGGAACAGTTCCTGTCTCGATCAGCAAATCCACATCAGGAATACGGCAGAGATCGTAAGGGTCCTGAAAAACAGGAATTTTCAGTTCTCTCGCAAGGGTTAAAATGGAATCAACATTTTTTACGTCCGCCACCCCTAAAATTTGAATTCTCGAATTTCCAAGCAGAGTTTGCAAAATAGCTGCTCCTTTCTCACCACCTCCAACAATTGCCACCCGAGTGACAGGGACCGATTCCAATGGAATAAATGGAACAATGCGGGATCTCGGCTTTAAGGTTCGATTTACAACTTCAAGAAGGCGCATAGGGTTGAACGGTTTCGTAATATAATCATTAACTCCTAACTCCCATCCTTTTCTTTGGTCTTCTTTTTGCCCCATGGCAGTCAAAACGATAACTGGGATATTTGAAGTGACAGGGTCTTTTTTTAAGTGCTCCAGCACCTGCCACCCATGTTTTTTAGGCATTAATAGATCCAGAATAATCAGGTCCGGATGTTGGCTAATCGCTTTTTCAAGCGCTTCTTCGCCATCAAACGCCAGAATTGTCTGATAGCCTTCTAGTTCCAGGCTTACTTGAATCACCCGAACAATGTTTGTATTATCATCTGCCACAAGAACTGATTTTTTATTGCTCTCATGCTTCATGACTCTATCATAGCGGATCAATAGATAAAAATCAATAGATTGTTTTTTTTAAAGGACTGTGGCTTTAAAAACGCAAATTTTAGAGAATATGGAGCGTTTAGAAGTTTTGCAGCAGGATGTCCTGTTGAATCCTAAAAATGTAGAGGCTCATTATCAATTGGCTGAGGCTCTTCTGCACCATGGAAGAATGGAAGAAGCCCTGCGGCATTTTCAGGAAGCATTAAAAATAGACCCCAGACACATCCCTTCCCGCTATTCTCTCGGAACGGTTTATCTCCGCTTAAACAGCGTTCAGAATGCAGTTCAAGAATGGCAGGAAGTGGTGGCTGAATCTCCTAACTTTATGCGAGCCCACTACAGCCTTGGCCTGGCATATGAAAAAATAGGTTTAAAAGAGCAGGCTCTAACACACTTGCATATTGCCTTAAAGATTGTCCAGAATCAAGGAGATTCTATGGGGGAGAATCGGATTCAACAAGAACTTGAGCGGCTGGAAAGGGGGGGAGAGTTTGAAAAAAGGGTTCATAAAGATCCTCAAAACCTTGAAGCCCGATTTCAGTTAGGAATCATCTACTTTCGACAGGGAAATCTTTCCCGCGCCCTGGATGAATTCAAAGAAATTCTCCGAGTGAATCCAGAGCATCTGGAAGCGACTTATCATCTGGGATTAATTTATTATAAACAGGGAAAGTTTAATCTCGCTCTGGAAAGTTTTAAAAAAATCCTTTCTCTGGACTCAAATTATAATGCTGCTTATCCTCAGTTGGCTCTTTCTCTGTCTCAGTTAGGGCAGCTGGAGGAAGCGGCGGACGTCTTCCAAAAAGTAGTTTCTCTTGATCCCAGGGATGCTTATGGATATTACAATCTCGGGCGGATTTATGCTCGAATGGAGAAACACGAAGAAGCAATCCCATATTTTCAGAAAAGCCTTGAGCTAAATCCTCACGATTCTTACTGCCACAACAACCTTGGGCTATCTCTCTTTTCAAAAGGAATGATGGAGGAGGCCATCAGGCATTTTCAGAAAGCCATTGATTTAGACCCCAATGATGGGACCGCAAGATATCATTTAGGAAAAGCTTTTACTTCCATCAAAAATCTCGATCAGGCGATCATTGAACTTGAAATGGCTTCAGAGTTATCCACCGGAATCCCTGAAATTCATCATGAATTAGGGAAAATTTACCATCAATTAGGAAAATTTTCAAAGAGCTTGGAGCATTTTAGAAAGGCGATTGATCAAAATTCAAGCAGCCCAGAATTCTATTTCGATCTATCTCTCCTTTTGACGGATGAAAAAAGATATGATCTTGCGCTGAGGCAGTTAGAAAAAGCTCTAAAACTTAACCCTGGCAGCAAACCGTATTTACTAAAACGCGCAGAAGTATTTCGCAAGCTTAAAAATTGGCCCGCTGCGCTGCGTGATGGAGAAGCTGTTTTGTCTCAGGAACCTGATTGTCTGCCCGCCCTTCTTGAGGTGGGCGAATCTGCTTTAGAATTGAAAGATTCGGCCAAAGCTCTTCAAAACCTTGAAAAAGCTTCTCAAATAGACCCTGGAAATACTTTTGTTCTTTTCCTTCTCGGCAGTCTTTACCTTGAACAAGGAAAATTTGAAAAAGCAGTGCCTGCTTTTTTAATGTGCCTAAAAAAGAACTCCGAAAATTTTCAGGCTTATTTTAATTTAGGAAAATGCTATCGTGCGCTAGAGGACTATGCCAGCGCGCTGTGGGCTTTCGAAAAAACTCTGGCCATCCATAAAATGCATGCAGAAGCTTATTTTTTCAAGGGCATATGCCAGATTGAATTAAAAGATTATTCCGCCGCCGCAAAATCTTTCGTTAAAGCTGAAGAAGCGGGAATGAGCTCAGACACTTTGTTTTATCAGATGGCGAAAGCATATTTCAACATGGGGAATTTAAAACAGGGAATTCAGCAATTGGAAAAAGCGCTTCAGAAAAAACCCGATGACCCAGCTTATTCTCACCTCATGGCTGAATTCCACTTAAAAATGGGGCATTATCCAGAATCTTACTCGCTCTTAGAAAAGCTCACAAAAACTCATCCTGAGCAGGAGACATCTCATTTTCTTTTAAGCAAAGTCGCTTTAACTCTTGACAATCTTGAAAAAGCAGAAGAAGCGGCTCAAAAAGCAGTTTCAATACAGCCTGAAAATCCAACTTTCCTCTTCCAGTTAGCCAACATTCAGTTCAGGAGAAAGAACTGGCAAAAATGCATCGGGAATGTTCAAAAAGCAATTCATTCTCTTCCTGTTCAGAACAGTTATGGAGAACTGGGGCTGTATTATGAACTTCTAGGGTCCGCTTTAGAACAGGAAAAAGAGTATTGCAAATCCATTGAAGCTTTCCAGCAAGCTATTAAACTTGATCCTTTAATGGAAAACAGAGGGACAATTTATTATCGGACAGGATTAATTTATCTTACCCTTGGAAAAACAAAAGAAGCTTTGCGCTTTTTTCAGAAAAGCATGGACAATGAATTGGTTGACACAAAACTTTATGAATCAATAGCCCAAACATTCATTCTTCAGGAAGAATGGGAGAAAGCCCGAGACACTCTATTAAAAGCAAGTCAACTCTATAAACTCCCTTTTTCATCTTCCATACTGATGCTGAAAGTTCTCGTCAAGTTAAATTCATTAGGAGAAGCACAGGTTTTTTTTGAGAATGCCCTGGAAAATTTAAAACAGGCGGAAAACCTCGCCGAAAAAATGGAATTTTATGAAAACGCTGGGGAGTTTCACTTTCAGAAAGGAGATATTGAAAAAGCAGAAGAGTGGTTTAAAAAAGCAGTGGAACTCAATCCTCAAAGCCCTACCATTTTAATGAATCTAGGAGCGTCCTTTTTAAGCGGCGGAAAAGCAGCTGAAGCGATTCCACTGCTCCGAGCTGCTGTTTCCATTGAACCCGCTCTTTTAAAAGCACAACTTTTGCTTGCCCGCGGGCTGATTTCGCTGAAAAGCGATGAATCGGCAGTGAATGTTCTGGATGACACCTTGGCCGCCTTTCCTTCTTCAGGAGAAGCCCATTATTTGAGAGGACAGATTTTAACTCGTAAAGGAAGATTTAGAGACGCGGAAAAGTCATTCGAAAAAGCGCTTCAATTTTATTCCAATCAAGCTGAAGTTTATGTTGCTTTAGGACAAAGTTATTTCGCAAAAGGAGAAACTCAAAAAGCTTTAGAAAATTTCCAAAAAGCCGCTAAATCATCTCCAAAGCTGCATCTGGCTTATTCTGAAGCGGCAAGAGTTTATGCCGCCCATGGGGACATGGACACCGCTCTAAGTTACTATGAGCAGGCCATTGAAATAAGCCCCAGGGACGCGAATTTACTTTTTCAAGTTGGCCTTCTGCTCTACCGCCAAAAAAGAGTCGATGATGCCATTGAAGCATACAAAAAAGCGGTGCAGCTGGATAAAGGATTTTTCCAGGCACACACTTATCTCGGAATTGCATATGCGAGTATTGACAAACTGGAAAAAGGAATCGAAGAATATAAAAAAGCTTTGAAAATCAAACCAACTGATTCGACCACTCGCTATAATCTGGCTGTTGCCTACACGAAAGCCAGGAAATTTGACGAAGCCCTTGAAGAATGTCAGAAAGTGGTGGCCATAGATCCAGACTACACAGAAGCCCATCAAGCCCTTTCGTTTCTACATGAAAAGAAAGGCAATATAAAAGAAGCAGTGCTGCATCTGGAAGAAATATTGAAAAGAGTTGACAACGGAAGTTTAAAGGAAGAACTCGTAAAGAAAATTGAAAGGTTAAAAAGCTCATGAAGAAAGGGTTGAGAGGGACAAGTGAGAATAGATAATTTAAATTATATAATGAAAGAGGTCCTAACATGATGGAATTTTTGCGGGAAAGAATTTCGACTAATTTATCTGAAGAACAGGAAAACCACCTGCGGTCAGCGCTTTCCACGCAGTATGTTCCAGTTTTTGGTTCCGTAAATGCGAAATTAAAAGGACTTTTGAACGGGAGCGCAAAGGAAGCCTCCTCCTTTCAAGGAGACCTTTTTTTATCAAAAAATCTCAGTGGCAAAACGCAAAATTTTTTTTATTATCTAAAAATTGCTTCAGGGCTTGAAATTGGTTCATTTTCCAGTGAGGAAGTTTCTGCAGACCACAATGTCTTTGCGCAAACCGTTTTGGCAAGTTTAGGGACAGATGCTCAACGTCGCCGCGTCTCTTCTCTAAACCCGACCTTTTCTTCTTTGTTCCAGGAATGGGGGGGATTTTCCATTCCTGAAGGTGAACATCTGGCAGCCCGATTATTATTTGATTTAAAAGTAAGATCCTGGTTTAAAGACTTAATAAAATCCGAGAGAAAACAGTGGACTGGGTCTAATGAAGACGTGCCTAGAGACATTCTTGATCAGATGGAAAAGCAGGGAATGCTCAAAAGTCAATTTTCTATCTTTTGTTCTTCCACTGGAAATCAAATGATGATGGTTGAATCTTTGGAAGCAATAGAAGAAGCGGCAAAACAGGGTTTCAAATGTTTTGTGTGCGGACGTTCTTTCTCAGAAGAAAAACAGGTCCGATTTGTCAATCCAACTCCCTTTGGGAAAAGAATTGCCATTCCGAATTACTGGCTGGTTCTCCAAACTTATGAATCACTTTGGCCATTTCTTTCTAAAGATAAGATAAGCGTTATTTTTGAAAAAAACAGCGCCACTCTATTTGCCAATGTGGAGACAAGTCTTCTGTTGTTTGAAATCAAAGATGCTCCTTATCAGCTGCAGGATGCTTTCCTTTTTGCACAAAAAATTATGCTCTATAATCCAGCTGCCTCCTGTGTTTTTGCAACAGGAGGCATAAATGCAGAAGTAGCGCAGTATCTCGAATCAGCGCTGCCAGAGCATTTTTACAGGTCAGTAAACTCAAATGAGCAGCTGACAGATGCCCTGCCTCTTCTTTTAGAAAAAGCTTACCGCAGACATCTACGCGAAATTTTATCTCCTTTTACTCAACTTTCTGTCACCCCAGTCGATCTCTACGCTTTAAGCTATCTATTTTCCGAAGACACAATTTCAATCCCGGGTCCCCAGACGGCTGATATTATGCCTCTTCCTGCGATAGAAGAGGTAGTCCCTGCCGCTCCTGAACCTCAACCCTTAAAAACCGAGAAAATGGATGAAATTCTGGAGACTCTTCCATCAGAAATTTTAGAGTTCGAACCCAGAGACACGATCCTTCACAAATCAAGCAAAAGCGCTGCTCTCGAAAAAATTCTGCTGGAACTTGGAAAAGGAGGCGCAGGCAGAGAATCCAGTTTACATATTCTGCTTCAAGATTTAAATGATGCGGACAAACGATCCAAAGCCTGCCTGGTTAGTCAGGATGGACTGGTGATTGCTTCAACCTTACAGGAAGAAATCAGCGAAATGTTCGCTTCTTATGGAACCGAGTTCTTTTCAAAAGCTAAATCCATAGTGGAACAAACGAAGTTTTTTCCCATACAACGCCTATTTGCCTCATCCGAAAACTTTTCTCTTCAGATTTACCCTGTGTCCGAGTTTTATCTGATTGTTACAACGACTTTAGAAACTGTTGTAACAGAACCCTTGCCTGAAACTTCTCTGCCAGAAGGTCTGAAACAGGTTTGCGATCATCTTCTGGAAAAACGCGGAATCGAAGGAGTTGAAATTTTAGATTCTGAAGGAAGCAGCTTGTGTCAGGCAGGATTACAGAGCGCCAATAAAACATTTTTCTTGCCCAATTTTTTATCGGTTTTTTCAGAACTCGCACCCCGTTTTACCCAAGTTGGACAAGGCAATCTTAAATGTTTAGGTATCCGGGCTGATTCTGAACAAGAAGCTTTATTTCAAACAGAAAGAGGGCATCTTTTAACTCAAATAAATAGCGAACATCCATTTGAAGATATTGTGCCCGAAGTTCTCCCTATCACTCAAGACATTTCTCGATTTTTGAAATCAGCCGTACTGTAAGGAGTGTGATATATGGAAGAAATTCTTGAAAAATTAAGCCAAACTACAGGTGTCATTGGATGTTTTATCACAGGGCTGGACGGACTTGTCGTGGCAAGCAAAATTCGCTCTGATAAGGATCAGGATCTCCTGGCAGCCACAACGGCTGATCTCTTTAGAAGCCTTGGATCCGCTTTCGAAAAATTAGACGACGGCAAAACCGTGCTACTGACCATTGAGAGAACTAACGATAAAATTTTCATTTATCCCCTGGAAAACATGGAAACTATTCTGGTGGTTTTAAGTGAACCTAAAATCAATCTAGGGTTGATCAGGATGGAACTTCAAGAAGCCTTGAAAAAATTGAAGAATCATTTCTAAGTTTCTCATTTGAGTTTCTCGCAGTGAACTCCGCCTCTTTTAAGGAGAAATATCAGGCAGGAGTTCTGACAGCCCAATAGAAATATAAACAAATTTTATGGAGAGGGCTGAGTGATTTGGCAAATTTTATTAGTAAACTTTTTCTGCTTACCGTGCTTTCAGCTTTTTGTCTTTCTGTTTTTTTTAATTCCCCCCCTGTTTGGGGAAACAGCAGCAGTCGGATCAAGAAACAGTGGCTGCTGAAGAAAGTAGAAGCTGCTCTGGGCGGATCTAAAAATATTCAGAAAATACAGACTCTTTCTTTTTATTGGAATGCGGCTGCCGCTGAAGCCGGGGAATCTGGATCGGTTTCTGAAAATTCCCAAGAGTTAGGAAAAGGGGAAGAATGGCTGACTATAGAGGGGAACGACCATATTCATGGATCCTCTGCCTACAGCGGAGGGTCCACTGTGGAAGTGCTTTCTAATGGGCGTCAATCATTAAAAGTACCTGTCCTTGTTTCTGCTTTAACGCAAACTCTCCCGAGCAGTGGAGAAAACTGCTCAACAGGTCAAAATCCACTTTGCGTAAGCCCCTTATCCCTTGATTTTAATCCCTCTTTCAGGAATGCTGTTATGCACGTTTATGCGAAAAACTTCACCGAAACAATTATTGAAAAGGACAACTGCCATGGAATTGCCTCTGTAAGTCCATCCTCAGGGAAAGGACCTCAGGTTTTTTTTAAAGTCAAAACAGATCATCCGGGCCGCTGTTTTATTACATTTAGTATAGATTCTCCTGCTGGCTGGCTTTTAAATGGGGATCAAGGAGCTGTTGGAACCAGCAGTGGAAGCACCAGCACAGGCCAAATCTCAGGCCCTGATCTGTCTCGGGAGATTTCCAGGGTTTATTGGAAAACTTTTTCCTACCTGACTGCAGTAGGTCTCAGGGGAAAAGTGGATGATACTGTTAAAATAAAGGCTTCTCATTATATTCTAAAAATGTTCCCTGATGGAGGTGATCCGATTAAAGCATTTATCAGCAGAACAACTTTTCTTCCCGTAAAAATTCAGCTTGGGAATGACAGTGATCCAACCAGAGAGGTGATAAAATTCAGTCAATGGAAATGGATTAAAGGAGTTAGATTCCCTTTTAAAACCCTAACTTACTCTGTGGACCAATTCAGCGGAATCCCAAGAGTTGAACGGTTTGTTTTCAAAAAAATTCAGATCAATGCAGCTATTCCAAAAGGAGCATTTAAAAAGCCTCAGCCAGCGCTGTGAAAGGATGATAAAGTAAAATGAAAGCAGCAAAAATGATTGTTTTTTTATTCCTCTTATGCACAGTCAATTTTTTCGCGGTGGGAGATCCGATCTCTGGATTTTCTCCTGGGTTTGTGGAAGGGCATGTTTTCTCAGAAGGCAAACCCTTAGCAGGAGCTAAAATTGACGTATTAGGTGTGGTTGTCAATAAGAAAACAGGGAAACCTTCAGCTTATACGATCTGCGGCGAAGGCTTCGCTTTTTCCACGGCTAGTGGAACTTATGCTGCTGGAGTCAGCAGATTGAATACGTGTGAAAAAAAGAAGAAACCCAATTACAAGTATGAAGTCGAGGTATCAAAACGGGGTTACATATCGCAGAAAACCTTTATCAGTTTTAAAGAACGGCAGATCATTCAAAAAAATTTCATTCTGGTTCCTTCCAATATTTCGATTCAAGTTCATGTGGTAGGTCCTGGAGGCAGAAACATTCCTTATGCGTTTGTTATCCTAACAAAAAATATTGTTTTCACAAATGCCAAGCAAATTCTCAGCACCCGACTTACAGAGGTCGCCAGTGAAGCCCCTCTTTTTCGCACGGACCAAAATGGAATGGCTGTCATTCCTGTTTCTCCTGGGGATTATAAAGTCACAGCCCAGAAATTAGGGTATCAACTGGCAACCCAAAATCACAATCCTCTTGCAGATGCAGCCTGCAAAAAGTTTGAGCAGCGGGCTCTACGTTTTCATATTACAGGAAGCAGCAGCTGCAGCCATCAGCTTTATCCAGGCGCTTTTATCCATGCCAGCGCTGCCGGAACTGTTTATCCTGCTGTTCTTGAACTTGTTCCACAAACCGCTCCTCATTTTGTACTGCCAAAAGCCTATCAACAGTACCTGGCGAAAATGGCTCAAAAACTTAAAAAAGAAAAAACCGCTGCTTTTATTCCAGATCAGTTTATACTGATCGGATTTTCTCGACTTTCCCCGAACAACGTTTTTTTCTTCCAGATGCAACACCTTGCCCAGAATAGCCAGGGAGCAGTGATCGGGATTCTCAGATCCAATCTTCTGCTGAGCGGGGAAAAAATCGCTCCTCACTCGCATCTGAAGTTTTTTAATCCTCTGCTCTACGGTTATCCCAGCGCTGTCAGCGGATGGTTAGAAAAAAAAGGAATCACCCCGTCTGACCGCTTAATTTACTCTTTTACAGATCCTACGGCTGAACCAGGCAGAACCTATTACTATTATGTGGGTGAGCTTCCTTATACAAGTTCTTATGCAGTTCCTGGAAAAGAGGAAATGAATCTGAAAATTCAGCAGACAGCAGAACCAAGCTCCAATCCAGTAGAGGTTGTAACCCAAAAGTGAAATGCAGTTGTTGAAATTTAAAGCATGACTATCATTTAAAATAAAAGGAGGAATTACAAATGTTCAAAAATAGATTTAATTTTTTTTTAGGGGCAGCGCTGCTTCTGGCTTCTGCAGCAGGAATTGTTTATGCTGGCGGAGGGATGAAACAGCTTTTCCTAAATGGAGTGGTTGTGTCAAACCGAATCAGGATGATGGATGGTGTCCCTTATGCCCCACTTCCTGATGTGGCGCGAGCTCTCAATCTCAGACTTTCTGCAGTTTCCACTGGATATGCGCTTACTGGCAGAAACTCAGGGACTGCTGCGCCTGTGAAATCTGCATCTAAAATCAAAGTGCCTCTGACAAACCTTCCTGCAAAACTGAATACTCAGGACTCCCACACTGTTGCTGTAGTCAATAATGTGAAAGCCAATCTAAATGAGTCTTCACATTCTTTATGGCTTCCCTTGAGCAGTCCAAGAGTGAAACAGGTCATGTCTGATTCATACTCCAATCCTTACTGGACCCCGCCTATGACGATCAATGGACAGACTTATGGCAGCGGATATTTTATTCAAGCGTATAACGGGGGTCCTGGGATTTTAACCTTCTGGCTGGATCACCGCGGCTTTACAAAACTTCATGCTCTTCTTGGATTAGATGATCATGTGCAAGGAGACAATGCTGCTGTTTGGACTGTAACTTTTCTTGGAAATGGAAGAGCTTTAAAAACAGTGCAGGTGGATGCCTCTGACAGTCCGATGAAAGTATCAGTCCCTCTTTCAGGGGTCAATACTCTGAAAATTCAAGCTTCTGTTGATGGTCAGTGCTCCTGTTTTCCAGGGTTAGATATTGTAAATCCTGTTCTCCAGAAACAAACTAAATAAAAACGTTCGAGCCCGCCGGTAAATCAGGCATAAATCCTGGTGGAGCTGAGCGGGCTCGAACCGCCGACCTTCTGCATGCCGAGCAGACGCTCTCCCAACTGAGCTACAGCCCCAAGGCATTTGAACAAGTTCAAGAATATACCGCTTTATTCCTGCCATTAGTTTATTTCACTGACTGCTTAAAATTAGTTTTACAGCATTTTGATATTTGATCCATTTTATTTATGAGAGAATGTTGACATACTTTCTTTTGAGTCCAGAATAAAATAAATTTATTTTCTGATGATCCAGATCACTGCCAGGAAATTGTCAGAATTTGTAGAAATTTATGCTCGTTAATGAAAAGAACTGACATAAAGTATAAGGAGGTCAAAAATGAGCATTCTTTTGACATCAAGAGCAACAGAAGAGATTAAGAGGGTCAGAGAAGAGCAGAAGCTGCCCACAGAAACTCCATTAAGAGTTGGTGTAAAAGGCGGAGGGTGTTCTGGTTTCTCTTATTTCATGGGTTTTGAACCCAACGTTAGAGAAGATGACCAATCTTTTCAAATTGATGGGGTTAAAGTCGTTGTTGATTCGAAAAGCCTTTCTTATCTTTCAGGAATCGAACTGGATTTTAATGAAGACATGCTGAATCGCGGCTTTGTATTTAAAAATCCGAACGCTAAAAGCACCTGCGGCTGTGGGCATTCATTCACTGTTTAATTTCTGCTTCTAAAGGAATCGTTTGCCGAAATTTTATCATGCGCATTTTCTTAAGCGCGGCGCACTGAAGTTCTGGGGCGAAAACTGAGGGTTCAAGGATTGATAATGACAGAATATGTTTTCCCTCATCCGCAGGAGTTAGAAGATCCACAGATTCATCCTCCCAAGAAAAAACGGGGTTTCCGTGGAGTTCTTGCCTCTGTGTTAGCTGTTTTAGCAAAATTTAAAGCAGTGCTTATGGCAGGCACCATGTTTTTAAGTATTGCTCTGTACGCCTGGGCATGGGGATGGCCCTTTGCCGTAGGGTTTGTGCTGCTCATCTTTATCCATGAAATGGGACACGCTTTTGCTTTAAGAAGGCGCGGAATTCAAGCCAGTATTCCAATCTTTGTTCCTTTTGTAGGAGCTTTTATTGCGATGAAAGAGATGCCGAAAAATGTGGCTTTAGAGGCTGAAACCGCTTTTGCCGGTCCTTTATTAGGAACCCTGGCAGCCTTAATCCCCTGGCAGATCGCAGAAACCACGAAAAGTCCATTTTGGATGAGTCTGGCATATACAGGTTTTGCCATTAATCTTTTTAATCTGCTGCCTATTCTGCCTTTAGATGGGGGAAGGATTTCTGCGGCTATCTCCCCTAAAATCTGGTTGATCGGAATTATTGGTGTTGTCATCCTTCTTTTTTATTCTTTTAATCCTATTCTAATTTTAATCATTATTTTGTCTCTGCCTCGAACTATTGAGGCATTTCGTGGGGTTACAGATTTGGATTATTACAACATTTCTCCTGGGGCAAGAACGTTGACGTTTGTTGGATATTTTGGATTGGCTTTGTTTTTAACTCTGATGATGGTTTTAACCTATCATCCTGTGCATATAGGGTAATAGGATGAAGTATCCTGCTGCAAAAAAAGTGAATAAGGTTGACAGTTATCACGAAGTTTCTATTTCAGACCCTTATCAGTGGCTTGAAGATCGGGAAAAACCTGAAACCGAAAAGTGGATAGAAGAACAAGGTCAGTTGTGGAATCATTTTTTGTCTTCTGTTCAGGGCAGAGATGTCATTCAAAAACGACTTGAGTCTTTAATTTATGTTCCTCAGATTGATGTGATGCCTTATGAGTATTCTGGTGAGAAACCTGTATTTATGGGGGGTGAAAATTATTTTTTTTCACGAATCTTCCCCGAAAAAAAATTAACTGTTATTCAAATCAGGAAAGGGCTTCACGGGGCTGAAAAAACCCTCCTGGATCCAAACTCTGATTCTCCTGATGGGGAGATTTCCTATCAGATTATGGCAGTGTCAGAGGATGGAGCTTTTTTAGTGTATGGGATCAGAAAAGGGGGAGAAGATGAATTGATTCTTCAAATCTTGAATGTGAAAACAGGAGAGAATCTCCCTAACTTTTTTCCAAGAAAACGGTATGAAAAAGTTCGGTTTGCCCCAGACAGTAAAACTCTTTTTTACATGGTCTTCACAGATGCAGGTCCCCGCATTTATTCCCGTCTGCTTGAAACAGATGGGATCTCGGATAAGGAGATTTTCGGCAGGGAATTCGGTCCGAATCAATGGATTGACTTTTCGCTTTCCGCCAATGGGGAAAAGATTCTTTTAACAGTTATTGAAGGGGCTTCCAATAATTACACGCGCGGAATTTATTTGTTGAATCTGACAGCAAATAAACTGCTGACAATAGCAGAAAATCTAGAAGGTCATGTTTGCGGAGAGATATTAGAGAATGAAGTTTATCTTCATACGAACTGGAAGGCATCCAATGGGCAGATTGTAAAATTTAATCTGGATCATTCTTCACCTGAGGAATGGAAAGAGATTGTTCCTGAAAAGGATAACACGGTCATTGTTAATTTTTCCATTATTGACAGCCATATATTTGTGAATTATGTTAAAAATGCTGCATCTTGTATTAAGATATTCGATCTGTCGGGGAAGTTTTTAAAAGAACTCAATCTTCCTACCCTGGGGACAGTGAATCAGATCTGGGGGGATCTAAATAAAGAGTTTGCGTTTTTTGATTTCGAGTCATTCCTTCATCCTAAAACAATTTATTGGGAGCGCTTGTCAACTGGGGAACAAGAAATCTGGTTTCAATCAAATCCCCCTATCCATGCAGAACAAATGGAAATGAAACAGGTTTGGTATAAATCAAAAGATGAAACTTCTGTTCCTATGTTTATTGTTCATAAAAAAGGGATCTCATTGGATGGCGGCAGCCCTACACTCTTAACAGGGTACGGCGGATTTAATATCTCTATAACTCCGTATTTTGACACTCCCAGCGGCCCCTTCCCATACCTTTTTTTGGAAATGGGAGGGATTTTTGCTCTAGCAAATATTCGTGGAGGAAGCGAATTCGGAGAAAAATGGCACAAAGATGGAATGCGCGAGAAAAAACAGAACTGTTTTGACGATTTTATTTCAGCTGCCGAATGGCTGATTCAGAATCATTATAGTTCTCCAAAGAGACTGGCGACCATCGGGGCATCGAATGGAGGGCTTCTGGTCGCAGCTGCTTTAACCCAGAGACCTGATCTTTTTAAAGCTGTAATCTGCGGGTATCCTGTTTTAGATATGCTGCGGTATCCTAAACTAGATCCTCTCAGTCCTCTTTGGGGAGTTGAATTTGGCTCTCCTGAAATCCTTGAAGAGTTTGAATACCTGTTGAAATATTCCCCCTATCATCATGTAGTGGCTGGAGTCCACTATCCTGCTGTTCTTTTTATAACAGGTGATTCTGATACTCGTGTTTCAGCAGCGCATGCGCGAAAAATGACAGCAAGGCTGCAAGCTGCTACAGCTTCTGAGAATCCTATCCTGATTTCGCATTCCATGAGTGCTGGACATTCTCCAGGAGGTTCTTTGAATGCGAAAGTTAATGGTGGGCTAGAAAGACTCTGGTTTTTGAAAAAGCTGATTTTTGATGGTTGATGAGGATTATGCTCGGTTCCACGAAAAAAACGCGCGCTGAAGTTTTGAAATTGGAGTGAGAGCATGACTAACGAATGGTCATCCCAAAAAGGGAAGGATTTTTGAATCACTTCGCAAGTAATGCTCTGCAATGGCAAAATTTTTCCCCTCCAGAAATGATTCGAGTGTATATTGTTGAAAGGCTCTAAGTTCTGTTAAATCTCTCGAAATCTCGGCAAGGCGCTGATTCAGAAGATTTTGATTTAAGGACAGCTGAGCAAAACGTATTATCCTTTGATTTACAGAGAATTTATTAGAAGGATTTTGGAGTTTCCTAATGAATGTGATAATTTAAATTTTATCAGGAGTTAAATTTTACCAGCGAAAAGTTTGAGGTGAATGACGATGAAAAAAATCTCCTTTCTTACATTTGCGAGAATTTTTCTCGCGGGAATTTTCCTCACTGGTTCTGCTCTGGCAAAAACACCAAACTACGGGACTACTGGCGCCAGCGCAAAAACTTCCTCCTCTAAAAAATCAAGCCTTAAAAAACCAAAGTTCAGCAAAATGACGACAGCTCTTTTACTGAAAAAGATGGCTGATGCCCTGGGTGGATTAAGTCATATCGAGAAAATTCATTCCCTTTATTTTGAAATCTATAAAGTGAAGATAAAAATAAGACATGCAGGGCAGCCTCTTTTTATGTCCATGGGAAATACAGAGGTCAAAGACTGGATGACAATGGACGGAAATGATCGGATGAAAGTGCGTTCTGCAGCTTATGGAGCCCCTCCTACTTTAATGGTGATTTCCAATGGACAAGAAAGTGTAAAAATACCGGTAACAGTCACTTCTTCAAGTCAATATCGGCTGCCAGCTCCAGGAGGAAACTGTTCGAAACCCTCAAATTCATCCTCAAATCCGCTCTGTGTCAATGTTTTTTCTCTAAATTTTAATCTGGGTTATTACAAGTTTCACTCGAACCTATCCCCAGCAGCTAGATTCAGCGCTTCTGAAACTGGCTTTACTGGAACTATTTTTGAAAGTAATACCTGCGGGAAAACTGCAGTGATTTCTCCTGCTTCTATAAGAGGAGGGCAGGGCTTTTTCACAGTAACTCCAAAGCGCCCCGGGAAATGCGCCATTACAGTTTCTACAGATTCTCCTGAAGGGTGGTTTTTAGAAGGAGATCAAGGGATGATCGGAACCTCTAATGGGAGCAGCAGCACAGGTCAAATGTCAGGCATAGATTTGGAGCGAGAAATTTCAGGTCTTTACTGGACAACTTTTGCTTATCTGAACCCAGGAGGACTTCCTGGAAAAGTAAGTTATAAACCGCTGACTGGCGGACTAGATTATGTTCTGCAAATGAATCCGGATGGAGGAGTCCCTATGACAGACTATATCAATAAAAAAACATTCCTTCCTGACAAACTGCTGTTGGGAAATAATACGGATCCATCAAGAGAATTAATGAAATTCAAATCCTGGAAAACAGTCAATGGCTTGAAATTTCCATCTGTTATGTTAGTTAACCCATTTTTTGCGAATTCCTCAAACATGAATTCTTTCAAAATGAAATATCTGTATAAAAAAATTAAAGTGAATGTTAAAACCACAAAAAACATGTTTAAGCAGCCAACCCCTGCGATTTAATAAAGAAATGACTGAGAGAATCTGGCGATGGAAACACCGAATAAGGTTCCACTGGAGCCTTAAAAAGGAGGAAGAGATGAAAAATTTTTCGAGAGTTTTTCTGGCAGCGGTTTTATGGATTTTATGGATTCTGATAGGGGTTCCTTTTTCTGCCCATGCTTTCCCAGGTGGGTCCAATGAAGCTTTTGTGGAAGGAAATATCATGGCAGGGGATACGGGAAAACCAATAGGCGGGGCTAAAATTTTTATCCTTGGAATGAAGCTTACGAAAAAGAAAGGATGGAAACCCAACCAGGGATGTGGAATGGGGTTTGCGCTTTCTGCAGGAAATGGAAATTATGCGGTTGGAGTTGGGCATACTAATTTATGTATTAAGAAAAAAATGCCATTTAATGGAACTTATCTTGTGGAAGTTTCAAAACGAGGCTACCTCACTCAAAAAAAGAGAGTGGCTTTTTCTCTGGGCACAAATGTCATTGGAAATTTAAATTTCACTCTTATGCCTTCTCACTCTTATATCCATGCTCATGTAACAGTAGGGGCTAACTCTCTTCCTTATGCCATGGTGATCATCATGAAAAATCCATTTTCAGGGATCATGAAAACAATGAATATGCCGTCAGGGCAGTACACGACCAAACTCAAACCCTCTAAGAGGTTTGGACCTGAATTTACAGTCCATTATGCAAACTTTTTTCGGACTGACAAGTACGGAAATGCAACCATTCCTGTTTCTCCTGGGGATTATATGGTAGAAGCTAGTAAAAACGGATACACCCTGACAACAAGAAATGTCAATCCGCTGATGCAGGCATGGGGAGCTCAAATGGCGCAGAATCCATTTATGTCCCCTGCCATGCGTCAAAAAATGACGGACAGTTTTGACAAACCAGAGAAAGGAGTTTTTGTTCATGTTGTTAATGGAGGAACTGCTGTCGCCAACCTTACTCTTATGCCTGGGAGCGCGATAAAGTCCGCTCCCTATATTGGAGGCAGTCCTAAAAAAACTTTTATTCCTGTGGAGTATTCCTTAGATGGCCAGGCTCGATTTTCTCCAAATAATGTTCTTTTCTTTACCCTTGAAGAAACACCGCCTCATGACGACGCCTATTTGTTAGATATTGTTCGCTCTCGAGTCCTTCTTGGTTCAGGGAAAGTAGATCCTTTTAAAGCCCACATTAAAACATTCAATTTTGCTGTTTACGGCTGGCCGAGTCCTATCTGGTGCATTCATCAAGGAGGAATCTCCCCCTCACACTGTATTCCCGACCGTTCTATTTCTTCTTTCACAGATCCAACAGGGAAGCCTGGAAGAGTTTATTATTACTACATTTTTGAGAGCAGCGCCCCTTCTTTTCGAGGAGGAAAGTTAAATATCTTTCGATCAGGAACCCCTTATTCCAATGCTGTTCAGATTGTTACACACTAAGCCTTACACCAAAAAAGGAGAAATACGAGCTTTATCTCGCTAAAAGGAATGACAGAATCGCTGCAAAATAGAACATGGATACGAATTAAAGTGAATAAAAGAATAAAATAAAAATCAAAACTACTGAAATAGGAGGTGAGAGTGAATTCTGGTCATTGGGTAATCATAAAGCAGAGTCTGTTAATCATTAAGGAGGAATTAAATGAAAAAATATTTTTTTAATCGTTTCTTTCTTTTAGCGGGATTATCTGTTCTTTTTTCTTTTATCCTGGTGCAGGTTTCTAAAAATGCATTGGCTTCTTTCCAGTTTGGGGCATCGAATTCAGCGAGAATGCCTGCACGCTTTTTCACTGGAGTCTGGCAAGGACGTAGAATCAGAATCTGGAATGTCCGCAATGTGACTGTAGAAAAACTTTCTGATGCCAGAAAAGTGGGAGTTCTCCGAGATTTTATCGCTCATGAACCCACCACATCTCGCCCCCCTTTCTACTGCCTGAATGGGAAAACTTTAAACGTCTGGGTCGCTCCTCATGAATTCCCAGGAAAATATGTGGTTCACAATGGAATGCAGGGGCCCCAGTGCACTTATGGAACCTGGGTGTTTGCTGTGAAGCGCCCACCTGTGAGGTTTTTCACTGGAATCTGGCAGGGACGCAGAATCAGAATCTGGAATGTCCGCAATGTGACTGTAGAAAAACTTCCTGATGCCAAAAAAGTGGGAATTCTCCGAAATTTTATCGCTCATGAACCACGCACTGCAAGACCCCCTTTCTATCTCCTGGATCATGAAACCATCAATGTCTGGGTTGCTCCTAGAGAATTTCCAGGGAAATATGTGGTTCACAATGGAATGCAGGGACAACAGAAGACTTATGGAACCTGGGTGTTCAAAAGATAAGAAAACTGCTGCAGAAATGGACTTACTGAATCCTGTTAGATAATGAATAGAGATACATAAGCTGAATTAAATCAGAGATCATGGAAGACTTATTGACCCTGCCAACTGGCAGGGTTTTTTTCTGTCACTTTTTTCTGCAGGAGTTAGGTGAGTCAGCTAGAAAAACAGCAAAAATAGAATCAAGGAGGGGAATAAAATGCTGTGGTTTAAACAAAAATGGTTTTTCCTGGCTGCATTATCTTTATTGATCGGTTTTGGAACTGCTTATGCGGCAGGGAGACTTAAACTCCTGATCAATGGGGTTGTCGCCTCAACTCATGTCATCACATTTAATGGAGAAGCATACGTTCCGGTAAAGGACGTAGCGCGCGCCCTGAACATGAAAGTGATGCATTCAGGCTCAGAATATAATCTGTCCCGAAACAGTGGAAGCTCATTCCAGGCTGCACAAAATGCGGCTCAACGGAAAACGCTTCCTCTTACCAATATCCCCGCCAAAGTGGAGCACAGCGCTAATAATCTCGTTGTGGTGAACAATGAAAAAGCGAATATCCTCAATATGCCAGCAGCCCAGTGGATTTCTCTCAGCAATCCGAAAGCACAGGGGATAGCGAATGACTGGAACCCTCCTATGACGATCAGTGGGCAAACTTATGGAAGCGGTTATATGTTCCTGTTTTACGGCTCGCCAGGGGATCATGAAACCCTGACTTACTGGCTGAAAGGGCGGCATTATTCAACCCTGACTGCTGATCTTGGTTTTGATGATCATGTCCAGGGAGACACCGCATCTGCTTTTAAAGTGTCATTCCTGGGAAATGGGAGGCTTCTGAAATCCATTCAGGTGAGCGGCTCCAATAATCCAGCCAGAGTGAAAGTTCCGATTTCAGGGATTCTGACCCTGAAAATTAAAGTAAAACTTTCAGCCCCGTGCAGCGGCTGTTATCCTGCACTTGACATCGTGAACCCGACATTGAGCAAATAAAAACAAGGAGGAATGAGAAAATGAAAAAGATAAAATTTGGAGTTTTTGTTCTGGCTCTTGCCAGCCTTTTTGCAGGAGTCATGGCTTACGCGGCAAGTCGTTACAAAATTTACATGAATGGAGTAGTGATTTCTAATCATGTGGTTATTCTGCACAGGAAACCTTATGTTCCACTGGCAGACCTGAGCCGAGCCCTGAACCTGAAAGTGAGAAAAACAAGAGATGGGTGGTCAATCTCGCAGGGAACAACAACTACCTCTCAAGGACAAACCTCGCAAAATGCGGCTCCAAAGAAAACACTTCCTCTCACTAACATCCCTGCTAAAGTGGATAGGGATGCCAATAACTGGGTTGTTGTGAACAATATAAAAGCCAATGTTAATGGAATGGCTAATATGCTCTGGTTTCCACTCAATAATCCAACAGTTCAAAGTGACATGTCATCTGTCTGGACCCCTCCTATGACGATTAAGGGCCAGACTTATGGAAATGGTTACACGTTTCAGTTTGGCAATGGCGGACATGAAACCCTGATTTACTGGCTCAAAGGAAGACACTATACAAAACTGACTGCCACTCTGGGATTAGATGATCACCTTCCAGGGGATGCGGGCGCCGCTTTCAAGGTGACGTTCACTGGAAACGGAAAAATCCTTAAGACAATCACCGTATCATCAAACAATAACCCAACCCATGTATCGGTTCCAATCTCAGGCATCATGACTTTGAGAATTAAGGTGAGCCTGCTTGGGAGCTGTCCGTGCCTTCCTGGATTGGATATCGTAAACCCGACATTGAGCAAATAAAATAAAATCAGGAAAATAACCATGCAGAACCAGTTTACAACTGTAACAACAAGTGGTTATGGGAGTGACATCCTTTCTGCAGTTAAAGGGGTTCTTTTCGGCATTCTCTTTTTAATTGCAGCTTCTATTCTTTTATACTGGAATGAAGGAAGGGCGGATCTGTCTGTTTTGGCAAAAACCGCTGTTGCAGTCAGCCCAACAACTTCTCACGTCCCTGGATCTCTTAAAGGAAAGCTGGTTTCTATCACAGGAACTCTGAGTTCAAATCAAAAAGTGGGGGATGTGCTTTTTTTAAATCCTGGATCTTATCTGGCTGTCCAGAGGAAAGTAGAGATGTATGCCTGGGTAGAGAATCAAAGCAGCACAACCCAGAAACATTTAGGGGGGTCTTCCACAACTACAACCACTTATACTTATCAAGAAGAATGGACGTTTAATCCTCCAAATTCTTCAAATTTTAAATACCCTCAAGGACATACCAATCCATCTCCTTCAGTCACTGCTGGAACCTTTACTGCAGGGACAGCGCAAATCGGATCTTTTCAAGTCAATTTAAACTCCATTACCCTTCCTCCTTTTTCACCTCTTAATCTGACCTCTGGAATGGTTAAACTCAATTCTGGAGATTCTTTAATCTCAAATGGAGTCTATGTTCCTGAAAACCCTGGAGATTCTCTGAATAAACCTCAGATTGGGGATCTCCAGGTTCAATATTCTGTGATTCCCGAAAATTTATCAGCCACTATTTTGGGAGAAATCCAGGGGAACCAGATCGTTCCGTATTTCAGCCCTTCCCACCAGGAATTGTATCGAATCTTTAATGGAACAAAGCAGCAGGCAGTTGAAACTCTGCATCATGAATACGTGATGCTAACCTGGCTCTTAAGAGGAGTTGGTTTTGCAGGGATCTGGCTGGGATTATTTTTATGTTTTTCGCCCATCCGCGCGCTTCTGGATGTCATTCCATTTTTAGGAAACCTGACAGGAAATCTCATTGGACTTGCCACTTTTTTTCTGGCTGCTGTTTTGACTCTTATCATTATTGCGGCTTCGATTCTTCTGCATCATCTGCTGGATGTCTTTCTGATCCTTTTAGGAGTGATTGTTCTCGTTTTTCTTTCTCATGTTCTGCATCACACGACCATTCGATCCCGCGCCAGAGCTAAAAGCTGACCCCTGTGATTAAGCTATTCCAGAACAGGGTTTAAAACCCAGGTTACTTTTTCGATTCCAGAAACCCCGCCACCTTCCTGGAGTACTTTTGAAAAAGGAATACAGGTTATTTTTCCTGCCAGTGGTCCAAAATGGGGAGGAAACTTCTTCGATGGGATGTGGCCGCCAGGGAAAAGTTTTGGTGATCCAAAACAAAGATCAGCTCCAGTTTTGATCTTTTTATATTGAGGCGGTGAATTGGTAAAATGGATGACAACAGGGATCTTGACACTAAGGTCTGTAAGGCGGTATCTGCAGGCAGGAGTAGTATCAGTAAACATACCAATCAATCCATTGGATACCTTTCCTTTTCCCCTGACTGTTTCCAGTGGAGGCCAAACATAAGAATAAGTATAACTGCAGACTGCATGGCTGTCTTGATAGTCAGGTTCTAGAGACACACTTCCACCTTTCAACACCTTCATGAAAACTTGACAGTTTAAAGTTAGGGCTGTTGTGCTGAAAGTTGTTTCCTTTAGATTTACGGTCACAGTTCCGCGCCAGCCTTTAGGGGAATCGAAAATTCTGCAGCTGCTACTGGATGCAGTTTGAACCTTTATCAGATTATCTTGCTGCTGGTTGAGCTGAAATTGAGGGGCAGAACTCACGGTTTTTTCCGCAGTCCTTCCTCTAAAATGGCAGAAAGTCATCCCTAGAGCAGCTGCGGCAAAAAAAAGAAGAGAGGCAGTGGTTTTCATTTGCAACTCCTCCTAAGAGAGTTTTTAATTTCCCGCCTGCTGAGCTGCCAGATCTCCAATAAAGGGAAGTTTAAACATTTGGTTCGAAAAAGCCTTAATGACACAAAAAAGCCATGCAGCAAAAAAAACAATATCTACTATCGGAGAAATAGGCAGAAGAAGAAGTCCGAGAAATCCAAGCAGGTGAAACAATATGGCTAACACAAACGCCGTCACAATAGATGCGATAGATAAAAAGATTGACTGCCAGGCATGAAACCGAATAAATGAATTTCGATTATAGGGTTCCATCATTAAAAAGATAATGGCAGGGATAAAAGTAAAATAAGAAAGACCAGCAGCTGCGTTCTGGCTGAGTCCTCCTGATGAAACAGGCATACTCTGCTGGTTAGCACCAGACTGCCAGATTGACTGCTCAGTTGGCTGTCCACTTGATTGTCCAATTGGTTTTCCACAGTTTGGACAGAACTGAGATCCATCTGGAATTACTATTCCGCAACTGCAATTTGTACTCATAAAATTTCCCCCCTTTTTTTGTTTAAGGATGCTGTCTAAATGAATGAGCGCCCATGACTTAAGTTAATGCCCATTCGTACTGGTTCCTGTCATAATCATGATTTGTGTTTTTTTAGTTTTAGGATCTGACATGAGTTGAATATGGACTCCTTTACTTCCTTTTTCCCCTTTTAAATCAAAAGTTACCATTTGCATTCCAGGAGTGCTGATTTGAGTCATTTTTGCCGCTGTAGGGAGTTTTGATTTGTAAAATGCAGCGACTTTTTTCACTGAATCTGGAGTGGTAAAGTCTGCCATAGTAAAACTTGATGCGCCTTTAGCTGTATTGGAAGTGGCATTTTCTCCTCCTTTTTCCACTGCGCCAGGATAAATAGGAATCCCTAAATCTTTCTCACCGATCTTGGTTCCAAGAGTCATGGTTCCCTGTTTTCCCGTAATTGTTACTTGTTGTTTCCCTTTATTGACATGAATAGTTCCTTCTGGGGTATTAATGACTGCAGTGTTTCTGGAACATCCTGCAGCCAGTAAAGAGGCTGCTAGCATGAAGCTGCAGATCCCTTTTTTTATCATTTTTTCCTCCTTCAGAGCGCTTAACGGCTCTCTTTATTAGTCACTCACTGTCATCCTCGCGCAGCGGGCACTGCTGCCAGCGCCTGAGCTTATCATTTAATATGAAAAGTGTAGTTCTAGCCCATTCGTGGTTTCCCTTCTTGAAAATAGCAAAAAAAAGAAAACTCTAAGGAGCTCTACTTTTTGCCAATTAGGATAATTTTATCTCCAGTGGAAACCACAAACGTTTTAGCGGGATTGACGATCATTTCGGCGCCTCTTTTAATTCCAATGACCAGTTCATCGTGTTTATCCTTAAAATACTGCATCACAACCCAAAATTCTCTGCTCTCAATATTAGAGGGGAGGTCTTTTTCTAGAAGTCCCTCTTGGAATTTTTCGTCAAAAAGCTGGCTGAAGAATTTAGATGCCCCTTTAAACTGGATAGATTTTAAAAGAACCCTGCTTGAAAATGAACTTGAAGAAAAAACCTCATTAATGCCGATTTCTTTCAAAGCTTTTTCAATCTCTTTTTTGTAAATAAGGGCTGTAATATAAGTGTTTTTATAATTGATTCGAATATTAACTCCAGCGATTAAAGAATTTGAATCATCTTCATCTGAAATAATGCAGAGTTTAGCTTTTTCGATATGCGCTTTTGCGAGAGTCGTTTCATCTGTTACGCTTCCTTTTATAAAGACCAGGTTGCTGCAGTCAAAAGGAGCTTTATCCAGATCCGCAACAAGAGTTACATTTTCTTTCGCATCTAGAATCTCTTTTATACAGGATTGAATAAACCTGCTGTATCCAATAATGACAATGTGATCATTGAGCAAATGACTTTCGATCATTCCAAACATCCTCCTTATTCTAAAATCAGAAATTGCTGCTGACATCAAAGCCAGGAATAAACCTAAAATGCCAACGCCGATCAGCATCAATCCAATGGCAATTAGTCTTCCCGCATGATTGGTTGGAACCACATCCCCATAACCAACTGTGGAAGCAGTTGTGACAGCCCAGTAAAAAGCTCTAAAAAAAGAAACTTTCTCATAGTGACTGAACAGCCAGGTAAAGGTGAGCAGCACCATGATGAGAAGAAAAAAAATCCGCAGAAAATCACCCACATGTTTTGAGGTCATGATTTTAAGCCTGCGAAAAAGATTGGAAAAGAGAACCAGCATTTCCTGATTTAGATTAGGAAAGGAATGATGCGCTTCCTGCCTCTGCAGAAAGAGGCATACTCCTCTCCAAAGGTTTCTAAAAGCGCTTTTTCTTCCACACGAATTCGATAAAAATAAACAAGAGCAACAATAAGAACATTGAACAAAACGGCTGCCAAGGACTGAAAAGCAAAACCGATCCCTAGATTTAAAAGCGTCCCTCCTGTATAAGCGGGGTGTCTTACAAACCGATAAGGACCACGTGTAATTAACTGGTGTCCAGTTCGAATTTGAACTGTATAAGAAAACTGCACACCCAGGGTTAGGATTGCCCACTGTCGGATCAGAAGTCCTGTGATCATCAAAGCAATTCCCAGGTTAAACGACCAAGCATTGAGAAGGGCTGTCTGCTCAGC
This sequence comes from bacterium, assembly GCA_021800275.1. Taxonomy (GTDB): domain Bacteria; phylum Vulcanimicrobiota; class JABDET01; order JABDET01; family JABDET01; genus JAKAVV01. The sequence continues at coordinate 219,714 of JAJYZB010000002.1, forward strand.
CCGAAAAAAATAACAACCAAAAATAGAGATAATGATCCCAAGATGAATGACCCATCTGGACCATCGGTCTTTTTTCTGGCTTTCCCCTCTTTTTTTTGCCTGCTGATTGATCCAGAACATTTCAATTATTTCCAGCAGAAAGAAAGCCCATAAAACCCCATAAAAGAGGTTCTGGTCAAACGTAGAAACAAAAAATACAGGCTGATTCCTCATCCGTGTTTTATTCTTCCATAAATGGAAAAATTCCCCTCAAAGCGAATTTTAAGCTGTGCGCTGTGTGATTCAACGAGTTAATTCTGCGTCTGTGCGGGTTCAAAATGAAAAAGAAGAAAAGATCGGACCAGGACTTCAACAGAGAGGCGTTCCAGTAAAAACAGGAATTTTTCAAGCTTACATGAAAGTAATTTTGGAAAATGACGGTCCAGTAACTCTTATCTTAGACAGCAAAAGGGGCCCGTAGCTCAATGGATAGAGCAGCTGCCTTCTAAGCAGCGGGCTGGAGGTTCGATTCCTCTCGGGCCCGCCAGAACTGGTGGACATCTAATTTTTGACAGTGGCGATTTTGGATGAAAAGAAAAAGAGTTTGGAGCGGAAGAAGGGACTTGAACCCTCGACCCTCTCCTTGGCAAGGAGATGCTCTACCGCTGAGCTACTTCCGCGCAGTAAGTCATCCGGTACTTTTAGGATTCAAGAGTCTCAGAGATTTCTCCTGTTCCTTATTAGAGAGTGCCCATGGAAGATGCTGCTTTAATTTTATGTTATAAAGACTGCAAGGTCTCTGGTTATGCCAGGCATGGAAAGATTAAAAGTGCAAACGAAAAGTGGCCAGGACTGAGCCGACAAAAATTCCTCCTAAAATAAGGAGTTTAATCATATCCTGGGCTTTAATGCTTCCCGTTTGTTTTGGGTTTTTAGACAGATAGGCGCTTGCGGCGAACAACTCTTCACCGATCAAGCAGTAGTCGCAAGCTGTAAAGAAAAAAGGCAGCTGCGGTGTTTCGGCTGTCCCAGCAATTTGGATAGCTTTTGTCGCAAATCCCGCTTCTGCCAGAATCAAACTTTCAGCAAAATATCTTCCCATGTAAATATTGGCAGCAGGTTTGGATCTTTCAATGACTCCAAGTACGTGTCCAACAAAAGCAAATTGAGCATCAGAAACATAATAAATATTTTCGGGCAGGTAAGTATCAGGTCTTCCTGCTCGAAAGTGTGATTCACGAACGACTTCCTGTGCCATAACCATGGTGACTGAATAATTGTTAGGCATGATTAACTGAGTATCATATTCGGCTGTTTTTCGAGATACATGACTTAAGATAGAGAGAGCTGCCAGGGTCTGCACATTATCCACATCAGCCAGCCCTGAAATAAACAAAACGGGTTTTCCTAGCTCTGTCGCTCTGCCAATGGCTTCATCAATGGCTTTCAATCCCGAGATTGTGCGGATATAATGTAATTTTCCTGGTTTAGCGGTGAACATAAAAGCGACCACAATCGCTGAAAGCAAAAGAGTAGAAAAAAAAATAGGGACATGAGCGACATCAAAAACATGCACGAAGTTTAATTTCAATTCTAGACTGCATGTCTCCTGGCTCTGCCAATTTGCATTTAAAAACTTAATTCAGAACTTACGACCCCAAATTTAACCGTCTTACCATTTTGCAACGTTTGCCCCAACCTTTGCAGACGTTAAACCTATTCCTGAGATCACTTGAAGCACATGCACGAACTTATTTACTTTTTTATGCTTAGCAGCGTGAGGAGCTGCGGTTAGTCCATGTCCTCCCGGATCAGGGGCGCTGCATACGCCTGTCTGAACTAACTGTCCATTAATGGTGAACTGCTGATTCTGACAAGCAAGATTATCCTGATAGGGTTTCGCAATATCTTGAAGATGCTGATATACCACGGCTGGGCTTAACTGCTCCTGTGGAGAGGGTTGATTCATCTCTTCACAGAAATAATGATATCGCAAATATTCCCCTCCTGACGAATTATATCGCATCTCCATGCTTTCAGTGCATCCCCAGTTTCCAGGCGTCTGCCCCATGGGTGTGGTTTCACTAGGGGACTGGCTGCTGAGGGGCTGACTGGCTGCTGCTGCCTGAAGCGACAAACCTTTTAACGTGGATAGGGTTTCTTGTGTACTAATTTGATTCATCTTTTCTGCAGAAGACACAACCTGTTCTGTTTGGGGAGTCTCAACTTTTTCTTGCGGGCTTTTCCCTGCTGCCAGCGCAGGGCTTGCCCCAAAAAACATACCTCCTGCTGCCAAAAGTGACGCTAATACCGCAGTTCTTGCATGACTTCCAATTCTCATCATCTGAATCTCCTCCTAAATAGTTCTAACGCAATTTTTAATTTCGAGGTAAGAATAACATAACGTTTAAAAACGATCAACGTAAAAAAGAGGATGAAAATAAACAAATTGTAAACTTTCAGAGATATCCGGGTTATTTATAAAAACTTTTTAGAAGGAAAACCGCTTGAACTGCGAAAATACTTCCAAGCGTTCTGGCGTAGCTCAATGGTGGAGCATCCGGCTGTTAACCGGAGGGTTGCTAGTTCGAGTCTAGCCGCCAGAGCCACTTTAACGACAGCAACTTTTGCCAAGGAAGGATTTTTTTTGTGCAACTCGAACTCATAGACCGCATTAAAATTTTTAACATTAGGAGGTCTTCGTGAAACGTTTTATTCTCTTGAGTTTATCTCTGGCTGCTGGAGCTTTGATATTAGCCTCCTGCGCTAAAAAACCTGCAGCCACAACACCTACTCCAGGCATCATCACTTTTCCATGGGATTCAGGGAGTATCACCGGCCCTGAAGCTCTCATTTCTAAGTACCCTCCCAAAATGAAAAACATTTATTTTAAGACTATGAAAAGCGAGTGTTCTGCCTGCCATCCGATTTCCCGCTATTTATATGCCCCTTACTTTAAAGGAAAAATATGGAATAAAATTGTCTATAAAATGGCAACCAGACCCGGTTCCCCTGTAACTCCCGCGCAAGTTCCAGAAATTCTGAAATTTATTAAATACGACCACGCTCAGAGAAAAAAAGAGATTCTGCAGCAGTTCGCGGCCTCCAAATGGCAGAAAGTACAACCTTATCAACTGCCTCCAGCCAGTCAGGTTCCTAAAGGATATTAAGACACTGATTCAAGAGCATCCAGCCATCTGCTTTTTGCAGATGGCTTTTTTATCAAGGAGAACAAAACAAAAAAATGCAGAGTTTGTCCACTGAAACAAGGCCTTTGAGTGAAGAATCGCTTCGACAAAAAGCTAAAGATTTGCATGTCGAATACGTGAATTTACCTGCATTGAAACTGGACAAAGAAATAGGTCAACTCATCCCCGAAACAATGGCAAGAAGATCCCGAATGGTCTGCATCGGCAAACTGGATAAAAAAATTACCCTTGCGATGGCTGATCCCGATGATATATTCGCAATTGATGATGTGCGCCTTCGGACCCATCTGGATGTCACCGCTGCTTTAGCCACCTCTGATGCCATTGAAAAAGCTATCTCTTTTATTTATGGAGATCAGACTGCTATTCAAGAAGCGGTTAAAGAAGCGATGGATGCCGCAGACAAGATTGAGTTCTTAAAAGAATCGGATGAAGATGAAAAAGAAGTGGTGATTGATACTCCCATTATTAAAATGGTCAATCAGATCATCTTTAAAGCTGCTGAAAAACACGCTTCTGATATTCACATTGAACCTTTTGAAAAAGAAATTCTGGTGCGCTATCGAATTGATGGCGTTTTGCACGAAATCATGAATGCTCCTAAAAATCTGCTTCCAGCCATGGTTTCCAGAATTAAAATTATGAGCAGCTTAAAAATCGATGAAAAACGGATGCCTCAAGACGGAAGAATTCACATGCTGATTAAAGAACTGAATCGGGATTTAGATATTCGTGTTTCCACTCTTCCCACTCTCTCAGGAGAATCGGTTGTAATGAGGCTTTTAGACCGCCAAAACATGAAAGTGGATCTGAATGCTCTTGGGATAGAGCTGAAAATGCTGCAGGACTGGAAAAATCTGGCGGATCATCCTTATGGATTTATTTTAATTACTGGACCAACAGGATCGGGAAAATCTACGACTATTTATGCCACTTTGAATATCTTAAACTCTTCCGAAGTAAAAATAGTTACGATTGAGGACCCGATTGAATACTCATTAAAAGGAACCAATCAAGTTCAAGTCAACCCTAAAGTTGGATTGACATTTGCCACTGGACTACGCTCTTTTCTGCGCCAGGATCCTGATATTATGATGGTGGGAGAAATTCGAGACCGAGAAACAGCTGCCATTGCGATTGAGTCAGCTCTCACAGGACATCTAGTTCTCAGCACCCTTCATACAAATACTGCTGTTGGAGCAGTGACTCGACTTCTGGATATGGGAATAGAACCCTTTTTAATCTCAGCAACCTTGTTAGGGGTTCTAGCCCAGCGGCTGGTTCGAGTAATCTGCCAAAACTGCAAGGTTCGCCTCGAGAATCCTCCTGAACCGCTTTTAAATGCGTTTAAAGAAAAAGGGATTAAAGATTACCAACTGTTTAAAGGAAAAGGCTGTCAGGTTTGCGCAGAAACTGGATATAAAGGCAGGATTGGAATTTACGAACTTTACATTCCTTCCGCCCAGGCTAAAAGTATCATCAGCAGAGGAGCCTCCGAAGATATGATTGAAAAAAAAGCTCTTGAAGACGGCCTTGAAAACCTTTATGAAGATGGATTGAGGAAGGTCGCGCAGGGAATAACGACTTACGAAGAGCTGTGTCGAGTTACTTCCAGGGAGTGAGCATGCTGAAATTAGATGGCGAAACAAAAAAATTATTAACACTGAATCAGGTTGGACAAGATCTGGTAACTCTTGGAGACCTGGACATGATTCTAAAAAAAATCATGGCAGCCATAAAAGAAATCTGTGCTTCTGAAGGAAGTTCTGTCCTCTTATTGGATGAAAAGAATCAAGAGCTTTATTTCAAAGAAGCTGCAGGAGAAAAAGGGGAAGAGGTAAAACAGATTCGAATTCCACTCCAGGAATCTTCAAGTATTGCAGGATGGGTGGCTATTCACCGACAGTCACTAATGGTCAATGAAGTGGAACACGATCCAAGACATTCGAAAGAAGCTGACAAAAAATCTGGCTTTGTTACTCGTTCTATTCTTGCTTCTCCGGTCATCTGGCAGGAAAAAGTATTAGGAGTTATTGAAGCTGTCAATAAAAAAGGGCGCGATTTTTCAGAAGAGGATGAAACTTTTCTCAACCTCCTTGCCAATCAAGTTGCAGTAGCCTTAAACACAGCTAGATTGATTGGGGATTTGAGAAATTTCTTTGTACATTCCGTAGATCTGCTGATCCAATTAATGGATGAACATTCGCCCTCTCAGAAAGGGCATTCTGTCAGGGTGGCGCGAATTGCAACTGGAATGGCTAGAGAACTCAAACTCAATCAAATCGAATATGAAAATCTTTTTTATGCTGCTTACCTTCACGATATTGGAAAATTAAAGCTCCCTATCGCAACTATCAATGATACCCTGCACCCTGTTCTGGCTTGCCGAATGTTGGAGCCGATACGCATGTTTAAGGATGTCATCCCTATTATCCGACACCACCATGAAAAATTTAATGGAACTGGATTTCCAGATCGATTGGCAGGAAAAAACATTCCTCTTGCAGCCAGGATTCTGTCAGTTGCCGAGGATTTCGATGAACAAATGGCTCTTCTGGAAGCTCGAAACGAAAAAATAAACTTTTATCAAAGCTTTTTATCAGGATTTGGAAGTTTATATGACCCGGGACTTCTAGATGCCTTTAAAAAAACGACTTCCACTTCATTTGAATAGAGGGTGTCTAACTGCGGCCTAAATCGTCCGAATACCCCGCTTGTCAAAACTCATTCAATTTGTTACAATTGGTAAAGAGCTAAAAATGAGGAATCAAATTGCAGCCTAATCAAGATTTGTCTCCCAGGCAGAAAGCCGCGATTTTAATTATGTCCCTTCCGCCTGAACTTTCGGCACAGGTTTTACAGTCATTTCCTCCTGAAGAGGGACAAGCCCTCACTTTAGAGATGTCGAAAACCGCCAATATTCCTCAAGACGTTAAAGACCGTGTCATTAAAGAATTTCTGGAGACTTCTAAGGTTCACGGACAAACTCAGCAGCCGCAGCAGAATATCCAATCCGTTCCCCGAAGGGGAGAAGAAACCGATCAAAAAAGAAATTACAAAACAGGAAAGCCTTTTGCGTTCCTCATGCGCGCTGATCCAGGGCAGATTTTAACTCTGCTCGAAAAAGAACTTCCTCAGACGATTGCTCTGGTTCTTTCAAATCTATCTGCCGCCCAGGCAACCGCTGTTCTGCAGGAAATGAATCCCCATTTACAGGGTGAAGTCGCCAGAAGATTAGCAGAAATCAGCAGAGTAAGGACAGAAATTATAAGAGATGTGGAAATGGTTTTAGAAGATCGCTATTATCTCCTTGTTGAGAATGGATTTTCCAGTTCAACAGGCAAAGACACCTTAATGCAAATTCTAAACCGCACCGATCGTTCAACAGAAGAAAAAATCTTATCGGGTTTAGCGCGGAAAAGCCCGAAACTTGCTGGCAATTTAAAAAACCAACTGTGTGAGTTTGAAGATTTAATCTACCTTGAAAAACCTGGGATGCAGCAGCTTTTAAAGGTAACTGATATTCGAGATCTAGTCATGGCGCTGAAAGGAACCTCCCCCGAGATTTCTAATAAAATTTATGAAGCGATGTCTCCCGAAAAAGCAGTGGCTGTCCAAGAAGACGTCGAAGCATTAAACGCTCCATCCTGGGAGGAAGTAAAAGCGGCTCAGCAGCAGATCCGAAATAATTTAAGAGGATTAATCATAATTGGGAAAATTAAATTTTCTCCTCCAGGGATAAACTAATGCAAGAACCCAAAAAAAGCTCCTTGATAAAAAAGGGGAGCATGTCGTATGAACCCGTCCCTCTTTTTGGAGAAGCCCCTTCTGTGCCGAAACAGCTAAAATCGTCGGAAAAATCGGTACAGGTGCTGAAAGAAAAACCCTCTCCCCAAGCCGAATTTCTGCCTGCCGCAGATCTGGAATCAGCCAGCAAAATCAAGGAAGAATTTGACAAAACCCTTGAAAAAGCAAAAATTGAGGCAGAGCGTATTTTAGAAGAGGCTAAAAACAAGGGGAAAAAGATTATCGAAGAATCAAAAATTCTTACCCAAACAGCCCGAGAGTCTGCTGAAAAAGAAGGAATGGAAATCGGACAAAAAAATGGCTATAAGGCAGGACTTGATCAGTTGACCCAAATCCTGTTGGAAGCAAAAAATACTTTTGAGCAGGCTTTGAGAGAAAGGGAAAGACTGGGAAAAGAAGCAGAGCCAGATCTGGCTCAATTAGCTGTCAAGATTGCGCAGCGAATTATTGGCAGCGAAATCAGTTTAAACCCTAACGTTGTTGTCAACATGATTAAAGCCAATCTGGAAAGGGTTAAAGATCGAGAAAATGTCATTCTAAAAGTTCATCAAGAGGATGTTGATACCGTTAAAAAAAACAAAGAAATCTTTCTTAAATTTATTCCCGAGGTTCGTTCTGTAGAGATTCAAACCGATCCCAGGATTGACAGAGGAGGATGTATCATTGAAACCAACCTGGGAACAGTGGATGCCAGAATTGCCACCCAGTTGGAAGCCATTTCTCTCGCTTTTTCTCAGATTTCTGAGCTTGAAAAGGAAAATTCTGATGATGCCTAAAATTAACTTTTCTAAATATGAGGCGATCCTGGACCAATCTTCCTTTGTAAAGTTGTATGGAAAAGTTACACAGGTGATTGGATTAATTATTGAGTCAGAAGGTCCAGGGGGAAATGTAGGGGAGCTTTGTTTCATTTATTCCAAAGAGCTGAAAGAACCTGTATGGGCAGAGGTGGTTGGATTTAGGAGCAGCAAGGTTTTGCTCATGCCTCTTGGAGAAAACCGAGGAGTTGGCCCGGGATGTGAGGTCAGAACAACAGGACATTCTCTTAAAGTCAAAGTAGGACCCAAAATTTTGGGAAGAATTTTAGATGGACTGGGCAATCCAATTGATGGGAAAGGACTGCTTGAGTATGAAGCCGAGTTTTCCATTTACAACCAGCCTCCAAACCCTATTACCAGGCCTAGAATTAAGGAGCCTTTTTACACAGGAGTAAAAATTATTGATGGTCTTTTGACTTTTGGAAAAGGTCAGAGGATCGGTATTTTTGCAGGTTCAGGAGTTGGGAAATCTACGACTCTTGGGATGATAGCCAGAAACTCTGAATCCGACATAAACGTTATCGCTCTCATCGGAGAACGTGGTAGAGAACTCCGCGACTTCATTGAACGAGATTTAGGAGATGAGGGAATGAAAAAATCGGTAGTGGTTTGCGCTACCAGCGACCAATCTGCTCTTGTTCGATTAAAAGGGGCATATGTCGGCACAGCGATTGCCGAGTATTTCAGAGACCAGGGAAAGAACGTGATGTTCATGATGGATTCTGTAACACGATACGCGATGGCGCAGAGAGAGGTAGGTCTGGCTATTGGGGAACCTCCTGCCAGTAAAGGATATACCCCCTCTGTTTTTGCTCTTCTTCCAAAACTGATGGAGAGATCCGGTACTTCTGCTAAAGGGAGCATTACTGCAATTTATACGGTCCTGGTTGAAGGGGATGACATGAATGAACCCATTGCTGATACAGTTCGAAGCATTCTAGATGGACATGTAGTTCTATCAAGGGCTCTTGCCCATCAAAATCAGTACCCTGCAGTAGATGCTCTTGCCAGTATTTCGCGTCTGTTCCCCGAGGTAACCACCCAAGAACACCAGGATGCAGCGGGAAAAATTCGAGAGATTATGGGGGTTTATAGAAAAAATGAGGATCTTATCAATATTGGCGCCTATCAAGAGGGCAGTGATCCAAAAGTGGATCATGCTAAAAAAATGATCCAGGCTGTCAATGATTTTTTTAAACAAAAAGGGGGAGACCCGGCATCCTCTTTTGAAGAAACTTATCAAGGAATTTTAACTCTGGCAAAGGCATGACATGCCATCCAAAACCTTTAAATTCAGACTTCAGACAGTTCTTGAATATAAAGAAAGGCAGGAACGGGAAGAGCAGAGAGAGCTGGCAAAAAGACAGGAAATTCTTGCTAAGGAAGAGCAAAAACTTAAATTTTTAATGAATCTAAAACAGATGAGGCAGAGGGAAATGGCTTCAAAAAGCTCCGAAGGGAAACTGAATGTTCTTGAACTTAAAATGTATCAGGATCACCAAAAAAGATTGACCTCTGAAATTTCTGACCAACAAATTCGAGTGCAGCAAGCCCAGTCCGACGTAGAACTTCAAAGGGAAAAACTCCTTAAAGCGGTTCAAGAACGGAAAACTTATGAGCAGTTGAAAGAAAAACATTATCAGGCTTATCTGGCAGAAATAGAAGCTGAGGAGCGAAAGCTTCTAGATGACATTGCCACCGCAAAATTTTCAAGAGAGGAGGAAAAATTTCTTTAAAGTTTACAGTTTTTTAACAAAAAGGCAACAAAACCGTAAACCAAAAGATTTATGATAGAGATAGGAGAAATCAATGGATGCCATTTCTAGAATAGATTCGATTGAGTCTAAAATTGAACAAATAGAAGAACGATTTTCTCCCCCTGACCAGGGGCAAGGTTCTTTTCAGCAGGTCCTTTCAGGATATACCCAGCCTCTCCAACCATCCCTTCTGCCTCAAATTGGAATGGGAAAAGGAATCGCGGGGTTTAAAGAGATTATTCAGGAGGCAGGAAAAAAATATGGCGTCGATCCCAATCTTATTGCAGCCGTCATTCACCAGGAATCCGGAGGAAATCCAGGGGTAACCAGTTCAGCCGGCGCCATGGGTTTAATGCAGCTGATGCCAGCAACCGCAAAATCTCTTGGAGTCAACAATCCTTTTAATCCTCAGCAAAATGTTTTCGCTGGGACACGATATTTAAGGCAGATGCTGGACGAATTCAAAGGAAACGTTTCCCTTGCCCTGGCTGCTTATAACGCAGGACCTGAGGCTGTAAAAAAGTACGGAGGAATCCCGCCCTATCGCCAAACTAAAAATTATGTCCGTGATATTTTAAGCCTGTATCGCTCTAAGAATATATTATCTAGGAACGTATAGGAGAGATAAAAATGAACCAGACAATTGGCCAGTTAGTTTCTGAAAAACAAGCAGGTTCTCTTGAAAAAAAAGGAAATCCTCAACAGTCTTCCAAACCAACAAAATCTTTTTCAGATATCTTGAAAGAGAAGACGGAATCCGACAAACTTCTTGAAAAAAACCCGAATCCTCGCTCTAAGTCTAAAAACGCAGCAGATAACAAGGAAAAATGCGATACAGCCAAAAAAGCTCTAGCGAAAAAACTATCTAATCCACAGGGCAGCGAAATCTCTTCCCTTTATCACTACCTGTACGACCTGGTTTATCGAGATCCAGCCACCTGGAGCATGGGGGACAGAGAGATGTATGACGTTCACCAAAAAGGCAGTTCCTGGCAGGAATTTCACAAAATGCTTTCAGCCCGAGGATTAAAACTTCAGGACTTTTCTTATGAACACTTCACTCAAATGACGCAGCTAAACACAAAAAGGCAGTTGAGCGCATTTCTGGATCAGTTGGCAAGGGAAATGATGTCAACCAATGAAAACACGCAAACCATCAAGAGTTCTGAAGGGACATTCTCTAATTCAGACACTTCTCTGCAAAAGCTGGAGAGTCAGGAAGGGGTAAAAGAATCCGAAGTCATCAAACAAATCCTAAAACAAATCTCGCTGAGGAAAGTAAGAGGAGGAACAGAAGCAAAGTTGATTTTAAATCCAAAAGAGTTGGGAGAAATTCATCTGGCTTTAACTGTCAAAGGAAACAAAGTTTCTGCCAGATTTAAGGCTTCCGAAAAAAAAGTTCAAAAAATTTTAGAAGCTCACCTTAAAGACCTGGCAGAGGGGTTTTCAAGCCAGGGACTTGAAGTGCAAAATCTAGAAGTACAATTCGAAGCAAGCGAAGCAAAACCGCTGTTTGCGAGCGGATTTGCGAGCGGGCTAGACGCTGGCTCTGTCAGAGACACAAAAATTATGTAAGGAGGATGAAATATGTCTGGTTTTGATTTTTATAAAACTTTTAATGCGGCGGGAAATCAATTTTCACAAATCAATCTTATGTTTTCCGATCTTCAAAACTTCACTACTCCAGGTTTTAAAGCGCAGAACATGACTTTTCAGGAAGTTATGAATAATGGAATGGGACTTGGAGCTTATACCCATACCAACACCTCCACTTTTACCCAAGGAAAAATAGAAAAGACAGGAGGAGCTTATGATTTAGCGATTGATGGCGGGGAACCTGGAACCTCATGCTCGACTTTTTTCGTGCTTTCTGATGGAACCCGAACCAGATATACCAGAGCTGGGCATTTCGAATTCAAAAACGGGAAACTCATTGATCCATTCTCAGGACTTCAGGTGCAGGGATACGCTCTAAACGGAAGTGGCCAACCCCAATCCAATAAACTGCAAACCATAGAACTTCCCTATGATCCCAATACAAAGTTGTATGGAGGAATGTATTCTGGATTTAAATTCGGGGCCGGTGGAAAACTGTATGGAGAGATTAAAATCAGCGACCCAATCACTCATCAGGCAGTAACAAAAACAGTTCCTCTTTTCCAGGTAGGCTTGGCTAAATTTGCCGATCCGGATGGGCTTAAACAGGTTGGCACCACCTCATTTGAAGCCACCAGCGCTTCCGGACAGCCTCATTACGGCGTTTCGGGTGAGGGTCCGATTTCAGCCAGCATCAGAACTCACAGCCTCGAAATGTCCAATGTGGATATTCCTACGATGGTCCAGCAGGTTATTCTCGCAAAAATGGCATATAATGCAGAGTTCGCTGTTTTTAACAACATGAATCAAATGACTCAAACAGCGACCAATATGGTGAAGTAACCTTTTTGCACCCTGTCCGACTGCCTAAATACAGAGAATAATCTTATTGGACAAGAGATTAGAGATGTGTTATACTGATGAGCAGAACAGGAAATTTACTTTTTATCTGGAAGGTGGAAGAGGTGAAGGGGAAAGAAGAGGGAAAAACTTACTCTTTAAAAAAACCGCTCGCAGCACAAATATCCAAAGTAGACTGGCAGTCCGAGTCTCTCACTTCAGAACAGAGAAGGTTCTTGACCCGAATTTTTACTCAATTTGCGGAACTGCTCCCTCCTCATCTAACTCCTGTCATTCAAATGAGAGGAATTGCAGAACTCCAGGAAACTCAACAGATCTCATTTAAAGAGTTTTTAGATCAATTTTTAGATCCAACCGCTTTTGCGACTTTTCGCTTGAATGACAAAACAAGGGGCTTATGGGTGTTATCGGGTCCCCTTTCATTTTTTACCCTTGACTGTATGATGGGTGGAAAAGGAGAAATTCCCGAAGAATTAAGAGAGTTCACCGAAATTGAAAAAGCGCTCTTAGAAAAACATGTCTTGAATCAATTTCTCCTCGCTTATCAAGAAGCCTGGAAAGACATTGTTCCATTTTCTCCCGTGATCGAGCAAATAGAATTTTCACCGAATTACCCTGTTATCTTTCCCTATCGAGAAAATATGGTTTCAGCCCGATTTGTTTTAAGAATCAGTGGAATGACCAGCCTTTTTCATGTTTGCTTTCCTTTTCGACAGATGCGTGAAACAATTCCCAGAAACCCTGAAGAAATGTTAACGCAGACTCTGGTCAGAAAATCCCAGGGAATGGCATCTAATCTTTCGCCTGTCTTTGGAAGGAAAATTGAATCCGCGTTTGTTCCTGTTGTGGTAGAGCTTGGTCAGGCAGAGGTCTTCTTCCAGGATCTTATCAATTTGGAAGAAGGGGATATGCTGCGTCTTTTTACGCGTAGAGAAGAACCATTAAAAATTAAAATTGCTGGTAAAACTAAATTTTTAGGAAAGCCTGGAGCCTCTGAGAACAAATTGGCTGTTCAAATTACCCAGGCTGTTCAGGAAGGAGATGAAAGTTTTGATGAGTAATGGAAAAGACGAAGCAGAACAAACAGTGCGCCCACTTCAGTTTAGCCAACTTGACTCAGGAGCCCAATCTTCAGGTCCTTCTGCAAGCATTGATCTGTTAAGAGACGTTCCTCTTATCGTAACGGCAGAACTTGGAAGAACTAAGATGCTGGTAAAAGATATTTTAAAATTAGGGGTTGGTTCTGTGATTGAACTTGAAAAAGCCACGGGAGAATCCGTTGACATTCTTGTCAACGGCAAGAGCATTGCAAAAGGGGAAGTTGTCGCCATTGACGAGAATTACGGGGTTAGAATTACTGAGGTGCCAGGAAAATGATCTTGTCTCTAGTGGTCCAGCATCTCCTCGCCAAACCAATACTCCATCTTCCAAGTCAGAACTTTCTCCCAGGTATTTCTTCTCTAGCTTATGGGGCAGGAGTTCTTTTTTTAGTATGCGTAGGGGCTTTTCTGGCACTTAAATTTCTGTACGGAAAAAACATGTTTAATCGTTTAGGACTTGGCAGGCAGATGATTAAAATTGTGGATAGGTTTCCTCTTGCCCCGCAGCGATATATCTTAATCATTGAAGTGCTGGGTAAATTTTATTTAATTGGAACTACTGAACAGAACATCAACTTTTTAACGCAGCTGAACGAAGAAGCTCTGGCGAAAGAGATGGGGTGGATGGAACAAAACCATGATGGACCAGCATCGTTTACCAACTATTTGAATGCTTTAAGCAAGCGATGGAAAAAAAATCGAAAGGACGTCCAGGAATGAAGTCAAACTATCGTCCGTTTTTGTTCTTAATCATCCTGGGAACAGTCGCTGCCGCAGCCCTTCCTGTTCATGCTGCAGCCATCCCAATGATTGTGTTTCCGAAGATCAGCATTGGTTCAAAAGCTGCCAAACCTCAAGGTTTAGTGCTGCCTATTCAACTACTTTTGCTATTAAGCGTTTTAACTCTGGCTCCTTATCTACTCATGATGACGACAAGCTTTGTGCGAACCCTGATCGTTTTGTCTTTTGTCCGCTCAGCCCTAGGAACTCAGCAGGTTCCACCAACTCAAGTTTTAATGGGCTTAGCATTATTTATTACTTTCTATGTTATGGCTCCAATTGCCATTAAAATCAACAATCAAGCCATTCGCCCTTTATCACAGGGGAAAATCAATCAAGACGTAGCTTTTGAGCGGGCTGCGACTCCCATTAAAAAGTTTATGTTAAGGCAGGTTCAAAAGCCTGATTTAGAACTTTTTTTTAGTTTGGCTAATGCCAGCCCCCCTCAAAATCTTTTAAATACCCCCCTTTATATTCTAACTCCTGCGTTCATGGTCAGCGAGGTAAAAATTGGATTTGAGATCGGCTTCTTAATTTATATTCCATTTTTAATCATTGACATGGTTGTGGCAAGTGTTTTGATGAGCATGGGAATGTTCATGCTTTCTCCCATGTCTATTTCACTTCCCTTCAAGCTTCTTCTCTTTGTGATGGTGGATGGATGGGAATTGATTATTAAAGGATTAATAGTCAGCTTCCACGTGAAAGGATAAGACATGAATGAAACCTATATCTTAGGAATTTGCACACAGGCTCTTTACCTGATTCTTCTGGTATCTGCGCCTATGCTTATTTCTGCTTTACTGGTAGGACTTGTTATCAGCATTATTCAGGCTACTACCCAGATTCAAGAACAAACCTTGAGCTTTGTTCCTAAAATCGTGGTCACTTTTATTGCGGCTATGCTGGCAGGCCCATGGATAGGGTCAACGATTGGCAATTTTGCCGTAGAACTTTTCAAGGCTATTCCTCGTTTAACCAGCAATGGAGGACCTTGATGAGCCCGATTGATCTAGGTTTTGAAAGCTTTGTCTTTTTTCTTTTAATTTTCGCCAGATTGATGGGCGTTTTTGTTCAGGCTCCTCTTTTTGGAAGGCCTCAAGGTATCCCAATGCCTGCCCAGATCTGTTACGGATTAGGAATTTCTTTTCTTATTTTCCACACCCTGCCGCTTCCTCCGCATCTCCCAACAGGTCTTATGGAAACAGCAATAGATGCAGCTGGACAGGCAGCCATTGGACTCATGATCGGATTTACTTCTTATCTGGTTGTCGCTGGCGTCCAGTTCGCAGGAGAGATGTGCGATATTCAAATGGGACTTTCTATTGCTGCCATGGTTAATCCAGCGACAGGACAACCCATTAATTTGATCGCATCCTTTGAACAAAAACTTGGAATTTTATCCTGGCTGTTTATACGAGGATATGTCTTTTTTTTTAGAGCCATTAAAAGAAGTTATCAATTAATCCCGGTTTATGGTTTCACGATCAATGGTCCTGCTTTGACAAAATTAATTCAATCCAGCGGCTCAATATTCAGCATGGCTCTTGAAATCAGTGCTCCTGTTTTAGTCGCTCTTTTTATCACGCAAATCGCCCTTGGGCTCTTAAATCGAGCAGCCCAACAGTTTAACGTGTTCATGATTTCATTCCCTTTAAACATCCTGGTTGGACTTTCTCTTCTGCTCTTGAGCATTGTCCCTATGTTTTATCTGGCGATTCCCCATCTGTGGCGCCACATGGATAAAAACATCGCCTCACTCATTATGGATCTGCGGAGGAGGTGATGGATCGTGCCTGATGATGGACAAGGCGAAAAAACAGAAGAACCAACCGAGCATAAACTTCAAGAAGCCAAAAAAAAGGGACAAATCTTTAAAAGCATGGAAATTATTTCAGCCCTTCAATTCGCATTCATGATGTTAGCCCTGGCATGGGCGGGTGAATGGGGCATAAGCAATCTGCTATTTTTTACTCGTAATTTGTATGGCCAAATCCCCCGTTTATCTTTTCACGAAGATGATATTCACAAGCTTATCTTAAACATCCTCGTGATTTTTGCTAAACTGGTGGTTCCCGTGCTTGCAGCGGCATTCATAAGCGCTTTTCTGCTGAATGTCGCACAGGTGGGTTTCATTTTTTCAGCCTCGCCCATGACCCCTACTTTTCAAAAGATCAGCCCTATTGAAGGATTCAAAAAAATTTTTTCTCGCAAATCATTATTTGAATTAATTAAGCAGTTGATTAAAGTGGCTGTCATTGGAACTGTGGCATACAAAGTTATTGCTGATTCCATGGGAACTTTCAAAAATTTAGTTGCGTGGAATCTTAAAAACATCCTTTCATTTGGTTTAAGCTTAATGTTTAAGTTGATCTGGTTTGTAACAGCCGCCTATCTAGTCCTGGCAATAATTGATTATTTGCTCCAAAGAAAAATGTTCATGATGCAAATGAAAATGTCCATAAAAGAATTAAGGGATGAATTCAAAGATACTGAAGGGGATCCCCACGTTAAGGCGAGGATGCGTCAAATGCAGAGGCAGGTTTTAGAACAAACCATGATGCAGCAGGTTCCTAACGCCAGCGCAGTGATCACTAACCCAACTCATCTAGCAGTTGCCATTCAATATGAACAGGGAAAAATGGACGCCCCTCTTGTTCTGGCAAAAGGAGAAAGATTGGTCGCTGAAATGATTCGACAGGTTGCAGAACAAAATGAAGTTCCAATTATTGAAAATGTAGGACTTGCAAGGGCTTTGTTTGAAGCGTGTAAAGTTGGGCAGATGATTCCTGGAGATCTTTATAAAGCAGTTGCTGAAGTTTTAGCTTTCGTTTTCCGCCTGAAAAGAAAAAGAGAGTTAGCTCGAAAAAGAGCAATTTTAAGAGTCAGAGAACAGTCACATTTACCTGATGCTCAAGCCATGAGGAGGAGAATGTAAATGAACTCTGATTCATTTTTAGGTAAAATAGTCGGAAATTCTAACATCATTGCTGCTATTGTTTTATGCATCATTGTTTTTATGTTGATTGTTCCTTTACCTCCAGCGATTCTAGATTTTCTTCTGGTGCTCAATATCGCCTGGGGGCTTATCACCCTAATTGTCAGTATTTATATTCGAGATCCCCTTGAATTTGCAGTTTTCCCCTCTATTCTTCTGGTGGCAACTCTTTTCAGACTGGCTCTGGATATTTCTGCTGCCCGCTTAATCCTGATTTATGGAAATCTAACCAGCAGAACCTCAGGACATATCGGGTTTCCAGTCCCAGGAGCTAAAGCGAGTGTTGGAAATGTAATCCCGGGAATTGCCAATCTCATGGTCCATGGAAACGTGGTCACAGGTCTCATTGTGTTTATTATGTTGATTGCCGCTCAATTTATTGTGATCACCCAGGGAGCTGAAAGAATTGCTCAAGTTGCAGCTCGATTTACTCTGGATGCCATGCCTGGAAAACAAATGGCGATTGACGCTGATCTGCACTCGGGATTGATTGATCCGGATACAGCTCGAAAAAAAAGAAGTGATATTGAACGAGAAGCCGATTTTTACGGAGCCATGGATGGAGCGGGCAAGTTTATCAAAGGAGATTCCATGATGGCTATTGTGGTGATGGTGGTGGGAATTGTGGGTGGCTTGATTGTTGGAATGGTGCAGCATCATATGCCAGCAGTCATGGCATTAAAGGTTTATGTGCTGCTGGTGATTGGGAATGGACTTTCCACAACCATTCCCGCATTTCTAATGTCTTCCAGCATGGGCATGGTGGTTACACGAGCAGCCTCAGAAGCGAATTTGGGTTCTGACGTCATTCGCCAGATTACCAATCAGCCTACGGCTTTAATTGTGGCAGGAGGAGTTACAGGATCTCTTGCTTTACTTTCTCTTATCGGAATTCTTCCTCTTCCCTGGATACCTTTTTTGCTGATCAGCTTATTTCTGGTAGGAGTTGGGTACGCTCTTTCTAAACAAACAGTTCAAGAGCAGGTAGTTGTCCAGCAGCAAGAAAAGAAAGCAGCTGAAGAAGCCACGAAAAGGCCTGAAAGCGTGGTTACTTTTATGCAGGTGGACCCGCTCAGTGTTGAAGTGGGGAGATCCTTGCTTCCGCTCGTGGATCCCAATGAAGGGGCAAAGCTCCTGGAGCGGGTTGGCTCTGTGAGAAAACATATTGCCATGGAAATGGGAATTATTGTTCCAGGAGTGAGGTTCAGAGATAATCTTCAGTTGAAACCCAGCGCTTATGTGATTAAAATTAAAGATGTGGAAGTGGCAAAAGGGGAAGTTGTCATGGGACAATTTTTAGCTATTGGGCCTGAACATCAATTAAAAAATTTAAAAGGAACAAAAACTACAGATCCCACTTATGGAATGCCAGGAATCTGGATTCCTCCTGAAGAGAGAAGAGAGGCTGAAAGATTAGGGTGCATGATCTTTGATCCTGTCAGTGTTGTGGCTACTCAAATTACAGAAGTTGTTCGAACTCATGGAGCAGAATTGTTAGGAAGACAGGAGATTCAGGCTCTTATTGAAACTGTCAAAAAGACCCATCCTGCAGTTGTAAAAGATGTTGTTCCTGAAGCAGTTTCCCTTGGAGAGGTTCAGAAAATTCTGCAGAATTTAATTAAAGAAAGAGTGAGCATCCGAGATCTGGTTACTGTTTTAGAAACGCTTGCTGACTATATTCATGTCACTAAAGATCCGGACATGTTGACTGAATATGTCCGTCAAGCTCTTTCCAGAGTGATCTGCAGAGATTATGCCAATAACGAAGGAATCATCCATGTCTTTACTCTGGATCCAGAAATTGAGCAGATTATCATGCAGTCTGTGCAGAGAACTGAATTTGGTTCATTTCTTGCTCTTGATCCCCAGATGGGGCAGGAAATTTTAAAAGCCATTGGAGATCAGATAAAAAAATTGGGCGAAAAAGGACTGCAGCCCATTGTTCTATGCAATGCCACGGTCAGACAGTTTATTAAGCGACTGACTGAGCGAGCTTTTCCAACACTTGTGGTTTTATCATACAATGAAATTGCTCCCAGATTTAATATTCAATCTGTAGGACAGGTCAGCCTGACAAAAGTGTAAAATTGAACTTAGCAGCGCATAGTTTTGCCCTATCCGAAGGAAAGAATTGAGAAAGAGGCGAAGTAGCACTAAACAAAGAATGTTGCTAAAAGGAGTTTTCCAAAATGAGTCAAAAACCCCGACTGCCAAGGCGGGGATTTAAACAAGTCAAAGCAGAGTTGTAAAGGACCTGCATATCTGGAGGGAAAAATGCAAATTGTTTTAACTACTTTTGAACATCTGCCTATTCGGGTAGGGGGATTGAGCGAAGCGGCCACATCCATTGGAGAATCTTTAGTGAAATTGGGACATGAACCTCTTGTTTTTATGCCTTCTCATGGAATTCATGCTGAATCCAACGAATTAAAAACTGAAATTATTGATGAATTCTCAATTCAAGTTGGTTCTGACTGGTTTCTTACAAAAGTTTACCAGGCAGAAAGAAAGAATGTGAAGTTGTATCTTTTTTCAAATGAAGTGCTGAACACAAAAGAAGTATATGGAGATTTTGCTCATCAATTTGAGAAGATCTTCCATTTTTCTAAAGCTGTTCCGGCTTTTTTGAATACTCTCATTTCTAAAAACAAAAAAAAACCTGAAGTATTCCACTGCAATGACTGGCATGGACTTCTGGCTGCCAGTTATGCCAAAAAATTCTTCAGGATCCCTTTTGTTTATACGATTCATCGTTTATGCAACCCCCAGATTCTGGTTCAGCTGCTTAGAGATAAAGGATTTTCCGATCTTCTGCGTCCAGAATTTATCCACGATGATCTTTATCAGTTAGAGCCTCACGGAGGCTTTGAATGTCAGATCCTCAACACCGTCAGCTTAACTTACCTGGAAGAAGAATGGGAGCGATTTTTTAAACAGTTTGAGGGTAAGGCTACTTATGTCTGGAACGGAATTGATGCTTCTTTCTGGGATCCCCAAAAATTGGAAGATTCTAAACTCTCAAGATTGGAAAGAAGGAAAAAACTCCTGTCCAAAAACGGATTTAAAGATGGTCCCCTGTTTTTTTATGTGGGGAGGTTGGATCCCGAACAAAAAGGGGTCGATCATTTCATTCATGCGATAGAACATGTCATGTCAAATGGCACAAAGAAAAAAGAGAACCTGCGCTTCATCATACTAGGATCAGGAGAAAAATATTTAGAAGACAAGATTCATCTTCTCGAAGAAAAATACCCCGAGAATGTCAAAGGGATCATTGGGTATCTCGGAAGAGAAGTAACTAGAGAATATTACGCCTCTGCAGATTTCTGCGTTATCCCTTCCAATTTTGAGCCCTTTGGGCTTGTACAGTTAGAAGCCATGTGCCTCGGCAGCATTCCGATTGGGACTAAGGTTGGCGGGATCAATGACACGGTGATAGATGTTGACGGCAATACTGAAAAAGGAACAGGAAAATTAGTTCCTCCTAAGAATCCTGGAGCGCTCGCAAAAGCCATTGAAGAGGGAGCCAACTGGGTGTTTGACAAGCAGGATTTAGTGAGAAAATGGAGAGAAAATGGCAGAGTTCACGCCACAACCCAGTTTACCTGGGAAAAAGCGGCTTCACGATATGCCCAACTATATCAAGATGCTGTCAGTATGAAAATGTCATTTGTTAGATACATGAAACCCTATTAAAGGAGAAGATATGCCTGAACTGCGAAAAAATCCTGTAACCAATCGCTGGGTGATTATTGCCACTGAACGAGCTAAAAGACCCTCTGATTTTGGTCATTCCGAAGACAAAACAAATAACAATTCTTCTAATTGCCCCCTGTGTCCAGGCAATGAAAAAATGACTCCTCCGGAGATTGCTGCCTACCGCGATTCAGGAACTCTGCCTAATGAACCTGGATGGTGGGTCAGGGTGGTCCCGAACAAATTTCCCGCCCTTGAATCCGGAGGAGAACTGCAAAAAGCAGGGATTGGGATTTATGACATGATGAGTGGAACAGGCTCCCATGAAGTCATTATTGAAACTCCTAACCATCATGAGCCTATTGCTCTTTCTCCATTAAAACAAATTGAAGAATCTCTGTGGGTTTATCGTGACAGACTGCTTGCCCTTTCCACTCTATCCCATCTGCGGTATATTTTAATCTTCAAAAATCATGGAAAAGCAGCCGGAGCTTCTCTTGGACATCCTCATGCTCAGTTAATTGCTACTCCTATTGTCCCTAAACTAGTGATGGAAGAAGTTGAAGGTTCAAGAGTTCATTACAGTTTCAAAGAAAGATGCGTTTCTTGCGACGTTTTAAAACAAGAATTAGCCATGGGAGACCGTATTATTGAAGAGAATAATACATTCCTCGCATACGAGCCTTATGCCAGCAGATTCCCGTTTGAAACTATTATAACTCCTAAAAAACATGATGCTTCTTATGCTTTTATAGATAAAAATCAGATTATGGATCTGGCAAAAATTTTAAAGAATACCTTGTGGAAAATGTATCAACTCTTGAACGATCCACCTTTTAATTATATTTTGCACACAGCTCCTCTTGGCGAGAGCGTAAAAAACTTTTTTCACTGGTATCTTGAGATCATGCCTAGATTAACTCAAGTAGCTGGATTTGAATGGGGAAGCGGAATGTACATTAATCCAACTCCACCTGAAATTGCAGCAAAGGAGCTGCGCGCAGTAGGAGTGCCAGATGCCCTCCAAACCCAAAAAACAAGCTAATTTCTGGTTTAATTGGTGGATAGCCCTTTCCATTGGGTTAATGATTTTTTTTATTTCTATTTTTCTTGGAAAATGGGTTGGAGAAGAAGTCATGAATGCTCCACCTTATATTTCTCATACTCCAAAGGCGATGATTCATATTCCACACATTCCTATTTCTCCTATTCAACCTGTCATTCCAAGCCCTTCTCTCCAGGAAAAAGAAACGATTGCCTCCCCGCCTCTCGTCATTCCACCGCCTGCTCCAAACAACAATGCAGTCAATTCAATCCCTTCTCCTCAAAAGGCTTTAGGCACACAGGCTGCTGTTACTGCTGCTGCTGCACCAATTTCCCCTGTCGCCCCTGCTGCAGCAGCCCCTGCGGCGGCGAAACCAACAACCCATTCTACCCCATCAAAATTAAATATTCCTCAAGCGGCATACTATAAAATTCAAATAGGCATGTTTCTTGACGAAGGCAATGCCCAGGTTTTTCAGCAAAAATTGCAGGAGCAGGGATACAATGCTCTCATCACTGAGATTTCTCAAAATGGAGAACGTTTTTATCAAGTCTGGATTGGCCCATTTCCAACCCGATCCATGGCCGAGATCATGGCAAAACAGTTGAAAGCTTCGGGCTATCGGGCATTTGTAATCAAAAATGTTCAGTAAAAAAGAATGTTTTAACTATTTTTCTGAACTATGCGCGCAGAGAAACCGCATCTAAGAGAGAAAGATGTTTTAATCCTGATTCAAAAGCAATGGTAACCTCTCCATTTCTCTTTTGAACCACAACCCCTTTCCCCCATTTTTCGTGAAAAAGACGATCTCCAGTCCTAAGACCCAGCCCAGCTCCAGCTTCTTCCCAGGAAGTTCTGCCTGCTTTTCCTCTCTGGCTTTTAAACAGATAACACTCTTCAGGGATTTCTGAGAGGAATCGAGAAGGCTCTCCAAAATTGCTCATCCCATATAAAGTTCTTTCATAAGCCCGAACTAAATATAATTTTTCCATAGCCCGCGTGATCCCGACATAGCAGAGTCTTCGTTCTTCTTCAATTTGTTCTTCGTCAGTTAAAGAACGATTGTGGGGAAAGATCCCTTCTTCCATTCCGAGCATGAACACAACTGGAAATTCAAGCCCTTTTGCTGCGTGCAGTGTCATTAACGTGACAGAATCGTGTTCACGGTCAAGATTGTCCAGATCGCTTAATAAAGAAACATGACTGAGAAATGTTTCTGCGGTTGGCTCTTCAGCGTTTTTTTCGAACTGCTGAGCAACAGTCAATAACTCCTGACAGTTTTCAAGCCTACTCTGTGATTCTGCGTCATCTTCTAAGTCCAAAGCTTGCGCATACCCTGAATTCTCAAGGATTAAACTCATTAACCGAGTTAAACTGGATTTTTTCTTTTCTTCTAAAAGTTCTGCAAGCAGCCTGGCAAATTGAGACAATTTTTCTTTAATTTTTCCTTTCAGTTCAGGAATCTCATCCAGATTCTGGAGAGAATAAACAAGGTTCTCATGCCTTTCAAAAGCAAAATCTTCCAGTTTTTTTAAAGTCACTGTTCCAATTCCTCGTGGAGGGGCATTGATAATTCTGCGGAGGCTGATCGAATCGTACGGATTCACAAGAACTTTTAGATAAGCCAGGAGGTCTTTAATCTCTTTCCTTTCATAAAACCGAATCCCTCCTACCAGATGATAAGGAGTTCCATGCTGCAGCAGAACCTCTTCCATGGCTCTGGATTGGGCATTGGTTCTATAAAGAACAGCAAACTCTTTTAAGGGACGCTCGTGCAGCCGCGCTTCTTTTAAAATTTCTTCGATGACAAATCTGGCTTCCTCCCTTTCGTTTAGAGCTTCGAAAATAACAATTTTTTCTCCCTCAGAATTTTCTGTCCAGAGTTTTTTAGGCTTTCTATTTCGGTTCAGAGAAACAACTCCATTGGCAGCATCAAGAATGGTTGTAGAGGAACGATAATTCTGCTCAAGACGAATCACTTTCGCATTGGGGAAATCTTTCTCGAATCGAAGAATTAACCCCACATCTCCCCCTCTGAAGCTGTAAATACTTTGATCATCATCTCCAACCACACATAAATTTCGGTGGTGTTCAGTCAGAAGTTTAACCAGTTTATACTGACACAAATTAACATCCTGATATTCATCCACCAGGACGTGCTGAAACTTCTCTTCGTACTGTTTACGGACATCAGGGGCTTCTTTAAAAAGACGAATGGTTTCAAGAAGCAGATCGTCAAAATCAAGAGCATGGAGATGAGCTAATCTCTCATTATACTGCGAAAAAATTCTCCCCGCAATCTCTTCAAAATAACCCAGAGGTCTTTCTCGCGCCAGATTGATCATTTTATTTTTAGCTGAAGAAATAGCTGAAAGCAGCGCTCTGGGATGGCAGCGCGATTCATCCAGGTTTGAATCTCTTAAAATCTGTTTGATTAATGTTATCTGATCTGAATCATCAAAAATAGTAAACTGCGGATCTAATTTTATGGCTTCCCCGTTTTTCCTCAGAATTTTGACGCAGATAGAATGAAAGGTTCCCATGGTCAGCATTCGGGCTTGCTCCTGCAGCAGATTTTTCAGTCTTTCTTTCATCTCATCTGCTGCTTTGTTAGTAAATGTTACTGCCATGATTTGGCTGGCGTGAATACCCTGTGTTAAAAGGTATGCAATTCGATAAGTAATGGTTTTTGTTTTTCCACTTCCCGCCCCTGCCAAAATGAGAAGAGGGCCATGAATATGCTCTGCCGCTTTTCTCTGCTCCGGGTTTAGCTCATCTAAAAAGTTTAAAGCCACGAATTATTCTTCTGGAATACGGAAAAAGAACCCTTGTGGATAAATGACTAATCAGGAGAACGGAGGGCTGCTTTAAATCCTGAGATCAATCGGTCTTTCATCTTTTGTTTTGTATCCTCACTTAAGGTTTGATAAAGGAAATAAAGCCCAAGAGATCCAACCGCTCCAATTGTGGCAATTCCAAAAACTTTTTCCATGCTGTAGGGATCATCTGAAATTTCAATTTGATTGTCCTGATTTTGATCAACTTCCTGCTGACTCATCAAAACCTCCTATTTCAGCCTTTATGACACAATCTTTTCGATTTTTACTCGTGTCAAGGGCTGATGATGTCCATTGGTTTTTCTTTCCCTTTTTTTAGGTTTATACTTAAAGACTCGAAGTTTTGGACCATGCTCTTGTCCCACGAGAACGGCTTCAACCTTTCCACCCTGGACATATGGCTTCCCAATTCTTGGAGTTTCGTTTTCTGAATGGATGAGAAGAATTTTTTCCCAGATGATTTTATCTCCTGGATTTCCCTCAATATAATCCACTAAAACTTCTTTCCCCAATTCTGCGCGAATTTGATTTCCACGGTTGTCATCAACAACAGCATACATATAAAAGAGTTCCTCCTTATTCCTTATCTGTTGGGTATTCGATTGAAAGGTTGATCTTTCCTTTACCTGAGCAAGACCTTCTTCGCTTGGTGAACGAATCCTTCCCTCTTTTATAAATTTTGTTGAGTCCATTCTCGTCAAACTCTATTCCTGATACAGCGTCTCCCTCCGCTGCTGCGATTCATGTATACATCTGCAACCCTCTATGGAAGCGTCTTTGAGGACACCGTGGGCGGCACAGTGCCATACGCATCTCTGGAGTTCTCGCTTTCAACAAAAAAGGCGAAAATTTACTTCCTGTTTACATCCTGCCATTGAGTTTCAAATCCCTGAAAATGTATAATGAAGACAGGAAATTTAAGGGGGGCTCTTAACCGATGTCAATTCAAAACGCCAATATATCAGCAGGATCTCAGCTTCCACCAAATGGGGTTTGGAATAAAGGAACAGCCCCTGCTGCCAGATTTCAGGACGTCAATCAAGAGATCAGCCAGGTGCAGCAAGATCTATTTCAAATGCTTAATTCTAAAGGAGCAGGGGCTGCCAGCCAGGCTGTTATCCAAAAAGCGCAGAGTGAAATCGAAACTCTCAACCAGGATATTCAAACCAGTATGCCTCAGTATCCTGACCCAACCAAAGACGGTAACACTCTGGAAGCTCATGCAGAATCCACTGGTTTTTATCCGGCTGAGTGGGACGTGACTTACCGCGCTGGCACACCCAATGGAGCGGACCTGGTGGACTATGAATGGTTTGGAGGGGGAACCCCTACAGTTACGGATAATATTGGAAGCGCCCTTCAATCTGTAGGAAATCGGTTCCAAAAAATTGAGCGATTTGTGACAAAAGCTCTTCAAGACCCCCTCCCTTTTCAACAGCAGACCCAATCGGTTTGGATTTTTTGGAAAGAACCTAAAAGTAAAGCCTTAACCCAACTCTTTTCAAAGCAGTCCGCGCCCATTTCCAATATTGAGGCATTAGCTCAGCAGGTCAACCAGAATGGACTTGCTGAAACAGGATATGTGCAGCATGCAGCAGGAATCGGACGTGGCCAAGTAACCCTTATTCGATGGCGCTATACTAAAGGAGCAGATGGAGCCTGGCACAGGCAGTAACATCGACTCCCACCCACAGATGCAGCCATCTGTGGGTGACCATCAGATCATCCTGAAAGAACTTCTGCTGCGGATCGGATGCCCGCAGATTCTCATGTATTAAGGAAAACTAAAAGTTCCTTTACCTTTTCTTGAATCGTATCTCGAACCTCTCGCACATCTTCAAGGGAAAGGTTCTTCGGATCAGGGATATTCCATTCTATTCTGGTTTTTGTCCGCACAAAAGGACAGGTGTCCCCACACCCCATAGTAACGACACAATCATATTCGACGTCAGGGATTTCTTGAAGAGATTTTGGATGGTGGGTGGAAAGATCATACCCGATCTCATGCATCACTTGAACTGCTTTGAGATTAAGATTTGCAGCAGGCAGAGAACCTGCGCTGAAAGTTTCGACTTTATTTCCCCAGTGAATGCGCGCAAATCCTTCTGCCATCTGACTCCTGCCTGCATTCTCAATGCACACAAATAAAATTTTTTTCATACGAATCCTATCCTTTTCTCTTTCATCTGCAGATTAAATTTCGATCCGTGGATTTAAGTTTTTTTCTGTCTTCAAGAACAACTATTTCTTTTTCAAGCCACTTTGACAAAAATTTCAGCAGATCAGAGGCTTCTGAATTTTTTAAATCATTATTTAAATAGCAGTTGATCCATTTCCCATCCCTTTTATAATGAATGAGTTCTGCCTCTTCAAGAATCTTTAAATGTCGAGAAGCTGTGGATTGACCAATTCCGAGAATTTCTTGAATTTCGCAGACACACAGCCCCTTTTTGTGCTGGAGCATTTTCAAGATGCGGATTCGATTCTCATCCGCCGCTGCCTTTAAAATTTTAACAGATTTTATCATTTTGGGCTTTCATGATTTTAGTTTTCCTAAGCGGTTTTTACTCCTTTAGAGATATCGAATTCGAACCAGGATTTTGTAAGATTGCAGACCCGGCAGACTGAGAGCATGACAGGAACCTCCACTAAGACTCCAACTACAGTCGCAAGAGCAGCGCCTGAACTGGGTCCATATAAGGCAATCGCTGTGGCGACAGCTAGCTCAAAAAAATTACTTGCCCCAATCAAAGCCCCTGGAGAGGCAATATTGTGTTGAACTTTAAAAAAGTGCATCAGCCAGTAAGTTAGGAAAGAATTAAAGTAAACTTGAATAAGGAGTGGAATGGCAATCAGGACAATTTGTCAAGTGCAGCTTTAAAATTTGTAGGTGAACCTTTATGAAAGCTTTGGCACCATTGAAAAGGATTTATCGTCTCGATTCAAAATTGCTTTAGTATGTCTGCTATTCCACTTACTCTGCTGGGGAAAACCGGTGAAACTGTAACTCGATTAGGCCTTGGTGGAGAAGGGGTTCTTCGAACTTATGGAAGGGAAGATGATGCTGTCCCCCTTATTCAACGCGCAGTCGATCTCGGCATAACTTATTTTGACTGCGCCCGCGCCTATTCTGGATCAGAAGAATATTACGGCATGGCTCTTGGAAACCGTCGAAAACAAATTTTCCTCTGTTCAAAAACCCATGATCGGACGAAAAAAGGTTCACTCAGATTCCTGGAAACAAGTTTGAAAAACATGAAAACTGACTACCTGGATCTCTGGCAGTTTCATGATATAAGAACTGAAAGCGATTTAGATCAAGCCTCTTCACCAGGAGGCTGTCTGCAAGCCTTTGATGAAGCCCAAAAAGCGGGATCTGTTAGATTCATTGGGATTACAGGGCACTTTGATCCCACCATCCTTGTAAAAGGCATACAGCTTTATCCTTTTGACACTATTTTAATGCCAGTAAACCCCTGTGAACCTCATTATTTAAGTTTCCTGGAGATCGCAGCAACTGAAGCCCGAAAGAAAAATTTGATCAATGGAACTTTTTCAACAGGATTTGGAAATTCCTTTTTTAATGTACTCTTTAATTAGAGATTGATAGGGAATATTGATCTCGTTCGCCTTCTCTTTAACTCGATTAAGGAGATATTCCGGAATACGAATTGAAATAGAACGGCTGGTTGGTTTTAAATTCGGAAAACTGACTCTTTCAAGATCTTCAGATTCATAATATTGAGAAAGATCAATTTTATTCCAGAACGTTCTTTCTTCATTTTCATTTTTGAATTTTGGGAGTTTAAGATGTTTTTTCATATAAGTAAACCTGCATTCAAATTCTGCAGCTCTCGGATTTAGGATTATGTATTTACTAAATTATACACATTTTAAAAAAAACCTGTTAAGGATTGCTCCCATAGGGCTTTTAGTCTTAAAATCCGTCCCTGGGTATGATCATTTGAAAACAACAGAAAATACAAATCCAGGTAATCTTGGCAGGAAGCGGAATAATGAAATGTTATCCTTGTGTTTACCCTTATTTTATGATATAATTCTCTTTGAAAGCAGCTTAAATTTTGACAGTTTTTTGACAGGGGTATGTTAAGCTGAAAAGGAGATGAAATTTGATGGCGATCCTGCATGAAAAACGAAAATACACGTATGAGGACTACTGCAAACTCCCTTCTGATATTCGGGCAGAAGTTCTGGAGGGGGAACTTCTGATGTGCGCCTCTCCCAATACCAGACACCAAAGAATATCACGAGAGATTGAATTCACGCTCTCCCAGTGGGTAAAAGAAAAAGGGTTAGGGGAAGTTTTAGATGCCCCGATGGATGTGGTCTTATCCCCCTATACTGTCCTTCAGCCCGATATTTTGTATATATCTAAAGAAAGAGTTTCGATTATTACAGAACCCAATATCCAAGGGGCTCCTGATTTAGTGGTTGAGATTCTTTCTCCTGGAGATGAGAAAAGAGATACAGTTAAGAAAAAAGCGATTTACGAAAAGTTCGGAGTGAAAGAGTACTGGATCGTAGATCCAACTCAAGAAAGCATCACGCTTTTCTCTTTGGGTGAGAAAGGTTATAAGGAGAAAGGGGTTTATGAGAAAGGTCAGGTTTTAGAATCTGTCATTCTTCCTGGGTTTACTTTAAAATTAGACGAAGTGTTTAAGGTTTAGTCAGTATAGATTCTTCATCCCTTCTCCCGATACTTTTCCAGAACCTGGCTGATCCCCTGGACCCTGACCCAGATCGGAAAGATAAAAAAAATCAGACCCAGAACCACAAGACTTTCTCCTGCAAGAGGCAGAAAACGAAAAACAGATGAAATAAGAGAAGCTGAATGTCCGTGAAAAACCATCTGCGCCAGAGGAGCCCCTGTCAAAAACAAGATCAATCCTGCATTGAAAAAGTAAAAACTCAGCCAGGCTGAAAGCTCATATTTTCTTTTTTTGTCAGCCCTCGGAAAGATCCAGAATCCGATTCCGAAGACAAACTGAAACACCCAGCCAATAAGGAGCAGCTCCATATGATCCTCGAGCAGGATCCCCTGGAATGGGATATATCCAATTCCTTTCCCCAAGAGCATAAAAGCTCCAAGAGTTGTTCCAGCTAAAAAATATAAAAGTGAAGTTTTTAAAAACCAGCAGCTTAATTTAGGCATTTTATCTTTCTCTAATCCTCCCCCAGATCAAAAATACAAAAAGAATGGATCCTAACCAGAGAAATAAAGCGGAAAAAATCAGAAATAGATCCCAGACAGGGGCAGGATTTAAAGCCTGAAGAGGTTCTCCAAAAGCCCTTAAGCACAATCCCAAATTTAAAAAAATAAAAATAAACCAGCCTAAAATTTCAATCCCATTCAAGGCAGAAGAACGGTGAGATGAATCCTTTGCTTGAACTGAAGGACGGGGAAAAAGCCACCAAGATACTCCGATAATGGTCTGGGTGAGCCATCCAATGGTGAGAAAATGAATGTAAACCAGAGTAAAATCAGGAGCCAGATAAGAGTAATGAGGAAGAGAAAAAAAGAGATTCATTCCCAGTCCAAGGGCCAGATAAATCACTCCACTTTTAATGAACCATCGGGTTAAAGTTGGCATCTCTGATCATCCTTAATTTTATCCTCGATATTAAACTGCTTTTAATTTTGATCCAATTCCTGTTAAAATTGAAAAAACCATCTGGGCTAAAAATAAAAGGATGGCTGCAGCATTTCCAACCCCTCCCCACTGCTGGATCAGGCTCTGTCCTGTCAAATCCCCGATAACGCGAACAGCGAGTGAAGCTGCGAGCAAGATTAAATAAATATAATACTGATTTTGAAACTGAATGGGCAGCTCTAAAATCGCAGGGAAAATGATGCAGGCATGACCGAATATCATAGAAAAAACAAAACCTAAAAAAAGCGTATGTAGAGCAGCATCATAATGGAAGCCTGACAAGTGCGAAGAAAAAATCAAAAAACATAATCCTGAAATCCCAAGCCAGACATACCCAGATAAAAGAGAAACTGCTGCAAAACGGGGGAGTCCAGGTTTTCGAATTGTTTTACGCGCAATATCAAATTGAAAAAGCCAGAATGAAAATAAAATCATGCCAACTCCTGCCAGAGCATTTCCAAGAGGATAAGCGTATTCGCTGAAAACAGCCCCTCCGAGAAATAAAAGGGATGCAGCCATAAAAATCATGACTGCTGCTTTAGGAAGTTTCTGTAGCTGGCTGAGTTCCAGTCTTTCACCTGCAATGATAAAAATCAAGAATCCTGCCCAAAAAAGCAGAACCTGTGGGACAGTTTGTCCGAAAAACCAGAATAGATTTCCTGTGAACCAGGACAAAGCCCCTGTCCCCATCACAAAAGCTGAAAAGGAGGGCTGAATTCGGATAAGAAAAAGATTGATGATAAAAAAGACTAAACTCCCTATTAAAATAGAGATAACTCCTGTGGGATAACTTACCCCTGACAAAAGAACAATCCCTCCGACCCCGGTTAAAATCGGTGAAAGAAATCCCCAGGGTCTGCGAAGGGCAACCGCTCTTTCAAGCCCAAGAACAGTACCCAAAAATCCTGAAATCATTAAAGGACCGTGAACCAGGGACAGGTTCGGATTCCAGGGGGGGAATGGGATAGGAATAGAAAGCCTCAAAAACCCCGCCCAAATCCCCCCCAGCAAACTTAAAATTCCTAGTCCCAGGAGTGGGAACTTTTTCATTTTCTGCTGATTTTAACCCTCCAATCTTCAGGTCCTTTTTCTAGATACTCCCACTCAAACATTCCTTCCCGTTCATGCAGAAATGAGTAGTAAAGTGGTTTTGGATCATGATCGTTCACAAGAATAAAAGCTCTACCTTCAGGTGTTTCATCAAAAGTTTTAAAAATCAGTGGATGCCTTTGAGGCGGCGGCATATTTCGAACATCCAGAATCTGTTCCTGACATTTCGGATCTGAGCAGCCTTTAGAAACCTCAAAACTTTTATGCATCTGATGCAGCAGACCTTCCTGTTCTTTTTCTGAAAGATAGCTGCGGAGCAGAGGGAAATAAACTTCTTCCTCTTTTTGGGTGTGAAGATTCAAAATCAAAAGAAGGTCCTGAGCTTTCTTCAGAACCTCATCCTTACTGGATCCAGATTCAGTGATTCCAGAAATAATCTGCTTCACAAACTGATGTTCTAAAGTCATAGTGGCTGTTGGCTTCCCATATTTAGTTATCAGCCGATCCACTTCAGGATAAACAGATTTTTCCTCTGCTTCAATATGGGGAATCAGCTCTTTTTTAAAAAAATCAACCAAACCTTCTGGAGACTTCCCTCCCCTTTCTTCCAACTCTTTTGTTAAACATTCTACTCTTGCAAGCAGTTCTTTATGATGCTCCTGCAATGTATTCATTAATTTTCCCATGATTATTCCTCCTTTTCATTCTGGTACAGAAATAGCATACTCCCCTTAAGAGGAATTGTCTTTGATCTAGATCAAGTAAAAAAATATATTTCTTGTACTTTCGTGTGTTTTATGGTACAATCAAGGCGTACTGCGGCGAAATTTTTGACAGTTTTTTGGCAAAGGTATGTTAAGCTGAAAAGGAGATGAAATCTGATATGTCAATCCTTGGCTTTCAAACAAAAGAGCGCCGCTCGGTAGTCCACCATTCTCTCCAACTGCTGAAGCTGTCCTTTCTTGCGTTCTTATTTCTCTGGCACTGAAAAGAGTTTTGAAGATTTTTTAATCTGGATACTCCCCCTTTTTGCTGCAATCCATCCATTTTTCTGCCAGCGATTCAAGATTCTGCTGACTGTATAAAGTGTAGTGCCTGTTAATTCAGCCAGATCTTGACGAGACAGAAGGAGTTCACTGGTTTTCATTTTTTTTGAAAGTCGGGAGAGAGCGCGGGAAACTCTTACCTCAACTCTTTCTGTGGCTAACTCTAAATATCTCTGTCTGAGTTCAGACAGTTCATCTCCTAAAATCTGCAGGGCATTCAAGGCGATTTTTGGAGAAAGATCCATCAATTTCCAAATCGTCTCTCTGTCCCACGTAAAAACTTTTGAAACAGCAGCCGTGGTTCCTGATGCAGGATAAGCGATTCCCCCAAAAAGAGGAACACACCCAAACAATTCTCCAGGACCAGCATACCGAACCACAATCTGGCTGCCGTCAGGACTTAACTGGGTGACTTTGACCTTTCCTTCAATTAAGAAAAATAATTGATCCGCTTTTTCGCCCTGACGAAAAAAAACTTCTCCTTTTTCTTTCTGCGCCATCCCGGCTGCTTCCACAATTCGAGCCAGTGCAGAAGCATCAAGACCTTTAAAAAGTCCACATTTTTTTAAAAATGCAACTTTCTCCTCATAAATCCGCAAATCGAATTTCGACGAAGTATGCTTAAATATTACTGCCTTCTTCGCCGCGGCTATTTTCGCCTGGTTCTGCGAAACCGTCTGGGGATAGATAGTGCCTGGGATTGAACTCGTTCAGCAGGATTCATTTCTATCTCAGTTTGAGGCACAAAATCGGTTTGGGAAAGGTCATCAGTTGCTAATGGGGCAGCAGGAATAAATTTCGCCTCAGGTTTAATGCGGAGAATAGGAATGCTGGCTGCAAGAGCCATGACACCTTGCTGCCTCTCTAATCCAAACTCCAATTTTGTGGGGTCAATTTCCAGATAACGACTGATGACACCCACCATTTCCCGCCTGAGAGTTCCTAGAAGTCCCTCTGAAATACTGGATTGATCTTGAATTAAAACAGCCCTAAGGCGAGTTTTCGCTTTTTTTGCTGAATCATCGGGAGAAAAAACTTTCCAGAAATTAAATTTTTTCAAGATTTCGATCATGGTCTTATGCCTCCACTTTCGCAAAAAACTTCCAGAGTCTTCCGAAAAGATTTTCTCCATTGTCAGGTTTGACAGTGTAAACGAGATCTGGATCTTTCATCCTCTCCACAATCTGCCTGTATGCTTCCCCCGCTTTTGACGATGGATTCAACACAGCAGGCTCCCCTTTATTCGAAGAAACCACAATGGCTTCATCCTCTGGGACCATGCCCAAAAGTTTAATATTCAAAATTTCTTGAATGTCCTCTATGCTCATCATCTGTCCTTTTTTCATCATGTCTTTTCGGACCCGATTCAAAATTAAGCGGGGACTATATTTTCCTTCAGCTTCCAGAAGCCCAATAATTCGGTCTGCATCCCGAACCGCGGAGACTTCAGGAGTTGTAACAATCACAGCCTCATCAGCCCCTGCAACCGCATTTTTGAATCCATGTTCGATTCCAGCAGGACAGTCAATCAAAACATAATCAAACTCACGTCTTAAATTCTCGCAGAGAGTCTTCATCTGCTGAGGAGTTACATCTTCTTTATCTTTACTCTGGGCTGCTGGAATTAAATAAAGGTTTTCAAACCGTTTGTCTTTGATCATAGCTTGACGAGGAGAACGGCATTTCCCTTGAACCACATCCACCAGATCAAAAACGATCCGATTTTCAAGACCCAAAACCAGATCCAGATTTCGGAGCCCGATATCGGTATCAATTAAAATCACTCTTTCACCTGAAGCGGCAAGTCCTGAACCTAAATTAGCAGTTGCCGTTGTTTTACCAACTCCCCCTTTACCGGACGTGATGACAAAAACTTTCCCCATATTTTTCTCCTCCTTTTTTAAATTTTACTCCTCCCATGAATAAAGTTGTTGTTCATTCGTATCTTTTTCATCACAGCAAACTCCTTAACACCTTATGCTTAAGAGCATAAGGCTCTATGACAATAGAACCTCTTTCAATTTTTGCCATTTCGGGAACATGATCCTCATTCCATTCTTCTGAAGAACGCGCAATGCAGTCAGCAATTCGAAGCTGCGTTGGTTTAAGCTCCAGAGCCGCGACAACAGCGGTTTGATCCCCTCTAATCCCAGCATGGGCGATCCCTCGGAGAGATCCAAAAACAACAATATTCCCAGCAGCCGAAACTTCTGCTCCAGGATTCACATCCCCTAAAATGGTGAGGTCTCCATTAAAATGCTGCAGCTGTCCTGATCTTAAAGTCTTACGCACAAACAAAGCAGAAGCGTGAACTTCTTCAGGCTTCTCTTTCAAAATTTTTCCACCGCTTTTTACAGGATGATCTATCCTGACACGGCTGCTCATAATGGAGCCATTCCCAATGAGTTCAATTCCTGCTTCTTTCGCCATCAATTTTGTGATGGGATTATCACTTAAAATTCCTTTGATTCGAATTCCAGCAGAATGAAGAATTCCCAAAAAAGCGCTGAACTCTTTTTCTTGAAAAGGTCGAGCCCCAAAATCTAAAACAAGTTCAGCGTTCTGAAAAAAAGTAGATTCTTTTAAAAGCTTTTCCTGGAGAACAGTGGAAAGCTCTTGAAGGGAAAGCTCGGGAGAAAGAATGAGGGTTAACCCTTCTCTCCCTCCTTTTACAACAATCCCATCACCCATGCCCTGACGTTCTGTCAATTGCCCAATTCTCCCTTGTTAACAAGGTGTGGAAAACCCCTTTTCCAAACTTCAATATTTTAATTCATGAAAGAGGAGAAAATTCCTTTTTTTCAGCCAGATTTTCAAGCGCAATTTCTGAGTTTTTTTTCATTTTTTTTTGTTTAGCTCTCATCAATGGAGTTCCCGAAAAAAGATCGCCAAATCTTTCCTGATCCAGTTCTGCCCAGGACTGCAGTGAAATCTGATTTTCAAGTCTTGGAAAAAAATCTATCTCATCAGTTGTTTTCTCGAACTTATTCCATGGACAGACTTCCTGGCAGATGTCACATCCAAAAATCCAATCCCCGAACTGATTGGCAGTCTCTTGTTCTGGAGGCGCTTTTGATTCAATTGTATGATAGGAGATACACTTCGTGCTGTCCACCACATAAGGAGAGACAATTGCCTCTGTTGGACACGCCTCTATGCATTTATTGCACGTTCCGCAGAAATCAGAATGGGGTTCATCAGGTTCAATCTCTAAGTCCGTTAAGATTTCTCCGAGAAAAACCCATGATCCTGAATCCTTTGTGATCAAATTGCTGTGTTTTCCCTGCCATCCAATTCCTGCTCTCTGAGCCCAAACTTTTTCTAAAACAGGGGAAGAATCCACACAGATCTTTGCCTCTGCCTCTCCAGACAGTTCTAAAATATAGTGCGTCAGGGTTTTTAATTTTCTTCTCATCACTTTATGATAATCACTTCCCCAAGCATACCTGGAAATACGACCCTGTTCCAGATGGGCTTTTGTGGGGTAAGGCGTGTAGTAATTTAAACTTAAAGAAATCACGGTTCTGCAGTCAGAAAAAAATAAGCTCGGGTCTAGACGGATCTCAGGGCTGCGAGCCATATACTCCATGGTCCCTTGATACCCTTGTGTTAACCAGTTCAAAAGCGGAGCATCAGGAAGTTTTTCTGCCCTGGAAAACCCTACATGACTGAATCCGATCTCAAGAGCTTTTTCCTTAATTTTTTCTTTTAAAAATTTCACAACATTAAGTAAAGATGATGAACAAAAAATATTTAAAAATCGGATTAAGCTAAAAGCATGGGAAGAGGTTTTAACTCCCTGCGGATCGGATCCAGGGCTAACCCTAAAGCCTCCAAAGTGAAAGCCCCTAAAAGCTGGCTGTCCCCTTTTTCACCAAAGATCACATCTGCCACTCCAATCTGTTCCTTATATTTAAAAAGGGCTCCACCCTTTTTCCGAACTATTTTAGATCCATCAGCCAGCCTGAACTCTTGTTTAGTAATGGCTTTTATCTTTAATTTTTTCAGAATTGGTTCAGGGACAACAGAATAAATAGCTCCTGAGTCAATCAGAAATTCAACTTTTTCCGTGACCTTAGGATTAGACGGATTCCCAACTTCCAATTCCAAAACAGTTAATCCCATAATATTTCTTCTCTTCGTGGAAAAAGATGCAAACCCCTTTCTCAAGGATGAAGTGCTGGACGTGGATGGGACAGCACAAAACCCGCAATCTCTTCAGCCTGTTCTGGGGTTAATGTTCCTCCATGGCCATAAGGCATATTCGCTTGAACAAAAGGAATTAATTTCTTGAGTTTATTAAATCCTGCCCCTGTGTTAAAGGATTGCTTACCCCATAAAGGAGGAGCAAAAAGGTTTGCTTTTTGATCCATGCCTCCCTGCCCCTTCAGTCCATGACATTTGCTGCAGTTCACCACGAACAATTTTTCTCCAATTTTTAAACTCGGCTTAAATCTTTTTAAAGACAAAGCCCCTTTTAACAAAAGAGGTTTAAGTCCATAACCATATCCTATGGTTCCTGGCGGAGTATTTCGGGAAATATACGCAAAGTAAGCGAGCAGAGCCTTCATCGCTTTTCCTGTTTTAGAAATCTCTTTCCCATTTTCACTTCTTTCAAAACATTCCTCAATTCGCTGCTTTAATCCAATCACTCTTTTGTCCCGTGGGCTGTATCGAGGATAACGATTCACGACACCAACCAGAGAAGTTCCAAATGGAGCTCTTCCATCTTTCAGATGACAGCTGCCGCAGGAAAGCAGATCTCCAACGATCTTTCCTCCCATTTCTTTTGGCGTATTATTAAAAATTTTAAATCCATACTGAATAAGTGGGATTTTCTTTTCCTCCTGAGAGGTTTTCCCAGTAGGATGTTTAAAGGCAGAGAGTGCGCGAATGGAAATGCCTTGATAAGCTTTGTTTTCAGGAATTACTTTTAATCCATACATTTTTTCTGTTAATTGGGAGAGAAATTTAGGATGAGTCTTCTTTAAAGAAGCAGAAGAGGACTTTGAAATAGGCACTGATGCTGGATGCTTTGCACAGGAAGACAAAACAAAAGAAAAAACGAGAAAAAGCGAAAGAACTCCTTTGGGAAAAACAACTTTTCCATGTCCTCTGTTCTGCTGTCGAATCTTGATATTCAAAACCTGCCTCTTCATTTCTCCAAATCATAAACTTCAAGTCCCAAAATCTTATTCCTTGTCATGAACATCATGATTTTGCATTATGCTCAAGGAACTATTCCAAAAATTCAAGAAGTTTTGATGCACTGTGAAAAAAATAGCAAATCCATGCAAGATCAGACCCTGAGAAAGGAGAAATTGTGTTAAAAAAAATGAATTGGCGAATTTTTACTGCTTTTTTTCTTCTGACAGCCTTTACTCCACTGCTATCTTCTGCTTCAGGAATTAGAGGAACTTACCCGCCTTGGTGTCAGAACGGGGACCCTGCTGTCCATCAAGGATATCTCTTCAATGCCCAAACCGTGGACAACAATCCGGATTATCACGGGAATATTACCGCTGTTATTCTGCATCCAGAATCCAGTCTGGTCCTTTATATCGGAGGAAACATTTTTTTCGTGATGCCGCGTCTGATTAAAGCGTTTAGAAAAAAATATCCGGTGATAAAACACGTTTTTTATATCACGATTCCACCTGGTATTTTGATCAGAATGTGGAAGCGCCACGATACTATTACTCTTGGAAATTTAACCCTTCAAGTTTCCCCTGACGTGTTTATGGCAGGAGCGAAAAAACTGCGTTACACGAATCGAATCGGAATGACTGTTGGTCCTATTACTTCTTACGCCACTAATGATTTAGAAATCATGACTTATAAAGGAGATCCCTACCATATCACAGGATTAAAGAGCTTTGAAAATCCGCGCCTCACCTTATCCATGCCTAATCCGGCATGGGAGGGGATTGCCAGGCAGATTAAAGCCTCTCTTGTAAAAGCTGGAGGAAAAAAATTAGAGGAGGCTGTTTATCGGGATGGAGTGAAAACAGGAAGAGTCTTCTTAACCCACATTCATCACCGTCAAACTCCCATGAGAATCATAGGGAAAAAATCGGATGCAGGGGTTACCTGGTATTCCGAAGTTAAATTTCAAGAAATGATTGGAAACCCAATCACAGGGATTCAGATTCCGAATCATGAAAACACCAAAGCGCTCTATGGAGCTGCCCTGACTAAAGACGCTTTAAATCCGATGGCTGGCAGGGAATGGCTGCGCTTTTTAAAAACGAAAATCGCTCTCAAAATCTTCGAGCATTACGGATTTAAACCTCCCACTCACAGTAGAGAAGGACAAACAAAATGAGAACGTTAATTCCAACAATAAAAAATCAAACTAAATAAAGGAGAGAAAAATGAATAAAATGAAATGGTTTTTCAGTTTTGCAGGAGTCCTCATTATTGCCGCAGCATTAGGTTATGCTGCCCATGCTTATACGACGAACTGGAGAGGGAAAGCTCCTACTTCCCATCCAGACACATGGTATGGATGGCACACTGTCAAAGGAGCAAGAAAATACTTTCCCAATCTAGCCACGATACCCCCGTTTACAATGGGAGCTCCTCCAGTTCCAGGGAAAATTTATCATGCCCTTTTTATCATCAGCGCTAATAATAAAATTAAAATGAATAAAATCATTGACAATATCCACAATGCTTTAAATGACCCCAGATTAAAAGGACATATAAAAATTGAGCTTCTGGCTTTCAGCGCAGGATCTCATCTTTATTTTAAAGGAAGTGGACGAGAAAAGGCTCTCCTGAAACTGAAAAAAATGGGGGTTGAGCTTGCCCAGTGCGCCAACAGTTTATATGAACTCCATATCCCGATTTCAAAATTGTATCCCTTCATTAAAATTGTTCCTTCTGCTCAAGGAGAGATTATTTTGAGAGAATCTGAAGGGTATGCGTATTTAAAACCGTAACTTTTTCTCAATCTACCGCCAAAGGAGAGCCTGATAAAGGCTCTTCTTTTTTTTTAAATTCGATTAGAGAGCGGGGATAAGGCGGATGGGCAGTGAAAATAAAGGCAGATAAATTTAAAGGCGAATAATCCCAGTCCGAATCGCAAATTTTGCAAGTTCAACGCAGTTTTTCAGTTTCAGTTTTTTCATAATGCGGTAGCGGTGGGTCATCACCGTTTTCCACGAAATAAAAAGTGTTTTTGCAATCTCTTTCTGGGTAAACCCCTCTGCAATCAATTGAAAAATCTCCTTTTCTCTCTCGGTTAATTTCGACAGTTCTTCCAGAATAAAAGTTTCACTAGAAGGAGCATCACCAATCAATTTATTGACGACCACAGGAGAGGCATAGTTTTTCCCACCCAATACTTGAGCCGCTGCGTAAGAAATCTCAGCGCGATCGGCTCCAAGAATAATCAGTCCATTTGCTCCTGATTTATAAACTCTCAGCAGCAGATTCAGCTGCAAATTTTGTGCTAAAACTAAAATTTTAAGTTTTGGAGAGAGCTTTTTCATTTCCTGAATGCAGTTCACTGTAGATTCTACAACAGCATCATAACCAACTACCACCATGTTAGCCTTTTTTAAAAGAGATTCAATCTCTGACAGCTTATTAGAGCTTGTCTCCTCTACGGCTAAAGAACCGATCCTGTATTCTGCAGCGGTTTCTGTCAATACTTTTTTAATCCCTTCTCGAATAAGAGGAATAGAATGACAGATGAGAATACGAAAATTACTTCGGTCTTTTTTCATGGATTTGTCAAATTAAAATCATTGTTCAAAGAGCACATTTTTACTCCATTCAACTAGATCTCTCTTGCGGGAACTCCTACCGCTGTTTTCCCAGACGGAACATCTTGAAGAACAACAGCTCCTGCTCCAATAACCGTACGGGCACCAATGCGAACTCCTGGAACAATAACAGCTCCTGCTCCAATAAATACCTCTGACTCAATCACCACTCCTCCTGTCAAAATCGTTCCTGGAGCTAGATGAACATGATCTCCTATAACACAATCATGATCCACTGAAACCCCTGTGTTCAAAATCGCATTCTCTCCAATTTGAGTGTCAGCGTTCACAATCACTCCAGGCATAACTACAATTCCTTTACCCATCCTCACAGAGGAGTGAATCAAGCTAGAAGGATGGACAGCAGAAACGAATTCCAGATGGCGCGCATTTAATTTCTCAAAAACTCTCTTTCGATTTTGATTATCTCCAATCCCGACAATAAAATTCGTTACAGATAAATTTTTTTCAAAAAGAGATTGCGCCAAATAATCCCACCCTCCCAAAACTGGAAAACCTAAAATCTTTATCCCAATTTTCTGGGGATCATCATCTAAAAATCCGACCATTGTCTCACCGGAATCCTGCAGGAGACTAGCGACAACTTTTCCGTGCCCGCTGGCTCCATAAATGTATATCTCACGCATCTATTGGCTTCTACTCTGTCTTTTAACCGCTAGAGCTTCTTCTACTAAATTTAAGAACCGCTCCAGCCCTTTAGCAATATCTTTCCCCAGAGGAAAATGAAGAACTCTCCGTTTATGTTTCAATAAAGAATGGTAATCTCCAATAGCTTGAGCTTTTTTCAAAGTGGAAAACCCGTAAAAGGCTCCTGGAATTGGCAAATCTTTTTCATCCTCTGCTGTGAACTGAATAAAAACGCCATTATTAGCGCCTCCTTTGTGCAGCTGCCCTGTTGAATGCAAAAATCGAGGACCATACCCAAGAGTGGTCGCTGACTTAAATCGGTTTCTAAAAAAGATCCTGATGGCTTCCAATTTTTCATCATGTCCTGGGGTTCTCTCAAAATAAGCCATAAAAGCGAGATAATCCCCTGATTTAATCTGATCGCAAAATTGTTTTATTTCTTTTTCTCCTGAGGATCCTTGATCTTCGCGCAGGTTTCCAGTTTTTTTAAACTGCTCTAATACTTCTTTTGTGTTGTCTTTTGATTCTTGCACATTGGGCTGATCAAAAGGATCGATTTCCATGACTGCTCCAGCAACCGCAGTGGCAAATTCCCATCGGAACACTTCTTCTGCCAGATCATAAGGATTTTCAAGTGTAATATGAATCACCGGGTGTCCAGCCGATTCAATGGCTTGAACTTTTCTGCTCAATGCTTCATCGTGCTGGCGGCGGAGGTGCAGATAAACAAAAATTCGATCCAAACCATAAACATCAGGGGATCCAACAGGCTCGCCATCAATAGGGATTAATCCTTTACCACTTTTTCCTGTGCTTTCTGCCAGCAATTGTTCCAGCCATCCCCCAAAAGAATGAAGAGGTTTCGGAATAATAAGGGTAATTTTATCTTTTCCGATCTTCCACAACTCTCCAAAAGTTGTTCCTAACACTGCTGCAGGGTTATCAGAAAGAGGAAGATAAGAAACGCAGGATTGAACCATTTGATCTGCCGCATCCAGCAGCTTTTTCAAATCAAGCCCTATCAAGCCTGCAGGCACGATCCCAAAATAAGATAAAGCAGAATATCTCCCCCCGATATCTGGCGGATTTAAAAAAACTTGTCTAAACTTTTTTTTAAGCGCTAAGTCCTCTAAACTGGTTGCAGGGTCTGTAATCGCGATAAAATTTTCACCTCTGGAAATTTTTCCCCAAAAATATTGAAATAAAGAGGAAACTTCAAGAGTCCCCCCTGATTTGCTGGAAACGATGAAAAGGGTTTTATCTAAATTAATTTTCTTTTCAACAGAAGAAATAGAAGCAGGATCCGTAGTGTCTAAAACATGGAGCTGTGGATACCCTTCAATTCTTCCAAAAGTACTTCGCAGAACATCAGGGAAAAGACTGGAGCCTCCCATTCCCAATAAAACTAAATCTTGATACTTTTCCGCCCGAATCGTTTGAGCAAAATCCTGAATTCTTTCGATCTGACCTTTCATAATTTCGTTGATATTCAACCATCCCATCCAATTTTTCGGCTCCTTCGCATTTTTCCATAGAGCAGCATCCTTTTCCCAAAACCTTTTTCCAAAATGATTTTTTTCAAGCTCTTTTAGTTTCACATCAATCTTTGCCTGATATGCTCCCATGTGAAAAATCTGATGATCCAGCAGTCCTTTAAGATATTCCTCTCTTTTCTCAGCAATGCAGTGGATCAACTTTTCAAACGAATCTGAAAAGGCTTTTACCCCTTCTTCCTGGAGCTTATGGGTGACTTGTTTCAAATCAATGCCCAGTTCAGCCAAATGCTTTAAAACAGCCTCTGCTTCCTGCAGCTTGTCTTCAATCGTCAACCTTGGCTTACCATGATCCTTAAAATTTTGGATGGTTTCAGGAGGCATGGTATTTACGGAATCTTTTGCAATAAGCTCTTGAACATAAAGAATGTCGCTGTAAGCAGGATTCTTAGTGCTGGTGCTTGCCCATAGGGGTCGCTGAACGTTAGCTCCATGATTTTTTAAAACTTCAAATCTGGGGCTCGAAAAAACTTTCTTAAACCTCTGATAGGCCATTTTAGCATTTGCGACTGCAGCTTTTCCGAGGAGAGATTCCAATTTTGCTTTTTCTCCAGAATCTTTTGCTCTCTGGATCTTATTGGACAACAGTTTGTCAACAGCAGTGTCAACTCGACTCACAAAAAAACTGGCGACAGAATTCACCGCATCAAGAGGTTTACCTTGCTGAACTCTTTTTTCAAGCCCTTTTAAATAAGCTTCCATGACCTGTTCATAATTATCCAGATTGAAAAGGAGGGTAACATTCACATTAATCCCATCGGAAATTAATTGTTCAATCGCAGGGATACCGGCTGGAGTTCCTGGAACTTTAATCATCACATTGGAGCGATCTAACAGAGCAGAGAGTTTTCTTGCTTCCTGGATTGTTTTCTCTGTGTCCTGAGCCAGTTCAGGGGAAACTTCAATACTGACAAATCCATCCTGTCCATTGGTTTTTCTGTAAACAGGAAAAAACTCGTCTGCAGCATGGCCAATATCTTCTAAAACCAGAGCAGAATAGATCTCTTCAACATTCTTATTCTCTGCAGCCAACTTTTTCATGGCTTCATTATAGTCCGAACTCCCAGCAATCGCTTTTTCAAAAATGGTCGGGTTGGATGTA
The DNA here is from genome assembly GCA_021800275.1 of bacterium. Lineage (GTDB taxonomy): Bacteria > Vulcanimicrobiota > JABDET01 > JABDET01 > JABDET01 > JAKAVV01. The sequence goes on from JAJYZB010000002.1 coordinate 263,040, forward strand.
ATTCCTTTGACCCCATCTTCTTCTATCATTTTTTTCAGCTCTCCTGAGGTCAAAAGACTTCTTCGAATATAGTCTAACCATAAGCTCTGTCCAAAGGTTTCCAACTCTAAAAGTGGGGTCTTTTTCATAAGTTCCTCCTCAATTCTCAGAGGCGCGCTCTCTCGACTGCTGGCTGCCTCACTGCTTTTTTACACTCAATTTTTTCAATAATTACAAGAAAAATTCCTTGAATTTATGAAAAAGAAGTCTTCTGCTTAAGAGGACTTGTTAACAAATTGTTACCATTTCGACAACTTGCTTGACTGACCCATAGATAAATGATACAATAATGGCGAAAGTGAAGCATATCTTATGGGAATGAGCATTCCAAACGGCAACTCATCTATTCCACCCAGTCTTGGTCAAGGGTCTTCTGGACCTCTTGTATCAAACAGCGAAAAAATAGCGGCTGGAACCCAAACAGGAGCTGCTCAAGACGCTAAACAAGGAAAAACGACTCAAGAGGAACAAGCTGATACTTCCAATATTGCCAAATGGGAAAAAGATACGATTAATGGGCATGATGTCTGGTATCGTGAACTGGGAGACACTGACCCAAATATAAAATATCAACTTACGAATGCAGATCCTCACTCTGGACAAACGGGTTCCACAAAAACTCAATTTAAAGATGGTTCCTATCAGTATGATATTCTCAATCCCCAGAATGGGAAAAGTTATCATTTGAGTGAAGTGAGCAAAGATGGTCCTATCGTGGTAAAAATCGGAGGAAAAGAAGTTTCCGCTCAAAGAGGGGAAAAAGACAAAGAACTCATACGGTTTCAGGACGAAAAAAAGAATGAAATTGTATTCAATCGGACCAACCTGCATACTGAGGTTTTTGAACATCAAGTCAAACATCGCTCCCAACCCCTCCCTGATTCCAACCCAGCAGGGGGAACTCAAGAACAGGCGCAAAATACGCCCCATAGTTCTGGACAAGCCGCAGAGCCTCAGCAAGGCGCTCCTCATATTGGAGCTGAAGCGCCAAACTTTTGGCAAATCCCTAATGCTAAGTATGGGTTTGGAGCACCACCACCCCAAGGACCTCCGCCTGGAGGACCCCCGCCAGGGAACAATTACTCCGCTGGATTCCAACCTGGTTCATCAGGGTTCCAACCAGGAAACATGAGCCCTCAAGAGCTTTCTTCTTGGAGAAATTATATTGGAGCTTTGAATTGGGGAGCAGCAGCGCGTGGAACAGGCCCTGTTTATCCTACTCCAGATAATCTATCCTCAGACCAAATCCGAGGATTCCAAAGAGCGGGCATGCTTCCTCCTTATCTGCCAGGAACCCCCCAATTCGCTGCATGGCAGGCGCAGCAACAGCAAATGATGGGGGGAAGACCTATGGGAGCCCCTGGGTTTGTTCCGTGGCAGCAGCAGCCTCAACAGCCAGGTCAGGCTCAACCTGGACAGCAGCCTCAAAAACAAGGGATACTAGGAAAAATTGGAGGTTGGGTCCAAAGGCACCCTTTTTTAACCATGGGAATGGCAGGTCTGGCTGGAGCAGCTCTTCCCATGATGATGATGGGGCCCTTCGGAATGATGGGAATGATGGGTCTCGGATCCATGGGAATGATGGCTCCTATGATGATGATGGGAATGGGTGGAGGAATGGGAATGATGGGTGGATATGGCTTAGGAATGATGTCTCAAACCATGATGGGACTCCCCTATTTAGGAATGGCTGGTGGTATTTTAGGCGGAGGAAATCTATTCGGCGCTCTATCTATGGGCGGAATGATGATTTAATTCGAAGCGAGAGAGAGAACCGACCGCTTGCGAGGCGGATTCGAAGCGAGCGAGAATCTGGCTCCGAAGGAGCCATAAAAGGAAAAAGAAAAAAACCGTTGAATTCGTGTTTTCATGAATGAAAACAAATGGGCTTTAGTTTTAGGAGCCTCCAGCGGATTTGGAGAAGCAGTAGGATTAGAACTCAGTAAAAACGGCTTTAACATTGCAGGAGTTCACCTGGATCGAAAAAACACCATGCCTCATGTTGAAGAAGTTATTCACGAAATCAAGCAGAATGGAAGAAAGACACTGTTTTTAAACGTAAATGCCGCGGATGAAGAGAAAAGAAAAGAAGTTTTAGAAAAGCTGGCAGAAGAAAAGGTTGCCATCAAAATTCTGCTTCATTCCCTGGCTTTCGGCACACTCAAATCTTTTATCTCCACGAATTCTCATGATGAAGGAATCACAAAATCGCAGCTGGAGATGACTCTGGATGTCATGGCTCATTCTCTGGTTTACTGGACGCAAGATTTAATCAAACAGGGTTTAATGAAAGAAGGAGGCAGAATTTTTGCCATGACCAGTGAAGGAGGGACACATGTGATTCCTTCTTATGGAGCGGTTTCTGCCGCAAAAGCAGCCCTGGAATCACATGTGCGCCAACTGGCTTATGAATTAGCTCCTTTAAAAATTACGGTGAATGCCATTAGAGCTGGTGTTACAGATACCCCTGCTCTGAGAAAAATTCCAGGAAATGACAGGCTCATTGATCACGCTAAAATCCGAAACCCTCACGGCAGATTGACAACTCCTGAAGATGTGGCTAAAGCTATTGTCGCTTTTTCAAACCCTGAAACAGCCTGGATGACAGGAAATGTCATTGGAGTGGATGGGGGAGAATGTGTTGTGGCATAACACAGCTTCAGGTGACTCGGAAAAGCTTTTTAGCGTTTTCTGTGGTTTGATTTTCAATTTCTTCAAGAGTAACATTTTTTAATTCAGCCAGTCTAGAAGCTGTATGAACAACATAACTTGGCTCGTTCCTTTTTCCACGATGGGGATGAGGAGCTAGATAAGGAGAATCCGTCTCAACCAGCAGTCTGTCCAAGGGAAGTTCAGAAAACAAAGAGGTTAAATCTTTTGTATTCTTAAAAGTGATCATTCCGCTGACTCCCAAATAAAAACCTAAATCGAGGCAAGCTGAAGCCGTCTCTTTTCTCCCTGCAAAACAATGGATCACTCCTCCCACCTCAGAGGCTTTTTCTTGCTTTAAAATTTTCACCAGATCTTCTTCTGCATTCCTGCAGTGAATGATAAGAGGAAACCCTGATTCGCGCGCCAGACGAATGTGATGTTTAAAAGACTGCCTCTGCACATCAGGAAGAGAAAAATTATAATAATAGTCCAATCCGGTTTCTCCAACAGCCACCACTTTTTTCTTGTTCAAAAACCCGCTGATGATTGCAAGAGTTGCGTTTTCTATTTGATAGGTTTCATGGGGATGAATGCCGACCGCCGCATAGATTATTGAGTGCTGTTCTGCGAGATCTAAATTTTTCTTGCTGGAGTTTACATCTGTGCCGCAGGAAATAACGAGCCTTATATTTTTCTCTTGACAGCGCTCAATCGTTTGATTCAGATCCTGATCAAAATCCTTTGAATCCAGATGGGCATGACTGTCTATCATAATTGAACCCAAAAAAAAGAGAGCCCGTAACGCGAACGGGTTCTCTTCTCGCTCATGGTCTAAATTAACCTTTTGTTACATTTGCAGCTTGATATCCCTTAGGTCCTCGGGTAATCTCAAAAGAAACTGACTGCCCTTCAGAAAGAGATTTAAAACCCTCTTCTGCAATCGCGCTGTGATGGACAAAAACATCTTGACCATCGGCGGTTTTAATAAAGCCATAACCTTTTTGATCGTTGAACCATTTTACGGTTCCTGTGCTGCGCTTCTTGTCTTCCATACTAAATTCACCTCGCTTTTAGACCGGTTTAGACTTATGAAATTGGGAGAAAATCCGTCGAGGTGTTGTGAAGACACTTTGAAGGTTAATTTACTCATTCTATTCAAAATCCGGGTCATCCTACTAATTTTTTGCTATTCGTCAGTTCTTTTACAAATCCTTCTTCAAAACTTTCAATGTTTTTTCTAAAAACAAAACTCCCAAGGGAGGCAGAATTAACCTTAAAGAGAATGGCCTGCCATGAAAAGGGAGTCTTTCTGCCAAAACTTCTCCTCCATTTCCCAGGTTGCTTCCCCCATAACATTCAGCATCACTGTTCAATATTTCCTTCCAGACTCCATCACAAGGAACTCCTATTCGATAGTTAAATCTTGGAACAGGCGTGAAATTGCAGATAACTGCGGTCAGCGAACTTTCATTTTCAGATCTCCTTAAAAAAGTCAAAATGCTCTGCTCCCAATCCTGGCAGTCAATCCACTCAAATCCCGAAGGAGAGGCATCCAGTTCATGAAGAGCAGGAACTTCGCGATAAACTTGATTTAAGTCTGAAACCCATTTCTGCAAGCCTGAGTGAAGAGAATACTCCAGCAGATGCCAGTCAAGACTTTCCGCATAATTCCACTCTCTCCACTGCCCGAATTCTCCTCCCATAAACAACAGCTTTTTCCCTGGCTGTCCGAACATATATCCGTATAAAAGCCTCAGATTGGCGAATTTCTGCCACACGTCTCCTGGCATTTTCCCGATGAGAGATCCTTTTCCGTGCACCACTTCATCATGGGATAAGGGAAGAACAAAGTTCTCATGAAAAGCGTAAAGCATTCTGAAAGTAATTTCCTGATGATGATGTTTTCGATACACCGGATCTCTTGAAATATAATCCAGGGTATCGTGCATCCATCCCATATCCCACTTAAATCCAAATCCCAATCCTCCTAAATAAGCAGGCTGTGAAACCATGGGCCAGGCTGTTGATTCTTCTGCAATGGTCTGGGCTCCAGGATAATTCTTGTAAACCTCTTCATTGAGTTTCTGAAGAAAATGAATAGCTTTGATATTTTCCCTTCCTCCATACTCATTTGGAATCCATTCCCCTTCTTTTCGAGAGTAATCCAGATACAGCATCGAGGCAACCGCATCAACTCTCAAGGCATCTACATGATATTTATCTAACCAGAATAAAGCGCTGCTGATTAAAAAGGACTTTACTTCATTCCTGCCATAATTGAAAATAAAAGATTTCCAGTCAGGATGAAATCCTTGTTTAGGATCGGCATGTTCATAAAGATGAGTTCCATCAAAAAAACCCAACCCGTGTCCATCTGTTGGAAAATGTGAAGGAACCCAGTCCAAAATTATTCCTATTCCATTTTGGTGCAGATAGTCCACAAAATACATAAAATCCTGAGGTGTCCCATATCTGCTGGTTGGAGCAAAGTAACCGACTGCCTGATATCCCCATGAGCCATCAAAAGGATGTTCCATAACAGGCATTAACTCAACATGAGTAAATCCCATTTTTTTAACGTAATCTGCTAATTGATGCGCTAATTCTCGATAAGTTAGGGGACGGTGATTGGATTCCGAAACTCTTCTCCATGAGCCTGGGTGAACTTCATAAATCGAAATGGGTGACTGCAGATCACGATTCTCTTTCCGTTTTTCCATCCATCCCTGATCCTGCCAATGATAATCTAAATTCCACACAATGGAAGCAGTCTTTGGTGGAATCTCCTGATAAAATCCAAAGGGATCCGTCTTTTCGAGTTTGTGCTGATGACGATGGGATATAATAGAATATTTATACAGAGAGCCTTGATGAGCTTCAGAAATAAATCCCGCCCAGATGCCAGAGCTCTCCTGAATCTGAAGGGGATGACTTTTTCTATTCCAGTCGTTAAAATCCCCCATGACATGAACTTCTCTGGCATTAGGAGCCCAGACCGAAAAACAGGTCCCAGAATTCCCATCTGAAACAACAGGATGAGCTCCCATTTTTTCGTAAATCCTGTAATGAGTCCCTTCATTAAAGAGATGCAGATCCTGTTTGCTCAATAAGTGCTTCATCTTCTAAAGAAGAACAACTCTTGCCTTTTCAATCCCATCTAAACCTTGAATCTCCTCTAAAACTTTAGGAGGAATAAGATCATCTACTGAGAGGATCATGACTGCTTTTCCTGTCTTCAGCGGGGCGCGTCCAACCTGCATTTCTGCAATATTAATCCCATATTTTCCCAGACATGTGCCAACTTTTCCGATAATGCCAGGTTTATCTTCATGCCAGGTCAGCAGCATATGTCCCGAGATTCCTAAATGAATAAAATATCCATCGCTTTCTAAAATCATCCCTTCTTTGTTTTCAAAAACAGAACCCGAGACTGAATGGGCTTCTTGAGAAGTTTTCACTGCCATGGAAACAAGATTTGTGTAACGTTCAGAACTCATTGTTTTACTTTCTTGAATCTTTATTCCCCTGTTGTTTGCGAGATAAAACGCATTGACAAAATTAACAGACTCCCCAAATTCTTTTTGAAGCACGCCTTTTAAAGCGGCATTCGTTAAAATAGCTGTTTTTTCTCTTGAAATTTCCCCAGAGTAACAGAACTGGATTTCAGAAATCGGCTGATCGCATATCTGAGAAAGGAAAATTCCCATCTTTTCCGTTAAAACCAGATAAGGCTTCAGCATCAGCAGTTTTTCCTGATTTAAAGAGGGGATATTGACAGGAGAACGAGCAGGCTTCCCTTGAAAAATCTCCAGAAGTTGCTCAATGACGTCAGCTGCTACCCTTTCCTGAGCTTCCTGGGTGGAAGCTCCGAGATGAGGGGTAACAATAACTTCTTCTTTTTCCAGCAGCGGAGAACCAAGAGGAGGTTCAGCAGCAAAAACATCCAGGGCAGCTCCTGCCAGATGTCCATTTTTTAAAACTTCAATTAATGCTGCTTCATCCACAATCCCGCCTCTGGCGCAGTTAATTAAATAACTTCCACGCTTCATTTGAGAAAGAGTCTGAGCATTCAGCAGATTTTTTGTTTCTGCCATCAAAGGCACATGGATAGTTACAAAATCCGATTCTCTTAAAACCTGCTCCAGAGAGGTTAAATTCACTTCCATTTCAGCGGCCTGCTCAGGTTTTAAAAAGGGATCAAAACCAAGAAGTTTCATCTTGAAAGATCGGGCGCGAAAAGCCACCTCTTTCCCAATTTTTCCCAATCCAATAATTCCCAGAGTTTTACCATATAATTCTGTTCCGACAAAACGACTTCTTTCCCATTTCCCAGAACGAAGAGACTGATAAGCCTGAGGAACTTTCCTTGCCATGGCAAGCATTAATGCCATGGTATGTTCTGCTGCTGCAAGAGTATTCCCCTCAGGAGAATTAATCACCACAATTCCTTTTCTTGTGGCTGCATCCACGTCAATATTATCTACTCCAACTCCGGCTCTTGCAATCACTTGAAGCCTTTTTGCTGGCTCAAGAATCTCTTTTGTAACTTTTGTTTCACTCCGAACCACCAGAGCCTCAATTTCTGATACTTTTTTGGTCAGCTCTTCTTTGGGGAGTTTATAACAAGTCTCCACGTCAGCCGCCTCTTTAAGTCTATTCAAGCTCCCATCAGGGAGAGGATCAGATACTAGCACCTTAAATTTCATATAAAACCTCCCGCAGAGGATTTACCTGACTTAATTTGCCAAAATCATTTTTTCTCCTGGATAGTCATAACACAAAATCATGACAGAACAAAATTTAAGCTGGTGGGGAAGAGAGGACTTGAACCTCCACCCCTTCTCAGGGACCAGATCCTAAGTCTGGCGCGTCTGCCAATTCCGCCACTCCCCCACAATTGCGGACAAGCCAGTCCTATCAATAATTGGCGCTCACAGAGAAGCGCTCCTCCTAATTATTTGCCACAGAGAGCAGCTGTCCTACCTAATTATGATACGCGCTGCCAGTAAATGAACGAAAAGATGGGCTCTGGATTATTTTCTTTTATAAACAAACGTAGTTAAAAGTTCACAGAAAGCGCGTATTTGAGAGGAAGTGCATTTGTCCAAAAGGGTTAAACATCTTTTTTTTAATCCTTCTTTATCCAGTTCCTCTTCCTCGTGAAAGAACTCGAAAGGCGACAGGCGAAATGCAAGCGCTAATTTTTCGAGAGTTTGCAGAGATGCCTGACGTTCACCTCGCTCTAACTGTCCCACATAACTAGGATGCACCTCCAATTTTTCTGCTAAACCTTCCTGGGTCAGTCCATAATGTCTTCTGAAATCTTTCACTCTTTGACCTATTCTAGCGCCAAGACTTATCGAATAATCGTTAATTTTTTTACTGGACTCCTCCTTCATAATCTCTTCTCCTAAGGGTGAATAATTGGGTTGTTAAAATTTTCCCCTTTAAGTTTAAACAAAAAGGGATCTCTTGTGAACAGTCTAAAAGTAGCAAAATATAGACCAATCGAATTTTATTGCTCTTTTAACAAATCTAGGGTATAATATTAGCAATTCCCAAAAAGGGGGTGGTAAAAATATGAATGAAAAAGATGGCAAACACCCATTTTTAAAGGCCGCAGCTGATGGCAATGTAGAACTCTTAAAAAATCTTCTGGAAAATGGAACAGATGTCAATATGCAGGATGAAAATGGATGGACAGCTCTTATGGAAGCAACGTGGGCGGATCAAACTGAAGCGGTTCGCTTTTTGTTGAACAAACAGGCCGATGCGCGCATCCGAAATAAGGATGGATACACTTCGCTCATGTATGCTTCGATCTGGGGAAAAATAGAGATCATGGACATGCTTAAAAAAGCCTGGCAGCAGCAGTAATTACATCGCAGCACAAGTCATTCACTCAAGCGGAAAAAATATTTCACATATCCTCCATTAGAACCCATAAAAGAACTACAATCAAACCAACACAGAAGGTATCCATTGGTCAAGAGACTGAATTGAAAAATCAGCTGCGCTTTTTAAGATTTCGTTTTCCTCTAATTCTGACCTCATGACATTTTCGACACCGAGCTTCATACTTTTCAGAAGCTCCAATCAAAATGACAGGATCATCCCACAGAGCGGGTTCACCATTGATGATCCTCTGAGTTCGGCTGGCATCTCGTCCACATTTCATGCAAATAGCTCTCAATTTAATCACTTCATCAGCCAGGGAAAGCAGGAGGGGAATCACCCCAAATGGTTTCCCCCGAAAGTCTTGATCCAGTCCAGCGGCAATCACCGATTTTCCATGCTGCGCCCACTCTTCACAAAGAGAAACAATTTTCTCGTCAAAAAATTGAACTTCTTCAATCCCGATAACTTGGGTCTCAGGTTTAACCAATTTTCGCAGATCATCCGTATTTTTTACAGCTGCTGCTTCAAGCTGGACTCCGCTGTGAGTAATCACTGAGGCAGTGCTCCATCTATCGTCAATAGCGGATTTAAATACCTGCGCTTTTTTCTTAGCGTATAACGCCCTTCGAACAAGCCGAATTAACTCTTCTGACTTGCCGGAAAACATGCTGCCTGTAATAACGGTTAAAGTTCCTGGCTCTGACATGGAAACTTAAGCGGATTTTTTCAAGTAACCACTCAGCAGAGACAAAAACCCTAGAGCATCCAAGTTTTGATTCGCTGCCCATTGAATCAATTGATTTTCCGGTTCCCTATTTAATTTTCCCAGAGACGCAGATGCAGCGGCATATAAAATTTTTCGATCATGAAAAGGCAAAAAACCATCCTCGTTCTCAAATCTTTCTTTATCCAGTTTACGCTCTACAGCATCTAAACGCAGGGCTTTATGCAGCTGTTTTCTCTGTCCATCCAGTAAAAATGAATTTTCTGAGGGTGTGGAATGAGACAAAGGGCTCAAGGGTGGTATTGGAGGAAGAACAAACAGAGAAGACTCGCTCACGGGATCAGAAACTTCTCCATTCTCCCCCACTTGATCATCAACTGTATCAGCACGTTCTGCATCATGTCTTTGAATAACTTGGCTCAAGCGAAGACCGCCAGACTCCGGGGCGGAAACCGAAAAAAATTCAACCTTTGGTACAAAAGCATCCATATAGAGACCTCTCCCTCTTCTATTTTTAGCTCTCTGTATTATATCACGACCGAATAAAAAAAAGTCAAGAGGCTTGCTGGCACAAATGTTTTTCATAAACCCTGAAAAAAGCTTCCACAACAGTGGGATCCCACTGTATTCCTGAATTCTCTCGCATAATCCTCAGGGCTTTCTCATGCGAGAAACTGGAACGATACACTCTTCTTGATGTCATGGCATCCCAGGCATCAGCAACAGCAACAACTCTGGCTTCAAGAGGAATCTCATCCCCTTTTGCCCCAAATGGATATCCTTTCCCATTATACCACTCATGATGGTACATGGCTAAATGGAAAATCTGAGCTAAGGAATGGTTGTCTGGGAAAAGTTCGGGGATCCGAGAAACATGCTGCTTGATCTCCTGGTATTCTTCAGGACTCAGCTTCCCTTCTTTTTTGAGAACTGCATCTCTAACAATGATTTTTCCAATGTCATGCAATTTCCCTACTTTGACACAGCGCTCAGTCTCATCTGAAGACAGATTTAATTCTTCGGCGATCATTTTGACAAAATCAGCTACTCTAAGAGTATGTTCATAGGTATATTCGTCTTTTTCTTCTAAAAGATCTCCCAGAGTATTCACCATTTCTTCTTTTTTATCCCTGGAACCAAACAAAGCGCGGGAAAACGAGTTGAAAATGTTTTTCATCAAAGCAAATCTGCCTTTTTCCTCGCGGTCAGCTGCGGCGTGATTGTTCTGCATGCTGGATTCACTCCTCTAATACTTAGTTTAACACAAATACGTTAACAATCCATATCCTGAATGTAAAACTTTAGTAAACTGCGCCAGAGGAGAAACATTTCTTCATCTTGAATGGAAACTTTATGGTGAGGTTTCCCTGATGCCGCGAGGAGCCAGAAGAGGGAAAGTGATTCCTTTTACTCTGCTGAAACGGCAGCATTCATACCAATCTCATTATGAAACAGGGCGCAGCTTTTATTCACAAGGATCTTTTGAAGATGCGATCCGACACCTGAGAAGAGCGGCTGCCCTGGACAGGCGAGATTCTAATTCCAGGATGCATTTAGGATTAGCATACGCAGCAAAAGGGGATTATGAGTCTGCCTCTACTTATTTTAAAAAAGGAGTCGAATTAAATCCCAAGGATGCGGATGGATACTATCACTTAGGAATGTCTCTTTTTTATTCTTCTAAAATTAGAGAAGCGATTCAGGCTTGGAAAAAAGGAGCTGCCCTTGAACCTGATGATTTGAACTTTCACCTTGCGCTTTCTGAGTCTTACTTTATATTAGGAGATATCAACCGTTCCAAACACCACGTGGAACTGATTTTGGCAGAAGATTCTAACCATGTAGAAGCATTAAATTTAAAGGGGAGGATTTTGCTTCAAGAAGGAGAGTCTTCTGCCGCGATTCAAGTTTTGCAGAAAGCAGTTAAAATAGACCGAAGTTTTGCCGCCAGTTACGTCAATCTTGGGGTGGTGTATATACAATCAGGCTTTTGGGATGCAGCCATTTCTTTTTTTAAAAAAGCGAACCGATTAGATCCACAAAATACAGAGGCTTTGGTGAATTTAGGTCATGCTTTATGGCACAAAGGAGAACCGCATAAAGCTATAGAAGCATTTTCTCAAACTGTAAAGCTCGACCCTGAAGACAAAGAAGCCCTTTACTTTATGGGGGTAGTTTATGTTGAATTAAAACTCTACAAGGATGGTGAGAGATGTTTAAAACAAGCCCTTCTTCTTGATCCAAATTTCAGCGACGCAAAACGCGAGCTGGAAAAAATACAATCTAAAATAAAAAATAATTTAGGAGGAGAAAAATAATGATCACAGTGGAAGCGAAATCTAAAGCCCCAGAACGAAACATTTATTCCATGGCTCTGGAGCAGTTGAATCATGTGGCAAAAGTGATGAAACTGGATCCCAACATTCATGAATATTTAAAGTACCCAAAACGAGAATTGACTGTTTCCATACCGGTTAGAATGGATGATGGGACTTTAAAGGTTTTTACCGGGCATAGAGTTCATCACAATCAGGCTCTTGGACCTTCAAAAGGAGGGATCAGATTCCATCCTGATGTAACCCTTGATGAAGTCAGAGCGCTGGCTATGTGGATGACCTGGAAATGCTCAGTTGTGGGACTTCCTTATGGAGGAGCTAAAGGAGGAGTGATCGTTGACCCCAAAAAAATGTCAAAAGGGGAACTGGAAAGACTCACCCGACGGTTTACAGCAGAAATCAATTTCATGATTGGACCTGAAAAAGATATTCCTGCTCCTGATGTTTATACTGATGCCCAGGTTATGGCTTGGATTATGGATACCTACAGCATGGAAAAAGGATATTCTGTGCCAGGAGTGGTTACAGGTAAACCTATCTGTATAGGCGGATCCCAGGGAAGAAAAGAAGCCACTGCCCGAGGGGCCCTTTACACCATACAAGAAGCCTGCAAACATTTAAAAATGAACTTGAAAGGATCAAAAGCCATTGTTCAGGGCTTTGGAAACGCTGGTTCCATAGCAGCTAAACTCCTTTCAGATGAAGGGGTTACAGTAGTAGGAGTTTCCGATTCCAGCGGCGGTGTTTACAATGAAAAAGGATTGGACGTGGATGAAGTAATCAAAATCAAAGAAATGAAAGGCTCTGTCACCCACTATTCCAATGCAGCAAAAGTAGATCGAAGAGAAATCCTGATTAAACCTTGTGACATCCTGGTTCCAGCCGCTTATGAAAATCAAATTGATGAAGAGTATGCCCGAAAAATTAACGCGAAAATCATTACAGAAGCAGCCAATGGACCAACCACTCCTGAAGCCGATCGAATTTTGCACGAGAGCGGAGTTTTCCTGATTCCCGACATTTTAGCGAATGCTGGAGGAGTTACAGTCAGCTACTTTGAATGGGTTCAGGACATTCAGGCATTATTCTGGAGCGAAAATGAAATCAATAATAAATTGAAAGAGATTATGACCAGAGCCTTTGCTAATGTTTTAAAAGTTTCTCTGGAACGAAAAATTGACATGAGAACAGCCGCTTATGTGGTAGGAGTTGGACGAGTGGCAGAAGCCCTCACCATCCGAGGGATCTATCCTTGAGCGCATAGCTAAATCCATCATTCTACGGCGCCTGGTAAAGAGAACGCACTGCGTAATCCTATCAGGCGCCTCTTTTTTTAGAGCGACTGCACCTCTCCTAAATGACCTGCTGCGCCGTTTTACAACTCAACTTTCTGCATGTCTTGAGCGATTTCCACTGTCCATCCAGGAAATTTTTCTCCAATATGTCCCTTCATAGCGCGGGCAGATTCAGGTTCTCCATGAACCAAAAATGTTCTTAGAGGCTGTTTTTTAAATCCTGACAGCCATTTTAAAATTTCCGGATAATCTCCATGAGCAGAAAAATTATCCACCTGTTTAATTCGGGCGTTCACCTCAATTTTTTGATGAAAAATGGTGATCATTTTTGCCCCTTCCAGCAGTTCACGTCCCCGAGTTCCACTCCCCTGGTATCCCACAAACAAAAGAATGGTGCTGGGGTCTGGAAGACGATTGACCAAATGATGCATGATTCTGCCTCCTGTGCACATTCCATTAGCAGAAATGATAATTAAAGGCCCTTTCGCATGATTCAGGTCTTTTGATTCTTGTGTTGTTCGCACATACTGCAGTCCTGGAAAACGAAAAGGGGAATGACCTTGTTTTTCCAATTGTTCCATGTCCAGATCATGTTCTTCATGATACTCGGCATAAAGATGGGTCACATCCACAGCCATAGGACTGTCCACATAAACTGGAATTTGCGGTATTAATTTTTGATCCAGCATCTGTCTTAAAGTATAAAGAATTTCCTGGGTTCTCCCCACTGTAAAAGCGGGAATCAAAAGACACCCCGACAAATCCAGACACTCCTGGACAGCCGGAAGAATGGCTTCTACTCCTGTTTTTTTTTCATGAATTCGATCCCCATAAGTGGATTCCATGAGAAGGTAATCCGCCTCTGAGACCGTGGCTGGATCATTCAAAATAGGAGAGTGATATCTTCCCATATCCCCTGTGAACAAAAAAGAAACTTCTTTCCCATTCTGGGGGGCAGTGACTCGAATAAAAGCAGAACCAAGAATATGTCCGGCAGAAATAAATTCCACTTTAATTTTTCCAAACTCCAATACCTTCCCATAAGGAACAGCGTGGGTTTGATAAAGAGCCTGTTCCGCTTCCTGAAGGGTATAAAGCGGCTTTGCATGAGGGCAGCAGAGCTTTCCGCGGTTGTGATAAGCAGCCTCTTCTTCCTGGAGATGAGCTGAATCGCGCAGCAGAATTCCCAGCAGATCAAGGGTTGAAGGAGTGGCAAAAATTTTTCCGCGAAATCCAAGTTCTACCAGTTTTGGGAGATAGCCTGTATGATCCAGATGGGCATGGGTCACAAAAACCCCCTGGATCTCTTTAGGATCAACGGGGAAAAGCGCCCAATTTCGCTCTTTTAATTCACTCCCCCCCTGAAACAGTCCACAGTCAATTAAAACCTTCGCATCATCTACAGTGAGCAGAAACCTTGAACCTGTAACAGTTCCGGCAGCCCCTAAAAATTGAAGTGATAACATCATTCCCGCCTTTCATTTTTAATCAGATGGGTCAGCTATTTGCGAAAGCCTTTTGCCTCCGTGATTTAAGATTTTTCCAACCTTTCCTTCAACATCTGATTGACTTTATGGGGATTGGCTTTGCCTTTTGTTTTTTTCATCACTTCTCCAACTAAAAATCCGAAGGCTCGCTCATTCCCCTGCTTGTACTCATCCACCGCTTTTTTAGATTCTGGTTTTTCTAAAATTTCCTTCAAAACCCCTTGCAGAAAATCAGAGTCAGAAATCTGAGCTAATCCTCTTGATTGAATTAGAGCTGCCAGTGAATTCGCGGGCGCTCCTTTTTCTAAAATCTCGACCAGAAGATCTTTAGCGGTTTTCCCGTTGATGACCCCTTTTTCAATCAAGCCGATCAATTCGACCAGAAGAGAAGGGCTTAATTTTGTCACTGTAATTTCACATTTCTTCTCATTTAAATATTTCGAAACATCCCCTTTAAGCCAGTTGCACACCTCTTTTGGGCTGCCGCCGATTTTAACGGCTTCATCAAAAAATTCTGCCAGAGGGGGGCTGACGATGAATCCTTGAATCTCGTCATCTGATAAACCATAAGCTTCTCTATACCGCTTCTCTTTTGCATCTGGAAGTTCAGGGAGTGAAGTCTTAATTTCCTCCAACCATTTCACGCTGATCTCCAATGGAGGAAGATCCGGTTCAGGAAAATAACGGTAATCATGGGCATATTCTTTACTTCTCATCACAAAAGTAATTTTTTGTGTTTCATCCCATCCTCTGGTCTCTTGATACACCTTTTCCCCTTTTAAAAGAGCCTTGCCCTGCCTTTCTATTTCATGCTGCAGCGCATCCCGAATGGATTTAAATGAATTCATGTTTTTAATTTCAACCTTAACTCCAAGAGTTTCACTCCCTTTTTCTCTCAAACTCACATTGGCATCACATCTCATCTGTCCTTCTTCCATTTTGCATGGGCTGGATTCAATGGTTTGAATAATAGTTCTCAATTTCTGCAGAAACAAAACAGCCTCTTCAGGAGAACGGAGATCCGGTTTGGTCACGATCTCCATTAAAGGAATCCCTGCTCTATTATAATCCAGCAGAGTATAATCCGCTTCTGCAATCCTTGCTCCGAGCACCGAACGTTCAGGAGGAGAAATGTTCAGTTTATTGAGGTCAGAAAGCGGCTCCTTAGATGCAGCAATTGTTACTGTGGAAGACAGATACGCCTTAGAATGGGACACATGAACTGATTTTCCAGTGTCTTCTTCCAGATGAATTCGTTCTATTCTAACCCATCTTTTTTCGTTTTTGAACATGAATTCAAGTTTTCCATCACGAGCAAGAGGGAGATCATACTGTGAAATTTGATAGTTTTTAGGCATATCCGGATAAAAGTAATTTTTTCGATCAAATTTAGTTTTCTCTGGAATCTTACAGTTTAAAGCCAGTCCTGTTTTTAAAAGAAGGAGAACTGCCTGCTGATTTACCACTGGAAGAGAACCAGGAAGTCCTAAACAAACAGGGCAGGCTTGAGAATTTGGAACCTGGCTAAAGCGATTTAAACAGCCGCAGAAAAGTTTCGTTTTTGTCGCTAATTCAACATGAATTTCAAGGCCAACAACAGGTTCAAATTCCATACTGGCGTTTTATTTTATTCCCCCATCAGCCATCAGAACTTTAGCAATCCTATTCGCTGTTTGAGCTTGTATTTTATTTTCAGCGCTGAACATGTCAACCGCGTTTCCCAGCATTTAAACTGGTTGGTTAATTTAATTTAACAAGTTAAAATTGGTGATTCATATAGATTATCCTTTTCCTGGCATCTCCTGTTATTCTCTGGTTTTCTCCGCTTTCTCTCTCCGAACCCGCAGGAGTTTTTCAATGTTCTGAAAGGCTTTTTTTGGGGGGGGCATCTGTAAGCTCACATAATTTCTCAGTATAGAGAGGGGAAAAGTTTCGAGTGGTCCCACTTACCTGTAAATTTCTTTTCGGTGACCAATATCTAAAACATAAACAACAAGCCTATTTTTTTCAACAGCATAAATGATTCTATAGGACCCTACTCGATAAGAATACTTCCCTTTCAGGTTCCATTTTAGATCTTTGCCTTGAAAAGGATCTTGCTCAAGCAGCTCAAATACTGCTTTAATTCTTTCAAAAAGCTTCCGGTTATGTTTTTGCAGCCAAATGTAAGATGATTCTGCTGTTCGTGTAAGGCGGATGCTATACAATAGAAAGATCTCTATGAATTTCTTTAAGTGACCGCGTTTTGCCCGCTTTTGCTTCTCGCTCAGCTTTTTTAAGCCGAGAAAGTCCAGCCTTATCCTGCAAAATTTCCAACGTTTCCAGGATCCCCTCGAAATCGTCAAGGCTTAAAATAATGGCTTTAGGCAAGCCTCTTTGGGTAATGATGTAACGCTCCATCTGTTTGTCAACTGCCTGAATAATTTTAGGCAAATTTGGGCGCAGCTCTTTTAATGTAACCGTTTTTGTCATTTCATATCTCCTCCAATAAAGTGTACACCTTATTGTATCTTCTATGACTTGAAGTTTCCTCCTGCAAAAGCTGTGCTGTATTCACGACTTCAGCAAGAATCCTCTCGGAAATAGCGAATACAGAATGTTAGAGCCTATACAACACGCACCAGTGGGGGCATCTTGCTAGAAGCTCTGAAATCAAAAGGTCAAAATTAAGGATTAAAATGAAAGTACGAAAAGAACTCTTATGGGATTATGACTTGGACAAGATTCCTCAGGATGAGCGTTTTAAACAATTTTACATTGCGCGGGTGTTAACAGATGGGGGGGGACGAAGACATTAAAAACATCGGAATAGAGATGGTCAGAGAGTATCTTCCCAAACTGCATCTTCGTCCACCTATTCGAGCCTTTGAAGATCTAGACCTATTTTCTTCTTCTGAAGAGGCTGTCCGTTCTGTTACAGCAGAAGGAAGTTTCAGCCGCATGCTTTTTTACGAAGAGAGAATGGAAGGGAAAGAATTTGGAAATAGAATTCAATGAACTCTTTGAAAAAGCAATTGATCTGCTTGAAAACAGCCATGCAAATCTTTTCATTACGGGCAGAGCTGGAACAGGAAAATCTACCCTTCTTCAATATTTTCGGACGATTACAAAAAAAAGTTTAGCCGTTCTGGCTCCTACCGGAGTTGCTGCTGTCAATATCCAGGGGGAAACCATTCACTCATTTTTTAGTTTCAAACCTGGAATTACCCCGATGGAAGCTAGAAAATTGGGAAGATCTTTTCACGGCAGTTTTTTGTATCAAGAAATTGAAATGATTGTGATTGATGAAATCTCAATGGTTCGGGCAGATTTATTAGACTGCATTGATCTCTTTTTAAGAGCGGCTCGTGGAAAACGCGCTCCTTTTGGAGGAGTGCAAATGATTTTTATCGGGGACCTTTATCAACTTCCTCCTGTTGTCTCAGGAGAGGAAAAATTATTTTTTAAAAACCACTACTCTTCTCCCTATTTTTTTGCTTCTGAAGCAGCGCAGAATCTGCTCCATTCCAAAAAGGGAATGGGAATAAAATTCGTGGAACTGGAAAAAATTTACCGTCAGCAGGACTCTGATTTTATCTATCTTCTCAATGGAATTCGAAACAAAACAATTGATCTGGCATCTCTTCAGAGTTTGAATAATAGGGTTTCAGACATTTCTCAAGAGCCATTAGAAGATGCAATCTGTTTAACGTCCACAAATGAACAAGCCGATCGGTTAAACAGAGAAAATTTAGAAAAAATCTCTGCTGAAACCTTTCAGTTCACAGGCAGGATGGAAGGAGAATTTGACAAAAAACATTTCCCGACGGATTTAGAGCTTTCTCTGAAAGAAAAGGCTCGAGTCATGTTTTTAAACAATGATTCTGAAGGAAGATGGGTCAATGGAACCCTGGGGACAGTCACAAAACTTAAACCCGATCAGGTTTGCGTAAAAATCGCTCAAGAGGAAGAGGTGGAAGTAAATCCTTTTACATGGAACATTTTTCATCACTACTATGATAAGGATTCCCACAAAATTCAAAAAAAAGAGTTGGGTCAGTTTACCCAGTTTCCACTCCGCTTAGCATGGGCAGTAACAATCCACAAAAGTCAGGGAAAAACATTTGACAAAGTGGTGATTGATTTAGGAAAAGGGGCTTTTTCACCTGGACAGGTCTATGTGGCATTAAGCCGCTGCCGCAGTTTTAATGGAATTTTCTTAAAAACTCCTGTAAAGATGAATCATTTAATGCTGGATTATCAAGTCGTTCGCTTTTTAACCCAGCTTCAATATCATCTGGCTGAGGAGAAGATCCCGCTTCCTTCAAAAATTGAGCTTTTAAAAGAAGCGGTTGATAAAAAGAAAAAACTGAAAATCACGTATCTTAAATCAAAAGACGAGAAGTCTTTTCGAGTGATTCAACCCCTTAAACTGGAAAAAATGGAGTATAAAGGGAAGGAATTTTTAGGGATTGAAGCTCACTGTTTTCTTCGAGGGGACATCCGTGTCTTCAATGTGGAGAGAATTCTTGAAATCGTTGAAGATTAGGAAGCTGATTGTTAACATTTTGGCAGCAACTCCCAACAAAGAAGGTGGTATAATAGAATTTGAGAAAAACAGTAGAATTACCATGTCATCAGGAGGGCAAAATAAACAAAAATTGCGCCGCGGAGGAAAGTTCAAAATTGGCATCCAGTCAAATGTTAACTTCAGATGGGACAGAAACATTTACAATTAAATTCGAAATCAAACGGGAGAAAAGTCTCGCCGAGATAACTGCTGCTGATATCCCCCCAGGGCTTTCGGCAGAAGACGTAGCTAAAAAAGAATACTAAAAAGAGCCTAATAAGATTTATTCTTAGAAGCTAATGAGGGGTGGGGGACATCTCAATTATTCTGTACGCGTTCGCGATCTTGTTCATGGATTTGTCTATCTTACTGAATTAGAAAACAAAATCATTGACCATCCTCTATTTCAGCGTTTAAGGCATATTCGACAGAATGATGTTGCATCTTACGTCTATCCATCATTAAACACAACCCGTTTCGAACATTCACTTGGAGTCGCTCATGTTGTGGGAAGAATGGCAGAAAACCTATTAAAAGGGGCTGTCTGGAACCAATATAAAGAAGCGATTGAAAATGATGTAGGCGCAGAAATAAAGGAAGAAGACTTTTTGCAAGTATGCCGCGTTTATGGCTTGCTTCATGATGTTGGGCATTTTCCGCTGAGCCATCTGTTTGAAATAGCTTTCAAAGATTATGCAGCCGCTGTATATCCCCAAAAAGCGCTTTCTGAGTTGATAAAAGAGTGGTTCCCAGAAGCAGAAGGATTTACAAAATTGCACGAAGCTGCAGGAGCGGCAATCACTAAAAAGATATTAAATGACATACAAAAACAAGATGGGATTTCAAATATTGTTAAAGATACCGTTGAAAAGCTAATGTCGAGCAAGAATATAGCTTCTAAAGACGTCTGTTTCAAACGAGAGAAATCAAACACTATGCTGCTCTGGAAAAATAGGGTAGATTACCAAGAATACCACCAGGATCTCAGCAGAAAATTAAATTCAAGAGCAGACACCTTAAACTTATATCCTCAAAAATTTGGAAGAGCTTTCGAAAAATCTCTCTCGAAAAAAATAGGACACAAATCAGTGGTATTTTGGCTGCCCTTCCAACCTCTTGAAAGGGAAAAAATACGCTTAACTGATGAAATCGGAAAAAATGAAATGAAGGACGATGCCGTGGAAACTTCTCCAATATTATCCTCTCTCCAGAGAATTTGGGATGCCGAACCTCACTATTATATTATTGTTTTTACATCAAGTCTCCTTGATAAAAATACAGTAAAGGAAAGTTGGCTGTCAGCCGCAAAAGAGTGTTTGGATTAAAAGCATCTCCGCGACAGAGTATCTGCGTTTTATCGTGGAAAATGAGATCAATGAAATCAAGACAGCAAGAATTTGCGGAAAATTAGCGAAGAGGAAGAGTGGCAGATTAGTAAAATCAAAACCAGCTGAAAATTTTGATGAGAAATAGTTCAGCAGCTGCAGGCAGAGGAGGCATTATGAGTACTTTAACAATTGCAGGAAAGACTTTTTTATCCCGATTGATTTTAGGAACAGCGCGCTATCCTGATTTAAAAACAATGTTAGAAGCCCTGGAAGCCAGTGGAACCCAGATGGTTACTGTGGCTCTCCGAAGGATCAATTTATCCGGAGATTCAGAGAGTCTGGTCCGGCTTTTGAAAGATAAATTTCAAATTCTCCCCAATACTGCAGGCTGCTATACAGCCAAAGAAGCTGTGTTAACGGCAAAACTCTCGCGTGAGGCCCTTGGAACAAATTGGATTAAATTAGAAGTGATTGGAGATGAAGAAACCCTTTTCCCTGATGTTCCTGAGTTGTTGAAAGCTGCTGAAGAGCTTTTAGCCAATGGATTTGTTGTTCTCCCTTATTCCAATGATGATCCTGTCACCTGCAGAAAACTGGCTGATATGGGATGTGCTGCAGTTATGCCATTAGGGGCTCCCATTGGATCTGGAATGGGAATCCGAAATCCATACAACCTTCAGATCATCAGAGAAATTGTAAAAATTCCTGTAATTGTGGATGCTGGAGTTGGAACAGCTTCTGATGTCGCAGTTGCTATGGAATTAGGGTGTGACGGTATTCTTCTCAATTCTGCTGTCGCAGAAGCAGAACATCCGGTGATGATGGCAAAAGCCATGAAACTGGCTTGTGAAGCAGGAAGACTGGCGTATGAAGCAGGTCGTATTCCAAGAAAGCTGTACGCGCAGGCATCCTCTCCTATGGAAGGGCTGATTGAATTTAAACTTTAAATTATATCTGATTACAGATCGAAAACTCTGTCAAGAAAGTTCTCTGGAAGAAATCGTGCGGCAGGCTCTTGCAGCAGGAATCAAAGCTGTTCAGTTAAGAGAAAAAGATTTGAACACACGAGAACTTTTTGAAACAGGAAAAAACCTCAAAAACCTGACTGATGAATATCAATCTAAACTCTTCATCAATGACAGATTGGATCTCCTTTTATCCCTTGATGCTGCTGGAATCCAAATTCCCGAAGATGGAATTCCTATTTCCCAAATAAAATCCCATGCTGCAGGGAAACAGATTGGAGCCAGTGTTCACTCCATTGACAAAGCCCTTGCTAAAGAACAAGAAGGGGCTGATTTTCTTCTCTTTGGTCCTGTATTCGAAACCGAGTCCAAAAAAGGAATTTTGGAACCCCAGGGACTGAGTAATTTGAGTGAAGTGGCAGCCTCTGTCAAAGTTCCTGTTCTGGCAGTGGGTGGAATTACACCTGAAAGAGCAGAAAAATGTCTGCAGCATGGAGCGGCAGGAGCAGCTGTTATTTCTGCAATTTTAAAATCAAAAAATATTCCTCAAACCATCTCGGAATTTAAACATGCCCTTGGAGAGTTGTAATTGGAAATGGAATGCAAACTGTGAGGGATGCTCTCCTCGAGAAGCAGGCAACTCCGCCTACTTCTCCTCTTCTCCTGTCAAACACAGGCTGCTCTTGTCCTTCACTGATTCATAATCCAGCCGCTTCACACGCATCGGCTCAGAAATCCCTAAATAACAAGAATTCACCATGTACCCAGGCACTACCCCAAGATACGGATCATTCTGAGACAGACTCTCATAATAATTCTCAAGGGTTAATCCAGTCCCAATATCAGTCCCAATGGTCTCAATCCCACTCAAAGGAACCTGACTTAAATATGAATATCCTGCAGCATACGGAGAATACAACACATTCCCATTGAAAATCACTTCCCCTAAAGGAGAATTTAAAACCTCTAAGGTGTTCGACGGTGTCACTGTCCCATTGATATCCACTGAAACTTTCCCATTGATTCCTTTTGATAAAACTCCTAAACTTCCATTCGTAATATCCACAGTCAAAGGATCAGATAAAATACCAATCACTCCACCCGCCTGCAGCACTGAATTCGCTCCTGCAGTAAGATCAGTTCCTGTTCCATTCGTTAAATCTAAAATGTTGCCAGCAGCAGTGAGATCAATACTCCCAGGGGTCGTAATTCCATCTAATAAAAGATTGCCTGAAGTTGTGGTTAAACTCACGGTTCCACTGGCACTCAATGTCCCTACAGTCAGCGCTTGATCATTGGACAGCAGCACGCACCCGGCTAAACTCCCATCCAATGTGCTGACTTGGGTGTAAAGCTCATGTACATCTCCGACACTCGTTCCATTTAACGTTAAAGTTCCACCGGTAACATTAGGGGAGGTTCCACTGCCTTCAATGCTTCCGCTTGATGCTGTTAAACTCACAGCATTGGTTCCATCACTTAAACTCCCCACTGTCAAATTTCCTGAAGTCGTCGTTAAACTTACAGTTCCACTGGCACTCAATGTCCCTACAGTCAGCGCTTGATCATTGGACAGCAGCACACTCCCAGTTAAAGTCCCATCCAATGTATTGACTTTAGTGTAAAGCTCATGTACATCTCCGACACTCGTTCCATTTAACGTTAATGTTCCACCGGTAACATTAGGGGAGGTTCCACTTCCACTCCCCTCAATATTCCCGCTCGCCGTTAAAGTCACAGCATTGGTTCCATCACTTAAACTGTCCACTGTCAAATTTCCTGAAGTCGTCGTTAAACTTACAGTTCCACCAGCACTCAAAGTTCCGACTGTCAGCGCTTGATCATTGGACAGCAGCACACTCCCAGTTAAACTCCCATCCACTGTGCTGACTTGGGTGTACAATTCACTTGTATTTCCGACACTCGTTCCATTTAACGTTAATGTTCCCCCTGTGACATTAGGTCCTGTTCCACTCCCTTCAATGCTTCCGCTGGATGCTGTTAAACTCACAGCATTGGTTCCATCACTTAAACTCTCCACTGTCAAATCCCCTGAAGTTGTGGTTAAACTCACGGTTCCACTGACACTCAATGTCCCTACAGTCAGCGCCTGATCATTCGACAAAAGCACGCACCCGGCTAAACTCCCATCCAATGTATTGACTTGAGTAAACAACTCATTCACATCTCCGACATTCGTTCCATTTAACGTTAATGTTCCACCCCTAACATTAGGGGAGGTTCCACTTCCACTCCCCTCAATATTCCCGCTCGCCGTTAAAGTCACAGCATTGGTTCCATCACTTAAACTCCCCACTGTCAAATCCCCTGAAGTGGTTGTCAAATTCACAGTTCCAGCGGCAGTCAATGTTCCTACAGTCAGCGTCTGATCATTGGACAGCAGCACACTCCCAGTTAAAGTCCCATCCAGGGTGCTGACTTGAGTGTACAACTCATTTGTATTTCCGACATTTGCTCCATTTAAAGTCAGAGTTCCACCGGTGACATTGGGGGGGGTTCCACTTCCACTCCCTTCAATGCTTCCGCTCGCTGTCAGAGTCACAGCACCAGTCCCTGCATTCACACTCCCCACTGAAATACTCCCACTGGTATTCGTAAATGTCAAATTCGTGTTATTTCCATTTGCTGCTGCATTCAAGTCACCTGAAGCAAACGTTAAAGATTGACTCGTAGGCCAATCCACGGTTACATTCCCATTATTTGTATTAACGGTAAGGTTAGATACTGAATCCTGATCGTTGACCGTTATTCCACAGCCGCTTCCTGTGGCTGTAAGAATAAGATTCGGTGCATTCACATCTGTTAAGCCTTTAATCCCATTCCCATTCACATCCTCTAATGTGGCTGTGCTGCTCGCTGATAAAATCACACTCCCATTCCCGCCAGGCCCGCCATAACCGCCATAACCGCTAGGCCCGCCACCAGTTCCGCCAAGGCTCTCCACTGTAAATGAAGACACATCTAAAGAACCACTGGATGCCGTTAAACTCACACTGCCGCCATTACCACCAGCACCGCCAGGCCCGCCACCAGTTCCGCCAAGGCTCTCCACTGTAGATGAAGACACATCTAAAGAACCACTGGATGCCGTTAAACTCACAGTCCCGCCAGAACCGCCAGTCCCGCCACAGGAAAGGCCAGTCCCGCCATTCCCGCCAAGGCTCTCCACTGTAGATGAAGACACATCTAAAGAACCACTGGATGCCGTTAAACTCACAGTCCCGCCAGAACCGCCAGGCCCGCCACAACTGCTATTTCCGCCAGGCCCACCAGTCCCACCCATACTCTCCACCGTTGATGACGACATATCCAAAGACCCACTAGAGGCTGCCAGTTTAATCGCACCCACCCCAGTCCCGCCATAACCGCCAGTCCCGCCAGTCCCGCCAGTCCCGCCAGAACCGCCAGAACCGCCACCACCCATACTCTCTACTAAATTGCTGCTCATCAAACTCAAACTTCCACCTGCTGTCAGGGTAATCGCACCCACATTTCCGCCATTTCCGCCATTCCCGCCATTCCCGAGATAGCAACCAATTCCGCCAGTCCCGCCATAACCGCCAGCACCACCCATACTCTCCACCGTTGATGACGACATATCCAAAGACCCACTAGAGGCTGCCAGGGTAATCGCACCCACAGAACCGCCATTTCCGCCAACACCGCCACAGCCGCTATTTCCGCCAGTCCCACCAGTCCCACCCATACTCTCCACCGTTGATGACGACATATCCAAAAACCCACTAGAGGCTGCCAGTTTAATCGCACCCCCAGTCCCGCCAGAACCGCCAGTCCCGCCAGCACCGCCACCACTTACGCCATTTACGCCATTTCCGCCAGTCCCACCCATACTTTTCACTAAACTGCTACTCGTCAAACTTAAACTTCCACCTGCTGTCAGGGTAATTGCACACCCAGAACCGCCAGTCCCCCCATTTTCGTAATAGTAGCTAGTCCCGCCATTTTCGCTAGCACCACCTATACTCTCCACCGTTGATGACGACATATCTAAAGAGCCACTAGAGGCTGCCAGTTTAATCGCACCCCCAGAACCGCCCACACCGCCAGTCCCGCCAGCACCACCCATACTCTCCACTAAACTGGTGCTCGTCAAACTCAAACCTCCACCTGCTGTCAGGGTAATCGCACACCCACCGCCGCCAAAACCGCCAGTCCCGCCATTTCCGCTAGAGTAGCCAGTTCCGCTAGTCCCGCCAGTACCACCCATACTCTCCACCGTTGATGACGACATATCTAAAGAGCCACTAGAGGCTGCCAGGGTAATCGCACCCCCAGTCCCACCATTTCCCCCATTTCCACCACGACTGGCATTTCCGCTAATGCAGCCATTTCCGCCACCCCCAGTCCCGCCAGCACCACCCATACTCTCCACCGTTGATGACGACATATCCAAAGACCCACTAGAGGCTGTCAGGGTAATCGCACACCCACCGCCGCCAAAACCGCCAGTCCCGCCATTTCCGCTAGTTCCACTGCCGGGGCCACAGCCGCCAGAACCGCCAGCACCGCCAGCACCACCCATACTCTCCACTAAACTGGTGCTCGCCAAACTCAAACTTCCACCTGCTGTCAGGGTAATCACACCCCCAGAACCGCCCACACCGCCAGTACCGCCTCCGCCACAGTAGCCACCCCCGCCAGGCCCGCCGCCACCACCCATGCTCTCCACCGTTGATGACGACATATCCAAAGACCCACTAGAGGCTGTCAGGGTAATCGCACCGCCATTACCACCGCCACCACCACCGCCACCACCACCACAAGAGCCAAAACCGCCAGAACCGCCAGAACCGCCCACACTCTCCACTAAACTGCTGCTCGTCAAACTTAAACTCCCACCTGCTGTCAGGGTAATCGCACCCCCAGAACCGCCCACACCGCCATTTGTGCCATTTGTGCCACAAGTACCAGCAACACCATTCGCCCCCTGACTCTCAATCTTCGCTCCACTCCCTGTAATATTGTTATTCGCTGCCACTGTAATACTCCCGGATTGACTCGAAAGATTCCCTAAAACAATATTCCCTGTGCCACTGGCTGCAGAAACACCACCATCGCAGCTCGCTGACCCAGCACAAATCGTTATAGTTCCACTCCCAGTCGTCGCTAATGTTGATAACGCAGTGCTCCCTGATGTTCCGCTCCCTTCAAACAAAATCCCAAAAACAGAACTCCCTGGAGTGGAAGGAGTTACTTCCAGGGTAAGATTATAACCACCAGCCACTGTCACCGTCCCAAGTCCGCTGTCCACTCCAATCGAATTCGATGACGCAATCACCACATTCCCTGTGGCTCCTGTTAAAGTGGAAGTGGCAACATAAGTGTCAATTGGGGTCGGCATCCCACTTGAATCATTAACTCCACTGGAAGTTCCGCTGCTGTCAATAAACGTATTCGTCGGATCAATCACCAAGGTGCCGGCAGATCCATTTGCAGCTGACAAATCCACTAATCCTGCCACTTCTCCTCCTGTCTTATCACTCACCTCAACCTTCCCGCCGTTCCCACTCACTCCACCTTCTGCCTCTATCTCACTCCCACTGTTAAAATACGTGCTTCCTTCTGAATTAACTACCACATCCCCACCCTTCGAATTCTGTCCCTCTCCATTCGCTGCTATCAAACTCCCAGTCACTAAATCCGTATCCTGAGTCGAATTTAAACTAATGCTCCCTGCCGCTAAATTCGCAGC
>JAJYZB010000009.1 GCA_021800275.1 bacterium
ATCGGAAAGCTATCCAGAATTTTATTGAAAGTGAGCGAGACGACTGACCGTTTACGAGGCAGGGGCGAGCGAACGCCAAAGAGTGCGTTTTAGCGCTCTATTGAAAGTGAGCGAGACGACTGACCGTTTACGAGGCAGGGGCGAGCGAACGCCAAAGAGTGCGTTTTAGCGCTCTATTGAAAGTGAGCGAGACGACTGACCGTTTACGAGGCAGGGGCGAGCGAACGCCAAAGAGTGCGTTTTAGCGCTCTATTGAAAGTGAGCGAGACGACTGACCGTACCTGCTTGAATATTGGTGGGCGAAAGAGGACTTGAACCTCTGACCTCCTGAATGTAAGTCAGGCGCTCTAACCAACTGAGCTATTCGCCCCTATTTTATTAAGTCTTGAATTACGGTTCTGAGCTTTCTGCTCGAACTGCGATTCCTCCAAGCTCTTTTTCTTTAAGTTCAACATATCGGGTGAAGGCTCGATAAAGGAATTCTCTTTCCGACAATTTTAATTTATCCAGAAGCTGGCTAAGTCGAGTGTAATCTTCGGGAGAGATGTAGAAGTTTAATTCAACCATGATTAGTTTAATTTTTCAGAGTAGGGGAGAAGTCCTCTGGTTGGAAGAAAAATAGTAACCGTTGTTCCTCGATTTTCATGGCTGTTTATCTCAATGCGGCCGCTGTGGGATTCAACGATTTTTTTAACGATAGGCAGTCCAAGTCCCCATCCCTTTTGTTTTTTGTTTTTTTTTCCTTGGAAAAAAGGCTGCAGAATATTGGGCAGATCTTCTTTAGGGATACCGTATCCATTGTCAGAAAACGTCATGATAATCTCATTTTTAAGATAGGTTAAATCTACCTGAATCTTGCTGCCAGGGGGAGAATATTTAACAGCATTGTCTAAAAGATTGAGGATGACTTGTTTCAGGCGGCTGCTGTCCCCCATGATTTCAGGAATTTCTCCATGGCATTGATAGTTAATTAGAATTTGATATCTCTGTGCATGGTTCTGAAAGCTTTCTATGGTTTCAGTGGTTAAATCACTCAGGGAAACAGGTGAAAAAGTGAGTTGGGTTTGGCCGCTGCTGAATTTTGAAAACTCTAAAAGTTCTTCGACCATCTCTGTCAGGCGGTTAGATTCAGCTTCTATGCTGGATAGTATTTTTTTGATTCCATTTTCTTTCTCTAAAATAGGGTCATCCTGCAGTGTAATGGCATATCCTTTTATAATGGTTAAAGGGGTACGCAGTTCATGAGAGACCTGTCCCAAAAAAGAATTCCTGGCTTCTTCCAACTGCCTGATTTCAGTGATATCTCTGAAGATGACCATTCCTGAGACTTCTTCTAAAAGTGGGAGAGAAATGACATAAATTTTTAAAACGTTGTAAGGGAGCGAAATTTCTCTGCTTAAAATTTTTCTCTGATTTAAAGAATCTGTAGTCAGATTCAGCACTTCTTTTAATGGCCAGATTGATTCCAGAGATTTTCCTGCTGCTTCTGAAGATTTTATACGCAGCATATTTTCAGCGGCAGGATTCAAAAAATTGACCTTCTGATTTTTGTTTAACACAATCAGTCCATCAATCATTGAAGAAAAAAGCGTTTCCAGTGTTATTTTTTCTTTTTGAAGCTCTTGAAATTGAACGCGCAGCTTTTCTGCCATGTCATGGACAGCTTTCCCTAACTGTCCTAACTCATCT
Organism: bacterium; assembly: GCA_021800275.1. Classification (GTDB taxonomy): domain Bacteria; phylum Vulcanimicrobiota; class JABDET01; order JABDET01; family JABDET01; genus JAKAVV01. The sequence goes on from JAJYZB010000009.1 coordinate 1,690, forward strand.
TTTCTTTTAAAAGAAACTCGCTGATCCCATTCTCCCTTTGAGATTTTTTGAGTCACCACTTCTAGTTCTCGAATGGGTTTGACAAGAGCTGCAGAAGCCACAATAGAAAGAATGACAGCAGCAAGAAAAGCCGCGGCTGCAACCCAGAGGGAAGTTGTTCTAAAAATTGATAAGAGAGGTGAAAGGTTGGATTTTTTAATTTTTCCCTCAATAATTCCCACCGGTTCATTGAATTGAGAGATGGTTCTTGCTGCATATAAGGAGTTTCTGGATGACCATGTTTTTCCATTGATACTCTCCAGAGATTCCAGAGCAGTTTTAGAGATAGAACCCACCGGTTTTTTTCTGATTTTTGAGTTGAAAACGATTTTCCCCTGGAGGTTTGCGACAAGGATTTGGATTTGAGGATTTAGATATTTTTTCTTTAGAGATGATTGAGAAGCCATAGTTAAACTTCCCGTGATTCCTAAATTTGTTTCAATGGAATGACTGAAGAGGCGAACTTGAGTTTTAAGACGAGTGGCAAGCTCTTTTTGCAGCGCTTTTTTTACTCTTATATTGATGAAAAAGATTTCAGCGCTGAGGATAAAGGAGATTAAAATTAAAAATGACAATAACCATCGGAATCGGAGGTTCATATCATCTTTAAAATGTATCCTTTCCCCCAAACTGTTTTTAAAATGAGGTCATTTTTCATTTTTTCTCTTAAGTTTTTTACATGAACGTCCAGGGTTCTGCTGTCCAGGTTTTCGGACCCCCAGACCTGTTTTAAAATTTCTTCTCGCGCTAGAATTCTTCCAGGATTTAGAGCAAAATAATGGAGCAGATCAAATTCTTTTGGAGATAACTCCAGAGCTCTATCCTGAAAAACAGCTTTTCTTTTCAAAATATCCAGACTCAGAGAACCAACGACAATTCTTTTTTCTTGATCTCTGCCCGCTAATCTTCGAAGAACAGCTCTAACTCTTGCCACGACTTCTCGAGGATTAAAAGGTTTTGTGATATAGTCGTCAGCGCCTTTTTCAAGCCCCAGAATTCGATCCAGATCACTTCCTCTAGCGGTTACAAAAATAATGGGGATGCTGCTAATCTTTCTAATTTGCTCTGTGACCTGATTTCCGTCCATATCTGGCAGTTGAAGGTCAAGCAGCACGAGATCCACAGGAGAAGTTTTGGCGGTTGAAATCGCCTCGTTTCCTGTTGACGCTGTTAAAACACGATAACCTGCTCGGTTGAGATTGATTTGAAGAAGATCGAGAATCGTTTCTTCATCATCCACAACCAGAATTGTCTCCATGAGAAACTATTTTTTGGAGATATCTAGGATTTTATATTTAATTTTTCCTCCAGGAGTTTTCGCTTCTATTTGTTCTCCTTTATGTTTTCCCAGCAGCGCTTTTCCAACAGGGGATTCGTTTGATATTCTGTGGTGGGAGGGGTCGCTTTCCGCAGATCCCACGATCGTGTAACTTTCTGTTTCATTGGAATCCATCTCTTTCAATTTGACGGTCGAGCCAACGCTGACTATATCGGTGTGAATTTCTTTTTCATCAATCAGTTTTGCTTTTCGAACCATCCGCTCAAGATTTATAATCTCGGCTTCAATAAAGGCTTGTTCCATTTTTGCGTCTTCGTATTCCGCGTTTTCGCTGATATCGCCGAATTCTTTAGCTTGACGAATTCGATCAGCCACTTCTTTTCTATGGAATGTTTTGTAATATTCCAATTTTTCTTCCAGCTTTTTTAATCCTTCCGGTGTTAACAGTATTTCTTTTTCCAGGTCTTTCTCAGGCATTGTCTTTCCTCCTCATCATTTATATTTTAATTGAGTCTTTCAATACGAGGTTTTAATTTCAGCTCGCGCAGCAGTCGCAGGTAATCTTCTTTCTGGACTTCTTCCCATTTTTTCCCTAAAAGGGCAATAAAAGCAGCTTCCATGACATTGGTTCCAAAAGATCTCCCATTTAGTTCCGGCGTGGTTGTTATGACGAGCGAAGCTTCAGCATTTTTAAAGGATTCCAGATCAGGCGGGGTAATGGTATTGGTTACAATGGTTTTTCCTATAAGTTTTTGCGGTTTGTGTTTTCTGATAAAGTGGAAATCTCCAGCGATAATGTCTGCTTCTTCATAGTAGTGAAAGAAATTCGGGTTGGCGGGAGGCGGATTCTCCTGCTGCTTTCCAATAGGATAAAGGAACCCAATGGGCAGCTTTCCAATTTCTGGGAGAAGTTTTTCAGCCTGTTCTTCAAGCTCTTGAAAGCTGCTGAGAGGTTTGTCAAGCCCTAGAGCAAAAATAAAATCTCCAAAAGTAACCCTGGCTCCGCATTCCCAGAATGCTTTTGCCATTCCATTGCGATCTAAAGCGCTGACCATTAAGACGGTTTTATCATGAAGAGGCAGAACTTCTCTGTGTATTTGTTTAATCACTTCTGCTTCAAGCGTGTTTTTTAATCCGCTTCCATCAACAACAGGGGTTATTTTTACTTTTTCCATGAGTCTCAGTCCATCTCTGAGGGGATACCGCTTTTCTCCTGCATAAAGATAAATATCGAGACCTCCCAGTCCGATAGCATCCACTTTCCCATCAAGTTCTTCCAGAAGTTCTCCCGCTTTTTTAAAGTTTCCATCTGTGCCAATTCTTTTAATGTGAAATTTTTCTTGAAGAAAAGTGGTATGAACCTCGTGATCTCTTTTCGAAGATCCCAGGCTTACGCTGACGATTTTTTTCATGCCTTTCCCCTTTCTAAAATTTTTTCCATGAAGGGCGTCAGATTGTGAATGTGTTTTTCCCCGGGCGGAAAATAGTAAAATTTTGCAGCGCTGATTTTTGGATTTGGAATAAAGTGGTAGAGCTCGAAAGTAGATATGATGTGATCTTTATCCCCCAGAAATAGCTCTTGATAGCAGATTCCATTTTCTGTTCCGAGCCAGAGCTTTATTTGACTAATTTTTATTTTTTTCCCTGAAGGCAGATTGAATGATTGGATTTCGTTCGGATTTTTAATCTTAAAAACAAAGGTTTTAATGTTTCTCAGGGTAGTTTCTCCAAGGAATTGAGTCTGCTTTGAATGAACTTGAGTAATAACTGCCGCTGGATTTAAAAAATCCACGAATCGTCGGTGCAGAAAATAGTTAGAAAATTTTTTTTTAATCATTTTTGGGTCAGCATGAGCAATAAGGGCTGTTTTCCCTTGAGATGAAACGACCTCCCAAAATCCTGTTGAATTTAAGTAGAAAGAGCTTTTTAGTTTTTGATGAGAATTTCCGTCCATATGAATTTTTGAGTCCATGCGCATCCAGTGATTTAAGATGTAAATTCTCCCTGACACGGTCAGAGGGTGGTGGTCATTATTTTTTTTTTGGAACGAGAAGATGAAGCTGCTTTCAAATGATGAGAGATTTGAAATTTTTTTTTGGAGGCGTTGGACAAGGGAAGTTTTAACTTGAGCATAGCCAAGGGCTGATGTTAAAAAATATAGGAGAAAAACGAACGACAGTATATTTAGATCTTTTTTCATAGACCGATAGAAATTTTTTGCTTTTTTTTCAATGCCCTGACGTTTTCTTTGATTTTATAAATATCTTCTTTTGTGATTTGCGTATTGAACGATCTGAATCCCGCGAGTTTAAATCCGTGTTTTTGTGCAAGGAATTGAATTTCTATCACTTTTTCAGGTTCTATTCGTCTTCCAAGACTAAAATGTTCAAACCTTTTTTCAAGTGTCAAAATCATAGTTTCAGCCATACAGGCTAAAGAAATACCTGGCGGGTAGCCAAAATTGGTTCTAAAGTCCACTTTGCCAGGAACTTCTACTAATCCCCCCTCGATAACGAGAACATCTCTCCGAATTTCAGCAATCTCTCGGGAGCAGTCATGAGGAAGAGCCACGTCGCAAACCACGCAGCCTGATTTTAGAAAATGAGGCTGGATGATCCCCCTGCCTGCGCTGGAGGCTGTTATGACGATATCTGCTCCCTGTAAAGAGGCATGCAGATCTGTGGTGACGTTAGGCCTTTTTCCAGAAAATTGATAAATCATTTCTGCGACATTTTTCAGTCGCGAGAGACTTCGCGCTGTAATGGTCAAAGAATCTACTTTCTGACTCAAAATCTGCGCGCAGACTCTTCCAATGGATCCAGTCGCTCCAACCACAGTGGCAGAAGATTCTTCGGGATGTATATCCATGGTTTTTGCAGCTTCAAGGGCTCCTTCAAGAGCTGTAGCAATGGTGTAGCTATTTCCTGAGGTAACTGCGATATTTAAGTTTTCTGAAATAGTTTCTCCTGCATCTCCAACAACTGAAGTAAAGCCGCCCAGTCCAACGATTTTAGCGCCTAGAGATTCAGCCAGTTTTCCTGCATCAATGATTTTTTTATAGACCTGTTCTCTGGGGAGTTCTGTAAATTGATGCGGGAGAAAGGGGCAGGCACAGAAATAGCCATCAATCTCTTCCCCTGTTTTAGAACGAATGCCTGTGATGTGGCTCTGCTTATAGGCAGGCATCCATTCTAGAATTTTAGAAACTAGCTCTATTCGTTTCCCAGCAGATCTGGGCTCATAACGAACCACATCATTCATGTCCAGAGCGTGAGTGATAAACCCAAATGTTTGCATTAAACTGCTGCGCTCTCGCTTTTTTTCTCGATTTTTTTCTTCATCGCTTCTAACATCATGTCACAGTTTTCTCTCACTTTCAGTTCCAGCGTTGGACCAATAAGTTCAGTCAAAGAAGGCATGCCGAAATCATAATCTACTCTTAAAATGACCTTAGTGCCTGTTTTTTCTTTGACGAATCTCCATTCGCCTTCAAATTTTTCCAGGTCTCCTTCTATTAACTTGTAATGAATTTCTAATTTTTCATCCAGGAAAATATCTTCTTCTTTCCAGATGATTGGAGTTCCTTCTACATTGGTTATCCATTCAGAAACTGCCTGTCTGCCACTTTTCTCCACGACTTTGACAGATTCCACGTCAGGCATGAATTGGGGATATTCTTCAAGGTTTTTCCCTATTGTATAAACAGCCTGGGGATCTCCTTCAATGTAAATGCTTCGTTCAATTTGAGGCATGGATCGGCTCCTTTTTCGAAAAGAACTGCTTTACTTTTTCTAGACTTTTTGAGAGGGCTTGCAGAACAGTGCTGATTTCGGTTTCTTTGATGATAAGGGGAGGTTCCATTCGAATGACTTTAGGTTGATTTAAGGTGTAAGCAACCAGAATCCCTTGTTTCGCCATTTCTGGTATCAGCGCGCCACCGTAATGTGGAGAGGTCAATTCTATTCCAATCATCAATCCAAGACCTCTTACTTCTTGAATGATATCAGGATAATTTTTTGCTACATTTTTTAATTCTGACATAAAGAATTCCCCTTTTTGCCTTGCTTTTTCTGCTATATTTTCTTCCTGCATCACTTCAAGAGCTGCAAGAGCTGCTCTGCAGGCAAGCGGATTTCCGCCAAAGGTTGAAGTATGAATCAGAGGGTTTGTTTTGAATGCATCCCAAACTTTCTCAGTCCCAATAAAGGCTCCAATAGGCATGACTCCTCCTCCAAGGGCTTTCGCGAGGACAAGAATATCAGGGATAATATTGAAGTGCTGACAGGCAAACCATTTTCCTGTTCTCCCAAGTCCGGTTTGAACTTCGTCTAAAATGAGGAGAATTTTCTCGCGGGTGCAGATTTCTCGAATTTTCTGCAGATAGCCATCCGGGGGAAGACAGATACCTCCTTCTCCTTGAATGGGTTCTAAAATGACGGCTGCAGTATGAGCGGTAATGGTTTTTTGAATGGCAGCGATATCTCCAAATGGAACAGAAAGAAAGTCCGGAAGCAGAGGTTCGAATGGAGTTTTATACTGCTCTCTGCCTGATGCGCTTAAAGATCCGAACGTTTTTCCGTGAAAAGCATTCTGAGCATGAATGATCTGGGTTTTCCCAGTCGAAAGCCTTGCTAGTTTAAGGGCTCCTTCAACAGCTTCTGTGCCGCTGTTAGCAATAAAGGCATACTTTAGATCACCAGGAGTGATTTCTGCGAGTTTTTTGCAGAGATCCCCGAGCGGTTTATTGAAAAAAACCTTTGTGGAAAGAGGAAGTCGGTCCAGCTGCTCTTTTACAGCTTCTATGACGATGGGATGACGATGTCCTAGAGCAAAAACTCCATAGCCGCCTAAGCAGTCAATATACTCTTCCCCTTGAATATCCCTGACAATGCAGCCTTCCCCTTCCCATTCAATGGTATTAAAACCAGAGAGTTTCAGCAGTCTGGCAAGAGAAGGATTATGGTGGTTGCGGTAATTTTCAATCGTTTCCATAATTGGAGCGTCAATACCCATGGTTTTAAACTTTTTCGGCAGCAGGGGAAACATTCCTTTATAGATATCCCATCCCTTTGAGTCTTTCCAGCAGCTCAGCTTCCTCTTGAAGAGTATAATCTTTAGAATTTTCTTTTTCGAACGTGAAGGGTTCTGAAATTTCTATGAGCATTTTCTGAGAAGCATTTCTTAAATCCAGCGTCATGGCTGGTTTCTCATCTCTTAAATTGTTTTGTTCCTGTGGGTCATTTCCTAAATGAAATAGATTTTCTTCCAGGATGTTAGGAGACTGCGGATTTTCATTCACATTGTGTTTTGCCGTGTATTTCCATTCTCCCTGTTTGAAACATAAATATCGAGTTGGTTCATTGGTAAACACCAGGTGTTCACTGAAAATAAAAGGATGGAAAGGCTTTTTTGTTTGCCTGACAGGAAGAAGAGAATATTTCTGGTTCTGCAGCGGTCCAACAAGGCTTTTTCCGTCAAGTGGATAAGGGTGATTTCTTTTCAGCTCGAATTGTTTCACAAGGGTCGGAAAAACGTCTAAAAGTGAAACAGAGTCCTGGACCACAATTCCTGTTCTACGGTCAGTGTCTGTAAGGTTGTAAAAAATTAAAGGGACATGCAAGATTTCTTCAAACATTTCTCCGTGTCCCCACCAGGTATGATCCCAAATATCTTCCCCATGGTCTCCAAAAATGACTAAAGCAGTATTGTCAAGAATCTTTAATTTTTCTAATTCTTCCATAAGAACACCCAGATAATGATCTGCAAAAAGAAGGGAGCTGTCATATAAATCATTCGCGTATTCTTTTTCCTCAGTGGTCACTTCTATAGGGGTGTTTGTGGGATAATCACTGAGATGAATCAAGCCACCTGCGTCAAGATCACGGAGAGATTCTGCTACCCGACCCCCTTTTCCCGTGTGCCGTACGAGTTCGTGATGGTAGTGGGGACCATGGGCTTCATAAGTGTGGAGGAAAAGAAAAAACGGATTTTTTTTCCCGTTTTCTCGAAGCCACTGTATTCCATTTTTAAAAATTGGTCCAGTCTTATTTTTAATGTTTAGTTCGATAGGAAAATCAGCATATCGAGAAAAACCATTTGCAAATCCAAGGGCTCCATCTACCAGTCCCCCTCCAGTAAAGGCTGCGTTGAGATACCCTGCTTTTTTAAAAAGAGCGGGCAGGTTTTCGGGAAAGTTGTTTAGTGTCTCCATGAATCCTTGTAGAATTTCCTGCTGGTTCGCGATTTTTTGGGTTTTAAATTTCAGCAGTCTTGAAGAGTAAAGCCCTGTGAATAAAGAAGCATGAGAAGGGAGTGTGTATCCCGCATTACTGTAAGCGTGCTTAAAAAGCGTTCCTTTTTCTGCGATTTCTTTCAGAACTGGTCCTGTTTTCCTTGAGTATCCATAGGCCTGCAGATGATCTGCTCTAACAGTATCAAGACCGATTAAAATTAAATTTTTTCTTTTTTGTTTTTTTCTCTCTGCATTTTTTTTCTCCCTATTTTCCGGGACAAACCACGGCTCTGAAAGAAAAATGCCAAAATTGTCCGGGGGGTTTCCGATTTTTTCTTGAGATAAGCAAAATTCTAAGCCTGAAGGAGAGGAAATAGGTAAGACAAATTCCTCCCATGAAGAGCCATTCTCTGTCCTGCTACATGGGGTTTTTATCAATTTTTTTTTGTTTTCTGTTTCCCAGATCTCTAAAGAGAAGTTTGAAGTTTTCCCGAAAAGTTCTGGAGTGAATGAAAAAAATAGTTTGCCTTTTTCTGACCGCTCTTTTTGATCCCAAAGCAGCTTATTTTTAGGGGATAAAAAAAAGACTTTTCTTTTTTCTTTTCCATTCGGCGGAACGTCAAAAGACTTTTCAATCCACTGATTGTCTCCGATAGGAGATAAAGTTAAATGCCTATATCTCCAGAGGTCTTTAGCGGGGCAGTTGTTAGCAATCGAAATCTTATTGATGCCTTGAATTAAATATCCTGGAAGTGGAAGAGCTGATTGGATTAAAATGAGATCATTTTTCTGAGAGGTAAACCCCTGGATTGAGAAATGGGCAGGTCTTTCATTGATGCGAAAATCCCATTCTAATGATGAGGGAAGAGGAATTAGGCGGGTTAGAACAAGCTGCAGAGAATACCAGTTTTTTTCTTTTAATTCAAAAAATAGCTTAAGTCCTGTTTCAGTTTCTAAGATTTTAGTGTTAAAACCCGAGATAGAGTTTATCGTTATTTCTCCTTAGATTCGGTATTCAATGTCCACAGCCATGTCCCCTGTTTGATTTAAGCTGGAATGACATTGTAAATCCCTTCTGCTGCTTGAATGATCGCGGCATCCTCTGGTGTGGCTGGCTCATCCTCAATCCACAGCTTCTGGTTCACAATCTGTTCTACATCGCTGGCAAAGGTTATTCCTCCTATACTGATGGCAGCAGTTATATGAAGATTGGATGGAATTTTGTATCTGAAAGGGATGGATTCCTGCATCAAAAGTTTGACAGTGAGCATAATATATTTGAAGTGCTCCCCCAAATACTGCTTCAGGGCGGGTAGAACTTACAGCATTTTCTTTGTCTTTTATTCCCTTTAAAAAAATCTTGCGGTTTAAAGTTTTTTCTTGTGGTTTCGTTTATTTTATGGTACAATCAGGGTGTGCTGCAGCTAAATTTTTGACAATTTTTTGACAAGAGTATGTTAAGTTGCAAAGGAGATGAAATCTGATGGCGATCCTGCATGAAAAATGGAAATACACGTACGAGGATTACTGCAAGCTCCCTTCTGATATCCGAGCAGAAGTTCTGGAGGGGGAACTTCTAATGTGTGCCTCTCCCAATACCAGACATCAAAGGATATCGCGAGAGATCGAGTTTCCTCTTTCCCAGTGGGTGAAAGAAAAAGGGTTAGGGGAAGTTTTAAATGCCCCGATGGATGTGGTCTTATCCCCTTATACTGTCCTTCAGCCTGATATTTTGTATCTCTCTAAGGAAAGACTTTCGATTATTACAGAGCCCAATATTCAAGGGGCTCCGGATTTAGTGGTTGAGATTTTTTCTCCTGGGGATGAGAAAAGAGATGCGGTTAAGAAAAAAGCGATTTATGAGAAGTATGGGGTGAAAGAGTACTGGATGGTGGATCCCGCTCATGAGAGGATTACTCTTTTATATTTAGGTGAAAAGGGTTATCAAGAAAAAGCTGTTTATGCGAAAGGACAGGTTTTAGAATCTGTGATTCTTCCTGGGTTTACGTTAAAGTTGGATGAAGTATTTAAGGTTTGGTAGGAGAAGAATTCTTATCCCTTCTGCCGATAGTTTTCTAGAATCTGGTTTGTTCCCTAATAGCTGTATCCTGATTTCATTTTCTGATCAGTGGGTTTAAACATTGGTTTTAAGACAGCTATGATGGTTAAGGAAAGCAAATAGAAGGTATGCCTTTTTATTTTATTGAAATTTCTATCATAAAAACAATGAGAAAGATTATAGCTGTTGGGGATCTCCATGGAGATGTTCATCGCCTGATTCGTATTTTAAAAGAGGAGTCAGTGATTGATGAGATAACTCTTCAATGGACTTCTACTGCTGAAAAATGCGATCTTGTTTTGTTAGGCGATTATGTGGATTGGAGAGGAGAACCTTTAGAAGCTCCTTATCTGGAATGGCCTCAAGGGGTTAAAAAATTGATAGAGTTTATTTATTCTCTTTTTCAACAGAATTCCCGCCTGCGAGAAGAGAAAAATTTTCAAGGAAGATTTTACCCCCTTCTAGGAAATCATGAAGGGATGATGCTTGAAGGCTTTGAAATCATCAATAAATTATCAGACTCGAAAAATAAGTCCCTTCAATTATTTCAGACAGCCAGTGATTGGGTTGATTTTTTTACAAAAGAATCCTTGAGTTTAAAAGAAGAAGAGCAGCTTATGCGCTTTTTGAACTGGTATGAGCAGGGAGGAGATAAAACCATTCAAAGTTTTGGGGACCTCCATTCCTGGGTCAAGATGATGGAAGGGGAGATCGGGAATTTTTTGAGAGCTCTTCCTCTTGGGGTTGTCGTGAATGAAAAATTGTTCTGCCATTCAGTGCCTGATGATAAAAGCTGCTGGGTTCCTATTTATAAATACGAACTTCCTTCAGACGGACATGGAAAGAGAATTCGAGATCAGTTTTTGTGGGGAAGAAAACTTTGGGGATATGATGCTTTTTTAGGCGCTCCTACTAAAGCATTTACTGAAAAAGAAGTGGATGAGATGTTGGAGAAAATGGAAGTAAAAGGGGTTTTTGTAGGACATACTTCTCTCCATAAAAGCAAGCCTTTTCATTTGTTCGGTGGAAAAATCGTAAACCTGGATACTCACGGGATTCCTGGAAGTCAGGCTTACGTTGAAGAATATGAAGAGAAGGTTTCCCAGATGGAGAACTGAACCAGCATATTGGAGAAATAATGGATGGAAGAGATTAAAGTTATATCAGACAGGCTGCAGACAAACATTGAAAAAGTTATTATAGGCAAATCCTTGATTGTCCAGTTGATTCTTGCTGCAGTTTTTTGTGAAGGCCATGTTTTAATTGATGATGTTCCAGGAGTTGGGAAAACTATGCTGGCTCGAGCTATTTCTAAAAGCCTTGGATTGACCTTTCACAGGATTCAGTTTACCCCGGATCTTCTCCCATCCGATATTTTAGGGGTTAATGTTTACAATCAAAAAACAGGTGATTTTGAATTTAAGCCGGGGCCAATATTAAGTCAGGTTGTCCTGGCGGATGAAATCAATCGAGGAACACCTAAAACACAGTCTAGCTTATTGGAGTGTATGGAGGAAAAGCAAATTTCTGTGGATGGGATGACTCGTAAAACTCCGCGTCCTTTTTTAGTGATTGCAACACAAAATCCAATTGAGCATTACGGCACTTTTCCTCTCCCTGAAGCACAGGTTGATCGGTTCCTGCTTCGAGTGCATTTAGGTTATCCTTCCCAGGAAGAAGAAAAACAAGTGCTTCGAGATCAAATCCTGCAGCACCCGATAGAAGAGATAAATTCTGTTGTCAGCGCTGAGGAACTTTTGTTAACTCAAAAAAAAGTGAGAGAAACTCATCTCGAAGAAAGCGTTGAAAATTATATTGTTCAGTTGGTTGAAGCGACACGCGCAGATGAGCGACTTTTTTTAGGCGCTAGTCCAAGGGGTTCTTTAGCTCTGTTTAAAGTATCTCAGGCATGGGCAGCCATTCATGGAAGAGATTATGTGATTCCTGATGATGTTAAACAACTTGCTTTACCTGTGTTAGCCCACCGTCTTATTCCTCGAGGAGTCAGAACTTGGGAAGCCTCAGAAGAGATTTTAAAGAGCATTTTGTTGAAGGTTCCGGTTCCTGTCTAATGTCAGTCAGAGTTCGTTTTGCTCCCAGTCCTACTGGACGCCTTCATATTGGTTCTGCTCGAACCGCTTTGTATAATTGGCTTTTTGCCAAGCATGAAAAAGGAACCTTTATTTTAAGGATTGAAGACACAGATAGGGAACGGAGCAAAAAGGAATATCTTCAGACCATTCTTTCGGATCTTACTTGGTTGGGGTTAACATGGGATGAAGGTCCTTATTGTCAATCTGAACGTCTTTCTTTTTATCAAGAGTTGGCGCAGCAACTGCTAAATAAGGGAAATGCTTACTACTGCTACTGCACTCCTTCTGAGTTGGCTTTGAAAAAAGAAAAAGCAGTCCTTGAAAAGAAACCTCTGCGGTATGATGGATCTTGCAGAAAGCTTACATCTACGCAGAGATCTATTTATGAATCTGAAGGCAGGAAGCCTGTTCTGCGATTGGTCTGCCCTGAAAACGTACATTTAACAGTTCATGACGCGATTCGCGGCGAAATTAATTTTTCCACAGAGGTTTTAGATGATTTCATCATCGTGAAATCAGATGGTTTTCCTGTTTATAATTTTGCCTGCGCCGCTGATGATCATGACCTTGGAATCACTCATGTTCTTCGCGGAGAAGAACATCTTTCCAATACCCCAAGGCAGCTGCTCATTTATAGAGTTTTTGGATGGGTTCCTCCTATTTTTGGTCATCTTTCGATCATTTTGGATGAAAATCGGAAAAAGCTGAGTAAAAGAGAAGGATCTACGTTTTTAGATGAATTTCGAGAGTCTGGTTTTCTGCCAGAGGCTCTTTTAAATTTTTTGGTTCTGCTGGGATGGGCATCTGATGAAAATAAGGAGAAGATGTCCCTATCTGAGATTGTACAAAAGTTTACCCTCAATGGAGTCACAAAATCTCCTGCTATTTTTGATTTTAAAAAACTGGAGTGGATGAACAGCCAGTATATTCGCGAGCTGCCTGTTGAGAATTTTATAAAATTGGCCATTCCGTTTTTGGAAAAAGCGGGATGGGCCGCTGATGGAGCATTGAAAACGATCCTTTTATCAGAAGATAAGAAAGAAAGGCTGCGGTCGCTGGTTATGCTGTACCGTGAGAGAGTTAAGAGATTGAATGAATTTCCTGTATTGACGCGGTATTATTTTTTGGAAGATATTCCATTAGAGTTTTCAACTCTTAAGAAATGGGCGGACTCAAAGGGAATTCTTTTTTTTGAGGAATTTCTTAAAAAAATTCAAGACGCTTTTTTTACTCCTGAGGTTCTTGAAAGAACGTTAAGAGATTTTGTTGATTCTAAGGGACTGAAGGCAGGAGATCTCATCCATCCTCTGCGGTATTTCTTAACAGGACAGGAAGTCAGCCCAGGGGTTTTTGAAGTTATGGCTGTTTTAGGAAAAGAGAGAACCCTAACTAGAATCCAGAAGGGAGTTTTGACATTAAATCAATTGAAGAATCCAGCTTAGTCGTGGAGCTCTATTTGACCGAAATATTAAATACCCCTGTGCTGGACAGAACAGGGGATGATGTGGGTAGGGTTTCAGACGTTTTAATTTCACTGGGGGAGATTTTCCCCAGGGTTTGCGCTGTGGAAATAAAAAGAGATAAGCAGACCCGCTTAATTTCTAAAGAGGATGTGGATTATTTCAGCAAAAGGGTGATTACTTTAAAAATAGCAGGAGATAAAATAGTTCTGTATCAACCTTCATCCCGAGATTTATTTCTGGTAAAAGATCTTTTGGATAGACAGATCATTGATATCTATGGAGCAAAAGTGGTGAGGGTGAATGATTTAAAGTTAATGAGATTTAACGCCGATTTTCACCTTGCGGGAGCAGACATAGGTTTATCTGGCTTAATCAGGCGGTTAAATTTAGAGAGGCCCGTGAAAGCGCTGCAGAGCTTGTTTAAAAAGCCCCATCATGAACATGTTATTGCCTGGAACTTTGTGGAACTGATTCCTGGAGAAAAGCCAAAAGTTAAACTAACGGTGGAGCAGAACAAGATTAACCAGCTTCATCCTGCTGATATAGCTGAAATTTTAACCGGTTTATCTCCTCAAGATAGAGCAGTTGTAATGGAAACACTGGATGAAGAAAAAGCTGCTTCTGCTTTAGGGGAAGTCGAAACAGAAATTACTTTGGATATTTTAGATGATCTTTCAAAAGAAAAAGTCGCCTCTATTTTAAAAGAGATGAATCCTGATGATGCGGCTGATATTTTAGGGGAGCTGCCAAAGGAAAAAGTTTCTGAAATTCTTTCTACTCTTGAGTTAAGGGAAGCAGCTGATTTAAAAGACCTTTTGAAACACCCTGAACACACTGCTGGCGGACTAATGACTACTGAGTTTATCAGTTTGTCTGAGAAATTAACAGTCGAACAGACGATTCAGCATCTTAGAGAAAAAGCGCCAGATGCAGAGACCATCTACTATCTCTATGTGGTGGATGATGATGACCATGTTATAGGAGTCGTCAGTTTAAGAGATTTGATCGTAGCAAAGCCTGCGACTCTGCTGTCTGCCATCATGGCGACAAAACTTGTAAAAGTGTTTTCTTCGGCTTCAAAAGAGGAAGTTGCTGAATTAATTGCAAAATATGATCTTCTGGCTGTGCCGGTTGTGGATGAATCTGAAAAACTAATCGGTATTATCACAGTGGATGACGTGGTTGATGTTTTGCTCTCACGTCGGTGGAAACGCAGAAAAGGAGGATAAGCGTGATGGTGGATCAGAAAATTCTAGATTTAAAAGAGAAGATTCGCAGCATTCCGGATTTTCCAGTGAAGGGGATTCTTTTCAGAGATATCACTACTTTATTAAAAGACTCTAAATCGTTTTCTAAAGTGATTGATTTGTTAACCGATCATTATGAGAAAAAAGAGATTGATACTGTGGCTGGAATTGAAGCAAGAGGATATATTTTAGGCGCGCCTCTTGCGGCAAGACTTGGGGTAGGTTTTGTCCCTGTGCGGAAACCAGGAAAACTGCCTTCAGAGACGATTTCTGAGACGTATAGTCTGGAGTATGGAAATAGTACTCTGGAAATCCATGCAGACGCTGTTCAAAAAGGAGAAAAGGTTTTGATTGTGGATGACTTGATTGCCACTGGGGGATCTGCTCTGGCTGCTAAAAAGTTAATAGAGAGATTGAATGGTGTTGTGGCAGGTTTTTGTTTCTTAATCGAGTTAACTGATTTGAATGGCAAAAAGATTTTAGGAAATTCTGACATTTATTCTTTAATTCAATATTAGCAAGGATTAGAGAGGCTGGTTCAAGAAGTTAGTATCCAGGATATAAGTTTTTTTGAGGTGAAAATGATGAGAAATTTCAGCTGGCCTGAAAAGATTTTATTGGCTTCTCCGAGAGGATTTTGCGCCGGGGTAGATAGAGCGATAGACGTTTTGAATCGTGTTCAAGCGGCTGATGGAGGAGAACAGATTTATTCTTATCATCAAATCGTGCATAATACTCACGTTGTTAAAAAATTTGAGGAGCAGGGTGTAAAGTTTGTCGAAAATATATCTCTTGTCCCTGAAGATAAAACCGTTGTCTTCAGCGCTCATGGAGTTTCTCCTGAGGTCAGAGAAAAAACCAAGGAACGGAGATTAAACTGGATTGATGCCACTTGCCCTCTGGTAGAAAAACCTCATCGAGAGGTGAAAAAATTTGCTGAACAGGGATATACGATTCTGTATATTGGTCACGCTGGTCACGATGAAACAATTGGAACAATGGGAGAAGCTCCTGATCACATGATTTTAATTGAAACAGTTGAGGATGCCGAAACCGTTCAAGTTTCTAACCCGGATAAATTAGCTTTGACAACACAGACCACTCTTTCTTTGGATGACACAGCAGAGATCGTAGCCGTTTTGAAGAGGCGATTCCCTCATCTGACAGCTCCCAGAAGTGAAGATGTTTGTTATGCCACTCAGAATCGTCAGGATGCTGTTAAAGCCATGGTAAAAAAAGGAGCAGAATCAGTTGTCATAGTGGGCTCTTCAAACAGTTCCAATGCCCATCGGATGAGAGAAGTGGCTGAGCAGGCATTGAAAATGAAGTTTGAGATAAATGGGAAGGGGGCTGCTTATTTGATTGATGATGTGCAGGAATTGAACGGGAAAGAATCTTATTTTTCCCATCTTCACGTCGTGGGATTGTCTTCAGCAGCTTCAGTTTCTGAAGAAAAGTTCCAGGAGGTAGTTAATTGGTTTAAAGAAAGAGGGAGTCGAATTGTTGAAGAAGAAGTGGTTGCTGACGAAAGCAATATTCACTTTGCTTCCCCTCAAAGATTGAAACTTTTAGAGGAACGTGCCCGTTAAGGGATAGTTGCAAGTTTTTTCTCTGCGAATTCGGACGCCAATCTTTTTAAGTACTGCCCATATTCGTTTTTCTTGTTTTTTTCTACGTGCTGCATAAAACGACTGATATCAATATATCCCATTCTCAGGGCGATTTCTTCAGGGCATGAGATTTTAAATCCCTGTCTTTCCTCTACGATTTTCACAAAATTGGCGGCATCCAGCAGGGCATTGGGTGTGCCTGTGTCAAGCCAGGCTGTACCCCTTCCCAGAAGTTCAACGTGCAGTCTGCCTTGTCGGAGATAAACGTTGTTTAGATCAGTGATTTCCAGCTCTCCGCGCGTAGAAGGTTTCAGTGATTTAGCGATTTCTAAGACTGAGGAATCGTAATAATAAAGCCCTGTAACGGCATAGTTTGATTTTGGGGTTTTAGGTTTTTCTTCAATACTGGTTGCTCTGCCATCAGGGTCAAAAGCCACGACTCCATACTGCTGCGGGTTTGTGACATAATACGCGAAAACAGTTGCTCCATCAGCAGTTGCTGCGGTTTTTAAGATTTTTGGCAAGCCATGTCCATAAAAAATATTATCTCCCAGAATTAAGCAGGCAGAATTTTTTTGGATGAAATTTTCTCCAATAATAAATGCTTGCGCAAGTCCTTCTGGTTTTGGCTGCTCAGCATAGGATAAAGAAATTCCCCATTGGCTTCCATCCTCCAGCAAATGTTTAAACATTGGACCATCTTGGGGAGTGGTTATGATTAAGATTTCTCGTATTCCGCCCAACATCAGCACTGACAGAGGATAGTAAATTAAGGGTTTGTCATAAACTGGCATGAGCTGTTTGCTGACAGAGAGGGTTAATGGATGAAGTCTTGTTCCTGATCCCCCGGCTAGAATGATACCTTTGCATTTCACTGGAGTCATTTTAAAAGGTACGATTCTCCTGCTGCGTGGGATTCACTAGATTATAAACCTGAAATCCTGAGAGCAGGTGGATGATCAATCTTTGTGGAAAGCTGTTGGTTGGAATTTTAAAAAGTAAAGTTGATGCAAATGAGTAACCGGGTAGAATTCCACTTTCAGGAAATTCAGGATAGGCATTATAGCTGGAGAAAGTTCGTCCAAATTGGTCCTGAAGATAGATGTCTTCTGGTGTTAAGATTTCAGTTCCTATTTCCTGATTGAGAAAACGAACAGGGAGAGAATAGCGGGCTTGAATTCCGTTACTTCCTTGATACTGTAAATTTCCTAATTGCGTCTGAAAAGGCGGGGGAGGAGATGGGTGAATGATTGTCTCAGCAGTAGGAACATTCTTCTTTTCAGGAGCGATTCGGTTTTTTTTTGAAGGGGGTGGACTTCCTGATTCTGCAGGATATTGGGCAGGTACAGGGAGAGTTAATGTGGCAGGAGTTTGCACTGCGACTGTTTCTTTCTTTAGAACCTTTTTGGATGGAGTGTAAATTTTAGATTGGTTTTGAGAAGGGGAAAGGGATGGAGCGGATTTAGGAATATGAACAGGAGCTTTGTTTTGACTCCAAAAATACCCCCCTAAAAAACCTCCTGCGAGGAGCAGTATTCCCGCAGAAAGAATCAGTATTTTTAGTTTTAAGCCCATGTCATCCTCGTTTTTTAAATTTTTCAACCATAATTGATCTTTAAAAGGGTTTGGCCTACTTTGAACAGTTGTCCATTCATCAATAGAACGGGCTTATGAACGGGTTCACCATTAATATAAGTGCCATTGGTTGAGTCTAAATCTTCCAGGACATATCCCTCATTTCCCAGTCGGAGCAGAGCGTGTTTTTTAGACAAATACGTATCAGCAGGGATAAAAACATCGCAAGTTTTGTCTCTTCCAATAAACGAACTTTTAGAAATGATGGTTTCATTTCCATCCAGGACACCGCCAATTATTTCAATGGTCGCTTTCATGATGATTCCCCTTGTTGTAATATTACACGTTCATCCTGAAAATCCGCCTGAATTGTTTCCCCTTCTGAAAATTTTCCTTCTAGCAAAGCCTGGGCAATTCGCTTTGCCAGAATCTGCTGAATCGCCCTTTTCAGGGGTCTGGCTCCAAATACAGGATCAAATCCATTTTGGATTAAGTGTTTAGTGAGGGCAGGAGTTATGTCCAGGTTTAATTTTTGTTCTTGAAGTCGATTTTTCAGATCTTGAATTTGTAGAAAGACAATTTGTTCCAAGTTTTTTTCAGTTAACGGGTTAAAAATTAAGATTTCATCAATTCGGTTGATAAATTCCGGTCTGAACGATGATTTTACGATTTCAAGGATATGAGATCGAATTTCTTCTCTATCGGCTTTTTTAGCAATTCCTTCCATGATTTGTTCTGCTCCTAAATTGCTGGTCATAATCATTAAGGCGTTATTGAAATGGACAGTTCTGCCTTTTGAATCTGTTAATCTTCCGTCATCAAAAATTTGAAGAAAAAGATCTAAAACTTCAGGGTGGGCTTTTTCAACTTCGTCCATCAAAATGAGGGAGTATGGTTTTGCCCTTACAGCTTTTGTAAGGGTTCCTTCTTCTTCGTATCCAACATAGCCTGGAGGAGCTCCAATTAATTTTGAGATGGAATGTTTTTCTTTGTATTCCGACATATCCAGGCGAATCATCAGATTGACTGACCCGTATAAAAATTCTGCCAGGGTTTTAGCCATTTCTGTTTTGCCGACTCCTGTTGGCCCTAAAAAAAGGAAAACCCCTACAGGTTTTCCTGGATTTCCGAGTCCTGCTCTAGAAATGCGAATGACTTCGGAAATTTTAGAGATTGTTTCGTCTTGCCCTACAATTTTCATTTTAAGCTTTTCTTCCAGTTGGAGCAGTTTTTCTTTTTCGTCTTCAGAGAGTTTGTGGACAGGGATCCCTGTCCAGGCTGAAACTGTTTCAGCGATATCTTCTTTTGTGACAGTAGGAGACAAACCTGCCAGAGTTTTCATTTTAACTTTTGAAGCTGCTTCATCCAGTAAATCCAGAGCTTTATCCGGGAGATGTCGGTCAGGGAGATATCGAATTGAAAGCCTGATCGCTTGTTCAATGACTTCTGATTCAAAGTTGACACCGTGAAATTTTTCGTATCGGGGCTTTAATCCATGCAGAATCTGCAAAGTTTCTTCATAAGAAGGCTCTGAGACCAGAATGGGCTGCACTCTTCTTTCAAACGCGGGATCTTTTAACAGATATTTTTGATATTCTGATGTTGTCGTGGCTCCAATTAATTTAATGGATCCATCCGCAAGAGCAGGTTTGAGCATATTTCCAATGTCCAATCCTCCCCCTGAGCTTCCAGCGCCGATCAACTGATGGATTTCATCCATGAATAAAATAACATCAGGATTATGAGCAGCTTCTAATAAGATTTTCTGCACTTTTTCTTCCAGTTCTCCCCTGTGAGCTGTTCCGGCAAGAATAGAGCTTATGGGCAGCTCAATCAGTTTTTTGTCAAGCAGCGTGCCAGGAACTGCTCTATGATAGATTCGTTCCGCAAGAGCCATGACAACAGCAGTTTTTCCAACACCTGGTTCTCCAATTAAAAGAGGAACATTTTTAGTTTTTCTTGTCAGAATTTGGATGACTCGTCTCAGTTCTTCATTCCTGCCAATGACAGGTTCTAGTTTTTGCTCTTCTGCAAGTTGGGTTAAATTTCTTCCAAGTTTGTCTAAAGTTGGAGTTTTCACGGTTTTTTTCTTTTCTTCTTTGACAGGAGAACTGTCTGAAACCACAGAGCCCTGGAGAAGTAATTCCGGTGAAACTTTCAGTTCTGTTAATGCCAGCGCCACAATTCCGCTTTTCTCTTCGAGTATTGCGGTAAAAAGATCCTGAGGAATAAAGGAGTGATCTGATTTATGATAAGCTTTTTCTAGAGCTCTTTCCATTACTTTTTTAAGACGTGGAGTATAAGGAAGTTTCGCCGAGATCGAAGAATTTTTTTCTTTTGGCAGTAAGTCTTTAATGGCTTGTTCTAAAGCCTGGACAGAGATATTCGCGGTAGAAAGAAATGGGCTGAAAGTTCCTTTTTCCAGTCCTGTTAAAATGATGTGTTCTACCCCTAGATAAGAGTGTCCAAGAGCTCTGGCAGCAGATTCGCTGCTCAAAAGTAGATCTTTTATTTCAGGGTTTTCATTCATGTCTTTGAATTACCATAGCGGCTGCAACCCCTCCTGCTCCTCCAATGGCTGCAGCTCCAATTTCTCCATCAAAATCCTTAAGAATGTGATAAAGTGTAACTAAAATTCTTGCTCCGCTGCATCCAACTGGATGACCTAAAGCAATGGCGCCGCCTTTCACATTTAGTTTTTCAGGGTTCCATCCTTTTTCAGTTTCTAGAATTTTTTGGTTTGCCAGAACCATTCCTGAAAAGGCTTCGTTGATTTCTAGGAAATCAATATTTTTCAGGCTCATTCCCGCTTTTTTCAGAGCCATGGGAAGGACTCGGGCGGGACCTTCCCCCATCAATTCATTATTAACTGCCCCGATGGCATAAGAACAAATGCTGAATAGAGGCCTTGCTCCAAGGCTGCGTCCTTTTTCTTTAGTGGTTAAAATAAGAGCAGCGGCTCCATCTGATAAAGGAGAGGAGTTTCCGGCTGTTAAAGTTCCATTTTCACCGAACACAGGTTTTAGTTTTGAAAGTTTTTCCAGGGTGCTGTCTTCTCTGATCGTTTCATCTTCAGTAAAAAAATGTTTGAGTCTTTCGCTTGTTTCTAGTTCTATGGGTACAATTTCAGTTTTAAAAAGATTCTTTTTTCTCGCTTGTGAGGCTTTTTGATGGCTCTGCAGGGCGAACTGGTCTTGTTTTGCGCGTGTGATTCCATATTTTGCGATCAAAGTTTCTGTCGTTTCTGCTGTTCCCTTATTGGCGATGAATGGATCTCTGCTGTCATACCAGCCATCTACTAACATTTTACTGCCATGATTGAAGCCTTTCCATCGAGCATCCAGGAGGAGATAAGGGATAGTGCTCATACTCTCCATTCCACCTACTGCGGTTATTTCTGAGTCTCCTGAGAGGATGGTTTGGATTCCTAGAATAACAGCCCTCATTCCCGATGCGCACGCCATCGTAATTGTTGCTGCTGGAGTTTCTTTGGATAAACCGGCTGACAGGGCTGCTGTGCGCGCAGGATTTGTTCCGTTTCCTGCCTGGCGGCAGCAGCCCAGGACGCACTCGTCAATCTCATTAGGAGAAACACCTCCTTTTTTACAAGCTGCTCTAATAACTGAAGCGCCCAGGTGATAAACAGGAATTTCCTTTAAAGTGCCTCCAAACTTCCCTGTGGGTGTTCTTACTGCAGAAATGGCTGTGATTTTTCGCGGCAAGTTGTTTTTCATTTTTAAACAGAATCTGCGATAGCAAAAGAGAGAAATCCTTCAGCAGCAAGCTCTTCTTGAACTTTTGATACGGCTTTCATTTTTCCTAAGTTGTTTTTTAAATAGACTTGCTGCACCTGAGTGACCAGGGAATCTCCAGGGAATACCTGCCGATAAATTTTAAATTCGTCTATTCCCGCAAAAAGCATAATTTTCCCTTTGTAAATAGGCCGACTTAAAATTGCGACAGCTCCAATTTGTGACATGCTTTCAATAATAAGGGTTTCAGGGAAAATTAATTTTTGCGCTGAATTTCTTTTCAAATAAGGTTCATTATTTGAAATGTTTTTATAGCCTGCAGCAGAGTTTGTTTTATCGATTTTTATGATTCGATCAATGAGAAGAAAAGGATGGCGGTGGGGGAGATATTTAAGAATCTCCGAGATCATCATTCCACTTTCGATGTCATTTTTAATTTCTTCCATAAGTTTTTTTCATCCTTCAGGTTTCTCCTCGGTTAAGAATTTTCTCAGTTTTTCCAGTGCCTTAGCTTGCAGCCGCGATACATTCATTTGTTGGGTTTGCAGGTGGCGGGCAATTTCGTTTTGAGAGAGATTTTCAGAGAATCTGAGATATAAGACAACCTGTTCTTTTGGGTCAAGTTTTTCAAAGGATTTCTGCAGGCTTAATCTGTCATCCACATTTTCCAGTGAAAGGTCTTCTTTTCCTAAATAATCCAAAAGATTAACTGGAGTTTTCGAATGCTCAGAAGTTATCTCCACATCCAGACTTAATGGAGTGTATGCCTGACCCAATTCTTGAGCTTCAAGCACCTCTTCATCTGACACGTGAAGTTTAGACGCAATTTCAGTGATTGTTGGGATTCGTCCGAGATGGACAGAAAGGTCTTCCATTGTTTTATTGACGGCTGAATTTAGTTCCTGTAGTTTTCGCGGAACTTTAAAAGCCCATCCTTTGTCTCGAAAATGTCTTTTAATTTCTCCGACAATAGTAGGTGTAACATACGTTGTGAATTCGATTCCTTTAGATAAATCATACCTGTCAATAGCTTTTACTAGAGCCAGACATCCAACCTGAATCAGGTCTTCTAGAGGTTCTCCGCGGTAAGCAAATTTAGAAGCCAAAAATCTAACTAAATTCATATAATGGGTGACAATCTTTTCTTTGATATCTGGATTTTGGCTGGCGGCGTATTCTTCGAAGAGTCTTTTTGCTTCTAGTCTTTCAGCTTCTTTGGTTTCTATGCTCATGATTCCTTTTTTTTGTCATTGCTAATATTGAGCCTGTTTTTGGCAGCTTCTCGACGATCACTTCATCCATAAGGGATCGGATTAAGAAGATTCCCATATCCTCTTCATCCTGCTCTTCTGTTCCTTGATCTTGAACCATTACAGTAACAGAATGGGCTGATATCAAACACTCAATGCTGATTTCTTCTCCTCTGCCGCGAAGGATCGCTCTAGAGCATGCTTCAGCAGCAGCTAACTTCAGATCCTCCACATCTTCATAAGAGAGATCGTCAACTCTGCTGGTTAAACCGGATATGGTTAGACGAACAAGACTAACGTATTCAGGTTTTCCAGGAATTTTTAAAAAAAGGCGCCCTTGTTCTGCTTCAGGGCTCACGCTAAACTTTTTAAAGCTTCTTGTTCATCTTTGTAAATTCCAAAGATTTTAACAAGTCCTGTAATGCTGAAAATTTTCTTTATTTGAGGGTTATTGCAAATAATGCCGATGGTTCCATTGTGTTCTCTGACCTTTTTAAGCGCTCCAATGAGAACCCCTAGACCCGTGCTGTCAATATAGCGAACTCCTTCTAAACTAATGATTAAATTATAAACTCCTTTTTCGATAAGTTCAGTGATGCCTTCTTTTACTTTAGGAGAGGTGTAAACATCTATTTCACCTGTCAATTCAGCCAGCCAGATGTTAGGTGAAAGCTGGCGATTCGCAATTTTAACTTCAACTCCAGTTTCTTTAGCATCCATCATAAGCCTCTTTCAAGCGTTATTTTCGTCGATTTTAGAAAAGCTTTGAAATATGCCTTCTTTCTTTTCGACAACCGCTTTTTTGATTTTGTCGCTCAGGTCCCCTGCTCTGTCCTTTAAATCTTTTGCTACTTCGTAAGCTTTATCTTTTATTCCGTCGGCTAAATCTTGAGCTTTTGTTTTTGCGCTGCTGGTAAAATCCGCTATTTTTGCTTTTGCTGGTTCATAGGCTTTCTCTTTAATGATGCGCCTGTTTTCTTCTCCTGTTGTTGGTGTCAGCAAGACAGCAATGGCTGCGCCTACAATAGCTCCTGCAAGAAAACCAACCAGAAAGCTCATTCCTTTATTGTCATCCATAGCGTTCCTCCTCCTTGAATACTCTTTGTTTTAGTTCTACTTTGGTTAACCTTCCCCTTTTTTCTTTTTGAAAAGAAAACTGAGGAGTTCAATGGGCGAACCTTTGAGAAGAGTTGGAATTAGATTTTTAAGAAATAAAATCGTATCTGCAGCTTCATTAATTTTTTCGGTTGTTACAATTGCCCTATTGAGAACCTGTTCTATCTGTTTATCGCGGTTTTGTAAAATATCAGATGAAGTTTTTAGAAAATTTTGGATTGAAATCAAGGTTTGGATAGAGTAGTAAGTTAGAACAAGGACTGCTGAGATAAATAAGATTCCAATAATAATCCAGATAAGCATGGTTTTACTTTTACTCCTCTTCTAGTTCTTCTAAGTCGTTTTCGCTTTCATAATTGTATTCCTCTTCTGATTCAATCGGCATTCCGCATTCAGGACAGGAGATCATTTCCCCTTTGATAGGAAGAACTGCTCCACAGGTTGGACATTCTATTGTTTTTTTAGGCAATGGATTTCCTCCTTTAAATTATTTTAAAATTATGCTGTATAACTAAGTGAAGAGGCAGCTCGTAGTTTTTGAACGGATTGAGGCAAGATCTTTAAAACTGCCTCAATGTCTTCAGAACTGGTAAATTTTCCAAGGGAGAAGCGGATAGAACTTTTTGCTTCATCTGGTGTCCGGCCAATTGCGATCAGAACGCGAGATGGGTCGGCTGCCCCTGCGGCGCAGGCAGAACCGGCAGAACATGAAATTTTTGATAGGTCTAAATTGATTAAAAGAGCTTCTCCATCCACGTGCTTAAAGGTTAAGTTTAGGAAACCAGGAAGTCTTTTTTCTGGATCTCCATTGAGAAGAACGTGGCTGATTTTTTCCATCAGTGAATTTTCAAGTTTACTGCGCAGAGTAAGAATTTTTTTTGAGTCTTTATCTCGATCTCGCATGAGAATTGCAGCAGCTTTTCCAAAGCCAGCAATCCCAGGCATATTTTCTGTGCCTGGGCGTACTTTTCTTTCCTGTTCTCCTCCCAATGAGAGAGGCTTAAAAGGAGTTCCTCTTTTTAAATAAAGGGCGCCCACTCCTTTTGGGGCATAAATTTTATGGGCAGAAATGGTCAGGGCATCCACGGCAAGATTCTGCACATCAATGGTTAGGTATGGGAACGCTTGTACAGCGTCTGTGTGGAAATAAAGGTTGTGAAGTTTAGCTATTTTTACTAATTCCTCAATGGGCTGGATAGTTCCAATTTCATTGTTAGCCATCATGATGGTAACCAGAACACTTTCTTTTTTAATAGCTTTTTTAAGAGATTCTGGTTCAACCAGTCCATTGGAAGAAGCAGGCAGGCGGGTTATTTGAAATCCTTCCTCTTCTAGAATTTGGCAGGCTCCAAGCACTGCGCTGTGCTCAATAGAGCTTGTAATAATGTGGTTTCCTTTGTTTTTTAGGGCATGCGCAATTCCAAGGACAGCTAGATGATCTGATTCTGTTCCACCAGAAGTGAAAAAGATCTCATCTGGTTTTGCCTTAATCGCCTGAGACACTTGCTCTCTCGTTGTTTCACGGTATTCCCTTGCTTTTTGTCCATCTTGATGCAGGCTGGAAGGATTGCCAAACTCGGCAAGCATGACTTTTTGAACCTCTGCAGCCACTTCTGGCAGAACAGGAGTCGTTGCTGCATAGTCTAGATAAATTCTGTGCATTTTGGTTTTCATTTTCGCTGCGCGTTCTGGTTCAACACAGAGAAAAAGAAGTCCTGCTAGAAAAGAGGTTTCTGCGCACAAGCTGAATCATGACCGCTCTGATATCTGGAACTTTTGAAAGAGCAAAAATCAAATCTCGGTGGCGGTCAAAATTAGCATGCTGATAAAGCACATCTTGAAGTTCTTTTTTCTTCAGCAATTGAGTTAAGTAGTTCAAATCAGCATCCTGAATTTTTTCGAAAATTTTGCGAAAATAAAGTCCTGCTTTTAATTCAAATCCTAGTTGTTTCTGCCACATAAAATGATATTGTTTAAGTAAAGGCGGGGAAAAATCTCCATTTTTATAGGATTTTAAACCCATAGAAACAGCTGCCTCAGCTCCAATTAGTCCATAATAAATCCCTCCCCCTGTTGTTGTTTTTACCTGTCCAGCCACATCTCCAACTGCCATGAGGCGATTTTCAACAGTGGAATTAGAAGGACCTAGGGGTATTCTGCTTGCTCTTGGTTTTCCTAAAACTCGAATCAGTCTTTCTTTTAAAAAAGGGGAATTGAATAGTTTTTCTAAATAAAGACTGGCATTCTGCAAAGTGATTAACCCTGTTTTGGCTATTTTTTCATGAGTGGGAACTGCCCAGGCGAATGAGCCAGGGGCAATTTTTGAGCCTAGAAATAGCTCAATCGTTGGAATGTTATTGATTTCTACTTCTACCTGTACACCTCTAATATACTGCGGGGGTTCTCCCAAGTGACTTTGACGAGCAAGATTGGAGGTAGAACCAGTGGCTAAAACAACTATTTTTGCTTGATGTACCGTTGTCTGCTGCCCGGGAGTCACTGCTTGCACTGTGACTTGTGATGGTTCTTGAGATATAGAAGAAACTTTGTGATTCAAGAAAAAATGAACCCCTTCTTTTTCAGCTTCATGAGCAAGGGTTAAATCCAGTTTTTGTCTGTTTAGAATAAAAGCTGTGATATGGGGAAGAATAATAGATTCTCCTTCAGGGGAGAAGATCTTAAACTCATTGACCTGCTTCCAAACACAAGATTTGGTTTGTGGAAATTGATCAAGCATTGATTGGCCTACTACCCCTGTGCAGTGAACTGGGATTCCAATCTCGGAATGTTCTTCCAGCAGCGCTGTTTTCATGCCGGCTTTCGCAAATCCTCTGGCTGTCCATGAACCAGTTGGTCCGCCACCAACAACAATAATGTCCCACATTTGTTTTTCGGGTTTCTATAAAGTACCTAGGATTCCTTTGTCAGACTTAGAGATTGGGTTAAAATGTTCACAAAACATTAACAATTTAGCAGCAGATTGGCAGCATTTGCTCCTTTACTATTTTTACAAAAGAGGGATAAAAATAGTAGGTTCATTGCGGAGGTGTTTATAATGAAAAAAGTTTATTGTATTTCACTTATTGCAGCCATGATTTTTATTTTCATGACCTCTTCAGCCTCAGCTAATTCTCCTACAGTGAAAGAATTGGCGGCAAGTGTTAGAAGATTGGCAAATCAAGGGATTGTTTTTAAAAAAGATGTGGTTCTGCCCGCCGCAGAGCTCCAGGATGAGTTAAATATAATGAATAAAGTATCAGCTTTACAGAGTCTTGCTTATTATGTTAAAACAAGGGGACCTGTGAGTTACAGGGAAGTCACTGCCGAACTTCAGGCTTTTAGGCAGAGACATCCCAAAATGGCAAAAATCATTAGAGTGAAAGTTCTGCCGCGAGCCTTAAAAAAAGTTTCTCAGAAAGTTACTAAAATCCAGGCCAATGTTGATTTTATGTTCTATTCTGGCTTAGGAGTTATATCTAACAAAACACTTCAAAATAGTTCTGAGGCAGTTTCTCTCGGATTAGATATGGAGGATGCAGCTTTTACCACCGCTGAAATGGTGAAATCAGGAAATAATCCGTAATCCCGTTGATAAAGAAGGTTAATAGGAGTAGTGGTTTTAAAACCACTACTTTTTTTATTCTTGAAGAGAGAAGAACGATGCTCGAAAAGGAGGATGGGTCAGGTTTTTATGCGGAAAGAGGTTTTAAACTGCTGACTGGCATTTATAACTGCTTCCTGGATCGGTCCTTCCAGTTGAGGGTTATAGGAACCGGGGACCAGGGTACTCAGCAGCGAGGGAGAATTTCCAATAGGGGCATCTGAATTTGATGCTAACTCTGTTTTTTTTTCGAGTAGAAATTGCTGCATGCTGCTTGTATATTCTTGGATTTTTTGTCCTTCTGGAGATTGGCTTAATTGATTGGTAAAATCACTTTCTTCGTCTTTAAATCGTTTAAAAAGTTCATCTGCTTTTTCTTTTAATTCTGAAGTGGGAAGCCCAACTTTTAAAATATTCATTTGCAGGTTTTGTTCGAAATCATTGAGACCTGTTTCGGCTTTTGCCACTGATGCCTGAAGCTGAGCCTGCACCTGAGGATCTGTTAACTGATTGATGTTGTTTTGTATTTGTGTCTGATAAGAATCTGTAAAATTTTTAATGTAGGCTTGTTTTTGTTCTGCTGTGTTTTGTTGGAAAAGTGTCGTTTGTTTTGCTTCCCAATTTTGTCTTGCAGTGGTTTGAGCAGGTGTTTCTGCCCCATTGAAAAGTTTTGGATTTCCTTGTGAATCCTGGAGAGGATTCCCGCTTTGAGCAAATTCATAATGTTGGGAAGAAAAAAGCTCGGTTTTTTCCTGGGAGAGTTTTCCAAATTCATTTGACCAGATTGTGCTGTGAACACTGTAGAAAGTGTTTGCTTTTTGCGCGGCTGAGTCTGCCGCCTCAGTTGGCACTGCGGGAAGGCCTGACGTGTTTAAAAGCTGCTGCTCTTCTTCTTTCTGCATTTCCATCTGCCGCTGCATGGTAAGCATTTCCTGGTTCATTCGATTAAATATCTGCTGCTGAGTTTGCTGATTTTCTGTCATGTTTTGAAAAACTGTTTGAGCCACTCCTGATTGGTTTTTTCCACCAAGAAAGTGAGTAATTCCTAGAGCAAGTCCTGCCATTTGCATAGAATTATTATACCATAAAATTGTTAAATTTATATTTCTAATTTGTAAACAAATTTTTAATAATTTTTAATGGTTGAATAAACTTCTATTTGTTCTTAGATTTTTGTTATTCCACCCATATAGGATCTCAATACTTCTGGGATAACGATGGTCCCATCTTTTTCCTGATAGTTTTCAAGAATCGCAATGACCACTCTTGGCAGAGCTAATCCTGAGCCATTTAAGGTGTGAACAAATTCGGGTTTTTCTTGAGGTCCTCGGCGAAATCTGATATTGGCCCTTCTTGCCTGGAAAGCTTCGAAATTAGATACTGAAGAGACCTCAAGCCACTTTTCTTCAGAAGGGGACCAGGCTTCCAGATCATAGCATTTTGCAGCAGAGAATCCCATGTCTCCCGCGCAGAGCAAAATCACACGATAAGGGATTTGGAGGACTTGGAGTATTTCTTCAGCATCATGTAACAGTTTTTCGTGTTCCTGATAGGAGGTTTCAGGAGTGGTCAGTTTCACTAGTTCTACTTTATCGAATTGGTGCAGTCTTTTAAGCCCTCTGGTTTCGACTCCTGCTGCTCCAGCCTCCCTGCGAAAACAGGCGGTGTAAGAGGCATAATATTTAGGAAGTTCGTCAAAGTTTAAAATTTCGTCACGATGAAGGTTTGTTACTGGTACCTCTGCTGTAGGAATTAAGAACAGGTCATCCTTTTCACAGCAGTACATATCTTCTTCGAATTTTGGAAGCTGACCTGTTCCAATCATAGTCTCTCGTTTTACCAGGTAAGGGGGATAAATTTCTCGATAACCGTGTTTATCAACGTGGAAATCCAACATGAATTGGATCAGAGCTCTTTGGAGTTTTGCTCCTGCTCCTACATAAAGAGAAAAGAGTGACCCTGAGAGTTTTGAAGCCCTCTTCTGATCAATGATGCCCAGAGATTCTCCGATTTCCCAATGGGGTTTCACAGGAAATAGAAATTTCCTTTTCTCTCCCCAGGTTCTGATCACCTGATTTTCTGAAGCGTCTTTTCCGAAAGGAACGGTTTCATGGGGAAGATTAGGAAAGTAGAAAAGCAAATGGTTTAGTTTGTTTTCATTTTCTTTTAATTCGTTTTCTATTTCTTTGATTTTAAGATTAATTTTTTTTACTTCTTCTTGCTTTTCGTTTGTGTTTTCTCCGGATTTTTTTAATTTTCCGATCTGGTCAGAGGCTTCGTTTCTTTCTTTTTTAAGCTCATCGGATTGAGCAATAAGCCGCCGCCAGTTTTCATCCAGGGATAGGAAATCATCTAATAGTGAAACCGAAGTTCCACTCCTTTTTAGCAACCCTTCTCTTACTTTTTCAGGCTGCTGCCTGATAAATTTTTGTTCCAGCATTAGATTGGCAGAGCCGACATTCGTTTTAACTCTTCGGGTCGAGCTACTTTTGCTTGAGCATCTTCCACATTAATCAAGTTCTTTTTTGAAAGATTGCGAACGTATAATTCCTGAGTGATCATTCCTTGTTCCCTGTTGTTATTCATTAAAGTGATCAATTGAGGTATCTTCCCTTCTCTAATAGCATTTCTAACATTGGTAGTTCCTATTAAAATTTCTAATCCTAGAACAGCCCCTCCCCCTTTTTTATTTAGCAAAAGTTGGCTGACTGCGATTTCGAGTCCTGCCGAGATCTGGTTTCTAATAATTTGTTGATAATGAGGAGGCGCCAGCTCTATCATTTGTTCTAAAGCCATGATGACCCCATTTGCTGTTGTCGTGCCAATGACAAGGATTCCAGAAGATGCCGCCGCTAAAACTCCCATCATTGTTTCAAAATCTGCAAATTCTGTTACTGCCAGCACATCAGGGTTTTGGCGCATTGCTGTCTGAAGAGCCTGTTTGAAAGTTGGCGCATCGGTCCCGATTTCTCTTTGATAAATGACGCCTTTTTTGTTTCGAAGCAGGAATTCAATTGGATTTTCAAGGCTCACAATTTGGCTTGAGCGATTTTCTAACAGATAATCCAGCAGGGCCGCGAGTGTTTGCGATTTTCCGCTTCCTTTAGGACCAGCAATTAAAATTAATCCCTGGGGTTTCGTCGCAATTTCTCTTAACAGGTTTGGAAGTCCAAGATCTTCTAATGACTGCGGAGTAGGGGGGGTTAACCGAAAAACAGCAGCTAGGGTGCCCCTTTGGTAAAAAATATTGGCACGAAACCGACTAACTCCTTCAACACTGTATGCGGTATTGAATTCCCTCTGTTTTTCCAGAATTTCTTTTTGAGAAGGGGTGAGCACATTCTCTAAAGTTGCTTTAACATCGGCAGCAGATAAGATTTCATTAGTTAAAGGTAGAAGCTGATTTTCGGTAGATTTATACAGAGGAGGGCTTCCTCCAACGAGATGCAGAATTAAGCCTTTTCGCTCAATCATAAGAATAAGAAGCTGATTTAGATTTACCATTGAGATTTATGAAACTTTAGCTTGATGAGCGATCGCGCAGTTCCCATCAGGTTGATTCAGGTTTTTTTCTGTAAACAGAGCCCTGGCTCTACAGCCGCCTCTGCAGCTCGAAAAATAGTTGCAGGCAGAACAGGTCTGGTTTCCTTCCAGCATTCTGAATTTGTCTAGTTCTTGAGATTGATCCCATATTTGTTTTAAAGATTTTTCTCGGATCGTTCCTGCAGGGAAAAGATCCTTTAAAAATCCAGTAGGGGAAACAGTTCCCCTTGGATCGATGTGACAGATTAAAGTTCCGCATTTGCACCCAAACCCTTCAAACATCAGGTTTTGGCCTGCTCGGAAAGGGACATAATGGGGAATTTCAATCTTTATATGTGTGTTTTTTTGAATTTTTAAGGCGGCTTCCCATAAACGATTAGCTTCTTCAAAAGTTAAAAGCATCTGAGGATTTTGAGTTGCTCTGCCAACTGGCATGATCGTTTCTAACAGGATTTTTTCTACTTTTAGTTTTTCAGCAATTCTGATTAAGGAAGGAAGCTCAGAAATGTTGGGTTTCATGAAAACCATCTGAAGGGAGATAGGGATGCTTAATTCTTTTAAATTTTTAATCCCTCGTAAAGTTTTTCGAAAAGATCCTGATTTTCCACGAATATAATCATAAATTTTTTCGCTTCCCCCTTCCATGCTAATTTTTAGGGCTCTAATTTTCAGTCCTTTTAGTTTTTTCACAATCTCTTTTGTGGCTGCTGCCGCATTGGTTGAAATTCGCACAGATATACCACGCAGATTAGCGTGAGCGATAATTTCATGGAGGTCATCCCTTAGAAGAGGTTCACCTCCTCCGAGCGATAATTCGAAGCATCCGATAGTAGCCATTTCATCTATTAATTTTTTGACTTCAGATGTTTTTAATTCGTCGGGATAAGAGTTTCCAGAAGAAGAAAAGCAGTGGCGGCAGGAGAAATTGCACGATTTTGTTGTGGAGAAGTAAACTTTTAAAGGGGCTGATAAGTGCTCCTCTTTTGAGAGGTCTCTTCCTATAAAAGTACCTGTAAATTTTCCTTTCGAATCTAAAATTTCAATGCTCTGGCATAATTGCACAAAGGTTTCAAAATTTCTCTGCTGGATTCTGCCCTCCATTATTTTATAAATTTGAGACAGAGTTTTTGTTTCTGTTAATTCGAAAATTTCTGCGGCATCGTGGTCAAAGGGGATATAATCTGCCCTTTCTCGATCGTAAATAATAGATCCGAAATGCTCTTTCCTCCCGATAAATCTTGTCAGTCCTGTCAATTTCCCTCCCCCTGCTGTTTTTTACATTTTCCCCCTCTCTCCTGAGGCGAGAAAAAATTCTGTTATTTTTTTCTATTTTGCATAAAGGATTCCTTCAAATAATGGTGTATTCGCATAATTAGATTAAATATTTCAGCCAGGAGCAGCTGGATTAACTAAGATCCTGGGGGAGAGCTTAAAACTCTAAGGAGGCCTTGTATGTATTTAAGAAATTTTATTTCCATGAATGACGTTTCGGAAGTTGGACTGCGTGAGCTTTTGAGACTTTCTAAAGAACTTAAAGATAAGTTGAAGAATCACGAGTCTCATCGGCGGCTTGAAGGTAAAACTCTTGCCATGATTTTTGAGAAGCCATCAACCAGAACAAGGGTGAGCTTTGAAACAGGAATGTATCAATTAGGAGGGCATGCCCTTTATCTTTCTGCTTCTGATTTGCAGCTGGGAAGAGGAGAAACCATTGAAGACACGGCAAGGGTTTTGTCAGGATATGTGGACTGCATTATGGCTCGAACTTTTAAACATGAGACCGTTGTTAAACTGGCGGAATCTGCTTCAGTACCTGTTATTAATGGATTGAGCGATTTAGAACATCCCTGTCAAATTCTGGCTGATTTATTGACCATTCAGGAAGAAAAAGGTGATTTTAAAGGTTTAAAAATAGCTTATATTGGGGATGGAAACAATGTTGCTCATTCCTTAATGCTTGGCTGCGCAAAACTTGGGATGAGTGTTTCAGTGGCTGCTCCTAAGGGATATGCTCCAGATTCAGAAATCGCAAAATTGTCGCATAAAGAAGCTGAAAGACATGGAGCCTTTGTTGAAATAACAACTGATCCAGGAAAGGCGGCTAGCCAGGCAGATGTTCTTTATACTGATGTCTGGGTTAGTATGGGGCAGGACAAAGAAAAAGCAAAACGGTTGAAAGTTTTTAAACCTTTCCAGATTAATGAAAAACTCTTTAAAAAGGCTAAGCCAGACTGTATTGTGCTGCACTGTCTGCCTGCCCACAGAGGTCTTGAAATTACAGGAGAGGTCATGGATGGGATGCGCTCGCGCATCTTCCAGCAGGCTGAAAATAGACTGCACAGCCAAAAAGCTCTGCTGGTGACACTGGTAATGCCAGTCAAACGTGAAAGTTTGGAGAATCAGGGTGGCAAAGTGGCGTTAATGTTTCACGGTCAAACAGATTGAAAATCTAGATATTGCAGCAGAAATTGCTCTAAAACTGCCCTGATTGTCTGAATTTGACCCCTAGCATGATTCCTTTCATGAAATCATCTGCTTCATCATGGGTAAAAACGCCATGACTAGGGGTAAATTGGTCTTGTCCAAAGGAACTGATAGGATTGGATGTAGCCTGGGTATTTTGGGGCTGAGATTGAGACGGAAAACCGCCATTCCCTGCTCTGAGGCTTTGAGGCGATCTAACGGAAAAATTAGTTTGGATATTCATAGCTCCTCTTGACTATATTCTACCATAAAGGGGGAAAAAGAACAATAAACAATAAGTTAAGATTGTAAACTTTTTGTTACTATCTCTTTCCCTTTTGGGCTGCTGATCAGTTTTTGCTGCAGGGCGACAACAACAGCATGTGTTCTGTCATTGACGTGAAGCTTTTGAAAAATATTGCTGATATGATTTTTTATTGTTCTTTCGGCAATGGCGAGTTTCTGGGCAATTTCTTTGTTGGATAAACCATCGGCAATCCAGTTTAAGACTTCTATTTCTCGAGGAGTTAGATGATCATAGACTTTTTCTTCCAGACCCTGAGGAATTTCATCTTTCTCGTAAAATTCTCGAAATTCTCTCAGAAGAATGCTGGCAATCCGACTGGAAAGCAGAGCTTCTCCTTGAGAAATGGATCGAATGGCGCGCAGGAGCTGCTGGGGGGATTCGTCTTTCAGGAGGTATCCCATAGCTCCAGCTTTAATTGCAGGGATGACGGCATTGGGATCGTCGGCAATGGTGAGCATAATAACTTGAACTCCTGGATTTTGTTTGCGAATCAGTCGAGTTGCTTTAATTCCATCTAGAGCGGGCAGTGTGATATCCATCAGCACGACATCCGGGAGGTGCTCTCCAATTTTTCGGATGGCTTCATTTCCATTTAAAGCATGTCCAACAACCTCCATATCCTGCTCTTTTTCTATGACTCTTTTTAAACCCTCGATGAAGAAAAGCTGATCATCCACAATAAAGATTCGAATTGGGCTTTTCATGGCTGGCACGGAACCATGACCTTGAGTGTGGTTCCTTTTCCGATTTCGGATTCTAATATAAGTTCTCCCCCCATTTGCTCAGCTCTCTCTTTTATGAATTTAAGGCCAAAATGAGGAGCGTTTTTAGTTTTTTCTGCTGGATTCATACCAATCCCATTATCTTTTATTGAAACAGATACCGCGTATCTTTGAATTTTTAAAGAAACTTCACAAAAAGAAGCCCTGGCATGTTTTAGAATATTGTGCAGTCCTTCTTGAATGAAAATTTGAACAAAATTTCTAACTTCTTGAGGGATTAGTGAGTCTTCTCCTTCAGTCAGAAATCGAACTGGAATTTGGGACAGCTCTTTGAAATCATTGATGGAATCGCGAATCACTGGAATCAAGGGCCAGGGTTCTTCATTTCTCAGTTCATGGATGGCATGTCTGATTTCAGTGACCGCAATTTTTATAGCCTGACGAGCCCCTTCTAGATCTTCTTGCTTTTTTTCTTGTTCATAAAGGTTTAAAAGAAAAAGGGCGTGCGAGAGGGTTTGAGCTGCTCGTGAATGAAGTTCTTCTCCAATTTTACGTCGTTCTTCCTGGAGAAGAACTTCTAGATTAAGAACTGGTTCACCCTTTGTGATAGGGCTGAGAACGCCGATAGGAGTTTCTTTGGTCGTTTTTTTCAATGTTCCAGACTCTCCCCATTTATTTTATTCTTACAAGTGCTCCATCATCCCTGCAGGTTTGACTCTACCGTGTACCAAAAAGCCTGTCTCCAGCATCCCCAAGGCCTGGAACAATATATCCCTTTTGATTCAGAGTTTTATCAATGGCTCCTACAAATATAGGAATATCAGGATGGCTTTTTGTTACTGCATCAATTCCATTTTGAGAAGCGATTAAACAGATCAAGGTAATACCTTTTCCACCTCTTTTTTTTATATAGTCTATGGCTGCAGTAGAGGATCCTGCAGTTGCAAGCATAGGATCCAGAACAAAAAGATGTCGTTCCTGTAAGTCTTCTGGGAGTTTAGCGTAATATTCGACAGGCTTTAAGGTATGGTGATCTCGATAGATTCCAAGATGCCCAACTTTTGCCGCCGGTATGAGTTTGAGAATACCATTTACCATCCCAAGTCCAGCCCGTAAAATTGGGACTAGTCCCAATTTTTTACCCGAAATAATCCTGGAGCTGCACTGTCCTAACGGTGTTTCAATAAGTGTGTCTTCAAGGGGAAGATTTCGGGTCGCTTCATAAGCCATCAGAGTGGAGATCTCTTCAACTAAGTCTCTAAAGTCTTTCGGACCCGTATTCTTGTCTCTGAGAATACTGATTTTGTGCTGCACCAGAGGGTGGGTGATCAGTTCAACAGGCATTTTTCTGTTCCTGAATGTGGATTTTTTCGAGTCTGCGGCTGTGGTGTCCTTTTTGAAAATCAGTTTCTAACCAGATTTTTACCACCGCTTTAGCTACTTCTGCGCCAATGATCCTACCTCCCATGGTTAGTATATTAGCATCATTATGCGCGCTGCTGAAATAAGCGCTGACTGGTTCATGGCATAAAGCAGCTCGTATTCCCGGGAATTTATTCGCTGAAACGCACATTCCTATCCCTGTGCCGCAAATTAAAATTCCCTTATCAGCTTTGTTTTTGAGAATGAGAGACGCTACTATTTCCGCGATATCAGGATAATCCACAGGTTCCGGGGAAAAACACCCGCAGTCCTCTGTTTCTATTTTTAGAGATAGGATTAAGTACTGTTTTACTGCTTCTTTTAATTGATATCCTGCGTGATCACTGCCTATCGCTATTTTCAATTGTTTTAATCCTTTCGAACGTCATTTCTACGGTATCTATTATTTCTTTGTATATTGTTTCGTAAATCTTTGAAGTTGTCCCTATTGGATCTTCAATATCCCCTGTTTTATTCACAAATTCCTTGATGGTAAACAATTTTCCTTTTGTTTTTGGAAATTGTTCTAAAACCTCCTTTTTCTGCTTTTCAGTCATGGTTAGGATCCAGTCGCTTGCAAGCACTAATTCATACGATATCGGACGACTGGAATGGGTAGAAATATCAATTCCAAAGCGCAGAGATGATTCGACTGCCTGTTCAGATGCTCTGTCTCCAGGATATGCTCTGGTGCCGGCAGAGATGGCTTTTAAGGATCCAGAGAGGTGGTTTTTATCTGCTAGATAGTTAAAATATGCTTCTGCCATTGGACTTCTGCAAGTGTTTCCTGTGCACACAAAAAGGACTTTTTTCATGATTTAATGGCTGTCATATTCGTTTTCACTTAACGATGATAAGGGCTCGTTCCTGTCCTGAGAAATCTTTTTTTATGGAGAGGCTTTCGTAAAATTTTTCATATTTTTTCAGTTCTTTTTCCAGGATAGTTTTTAATAATGGATCTATTTCCAGAATGCAGTATCCTGGTTTTTTTAAAAAAAACCAGAGATCAGTCAGTATTTTTCTATAGGCTTCAAAACCGTCTTCTCCACCATTAAATGCTTCTCCTGGCTCGAATCGCAATTCAGTTGATATTTTCTTAGACTCAATGTAGGGGGGATTAGAGACAATTAAGTCAAATTTTTCTTTTTGGGTAAGGGCGGAAAAAAAGTTTCCTTCCAGAAATTCTGCCCGTTCTTCTACGGCATGAATTCGAGCGTTTTCCACGGCGTAATTCAGAGCATTTTTCGATATATCAACTCCTATACCTTTTGATAAAGGGTATTGTTTTAGGAGAGAGATAAGAATAGCTCCACTGCCTGTTCCTAAATCCAGAATTGAGAGTTGCTGAAAAGGCATGAATATTTGAGACCCTGCTTCAACCAGTAACTCTGTTTCAGCTCTCGGGATAAGAACTCCAGGGCCAACCTTGAAAGATAATGAAAAAAAATCTTTTTTCCCTCTCAAATAAGCTGTGGGCATTCCATCCGCACGTTTTTTTAGTATTTCTTCATACAGCAGCAGAGCTTCTGTGTTGATTTTTTCCTCAGGGCAGCGATAAAGATGCATTCTGTCTTTGTTGAGTATGTGGGCGAGGAGAATTTCTGCTTCTAATCTAGGGGATTGGATGGAGTTTGACTCGAGAAACACGGCTGCATTCTGCAAAGCTGTTTGAATAGAAACAGGAGGCTGCTGGATAATCATTTACTCTTTTTTCATTTTGGAAGAGGAGAAACCTTCTTGCTTCTCTATTTTGATTGTGTGGTGTTGATTTGATTCAGCAGCAGTGCTGTGAAAACACCAGAAAGGAGTTTAACTATTGATAATAAAATTCAATCTCATATTATGTTGAAGAATGGAACCGAATCATCTACGCCTTCCACTATGGACCGCAGAAAAAGTTTTTTAAAATTGTTAAGTTTTTTTAAGATTTTTGGTCCTGGCTTTATTGTCATGATTGCTGACATGGATGCAGGTTCTATTGTTACTGCCGGCGTTTCTGGCGCTGACTGGGGATATAAATTGATCTTATGGCAGGTCCTTTTGATTTATCCTCTTTATCTAGTTCAATCCATTACTGCTAGATTAGGATGTGTATCAAGCAAGGGACATGGAGAATTAATTAGAGAACATTATGGAAATTTTTGGGGAGCCTTTGCCACTGCGATTTTATCTTTTGTTGTATTTGCATCTTTATTAACTGAATTTATTGGCATTGCAGCTGCAGGTGATATTTTTAATGCCCCTAAGTATTTGTCTGTAGGGGTTAGTTTATTAATATTGATTTTTGTTGCTTTATCTGGCTCCTATAAAAAGGCAGAAAATATTGCCTTAATTTTTGCCCTTTCTGGATTCGTCTTTATTCCTGCTGCTATTGCCGCAAGACCTAATTTACATGATCTGGTTATCCAGGGGATCTTTGGAAGTCAGCCCATTTTGAATCAGAATTATTTGTGGTTAATTGCAGCTAATGCTGGAGCAGTGATTATGCCCTGGATGATTTATTATCAACAGAGCGCGACAGTTGACAAAGGATTATGTCCAAAAGATATAAAGGAGACAAAAATTGATACTTTAATTGGATCCATTGCTACTCAGGTTTTAATGATCGCTGTGATTGCTCTAACGGCTGCAACTCTTTATCCTCATCATATCGTCCCTTCAACAGCAAAATCATTAGCAGCATCTTTAATTCCATTGGCTGGAAAATATGCTGGTTACTTTTTCTGCGCAGGACTTTATACTTCTTCATTTTTAGCTGCTTTTGTGGTTTCCATGGCTTTTTCGTGGGCTGCCACTGAAACCTGGGGGGGAAGCCACAGCTTGAATGACAAGTTCCAAGATGCCAGAAGTTTTTATATCATCTATATTTTGTTTTTAGTTATTTCAGCTGCGATTGTTTTGATTCCGGGGATTCCTCTTGTTAGAATAATGGTGGATGTGGAGGCTTTTAATGGTTTTGCGCTGCCAGTAGTTTTGGCTTTTCTAATTGTTCTAGCTTCCAACAAAAAGATTCTAGGTGAATACGCATATTCTAAAAAAACCTTGACGTTTATCGCTTTTTTGGGAATCGTTATTGTTGTATTAGGAGTTTTAACATCGGTTCCACCAAGCTGGATAAAGATTTTATAAAGTCATGCTACCACAATTCTTTTTCTAAAGTGTTTTTTAGTTTTTTCACACCTTTGAGTATGACTCGAGAGACATTTTTCTGGCTGAGTCCTAGTTTCTTTCCAATTTCCATTTGGGTTAAATCATAATAAAAGAATAGGAAAATAGCTTTTTTTTCTATTAATAGGAGTTTTTCAATGGCCTGAATCAGCGTGATTTTGTCTTCAACTGGCAGCTGAAAACTGATTTGTTTTTGGGACCGCAGCTTATGCCTCAGTAAATCAAACTCTTCTTCTTCAGCAGCTGACAGCAGAGGATTAGAAATGGTTTTTTGGAGTTTTAAAGCTTCCGTGATTCCTTCTTCTGCAATGTTCAGTGATTCTGCTATCTCTTTATGGGTGGGAAGTCTGCCTAATTTTTGTGTAAGTTTTTCTGATTCCTGGCCAATTTTGTAAAGCAAGAAATTGAGCCAGCGAGGGGGCCTGACCAGGTTCTGTTTATCCCGCAAGTAATGTCTGATTTCCCCCGAAATTTGGCTGACGGCATAGTGGTTAAATTCAGATTCTCGGGCTGGATCAAAGTGATCTACAGCTTTAATTAAGCCTACTGCCCCAACCTGAATTAAGTCTTCTAAAAGTTCGCCATGGCTTTTTCGCAGAAATTTTTTTGCCATAGTTTCAACAAGGGGCATATATTGAAGGATAAAATTTGCCCGATCTTCCAAAAGAAAATCATCCTCCCTCCAATAGGTGTCCCAATTTCAGAAAGAAAGTGTTTTTTTAGAGGATTTATCCTCCGCCATTAGGGTTGCCCAGATGTCCAATTAATCCATAGAGAGGCATGAAAACTGAAATAACGATGAATCCTACAATTCCACCCATCCCTAAAATTAAAAGAGGTTCTAACATGGAAGTCAAGGAAGAAAGCATATATTCAACTTCGGTGTCATAAAAGTCAGCTATTTTAGACAGCATTGCATCTAAATTTCCGGTTTCTTCTCCTACAGCAACCATCTGTGTAACCATTGGAGGAAATAAACCAGAGTCTTGCAAGGGACCTGCAATGCTTTCTCCTTCTCTGATGCTTTCTCTAACTTTTATAATGGTTTCAGCAACAACTTCATTGCCTGAAACTTTTCCAACAATTTCAAGAGCCTGCATAATTGGAACGCCAGAACTTAAAAGGGTTCCAAGGGTTCGACAAAAGCGTGAAATAGAGACCTTTTTGTTGAGCATTCCAAAAACAGGAATCTGCAGCTTAAATTGATCGAAGTACAGCTTTCCTTTTGGTGTTTGTACCCATTTTGCAAAAATGGCGAAAAGGACGACGAGAATGACGAGAACAGCAATATCTATATACCATATTCTGACCCCATTGGTGATATCCATTAATATTCTGGTTGGCAGCGGAAGTTTTACATCCATGCCTTTAAATAATTTGACAAAGGTTGGGAGAATGAATAAGACCAGGAAAGTGACGATTAAAATTGCCATGATTAAAATAACAACAGGGTAGGTGAGAGCAGATTTAACTTTTTTCTTTAAATTAAAATCTCTTTCCATAAAACCAGCGAGTCGATCTAAAACTTCATCCAAAACACCTCCAAGTTCTCCCGCCCGCACCATGCTCACGTAAAGGTTAGAAAAAACAGTGGGGTATTTAGCCATGGAATTGGAAAGAGATTGTCCTCCTTCTACATCCTTGCGGACAGAGAGAAGAGTCGCTTGAAGTTTCCTATCTTCTGTTTGTTCAGAGAGGATGTCAAGACATCGGACCATTGCCAATCCTGCATTAATCATAGTAGCAAATTGACGGCTGAAAACGGTTAAAGCCTGTTCATTAACTTTTTGGAATTGGCGTAAAGAGGCAAAGATATCTTGTTTCCAATCAACCTGGCCGCTTTTTCTTTCCGTAATTTCAATAATTGTAAGCTTCTGTTCTCGAAGCTTGTTTAAAACCAATCGGTGGCTTTCCGCTTCAATGGTCTCCTGAACAACCCTGCCATCCGCTGTTTTAGCTTTATAAGTATATTGAGGCATAAAGGCTAACCCCCTCTGAATTTTTAAATCA
The DNA here is from genome assembly GCA_021800275.1 of bacterium. Lineage (GTDB taxonomy): Bacteria > Vulcanimicrobiota > JABDET01 > JABDET01 > JABDET01 > JAKAVV01. The sequence goes on from JAJYZB010000009.1 coordinate 42,641, forward strand.
CGTATTTTTGGAACTCGTTAATTTGTTTTGAAAAAACTGAGGCTTAAACTCGATAAGCCAACCCTACGAGTGTTATTGCAAGATAAAGAAGCCACCACCATGCTGATCCCATTTTTTCACCTCCTCTAAAATTGAATCACCCATATAACTCCTGGTGCTGCAACAGCAGCACCAGAGGCTCTCTTAATATTTTGAGCTTTACTGTACCTTCTAGGAGAAACAAAAAACTCCTTTCAGGAGCATAGAGAGTCTTGACAGCAGTTTTATCTCAGCCTGTCATGCTGAAATGTCCAATGAGTGAGTAAATGGGCATAAAAATTGAAATAAGCACAAATCCGACAATCATTCCCAGGACCGTAATTAAAAGCGGTTCGAGAAGTTTAGTGAATTGAGTTAAAGCTAAATCGATTTCCATGTCGTAAAAATCGGAGACTTTTCTCAGCATTTTGGGAAGTTCACCTGTTTGTTCTCCTACTTGCAGCATGCTGATAGCGAGCGGGGGAAAGATTTTTGATTCTTCCAGAGGCGCAGAAATAGTGCTGCCATAATTAACTGCATGTCTAACTTGATGCACAACCTCATTCATCACATCATTTCCTGTTACACCGCCAACAATTTCAAGAGACTGCATCATAGGAATTCCTGACGCAGCCAGTGTTGCAAGTGTTCTGCAAAAACGTGACGCTGCTACTTTTTTATTCAAGTCGCCAAAAATAGGCATGAATAAAAGCCACTGATGGTAGTGTCTCCTCCCTACCGCAGTTCGCAAATACTGCCACAGTAAGAAGGCAAGCGTTCCCATAATTCCTGCGGATAAAAGGATGAATAATGGATTTTTAGCGAACATAACCAAAAAAATTAAAATTTGTGTTGGCAGAGGTGTTGCCACATGAAACCCGCGAAATAGGCGAGTGAATCTGGGTAAAATATAAATGACCAGAAAAAATGCGACCAGAATACAGAAGCTAAAAACAACCAGCGGATAGGCAAGAGCAGCTTTTAAGCGTTTTCTGATGAAAGTGTCTTTTTCAAGATAGTCTGCCATTTTTTGCAGAATATTAACAAGTTCTCCTGATAATTCTCCGGCTTTTATCATTTCTAAATAAATCGTGTTAAAGACGTCAGGATAACGAGCCAGCGCCTGGGATAGGGAGCTCCCAGCTTTTACATGTTCTCTGACAAGAAGGATGATATCTTCAAGTCTTCGATTGTCTCCTTTGCGGCTGAGTAAATCCAGGCAGCGCATGATCGGAAGCCCTGCTTCTATCATAGCCGCAAATTCCCTCGTAAAAATGGCAATACTATCTAGATTAACTTTTTTGAGTCTGTGAAAAAAAAGAAGGAATTTAGTCTGTTCCTGAATTTTTTTTATTTCATACCGGTACTGTTTTAAGGAATCAAGAGCCTGAATTTTAGTTTTCGCTTCGACAAGTCCTCTGACTGCTCTTCCCTCATCATTGACTGCATCGTAAACGTAAGTAGGCATCCTGGAATATCCATTTGCGGGTTAATTAATTTGTTTCTTCGATATGGCGGCGAAGCTCATCAGGATGAGCGGTTCTAGCCATAGCTTCTTCGGCAGAAATTTGTTTGCTTCGATAGAGATCCAGCAGGCTTTGATCCATAGTGAACATGCCAAATTTAGACCCTGTTTGCAGATGAGAGTAAATTTGATGTGTTTTACCATCGCGGATTAGACTTCGGACTGCTGGAGTAGCAAGCAGAACTTCTGTGGCAGGTGTTCTACCAATGCCGCTGGCATGAGGGATTAACTGCATGGAGATAATAGCTTCTAAAACACTTGCCAATTGAATTCTAACTTGCTGCTGTTGATGGGGGGGAAAGACATCAATCACTCGATCTATGGTTTGAGCTGCATCAACGGTATGCAGTGTGGATAGAACCAGATGTCCTGTTTCTGCCGCTGTTAAAGTTGCAGCAATGGTTTCTGGATCTCGCATTTCTCCCACCATAATGACGTTTGGATCTTCACGCAGAACTGAACGTAAAGCGATTGACCAGGACTGCGCATCCTGTCCAATTTCTCTCTGGTTGATCATTGATTTTTTATGTCCATGAACATATTCGATGGGGTCCTCAATGGTTATAATATGACACTGCCGCTCAGAATTGATGGCATCTATCATGCAGGCTAAAGTGGTGGATTTTCCCACGCCAGTAGCTCCAGTTACAAGGATTAAACCATAGGGGCGTCTAATGATTTCATCGAGAATTTGCGGTAGATTAAGCTCTTCTCGGGATTGAATGGTATGGGGAACATGCCTGAAAGCTGCTCCATAAGCCCCTCTTTGTTTAAAAACATTGACCCTAAATCTTCCGTAACCTTTGACCCCATGGGAACAGTCAAGATCCCAGAATTTTTCCAGTTTTTCTTTTTGTTTGTCATTGAGAATTCCATAAATCAATCTTTTCGTGTCTTCTGCTGTCAATCTGGGAAATTCGGTTGGGGTCAGTTTCCCATCAATTCGGAGCATGGGAGGAAGTCCTACAGCCAGATGAAGATCAGATGCACCTCTTTCAACTGTTAATTTTAAAAGTTCGTCCATTCCAAGTCTAAGAGGTTCTGTTAACATCATTGACTATTCTCCTTCCATGTAAATAACTCTTAAAGTTTCTTCAATACTGGTGATTCCGTCCAGAACTTTGCGAATCCCATCATCCTGCAAAGTCCTCATCCCTTCTTCCAAAGCCGATTTTTTAATCTCAGTGGATGAAGCCTTTTGCAGAGTTAATCCTCTAATTCGATCCGTCAGCATCATAAGTTCATGGATACCTGTTCTTCCTTTATAGCCTGTTTGTTTGCAAGCATCGCAGCCTCTTCCTTTATAGAAGTTTATTTCTTCCCCAGCATACATTCCTAATCCAAATTTGCGCACAGCTTCTTGGGGAGGACTGTAAGGCTCTTTGCAGTTTGGACAAATCAATCGAGCCAGTCTTTGAGCCTCGACTCCAATTAAAGCTGATGCAATAAGAAAGGGTTCAATTCCCATGTCAATGAGGCGGTTAACTGCTGATGGAGCGTCATTGGTGTGCAGGGTTGAAAGCACTAGGTGCCCTGTTAAAGCGGCTTCTATGGCGATTCGCGCTGTTTCAGCGTCTCGGATTTCTCCTACCATGATGATGTCAGGGTCTTGACGCAGAAATGATCTTAAAGCATTTGCAAAGGTAAGTCCTGCTTTTTCATTGACTTGAACCTGGTTAATTCCTGGAAGCTGATATTCAACAGGATCTTCGATTGTGATAATGTTCTGCACGCCGGTATTGATTTTATTCAAACAAGAATAAAGAGTCGTGGATTTTCCTGATCCCGTAGGTCCTGTCACAAGAATCATTCCATAGGGTTTACAGATCATGGCTTCTAATTTTTCTTTGATGTCCGGATAAATGCCCAGTTTATCCAGTCCCAGCATGACTGAACTTTTGTCTAGAATACGTAAAACAGCTTTTTCCCCATGAACTGTAGGAATCGTTGAAACACGAAGGTCGAACTCTTTATTATCGTGTTTTAAGTGAATCTTTCCATCTTGAGGAATTCTCCTTTCAGCAATATCCATACTGGCCATAATTTTCACACGAGAGATCATGGGGGCTTGAATATGTTTAGGCGGGTTCATCACATCATGAAGAACTCCGTCAATTCTGTATCTTACACGGACCTGTTTAGTGTCAGGTTCTACATGAATATCTGATGCTTTCTCATTGATGGCTTGAGAAATAATGAGATTTACGACTTTAACAATGGGAGCTTCATCAACCAGTTCTTTTAATTTGTCAACTGAAATTTCTTCTTCTTCCTGGATCGCTTCTAACGCAGAACCTGTGTCTGACGCTTCGAGTGTTTTTACGGTTTCTTCGACCTCTGCAAGTTCAGTCACTCCGAAATTGCGGTCAATAACTTTAGTTATTCCCGCTTCTGTTGCGATCATGGGTTGAATGTCAAATCCCGTGATCAATCGAATGTCATCAATGGCAAGAACGTTTAAGGGGTCAGCCATGGCGACCGAGAGTTTGCTGCCTATTTGTCCAACAGGTACTACCTTGTATCGTCTGGCAAGGTGTTCTGGAATAGTTTTGATCATCTCAGGATCGATTTCTTGGTTATCTAGATCCACAAAAGCAACACCCATCTGTTTTCCCATGACTTCAGTAATGTCTTTTTCAGTAAGGAAGTTGAGTTGAATCAGGACTTTTTCAAGTTTTTCGCCAGTTTTTTTCTGCTGATCAATCGCTTTCTGGAGTTGGCGTTCTGTGATCAGCTTTTCTTCAATCAGAAGTTCTGACATATCTTGTTTAGATGATTTAGTTACCATAACGCTGTTCTTCCTCCGTTGAATTGGAATGGCTAAAAACCAATGATTTTATTATATCATACCTTGTTTTAATGTCAAGATTCTCCTTTTTTCATCGTTTTTGCGCTTTGAGAGTATTCTCTGGCTTTTATAGAATTTCCTGATTTTTTATAAAATTCGGACAGCAGATTGAGTAGAACGGCAGAAGAATTTGATTCTTTTTCTAGTTCCATCAGGAATGGTTTTACCTCTTCCAAAAAGCCAAGCTGCACCCCCAAAATTCCTAATTGCAGTTTGATTTCTAAATTTTTTGGGAAAGTAGCAGCTCCTTTTTTCAATAAATTGTAAGCGATCTTTTTTTTATCTCCCACAGATAGAGCTTTTGAGAGAAGAAGGTAGCTGTCCTGGTCCGATGGGTCCAAATCCAGAGCCTCATAAAAATACTGAGCTGCGTCATCGTACCTTGATAGATAGAGAGAGATTTTTCCCACCAGGCGATAAAGTGGAGAAAAATCTGGAAATAAGTTGATCGCCCCTTGAAACATTTCAAGAGATTCAGATGTTTTGAGTTCATGGAGGTAAAGATATCCTGCAGTAAGATAATCGCCAACTGTTCTGAGATTTAGTTTTTCTTGGGTTAAGAGGGTTTTCAGGTGATGCTGTGTTTTTTTTAAGTAATCCGCATGTTTCTCTTTTGTCGGTGATAGGGGTGCTCTTCCATAAGTAGTTACGTATTCCTGCACATATTTCTGATGGGCATTCCAGACTTCTGATAGACTTCCAGGTTCCCAACGAATTTTACTTTCTCCTGGGAAAAAATGAATTGAGCTTTCCCTTCCACCGTAAGCTGTTACAATATAACCTTTTGGAAATTCCGAGATGAAAAGGATTAAAATATTTCCTGTCGGAAAAATGGTCAGATCCGAATAAGATGGAAATTTTTCATGAAAGAAGTTCCAACAGGAAGATGGCCAGAGTTTAAATTGCTCTCTTGTGAGCTGCTGCCTTAACGAGAATCCAAGCTTTTCAAGTTCTTCACGAAAATGCTTTAAATCTTCCTCTGAAATGACAGGAGCAGGCAGAGGAAATTGAAGGGATCCAAGTTTGCGGCGCTGTGATTTTTTCTGCAGAAAAATGATGGTTAAATAAACAAGGAGCCATAAGATGAAAAAAGTCCCGGCCGCGGCAAGAATTTTAATAACCACAATACGGATTTTGGGCAGAGTTTTTCTTTAATCCTTCTCTGTCTTGTTTTTTATTGAAAATAAACGAAAGACATGGATGTAAATTTGCAGGTGGTGTAAGTGCAGTGAGGAGCTCTATTATATGGAGATTTCAACTATTTAATCCTGCAGTAAAGGAAACTTTCAGGTCTTATTCGAAAAATATAAGCCATGGTGACCATTGCTTTGGATGCAATGGGAGGGGATTACGCCCCTTCTGAAATTGTTAGAGGCGCTCTTGAAGCGTGCCATCAGGATCAAGCCCTGCATGTTGTTCTTGTGGGGGATGAAAAAAAGATTAAAAGAGACATTAGAAGGCCGGTTTCTAACCTTTCCATTTTTCATACAGATGAAGTCGTTGAGATGCATGAATCTCCTTCCCATGCCTTAAAAAAGAAAAAGAAAGCTTCCATTGTGCTGGCAGCCACTCTGGTGAAAAATGGAGAAGCTCAGGCAGTTTTGTCAGCGGGAAATACAGGCGCCATTTTAGAAACATCTGTTTTGACTCTTGGAAGACTAAAAGGAATCAGAAGGCCCGCTATAGCAACTTCCTGGCCTACTCATAGAGGAGTAGCTCTGCTCCTGGATTCGGGAGCAAATGCAAATAATAAGCCTGAGCATCTCGTTCAGTTTGCCTTAATGGGTTCTTTATTTGTGGAAAAAATTCGCGGGATCATGCGCCCTGCTGTTGGATTGGTGAATATTGGAGAAGAATCAAATAAAGGACCCTTAGAGATTCAGGAGGCATTCCAGATGCTGCAGAGGTCAAAATTGAATTTTGTGGGTAATATTGAAACAACAGGGTTTCTGGCAGGGGAAGTGGATGTTGCGGTTTGTGATGGTTTTGTCGGGAATATGGTTTTAAAAACAGCGGAAGCTGTTTCGGAATTCCTTTTTGATGTGATTAAAAAAGAACTGCGTCGGAGGTTTCACACAAAGGTTCTGTCAGGTTTTTTAAAGCCAACGTTCCGTTCTATTGGAAAAAGGATTGATTATACAGAATATGGAGCTGCTCCTTTTTTAGGAGTGAATGGGATTTGTTTGAAAAGTCACGGCAAATCCAAAGCTAAAGCGATTAAAAATGCAATTTTAACTGCCTGTCAGATGGTTGAAATAAGAATTCTTGATGAAATGAGCAGTCTTGCTGAAGAAGTTAAAGAAGAAGTTAAAATTGAATGATTCTGGAAGATTTGCTGCTTCCGCTGGAAAAAGAAATGAAAACAGGCTGCCTCGATTCCAGCGCTTTCGGTGGATTTCAGCGGTATTTTTTAGATTCACTTGAGCAGTGCAGATATGCTGATCAAGGGAAAGATAGAAGCACCGATAAAAATTTACTCTTTGAACTGAGAAAACTATTTCAAGACTATGCAGAACGTCCAAGACATGTCCGGAAGGAGCGCATCGAACAAGCCAAACAGTTAATTCAACATTTGGAGAAAAAAAATGTGTTTTCAAAGAAGCTTGATCCCCTCGGATTTTCAGTTCAATACGAAAAAGGTGTTGGCCCTTATCTGGCGCAGAGATTTCAAAAACTCGAAATTAGCACAATTCGAGATTTATTAACTCATTTTCCGAAACGTTATGAAGATCGAAGGCAGTTCGCTGCAATTCGGGATGCCTCCTGGGGAACTATGCAGACCATCCGTGGAAAAATTGGCAAATCAAGCGTAGTAAGACCTAAAAGAGGACTTTCTATTACAAAAATTTTGATCAGTGATGGAACTGCTGCGGCTTATCTGGTCTGGTATAATCAACCCTACATGAGAACTTCTTTAAAGCCAGGATTAGAGATTATTGCCTATGGAAAATTAGAGAGAAAATTTAGGGAACTTCAGATGGTAAACCCTGAGGTAGAAGTTGCCGCAGCGGATCAAGAGACAACGATTCATACCAATCGAATCACACCGATTTATTCTTCAACTGAATCACTTTCTCAGACAACCTTGAGGAAGATTATTTATCAAGCTCTTCAGAGGCACGAAAATGATTGGCATGAGATTCTTTCTGATGCCGTCAGGGAAGATTATGGGTTAGTCGGGATTAGAGAAAGCATCAGTGAAATTCATTTTCCAGAGGAATGGGATAAGTTTAAAAAAGCCAGACGTAGATTTGTTTTTGAAGAGTTCTTCATTTTTCAGTTGTTTCTTGCTTTGAAAAAAAGAGGGGATGAAGCCCAAAAGGGGATTTCTTTTTCGATTGATGATAAGATTTTAAATGAGTTTCATGCTCAGCTTCCTTTTTCTTTAACAGGAGCGCAGAAAAGAGTCGCTTCTGAAGTTGTTGAGAATATGCGGGATTCTAAGCCCATGCATCGTTTAATTCAAGGAGATGTTGGTTCAGGAAAAACGGTTCTTGCCGCTTTTGCTGCTCTCTGCGCTGTTCGTTCAGGATATCAAGCTGCTTATATGGCTCCAACCGAAATTCTAGCTGAGCAGCACGCGGCAAATTTAATGAAACTTTTAGCCCCTTTTAAAATCCCTGTTTTTAAACTTTTAGGGGATCAGACGAAATCAGAACGGGATTATGTTCTTCGTTCTCTGCAGATTGGAACTGCCAGGTGTGTTGTTGGAACCCATGCCCTTGTCCAGGAAGATGTTTCCTTTCAAAATTTAGGAATCTGTATTATTGATGAGCAGCATAAATTCGGGGTGCTGCAGAGGACCGTGTTAAAAAAGAAAGGGAATAATCCAGATGTACTCGTTATGACAGCGACTCCGATTCCGAGGACTCTAGCCATGACCTTGTATGGAGATCTGGACGTTTCTGTTTTAGATGAAATGCCGCCTGGACGAAAACCAGTTAAAACCAAGTGGGTATCCTTAGAGCAAGAGCAGAAAGTTTGGGATTTTGTTCGAAAAGAAGTGAGCCGTGGAAATCAAGTATTTATTGTCTGTCCTTTGATTGAAGAATCTGAAAAATTAAGTTTGTCTTCCGCGGTAAAGGAATTAGAGCGGTTGAAACATCAGGTTTTTTCAGATATTTCTGTTGGGCTTTTACATGGTAGAATGAAATCTGAAGAAAAAGATCAAATCATGGGACAGTTTAGAGAAAAAAAGCTGGCTATTTTAATAGCAACAACAGTGATTGAAGTAGGAGTGGATATTCCTGATGCCACTGTTATTGTTATCGAAAACGCGGAAAGATTTGGACTAAGTCAGCTCCATCAGTTAAGAGGAAGAGTGGGTAGAAGTCAGCAGCAGGCATACTGCGCTCTTCTGGCAGATGTCAGAGGAGAAGAGGTTAGAGAAAGGCTTGAAATTTTTTGTCAATCTCAAGATGGCTTTGCGATTGCTGAAGCCGATTTAAAACTCCGTGGGCCTGGAGAATTTTTTGGAACTAGGCAGCATGGAATCCCTGATTTTAAGATGGCTGATTTGATTCGGGATAGTTCTATTTTAGAAGAAACCAGACAACTTGCTTTTAAAATTGTTAGAGAAGATTCGAATTTAACAAAATCCGAGAACCGTCTGCTTCGAGAGGTTATTCAGGAGAAGTTTGGCGATAAAGTTGAATTGATATGAAATTAAGATGATTCGGATTACAGGGGGGGAATTCAGAGGGAGGAAGATAAAAAGCCCTCCCGGATATTTTTCTCGCCCAACAATTGACAGAGTGAGGAAAGCGCTGTTTGATATTTTGCAGAGTTCTATTCCTGGATCCTGTTTTTTGGATCTTTATTCAGGAGTTGGATTGGTTGGCATTGAAGCTTTGAGCAGAGGAGCAGCCAGGGTTATTTTTGTTGAAAAAGATGAAAGGCTTGTTTTTCTGCTGAAAGAAAACTTGAGTTTGCTGGGGGTTAAAGAAAAAGCTGTTGTTTTGAAAGGAGCCGTTAACTCTTTTCTCGGTCAGACTTTGAATTTTAACCCTGATATTATTTTTTTGGATCCTCCTTATGAAAGGGATGAAGTGAATAAATTTTTAGAGGGACTGGGCTCTTTTAATTTAAAGCATGGTTTTTTAATAGCTGCGCAGCATTCTATAAAAGAGAAAGTTTTAGATCGTATAGAAGGGTTAATACGGGTAAAACAGGAGCAGTATGGTGAAACTGCTCTTTCTTTTTTTAGGAGTTAGAATAAGTCTGCAGGGCTGCTTCCAATGCACGTGCAACTCAGTTCACTTGAAAAATAGCGTTTAATCCTACAAAGAGACTGCGAGCGGCAACGTTTTTCTGCCTGAGAGAAAAGCTTTTGCTGTATCCGCAATTCCTTCTGGGTCTAATCCACATTCTTTCAGAAGAGCAGAAGAAGAGCCATGTTCAATAAATTGGTCGGGTATTCCGAGGCTTGTAAAAGAAATATCATTAAGTCGGGAATGTTCATTATAGAGCCGTAGGACAGTGTTTCCAAATCCACCCTGGAGCATATTTTCTTCAACTGTGATGACACAGGGATAATCGTGGGAAGCCTTTAAAATCAGATCTTCATCCAAGGGTTTAATGAACCTGGCATTAATGACCCCTGCTTCAATTCCATTTTTGCGGAGGATTTCAGCAGCTTTTAAGCACTGGCTTACCATTCTGCCAACTGCAGTAAATACCAATTCTTTACCGGTTTTTACAATTTCTCCTTTTCCCCAGGGAAGTGTTTTGAATTCTAAATCTAGAGGGACCCCAACTCCACTACCGCGTGGGTATCGAATGGCTGCAGGTCCTTTTCCCCAGTTTACAGATGTGAAGAGCATGTGACGAAGTTCATTTTCATCTTTAGGAGCCATGATGGACATATTGGGAATACAGGATAAATAACTTAAGTCAAAAACCCCGTGGAAGGCTCCTCCATCTTCCCCCACTAAACCTGCTCTATCCAGGCAGAAGACAACCGGGAGGTTTTGCAGACAAATGTCATGAATAACGGGATCAAATGCCCTCTGCAGGAATGTGGAATAAATTGCGACAACAGGTTTCATTCCTCCAACTGCCAATCCTGCTGCAAAAATAGCAGCATGCTCTTCTGCTATTCCTACATCATAGTATCGCTCAGGAATCTCTTTGGAAAATTTTACAAGTCCGGTGCCATCAGGCATTGCAGCTGTAATAGCCACTATTTTTTCATCTTGTTTAGCTAACTCAACCAAGGTGTTTCCAAAAACCGTTGTGTAAGCAGGAGGTGCTCCTGATGTAGATTTCAGCATTTTTCCCGTGGAAACGTCAAAAGGAGTAACACCGTGAAAAGTAGTGGCATCTTCTTCCGCAAATTCATACCCTTTCCCTTTTGTCGTAATTACCTGGAGCAAAACAGGACCCTCTATTTCTTTGGCTAAATTTAAATAAGAAATTAACTCTGTCAGGTTGTGTCCATCAATTGGACCAAGGTAGTTAAATCCAAACTCTTCAAATAAAACTCCCATTTTGTCAGGAACTGTTAAAAAAGTGAGCCCCTGTTCAAGGGTTTCAGCTGCTTTTCCAATGGAGTTTCCTACAATAGGCAGCCCTTTCATAAACTCGCGCAGTTCTTTTTCTGTTTTCCGAATAAAAGGGCTATTTCTAAGTTTTCTAAGTTTTGTTAAATACTGTGTCATGGCTCCAACACTTCTGGCAATGGAAAACGCATTGTCATTTAAGATAGCTGTGAAATTTTTTGTTTTATAGTGTCCAATATTATTTAAAGCCTCATAGGCGATTCCACCGGAGAGAGCGCCATCTCCAATAATAGGAATAATATGCTCATTTCCTCTCATCGCATCTCGCGCTTTTGCTAGGCCAAAAGCAACAGATAGAGAAGTGCTGGCATGACCTGTGGCAAAAATATCATGAGGGGATTCATATCTTCTGGGGAATCCGCTGATCCCTCCGAGCTGTTTGACTGTATCAAGATCATTTCTTCTTCCTGTCAGTAACTTGTGCGGATAGCTTTGATGTCCGGTGTCCCAGATGATTTTGTCTTGTGGAGATTGAAAAAGATAGTGAAGAGCTACCGTTAATTCCACAACTCCTAAACTGGAAGCAAAATGCCCTCCAATGACTGAAATGGCATCCACAATTTTTTCGCGAATATCGGCACAGAGTTGGATCAGCTCTACAGAGGTGAGAGTTTTTAAATCTTCAGGCCCGTTGATTTTGTCTAATACAGAATAATTTTTCTTATTATCATTTTCCATTATGTCCAGATATTTCATATTTTTTGTTTTTTTCCTGCTATTGAATGGGCTTTGTAATTTATTCCTCGCGATCTATTTCTTTTGAAACAGAGGGGCTTCTGCCTTAAACTCGAAAATATTGCTGCTGTGAAAATTTATAGCGCTTCCATTTCCTGTCGTATTGAGTTTTCTGCTTCTCACTACTATCGAGTATCAGGCTGGTCTGAAGAAGAGAATGAGCGGCGGTTCGGGAAAGACAGCAGGCATCATGGTCATAATTATCGTGTGGAGATTATGATCCAAGGAAAAGTTAATCCTGAGACAGGAATGGTCATGAATGTGCGAGATTTAAAGAAAACAATCAAAGAGGTTGTGGAACCTTTAGATCACAAAAACTTAAATGAGGAGGTCCCTTATTTTCGAACCTGTCTGCCAACTCCTGAAAATTTAGCTTGTTATTTCTTTGAAGTTCTATCTCTCAAGATTCAATCTGCCAGGATGGCTTCAGTTCGAGTTTATGAAACTGAGTCTTTGTGGGCGGAGTATAGGGGGGAAGCAGGTTGATGGGGAATGGAGGTCGTGAAAGATCTGAATTTGCGAATGATGAGAATGATGGCTGGTTGTGAGGGATCGGCATGATTCAAAAATTCGTTTATTTAACCCGTGTTTACTATTTTTCAGCTGCCCACAGGCTCCACTCTCCTAAATTTTCGGAAGAAGAAAATCGTCGAATTTTCGGGAACTGCAGCAATTTCAAAGGACATGGGCATAATTATATCCTGGAGGTGACGGTTTCCGGAGTTCCTAATTCTTTAACAGGTATGGTTTGCTTTTATCGTGATCTGGATAAAATCGTGGAAGAAAAAATTATTGTTCCATGGGATCACAGGCATCTGGATGAAGAGGTAGAAGATTTCAAAGGAAAATTGAGCACTGGAGAAGTGATCGTTCGACTGGTATGGGATAAATTGTGCATCTGCCTTGAAGGGGTAAAGCTCTCTAAAATCAAATTATGGGAAACGAGCACTAGTTTTTTTGAATATCAGGAGAGCGCTTCAAAAACAATGTTAAAGTTAGATAATCTGATTTGAACGGTATGTTTTGAAAGAAATACTTAAAAAGTAATAAGGGAGACTTTGATAGGAAATGGTAGAGCGGTCAGGAGCAAAAATCGGCTCCAAAAATGGTTCCAGGGTTTATTCTTTAATCCACGATTTATTTCAGGAAATAGGGGTTGATTTTTCCCGTGAAGAATTAAAAAAAACTCCCGAACGTTTTGTTCAAACTCTTTCTTTTTTTACACAGGGTTATCATGAAAATCCGGATGAAATGTTAGCCAGCGCTCTGTTTCCAGAGCCTTATTCTGAGATGGTGATTGTGAGAGACATTGATTTTTATTCTTTATGTGAGCATCATCTTCTGCCCTTTTTTGGAAAATGCCATATTGCGTATATTCCGAATGGGAATGTGGTGGGTCTGTCGAAAATGGCAAGACTGGTGGAAATTTTTTCACGAAGGCTTCAGGTGCAGGAGAGAATGACTGTCCAAATTGCCGAGGCATTGTATAAAAATTTGAAGCCTATGGGGGCGGGAGTTGTGGTTGAGGCGCAGCATTTATGCATGATTATGAGGGGTGTGCAGAAGCAGAATTCAGCTGCTGTTACCAGTTCGCTTTTAGGGGCATTTCAAAAAGAAAAAGTAAGAATGGAATTTTTGGAGTTAATACGAAAATGAGTTTTGTTGGGATTGTTACCCATGGAGGAGCAGGATCTCCTAAAGAGTGGCGGGATGGCTGTGAGCATTCTGCTGATATCGGGCTTAAGCAGCTTTTAGAAAATCATTCAGCCTATGAAGCTGTCCTAAAAGCTGTTGTTTTTCTTGAAGATGATGGAAGATATAATGCAGGAAGCGGTTCCTCTTACCGTCTGGATGGGAAAACCATTGAGATGGATGCAGCTGTCATGAGTTCTGATGGGAAGCTTGGCGCTGTTGCATGTATCTCAGGAGTGAAAAACCCTGTTTTAGTTGCCAGTGAAGTGGTTTGTTCCCCTCATCACATACTGAGTGGAGCAGGATCTGTTTTGTTCGCAAGAAAAAAAGGTTTCCCTGAATATTATCCGGATATACGGTGGGCAAAAGAAAGATATGAAAAATTATTAACGACGTTTTTGAAAAAGAATGGAGATTCTGCCGCAGAATATGAAATTCAGGATTTTGTGAAAAATTGGAATTTTGAAACAGCTTCTTCTGAGATTTTTCCGCTGGATACCGTAGGCGCTGTCGCAAAAGACAAAAACGGGAATTTTGCTGTCGCGGTTTCAACAGGTGGTTCAGGGGCTATGTTGAAAGGGAGGGTAGGGGATACTCCATTGATTGGTTCCGGTTTTTTTGCAGGGGCTCATGGAGCTGTGGCTTGCACCGGAATAGGGGAAGAAATCATGAAAAAGCTTTTAGCTAAAACCGTGTACGATTTATTAGCTCAAGGAATTGCACCAGAGGCTGCCTGTGAGAAGGGGGTTCGTCTTTTTCCCGAAACTATTCCTGTTGGGGTAATTGCTGTTTCTTTAGAGGGTGCGGGTTATTTCTCTAATACAGGCATGGCCGCCGCGATTTTAGAAAGACGTGAATAGAGCGCTTTACTTCACGCAAGCCGGTTTTTTGATTTTGTCGTGAAGAAATTTTTTTTTAAAGCGGTTTCTTTTGATGCTGATGGAACACTTCTTGGAACGTTTGCCGATACTGAAAAAGGATTTGAGAATTTTTTTCTGGAAGCTGCCAGAAGCAGGGGAAAAACTTTTACAATCAGCCAGTTGTCTCCTATCCTGTTTCGCCTACAAAACATAGTGCGAGAGAAGAGAAAAGAAGGCTATCGTCCTTATGTCAGCGAGTCGTCAACGCGTTCGTACTGGATCTGGTTTTATACTGAAGTCTTTCAGGAGATGGGATTGCTAAATCCTGACCAGATGGCAGAAGAATTCTTTGAACGTTATCAAACAGGCGAATTTACAGGTTTATATCCTGATGTTCTTCCCTGTCTGGAGAAATTAAAATCTTTTTCAATTCCTATGATTTTGATTTCTAATTTTTCCCCGGTGCTCCGGCTATTTTTAGAAAAATTCATGCTCACGGGTTTTTTTAAAGAGACCTTTATTTCTGGAATTGAAGGGGTTGAAAAATCTGACATAAAACTTTTTGAAAGAGGAATTCGTGCTTTGGATCTCCCCCCTTCTCAGATCCTGCATGTTGGTGACAATTACGAAGAGGATTATCTGGCTGCCCAGCAGGCGGGCTTTCAGGCTGTTCTGCTGGACAGGGAGAATCACTATCCTGATTCTGATCTTTTAAAAATTAGCAGCCTTTCAGAATTGAACTTGGAGCAGGTTTTTAAGTAAAGTCGCGGAAGCCGTTAAGAATGGATTTGAAGCAGCTTATTTATGATTGGAATCACGGTGAGGATAAACCCTTATTTTCCCACCCGTTTGAAATTACGGATGAAACCTTGAGGGATGGACTCCAGTCACCTTCTGTGAGAAATCCTGAAATCGGGGAGAAGATTCAAATGCTCCACTTCATGGAAGAGCTGGGAATCCAGGCGGTTGATATTGGGCTTCCTGGCGCTGGACCAAAACATTATCAGGATACCTTTCGGCTGGCGCAAGAGATTGCGGGACAGAGAATGAAAATACATCCGAACTGCGCTGCCAGAACCACTTTCTCTGATATTCAGCCTATCATCGAGATCAGTCAGAAAGTCGGGCTAGAAATAGAAATAGCTGCTTTTTTAGGATCCAGCCCTATTCGTCAGTTTGCAGAAGAATGGGAGTTAGAAACGCTTATAAAGCATACAGATGAAGCAGTAAAATTGGGAGTAAAGAATAGTCTTCCCGTTATGTTTGTAACTGAAGACACGACTCGGTCTCATCCTGACACACTGAGGCAGTTGTATCAAAAAGCGATTGAATGTGGCGCTGGCAGGATTTGTCTTTCTGATACAGTTGGTTATGCGACTCCTCATGGAGTGAAGAATTTAGTAAATTTTGCGAAAAAGATTGCAAGGGATGTAAATCCAGAGGTGAAAATTGACTGGCATGGACATCGAGATCGAGATTTAGCGATTGCCAATACACTGACTGCTCTTGAGTCTGGAGTTGATCGGGTTCATGGCGCAGTGCTAGGAATGGGTGAGAGAGTAGGAAACACTCCTCTTGATTTACTTTTAATTAATTTAAAACTGTTGAATGGTATTTCGCAAAATCTTGTGAAATTGGGCGATTATGTGAGTTTAGTTTCTCGCTCCTGTTCTGTTCAGATCCCTGATAATTATCCTGTTTTTGGCAGAGACGCTTTTCGGACAGCTACAGGGGTTCATGCTTCTGCCATTATAAAAGCTGAAAAAAAGGGTGATTCCTGGCTGGCAGATAGGGTATATTCCAGTATTCCAGCAGGGGATTTTGGGTTAAAGCAGAGAATTGAAATCGGGTATATGAGCGGGCAGTCGAATGTGATTTATTGGCTTGAAAAGCACGGACTTTCAGCGGGAAAAGATGATGTTGAGAGGATTTTAAAGAAAGCAAAAGAATCGAATAAAATTTTAACTGAAGAAGAAATTTTACAAACCCTTTCATTAAAAAATATTTGAGTGATGCGGTTTTTATGGAGATATTTTACAAACACAGGAGGAAATCATGATTGATTTTGAGTTGACTGAAGAGCATCAATGGGTGGTTGAAAACGTTAGAAAAATGGCTGCTAAGGAATTTGCTGCTGCGATCCAGGAAGACGACATTAAAGGTCATTATAATCCTGAGACTTTTTCGAAGCTTGCTAAAATGGGAGTTACTGGCATTTGTTTCCCCGAAAAATACGGTGGCGCGGGAATGGATTATATCAGTTTGGGTTTGGCTTGCGAAGAGTTAGAGTATGTAGATACTTCTTTAAGAACTATTTTAAGCGTTCATGTTGGCCTTTCAGGATGCGGTATTTATCAATGGGGCAGCGAAGAACAAAAGGAGAGATTTTTGAAACCGATCGCCAGCGGGGAAAAGTTTGGAGTTTTTGGATTAACCGAACCGGATGCTGGTTCTGATGTGGCGGGAATGAAATCTTATGCTCGCAAAGACGGAGATCATTATGTTTTAAATGGTCAGAAGATTTGGATTTCTGGAGCTGATTACGCAGATTTGTTTCTTGTTTTTGCTTATACGCATAAAGAGAAAAAACATGAGGGAATAAGCGCTTTTGTTTTGGAACGTGGAATGCCTGGTCTTTCTACGTTTACACTTCACAATAAGGTTGGTATTCGCGCTGGAAATGTTGGTGGAATTATGCTGCAGGATGTAAAAGTTTCTGAAAAAAATCGGCTTGGAGAAGAGGGAGAAGGATTTAAAATAGCGATGAGCTGTTTGGATAATGGAAGGTTTACCGTTGCCGCCGGTTCGACAGGATTAATTAGAGCCTGTTTGGACGCCAGTATTAAGTATGCAAAAGAAAGAAAGACTTTTGGGAAGCCCATTGCTGAATATCAATTAGTTCAAGAAATGATTGCTAAAATGGCTGCTAATTATGATTCCTCAAAACTGCTCTGGCTGAGAGCGGGTTGGCTGAAAAATAAAGGATTGAGAAACACACGGGAAACTTCTCTTGCAAAATGGATTGGAACGGTTTCAGCTTTCGAAGCTGCTAATGACGCCATAGAAATTCATGGCGCCTATGGATACTCTGATGAGTACCCGGTGGGCAGATTTTTAAGAAATGCAAAGGGGGAAGTTATTTATGAAGGGACAGTTGAAGTACATAAATTGATTCAAGCGGAATATGCCCTTGGATTTCGCAAAGACAAAGAATTGCGGCGCAGGCTGCCAGCTTATGTGTCTTCACAGACACTGCAAAACACCACTGCCTTATAAGCTCTGTGCGGTCAAAAAAAGCTCTGCCGGTAGTTCCGACAGAGCTTCGGAGGGGGTATGGAGCTTTATGAATTCCTCATTGACTCTATCTTATCATGTTCTCTGTTCTACGTCTATGTACAAAAGATTAAAATTTCGACAGGATAATAAACGATTATGATTACAGACGGTTCTATTATTTTAATGGTAGGTCTAATTATCTTTTTAGCTCATTTTTTTGTGGTATTGTTTGAAAAAACCCGAATTCCGGATGTTTTTTTTCTGCTTTTATTAGGAGTTATTTTAGGTCCTTTGTTAAAAATTGTTTCTCCTGAGGATTTTGGCAAAATTGGACATGTATTTACAACCATTACAGTTGTAGTGATTCTATTTGAGGCAGGACTTTATCTCAGCTATCATGGTTTAAAAAAGGCTTTTCACCAGACACTTTTAATCACTCTTCTGAGTTATATAGTAACTTTTCTCCTTTTGTCCACTGTTTATTTCGAATTTTTTAGAGTTTTTTCAGTTTCTTATCCTTCGTTAGCGCTTTCATTATTTGTTGGAGCTCTTTTAGCCAGCACAGCACCGACGATTGTTATCCCGATTCTCTCTCAATTAAAGGTGGATGACTCCACCCGCATTATTCTGACTCTTGAGTCAGCTCTTGGAGAAGCGATCAGCATCGTGATCGCTTTGAGTATTTTGACCTCTGTTCATTTGAATAAAATGCCGGTAGGTCAGGTTTTAGGGAAATTGTTTTCCTCTTTTGTGCTTGCCATGGGGGTTGGATGGATTGGCGGATATTTCTGGTCATTAGCCCTGAATCGGATTCGCAATTTGCAAAATTCTTCTTTTACAACTTTTTCTTTTCTTTTTGTGCTTTATGGAACTGCTGAGTTTCTTGGATATAGTGGACCTGTGGCGGCTTTAATGTTTGGGATTACAATGGGAAATATTGAACTATTTAGAATTCCATGGATTTCGAAGAAAATCAAAATGGATCCTGTTTCTCTCAGTCAAGATGAAAAGTTATTTTTTAGTGAAATTGTGTTTTTGGTGAAAACATTTTTTTTTGTTTATATAGGCTTGTCTATTGTCAATTTTCATCTCATCTCTATCGAAATGGTTATTGCATTGGTTATCGTTATTTTGCTGGCAAGATTTTTAAGCATTAGAATTTTAGCCAGAAAATTGAATTTAGACGCTGAAGGAGCTTCGATAATGTCATTTATGGTGCCAAGAGGAACTGCTGCAGCAGCTTTAGCCGCTGTTCCTCTGCAGTTGGGCGTGCCGGGTGGAAAGCTGGTTCAAGAGGTTCTTTATCTGGTGATTATTTTTAGCATTTTTTTCACCAGTTTTCTGGTCTATTTCAATAGCAAAAAACCATTTTCTCATTTTATAAAGCGAGTTTTTTTAGGGTATCCGGCAGGAGGTGAAAAAAGGTTAGCTAAGCCTCAAAAAGCAAAAGTAGGGTAAAAGCAGGTTTGGATCGGGGTGAAAAATGGATGAATAAACTTTTGTTTTCTCCTTTGAAAATTAAAGACATTACACTGAGAAATCGGATTACTGTTTCTCCGATGTGCCAGTATTCTTCAATGGATGGGTTTGCGAACAATTGGCATTTGGTTCATTTAGGCAGCAGGGCTGTGGGCGGCGCATCTCTGGTTACGACAGAAGCCACTGCTGTTGAATCAGAGGGTAGGATTTCTCCTCAGGATTTAGGGATTTGGAAAGACGAACACATTGAATTTTTAAAACAAATTACCGGTTTTATCGAATCTCAGGGAGCTGCAGCAGGAATTCAGTTGGCTCATGCAGGCAGGAAAGCTTCGACTCGTAGGCCATGGGATTCGGGATCAAGATCCGTTAAACCAGAAGAAGGAGGTTGGGTTCCAGTAGGGCCAAGTCCTATCCCTTTTGATAAAGGGTATCTGGTTCCAATTGAATTAACGCTTAAGGAGATGGAGAATATAAAAAAATCGTTTCAGGAAGCCACAGGAAGGGCTTATCACGCAGGATTTAAAGTGATTGAAATCCATGCTGCTCATGGATATCTGATCCATGAATTTCTTTCTCCTCTCAGCAACCGGAGAAAGGATGAATATGGCGGGACTCTAGAGAACAGAATGAGATTTCCTCTGGAGATTGTAAAAGCCGCGCGAAAAGTTTGGCCTGAAAAGTATCCTTTGTTTGTGAGAATTTCAGCGACTGATTGGGTCCCAGAAGGATGGGATTTAGAGCAGTCTGTAGGTTTTTCTAAAAAATTGAAAGAGGAAGGTGTTGATTTAATTGTGTGTTCTTCAGGAGGGTTAGTTCCTGATGCTGAAATTCCGAATGAACCAGGATATCAAGTCCCTTTTTCAGATCGGATTCGAAATGAAGTTGGAATTCTTACTGCAGCTCTGGGTCTTATCACAGGGGCAGAGCAGGCTGAGAAAATTTTGCAGGAAGGGAAAGCTGACCTGGTAGCAATTGCCCGTGAGTTTCTGAGGAATCCCTATTGGGCGCTGCTTGCTTCAATCCAGCTGCAGGTGGAGGCAGATCTATGGCCAGTGCAGTATTTGAGAGCGAAAATTTGATTCTGCTGACAGCAGAGTACAGGCAGGATCAGTGGAAATAGATAGTTTAAGGATAGTTAGTTGATGAGTAAACTGAGAGTATTTCAATATTCGGGATACGCTGGATTTTGGAGGAGATTCGGGTCTAATTTGTTAGACTTGTTTGTGGTTCTGTTTATCCTGCTGCTGGTGGATGTTCTGGTTGGTCTTTTACTGGCTTTCTTTCATCCTGTTATACCTCCATTTCCGGGGAAGTTTTCTTTGTTTTTAAAGTCATTCTTAGCTTCACTCCCATTTAAAAGAATGTTTTCTTTTTTTATCTCTCGAATTGAGTTTTTTTTATGGATTATCGCATTTGTTTTTCTGGAGGTTATTCTCATACCATGGCTTTACTCTTCTATTATGCACAGCTCTTCTCGTCAGGCTACTTTTGGGATGGAAATGGTCAGGGACAAAATAACGGATTTGAATGGAAATCGGATTTCCTTTTGGAGGGCAAGCGCCAGGTACTGGCTCAAGTTCATTTTTGGGCTTGTTTTTGTCATTGGTATAATGGATAATATATTAATTGTCATAACAGGAAGGAAACAGGCATTTCATGATATTCTCACAGGCTGTTTGATCTGGAGAGAAAAGGTATGATTGGATTTTTTTTAAACTTTAAAAAGGATTAAGATTTCTTCATATCAAAGTTTTATTAAGGAGGAGAACCCATGAAAAATCAAAATTCAAAAAAAAGGCGTGTTCTGCTTTTTTCTGAAATCGCTCTGTTTATTTATATGTTCGCTGCTTTTCAACTTTATTCATATTTAAAAAAATTGTTCCATTCTTCTGTCTATTATGTCCCTCTTTATATTTATGCTGTTGCAGCTCTGATTGTCATGCTGGCAGGGTTGATATACTGCACTGTGCTGGCTTTAAAAATGGAATGATCTGGCAGGCTTCTTGTAGGTTTACTCCTTGCGTACAGCAAACTCCAGTACGCCGTGGCTGAACTAGAATCACTTGAAAAAGGAGCCCTTGTGGCTTATCTTTTTGATCCTGTCCTGGCTGTTCATATTTCTTTAGTGACTCCTCTTCCTTATCAGATTACCGCTGTTTATGGTCAAATGCTGGAGCACAGAAGCGCTTTCCTTTAATATGCTGGCTGTGCTTCTTGGAATGAAATCGAGAAACTGGCTGCAAAAAGCGCTACTGCGATTCAAGAAAAAATGACTGTGTATAGCTATGTATAGTTATGTATAGCTAAGTCTAACATAAGTACATCAAGCAAGCAGTACAGCAGGGAAAGTTTATTCTTGCTAGAATTTCGTACAGCGCAGTGATTCCAACAGAAAGTAAAACAAGAAAAGAATTGGTCATGATCGTAATTCAAGATTTTAGATGCAGCAATTTGCTCCCTTTAAATTGAAAAAAATCTTTATCAAAGGCGACAAGGCGATAACCCCCTGCTGCTGCAAAAGCCGCAAGATAAGCATCTGTCCAATCCCCTCCACTAAGATCAACTTCTCTGCTCCAGCGTTCAAGCCAATCCTCAATTCCAAGGGGTTCATCAAAAAATCGAACTCTGGGATGAGACAGCCATGTTTTTACAGCCCTCCAGGCACTCTGTCCATCCAGGGTTTGTTTTCCGAAAATGTGAGGATTCGTTAAAGAGCGCAGCAGCCCAAGAAAGGTTATTCGACAGAATGCAAGGGTTTCAGAGGCTTCTTCTTCCCAATAATGGCAGGCGCGGGCATAATGGATATGAGCAGGGGAGCTGAGGGAAATCCAGACACTTAAATCTGGAAGATCAGGAATATTTTGCTTCATCTTCCATTTCTTCAATTCGTTTAAGTTTAAATTTTGAGATAGGATGGATAGGTTTTCCTGACGATGGAATAATAACAGGGGGTGGCTGTTGGCGTTTCTTAACTTCCACAGGAGAAGAAATAAACGATTGAAGCCCCTGGTCAATGAATCGCATGACCAGTTCTCTCACAGGCAAACCTTTTAAAGCCGCCTGAGCTTTTAATTTACGATGCAGTTCATCTGGCAGTTCTATGGTGGTTCTCATATATACAGTTTAACATATTAGCATGAAAGTGTCAATTCTCGCATTTTAAAAAAATGCTTTAATGTTCTGGGAGAATGTTGTCCCTGAATAACTTGATTTTATGGATAGCGCTTGGGCTAATCAGATCAATACTTTCCCATTATTCGTCAAAACCTGTATATATGTTAACCGTGAATTTGAAAAATCTTACGGGTTCTTTCCCTTTTTTAAAGCTTTTTTTTGCCACGGCAGAAAAGCAATGATCACTTCTTTTTTTGCCCTAATTCCATTCCCCAAACGTTCTACAAGCTCCATTTTTTGCAAGATATTGAGGTCTCTCTGGAGAGTCTTTGATGTTTTTCCTGCATAGGCTTTAGCCAAGCGAGGAGTTAACTCTGAAAGTTTTCTAACCTGCACAATCTCAGGCGTACGGCCTAAATCCAGTGCCATCCAGCGTCTGCGGGTATTGGCAGAGCTGTTCTTATCATGGAAAAGATTGTGAACATGGTTTTCCCAAGTAATGTTCCACTGCTGCTCCTTAATAACCCCTAATTGCTGGCGCAAGCCGTCCACAAAGCCCTGAAGGGCGTACTCTAGGAAAAAAATCGCCCCATTCTCTTGTTTTCTAGCAAGCTCAAGTTTCTGATAGTATTCAGTTCGTGTCTGATTATAATGATTGCTCAGCAGATGAGCCGCTGGAGTTGGCACACCTCCAGAGAGGAGAATTTGAAATTCAATCAAACGCGCAGTGCGCCCATTGCCATCCCCAAAAGGGTGAATCCACACAAAGTAGAGATGTGTTGCAATAGCTTTAATAACTGCATAATGCATTCCCATCCCTTGTGGAGGTTCAAAAGCAGACCCAGAAAGCCAATCGCAAAAGTGATTCAATAAGTATTCACAGTCTTCAGCAGGCGCTCCCTTATACGTCCCCACAACAGCAGAATGATGGCGTACTCTGCCAGGAATCACATCTTCCTGCGGTGTCAATTTGTTCAGAACCTGACGATTAAATTCACAAATAATATCAGGAGTCAGCGCATCGTTTCCCTGCTGCAGTCTCTGGTTGATCTGATTGCAGGCTGCAGTTAAATTGTCCACTTCCTGGCTAAGGTATTCCTTGGAAGGAGGGAGTTTTAATTTATTTTCCAGGTGCTGCAGCACTTCTTCTTCGGTAAGGGTATTCCCCTCAATCGCAGTAGTAGCAGCCACTCCTTTAGCCAGATAAAGCAAGTGGAGCTTTTGCCTGGTTGATGGATTTAAAGGAACTCCAGCTATGTGCTCACATTTTGAGACTGCTTCCCCTAGAAGAACCCAGAAACGGAATCCTGCTCTTCTCAGGTCAACCTGAAAAGATAGCCAGGGATGTGTCTGCTCGTATGTCCGCATAAATGTCCAGTTTACTTATTCGATTTCATCCATTAAAAACCATGCAAAAATGGATTTCTGTCTTTAAATTGTCCTTCAAAATGTCCAGATGGATGTCCATAAAACAGGGATTTCCCATTTTTTTCTCCAATTAGTC
Source organism: bacterium (assembly GCA_021800275.1). Classification (GTDB taxonomy): domain Bacteria; phylum Vulcanimicrobiota; class JABDET01; order JABDET01; family JABDET01; genus JAKAVV01. Next base: position 66,255 of record JAJYZB010000009.1, read on the forward strand.
CTTTATGGCTTAGACGAACCAAGAAAGAATCGGAAAAGCTCTGGAGCTGCTGCAGCCACACAAGGGCAAGGGGAACCTCAGACTGGATTCAACTCGATTGGTGCGAGATGCCGCGGAAAAGTGGCTGAAGAGGTTGTACAGCATTTAACAGGTCTTCTGGGCTCAAAAGTAGAGGTCGTGTTTGAAATCCAGGCTGATTTTTCTGATGGCGTCCCTGATGGGATCGTTCGCACCATTACCGAAAACTGTCGAACCCTGCGGTTTGAAAATTTCGAATTCGAAAAAGAATAAAACTATTCCGTTTCAATCTTTTTAGTTATTCAGCGAAAAGTTTCTTTAATTTCTCTTTTTCCTGTTCGGGAAGAAAAGCGGCCTGCACGCTTGACAAACAAAGTGACTGCAGGGTTTTAACTGGTATTTTGTAAAAGTCTGACAGCAGCGCGTATTCATGGCTTAAAGTGATTCCGCTGACTCCTGGATCATCGGTATTGATCGTAAGGGGAATTTTTTCCTCAAGGAAATGGAGAATGGGATGTTTTTCCCAACTGCGAACAGCCCCTGTCTGCACATTACTGGTTGGGCATACTTCCAGATATATTTTTTTATCTCTAATAAGGGTTTCGATTTGGGAGTTTCCAGCGATTCTGACACCATGTCCAATTCGGACTGCTCTGCATTTTTCTACAGCGGTTTGAACGGCTTCTGCGCCTCGCGCTTCTCCCGCATGAATGGTAATGAAAAAATTGGACTGCGCAGCTTCCTGAAATACCTCCTGGAAGATCTCCGGGGGATAATTTTGTTCATCTCCTGCCAGATCTAATCCTACAATATCATTTTTTCGATAAGTTAGCCCAAGTCTCAGCATTTCTTTTGCTGTTTTTAAAGGAGCTTCTCGATTTACGATAATGATGAATCTGGTCAAAATGTTCGGAAAATCCTTTTTGGATAATTCCTGTCCTTCGAGCACTCCTTCTATGATATCGTGATAATTGAGCTGCCAGTAACCTGACATATAAGTAGGAGCAAAGCGAAGTTCAAGATAATAGATATGATCTTCATAAGCCTCTTGAATCACCTGGCATGTAATATCTTGAATAATTTTTTTATTTTTAAAAAGCAGAGCTAGGACGTCGAATTTTTTAATAAAATCCAGAAGGGTTTGATCTTGTTCAGTGACCTGAACCAAGGGACGTAATTCATCAATTGAATTTGCTGGGAGAGTGATATGATGTTTTTTAGCAAGAGTTAGTATTGCTTCTGGCAGAAGAGAACCTTCCAGATGTCTGTGCAAATCGATTTTACGAATTTGTTTCATCTCCTCGATCAAATCAAGGGGGGGGGTAGGGTGAGAAATCATTCTAGATTGTTCTTCGCTGAGTTTTTACTCCCCTTTTTTCTAAATTAGATTGACTCATCTGTTTTGTTTTAACGCTTTTATTTGTTTTTAAAGGATCTGTTTTTACAAGAGCGAAGGTAAGCTTAAAATGAACATCGGGGTTTTAACAGGGGGTGGGGACTGTCCTGGTTTGAATGCTGCCATTCGCGCTGTTGTTCGGAGAGCAATTGAGAAAAATCATCATCTTACGGGAATAAAAAATGGCTGGCAGGGTTTGATCTCTCTGGATTCTGAACCTCTCGATCTCCATTTGGTTTCTGGGATTTTACCCACTGGAGGGACTTTTTTAGGAACTTCTAGGACCAACCCTGATAAGATTCCAGGCGGTTATGAAAAGATCCTTAAAAATATTGAAAATGCTCATCTGGATGCTCTGGTCGCAATTGGGGGAGATGATACTCTCAGCGTTGCTTTAACTCTTTTTGAAAAAGGAGTTCCAGTTGTCGGGGTTCCTAAAACCATGGATAATGATGTTTATGGCACTGATTTTTGCATTGGTTTTTATTCCGCTGTTTCTATTGTTACAGATGCTCTTGATAAACTCCATTCCACTGCCAGCTCTCATCACAGGGTTATGGTTCTTGAAGTTATGGGTCGTGAAGCAGGATGGGTTGCGTTATTAGGAGGGCTTGGCGGAGGAGCTGACTGGATCGTAATTCCCGAAGTTCCTTCTACAATGGACAATATTGTAAAACATTTAGATGAACGGAGAAAACTTGGAAAAGATTTCAGTATTATTGTTGTGGCAGAAGGGGCTGTTATTTCTGATATTAAAGCAGATACCGCTGGATTTGGAGAGGACTCATTTGGTCATCAAAGACTGGATAAAAGAGGAATAGGAGATGTGGTATCTCGCGAAATAGAGAAAAAGACGGGTTTTGAAACAAGAGTAACGGTTTTAGGTTATCTGCAGAGAGGAGGATCTCCCGTTGTTTTTGATCGGATACTTGCTACTCGCCTGGGAGTTGAGGCAGTGGATCAATTAAGTCAAGGAAAATATGGAGTGATGACTGCCCTTCAAGGAAATAGGATTCTGACTCTTTCTTTAAAAGAAGTTGTTTCTAAATCTCCTCGCAGTGTTGATCCTCAGTTATATGAGTTGGCAAAGGTGTTTTTCTGACCATGCGAGAGAAACGGCATAAAAGGAATTTCATGGTTCGAATTCATTGGGGAAGACTTTTGGCTGCAGCGGTTCTTTTATTCGGACTTGTTCATGGAGTTATGGCATTTGCTAGAAAAATCATTCACGAAAGAAAAATTCATTACAGGTTGATAGAAGCCAGACATGCTTTAAAAAAAATTGCAGGAGAGAATTTACGTCTTGAAAAAGAGAAGGAGGCTTTATATTCACCGGAGAAAATAAGAGAGCTTGCGATGGAAAAACTTGGTTTAGCGGCTCGCGGGGAACTTGCGGTTAAGGTAATTTTTAAGAAAAAAAAGAGGAAAAATCGTTCCGTGTCAAAGATTCTCTTAAAAAAAATGAAGGAGGAGTTCAATTTGGATGTCCCTTGAAATAGGTTCTATTATTGAGGGAACAGTTACCAACATCACCTCATTTGGAGCTTTCATAGAGCTGGATGGTGGAAAAGTTGGAATGGTGCATATCTCCGAGATCGCGGATGGTTATATTGCTGATATTCATCCTTATTTGAAAGAGAAGCAGCAAATTCGAGTAAAAATTATCGGGATTAATGATAAGGGAAAATATGAACTGTCGCTTAAACAAGTCAATAAACCGCCAGCTAACAAAATAGCTGAGGATAAAAAAAAGGTAAAAGTAAAATCGCGTACTTTAATTGAAGTTGAAAGGGAAGATGCCAGAAGATCGGAATCTGTCAGTTTTGAGGAGAAGCTGGCTCGTTTTATGAAGGAAAGCGAAGAAAGACTTTTAGATTTAAAGCGGAATGTAGAAGCAAAAAGAGGAAAAACAGGAAAAAGATAAGGAGGTTTCATTCATGAGTTTGGCATTTCAATTATTAGCGCAAGCAGCAGGGAAAGCTTCGGGTTTTGGAGTCTCGCCTGAACAGGTAAAACTTCCCCCTTTTAGTCATTTGACATTTATCCTTTTATATATGGGATTAGCTGTGGCCTTCATTTCTATATTTTTTGGAATATGGCTGGCAAGTTCTGTCATGAAAGCAAGTCCTGGTTCAAAAAAAATGCAGGATGTGGCAGATGGAATTCGAGAAGGGGCAATGGCTTATTTAGCTCGACAGAGAAATACAATGATTCCGTTTGTCCTGGTGATTGCTGCTTGTCTCTTTTTCTTTTATCACCAAATGCCAGCTTATGCCCATCATATTTCTCTTCAGATTGGGATTGCATTAGCGTTTCTATTAGGCGTTACTTGTTCTTATATTGCGGGTTATGTTGGAATGGGGTTAGCTGTTAGAGCCAATGTCAGAACTGCCAATGCTGCTTTATCCAGTTTTAAAAAAGCGCTGGAAGTTTCTTTCCTTGGAGGAGGAGTTTCAGGGATGTTTACCATTGGAATGGGACTTCTGGGGGCAACCGCTATTTTTCTTGTGTTTAAAGAAAAAGCGATGTTTGTTTTAGTTGGGTTTGGATTTGGAGGTTCTTTAGCTGCTTTATTTATGAGAATGGGTGGAGGAATTTATACAAAAGCAGCTGATGTAGGGTCTGATTTAGTCGGAAAAGTGGAAAAAAATATTCCTGAAGATGATCCTAGAAATGCAGCTACCATTGCGGATAATGTGGGAGACAATGTGGGGGACTGCGCTGGGATGGCTGCTGATGTATTTGAAAGTTATGAAGTAACCCTTGTTGCAGCCATTATTTTAGGAGCTGCTTTATATCATAAATTTGGAGTGGCATTGATTATTTTCCCAATTCTGGTGAGAGCGATTGGAGTGATTGCTTCTTACATTGGAATTAAGATGGTCAAAGGGACAGAAGAAATGACAGATCCAATGAAACCAATCAATGTTGGTTTCTGGGTTTCTGCGATTGCTTCGTTTATTGGACTCTCGGTTGTTGGATACTATTATTTGGGTGTTCATGGCGGGCACGCTGATTGGTGGAAGTTTGTTGCAGCTTGTGGAGCAGGATTAGTTCTCGCGATTTTGACTTTGTATTTGACCAATTACTATACCCATATTGATGCCCCTGCTGTGACTGAAACCGCTTATTCGACAAAAACGGGTGTGGCGACTATGATTTTATCAGGGTTAGCCTTTGGACTGCAGTCCAGTGTTTGGGCTATTCTTCTCATTTGCGCAACTATTGGAGCATCTTTGTATATCTTTAAAGGGGATATTGGGCTGCAGATGTATGGAGTGGCTCTGGCAGGATTAGGATTATTAACTACCACAGGGTATATTCTTGCGATGGATACTTATGGACCTGTCACTGATAATGCGAATGGAATTTTTGAGATGTCCGGGGCTTTAAAAGAGAGTGAAAATGGGGAAAGAGCTCATCAGATTGTGGCTAAATTAGATGCGATTGGAAATACCACAAAAGCTTTAACAAAAGGACTTGCTATTGCAACTGCTGTGATTGCTGCTACCAGTTTGTTCAGTTCTTTTATTGAAGCTGCAGGACTGAGTCATACAGGGATCAGACTTGAGCTGCCTGAAGTTTTTGTTGGATTGCTCATTGGCGGATCTGTGCCGTTTTTGTTTTCTGGATTTGCGATCAGCGCTGTTGGAAGAGCTGCTTTTCTTGTTGTTGAAGAAGTCAGACGACAATTTAGAGAAATTCCTGGAATTATGGAGTGGAAAGCAAAACCGGATTATGAGCGTTGCGTAGATATTTCCACAAGAGCTGCTCAAAAAGAGCTTCTTGGTCCTGGAGTTTTAGCGATCTGCACCCCTCTTTTAGTTGGATTTGCTCTTGGAGCTCAGGCTCTTGGCGGGTATTTAGCGGGAAGTATTTTAAGTGGTCAGTTAATGGCTGTTTTTATGTCTAATGCTGGAGCAATTTGGGATAATGGAAAGAAAAAGATCGAAGAAGGGTTGTTTGGTGGAAAGGGGACTGAACAGCATAAAGCAGGGGTTGTTGGAGATACTGTTGGAGATCCCTTGAAAGATACAGCAGGACCTGCGATTAATCCTTTGATTAAAGTTGGAAACTTAGTCGCTATTTTAATCGCCCCTGCTATTACTGCTCTTGCTCTTCCTAATATGTCTCCAGTGCTTCGCATTGGTGTTATCGTGGTTTGCGCTGGAGCCCTGGCGTTTTCAGTCTGGTTTTCTAACAGAGGTTCTATTGTCCGCGAAGAAGTTTATGGAACTGATGGAGGCTCTGGAATGGGTGGAAATTCAAAAGGAAGTGTTCCAGCAGAACCTGCTGGTGTGAAATGAAATAAAGTCATTCATTCAATGAATTTAAGAGACCCCGCTGTTTAAAGTGGGGTCTCTCTTTTTTTGAATGATAAGAGAAAGACATGAAAAAACGGGTTGGATTAATTGATATAGGCACAAATACCATTCGCCTTTTGATTGGAGAAAAAAGGGTAGGGGAGCCTTATCAGGATCTGCTGCATGAAGTGATTACAACCAGACTTGGGGAAGGATTGAGTCAAACAGGGAAAATTCAGGATTCAGGTATTAAGAGAACTCTGGATGGGTTAAGAAAGTTTCAGGAAATTGCCAGGGAATATCAAGTTCATCTTCTGGAAGCTTATGCTACTGCATGGGCGAGAAAAGCGGAAAATACAGATGAAATGCTTTCGGAATTAGCTCGGATTAATCTTCCTGTTTGGATTTTAACAGGAGGAGAAGAAGCTTTAATGGCTTATGAGGCTGTTAAATTGATGGAACCTGGATTTTCAACAGGCTGGATTTTAGATATTGGAGGTGGTTCAACAGAGATTATTCAGATCAAAAATCACGATTTAATTTCTGTTAATTCTATTCCGATTGGAGCTGTTGTTTTAACAGAGGAGTTTTTTAAAAAAGACCCCCCTGAGTCTGAGATGGAGAAAGTTGAAAAGAAAATTTTAGAAGAGTTTAATGGTCAGGAAATTGAGAGATTAGGATTTTCTTCATCTATGAACTTTAGCTCAAAGTTTGATCTAGTTGACCGAAATTCTGTGATTGTGCTTGGGGGAACAGGGGCGTGTTTAGCTGGTTTACAGCTTGGGATCCCACCTGTTCATTCTGATTTTTTTAAAAAAGCCCAGGGATTCTTTTTGTCAAGAGACTGGATTGAAAAAGAGAAGAATCATTTAGGTTTTTTGGAGCTTGAGCAGAGAAAAAACCTCCCTGGAATGGAGGTTGAAAGAGCGGATATTCTGGTTGCTGGAACGCTTATTCTCTCCACATTTTTAAAAAAGATTAAGGCAGATAGTGTGAAAGTATGCCTGTATTCTTTTATTCACGGCATTCTTGCCAGTCATTTTATAAAGAATTAAAGTAGTCTTTCAGGGATTTCTCTAATTCCCTATTCACTATAACAGCTTCAGCAAGTACTTTATTAAACTTTTATTGGCGCTGCAAAAAGCGTTTTTGCAGTTTCAATAATTTTTTCACTCTGCGGCACATACATTTGCTCTAGTGGATAACTGGAAGGAGGAGGAGCATCAGGTCCTGTGAGTCTTTGGATTGGTGCTTTTAAAAAGGGGAAAGTTTTTTCAGCTGCAAGCGCAGCAATTTCTGCTCCATATCCTGCTGTTCTGCTGGCTTCATGCACAACGATTAATCTTCCTGTTTTTTTCACAGAGTTTAAAATAGTTTCTTCATCAAGAGGTTTTAACGTTCTCAGATCAATGACTTCTGTGTCAATTCCTTCTTTAGACAGGGCTTCAGCTGCTTTTATGCAGTTGTGAACTGTTTTAGCCCAACTGACTAAAGTTAAATCTTTTCCTGTCTTCAAGGTAGAGGCTTTTCCTAAAGGAACCAGATGTTCCTCTTCAGGGACTTCTCCTGTCATGTATAAAAGCGCTAAATCTTCGATAAAAATAACGGGATTATTATCTCGGATAGAAGATTTTAAAAGTCCTTTAAAATCAGAAGGATTGGATGGCATCACTACTTTTAATCCTGGAATATGACAGAATAAAGCTTCTAAATTTCGATTATGCTGGGCTCCTGTGGACCAGCCGCACCCTGTTCTAGCCAATAAAACAAAAGGAAAAGAGAACTGTCCTCCAGAGATATAGCGGATGGATGCTGCGCTGTTAATGACTTCTTCCATTGCATACATGATAAAAGGGACAAACAGCATGTCAATAATGGGTCGTAAGCCAGTGGCAGCAGCGCCAACAGCAGTTCCTGCAATAATTCCTTCTGAAAGAGGAGTGTTTCTAACCCGTTCTTTCCCAAATTCTCTTACTAAATCAAAGGGTTTTGAAGAAGTTTTTGTGGCAGCTCCTTCTCCAAAAAAAACCACTTTATTATCTTTTGTCATTTCTTCTTTGATGGCTTCAAAAATCGCTTGTTCAGCAGTTATTGTTTTCATTAATAACACCTCCATCAGGCATAAACATCGGTTGTGAGTTCTTCAGGGTTTGGATAAGGAGAATTGAAAGCAAACTCAAGGGCTGATTTGATTTTTTGGTTAACCCGCTGCTCTATTTCTTGATACTGGGATTCTGTTAAAACTTTTTTCTCCATTAATTGAGATTTTAAAACTTGAATGGGATCCCTTTTTCTCCAGTATTCCAGTTCATCTTTAGGGACATAACTTTGATCATCAGGTTCATAATGCCCCTTTAGACGATAGGTATAGCCTTCTAAAAGATAAGGTCCTTTTCCAGATCTGATCCATGCAGCAGCTTCTTGAGCAGCTTCATAAACAGCAGTAACATTATTTCCATCCACTGTTTTCCCGGGAATTCCATACCCTTTTGCTCGTTCACTGATATGGTCCACAGCCATGGTTTCTTTTCTTGAAACATAAGCCTGCCATTGATTGTTTTCACAAAAGTATAAAATGGGAAGCTTCCAGACAGAAGCTAAGTTTAAAGATTCATGGAATGTGCCTTCACAGGCAGCTCCATCTCCAAAAAAACAGGTTGCAAGTTTCCCAGGTTCAAGCAGACTTAAAGAAAGCCCGACTCCTGAAACAAAAGAGAGTTCACCGCCGACAATAGTAGAAGTAAGATAGACATTTAACTCTTTTACAGAAATATGGAGAGTTCCACTTTTTCCTTTACAGTATCCTGTGGCTTTTCCCATGACTTCTGCGAGCATTTTTCCTGGATCAGCTCCTCGAGCCAGAAGATGCCCTGCATTTCGATGATTGGTGATAATAATATCATCCTGTTTTAAAGCCTCAATAACTCCAATAGCACACGCTTCCTGACCAGATTGAGGGCAGATGCCAGGAGATTTTTGTTCTCGAACGAGTTTTAGAAGTTTTTCTTCATACGTTCTAATCAAGAGCATTGTTTCGAGAATCTGAATCAGTTTTTCATTTTGAATCACAGCTTTCTCCTTTTTTAAACTGCTTTTACTTCTGATTTAAAACCCGCTGTTTTATGGGCTCCATCACAGAAAGGTTTGTTTTTGGAGTGTCCGCACCTGCATAACGCAGTAGAATCCTTTAAATTAGAGAATGCACTGCCACTGCCATCTTTCAATGTAATCTCTCCTTGAACCAGATAGGGTCCATCTTTTAGTATTGTAATTTCGACTTTTGACATGAGTATGCCTCCTTGACATAAATTTTATTTCGTATTATACTATATAGTATAAGATGTATATTACTTTTTGTCAAGTAGATATTTTTATGTATTATAGTAACAAATTAGGAACTTATTTTGATGGGTTTGATAGGAAAGGTTATGAAAAATTTACGGAACGATTGTCCAATTGAAGGCACTTTAGCTGTGATTGGGGGAAAGTGGAAAGCAGTTATTCTCTGGCATCTCAGAGATCAAATCAGGCGCTTTGGTGAATTAAAAAAAATGATACCCGGTATCACCCAAAAAATGCTGGCTCAGCAGCTTCGTGAAATGGAAAGAGATGGAATTATAAAAAGGAAAGTCTATCCTCAGATACCACCAAAAGTAGAATACTCTTTAACCGACTGTGGGAAAAGCTTGTGCCCTATTTTAGAGATGATGGCAGAGTGGGGTTCAACTCATAATAAGATGATTGCTAAATTAAAAAGAGAACAGTTATCCTAACCGTGTTATTTCCTTTTTTTATGGGCGCTGGAAGGTGTAGGTGATGAATAATGTGGAGCGCTGTGGGTGACAGGGTGATACACATGGGAAGAATTGTGGTAAATAGGTTGAGGTTGATTGTAGTGTGGTCTAAAATTTCCTGAACTGGAATATGATGCAGCTGGTGGATGAACTGCATTTGGAGTTGGTGGAACAATAATTCTCGGACCAGGGGGTTGGTCTTGTGGGGGATTTTCATTGAAACTTTGATTGGAGCCATTATTATTGTCAGGAAAGGGATTATTAGAACACATTCCCGGCATTAGGGGGGCATCATTATTGCATTGAGTAAAAGGTGATGTTGAAGTGCTGCCATGGTGGTGATAACGCCTCCAGTCATGATGATAACGCCAGCCATAATCATTATAATTATAGTATAAGGGCGAGGTTTCTACTAAATTTGGGGGAGGGAGTGTGGGTTGTTCTGAATAATTCGGGGTAGGAGATTCAATAATGGTGGCTGAGCCAGTCATTGGGAAAGGGGATTGAGGCACAGAAACTGTATGCGGTAAGAATTCTATAATTCCAGTTTTCCAGTTGAGAATAACGTAACTATCTAAATATTTTGCTGCCCTTTGTAAGGAAAGAAATAACCTTTTCTGGTTGGTTAGTTCAATTGTTTTTGGGAATTTATACTGAATGGAAAGGGTTTTTTTAAAGTTTTTTTCTGCTAGATAAATTTGATGATTTTTGAGGAGATAGGGCCCCTGATATCGGATATTATAAAGGTAAATTTGTAAATTATTTACATTTTTATTTGTTTTTCCCCATGAACTGATAGGCATAAGGGCAATTATGCCTAAAATGGTCAGGATTAAGTTTAGCCCCATTCGTTTCGCGCTCATGACTTTCCTCTTAATTTGATTATACTTTAAATTTACACAAATTGTCGGTGATTCCTGTCACACAACTTGAAAGGTTATTTTTTAAAAAAAAACGAATATAAACATCCATCTATAAAAAAAATAAAATTTTCAGCTTTCAATTGTGAATGCTTTCAAAAGCCGAGAATATAAAACAGATTTAATTTTAAGGAGAGAAACATGAAAGGTAAATTTAAAAAATTTCTATTCTGGTTTGTTTCAGTAAATGCTCTTTTATTTCTTGGTCTGATTTTTAACGCTAAAAGGACATGGGGGAAAGAGAATCAAAAAATTCAGCTGAGTAAAAATCAATTTTTGCAGTTTGTTCATGCTGTGCAAACTCGAAATTTGAAAGAAGTCGAAACACTGGCAGCAAAGGGGCTCTCAGTTAAAGCCTATTATGGAAAATACCGTCTGACTCTTCTTCATGCTGCAGCTTATTTTGGTTCTGTAAGCGCTGCCCATTTTTTATTGAAACAGGGAGCTTTTATAGATGCTGAGGATAAGAAAGGGAATACTCCTTTAATGGTGGCTGTTGAAATGAGGCATAAAAGAATCGTGAGATTTCTGCTGGAACATGGGGCAGACCCAAACATTAAAAGCGAATTTGGATACCAGATTACTCCTATTTTTGTCGCGGCCAGGAATGGAAGTCTCAAGATAGCTGAGCTTTTAACTACTCATGGAGCTGAGGTTGATGCAAAAAGCAAAGGGCTTTGGACCCCTCTTCAGGCAGCATCCTATAATGGTCATCTTAGACTGGTCAAGTTTTTTATTAAGAATAAGGCTAGTCTAAATTTCAGGAATAAGAAAGGGGATACAGCTCTGGATTTAGCGGTGGAAAAGAATCATTTTAAGGTTGTTAAATTTTTGCTCAAGCACGGCGCAGAACCAAATTTAAAGGATCAAGAAGGATGGACACCTCTCGATTTTGCTGCAGAGGCTGGAAAAATTGGCGAGGCTCGGCTTTTGTTAAAGCATGGGACAGAGATTAATACACAAGATAATTTTGGAAATAGTCCGTTAGAATTGTCTATTCAGAAGAAACACGATGATATTGCGAAATTTTTAGTTTTTCATGGAGCTGAAGTAAATCTTGAGAATAAGGAGGGGTGGAGTCCTTTAATGAGTTCTGTTTTCGCTGACATGCGGAATACGGTAAAATTTTTAGTGGCTCATGGATCGGAAATAGATGCTAAAAATAAAGCGGGCTGGACACCTTTGATGTTTGCCTCTTATAAAGGTTATATTAAAATCGCGAGATTTTTAATTTCTAAAAATGCCGACATTCAACTCTCAGATCATCTTGGAAACACTTCTCTAGATTTGTCTGTGCAGCAGAAAAATTTGAGAATGTCAGAGTTTTTAGTGAAGCATGGAGCAGAAATTAACACGGCAAATAAACGCGGCTGGACCCCCTTAATGTTCGCTGCGGATCAAGGGGAGAAAAAAATGGTTTCGTTTTTGTTAACCCATGGCGCTGAAGTTGACATGAAAAATAAAAATGGCAAAACAGCGCTTTTATTAGCTCAAAAGAAAGGATACGGCAAAGTAGCAGAAATATTGAGCTCTAAAGGAAGCGCCTCAAAGCTGTAAAAAAAACAGAAAGGGGAGAAGCCCCTTTCTGTTCAAGAAAATAAATGCAATGTTGTAAAAATTGCCTGCAGTTGACAGGATTAGCAGCTTAAGCGATAAATTCTCGATAATTGGAAATAGTATAATGTAAATTGCGATCCTTGGTTTCCATTGCTCTTGCTATAACTTTCATCGTTGTTTCAACTGCTGTTCTTCGGTCCGGAATCATTTGGTCTTTCTGCAGAACGGTGTTCAAATCGTAGCATACGCAAGACTTATGCATTATTCTAAATAGTTCAAATTCTTCGATGAGACTGAGCGGTATATGTTCCCCTTTTTTAAAGAGGTCATAAAGCGATTTGCCTTTACTTTTAGATTCAGATTCAATATGGTTAATGAAGTCAAATTCTGTTTTTTCATCCACTGCTCGATAGGCATTATAAGCCACCTCTCGTTTACCTGTGGGTGTTTCTCCAATAAGGAGTCTTTCCATGAATTTATCTAGGGGGAGAGTCTCAAGGACTAAGTCTTCATTGAAATTTCTTTTTAAGAGCATGACAGACGTCAGTTTGGTTGGTTCCATTGGATTAGTGAAAATTTGATTTTTTTCGAAAACTTTTGTGATATCAAGCATGGCTCTTGCATTGTCAAAAGCGAAAAGCCTTGCGAGGGTTTCTTTGATTTTATCATCGCTCTGTTTTTCAAAGTAGCTCCGAATGAATTGAATTTTGCAGTTCCTGATTGATTTTAAATTGTTTTCAAGAGTTTCTTTATTTTCTTCGTAAAACGTGGGGAGGACGTCTGGCACATTCTCTAAGTGGGTTTGCAGAATCGAGTAAGCTGACTGAGGGAAAGATTCAACCAAATTGCATCGGAGATAAAACACTTTTTCAGATAGATAAGCATAAGCTTCGACAGGTTTCGAAAGATCGAGATCTGAAATTTCTTTTACAATGGGTTGATTATTCAAAGTTAAGCCATTCAGTATTCCTTTTTGACGGGGATGTTCTTCGATCCATTTGTAACAGTGAAACCCCTTTATTGTTTCGTGTTCTGGAGTTTCAATTTTTATGGGAGAAATTTTTTCTCCTGTTTTTGTCGTGTAGGCATACCGGATATAAACCCAGTCATCTGAGTGAAATCGAGTTCCTGCAAATTCCATCAGACCATAGGAACTGGTAGATTTTCCAGTTCCAGTCGGAGCAATGTACAGCACCCCTTTTTTGTCTTTTTCTACACAGGCTCCATGGATTGAGTGGATTCCGTACTCGTGCGCCAGAACTCTTCCAACAGCTCCTAAAACCCAACTTTTTAACTGTCCATAATAAGAAGTATTAAAAAATATGACCGTGTGAGCCTGTCGAGAGTAATAAGCTGCTTCCGGTTCTCCTTTCACACCTCCTAAGGCATAAACTCGAACCTGAGGTTTCTCAGGAGTTTTAGTTCCTGTTATTTTTTCCCACTCTTCAACACTGTACCAGTTTTCTTTCCAAAATTCAGCTAGATGTTTACTGTTGGTTAGAGCTCTCACACGAATTCCGTGAACAATGACGTCGTGAAGAAAAATTTCTTCTTTTTTCCCTTCCATTGAGAGATGACCCGTGATTAAATCTAAAAGCTCTTCGAGTCTGCCTGGTTTTTCATCAATGGTTTTATCATAAACAAGAGTTCTGCTCTTCGTTTTAGTAATGGTGTTGCTTTTTCCGATTGGAGTGCCTGCCCATTCAACATTTTCGCTTCGAGGTGGATCTGGAAAAACATAAGCGGCAACTTTTTCTTTTGATTTTAACATAAAAAACCCCTCCTGAGGAACAACTTTTTTATTTGACTTCTATATTTTCAAGATGATTCCTGTAACGTTGAGATAGCGAATAATTTAAAAGTGGGCTCCGAGTCCAATCATGATTCCATTAATCGTGCTGCTGTAAAACCTGTTGTAATCGTATCCACGATACCCTGCTAAAATATTAAGGGGTGATTTTGGGAATTGATATGCCAGATAAGCCTCATAACGGAGCAGATTTTGTGAAGGGAAATCATTTCCAGTGACATTGTTATAATCCCAGTAAGTGTTAATGCTGAGATGATTATGAAAATGGTAATCATATTCCATTCCTCCACCCCAGGCATTTCTTCCCCCTGTAGCTGAAAAATAATCCCCATAAATTGCTGTGGTAAATCCACTTGAATTATGGGCGAGAAAGTACTTTACTTTACCTCCACCGAATTGATAACTGCCTGGTGAGACAAGTCCAAATCCTCCTCCAGGCAAAGCAACTGGTTTGCCTGTATAGCCATCAAAACTCGTGGTGTCTAGCCCACTGGTATTTACAAATATAGGGCCTGTGTTTGTTTGGGTATATTCAATTCCAAATCCCAGATTCGGAACAATGGTCCTTTTTGTAAATCGGATATTAAGTTCTCCACCATAACTGGGGTTTGAGGATGAAAATGTGGGGGTGCTGACTGTGGCAAACCAGTAAAATGCATCAACAGTGACATCATATTTTTTGTTTCCAATTTGGATGCTGCCACTGTTGTTTGGCGGTTGAACAGGATTGTAACTATAAGCAGTCTCTCCTTTGGCAAAACTTTTGGAAGGTAATAAAATGATAAAAAAAGACAAAAAAAGAAGACCGATGAGCATTTGTTTCATTTTTTTCTCCTCTCTGCAGCATGCAGTGTCTTGTGGAATCTAAAGTTAATCATTCTGATAAAGCGGTTATTCAGCGATTCATCCCTCCTTTAGCCATTATCAAATCAATTAATTCTTTTACAGCTTGAGCTGACTTTTGCAAATCAACCTGTTCTTCAACACTGAGCATCATTTTCACAACTTCTTCAACTCCTGTTCCTCCAATTTTTGCTGGAACTCCAACAAAAAGTCCATCAATTCCATATTCTCCCTCCAGATAGACTGAACACGGTAGAATTTTTTTCTGATCGAGCATAACGGCGTCCACCATCTGAGCCACTGCTGCAGAAGGGGCATAAAACGCAGATCCTGTTTTTAAAAGTTTTACAACTTCAGCCCCTCCGTTTTGAGTGCGCTCAATTAAGCGCGTTAACGTTTCTTTTGGAAATAGGTTCGGAATTGGCACTCCGGCAATAGTAGAATATCGCGAAAGGGGGACCATTGTGTCGCCATGTCCACCTAAAACAAGAGCGTAGGTGTCTGTTACTGAAATTTTCCCTTCCATGGATAGAAAGGTTCTGAATCGAGCTGTATCTAGAACTCCGGCCATGCCAAAAACCCGATTTTTAGGAAATCCGCTGACCTGAAATGCTAATTGGGTCATAGCATCAAGAGGATTGCTTACAAGAATCAGGATGCAGTTTGGTGAATATTTTACAATGTTTTGTGTAACACTCTTGACAATTTCCATGTTGGTAAAGAGGAGGTCGTCCCTGCTCATTCCTGGCTTTCGAGCGATTCCAGAGGTAATGACAGCAATATCGGAGTTAGCTGTTTCATGGTAAGCGTTTGTTCCGACAATTTCACAGTCATATCCAACAAGAGGGGCAGCTTCCATTAGATCCAGAGCTTTTCCTTGTGGTAGTCCCTCGATTACATCCACTAAAACAAGATTGGCATAATTTCTCTCTGCCAGTCTTTGTGCAAGAGTTCCTCCCACGTTTCCCGCTCCAACAATCGTAATTTTTTTTCTCATATTGTGTTCACCTCTCCAGGCAAAATTGAGATAATCTCTTTTCATATTCTGACTTAACTCAATCATCCCTTCATAATTTCAATATGCTTTTTTCATAAGAATCTTTGGCTTGCGCACCGCGCTCTTCAGTAAACAAGCCTAAAACAAGCCTGTACTGCTTAAAAAGCTTGGCTATAGGTTTTATGCTTAAGAACTGCTGAAAACGCTGGGATTGTCTTGGGCTCTCTATTAAGAGATAGAGAGCGACTGATCAGTTGGAAGGGGTTCCTTTTTCGCTAGAGAAAAACCATATTCGCAGGTGATGGAGACTAAAAACGTCTTTGAAGAACACGAAGATAATTTTTTTTAAAAAAAAGCCAATTTTCAAAATGGTCTTTCCCATTTTGATCTTAGTTTTTGCAGCTGTTGTCCATTCTATTTTGGATGGAAAGCTTCCATTAACAGGGGATGAGGCCTATTATTGGACATGGTCTCGCCATCTAGCTCTTGGATATCACGATCAACCTCCTCTGGTAGCATGGATTATCGCTTTTTTTTCTATTTTTGGGAAAACAGTTTTCTGGGTTAGGTTCCCTGCAGTTATTCTTACATTTTTCTCTGGATTTTTATTTTTTCTTTTTTCAAAAGACTTGTGCGGCAGTTATGAGAAAGGAATCATGGCTCTGTTTTTATTTCTTTTTACTCCAATATTGGCAGTTATTTCTCTGGCAATTTTTCCTGATATTCCGCTATTGTTCAGTTGGAGCCTTTTTTTATGGAGTTCATGGAAGTGGCTTCAGGATGATAGATTCTGGGTTGTCATGGGAATTGCTTTTGGTTTAGCAATGTTGAGTAAATTGATGGGTCTATTTTTATTTCCATCTTTTTTGTTATTTCTCGTTTTATCGGAAAATCATCGTTCTTTTTTAAAAAAAACTTCTTTATGGATGAGTCTGTTTCTTTCTCTTATTGCCGCTTCTCCATTTTTGTACTGGAATTTTCTACACCATTTTCAGAATTTTGCCTATCAGTTTGATTTTAGACTGGAACGAAAACTTATCTTTTCTACATCTCTGTTTTTGACTTATTTATCTCTTGAAATGTTTGTTTTGTTTCCTCTTATTTTTGCGATGGTAGTAGGTGTTCTTTTATGGCTGTTTCGGAGAGCTTTTCAGAAAGATTGGAAAGCGATTTATGTTTTAAGCATGGCGCTTCCGATTATTCTATTTTTTTTTGCGGCTTCTTTTTTTATTCATGTTGGGCTGCATTGGGCACTTCCCGGGTATTTAGCTCTTTTTGCAGTTTTGCCTGAATGGGCTTATTCTGCAAGATTAAAAATTTTTCCAGTTAGAAAATGGATGATATCGGGCAAAAGTTTTTTAGTTTTCTCTTTAGCGTGCTCTTTTTGTTTTTCTAGTTTTTTGTTTAGTATTCTGTTCTGGCCCAAGACATTAATTCCATGGATCTCTTCTTTGAATTTGCGCTATCGGGATGTAAACCATGGTCAGCCGATTAAAACTCAAAGCCTTTCAGAGGTTTTGGGCTATCGTAAGCTTGGCAGAGCAGTGCTGCATGATTACGGGGAGATTTGCAAAACAAGGAAGTGTTTCGTTTTTACTGATTCTTACAGCCTTTCCAGCATTATCAGTTTTTACTCAAATCTTCCTGCTAAAACCATTTTATTTACTTCGATGGGAGGGGAATACAGCCAGTGGGATCATTGGAAAGATGGGGTAGGAGATAATGCGCTTTATGTGGACACTCAGCCGATTGGAACGAGATTGGATATTGACAGTATTTTGCAAAAAGCTTTCAAAAAAATAAACCCTCTGCCGTCTCTTTCTGTAAAAGAAAAAGGGTTTGACGCAAAGACATTCTATTTTGCGCGCTGTCAGGATTTGGTTTCACCTTCCTCTCTTGAGCCTATGAAACATGGCTGAGAATGGTCGGGGCGAGAGGATTTGAACCTCCGGCCTCATGGTCCCGAACCATGCGCTCTAAGCCAAGCTGAGCTACGCCCCGGTTTTTTAGTTTTTCAACGCGGGATGAACCAGATCCAGCATGGCAAGGTTCCCATTCGCGGTTTCCATCTGGACTTTAATAGTGAGCACATTTACCCCTTTGAGCGGAACGGTAATATTAGTCGGAGTTGTGGCAGCCCCAATGGCAAGGGTTTGCAGAGTTTGGCCATCTCCAATAAATGTTATTGTTGCTGTAGTGGCGATGTAGGCATTAGCGGCTTTTAGGGATCCTGAATGGGTTTGATCGTCCAGTCCTACAGCAGCATTGAGTCTGGAGTATTTCCCCTGCAGATGCCAAGTTGCTTCTTCTGAGTCCCCATTAAATAACTGAAAAGAAACTCCGTGTCTGTATGATTTTCCTTTCATTTTCATGGGCGGGTTCCAATACCGATCAGGCTGCGCATTGTTAAAGACAACAGCCTCATAAGGGTTGAGGACAGTTCCAGATTTTGCCATTAAATCGGATAGATACTGTCCATTTGTTTTGAGTAGAATGGCGTGTTTTACGGCATTCCAGTGGATTCCTGCTCGAAATAATTTTGCGATAAGTCGAAGGGGAACATAATAGCTGCCTTCGTAAAATAAAGAATCTGGAATATAATATTTTCCGTTGAAATAAAGGCCGCTCTGCGGTGTAACATTTTTACTGTTTAAAATAAAGTTAACAGGATAAGAGCGAACAGGAATCTCTTGTTTAGAATGAGCCTGTGCGCTCTGCATTGAAAAGAAAACAAACACGTAGAGCATAAGAGATAAGAGTATTTTTTTAAAACGTTGAAATTCTTTCATTCTACTCCTCCTGAGAAACAATAAATTAACTCTTTTTAAAATTTCATCTTAATCAGACGAATCCTTTTTGTCACTCCACTGTTAAAAATTATTTTTTTGAGGCTGTCATTTTCCCCTATTGGCTAAAATCGTATAAATAAGGAAGGAAGAGGGATATGAAAAGGAAAATTTATCTTTAAGAGGATTAGTTTATGTTGACCCTTCAAAAAGAAGAAATATCTGTTAAAATTCGTCATCTGGCAAGGGAGAAAGAGGCTATTATTTTAGCCCACAACTACCAGACAGGAGAAGTTCAGGAGATCAGCGACGTGGTCGGGGATTCTCTTGGGCTCTCTTTAGAAGCGAAAAAAACGAATGCCAGGATGATCGTGTTCTGCGGTGTGCTTTTTATGGCTGAAACGGCTAAGATTTTAAATCCTGACAAAAAAGTTCTTCTGCCAAATTCGGCCGCTGGATGCTCTCTGGCTAATTCTATTACACCTGAATCACTTGATGATTGGAGTCAAAAATATCCGGAGCATACCGTTGTGACTTATGTGAATTCTTCAGCCGAAGTTAAAGCCATGTCATATATTTGCTGTACTTCAGCTAATGCTGTTAGCGTAGTTAAGTCAGTTCCTTCGAATAAAATTTTATTTACCCCTGATCGAAATTTGGGAGCCTGGGTAAAAAAGCAGGTTCCAGAAAAAGAGATTGTTATTTATGATGGAGATTGTCCTGTTCATGATGTTTTGCGCTCACCTGATTTAGTAAAACTGAAAGAAAGGCTCCCTGGCGCTGTTGTTATAGCTCACCCCGAATGCAGAGAGGATGTTCTTCAATTGGCTGACGAGATCTGCTCCACCACAGGAATGATTTCACGAGTTGCTAAACACCCTGAGGCAGACCTTTTTATTATTGCGACTGAAGAAGGGATGCTCTATCAATTGAGAAAGAAATTTCCGGATAAAGAGTTTGTCTTGGCAGATGGCTGCATTGGATGCAAGCTTCTCTGCCCTTATATGAAGGCAACGACTTTGGAGGATGTTTATCGATCTCTGACCGAGGAAAGACATGAGATAACAATTTCAGATTCTATTATTCGGGACGCTAGAAATTCTCTTGAGAGAATGCTGGCTGTTCCTCGGGATTAGAGCTTTGCCACCAGAGATCAGCAAGGATGTGAATTCTCTGATTTTAGAGGGTTTCCAGCAAGAACGTTTTCTCTCTTTGAAAAATAAAGAGTACCGTCGCTTTGTTCAGAAGTTTTTAGAGATGCAGTTAAAAGAGGATGTTAAAAAGAAAGATTTAACCACTTCTTTTCTGTTTTCTAGAATTCTTCCTGACAAAGCTGCATCTCATGCAGAGGCAGAGATCATTGCTAAGCAGAAAGGAATTTTAGCAGGGCTTGAAGAGTTTAAGTTTTTTTGCGAGATGAATCAAATATTAGTAAATGCTCCCTTTAAAGATGGGGATAAAATTCGACAAGGTGATAAAGCGCTGTCGTTATCAGGCGCCTTGGAAACTCTTTTAAGAACTGAAAGAGTAGGACTTGATCTTCTCGGAAGAATGAGTGGAATTGCCACAGCAGCAAACGAGCTAGTGCAGAAAGTTAATAAAATCAGTAAAACTAAAATTGCTGCTACACGGAAAACTTTGTGGGGTAATCTAGACAAAAAAGCGGTTTTTCTTGGTGGAGGACTGACTCACAGGCTGGGACTCTGGCAAGCTGTTTTAGTGAAGGAAAATCATTTAACTGCTTTGAAAAGTCTTGGAATTAAGGATCCATTTTCTTATATTAAGGATTCTCTATCTTCTCTTAAATTTCATGATTTAATGAAATTGATCAGGGGTACATCACACCAGCAGCGCCGCTTTCCATCATTTTTTGAAATTGAAGTAGAGACCATTGAACAGGGTGTTCATGTTGGAGAATTATTGATGGGTCAGAAATTGGATTTTTCTTTTGCGCTCCTGCTGGACAATTTTTCTTCTTTAAATATACGCAAAATCGTTAAGATATTTTCTAAAAGAAGTTGGGATAAGAAGATTTTACTTGAGGCTTCAGGTGGAATTACTCCTTCCAATCTTATGGAATACGCAGAAACAGGGGTCGATTTAATTTCAATGGGATTTTTAACACATTCAGTAAAGCATTTTGATTTTTCGCAAAAAATTACTGCTATTTCACGTAAATTTTAGATGGAAATAAGGGGGAAGTAGAATGCAGATTTTCGAAACGGACTTATTGATTATTGGGAGTGGAATTGCTGGATGCAGCGCCGCTCTTGCAGCACTTAAAAAAGGAGTTTCGGTTGTTTTAGCCACAAGAGCTCAGAATTTCCTGGAATCAAATACTTATTATGCTCAGGGAGGTATTATTTACCGCGGAGATGAGGATTCAGAAGATCTGTTTATCTCTGATTTTCAAAAAGCAGGCAGAGGGATCTGTAATCCTCTCGCTTTAAAACAGTTGTGGAGCGATGGTCCCAAAACGGTTGAGCAGGTTTTGATTCGTGAATTGCAAGTTCCATTTGATAGAAATAAAGACGGTGGATTTCATTTGACAAAAGAAGCCGCCCATTCTGTTTCTAGAATTCTGCATGTTGCTGACTATACTGGGAAAGGAATTGAAGAAAAGCTGGCTGGTGAGATTCGGAAAAATTCTCATGCTCTTATTCTGACTGAGATGACTGGTTTAGATTTGCTGACGTTAGCTCATCATTCTAAGAATCGCTTGGATATATATCAGCAGCCTACTTGCTTTGGCGCTTTTTTATTTGATCAGAAAAAAAATGAAGTTGTCGCTGTGAAAGCAAAATCAACTATTTTAGCAACAGGAGGTCTTGGAGAGCTTTACCAACACACCACGAATCCACATGGAAGTCGCGGGGATGGATATGCCATGGCTTATCGAATTGGCGCTAGATTAATGCACATGGAATATATTCAATTTCATCCAACTGCCCTTTATCTGCCCCATGGAGATAGATTTTTAATCTCAGAGGCAGTTCGAGGCGAAGGAGGGCGACTTTTAAATGCGAACGGGAAAGCTTTTATGAAAGAGTATCATCCTCTAGGGGATCTGGCTCCAAGAGATGTTGTCGCAAAGAGTATTTTGGCAGAAATGTTAAAGACTGAAAGCGAGTGCGTTTTTCTAGACATTTCTTTTAAGGATGGAGCATGGATTAAAGGAAGGTTTCCCGCAATCTACGAGAGATGTCTTTCTTCTGGAATTGACATCACGCAGCGCGCAGCTCCAGTAGTTCCAGCGGCTCATTATTCGTGTGGAGGAATTGCCGCTGATCTTTTAGGCAGAACCAGCATTAATCGTTTGTTGGCTGTTGGAGAGGTTTCATGCACCGGGGTTCATGGAGCTAATCGTCTTGCTTCAAGTTCTCTGCTGGAAGGACTTGTGTGGGGGACAAAAGCAGGTGAAGCTGCCGTTGAACTAATAAAATCTCCTTTTCAGTTTCCCGAGATAGATCCTTGGGAGAATGAAGTGGAAGAGTTAGATCCAGCTCTTATTCGACAGGATTGGATGACAGTCAGACAGACCATGTGGAATTATGTAGGGTTAATGCGAACTCCTAAAAGACTAGATAGGGCGGAAAAAATCTTGATGGAATTACAAGTTGAAGTTGAAAGATTTTACGCTCATTCCTGCCTTTCAGACGAGTTAATCGGTTTAAGGCATGGCATTCAAACCGCTTTACTGGTGCTTCATGCCGCAAAATTGAATCGAGATGAATCTTTGCTTTCACAGGGGAAAGTGGAACTTTCTGTCGAATCGAATTTACTGCAGTACAGTTCTGGAGGAGGTTTATAGTCGCAATTATGAAAAAAAAATTTGAACTTTTTTCGAGTGGTAATTTTAAATATTTCGCTGCGTCTCAAGGAGAATATTTTTATCTTTTTCGCGAGAAAAGTCTAATCTGGAAAAAGAAGTTTCCTGCTGTCCCAGCTTCTGTTATTGGCGTAGGAAATAATGGACTTGTTGTGGTAAAAACGGAGGAAGGTTTTTATACTTATTATCCTTCTGTAGAAGATCCTACTGCACCAATAGAATCCTATATGACTTCTTCTTTAATGGCTCAGGGAATCCATTTGGGACAGGTTTTTGTGGAAGAAAGTGGAGGCGGATTGATTATCGAAAAATTTGCCGAAAAGGAGAAAACCTCTTCTTCCTTTTTGAAAATGCTTTCTCGAGATAAGGTTGCTCAGACAAATATTGTTGGACAAGTCGTCAAATACAACATTAATTCTGCGTTAGAGGACCCAGTATGGCGTTATAATCTAGAAAAAGAAAAAGTGGGATTTTCCTGGGCATGCACCCGAAATTTAGATTTTGTGGTTGTTGCAGAACAGAAGATAAAGCCTTTTCCTCAAAAAGGCAGTCTTGTTAAAATGATTCTGTTTGAACATAAGGCGGGGAAAAGTTATCATGAAATAACGATCGCAGATACTGTCATAACAGAACTCACAGTGAATGGGCAGGGAACAATTGGAGCACGAATGGAATTTCCAGATGAACTTCAGTATTTAGGTGTTAAACTAGATGGCAGTAAGTTTTTTATTACTCCACCGCAGGTGGATGCTTCATTAATTCATCTGGGAAAAGGAGTGATGATTTTTGAAGAACGAGAGAACCGAATTTGGCATTTCCGCAGTTTTGAAGATAAAAAGGTTTTTTCTTTTGATTTTAAGTTGTTAGAGAAACTGGATATTGATTATCATTTTTTCTTCAAACCTAATGATGATGCCATTGTTGTTGGTGTTGATAAAGATGAGCGAACTCTAAAGATGATCTATTCTACTCTTCCTGATCTTGAAATTCTATATAAGGGCTGGATGCTGGAAGCTCAAAGAGGAAAGGAGGTTGAAGAGCCACTAAATGTCAATAAGCCGCTGCTAGTTCAAAATCAGCCGCTGCCTCAGGTTTCTTTGACAGATGGTCTTAAAGAAGCGCTTCATAAAGAGATTGCGTTAGGAGAAATGAATAGAGTAGAGAGTGTTCCAGAAAGTTTGAAGCTTGTAGAGGAGCCTGTCAAGGTAGAGGAGCCTGTCAAGGTAGAGGAGCCTGTCAAGGTAGAGGAGCCTGTCAAAGTAGAGGAGCCTGTCAAAGTAGAGGAGCCTGTCAAGGTAGAGGAGCCTGTCAAGGTAGAGGAGC
>JAJYZB010000003.1 GCA_021800275.1 bacterium
TCCGCCACTGGAACCGCTCCCGCCAAACGGATTGCTCGAACCGCTCCCGCCACTGTATCCGCCACTGGAACCGCTCCCGCCAAACGGATTGCTCGAACCACTCCCGCCACTGGAACCGCTCCCGCCAAACGGATTGCTCGAGCCACTCCCGCCACTGGAACCGCTCCCGCCAAACGGATTGCTCGAACCACTCCCGCCACTGGAACTGCTGCCAGCAAATGGATTGCTCGAACCAACAGGATTACTAATAGTACCACTTTGAGATGACCCATTGGAGTTTACATTAATAATCGTTGTAGAGGAACCTTCATAAACCGGATAGGGGATAACTCCACAGCCCTCGTACGGTAAAAATGTGTCATAACAGCTCTCATAATAAGGAACTGGAATAACAACAGGCTCAAGATTCATTCCATTATATTCAAAATACTTATTCAAAAAATTGTGATAAAACTGCTCGGGATTTTTAGGAACAGGAACAGCGACACTGACATCATTGGGATAGTAATCTGACAAATATCCTGTTACCTCAGCAGCATTCCTTGGATTTGCAGCTAAAGTATTTTCGACTTTTTGAATTAAATACTGATTTTGATAATTTACAGGATTTTGTAAATTTACATTCCCATTTGTCCGCGGAGGCACTACACATACGAATGCTTCAGAACTTGGATCTTGGGCGCTGGCATAAGTATGGACAGCGCATTGAGCATTCGGATAGCTGTTCTGCAGCCAGTTGACAATATTGCCCTGTGAGGACGCACCACCGCATCCTGCCAAAGCACCTGCTGCCATTCCAACAGCTAAGAGACTGCCGGCGACTCTCCCTTTTTTGCCGTGAATAACTTTGTCAATAAGGGATCCATTTTTTTGAGTCTTAGAAGATGGCTCTAAAACTGCCTGACTTCCATTTTCAGGCTGAAGGCGCGATAAGCGGGGTGAAGTTCCATGGTGTATTTTCATTGATTTAAACCTCCTAAAATATGAATAAAACCAGAATGGTCAACCATTTCTCTGAACATCCATTCCGCCCATGATCCCTAACATTGCCCCTTTAGCAATTCCTTGAAGGGCAGCATTAACTACTTTTGCAGTATTGGCATCAAGAGTATCCTTATTACTGCCATCAGCTTGATTTACTGAAGAAGCGAGATCCCTTGTAAGCACATTCATTAAATCTTTAGTGTACTGTCCTAAAGTGGCGCTGTCAACTCCCAGCATTTCGTTTGCAAACTGCAACTCCTGCTGAGGAAGTGTTTTCATCAAAATCTGCTCAGCATCTGCCAAAGACTGGCCTGCCTGAACCGTCGGTAAAGTAATTAGCTGTAATGCCATGATTGTATCTCTCCTTTTTATTTTTTTTGCTGCGTATTTCTCTGGCAGCATTAACTAACCAGAGTATAAAAGAGAAAGAAGAGGAAGTCAATGAACAAATTGTTACCATGGGGACAAACAATTTTATTTCTGCTCTAACAAGCAAGGGGAAAATCTATTTAAAATCGAAGGATTAAAAATCATAAAGTTGGATCCACATTTGATCAAAAAAAAAGCGGTTCGAATTAGGGTGGCTGGGGTTCTTTCAGATCAGGGGAAAGTTCTTCTGGTTCAGCACGAAAAAAACGGACATGAATACTGGCTGCTTCCAGGAGGTGGAGTTAATTTTGGAGAGACCCTGGAGAAAGCTCTGGAACGAGAGTTTATTGAAGAAACAAGTTTGAGAGTTCAAGTTCAACGGCCCATTCTAGTTAGTGAGGTAGTTGCCCCAGATAAATCTCGCCATGGACTTCACCTGGTTTTCATTGTGAAGCAGATTTCTGGAAAGCTGAAAGTCGTGCCAGATAAAAGGCTCCGGTCAGCCTGTTTTACGCCATGGCCAGAAATACCCAAACTAACTTTTTTCCCCGATATTGCAAACCAGCTTTATACTCTTTATCGGAAACAATTCCCAGCGACCGTAAAATTCACTGGAAATATTTGGATGCCAGGAACTTGAAACACGGTTTTTGCAAATGTATTTTTGCCGATACGCAAGTCATTCTCTTTTAAAAAGAATGACGATTACAAGCAGACGCCAGACTTCTTCTATCCATTAACTCTAATTTATGCTCTAAAACCCATCTAATAAAAGCTTCATTCATTTTTGGAATTTGAAGCAATAGCTTATCTAACTCTCGCTCTGAAGAATGGAAACAGGTGCCAATTTCGACTGTAAAATTAAAGATCCCATTGGCCTGTTCATAATCTTCTGAGGAGCCAGTGGTCGGATAAAGTCCAATAGATTGATGAAGTTTGAAATTCGCTCCTCCAGTTTTTTTTAAGGCTCTTCCTGCTTCTAAATATTCTCTTACATTTTCTGTTTTTTCTTTTGTGTAGCCCCATGGGTAAAGGATTTCATTCCCATAGCTGTGGTGATCAATGATGCCAATCAAATTTTTATGATCGGCTATAAAATTTTGCAGGGCTTTTATTTCAGGTTCTGAGGCTCCATAAGGACCCCTGTAGTCTTCATCTTTAGGATTGTCAGAAGCGCCCGAAACTATTTTAGCAGAAGAGGATCCTGCTGATATGCGAAATATTTCCTGGTGCTTTGGATCCCAAAAGTTTCTGTTCAAATCAACTCCAAAGCCTATGACTTTCTGCTTCTGTTCAGAATCTTTTCCAATTCCAGCATTTTGATAAATCACAGCCCTGTTCTTTCTCCAGAAGCTGTCAATGGTTCGCGAATAATCGTATCCCTCAGGATTTACCACTGGAATAAACCAAATTTCAGTCTGTTTAATAAATCTTGTTAACTCTAAGTTTTTCCCATACCCTTCCAACAGGTTGACTGCTGTCTGCATGGTAACTCTCCCAGTTGCCCATTCTCTGGCATGAATTAATCCCGTAAAAAGCACAGCCGGTTTTTTTAAGGAATCCTTTGAGACGTTATCAGTAATCCTTAAGGCATATAAAGGAGTCCCATTGACTGCCTTTCCATATTCTACCATTTTGACAAGGGAGGGGTATTTTTTTTCTAACTCACTCATTTGCCGCACATAGTCACTGTAAACTGGGTACAATGAGACACATTTCAATCTCAAATTTGACGGGATATGAACTGGTTCACTCGTTTTTTGTTCAGTACAGTCTACAGAAATCTTGTTTTTTCGCGCAGCAGATAACAAATTAGATCCGCTCTGTTTCCTAATAGGGCATTCATGGTTGTAAATCGAAAAAACAGGGTTAACACTTCCTAGCTTATCTATCATAACACAATGACTCTCCTCTAAGCTAAATTGTAAAATAATTCAAGCGGAAAAGCAATAAAAAAATTTTGCCGACTTGTAAATTTTTGCGACACCTTTTAGACAAATCTTCTGCAGCCTTTACAAAATCAACATCGCATCGCCAAAACTGTAAAAACGATAGTGCAAACGAATCGCTTCTTTATAGGCATCAAGAATTTTTTCATGCCCTGCAAAAGCAGAGACCAGCATCAAAAGGGTGGATTTAGGAAGATGAAAATTGGTGATCAAGGAATCCACCTGTTTAAATTCAAACCCTGGATAAATAAATAAATTTGTAAATCCGCTCCCAGCAGAAATCTCTCCAAATGGGAAATTCTCGAGAACCCGGCAGGCAGTGGTTCCAACGGCTGCGATTCGCTTCCCTTCCTGTTTTCCCTGATTGATCTGTTCAGCAGCAGATTTAGAAATCGAATACCATTCTTTTTCCATTTGATGGTCTAGGATGTTTTCGGAATGCACAGGTCTGAATGTCCCCCATCCGATATGAAGCGTAATTTCGGAAAAGTTAACCCCTTCTGCTTTCAATTCTTCCATCAAATCTTCTGTAAAATGAAGTCCTGCTGTAGGAGCAGCCACAGAGCCCTCTTCCCGAGAATAAATCGTCTGATATTCTTCAGGAGAAGAGTTTGACTGATTAATATAAGGGGGAAGTGGAACCTCCCCAACAACAGGAAGGAGATCTCGAATGTTGTCACATCCTGAAAACTGAACAATTCTAGTTCCATTCCCATTTCGAGCGACCACTTCAGCCGATATTGGGGTCAGAGCAGCCCTTTTTTCTTCGCTTAAAGCTTGACCTCTAGAACTTATCGGCAGAGAAGAATCGGACTGAGTCTTTTCATCGCCCTTACCTTCTTCATAATAAAGCAAAATTTTCGTTCCTGTTGGAAGCCTTCTCCCTGGGCGGACAAGAGTTTCCCACAAATTTTTTTCCTTCTCATTCAGCAAAAGGAGTTCTACTCTTCCGCCTGTTTCTTTTCTGCCAAAAACCCTTGCAGGCATAACCCTCGTATTGTTTAACACCAGGAGATCTTTTGGGGAAAGATAATTTCCAATATTTCTAAAAACATCATGTTCAATACTCCCTGTCTTTCGATCCAAAATTAAAAGCCTGCAGGAATCTCTGGGTTGAACAGGGTTCTGAGCAACCAATTCAGGAGGAAGAAAATAATCATAATCCGACAGTTTTAACATGACCTGAGTTTATTTCGATTTCAAAGAGCTTGCTTCCAGAGAAAGGCTTTTCTTCCGACAAAAAAGTCAACTGATACAGGAAGTCCTGGTCTAAAAGGACTGGTTTTATCCATCATCATATTCATGAATCAAAAATTCTTTCAAACACTGTTTACCCCTTCAAGCGGCTCATCCATGTTGAAAAAAATTCACTTGAGTCTAACCCTTTCAAAAAAGCAAAATGAAAAGGCTTAAATACGCATCTGGCGAAATCACTGGATATAGCCTATGATCTTAAACATAAAAACCAGCACAAACAAAAAGGCAGAATGCGAATCCCTGGAGAGTTCTCCTCTGGCAAAAGTAGGGAACACTCCTCTTTTTAAGATTTCCAATATCCTAACCCCTATCCCTATTTTTGCTAAAGCTGAATGGTTCAATCCTGGCGGAAGTGTCAAAGACAGAGCAGCTCTGAACATGATCCTGAAAGGGGAAGAATCCGAAAAACTAAAACCAGGCAAGATCATTTTAGACGCGACCTCTGGAAACACAGGAATCGCTTATGCCTGGATCGGAGCGGCAAAAGGGTACCCTGTCAAACTCTGTGTTCCAGGCAGCATCAGTGTTTCAAGAAAAAAGATCCTTCTCTCTTATGGGGCAGAACTCATCTTCACAAATCCTCAGGAAATGATTGATGGAGCCATACAAAAAGCAAAAGAGATTTATCATCAAAATCCTGACCTTTACTTTTATCCAGATCAGTACAGCAACTCGGCTAACTGGCAGGCGCATTATGAAACAACAGCAAAAGAAATCTGGGAACAAACCTCTGGAAAAATAACCCACTTTATCGCAGGATTAGGAACCAGTGGAACTTTCATTGGAACTGCCAGAAGGTTAAAAAAATTAAATCCTAAGATTTGCTGCATTTCTGTTCAGCCTGACTCTAGTTTCCATGGGATGGAAGGATTAAAGAACATGGCATCTTCATTAGTCCCTTCAATTTATGATGAAAGGATCGCAGACAAAAACTTATTTATTTCTTCAGAAAAAGCCTATTCTTGGGTTCGAGAACTGGCTAAGAAAGAAGGGCTTCTGGTTGGACCCTCTTCAGGAGGAGCTTTTGCAGCAGCAAAAGAAGTAGCAGTGGAACTGGAAAAGGAAAAATCTAATAGTGCATTAATTGTTACTGTTTTCCCTGATTCAGGGGAAAAGTATTTAGAAGAAGATTTTTGGAATGAGGAGGAAAAAAATGACTGCAGTGATTAAATCCAATTTACCTGGTCCTAAGTCAAAAGAACTTCTGACAAAAAAGGAATCATACGTTCCAGAGGCTATGGGGGCAATGGCTCCTTTCATGATCGCAAAAGGAGAAGGAGCATGGATTACAGATGTGGATGGAAACCGCTTTTTAGATTTAACAGGTGGATGGGGGTGCTTAAATGTGGGACACGCCCACCCAAAAGTTGTGAAAGCGGTTCAAGATCAGGCCTCTAAATTTCTGCATACAGATTACAGTGTTGTCAGCTATGATGTTTATGCCGAACTCGCGGAAAAATTAATCAAAGCATCCCCAGGACCCACTTCTAAAAAAACGGCTTTTTTCAACTGCGGCGCAGAAGCCGTAGAAAATGCTGTCAAAATTTCTCGCTCTTACACCAAACGAGGAGCAGTTCTTGTTTTTGAAGGGGCATTTCACGGACGAACTCTTTTAACCATGACTATGACACATAAGGCAAAACCATATAAATATCATTATGGTCCTTTTGCTCCTGACATCTATCGAGCTCCTTATCCCAATCCTTACAGAAATCCCATGAGTTTCCGTGAACTGGAAAAAAAGATTCTGTCTCTGGTTAATGCGGATGAGTTAGCTTGTGTGGTGATTGAAGCCATTCAAGGAGAAGGTGGATTTGTGGTTCCTATGGATGACCTCCTTCCTGGACTCCGAAAATTCACAAAAGAAAATGGAATTATGCTGGTCGTAGATGAAGTACAGGCAGGAATGGGAAGAACCGGAAAATTTTTTGCCTATGAACATTGGAATATTGAACCTGATTTAGTGGTCATTGGAAAATCTCTTGCCTCAGGACTGCCTTTAAGTGGAGTGCTTGGAAAAAAGGAGATTTTAGATGCCATGCCTGACAGCTCAATTGGAGGGACTTATGTTGGAAATCCAGTCTGCTGTGCAGCAGGGATGGCAGTCATGGATGTCATTCAAGAAGAAAAACTCCTTGAAAAAGCCAGTAAGCTTGGTTCCCTTATGAAAAACCGCTTCAGCGTGATCCAGGAAAAGTGCGCTCTTGTTGGAGATGTTCGTGGAATTGGAGCCATGGTTGCCATGGAATTTGTCAAAGATCGAAAAACAAAAGAACCCGCCACAGAAGAAACAGCAAAAATAGCAAAAGAAGCTCTTGCCAACGGAGTCCTTTTAGCAAAAGCAGGAATCTATGGGAATGTCATCCGTATGTTAATCCCTCTGGTTATCAACGAGAAAGATTTAAATTTCGGTCTGGATGTGCTTCAAAAAGCGGTAGAAAAAATCACATCGCAGCATCAGGCATGAAACTAAACTCAAGGAACAGAGTTAAAGAACATCCATGGTGATCATGTCTCCTAAAAATCTGCAGTTGAGTCATGAAGCTGTCAGTTCCATGATTTCCCACGCTGAAACTGGATACCCTTATGAGATCTGTGGAGCTCTTTTGGGAAATGACAAAGATAAGGATCGTCTTATTGCAGAAACATTCCCTTTAGCTAATATGAAGGAGAACCAAAGAGAAACCCGATACCTCATTTCTCCTGATTCAGTTTTCCTGGCAGAAAAAGAAGCCAAACAAAAAGGGCTGGAACTTTTAGGCTTTTATCATTCACATCCTGACCATCCATCCATGCCTTCAGAGTATGATAAAGAACATGCCTTCCCCTGGTATTCTTATCTTATTTTATCTGTTGAAAAAGGAAAATTTCAGAAACTGACAGCTTGGGAACTAAAAGAAGACAGAAGCATGTTTATGCCCTGCACAATAAAAGGAAAAAATGATGGATTCGACGAAATCTTACAAAAAAGTCATGATTAAAAAAAATTAAAACAAAACTAAACTCTGTTTGTAAAACTAAGGAGGAATTAAATGGCAGTAAAAGTCTTCATCCCAACCCCCCTCCGCCCCTACACCAATCAAAAAGATGTGGTAGAAGTGGAAGGCAGAACGGTTGCAGAAGCTCTCCAAAAACTAACCGCTTCTTATCAGGATTTAAAAAAACATCTTTATACAGAGGATGGGAAGCTCAGGAGTTTTGTCAATATTTATGTCAACGATCAGGACATCCGACATCTTAAAAAAGAAAAAACTCCATTATCAGGAGAAGAAACGGTTCATATTGTCCCTTCGATTGCTGGAGGCTCTCAAAATTCAAATGGACATAACAGCGCTGCTCAAACCCTAGAAACCCCGCTTTCTAAAGATGAAATGCAGCGGTACTCACGCCATTTAATCATGCCTGAAGTCGGAATTGAAGGTCAAACAAAACTAAAAATGGCAAAGGTTTTGTGTATTGGAGCAGGAGGACTTGGGGCTCCTGTAAGCCTTTATTTAGCAGCAGCCGGGGTTGGAACAATTGGACTGGTTGACTTTGATCAAGTGGATTACACGAACCTCCAAAGACAGATCCTTTACAGCACTTCAGATGTTGGAATCCCTAAACTAAAAGCAGCTGAAGAACGATTAAAAAAATTAAATTCAGAAATCCTAATTAACACGCATGAAACAAAGCTGACCTCTGAAAATGCCCTGAAACTCTTCCGTGATTATGATGTCATTGTGGATGGAACAGATAATTTTCCCACACGGTATCTGGTCAATGATGCTTGTGTGTTAACTGGAAAGCCAAATGTGTATGGAAGCATTTTCAGATTTGAAGGTCAGGTCTCAGTTTTTGATGCTGAAAAAGGTCCCTGCTACCGCTGCCTTTATTCAGAACCTCCTCCCCCAGGACTTGTTCCATCCTGCGCAGAAGGAGGAGTTCTTGGA
The DNA here is from genome assembly GCA_021800275.1 of bacterium. Classification (GTDB taxonomy): domain Bacteria; phylum Vulcanimicrobiota; class JABDET01; order JABDET01; family JABDET01; genus JAKAVV01. The sequence goes on from JAJYZB010000003.1 coordinate 8,492, forward strand.
GTTCTGCCTGGAGTCATTGGATCTTTCCAGGCCCTCGAATCTCTAAAATTAATTTTAGGAATTGGAGAACCTCTTATTGGCAGATTAATTTTGTTTGATGGTCTAAATTTTAAAATCCGAGAGATGAAATTGAAAAAAGATCCAAACTGTCCTATTTGCGGAAAAGAGCCAAAAATTAAAAAACTCATTGATTATGACCAATTCTGCGGAATAAAAAAGGAGGAAGAAAAAATGGAGTATGAAATTGACATTGAATTAGAGGAATTTAAACATCTTAGAGATCAGAAAGTCGATCACATTTTAATAGATGTGAGAGAAAAATGGGAATGGGAGTTATGCTGTTTCCCTGAAGCCTTACACATTCCTCTTGGGGAACTCCAGCGCCGAATGAATGAACTGGACAAATCTAAATTCATCATCGTTCACTGCAAATCTGGGGGAAGGAGCGCCAGAGCAGTTGAACAGATGAAAAAAGCAGGGTTCGCAAAAGTTAAAAACTTAAAAGGTGGAATCAATGGGTGGGCTGAGAAGATCGATCCATCTGTTCCCAAATATTAAGATCTGACTCAAAACTCCATTTTGTAAAAAACAAGTCCTGACCAGAGTTTAGGATAAAAATCAGTGGATTTATGCGGCATTTTTTCTCCTGATTCAGCCACTTTTCTGACCTGATTCGGTTTTACAGGATTCAAGAAAAAAGCGAGCTTATGGGGATCCTCTTTAATCTCTTTCAAAACATCTTGGGGCCATCTGATATAGTTAATCCATTCATCGCTTTTTTCAGGCTGGATCTGAAGAATACGGTTAAAAATCAAAGAGTGAAGAACAAAAACGTCCAGTTCAACTAGGACCGGAGGAATTTCAGGAAACTCTTTTTTCAAATCTACAGATGTTTTCAAATTCAAAACGAAAAAGTCATCCTTGTCTGCCAACCCAAAAGAAAAACTCTGTCTTTCAATTCCCTCCAGCGCCTCCTGCAAACTGTCAACCTTTCTCATGTCAAAATAATCAGGAAGTCTTTCCTTCAGCAGTCTCCTCTGAATTTCATTGAGATTTTTTAAAACCCGATGCGTTGGGAGTATTTTCAGCCCTTTATTCTGCAAGCTGACAAAAGTACCCAGTCTAAAATTAAAAGGGGCTGAATCATCGCTCGAAGAGCAGAAAACAGACCGCATTTCCTGCTGGTAAAGCAGACTTGTCTCATAGCGATGATGCCCATCAGCAATCAATAAATTTTTATCTTTAAAAAAATCCACAACTTGATTCAAAACTTCAGTTTTTGACAGTTTAAAAATCGAATGGGATGTGTCTGATGGATCAGTACACAAAAAAAGCGGTTCTCCCGCGCACTTTTCTAAAAATTTTTCGAGATACCGATCTGGATCATCGTATAAGAAAAAAACATGCTCAAAGTTCGTTCTGCATGTTTTCATTAATTTAAATCTGTCCTCTTTAGGTTTAGGAAAGGTCTTTTCATGCGGAAAAACTCCTTTCCCGAAAGGTTCTAGTCTCATCAAGCCAACAAGTCCTGCTCTTTCAAACCACTGCCCATAAAGTTTAAACCTCTGACGATACAAATAAAAAGATGGCTCTTTATCCTGAACTAAAACTCCTTCCTGAATCCACTTTCTCATCATTTGATCAGCCCGGGTGTAGCGGTTTTCTTTTTCAGTGTCATCACTGAAAACTTTCCCAAAGATCAAACGCACAAAATTATAGGGACTACTGGCACAAAAGTCGTCCTGCATCTGAAGCGATATTTGATCATAAGGAGGGGCAATAACTTTGCCCATATCTTTGATCTCTTTCGTATTATAATGATACCCCTGGAATGGAATTAAACTGACCATCCTCCAGAAATTTCTCAAAAAATAAAAGGTTCCTTCAAAAGGGGAAAAGGCTTCTTGGTTAGAATAAAAAGTAGTAAGAAATGATAAAGTAGCATTTCTTGTTACGAGAGGAAGACAGACACGGGGTGTCTGCTGATCCAGACCGTAATAAGCTTCAAAAGAACAGGAGCCGCCATGGTCATGAGCTTAGAGGTTCAAAAATCTCAACAGGAAATCAGAACTCTATCCCAAGACTTGGCCACTAAATTTCTGCAAGTCGTTTACAAGAAGTTTGGATTTCATCTTAATTATTCAGAATCCTCTCTCTATATCAGCGATTATCTGCTAACCCTGTTTTTTAAAGAAAAACGTTCCTCTGATCTGGCTGCCAGCATTATTGGAAGTTATCTAGGAGAAGTCATCATCCAAAATCTAGGAGGAAAATGGGATCCTTCAAATCTTTCCGTTGTAAAAATCGGCAGAATGAAAGGAACAGCTTATCCGTTTAAACAGGCTCGCCGAAGACTTGAGAAAGGATTTGGAGAATCTTTAATCCACTGGTATTCAAGATTAAAAATGCAATTTTGCCTGAATGGCGATTTTTCATGGAACGGGAACACAACAACTGATATTTATCGCTCTTTAATAGAACAGAATTGGGATCTCAAACTTTTAAATCGCCTCTTGAATGAATTAGAAAAACCTTATGTCAGGGAAGAAGCGGCATTCATTTTAAAAGAATTAAAAAGCCCCCGCACAGCTCCTGCTCTCACTGCTGGTTTACGCAAAAAACAAACTGCGTATTTCTGCTGCATAGCGCTCCAAGGAGTTCAAGCGCCTGAATCAACTCCTGTTCTGCAGAGTTTATGCGGCAGTGATGAAGATATTCCTTTACAGGTTCAAGCTGTCCAAGCACTGGGAAATCAGGGAAATGAAAAGATTGTCTCTTTTCTCCTCGAAAAGCTCTCTGAAAAGGACGAAGTCATTGGACATTACGCCTCCCAGGCTCTTGGAAAAATAGGAGGAGAAAAAGTTCTCACCTCCCTGCTTGAAATCATACGAAATGGAAATAACAGAAAGAAAGTGCTTGCCATATCAGCTCTGGAATTGATAGGAAATACTGAATGCGTGCCTGATTTAATTCAATGCCTCCAAAGTACTAATGAAGAAATACGCGCTGCTGCATCCCGCGCTTTTCAGTATATTCCTGACCTGAGAGCCTCTCGTTCTCTCCTTTCTCTCCTTTCAGATCCATCCAGTCAGATTCGAATTTTAGCAGCATACGCCTTAACTTTTATGGGTGAAAAGTCCGCTGTCGAATCTTTAAAAACCCTTTTGAAAGACTCAGTAAAAAACGTGCGGGATCATGCTTCTTACTTAATACCCCTTCTTGAAGCAGGAAAAAAACCCGCTGGATACTGCTGGTAACTGATGCATATTGTCGTAACAGGAGCATCGGGTTTTATTGGATCCCATTTCTGCAAAAAACTAATTCAAGAAGGTCATCAGGTAACAGGAATTGACAATTTTTTAACTTCCTCACCTAAAAACATAGAAGATCTTTTGGGTGAAAATTTTACTTTTATCAAATATGATGTAACCCAGTTTGTCCATGTTCCTGGCAGAGTGGATGGGATCGTCCATTTAGCCAGCCCTGCCAGCCCGGTGGATTATTTAAAACATCCAATTCATACTCTAAAAGTCGGCTCCCTGGGCACCTTTCACCTGCTCGGGTTAGCTAAAGAAAAAAAAGCGCGTTTTCTGCTTGCTTCCACCTCTGAAATTTATGGGGACCCTCTGGTTCATCCCCAAATAGAATCTTACTGGGGAAATGTGAACCCTGTTGGGGTAAGGGGAGTCTATGATGAAGCCAAAAGATTTGGAGAAGCCATGGCAATGGCTTATAAAAGAACCCATGGATTAGATATTAAGATCGTAAGGATTTTCAATACTTACGGACCAAAGATGAGGATAAATGATGGAAGAGTCGTGACGAATTTCATCAATCAAGCGCTTCTGGGAGAAAATCTTACCATTTATGGAACAGGAAAACAAACTCGATCGTTCTGCTATGTCTCAGATTTAGTAAATGGTTTGTACAAACTTCTGCTGTCAGAGCACCAGGGCCCCATGAATCTGGGAAACCCAAACGAAATGACTGTGATGGATCTTGCCAAAATAATCGTAAAATTGACTGAGAGCAGCAGTAAAACAGTTTTTCATCCTCTGCCAGAAGATGATCCAAAAGAAAGAAAACCCGATATTTCTTTAGCAAAATCTGTTTTAAACTGGGAGCCAGTCATTCCTTTAGAAGAAGGATTAACAAAGACCATTCCATGGATTAAAAATCAAATTCAAAACCAGACAGATCCTCAAAAAGTTTCTGTCCAATAGAGTGATTATCCCCTCTTCACCTGTTGAATTTCCCGTCGCAGAAATTTTAGGCGTTCCTGTCCATCAAGTAACCATGGAGCAGACGATCCATCTAATTGGGAATCTGGTTAATTCAAAAAAATCTCATTTAATCGTGACTCTTGGCACTGAAATGATCATGGCTGTCAGAAAAAAAAACGAGTTGAATGAAATCCTTCAAAGAGCTTCTCTAATTGTTCCTGACGGAGGAGGGATTATCTGGGCAGCTAAAAGATTAGGAAAACCGTTAATGAAAAAACTTGCTGGGATTGAACTGATTGAAAAAATCTGTTCAATTTCTGGAGAAAACAACTGGAATCTTTTTTTTCTAGGGGGAAGACCAGGCATCTCTGAAAAAGCCATTCAAAAATTAAAACAAAAATTCCCCAGCATGAAAGCTGTTGGAGCTCACCATGGCTATTTTAATCAAAACGAAATCTCTTCTATTTTAAAAAAACAAAAAATTGATATCCTTTTTGCAGGGATGGGTTTTCCGCTTCAAGAGAAATGGATCCTGGAAAATATCGAATCCTTCAAAATTCCAGTTGGAATAGGAGTTGGTGGAAGTTTAGACGTCCTGAGTGGGGTTTTAAAAAGAGCTCCTGAGTGGATGATCCGCAGTAATTTAGAATGGTTATACCGTCTTCTTCAAGAGCCCAGAAGATGGAAAAGGATGATGACCATTCCTGAGTTTATGCTTATTATTTCCTTCCTCTCTCTGACGGGTTCCAAGAAAGGACGCTCCACTTTGAATGCAGAAAATCTTTCGGATACAGGTAGGACAGAGAGCAAACCTAAAAAAGGGGAATAAAATTCAAATGAAAGCAATGATTCTGGCTGCAGGGGAAGGAACAAGGCTCAAACCTCTCACTTATCAACTTCCAAAACCACTTGTTCCAATTCTGAACAAACCCGTGATGGCTCACGTTTTGTCCTGGCTTTCAAAAAATGATATTCAAGAAATCGTTATTAACACCCATTACATGGCTGATCAAATAGAATCTTATTTTAAAGATGGAGCAAAATTCAACGTTAAGATCCAATATTCTAGAGAAGAAAAACTTCTTGGAACAGCAGGAGGGGTAAAAAAAGTTGAATCCTTATTTCAAGAAACCTTCCTTGTCATTGGAGCAGACGATTTATCTGATGTCAACCTGAAACAATTGATAAAATCACACAAACTAACCCGAGCTGTCGCAAGCATCGGATTAAAAGAAGTCGAAAAAACCGAACATTACGGGATCGTTGTAACAGATCCCACAGGTAAAATCTTGCAGTTCCAAGAAAAGCCACAGACTGACAAAACAGCAAGCCGTACAGCGAACACAGGGATTTATGTTTTTGAACCTGAAATTTTCAATTTTATTCCCGAAAATGAAGTGTTTGATTTTGGCCGCCAGGTATTCCCTCTTCTACTGAAAAAAAATGCCCCTTTTTATGGATTCCCTGTAGAAGGTTATTGGTGTGACATCGGGTCTCTTGAGGAGTATAAAAACAGCCACTGGAGCATTTTAAGCGGAGAATGTAAAATTGATCTGGATGCTCCTCAAATTTCACCGCGAATCTGGATCTCCGAAGGCGCAAAAATCCACCCTGAAGCAGTGCTGCGCCCCCCCTGCTATGTTGGAAAAGGAACAGTTGTCGAAAAAGGGGCTGTTCTAGATCAGTATGTGGTTGCAGGGGAAAATGCGAGGATCGGAGCAAAGAGCCATTTGAATCGGACAATCTTATGGGATGAAACCGTTATCCCTCCCGAAAAAATTTTAGAAAATTCTGTCATTGCAGAATAAAACCTGTCAAATATGTTCAAGTTTCCGCACAATGTGAAATCTTTCTCTCTGGTATCCCCATTTATCCATGTAAGTCTCATAACCAGGGGGAAGATTCACAACCAGATAACCTTGATTAGAGCGCTCGCAGATTTCTCTCATTTTTTCAAGAAGTCGCTGAACAAGACCTGTTTCCCAAACAGATTTCTCAAGAGAAATATCCAGAACAACACCTTGTATCTCGCCAGTTGAGGCTTCTGCTTGGTTTAAAGCCAGGACCGCATAACAAAATTCTTCTTTTCTCGCAGCGGTTAAAATGCCAACTCTATGAAGATTCAAAAGCTGCCTTAATTCATAAACCCACTGATTCTTTAAATTTAAAATTTCATTTTGAGAATAATGCATCCATTCAGGAAATCTCAAGGGATAATTTTTCTCCAAAGGGCGTATCACCTGTTCCAAATTTTCAGTTGCCTGATAACTGACTCTTTCTAAATTAAAAACGCCAGATTCCTCTGAGGCAAACGGTTCTTTTGAGGATTTTACCCACTGATATCCTGCCGTTTTAAACTTAGCAAAACGAAGCGCTGTTTTAAGGCTTCTACTGTTGGTGACAGTCACAGATGCGCCAAGCCACTGATAATCTACAGGTACATTTCTGCAGGCTTCATCTAAAAGAGAAGCCCAATAAAATCCCCCTCTGTATTTTTCCAGGATTCCAATTTCGATTAGAAAGGCTTGAAAAATTAAGAAAATCGGGTTTCGATCTCTTAATTCCACAATACAGTAACCTGCAAATTCTTCTTTCTCCGCTTCCCACAAAGAAAAAGAAAAAAAAGAAGGATCAAACTGTAAAATTTTTTCCAACTGTTCAACAGCATGATGGATGGTGGATTGAAATTCGGCGTCTGAAACTGAGCGAGTTGCAGGCCTGGAAAAGGCTTGAAATTCCTCTATCATGGGTTTCAAAAAAACCCAATCTTTTTTCTCTGTCCTTCGAACTTCGAGTCTTATTCTTCTTCCTCGTCTTCTTCTAGATGAGCAAGAGCTGTCACTTCATCCTCTTCATCCAGACGAATAATTCGAACCCCCTGGGTATCCCTTCCAATTCGTGAAATTCCATTCACTAATATTCGAATGAGTTGTCCATTTTTAGTAATGACCATCACTTCATCGTCTTCATTCACGGCTTCTACTCCAATAACAAAGCCTGTTTTGTCATTCACCTTGATGTTTTTTACCCCGACTCCTCCGCGTCCTTGAACTCGATACAGCTCCAAATCGGACCTTTTTCCATAACCATTGGAAGTCACAACCAGAACCTCTTTTTTCCCTCTTAAACTATCCATTGCAACCACGCCATCATCACTTCTCAATCGAACACCTCGCACCCCTTGGGTTCGGCGGCCCGTTGGGCGAACCAGCTTTTCATCAAAACGAATAGCAAGCCCATCTCTGGTCCCCAGCAGCACTTCCTCTTCCCCATCAGTCAACTGTACCCCAATTAAACTGTCCTCTTCATCCAGCTTAATTCCCATCAACCCTGTTCTAAAAATATTCGTATATTCGGTAATGGAAGTTTTTTTCACCTGCCCATTTTTTGTCGCCATAAAAAGATAATGTTCTGTGTCAAAAGACTTTACAGGAAAAACTGAAGCAATCTTTTCTTCCTTTGGAATTTCAAGCAAATTGACAATAGCTGTTCCTTTTGCCTGCCTTCCTGCCTCTGGAAGTTCATGCACTTTTAACCTGAAAACTCTCCCTGTTCCAGTGAAAATCATTAAATAATCATGGGTATCAGCCACAAACATGTGTTCAATAAAGTCTTCTGTTTTTAAGCCAACTCCTTGAACTCCTTTTCCACCTCTCCTCTGACTTCTGTAAGTATCCAGAGGAATTCGCTTAATATAGCCTGAATGAGACACAGTAACTACCATGTCCTCATGGGGGAGCAGATCCTCTACCTGAAAGTCAACTGGGGTTTCATCAATAATTTGAGTTTTCCGAGAGTCCCCGAACTTCTCTTTCAATTCTAAAATCTCTTTTTTTATGACGGCTAGAATCTCGGTTGAGCTGCTTAAAATTTTCTCCAAATTCTTAATGATGATTAAAAGCTCTTTATGCTCTTCTTGAATCTTCTTTCTCTCCAAACCAGTTAATCTCTGGAGCCTCATATCTAAAATCCCAGCCGCCTGGGCTTCTGATAGTTTGAAGCGGTTCGTTAGCTTTTCCCGGGCTTCTTGCGGATCGTTGGAATTTCTAATCAAAGCGATGACTTCATCTAGATGATCTAGAGCTATCAAGAGACCTTCTAACAAATGAGCTCTTTCTTTCGCCTTTTTTAACTCAAACTGGGTCCTTCGATAAACGACTTGATAGCGGTGTTTCAAATATTCTGAAATAATCTCTTTCAACGTTAAAATTCGAGGCACTCCATCTACTAACGCCAACATGATGACCCCAAAATTAGCCTGCAGATCCGTATGTTTAAACAGTTGGTTTAAAACAATTTGAGGAATTGCGTCAGTTCTAAGCTCAATGACAATTCTCATCCCGTGCCGATCCGATTCATCCCGAATGTCGCTGATTCCGTTAATCTTTTTATCTCTCACCAGTTCAGCGATCGTTTCAATCAATCGGGCTTTATTGACTTGATAAGGGATTTCAGTAATCACAATTGACTCGTGTCTCCCTTTTTTCTGTTCAAAATCGGTTTTAGCCCTCATGGTGATAGAACCTCTGCCAGTCAAAAGTGCCTGACGGATCCCTTCTCTTCCCATAATGAGCCCGGCTGTTGGAAAATCAGGTCCAGGAATATATTTTAATAGCTCCTCCCCTTCAATATCAAGTTGAAAACGAATCTCTAATCCTGCGCCTGAAATTTTAGTTTTGTCAATCGCTGCGCAAATTCCATCCACCACTTCTCCGAGGTTATGAGGAGGCATGTTGGTAGCCATTCCAACCGCGATGCCAGAGGAACCATTAATCAGCAAATTGGGTAATTTTGCGGGAAGAATAACCGGCTCTTCATGATTGTTGTCAAAGTTTGGTCTAAAATCAACGGTTTCTTTATCCAAATCTTCCAATAAAGTCATTGCAATTTTAGAAAGTCGCGCTTCAGTATAACGATATGCGGCGGGTGGATCCCCATCAACAGAACCAAAATTTCCATGGCCTTCCACAAGAGGATATCGCATGGAAAAATTCTGAGCCATGCGAACCAGAGCATCATAAACCGCCATGTCTCCATGAGGATGATACTTGCCGATCACATCTCCTACAACAGTCGCGCTCTTTTTAAAAGGCTTATCAGGGGTTAACCCTAAATTGTCCATGGAGTAAAGAATGCGGCGGTGAACTGGTTTTAATCCATCTCTCACATCTGGCAGAGCCCTGGAAACAATAACACTCATGGCGTAATCCAGGTAAGATACTTTCATTTCATCTGAAATACGAATAGGAAGAATCGTTTGAGCAATCGTCATTGGAAAAACTCCTCGCTAAATTTTTACAACTTCTTTTCTCCCATAATGGGAATTGATGTAGTCATTCAAAATTTTAATGAACTCTTGTACAATGCCGTTTCCTTTTAAGGTAGTGTATAGTTTGCCATCCATAAAAACAGGAGCTTTAGGTTCTTCCCCTGTTCCAGGCAGAGAAATTCCAATATGCGCATGTTTAGATTCTCCTGGACCATTCACAACGCAGCCCATGACAGCGACTTTCATTTCTTCAATCCCATGATACTCTTTTTTCCAAATCGGCATCTGGGCTTTAAGGTACTCCTGGATTTCATGCGCCATCTCTTGAAAAAAGGTGCTGGTTGTCCTCCCGCAGCCTGGACAGGCGCTGACTTGCGGATTAAAAGCGCGAATTTCTAAAGACTGCAAAATCTGCTGTCCAACTCTAACCTCTTCTGAGCGATCCCCTCCTGGAGCAGGAGTCAAACTAATCCGAATGGTATCCCCTATCCCTTCCTGCAGCAAAATCGCCAGGGCTGCTGTACTGGCAACAATTCCTTTTGTTCCCATTCCCGCCTCTGTTAAACCAAGGTGAAGAGGGTAATCGCACCTTCGTGATAGAGATCTATAAGCATCCACTAAATCCTGAACCCCTGACAACTTTGCGCTTAAAGTAATGCGATTATGGGGAAGGCCATGTTTTTCAGCCAGATCCGCTGATCTAACAGCAGATTCAACCATGGCATCAAGAGTCACTTCCCTAGCTTCTTTAGGTTTCAAAGCTCGAGCATTTTCATCCATGAGCTGAGTCAGCAGCTCATGGTCAAGCGAACCCCAGTTCACCCCAATTCTAACAGGTTTTTCATATCGAACTGCAAGCTCGACAATTTTTAAAAAATTTTCGTCTCTTCTTTTTCCCGTACCGACATTACCCGGATTGATTCGATATTTATCCAGCAATTTCGCTGTTTCAGGGTATTCACTTAAGAGAATGTGCCCATTGTAATGGAAATCCCCAATAATAGGGACTGAATACCCCATGTCTCTCACCCTTTTTACCATTGCAGGGACGACTTGAGCGGCTTCTTTCGTGTTAACTGTAACTCGAACCAATTCCGAGCCGGCTTTTGCCAGAGCAGCAACTTGTTTGGCTGTTGCCTCTAGATCAGCAGTATCTGTATTGGTCATCGCCTGAACCCGAATTGGATTGTCTGCGCCAATCCCGATTTCCCCAATCCTAACTTCAACCGTTTTCTTTCTTTTAATACAAGCCATTTTATAAGAATAATTCGCTATTTTCCGATTTTCCCCCTTTTGTTCATAAGACGTTCCCAGACGAACAGCCGTTCCATGAACATCGAATCCTGCTTTAGAATTACTTTCATTAGACTATGTTCGCTTATAAAGTTAAAAATCGCTCGTCTGGATCGAAAAGTCGTTTGTGTTCATTCAGGGCAAAGTGATCGGTCATTCCAACGATATAATCGCACACGACTCTTTTTAAAGATGAAGAACCAATCCTTTTTTGAATGTGGGGAGGGAGCTGCTCAGGCACGTCAACATAAGTATTGAACAGATCATGCACAATTCTCTTTCCCTTTTCATTCATCTGAATGACTTTATAATGACGATACAACTTCTCTTTCAAAAACAACCTCAATTCTTCATGCATTTTTCCCATTTCTTCCGAAAATTGAACCAAAGAAGTTTTCGCGTTCCGCACATCCTCAAGGGTTTTAATTTTCAATCTTTCCAGGTTTTCCGCAGTGGTTTGAATCAAATCGCCCATTTCAGCATTGATCATGGTTTTGATAGTTTCATGGATCAAGCTGCGAATGTGTCCATCTGTAAAATCATCTTTTACTTGACGGCAGCAGCGATTCCAGAGAGATACTTCCTTTAAATCCCCCAATTCAATCATTCTGGATCTCAAGGCATCATCCAGGTCATGATTGGAATATGCAATTTCATCACTTTTATCTACGACAAGGGTTTCAAGAGTTGGAGCTTTCTCGATTTCGTATTCTTGAATTTCTACGCAAAACGGAAGAAGTGTATGTTTAACAATTCCTTCACGAACTTCAAAGGTTAAATTTAAGCCTGGAAATTGGGGATATCTATCTTCTAAAACTTCAACAATTCGCAGTCCCTGCAGATTGTGGTTAAACCCACCCTCCTCTTTCAACAGGTGATTCATCACCTGTTCTCCTGAGTGACCAAACGGTGGGTGTCCAATATCATGAGCCAATGCTAGAACTTCACATAAATCTTCATTCAGCTTTAAAACACGAGCTGCGGTTCGAGCAATCTGGGCTGTTTCAAGGGAGTGGGTCAATCGTGTTCTATAATAGTCCCCTTCATGATAAATAAAAACTTGCGTTTTATATTCCAGCCTTCTGAATGCAGAGGAATGAATAATTCGGTCTCGATCTCTCTGGAAAGCTGTGCGGTAAGAATGTTCTTTTTCAGAATACTTCCTTCCACGGCTTCTGCTGGAAAACACAGAGTATCCGGCCAGGATCTTGTTTTCATGGTCCTCCAATTCTTCGCGAAAAGCTAAACCCAACTCAGCAGGTTTCATTGTATTAAAGAAGTCCTCTCATATTCAATGTTTAACAGCAAAGCGATACAGATGAGATTAACGATCAAACTTGTTCCCGCCGAACTAATAAATGGAAGCGGTATCCCAGTAATCGGCATAATCCCAATGGTCATTCCGATATTGATAACAATGTGGACTAAAAACAGGGAAACAATACCACAGGCTAATAGTTTTCCCAGTTTATCTTCTGTTTCCAGCGCAATTTTAGTCCCGTACCAGAGGATGGAAAAATACAGCAACAGCAAGAAAAAAGACCCTATCCATCCCAACTGCTCTGCAACCACAGTAAAAATAAAATCTGTGGCATGCTGCGGCACAAACTGGAGAGTTGTCTGGCCGCCTTGAAAAAGTCCTTTTCCCAGCACTCTTCCAGATCCTACCGCAATTAAAGCCTGGATCAAATTCCATCCGCTTCCTGTTGGGTGTTTGAAAGGATGCAAAAATCCTAGCAGTCTTTCCCACTGATAGGGTTTCATAACTTTAAACATGCCTGCAGCACCTGCAGCAATTGTGCCTAAAAGATACAAAGGATTAACTCCTGCAAAAAATGAGATAAAAAGAAAAAGAGAAGCTAAAAGAATAGACGTTCCCATGTCAGGCTGTATTAAAACTAAAAAAAGGGGGAAAATAGTTAAAATACCCGCTTTCAAAAAAGCCATTAAACCGGATGGATTTTCCTGCTCCGAAAAAAAAACACACAAAGCAAGGATCAGGGCTAATTTAGCAACTTCAGAGGGTTCAAAACTTAAGGCTCCAATTCCAATCCATCTCTGAGAACCATAAGCAGAATGCCCTTTTAGGCGCACTGCCAGCAGGAGTAAAATAGAAATGCCATAAAAAAAATAACTCAAACGAATGGACACAGGAAATTTTTTAAACGTAAAATCCCATTTGCAAATTTTTTTATACCCCAGAATAAAAACAACAGACGCTGACAATGAGCCCACGAAAAAAGCGAGGAGTTGTTTTCCCGCAGTCGAAAATCCAAAATCTCTATAAGTAGCTGTGTAAATCATTAAAATTCCGAAAGCGGCTAAAAGTAGAGTTGACAGAACAATAATCCAATTTATTCGGGAGTACCAGGGTTTGTACATTGAATTTTTATTTCTCTTTTAGAAGATCTTCGATAAAGGTTACATAAATATCTGCTTTTTGAACAGCATCATGGCGAACCAATCTTCTCTGAAAATCAAGATTTGTGGCAATTCCAGCAATTTCAGATTCATCCAGGGCTGATCTCAATTTCCTCAAAGCTTCCTGACGGTTTTTCCCATAAACGATCAATTTTCCAATCATGCTGTCATAAAAAGGAGGGATAGAGTCTCCTATGCGCAGATGCGAATCTATTCGAATTCCTGGACCCCCTGCCCAGTGGAGTTTAGTAATCGTGCCTGATGATGGAGCAAAAGTTTGAGGATCCTCAGCGTTAATGCGACACTCAATAGCATGACCTTGAATCACAACCTGCTCCTGTTTAAAGCCAAGCTTTTCTCCTGAAGCAATTAAAATCTGCTCTTTAACCAGATCCATTCCGGTTACCATTTCTGTTACCGGATGTTCTACCTGAATTCTGGCATTGACCTCAATCATATAAAAATTTCCATTGGGCTCCATTAAAAATTCAACTGTTCCTGCGCCTGAATACTGGACAGATTGAGCCATTCGAACTGCCATTTTCTGCATCTTTTCTCGCACGGCATGACTCACGACAGAGGAGGGAGCTTCTTCCATGACCTTCTGATGTTTTCTCTGAAGAGAGCATTCACGCTCACCGAGCGCTGCGGCATTCCCCAAGCGGTCTCCTAAAATTTGGACCTCTATGTGCCGAGGGCGAACCAGATACTTCTCAAGATACACTCGAGAATCTCCAAAAGCAGCTTCTGCTTCACCCTGAGCTAAAGGAAGATTTTTTTCAAGTTCTTTAGCAGAGAGTGCGGTTCGCATTCCTTTCCCCCCACCCCCTGCGGCCGCCTTGATCATGACTGGAAATTCAATTTTTTTAGCTTCTTTTAATGCCTGCTCAAGGGTCTCAACCACTTTTGTGCCAGGAATAACTGGAATACCGGATTTCTGAGCAATTTCTCTTGCCCTGGCTTTATCTCCCAATTGACTCATAGCTTCTGCCGATGGGCCGATGAAAGTTAGATTGTGACTCTGACAAATTTCCGCGAATTGAGGATTTTCCGAAAGAAACCCATACCCAGGATGTACGGCATCAGCTCCTGAAATCAAAGCCGCGCTGACGATATTATGAGCGTTTAAATAGCTTTTAACGGCTGGCGGAGGTCCTATGCAGATAGATTGATCCGCAAGCTTCACATGCAGAGAATTTCGATCGGCTTCTGAAAAAATGGAAACCGTTGGAATTCCAAGTTCTCTACAAGCGCGAATAATGCGAACTGCGATTTCACCTCGATTTGCGATTAAAATTTTACGAAACATTCAAAATTCCAAAGTGAACAAAACTTTCCCGAAATCAACCATGTCTCCCTCTGCCGCATGAATTTCAAGAAGTCTGCCAGATTTTTCAATCTCAAGTGGATAAACAACGTTAATAGAAGTTATAAAACCAAGCTCTTTACCGTCTGAAATAACAGACCCGATTTCAGGCATTTTATCGGGGAAATGGAAGATTCCCACAACAGAAGATCGAATTTGAAAAGTATGGTCATCATTCTTTTTTTCATTCTCAAGTTCTAGAGACTGCTCCTGATACGGAGAAATGGCTCCTTTTTTTCTGCGAAACTTAAACCCAAGTCCTTCTTTTTTCCAACTCAACTCAATCATATCAGAATCTTTAATTTGACTTAATAATTCGTTTAATTCTTCTAAAAATTGCGGCATGTTCCAGGCTGAGGACATAAAGTTATTTTATCCTGAATGGAGGGTAATCCCACGATCTCTTGCCAGCTCTGAGGCTAGAGGAGTGACAATCGTTCCTTTAGGAAGAATTAAAGAGCGAATCCCTTTCTCCAGAAACTTCACCATGTCTTCATAAGTTACTACCTTCTGGACGGCTGCTGCTTCCCTGCCAGAATCCTGTATCTCGAATTCAATGCCAAAATTTTTTGTTCTCTCAATCAGTTCAGATAGGGATTGAAAAAGAACTTTGTTCTTGTTTTTCCAAAAATTTCGCTGATCCCATTTAGGATCCGTAATCTTGACCTTGCAGCCCTCTAACAAAACCTGGCCAACAGCCTCTAAAAAAGGGGTATTCCAAATTAAATGGGCCAATTTACTCAGGCTTGCAGCAGACAGATGAATAATTTCAATCCCATCCAATTCCTGAACTTGAAAACTCATTCCGGGTTTCCATAAAATCCGATCCGATGGCAGACTGCCAGGAGACCAATTGGGATCATCTGAGAATAGCAAGACTTTACCCTTAAGAGAAATGGGTTCTGGCTGCATTTTATTCAGAACCTGAAGGGTAACCTGCTCCACAAGCGAGCGAAGACGATTGGAGTCAGGAAGCTCCATTATTTTTTAAGCTTTTGCCTTTTCAAGCCTTTCTTGTGGAAGACCAATGGGCAAAACTTTGTCCAGATCAGTATGGGGCCTTGGTATCACGTGAACTGCTACCAATTCCCCGATTTTCCGCGCGGCTGCCGCTCCTGCATCTGTTGCTGCTCGAACTGCTGCCACATCCCCGCGCACAATGGCTGTAACAAGTCCTCCTCCAATTTTCTCATAGGCGGCGAGTTTTACATTAGCCGCCTTGCACATGGCATCTGAAGCTTCAACCATGGCAACCAATCCTCGCGTTTCGATCATTCCTAAAGCTTCATAAGTGGTCATTTTGTCCTCCTTTAAATTCGGCTCTTTAAAGAACCTTACATCCTCTTTCAACCGCAGCCGCTTCAGCAGGTTGTCGTTTAAATGATAGCTATTCTCGGCATTTTCGGCAGAACTGCCTTTTCCTCCTTTATCTTTGCAGCAGGCGTTATTCCCATATTATGCACATAGTCTCTTCAATTCAAGGAAAACTTGACGGCAGAAAATCTTCACTGGATTTATTAAAAGCTTCTTTTCCAGCAGGAACTGTCACAGGAGCCCTAAAGGTTCGCGCCATGCAGATCATTCAAGAATTAGAACGCTCTCCACGCGGACCCTATAGTGGCTGTGTGGGATACTATAATTTTTCAGGAGATCTGGATACCTGCATTACGATCCGCGCCATTGTAATGTAAAGTAAAAAATTTGGCTTCAGGCAGGAGCATGAATTGTGGCAGATTCTACTCCAGAAATGGAATACAGGGAAACTTTAAATAAAATGGAAGGGATAAAGAAAGCTGTAAAACTGGCTGAAAATGGCTTGAAGCTTTAAAGGCTGAACTTATGATTATCATGATTGACAACTATGACTCTTTCACCTACAACATTGTTCAGTATTTAGGGGAACTTGGAGGCGAAGTCCTTGTTTTTCGAAATGATGAAACAACTCCTGAGCAAATAAACCGCTTAAATCCTGAAGGGATCGTGATCTCTCCAGGACCTGGAACTCCTCTTGAAAGTGGAATCTCCAATGAAGTGATCCGAGAATTTGGAAGTCGAATCCCTGTCCTCGGAGTCTGTCTTGGACACCAGTGTATTGCTCATGTTTTTGGAGGGAAAGTGGTTGAAGCCCCTCGCCTTATGCACGGAAAATCCTCTCCTATCTATCATGACCAGAAAACAATCTATCAGGGACTCCCCAATCCTTTTGAAGCAGGGAGATATCATTCTTTAATTGTTTCAGAGGATTCTCTCCCACCTTCTCTGGAGGTCACAGCCTTTACAAAAGAAGGAGAGATCATGGGAATAAGACACAAAGAATTTTCCATTGAAGGAGTACAATTTCACCCTGAAAGCATTTTAACCCGAGAAGGAAAGCTGCTCCTAAAAAACTTTTTAATTTTTACAAACAACTCTCATTAAAACGTCAGCACGTCTCAAAACCGATGCAAAGGAAATCATATGGCTTCTTTTAAAAAATTTTTAATAAAACTTTAAAAAAAGAAAACTTGAACCTGACAGAAGCTTTCCAGGCTTTTAAACTGCTCTCTCAGGACCAGGAGCTTCTTTCTTCACAAATTGCTGCATTCTTAACTGCCATCCATCTCCCCGTCGTGGTCGATCCAAGTCATGCGGCAGGCCAGAGAGATTTAGTTCCTAGCCTGGCAAAAGGGGGAATAGCAGTAGGGGCAGATGGTTTAATCATAGAAGTTCACCCTGAACCAGAAAGAGCTCTGTCAGATGGAGCCCAGTCCCTCACCCCACCCATGTTCAGCCAGTTAATGAAAGAACTTCACTCGGTGGCAGAAGCAGTTGGGAGAAAACTTTAGCGGCTTTTAGGGTGCACTTTCACTGCCGGTAATGATGCCTTTTTTAATAGCGTATTTAATCAATTCAGAACGATTGTCCAATCCCAGCTTTTCCATGACGTGGGCTAAATGAGTCTGCACTGTTTTAACAGAAATAAAAAGTTTCTTAGAAATCTCGCGGGTGGAGGCTCCCTCTTTCAGAAGATCAAAAATCTCCTGTTCTCTCGAAGTCAATAGATTTTTATCCCGAGATCGAGATTCCACCTGGAAATATTCCTGGATAAGAGTTTGAGTCATGGCTGGGGAAAGATAAGATTTGCCTTGATAAACTGTTTTAATAGCCAGAAGGAGTTCTGTGCTTGCTGTATCTTTTAAAATATAACCTGAAGCTCCATCTTCCAAAACCTTAAAAAAATACTCTTGAGAATCATGCTGGGTTAAAATTAAAACTTTAATTTCAGGAAAAAACTGTTTAATGTTTTTTGTTGCTTCCAGACCATTCATCCCAGGCATTCCAATATCCATGAGAACCACTTCAGGATTCATTTCTTTAACCATGTCAATCGCTTGTTCCCCATTAGACGCCTCACCAACCACTTGAATCTCGGGATCCGTTTCCAAAAGCCCTTTAAGCCCCTCGCGCAAGATACGATGATCATCCGCAATCAAAACCCGTATCATGTTAACAGAGCAACCCTTCCAGGCACTGGGATAGAAGCCTTAATGTGGCACCCATGACCTGGTGAAGACACAACTTCAAACTTCCCCGACAAAATTTTAACTCTTTCTTGCATTCCTAAAAGACCTATATGGGCTTTATTCTCTCCGTCAAAACTAGAGTCCTCGTGCAGATTAAATCCAATACCATCATCTCTGATCTCCAGCACGAAAGAACCCTGTGTGGAATAAAAACTCAAATTAACATGACGAGCATTTGAATGTTTAACAATATTGGAAATCGCTTCTTGAGCCAATCTAAAAAAAGTTGCTTCAATTTCAGGCGGAAGTCTTTCGTTCTCAATTTTCCAAGAGAATTTAACTTGAATCCCCTGTTTTTCAAGATGCTGCCGAGCGATCCACAATAAAGCAGCTTTTAATCCCAGATCATCCAGAACTGAAGGTCTGAGATGATAAGCGAGATTTCTCAGAGAGGCAAGAGCTGTTTCAGAAAGGTCTTTCAAGTTATCCGCTTCCTCTACCATATTCTGACGATTTCGATCCGTTTTTGAACACACTGCGCAAGATATTTTAAGTCTCTCCAATCCTATATTAAGCATCACTAAAATCTGATTCGTTTCATCATGCAGTTCTCTGGAAATTCTCTTTCTCTCTTCTTCCTGTGCAGAGATCACTTGCCCTGCCAGCCACTGAGAATGTTTTCTCTCTTTTTCTAAGGCATCCAGCATTTGATTAAAAGCCTGCTCAAACTCCTGAATAAAATGGGTCTCTCCTTGGGTTTGTTCAGCTCTTATTTTTAAATCCCCACCAGCCACTCGATTCATAGTTTCAGTCAATTTCTCAAAGGGACGAAAAGTCACCTGAATCAGAAAATAATTTAACGTAATAAAAATGCCGCCGATCACGATGATGATTATATCTCTATAATCAATTGGGGTCTTTTCAATATACCGATTAATATGCCAGAGAAAAGCCACGACAAGCCACAAAAAAATAACAACGGCATTAATCATTAAAATTTTATGTCGGACTGTCGAAAGATGCGTTGTCTTTCCTCGACTGGCACCAGGTGGTTTAGACATCCTTTTCTCACCTCTGCCATTTTATTGGCAAAATTGAAATATGTTTCATCTCCCTCAGCGTCAACGCTCAGGTGGGAGCTACTTTAATAATACTTCCATTTCACAGGCTAGTCCTTCCAATTCGGTCTGATTTTTACTCAGACATTCTCCTATTTTTTATCCTGCAAAAGTTTGCGACTATAACTCATGGATAAATCCTCCTGAATCGGATAGATTTTAGGAAAGAAGTTCTGGTAAAATAAAATCATAAGAAAATATTTAAAAATAATTTACTAAAGGAGATAAAATCATGTTAAAAACAGAATCTTTTAAAATGACAACAGAACACCTTTGGAGTGGAGCTGCAGTTTTAACCATTCATGGAGAAGCAGATATATTAACAACCCCTGATATAGAAAGAGAAATAGAGTGGGTGATCAGTGCTCATGTCAATAATCTTCTGATCAACCTGTCCCACGCCACATTTCTGGACTGCAACTTTTTATCGGCTTTAATCCGAAAAAAGCGAGCTGTTTCTAAACGAGGCGGAAAATTCGCTTTAATTTTTAACAATCCTCAATTTCATAAAATCTTTTACTTAACAGGATTAAACGCAGTCTTCACCCTCTTTGAAACTCAAGAGGCTGCAGTAAATTTCCTTTTGGAAACGAGAGAACTGGCTGTTGCTGTTTAAAACAAAAAACGAAAAAAATTCTAAACTTTCTCTTTCGCCTTGCCAGGAATTCCAACTTCTGTCATCCCCGGCAGGTCTAAAATTTCGTCCAATTTCTCTTTAGGAAGAAGTCCTCTCTCCAGAATCAAATCCCGAATTCTTTTTCCTGTTTTTTGAGATTCTTTCGCGATTTCAGCGGCTTTCAAGTATCCAACATAAGGGTTAAGGGCAGTCACAATCGCCAAAGATTTCTCCGCGTAATCTTCACACTTTTCTTTATCGGCTTGAACTCCTGAAACACACTTGTCAGAAAAAGCTTCTAGAGCGTTCCCTAAAATGGAAATGCTGGTTGGAAGCAGATAAGCTAAAAGCGGCATCATCACATTTAGTTCCAACTGACCCGCTTGAACCGCAGAAGAAACTCCAGAATCACAGCCCACAACATAAAAGCAGACCATGTTCAACATTTCAGCTAAAACAGGATTCACTTTACCTGGCATAATTGAACTACCAGGCTGAACAGCCGGCAGGATTAGTTCTGCCAACCCAGTGTTGGGTCCAGAGGCTAAAAGTCTGAAATCATTCGCAATGCGAATCAGATCAAGGGCTAAATTTTTTACGCCCGATGAAATAAAAGCAAACACAGCCATAGACTGCATCGCTTCAAAATAATTTGCTGCAGGTTTAAGAGGAAAGCCTGTCTGCAGGCTCAGTTGACTCGCGACTTTTTTCCGATAAGAGGGATGGGAATTTAATCCTGTTCCAACTGCAGTGCCGCCTAATCCAATGGCATAAAGATTCTCAGAAGTTTTTGAAATTCTTTCTTTATGTCTCGTCATATTTGCGGCATAGCCAGAAAACTCTTGTCCCAGCCGAATTGGGGTCGCATCCTGGAGATGAGTTCTGCCAGATTTTATCACAGGATAAAGTTCACACGATTTTTTTAAAAAAATCTGTTCTAATTTTTCGAGTTTTAACAGAAACTCTTTGATTCCAAATAAAACAGCCAGACGAATCGCTGTGGGAATCACATCATTTGTGCTCTGTCCCATATTGACATGGTCATTTGGATTAATGAAATCGTAGTCTCCTTTTTTATGCCCTGAAAGCTCTAGAGCGCGGTTAGCAATCACTTCATTGATATTCATGTTGTGGCTGGTTCCTGCTCCTGCCTGAAAAACATCTACCACAAATTGATCCATTAATCTCCCTGAGAGAATTTCATCACACGCTTTTACGATCGCTTCTGCTTTGTCATTAGGAAGAAGTCCTAATTCTTTATGAACTAGAGTTGCGGCTTTCTTAATTTCAACTGTTCCTCTAATAAAACCGGGATGAGCTTTCCATCCGCTGATCGGAAAATTTTCAACAGCTCTAGCAGTTTGAACCCCATAGTAGAGTTCATCGTGAAGTTCTTTTGTTCCAAGGGAATCTTTCTCTGTTCTCATAACCCTTAAGCTAGTTTCGCAAAAAGCTGATTTTCCCTCCATTCTGCGGGTTTATTTTTCCAAAACATTTTGAGTTTCCTAATAGAAATAAAGCAGACTCTCATCCAGGAGCTCATGAAATTTATTTTCAATTAATTATAAATAAACATTCAAATTGTTACTCGTTTTCGCAAATAAACAAAAATAAGCCTGAAGACAGCAGCAGCAGGAATTCCTAACAAAAGTCCCCAAATTCCAAAAAGTTCTCCCCCAGCGAAAACAACCAGAAGAACCATTAAAGGAGAAATTCCTACATTTTCTCCTAAAACTTTAGGAGAAATCCAATAATCAACAGCCAGTCCAACTCCTGCTAAAACAGAAAAAACAGAGATTACAGCGGTCCAGCCCCCTGGCTGAAAAAAAGCTAAAATTGGAGCCAGAAGTCTTGGAATCCAGAATCCGATGAACGGAATCGGATACATGATTCCTGCTGTTAGAGCGGCTAAAAGAGCATAATGGAAATGAATTCCAAAAAAATTCAAAAATAAGAGACCAGCATAACTAGCGGCAGCGACGACCACAGATAGAAGGATATTGCCTCTAATAAACCCTCCAACCACACGTCCAACTTCTCGGGATAAATTTTCAGTGTCTTTTTTCCAATCGCCAGGAAAAATTTCAAAAAAGTAAGATTTAATATTCTCCAGATCTAAAAGAATATAGAGAGAAACCAGAATCGCTAATAGAAAAATAACAAGTGCGGAAAAAAGTTTAAAAATTCCACCCACCAGCCCGGCGGCAAAACTGGATAAAACAGGCATGATTTTTTTTGCCGATTTTACAGCTAAATGCCTCAACCTATATTGAACAATTGGAGAAACGTGAAGGCGCAGATACCAGATCCTGAGCTTTCCAAAAGAACTTTCTATACTTTTCCAATATCCAGGAGCAGAAGTTGTTAAAGATTGGATTTGAGAAGCAATCGCAGGAGCAATAGAAAGCACAATCAGGCAAAAAATGCCAACCGCAAATAGATAAGCCAGAAAAACTGAAATTCCCCAGGGAAGATTTCTTTTAAAAAAGGGAACCTTTTTTTGCGACAACCAGTAAGCCGTTGGAGCTAAAAGATAAGCTATTAAACCTGCCAGAGAAAAAATCAAAAGAGTATCCACAATACTCCAGGCGATCCAGAGTACTGTAGCAATTAAAACCACCCAGATTAAAAGTTTAACAGGATCGCGGGAAAGCTGAATCGTTCCTTTCTGATTTTCCTCTTTAATAAGCCCCTCCCGTCACGGGTTACGATTCCTTCTGCAGCACAGCGGATGCGCCTTAATTAAAATCAATAAAAGTTAGTTTTTCTGCTGGAACCCGTATAGTCCACATAAACTGCTTTCCATTCTGTAAAAAAGTCAAGCGCTTGTTTTCCCATCTCACGCCCCCCCATTCCCGAGTTTTTCATTCCACCAAAAGGGACCTGAGCTTCTCCACCAATTGTCGCGGAATTAATATGCACCATTCCCACTTCAATCTCGTCAATAAACTCAAAAACTTTTTCTGCATCTTGAGTAAATATCGAAGCAGACAGCCCATATTCTACTCCATTTGCCAGCTTAAGAGCATCAGATAAATTTTTAGCCGATAAAACAGAAAGGACAGGTCCAAAAACCTCTTCTTTTGCTATTCTCATGTCAGAGGTTACATGAGAAAAAACGGTAGATTCAACATAAAATCCTTTCAGATGTTTAGAGTCTTTTAAGCGGTGTCCCCCACAAACTAATTTTCCTCCTTCGTTTTTCCCTACTTCAATATACTGCAGCACTTTTTTAAGTTGATTTTCATCTACACAGGGTCCCAGACTGTCAGACATTAGTTTCGCTTTTTCTACGATTTTCTGCGTGAATTGTTCAAGCGCAGATTCTTCTACAATCACTCTACTGGTTGCTGTACACCTCTGTCCTGTTGAGCCAAAAGCCCCAAGCGCAGCGGCTGAAGCAGCCAGATCCAAATCGGCATCATTAAGAACAATGACCGCATTCTTACCTCCCATTTCCAGTTGAATAGGCTTGCCATGCTGCCCTGCAAGTGCCTGCAGTTTTCTTCCTGTTTCAGTTGAACCAGTAAAAGAAACTGCTTTTACTTCTGGGGCTTTAACCAACGCATCTCCTATCACAGAACCTGAGCCAGTAATGCAGTTAACAACTCCTGCAGGAAAATCTGCTTCTCGGAACGCTTCCATCAAAAGCACTGCAGTCCAAGGAGTTAGACTGGAAGGCTTTAAAACAACTGTATTCCCACAAATCAAAGAGGCAGCCATCTTCCAGATTGGAATGCTGACAGGGAAATTCCACGGAGTAATCAATGCCACAACTCCCAATGGCTCTCTACGGGTATAAATAAAATTTTTAGGCAGCTCAGATGGGATCGTCTCTCCATAGAATCTTCTCCCTTCGCCTGCAAAAAATTCTAAAGTATTCAGGGCTTTATTGACTTCTCCCAAAGATTCTTGAAAAGATTTGCCTTCTTCCCGAGTTAAGGCTTCTGACACTTCTTCTTTCCTTTTCTCCAAAATCTGCATAACCTTCACCAGCAGTTTTCCTCGGTTAGGAGCTGGGAGTCTTTTCCAATCATAAAAAGCTTTTTCCGCCGATTCAACGGCATTCTTCACATCTTCAAAAGAAGATTCTTGAAAATAACCAAGTATTTCTTCAGCGTTGGCAGGATTGATGTTGGGTTTTATTTTCCCACTGGTAGATGGAACCCATTTTCCTCCAATGAAATTCCCCCACGTTTTCAATTCAAGCTTAACAGACATAACTGTCTCCTTTTTCAAGGTGGGATTCAATCTGTCAGCTGCAAGCCACCTCAAAAAATCTTAATAACTTACACCTTTATCTCTTTTAAAACCGAGTCGAAAATTTGAACTGCCAAATCCACATCCTCTTTTGTAATTCTGAGAGGAGGGGTAATCCGAATCACATTTCCATCCAGTCCACCTTTTCCAACAAGCAGTCCTTTGTCTTTGCAGAATTCCATGAACTGTTTAGTTTCTTTAATGGCGGGCTCTTTTGTTTTTCGATCTTTGACAAATTCTAGTCCGAGCATTAAACCCATTCCACGAATGTCACCTATTAGTTGAAACTTATCTTTTAATTCAACCAGCTTGTCTTTAAAATAGGCGCCAATTTTTGCCGCATTTTCTTTCAAACCCTCTTTTTCAATCACTTCAATACTGGCTAAAGCGCCTGTAGAACAAATTGGATTGCCTCCGAAAGTATTGAAATGCTGCCCCGGTCCCAATTTTGCGGCAATTTCAGGCTTTGTAATAAAACCACCGATCGGCAGTCCATTTCCCATGCCTTTTGCCATTGTCATAATATCAGGGGTAATTCCCCACTGCTCAATCCCAAACCATTTGTTACCTGTTCTCCCAAACCCGGTCTGCACCTCATCTGAAATGAACAACCCGCCATATTTTTTCACAATCACATGCACTTCTTTAAAATACTCGGGGGGAGGAGTAATCACGCCTCCATTTCCTTGAATGGGTTCAGCAATAAAAGCGGCTATTTTACCTGGAGTAGCGGCGCGAATCACATTTTCCACATCTTTCGCGCACTCCAGACTGCAGGATGGGTAGGTTTTTCCAAAAGGACAACGATAACAGTAAGCGCTGGAAACAAACTGGACGCCGGCAACATAAGGTCCTCCAATTCTCCAATTGTACTGCCCTGTTAAACTCATGGACATCATGCTTCTGCCATGGAATGAATTACGAAGAGCGATAAAATCTTGAGAACCAGTGGCCATTTTGGACAAAAGGGCTGCCCCTTCATTGGCTTCTGTGCCGCTGTTTGTAATAAAAGACTGTTTTAAATCACCCGGCGTAATTTCTGCCAACTTCATGGCAAGTCTTACAATGGGTTCTGTAACATACATTGTTGTGGTATGCTGCAGGGTATCAATTTGCTCTTTAAGTCTTTTTGCTATCTCAGGATGGCAGTGACCCGCATTCACAGTCACAATACCCGCAAACATGTCCAGATATTTTTTCCCCTCTGTATCCCAAACATACTGCATTGAACCTTTTGCAATCACGGGCGGATTTTCATAATAATGAGAAACAGAAGGCATTAAAAATTCCTTTCGTTTTTCTAAAATTTCATTTTTTTCAAGGGTTTTCATGATTTCCTCCTTCTCGTTGGCTTTGCCGAAGACTGATAAACAATTTCAGAAACCATCTCATTAAAATCGGCTAGCACGGCGTATTATGCTCTTAAATTCTCTGGAAAAGATCTGTTTCCTGCGCCCAGCATAATGTCCGAGCGTAATCGCTTAGATAATCGGCTCTGTGGGAGCCGATTATGACATAAAACTTCCTTCTAACAATGTCCCAATGACTTCATCGCTTCCAACATGAAGCGCATCCCGCAGTTTTCTTATAATCCTCACATGCAGCTGTGAAACACGCTGCTTAGAAATACTCATTTCAGAAGCAATCTCTTCAAAATTTTTCCCTTCAAAATAATAAAGAGTGATCAGGGTATTTTCCCGCTCAGGAAGAGTATCAATCGCATTTTTTAAAAGTTCCCTTTCTTCTTCAAATTCAAATTCTCTCACGGGCTCTTTTACATTCTTATCTTCAATTGTATCTATTAAACTTCTTTCTTCATTTGGATCAAGGCTGGCAGGTTGATCCAGGGAGAGCAAATATTGAGTTCCTAAATCTGCGATTAACTCATAGACTTCCTGGGCAGAAATTTGAAGTTCAGAAGCCAGCTCTTCTTTAGTCCCTTCTCTGCCGTGAGCCACATGGAACTCTTCCATGGCTTTTCGAAGATCTCTGGTTTTAGTTCTTTTACGCTCAGGCATCCAATCCATAGACCTGAGTCCATTTAAAATGGCGCCGCGAATAACAGGGGTTGCATAAGTTTCAAACTTGACCCCTCTTTCAGGATCAAACTGTTCAGCAGCTTTCATTAAACCCATAACTCCATCACCCACAAGGTCGTCAAAATCAACCTGTTTTAAATTCTTTACAATCTTTGCGGCGACCTGACGGACAAGGGTAAAATGCTTCTCAATAAGGGTATCTCGCTGTTCTTCCATGGCTGAAAACTTGTTCTGCCCTCCAACTTGGAACCCCTCTCACAAACAGCAGAGATGGGTTTAAATTTTTTTTAAGAAAATCTATAGTTCTCCTTTCATCTGCTCATAAAGCATATGAGCCATACCTAGTCCTCCCTGCTGAGCCCATATTTTAGCTTTTTCCTGATCCAGCATGCTGTTCCACATGCTCCCACTGTTCCCCTGACCAAAAAGATGCGATTTAATTCCTGTCTGATCCATGGCTTTTAAAATTTGTTCTAAAAAAATCCCTTCAAAATCTTTACAAGCTTTCATCAATTGCTCGTCTTTTCGCTTTAAAGACTCAGAACCCGGGGATTTGACTGTATTCTTTTTAGCAGCAGCGCCAGAAATTGATTCAGTCATACATTACACTCCTTTCCCATTTTTTAAAGCGAACTGTTTTAACATGTTCATTTCTCCGAAAAGAGAATCTGTTTCAGCAGTTCCATCATAACCATCCACTTTTGAAGCGGGGTTTAAAGCTAAACTCGCGCGATTCTGAAGAAAATAAGAAATTTTCTTTGCGCTGTTAGCCGCTAAACTGCTTAAATTATTCCCATTCTCAGACATTTTTCACCTTATTTTACGCTGGAGTTAATTGGCTCGTAATGGAGAGCATGTTATTCGTAGCAGTCACAGCTTTGGCATTGAACTCATACGCTCTCTGAGCCATCACAATATCCATCATTTCCTGAATGATGTTCACGTTGGCTTTTTCAAGATAACCAGCTTTAACCATTCCAAAGCCATTTTCCCCTCCAGTTCCAACAATTTTTGGTCCTGAAACCGCAGTATCCATATAAACATCCCCCTGAGTCCGAAGCCCTGATGGATTTAAAAATCGAGCCAGTTGAATCTGTCCTAATTTAACTCTCTGCGTCTGATTCTTTAAATAGCCCGTAATGGTTCCATTATTTTCCACTTGAATTCCAGTCGCATCTTTAGGAATTTTAACCCCAACAAGTGGGTGTCCACCTGCTAAAAATTCCCCTTTATCATTCAGTTGAATCATGCCATCTCTCGTAAAACCTGTTTTTCCATCCGCGAGTTTAACTTCGAAAAATCCATTCCCATAAATCGCTAAATCCAATGGATTCCCTGTATGGTCATACTGCCCAGGAGTAAAAATCTTTTGAATGCTGGCAGCCCGCACTCCGGAGCCTTGTTCACTGGAAACTTGAACAGAATTTCCATAAGGGCCTACTGCTCCAGGTTCTTGAAGGGCGGTGTACATTAAATCCTGAAAATTAACCCTTCCCTTTTTGTATCCAATGGTATTTGTATTAGCCAGATTTTCAGAGATCTCATTCATATTGAGTTCTTGAGCGTACATTCCACTGGCTGCTGTATAAAGTGCTCTGAACATAATTTTAATCCTCCTTCTCAATAAGTTAGAAATTCACTTGTGAAGTTTGAATCACTTGTTTTGCCATGTTGTCTTCCCCATGCAGCATTTTTGAATCAGCTTCAAAAGTTCTTAAAACTGTCAACATGGAAACCATGTCTTTAATGGCATTGACATTGGACATTTCTAAATATCCCTGCATTACTTTTGGTTTCTTTTCCGAAGGCCATGCCATCGGATTTATGGTTTTAAACCCATTAGTTCCAACCTGTTTCAAATCATTTTCATCCACCCAGGTGATCTTCAGTTTATCCACGGGTTTCCCGCTGACTGAAACCGTTCCATCCTGATTAACTTTAAAAGTTCCCCCTTTAATCTGGATGGGACCATGCTGCCCCAGAACCAATCCCCCATCCTGGGTAGCTAAAAAACCCTGTCCATTTACAGTAAAGCTTCCATCTCTTGTGTACTGCACACCTGTCGGGGTCTCAATAGTAAAAAATCCTTTTCCATCCAGAGCTAGATCAAAAGGCTGTCTGGTATGTTTCAACTGTCCTTGAGAAAACTGGGTAACACTTTTCATTAAAAGATGAACTCTTCCACTTAACTGCCCGCCAACCGGCACAAATCCTGCCTGGACCCCTTCTCCTCCATGAGCCATTGCAGTAGCATAAGCATCGCTAAAGCTGGAAAGCTGCAGATCATCCTGGTTAAATCCAGGAGTATTGGCATTTGCCAGATTATTGGAGAGAATGTTCTGCATTGCCTTCATGGCAATCATTCCCTGGGTGGCTTCTTCCATCCCTTTATAGAAAAACATTATTTAACACCTCCGTTTTTTGTTTTCCATGATTCATCCAGACGATGAGCAAACCACAAAACTTCACTAACGAGATCGTATAATTCAGGCGGAATCTCAGCTTTACAGTTGAGAACAGCCATGCTGCTGACCAGAGATGGGTTTTCTTGGACAGGAATCTGATGGGCTTTTGCCAGTTCCATAATAGCTTCAGCCCTTTCTCCCTGACCTGAAGCTAAAATTTTAGGGGCTTTTTGTTCCCGAGGATCATATTGAATCGCAATGGCTGTTTTAGGCTCTTTCATAATTATGCGCTCACACTCACTTTTTCAAGTTCCTCCCATTCTACTTCATGGGAAGGCCAAAAATCTTTCATTTGGGTTGAAACTCGCATGTATGAAACAGAATAATTCAGCTTTTCTAGAGATTCTTTAAGCCACTTTAAATGAGACTCTGCAAATGACTTTAAATGCTCTTCAACATAAAATTTTATATTAACCGATCTTTTCAATATTTTAACTTCGCAGCCAATCTTCCCGAGATGGGGGGTTGTCATGGAAAATTCCAGTTTTGTTCTGTCGAGGTTCACTATTTTTTTGCCTGCTTGATTCTTTTCATACTGAATTTTCAGCTGCGCTGTCCCATTTCCAGCCAGAAAATAAACCGGAATCTGAAGATAAAGGAAACTTCCATTCCGATTATCAGCATTGATAAGATGTTCTCCATTGAAAAAAGTCCCTAACTGAACCAGAAGGTCTGAAAGCTGCTGATTTTTACCATTTTGGCCGGCTTTTGCCAGTTCCCCAGTCAACTCTTGGAGAAGAGGCTGAAGAGAAGCTGCCGATTCTTTTTCTTTAATGCCCGCAAGAGCAACCAGATTGTCTAACCGATTTTTATTTTTCTGCTTCGTTTCTTTCTGAGGCTCCAGGAGATATTCAGCCAGAATCCCTGGGAGATAAGATAAAAGCTGACTGATTCTGCCATCTGCCCCTGGCATCTGGGCAAAACTCTGGAGCTGAGAAAGATAGCTTCCCAACTCAGGTTTTGTCTGGAAAAAATTTGAAAGAGTTTGAAGGTTTTCCTGGGTCGTTGGAAGTCCTGCATTTTGCAGAAAACTGAACGCTTGCATTGAACTTTTATCAGGATTTCCTCCTAACAAGCTCAAAATCGTGAATACATTCTCTTTTGTAACCGAAAGACCAAACTTCATCATAACGCTCACAAGGTTTGCCGTTGTATCATTCACGGGAATTTTTAAAGAATTCAGTTGGGCAATCACATCTTCAAAACTCATAGGTTGAAATGCTAAAGAACGATTCAAAGTAAGGAGTTTTAAGGTCAGCATCTGGCCATTCAGAGCCAGCAGTTCCATTTGAAGCAGATCGCCAGGATTTAAAGGAAGAGTAGATTCTGCTAAAACCGTTTGACCTGAAACATTAACCAAAAATTTACCGCCTTGAGTCTGCTGCAGAACCTGACCATTGACCTGCTGCCCAATCTGAAGAGGCTGGCCTGGAGTTCCAGATTGAACTCCCTGGGGCTGAGACATAGGAGCTGAGGCTTGAGAGGCAGCTGTTGAAACCGTATTAAAAGCGCCAATCCAGTTCTCAGCGGCTATAAATTGATTAGCCTCTGCCAGATTTACAACCGAAGAAAGCGAATTTAAGCTGCTCATCTCCTCTATATTATAGAGCAAGCAGTTTAAAAGATTATAAACAGAATGTTAACAAATTGTAAACATTCGAACTTTTTTATGGAATTTTAGCGCAAGTACAGTGCTGCCATAAAACATTTTTGGAGGAAATCCGATGAGGCTCAATAAAATCATATATAATATGAGCTGCTGCATCTCACATCAAAGGCAGAGGATTAAAAATATGCGCACAAGCATTTCTTCAATCTTTTAACTTGAAAGTTCTAAACCTGCTTCCTGAAAGCATAGGTGACTTTCTATTGGTTTCTCCCAGTTTAAATTCTGTGGAACAACATTTTAAAAATGAAGAAATCATCTGGTGGATTCCTGAATCCCTTTCTGAAGTTTCTAAATTGATCTCCTCAAAAGCAGTGAAAAAATTCTTTTCCTTTGAGAAAAATGGAACTTTCAAAAATAAAGAAATTTTTAAAAGCTTAAAATCCAGCAGTCGAACTATTGATATCACCCTATGCTTTCCCCCAGCCGTGAAATATTATCGATTAGCGCGCAAAATAGGAACCCGAATAAGAGCGGGATACAGCCATGAAGACATGCTGATTTCCAGAGTAGTCAGCAAAATTTATTTAACCCATCACTGGATCTGTCCTTCCAACTCGAAAATCCATGAACTAGAAGCTTATGGACAAATATTAACTCTCTTGAAAATCCCCTTTATCCCCTCATTTCCTGAGCTGACCCTTTCAGAGAACTCTTTCGTCTGGTCTAAAAACTGGCTTCAAAAAGCCTCTCAGTCTTCCTCACCCAAAATTATCTCTGTTCATTTAGGATCACGATGGGTTGAAAATCCTCTTATTCATCTCCGTCAATTCTTGAAAAACCACGCTGATTTCTTCCTCCTCATTCTATTCTCCCAGCAGGAAGAGAAAAAAGCAAGGGGCTGGATCACTGAATTCGAAAGATTTTCTGAAACTGGAATGAAAAAAATCTTGATTCCTGGAGTTATTTCTCTTGAACAGTACGCCGCTTTTTTAAAATTGAGCCAGATGTTAATAGCAGTGGATGGAGGACCTGTTCATCTGGCTTCCGCTTTAAAAACACCTATCCTTGTTTTTTACCCTGACGATCAATTTGAATTCAGAGCTGCGAAATGGCATCCCTGGGGGACCTCTTATAAAGCTGCCCCTCTTACAAAAAAAGAGATAAACTCTCTTTCAAAAACGGTTCAAGAGTTTGCTTTCCTATCTGAAACCACCTAAACTTCTCTATTCATGGGGATCTGCGGGCATCCTAGAGAAGCCTTCCGCAAACAAGCCCGCACAGCCTAACTAATAGGCATAGTCTAACCAGTAGGATCAGGTGCTGCTTCAGCGCCACCCTTCAGCAAATCCGGTGAACTTTCATGAGTAACTCGAACAAAATTTATCCTTAATTTTTAAAGTGATTAGGAGGCTGTATTCAGTTTTCGTCTAAAAGTTATACGAGTGCCCTTAACACCAGAAGAAAAACTCCCAAAAAGGAAAGAAAATTTAAGAACCACAACCCAGAACCTTAAAGGGGAGAAATTTTTTATTGTTATCAATGAAGAAACAGAAGTTTTCTATCAATTAAGAGAAATCGAGTTTGAAATCTTCTCTAATCTAGACGGAGAAACCTCGCTCGAAAAAATTAAAGAAAAAATCGAAACCCTTCATCCTAACCTTGAACTTCCACTAGAGTACTTAACTGCCTTTATTCAAGATTTGCAAAAAAAAGGGCTTTTGGAAGGGGAACAATGGGTTTCTAGAAAGCAGAACAAAATAAACAGAGGGAGCCTGTTTTATCTCAGGTTTCCTCTGTTAAATCCCGAAAAAATGTTGAAAAAAACGCTCCCGATTGTGTCTCCACTTTTTGAGCCTATCTCTGTTTATACCGGCACTTTCTTAATTTTTTTCCTTTTTGTTTTTTTGTTTCTACAGCAGCATTCTCTTATATCAGAAATGAGTATTCTGCTCCACGGATGGGGTATTCTACTCTTTTATTTCTCTTTTTTAATCGTGGCTTTTGTGCATGAGATGGGCCATGCTTTAACCTGCTCATATTACAGCGGAAAAGTGAAAGAAATGGGGTTCATGCTGATTTACTTTGAACCCGCTTTTTACACCAATGTTTCAGACGCTTATCTTTTCCCCGACAAAAAGCACAGAATGTATGTTGGGCTTGCAGGACTATATTTCCAGTTTGTTTTCGCTTTTTTTGTCGCTCTCATCTGGTATTTTTCAATTCCAGGGAGCTTTGTTTCTCTTTTCTGTGTTTCTATTTTAAGCATTTGCAGTTTTACAGCCCTCTGGAATTTAAACCCCTTAATTAAGCTGGATGGGTATTATGTTTTAAATGATTTTTTAGAAGTGGTCAATTTAAGATCTCGATCTTTCCAGCATTTTAACCTTTTAATTCAAGGAAAAATTCTAGGTCTGAAAGAATCGGCAGAAGAATTAAAAAAAATTCCTCGACGATTGGATAAAATCTACTTCTGGTACGGAGTTCTAGGAGTTGGATTCACGTCTTTAACTCTGTTATTTATTCTCGTTTTTCTGTTTCAATTTGCAGCCAGATCTCTGGCAGGACTTGGAGTTCTGCTCGTTCTTGGAGGCGCTGGATTCGGAATCTGGAAGTGGTATAAAAAGGCTTTATCAGGATGGACGCAAGTGGTTCAAAAGATCAAAGAAGATATGGATGTCAAGATGAAATTAAAGTCAAAAGCTCAAAAGCTTGGAACAGGGGTTCTTATTCTCTTCGTCTTAGGACTCATCCCAACAAGAGCTGAAGTGGCGGGACCCTGTACCGTTGAACCCTCTGTGAAAAGAGCTGTAACTCCACTTGAATCTGGAATCATCGTAAAAATATTTCAAAAAAACGGAGGACTCATCAAAAAGGGAGAGATTTTTGCAGAACTCGATGATTTTCCCCTAAAACAAAAGCTTGCCAGTTTAATCATTGAAAAAAGGATAGATAAAAATCGTCTCTCTTATTTAAAAGCAGTATATGGTTCTCATTTAACCGACGCAGATGAAACCTTATATCAAGCTGAACTGGCATCAAAAGCTCATTCTCTTCTTTCAAAAGAAACGCTGCTTGAATCTAAACATTCTTTAGAAGAATCAAAAGAACAGTATCTAAAATCGAAAACCATTTATGACCACTTAAAAAAAGATTGGGCAAAATATCAAAAAGGTACTCTGCCAAACTCAGCAGCTGAAATTGAACAGGAAATAAAATCGGCTCAAGCTCGACTAAAATTAGCGAGAAGCACTTGGGAAACATACTCCAGACTGGCAAAAACAAAACTGATCTCCTCTCGAAAATTATTGAAAGAGGAAAGCCTCTTTCAGGAAGATAAAAACCGAGTCATAAGGCTTCAAAAGCAGTTTGACCTGGTTAAAAGAGACTTCGTTCAGAATTATCAGATCGCTTACGAGCAAAAACAAGCCTCTTTAAAAGCCTATCAAGCTGAACTGGAATCATACCGAAAAACTCGAAAAAAAATCCTTGAAATTGAACCTGAACAGCTCCAAAAGAATCTGAAATTCATGCAAAAAAATTTTTATTACGCTAAAGGGGAATCCGCTGAAATTAAAGTGATCGAAAACAAACAATCCTATATTGAAGCCCAAATAAAAGAAATTTTAAAAAAAATAAAGAGAACCAAGGTCATCAGTCCTATCACAGGAGTTCTGATCACCCCACATCTTAAAGAATGGGAAGGTAAAATGGTGAGAAAGGGAGAGCCATTTGCCTGGGTTTACCAACCCGGAAAAAACGTCTTTGACATCCAAGTCAATCAAATGGACATTTTAGAAATCCCTAAATGGAATCCAAGGGGGAATGATGTTTCTATCAGACTTCTAGCTCTTCCAGGGAAATTGTTTTCTGGAAAAGTCAGCAGGATTGTGCCTCAAAGTATAAAGAAGCATGAAAGGAATTACACAGTAGAGGTAAAGACAGAGGACCCTCACCATATCCTTCTTCCAGGAATGGTAGGGACAGCTAAAATTTATGGACGCTATCGTCCACTATTATGGCAGTGGATTCGAATCCCTGTAGAATATCTTTACTGGAAACTCTGGAGCCTTTTTTGATAAAATAAATAAAATGATAGGCAGAGGAGGCAGCAGCAGAAATGCTTTTTAAGGCAGTGACAGTAGAAACAGACGACAAAAATCTGCTGAACCAAGTTTTTAAACTTCGACACACCGTATTTGTGAATGAACAAGGGGTTCCACCAGAACTGGAGAGGGATGAATTTGACAAATCCGCCTATCATGCCGCTGTGATTCAGAATGGAGAAGTCATCGCAGCAGGAAGATTGGTAATTAAAGGGGTTTCAGGAAAGATCGGGAGAATGGCTGTCAAAAAAGAATGGAGAGGAAAAGGGATTGGCTCTCTAATCTTGCAGAAACTTCTGCAAATCGGAAAAGAAAAAAAAATAACCTGCTTCTATCTCCATGCTCAGCTGCAAGCAGTCCCTTTTTACCGCAAACACGGCTTTGCTCCTGTTGGCGAAATTTTCGAAGAAGCAGGGATCCTTCACCAGGAAATGACGCTGGAACCCATGATACTTCGGCAGCATTAAAACTGCCAGCAGTATTATTATGGAAGGATGCTGCAGAGAAACCTGCATCTCCTCCGATCCCGGATCTATCAAGTTCGCACAGTCAAGCCAATGCCCTAATTGACAGGTTGCAGCAACAGGAACTCACTAAAGCTCAACGAATTATAAAACACAAAAATCAATGAGCGGCAAATAAAAAACTGACTTATACAAGAGCAGATTTTTTGAGTAAAATTCCACATTCAGCAGAAGAATAAATCCACAGGAGGCTTATTGATGGAGATTAAGCCAGGAGATATTATCCAGAGATCTTTTCGCATCGTTAATCTCCTGGATGACTATTTATTTTTCCAGACCTACCAGATTGCTGACGTCAGCAGAAATATAAAAGAGTCCAATACAGGTTTACTGATGTTAACCATTAAACCTGAATTAATGCTCCCTGCTTTTTGGAAAGAAACCAGTTGGTGGCTGTCTTCTTCTGATTACCCCTTTCCTTCTGTTTTAAAGCACTGGGAAGAAGAAGAAACTATTTTTATTGTTTTAAAACAATCCGTTCAGGCTTCTTTCTTGAACATCATCGAATCAGGGGACATTCCAAGGGGCTACATCCCGCGAATCATCCCTCAGCTCATTAAAATTTTTTCTTCCCTTTCTTCAGTTGGAGCAAGCCTTCCAGATTACTATTCACTTTCCAGAAGAATCACATATGCATCTCAAGGAGAGGTCCGTCTGCTGCCTGTTATCCTGTATCAAACTTATTTTAAGCAGACAAATATTCCCGATCCAATTATTCCCAATGACAGTGCATTTCCTCCCCAATATTACATTCAAAAATTAGCGGCGTTTATTCATATTCTTTTAACAAATAAGTTCCCCCATAATGATGCAGAACTGCTGTCAGGCGATTTATTATTGGAACCCCCTATCGAAAAACTCCTGCAGCCTGCTCTTAAAGGAAAAATCGCAACATTTGAAGAGTTTGAAAAGCAAATCCCTTTGAGCTTGAAGGGGGAAGAAAAAATTTACCCTGTCTCTCTTCCTGATGCAGATACACCGCCTGAAGCCGTGAAAAAACCTTCAAAACAATCCTGGACAGCGTTCCTAAAATCAGGGAAAACACAATTTAAAAAAATACACTCTCTCATCAAAGAAAAAATGAATGAATCATCTCGTGTTCAGCCTGCTAAAAAAATCAGAACTGATCAGCTTTTGGTTTTCACTCGACAGCTATTTTTTCTTTTAAAAAATGGCATTCCAATAAGGACCGGTCTGGACGCGATACAAAATACGCAAACTGATAAAAGAATTCGAAAAACCGTCATGGAAATAGAAAAAAAATTAGAAGAAGGCCTCCCCTTATCTGAGGCGATCATCAAATGCGGCACCACGTTCCCTCTTTCATACACAGCTTTAATTCAGACAGGAGAAGCAGGAGGATTTCTGCCCGAAGTTTTAGAGAGAATTTCGATCTTTCTCGAAAAAGAATTGCGAGTGAAGCGTGAGCTAAAATCTGTTATGATTTACCCTGCAGTCATGCTTGTTACTTCTTGTCTAATCACCTTAGCCATCGTTTTATGGGTTTTCCCTGAGATCTTTTCGATGTTCAATGGGTTCAAAATGAAACTTCCCATTGAAACGAAAATAATGATAGCCTTTGTGGCAGTTATTACCAGCCCGTACTCATGGATAGCAATTTTCCTGCTGATCACCATTTTTATCATTACTTTCCCCATGTACAGCAAGAATGAGGAATTCCAGTCCCATCTTGACCAAATTAAGCTGCACCTTCCAACGATTGGAAAATTTTATGTGAAATTAGTGGTCACCGATTTCTGCAAAAATTTTGCAACCCTTTATTCCAGCGGAATTCCCACGCTGTCATGTTTAAAAATTTTAGCGGCTACCGCTGAAAATAAAATGGTGTCTAAAGAAATTTACGATATCATCGCTTCCCTTGTCTCAGGAGAGTCTCTTGCCGGGGCATTTAAGGAAACTAAAATTTTCCCCCGTCTGCTTGGAGACATGGTGGCAGTTGGGGAGGAAAGCGGGGAATTGGCAAAAACCTTAAATAAACTGGCGGATTATTTTGATGCGATGCTTGAAGATGGCTTCGAAAAAATTGGAACTTTTTTTGAAATATTCTCCATTCTATTTTTAGGAGGACTTGTCGGAGTTTTTGCTGTTTCCATCTTTATTCCCCTTTACCAGATGATCGGAAACCTCGGAAAAAAATGAAGTGGAACTTTAAAATCTTATCCGCTCTCTCCTTAACTCTGTTCAGTTTATCTTACTCCCGAATCTTGGCGGCAAAGTGAATCTTTAACTTCTCTCTAATCTGTTCATGAACCCGATTGACCTCTTCATCAGTCAGCGTTCTTTCCGCAGAACGATAAATAATGGAAAAAGCGATTGATTTCTTTCCATGAGGAACCTGAGAACCCTGATAAAGATCGAAAATTTTTGCGTCTTCTATCAGCCCTTCGCCATTTTCTTTGATGAGCTTCAAAATTTCTCCTGATAGGACTTTTTCATCCAGAATCATGGAAATGTCTCTTCTGGATTCCGGATATAAAGGAAGGGGCTTAAAAACAGGAGGATCTTGTTCCAATTTCTGAAGTTTATCCAGGGATAGTTCCAGAATAAAAATGAGCTGTGAAATGTCCAGAGAATCCAAGATCTGTGGATGGAGTTCTCCAATAAAACCCACTTGCTTTTGGTGGATCAAAATTTCTGCGGACCGATAAGGATGAAAAATTTTTTCTTCAAGATTCTTTAACTCAAACGTTTCTGGGATATGAAGCCAATTCCAGAGCTGCTCCAGCATTCCTTTCAATAAGAGAAAAGAAGAGGGCTTTCCCCATGAAACATCTCCAGTCAGAGCTAAACACAAATGGCGATACTCCTGAATTGATGCATTTTTTTGGAAAACTTTCCCGAGTTCAAAAAAAGAGAGATTTTTATTTTTCATATTTAAATTTTTTCGAATGGCAAGGATCACTCCTGGATATAAATAAGGACGTAGGGCTTTTCTATCTTCTGTTAAAGGATTTTGGATTAAAATGAGATTTTTCTCCATAAATTTTTTATAGTATTCCGGATCTCCGAGGGAATAACCCAGAGATTCCATCAATCCAAGACGGGTTAAAAAGTCTCGAAGCTTGTCCTCAAAAAATTCATCGAAATCCATGACGCCGGGCGTAGTTTTTCCTTCGGGAAGGGAAGATGGAATTTGATCATATCCATAATGTCGAGCAATCTCTTCAGCCACATCAATTTCTTCATGGATATCTAACCTTAAAGGAGGAGTCTGAATAAAAAGAGGCTCTTTCTTCAGAACTTGAAATCCCAACCCCGACAAAATTCTTATGGCATGACTTCTTTCCAGATGGTCAATTCCAAGCGTCTTTCGTACTCGACTGAAACGGATCGCTATTTCTCTGGGTTTAGGGAAAACTTTATAAGTATCTTCTCCCCCCTCATAAACCTGGAATCCGTATTTCTGGAAAAGCCAGCATGCCCTCCGGCTCCCCCAATCTGCTGCCGCTGGATCAAGCCCTTTTTCAAATCTCCGCGAACTGTCTGTTCGAATTCCCAGTCTCACAGAAGTTCTTCTAATAGTTCCTGAATCAAAGTGCGCGGATTCTAATAGAATTTCTTTAGTGCTGTCTTGAACTTCGCTCTCTTTGCCCCCAATAATTCCAGCCAGTGCGATGGATTTGCCAGAATCTGAAATCACTAGATCCGACTCCTGCAAAACATATTCTTTTTCATCAATTCCTTTAAAAATCTCCCCTTTAGACGCTTTTTTAACCTCTATTTTCTTTCCCTGAATGAAAGAATAGTCAAACGCATGGAGAGGCTGTCCTAATTCTAAAAGAACATAATTTGTGATATCCACAATCAAGTTGATAGGTCTGATTCCTGCTGAAAACAAACGAACAGCCATCGAAATAGGGGAAGGATGAATTTTAATCCCTGAAATAAATCGCGCGGTATATCGGGAACAAGCTTGATAATCCTGAACAGAAATTGAAATTTTATTGTCTAAACTTTTTTGTTTTTCAGAAAACAATTCTGGAATTTTCATAGAGATTCCATAAAGGGTTGCAATTTCGCGCGCAATTCCAAAGATGCTTAAATAATCAGGGCGGTTGGCAAAAGGTTCTAAAACGAGTACAGCTTGATTGAGGCCGAGTGGCTCAGAGAGATCCATTCCAGGGATGAAATCCGAATCTAAAATCATAACTCCTGACTGCTGTTCAGGAGGAAGAAACTCCTTAATTCCTAATGCCAGTTCATCAGCAGAACACATCATCCCATAAGAAGGCAGCCCTCTCAGTTTGGCCTCCTGGATTCTTTTTCCGCCTGCCAGAACAGCCCCGATTTTAGCGACTGGAATGGTATCGCCTTTTTTCACATTAGGAGCCCCAGTAATGATCTGGACTTTCTCTTTCCCCAAATCCACCTGAGCAATTCGTAGTTTATCCGCATTGGGATGCTGCTCCATCTCAAGAATTTTCCCCGCAAAAACATTTTTTATTCCCGGACCTGAATATTCGATTTTTTCCACAGGAACACCGATTTTCTGCAGTTTTTCAGCAAGAGCCTGCGGGGCTTCAGGGATATCCACAAAATCTTTCAACCAGGAAATAGGGGCGCGCATATCATTCCTCAGAAACCAAATTAAAACTGCTCCAAAAATTTTTGATCGCTCTCATAAAAAAGACGAATATCATCAATCCTAAACTTCAGCATGGCAATCCTCTCAATCCCTAATCCAAAAGCAAACCCGGTGTATTCAGAAGGGATATTCACCACCCTTAAAACAAAAGGATGGATCATTCCCGCCCCTAAAATTTCGAGCCATTTTGTCCCTCCGCAGATTCGACACGACTCAGAAAGAACAAGCCCACTTTCTACAGAGGAAGAATTTGGGGAAGAGGGCTGCTGATCCTCTGATGAGTTTTTCCCGCAGTTGAAACAGTCAATGTAAACCTCCACACTGGGTTCTGTGAATGGAAAATAACTGGGAACTAATTTCACTTTCCGTTCAGGTCCAAAAATCGCTTTTGCAAAAGCGGATAAGGTCCCCTTCAGATGAGCCATTGAAACCCCTTGATCCACCATAAAACCTTCTACCTGATGAAATTGAAAACAGTGGGTTGAATCAACTGCATCCCGACGAAAACACTTCCCTCCTGAAATGACTCTTAAAGGAGGTTTTCTTTTTTCCATGACCCGAATCTGAACAGGAGATGTGTGGGTTCTTAAAAGGGTTTTTTCCCCCAGATACAAAGAATCCCACATATCTCTTGCCGGGTGATCTGGCGGAATATTTAAAGCCTCAAAATTATAGTAATCACTCTCCACTTCAGGTCCTTGAACAAATTCGAATCCTAAACCCGAAAAAATAGACTTGACCTCTCTTAGAACTCTTGTTAATGGGTGAAGTCTGCCTGTTGGAACAGGTTCTCCAGGAAGAGTTAAATCCAGCCATTCTTTCTCTAATCTTTCTGAGAGTGCAGATTGTTTTAAAGATAAAAGCCGTTCATCCAAGAGCTTCTGGACTGCGGCTTTAATTTCATTGGCTTTTTTCCCGACATGCGGCCTTTCTTCTTCTGATAATTCTGATAAACCTCGAAGAACCTGGGTCAATTTACCTTTTTTCCCAAGAATTTCATGCTGCAAATCTTCCAAAGACTTTATATCTGCAGTTTGAGAAATTTTTGAGGATGCCTCTTCCAGCAGGGAATCCAGTTTATCCACCACAGCATTAACCATGGTTTCAACCATTCCTCAAAAAAAAGAAAAAACCCTGCCAAAGCAGGGCATTCAAATATTACAGATCAAGACATAACAGGTAAAAGCCAAGCAGACTAGAATCATAGATTTAGATAGAAATCAAATAATGGAACAGGTTATTACACTCCATATTGAAAAATTGCCTGAAGGGGTTTATCTGGCTACTTCCGATGAACTTCAAGGCCTTGTAGCTCAAGGACGTACTATTTGGGAAACATTGGAAATTGCTAGAGATGTTGCTCGTAAACTGATGGAAGAGCAGAATAGCCAAAAGATACACCCCACCTTAAAAATAGTTGAAAATCGCTTTGATTATCCTCTAGTACTCGAAACTTAAAGGTGGGAAGACTATCAGGATTTCATTACAGCGATATTATTAAACGCCTGCGAAAGTTAGGGTTTTCTTTCAGAAGACAGGCGGCTGGAAGTCATGAGATTTGGCACAGCATATCAAGTGGGCGCTATACCACTATTCCACACCATCCTGGAGAAATGCCAGAAGGGACACTGCGAGCCATTTTAAAACAAGCTGGCATTGACGCAGAAAAATTTTTAAAAGCTTGAGAAGTCCTCAAAGAAAAAACCCTGCCTTTATCTTACGCGTTCAGTTTTCTATAGATTATATAAGCGAGGGGTGAACCTGTCGTTGAAAAAATCTGCCAAAACAGTTTTCCCATGTTCAACCTCCAATTCCTACCATACCCAAGAATAGTATAGCACACTTGTCAAGCCCTAAGCAATGGATCTAATTATCGCAAAAATTGGCTGATTTATACGAATTTCGACAAATTTAACGACATTCTCGTAATTAACTCTGACTGGCTCAATAGATCTCTAAAAATCGCTGCTGGATGGCGAACTATTT
This sequence comes from bacterium, assembly GCA_021800275.1. GTDB lineage: Bacteria > Vulcanimicrobiota > JABDET01 > JABDET01 > JABDET01 > JAKAVV01. Next base: position 49,893 of record JAJYZB010000003.1, read on the forward strand.
TGTCTCTAACCCATGCAGAAGTTCGCTCATTTTCGTTTGGAGGACTACATTAAATTTTCCCCCTTGTATGTTGGCGGGAACAATCCCATCTCCAATTTCAACGATCGCTTTCCATCTTCCATGGATGCGAGCTTTGTCCGTAGTGTCTTCCTCAAACCGTTCGACAGTTTCGGCAAGCCGCTCCATCGTGGGATTTTCCCCAAGATAATCAGCAGGATAACATGAAAGCTGCACGGCAAGATAAATGTCAGCCAGGTCATCCCAACAAGCTTTTGTTTCTTCTTCACTCAAGTTCTCGTCCAGCATCTTTTCTAAAATGGCATGACGGAGAGCATTCACATTTTCCATAAGGAGAGCGTGATGTTTTCCATTTAACCATTTTGATTCAACTCTTCCTAAAAGTAAATCAGTGAGTAATTGTATGCGTTCAGTCATGCTGCCGCTTTTCACTTCGTTAAAATATTCAAGCTCTTTTAAAGCCAGCAGTGCTTCTCCAACTTTAATGACTCGCTCTTTTAAAGGAAGTTCCCTGTGCCGCCAAAAAAATTTTTGCTCAATTTCATCTAAAACAGTGTTAAGAGAGGCTGTAACATCATCAAGAAGTTTATACCGTATGGCAGTAGGATGAACGATGACTGGGGACAGGGAGCGCTTTACCCGTTCTTTATCTGCCATTTTTACCATCAGTGAAATTCCTTCCATGAATGGATGAAGAAGATCATTCGATCGGGTTATGTGTCCTTCGGGGAAGATAACAAGTGGACGTTCCCCCGCAATCATTATCTCTACAGCCGTTTTCACAGCTAGACGATCCACTCCTTCCCTGTAAACGCTGAAAGCGCCAAAGGAACGCAGAATCAATTCCTTAATCCTGCCCTGCATGAACAGATGCCAGCTTGCCATGTAGTAAAAAGGGAAGCCGATTTTTTTACTGAGGAGTCCCATGACTGGAGGATCAGAAGGGCGGCAGTGATTTGGAGCAAGCACAATGCCGGATCCTGATGAAATAGATCGCCGCAGATTGTCCAAACCCTTAAATTCAACGGAAACAACTCCGTCCTCTCTCTTCAGGTAAGCTGAGATAAAGAAATTTATAATTTTAGGTAAAATTTTTCCGTTAAATGGGGGAAAAAAACAATATGGTTTATTTAAAACAATATTTTGCATTTAAAAAAAATATTTTCTCTGAGGAAAGCTAAATGCCTACCAAATTAAGGATAAAATCTCAAAATAAAAGATTCATTTCAACAAAAGTTGCAAAAAATTTACAATTAACCCAGAGATTTGACCGATCTTTCAGCCTGAAATGAGAGATTTTTGAGAAGACGTCATGAAATTTTGTACATGAAAGCCAACTATCTTTATCATGTGGATGCCAGAAACATGAAAATCTTGATGCAGGCAGCTCAAGGACCAGAGTCCTGGATATTCCCTGTTTTCCCTGTGAGTTTGCACAACGTGCAGTACAACTACTACTTGCTGCTGATTCGCAAAATCACTCGAAATGCTCACAGCGGAGAATATAAAATAGAAGCCTATCTGGATCAACAACGTGTAAAACATAGAGTTTACTGGAAAAAAGGAAATCTGTATGACGTCTCTTTATTCCCAAACAACAGCAGAGTTATCACTGAAAGTTCCTTTATATGGAATGATGAACAGTCGGACTTAAGACAGATCTCATATATCCTGAATATGGATGGGGAGATTCAAATTTGTGAAAATCGTTCTGATATGCAAAAAGTGACAGTTTTCAAGCGAGAAAACGCATCACAGATTAAATTCTTCTCAAAAAGAATCTTTGATTTCATTCTAAAGAAACAGATCCATGTCCCTCTGATACCGGTGTAAAAGACCATCCATGAAAAAGTCAGTGGATAAAAGTTCAGAAGCATTTTTTTACCCGACAGAAGCGTATTCCTGGTAAAGCTGCGTAATACTGTCGGTAAAAGAACGATGCACAGGGTTCCATCCAATTTTTGAAGCTCTTTTTGTGGAGACCACCTGATCAAGAGCCAGGGCATCTGCAAAAAGCCCCATGTTCTGTTTTGCTTTATCCAAAGGCATTGACTGCACTTCTCCTTTTTTCCCTGCAGTCAGGCTGGCGCTTTCCGCCATGTCAAGCACCCTGGTGGGAGTTCCATCCACCCCATGAAAAATCCCAGAAGATCTACTTTTTGCGATTAAATAATATAATTTTGCCAAATCATCACGGTGCACTAAGCTCCAGCGATTCTTACCCTCTCCCACATAAGCCGCTCTGCCATCTTTCAAAGCAGAAGAAAAAAATCCAGAACAGATTCCACCAGAGCCGCCGTAAACAATTCCAGGTCTTATAACAGCAGTGGTCAGGTGCCTTTCATTTTCAGATAAAACTCTTTTTTCGACCTCCACCCTCCATTTCACAATTTCTGCAGGGTGATCGACAGGAGCTGATTCATCCACAAGAGAATCTCCTGTGTTTCCTAAAACCCATACCCCTGAAGTATAAATAAAGGAAAGGGGATGATGGGCGGATTTCGCAGAAGTCAGCAGGGTTTCTACAGCCTTCTTGTCAATCAGCGAACTCTCGGGGCTGGTTTCGCTGCCTGCATGAATAATTACATCGTGTTCTGAGGCAACCTGAGAAAAAGCTTCTGGATTTTTTAAATCTCCAAAATGCGGCTCTGCTCCTCTCTGTTTCAAATTTTTTTCTTTTTCTCTACTTCTTGTTAAAACAGTTACCTGTTCTCCATTTTTCATGAAAACTTCAAGAATTGCGCTTCCAATATATCCTGTTCCACCAGTAAGAAAAACTTTCATCATGCTCCTCCTCTTTTTAATTCTTTTGGCAGGCTCTCAATTTTGCTGGCAAGAATAAAATCGTTTTCCGACAATCCCCCAATTGCATGGGTAGATAAAACAACAGTCAATTTTCTATAATTTGTTAGATGCAGATCCGGATGATGCCCTTCTTTTTCCGCCAATTCAGCAATGCTCCGAATCAACTGAACTGCAGCAGAAAAGTTTTTCATTAAAAAAAATTTGGAAATCTGCTTAGAATCAGCATCCAGTTCCCAGCCTTGCATATCGGCTAAGTACGATTCAGCCTGACTTTTAGTTAAAGGGGGAACTCCGCCTTCACAAGGTTTACAGGACTTCTGCTGAAATTCTTGCATACTGCTCATATATTTTCAATCCAATCAAGTCAATCCCAAAGTTAAGTGGTTTCTTATCCAGTCAGTAATAGTTTTTAAATTCATGATTTTTCTCCTTTCGTTTCAAACATGTTAATTTTGTAGAAAATAGAATTTCTCTGCAGAGGAAAAGGCAACTACCATAAAGGAGAAACTTTGGCAGAGCTTGAAGAAAAGATCCAGGATACCTACTGCTTGCAAGCCGCGAATGAAGAAGATATGAAGAAGCAGAACGAAATACAGAAACTTTTGCAAAAAGGAAGAGAGGACCCCAATATTGCAGCAGTTTTACTTTACGGGAGCAGAGCCCGATCTGAAGAAACACCCTTTTCTGATGTGGATGTTTGTCTCATATCACGCAAAAAACCTTCAATTCAAGAAAAATTAAAGTACTTAGAATACGATCTTGATCTCCATTTTTTCCGTGATCTTCCTCTTTATATCAGAAAAAGAGTCATTCAGGAAGGAAAAATTTTACTTTCCAAAGATGACCCATTCCTTTATGATCTGGCATACCGCACAATCAGAGACTTCGAAGATTTTAAACCCTATTACTACCAATATTTGAAGGCAGTAGAAAGTGCTTGATAAAGAGCGGATTTTAAACAGAATCTCCATTCTTGAAAAACATTTGAAAGAGCTGCAAGAGATCATCCCAAAGAGTTACCAAAATTATCAAGAAATCAAAACAAAAAGATCATGTGAAAGACTACTGCAGATCTCTATAGAATGTGTCATGGAAATCTGTAGTTTAATGGTCGCTGGACTTAAGCTAGGGCTGCCTGGAGAAGAAGATGATCTGATTCAAAAATTAATAAATTCAGGTATTTTTTCTGATTCACTAGGAGCAGTTCTGAAAAAAATGAAAGGATTCCGCAACAGGCTGGTTCATGAATATGAAAAAACGGATGATCGTCTGGTTTATGAAATTTTAAAACGAAATTACAATGATTTTGAAAAATTTAAAAATTCAATCAAAAAAGCTCTTTCTTCGCGAAAATAAAAAGATTTGGCGATTGCGAATAGAACCTTAATTGTTCTCTTGAAAAGAGTGCGGATAAGCTTTTTTTACTATCCTTATCCACTGATTAAACCCCTGGTTCCCTTCAAAAAACTACTGCTGGCTTCCGCTGTGGATATTGGGATCATGAAACTGTCTTGGATTTTGCGTTTCAAGCAGCAAAAGCCATCAGCTATTTCGAGGACGCTGAACGTGAACCAATGCCGCGGCTGCTGAAACCAATCTCCTGGGAAAAAATACGCTCTCACTTTGAAAATTTAAGTTCTGAAATCACTGCTGAGCTGCTGAAATAAAAAAAACTATCTCGAGTATAATCTTTGCTCCGATCTTGCCCATGGCAGCAATCCTGCTGAAAGGGATTCCACTCCCTTCATTTTCACCTCTGAATGCTGTTTTTTTCCTTGAATTCCCTTTTATTTTATGGTATGATATGGGAAATGGTTTCAAAAAAGTTGAAAGTTTTTTTTAAAAAACGACTATCCGCCGCTTTTGACACGGTAAAACTATTTATGAAGCCCTTAAAACCCGTTTCCCGGACCCGTGAACTTTTCCCGAAAAAAAACTTGAAACTGCAGCGCTGCCAAACATCTTTCCTGAGTGTGTCAGACATCAGTTTATTAATCGAGGCTTTCTCACAGGCCATTTTGAAAGGAAAGTTTGCGCCTGGGCGAACCCTGAACAATCTCATTCTGTGATTGAGAACCTTGTGAGTGCGGCTTCCCTGGCTGGAAAGAGTGCATTTCAAAGTCTGAAGATGTCACTTTTCCCAATGAATATGGGAGGGAGAACTCAGTGAAAAAAGAATTATCACACAGTAGCAAAAAGTTATAAAAAGGTTCAAGGCAGTGACAAAAACATCGCATAATAAAAAACAAAATTTTAACTTAGAAGAAGAATGGGATTCTATTCTGAAAGAATTCGGTTCAAATTCTCCTCGATTCCGCAGATACAATAAAAAACAGCAAGAAAGTTGGTTTGCCTCACAACTTTTGTTGACTGTCATTGCAAAATCAAAACATGAACCATTAAAATCTGACCTGGAGAATCTTTACCTCGATTTCAAGAAACAAAGACTGAGCAGCTAGCCTATTTTAAGTCATCAAGATAATTGAATTTTTCGGGGAAAATCACTGTCTCCTATTTTATGAGTCAGCTTCCCATCGCTGCCAGTAACCGCATACTTTTCCCCTTTTTGTCTTTGCGCTTTTATCCATTTGGGGAAATAATTGCTTTCAGTGGAAATGACAGTAGAGAATTCTTGATAATTTAGACAGCAAACGCCATTATTGTTACAAACCAGCAAAATAAAAACTTCTTTGAACCCATTTTGAACTTTTTTGATTTCCTCTATGTGTGCTTCAGTGAAAGTAAATATCCACGGTGAAATTCTTTTTTGAGAATACTTAATATATATTGGTATTCTTTCGTCAATAATGTAAGAAGAATTGTTGGTTTCAATTTTCTCAAATCTACTTGCCTTTTCCCCTATCATTCTTGAAAAGACCACTCCGTGAAAAAAATCAATATCAGCAATCACGGTCTATTTCTTCCCAAATTTTTTAAAAAATTGGTCCCACTGATTCCTAGGAATTTATAGAAAATTCTAGCTTTCCTTTGGGCATTGTAGAACACTTTGATATGGTGAATTGCATGAGGGAACTTGCCTTTCTCGAGGTCTGCATCACCAATGAATCCTCTTCTTCTTGAGATGTTATCTTGATTTGCATCCGTATATCCACTAATACACGTGGGTTTATGGATAGCAATGGAATGGTTTCCATCAGGACTGTCCTGAGAGATAAAGTTTATTATATGCAACGGCAGCACGCCATCTCCAAGTTCATTTCTTAAACTTGAGAGCCTTTCCAATGGTGGAAGATCTCTTGAAAAATTTGTTTCAATTTCTTGTGTAAGGACAAAGATTTCACAGCTTATTTCTCCGCTGCTCATTTGCACAGTAGTTCTATCAATGCTTGCGGCTGCGACTGACCTTATTCGCCTATCTTCTATCCAGACTGGTGGATTACCGTTTTTCGCGGACTCAAGTGCTAGCCTATGAAAAACAAAACAACGATGCCAATCTGCGTATAATTGCTCAGGAATTGTAAGCTCGAAATATTTAAGATAATGGCGTCTTAAGCCAAACATTCTGGCTCTTTGTATATAAGTATCCTGCTGCATCCTGGTTCTAACTGTTCTAGTAAAAAACATTGAAAGCAGGTTAACAAAAGTCACACCGCGGGAAATAATATTTCCTCCAATAGCTATAGTAAAAAGAGTTTTTGGATTTGAGGCTTTGTCTAAATTAGCCTGGTCTCTTTTACTATTTATAACAAGGACAGCACTTCTATTTATGTTATTCAAGATGTAACTTGTGATGTTATTTGCAGTGGTTGCATCATACTTTTTATTTGCTAAATCATATATTTGCCTTACATAGGATTCATACTTCCTGTTACTCGTATCTTTTAGGATATTAATCGCGTTAACTATAACATTATGATCTCTTGAATGATCTACAGTCTTACTACTTGTATGTATAAGCATGGAATATGCTTTTTCTTTTTCGATATTTTCATTCTGATTAAGATAAGCGACGTTAATCAAAAAACGGAATAGGGCTTCTATTAGAAATTTGGGCTCATCAGAATGTGCTGGTAAAAACTTAAGTTGATATTTTAGACTGTCAATGCTAAGGTCAGATGGAAAGAAGTCATTATATCCAACATAATCTCTATGAGGCAGAAATTTAACCCATCTGTCATTAGCGTTTTCAAATGTGTTATTAAGATCTAATCTCGCTGGAGTAGCGGTAACACCTATATACTTCTTTCCTTTTTCAAACAATTTCCCAATCAAACGGTTGATTTCAGTTTTATCTCCTCTATTAATCCTGCCATTGGGACTTGCATAATCAGCCTCATCATCTATTATTATTTTATCAAATTCCCCGATTTTTCTAATTAACTTTCTTAAATCAGAAGCGTTTTTCTTGCAGAAAATAACCCAATTAGAATCCTTGATTTGATAAATTTCATCCAAAATTTCTGTATAATTTTTAGGATCAGGATCAATGCCCGCTTCTGAAAAACGACGCAAATTTTGTTCTAAAAGTCCAACGTTATCGTTAAGTAAAATAACAATAATTTTATTCCCCTTATCCAATAGTTTGGCGGTTAACGCAATCATCATTTCTGTTTTGCCACTTTGTGGATCACCATAAATAATGAAAGAATCTGCACCATTATCTAAATTTCTCTCGGCATCACTGACAGTTCCCTCAATAGAAACTGTATCCTTCTCGCTCCTTTTAATACGATCAATCTGCCTTTGGTACTGAACGAATCTCTCTTTTCTATCTATAAATCTATTGATATCAAAAGTCATTCTGGTTTTCCCCAACTGTGTCTTCTACGCTACGGAATTTTTAGTTAAAATTACTTTTCCGGGCTGTGCTGGGATTTCCCTTTTGCGTTTTAAAGAAACACACGAGTAAGATCAACTTAAAATGCTTGTGCCTTCACGAAACGCGGGAGAAAGCAAGGCGCAGACTATTCGCTGCTATCGTTTATTAGTAAATATCAGTTCAAATCATTTAATGCTAATGTCTGTTTACTTCTTTCCATTTACAATCCGCTTTAAATCGCCAATGAACTTGTCAAACATTTTCACCCTATCGCTCTCTTCTACGATCTGTTCGCTCATGACATAGCCGCCATCAGTGTCAAGTTCCACAATCGCCCTTCCTTTTTTTGCAGGGAACTTTTTAGTCAGGGTGCTGTCCTCATCTGGAGTTATAAAAAAGACTTTAATATGTTTTGTTACTTCATCTGAGCCAAGTTTGATTTTCCAATAACCTGTTTGAGCGATTCTTTCTCTCAGGGTTACTTTACTCGAAATAACGGCAACAGGGGTGCATGAATGTGGATCATAAATAACCAGATCTACATCAGGTAGATGATGGCCGAAAGAACCATAATCTACAAGAAGTGCTCTTTTCACAAGATTTAATTCTCGTGAAAGATGACTGTTTGTGGTTCTTTCTAATGCATTCCCTTCAACAATTTTAAGTCCTAAATTTTCGACTTCATCTCTAATGATATGCAGAACAAGTTTTTCTAGATTTTTGCCTTTAAAAGCTCTCCAGGATTGTTCATGATCAGGAATCCTTCCTTCTGCTTTTGCTCGCGCTGCTGTTGTGCTATTCGCAAAGTCTTTCTTGTGAATCTCTTTTGCTTCTATTAAAAGAGAAGTGATGTGTCTGTAAGTTTCTTCTCCGTGCTTTCGCTTTTTATCCTGATACAGGGCCAGTAAATCATCAAACTTCATTGTATGTCTTGATGATTCTCTGACGAATTGGTTTCTTTCTCTGAATCTTTTTCTCTAGAGTACTGGGTCCAATTAACTTTTGTTCTGGTAGAAGACAATTTGTTTTCAGAAACCTTCCTCATCAAAAAAAGGTGTTTGAAACCCCTTAAATAAAAGTTAAATCTGATGGCTCTGTTATGCCACATTCCTGTATTAGATGTCTGATTCCGTCTGGTCACGCAGATCATGTCAACTGTTTCAAAATACTTACACAATCTCTGATAAATGAGAAATCCAACAGGTGTAAATTTCTTTTTAACCCACTGATCTCCAATAAGCCAGCCTAACACTTTATCAGGTTTTAAAATCCGATGACATTCTTTCATTACTTTTTCAAGCTCATCATAAAACTCTTCAGACTCAGCCGAAATCTTGCCGATATTCCCTGGATGAGAATTATAAGCGATATTATCTCCATACGGAGAATCAATAAAAATCATATCCACACTGTTATCCTCTAAGGGGATTTTTCTCGCATCATTCTGGATGACATCAGATCTTGGAGGGGCTATATCATAAGCCACACATTTTCGATTTTCTTCTCGGCAAACATCCAGGGTTGTGCCGCTCCCAGCCATAGGATCAACAACCAGATCTCCTGGCTCCGTGTATCTTTTTATCATGTTATAAATAATAAAAGCAGGAGTAACTCCTGCATAACGGTTGTTCCCTTTAGGAGTTTTGCCATAACTCTGCCTTGGAAAATCCCACAATGTTGTAGATTCAAGGGTGGGCTTGTCATCAGCAGATTTCTGAAGGTTTTTTAATTTTTTGGGTATAACAAGTTGAACATTGAGAGGATTTGAACCATTACTGCTTCCGTTTTCAAAACACTCAATCAGGATGCCTGCCAATTCGCTGCTGAGTGGCTCCCTCCAATCAATGCCCAATTGATTTAAAATTTTCCCAGAAGTCTTACCCACTGTCGTTTTATTGGTTTTTTCAATTTTTACCTGATAGGGATACTTTCCACCCCAGGCTTCTGGAACAAGATCCTTTTTTCCATCAGATTCTGCTTTAAATGGACCATAAAAAATATCTGAATCCAGGTTGAGCAAAAATAACCTGTCCCCCTTTTTCACCTGCAGAGCTTTTTCAGCATACAATTTATTTGTGGAGAAAAGCATTCTGTCAAAGCACTCTTGTTCAGTTTTGTTTGTGCAAGCGAAAATGTATCCCATGACTTCTGCGACTGTTTGTGCTTGACTCATTTTACATTCTCCTCCTGATGACTCTAACGGTACTCTGGTATTCCTGACACTTTAATTTTTTAGGGACAAAATCTCTCGGCTATGTGCTCATCCTGCAAAATCTTTTACTCTCAACACGATTCCTCCTTGTGGATTTCCTAAAATCACTCCACTGTGTTGGCAATTTTTGGGCGATTATATTTTTCATAGTGAATCCCAAATTGTCAGTGTTTCTTTTTGAAGTCTCAGGCGTCCGCCGACAAACTTTACGTAAGGGAGAATGTGTCCATTCTTGTCTTCTATATAAGCTGGAGTGAGAGAAGGCTCCTCAAAAGCCTCTCCAATGCCCATACTCTCTGCATTTGTCCAAAACCCACTCCAGTTGCAGTGTTCCAAAATCTCATAATTTTCTTTCAGTTTTTCAATCTTCCCAGGAGAGATGCTCTCTCCCTAGACAGCACAATCAGATGCTCTGTTTTCATTCGGTTGTCAGAAATTCCAGTGGCGGGATTAGTTTTGTATAAAAACATGGAACGGGAAACAATGGTGTCAACCAGAGTGATTTCATGTTTCCAGCCCAAAGAAGTGAAATGCTCGCGGAAAATCTGGCTCATTGGAATGGCATTTCCTCTGACATTGGCAGGTCCCACAAAAAGCAGCAGATATTTTCTAATTTTTTCCTGGAGAGAATTCAAAATTCCAAAGACACCGTAAAAATACCGCTTAAACATTTTTTGCAGATGAGCCTCATCAATTCCATTTAAACATTCATCATACGTTGGAGAATGAATCTGGACAACGGGCACATCCCTATAAGGAATCTCTTTTTTCCCCAAATCCTTGATGAATTCTTCAGAATATCCCATCCAGAAAAGATCCATTTTGGTGGAACGAATATACTCTTGCGCTTGCAGATAAGGAGGAGACGTGATGAGAATGTCAGACTCTTTCTCAGGGCTGGCTGCCAGCCCATCAACTGCTGATTGAATGACGCAGTCAACAGGTTGAGGATTTAAACTCTGATATTCTTTCAATTTCAATAAAATACTTAAATAGCCATTCCAGATCATTTTGTAAAAAATATTTTTCCAATCTTTCTCCAGCAGGGTTTCTATCCGTTTATCTGCCATTGGGGACCGAGACAATTTTAATCGTTTCTCGTCATTAAAAGAAAAATAATGGGTAGTCTTTAAAAGAGGAATAAGCAGCAGATTCTTAAGTCTCTGATCTTTCAACTGATGAAAATAGCCCCAGGCTTTTGAGAGCAGATCCAGACACTCTTCTGGATGCCAATAATTTAATGATCCCCAGTCAGGAACATAAGGTTTTGAATTTTCCACCGCTTTTTTTAAATCAATCTTTTCTTCTTCTTGAGGGCTCATGACAGCAGCTGAATGGAAAAATTTTAAGAGAGGGTTTAAATCCCAGAGTTCATAAGGATTTCCGTAAATTCTTGAGACAATCCCGGTGGTTCCATATCCTGCAAATGGATCCATAATCCTCATTCCAGAAACCCCATACGTCTTCAAAGCATAAGCAATAACTTGAGGTATGAATTTTGCGGGATACCTGTACAATCCGAAGGTAGCATAACTGGTAGAAGGAATCTCTGGGGAGAGGCTTCTAAAAAGGACAGGAACTTCTTTAAAAGCAGGGTTCTCTAATAAAATCTCCTTTTGAGCAGGCTGCTGGGAAAAAGCCATTTGCGCTACTTTCATCATGGTTTAGATCACCTCCTTGTGGATATTTGGAAACAGCCCTCCAGCCATGCCTGCGGGAAACCGCAGGCATGGACTTTTACGCTGCCTCTCAACGGAGAAACAATCCAATCTGACCCCTGCTGTGAGGCGGCGCCCCTTGAACCCTCTATTCAACTAATGTCTCTGCAGAACCTCACTCTGGAGGGCTGATCGTCTGCAGAGCTTCTTCAAAGGTCTGCTTCCATTCATTCAGCCGATCCGGGAAGATCAAAATTCGAGAGTTTGCCCAGTTCCCATCCGCGATTCGAGATTCGCTTAGAACCAGGTACTGACTCCCGTTTTTTTCGGAGACCCGAACATCAATAAAATAGTTTCGGCTTTTCCCTCCCGAAATTCGTCGGGTGAAAAGCACTTTCCCATTTTCTGCCATGATTTTTCCTCCTTTCTTTCTGAAATACGCTTGCAGCTGTCAGAAGGGTGAGCAGAATGTCCATCCCCCTTCTGCAGCCAGAAGCAATTCATATTCTACAGCATCCCCTGCAAAAAAGTGTCAAAAATGGGTATAAAGATAAACATCTAAAAAAATAAAATCCCTTGTCCAATGAGAAAAAAAGAAGAATTTTTAAGATTTTTTTCGATGGCTTTAAGCGCTCTGCTTTCCGCAGGAGTCCCACTTTTAAAAAGCCTTCAGATTCTGGCAGCTCAGCAGGAAAGCGCAGCGTTTAAAAAAACGCTGGAAGGGGTGGCAGAAAAAATCTCCCATGGAGAATCCCTGTCCAGAAGCATGGAACAGTATCCTTCCTATTTTCCTGGATTAATCACAGGACTTATCCTGATAGGAGAAAAAACAGGAACTCTTCCTCAAAATTTACAAAAAATAGCGAAAATCTGCGAAAAAAACCTGACACTGAAACTGAAAATGATTTCCGCTCTCACCTATCCTTTAATTTTATTTGGATTAACCATCCTTGGAACCATTTTATTAATAAAAGTTTTTGTCCCCCAGTTTGTTCCTGTTTTTGCGCAGAATCAAGGAGCCCTTCCATACCCGACCAGATTTCTGCTTTTTATTTCAAATCTTTTCTCTTCCTCTTTTTTCTGGATTTTTCTGCTCCTGCTGCTGGCATTTTCTATTTTTCTGTACTCTTTGATTCAAGATTACAAAATTAATTTAGGCGCGATCCTGCTGTTTCTGCCTTTCATTCGAGAAATTGTTAAAAAAGGAACAGCCTGTCAAATAACCAGCACTCTATCTATCGCTTATTCTGCTGGTCTTCCTCTTTCAAAAGCTCTTGAACTGACAGCAGACATTCTAGATCATCCAACCTTTCAGGAGCTGATTCAGAACGCTCGATTGACTTTAATCAGAGGAGAAAAGCTTTCAAGCTTCTTTCTTGAAAATTCAAATTTGATCCCTTCTTATTTAGGACACATGATGGCTGCTGCTGAACAAACAGGAAGAGTGGATATTCTGATGACAAAGTGCACTAAAATTTTAGAAGAAGATCTCAGCTATCTTATGGACCAATTTTCCGCTCTTCTAGAACCTGGAATTTTAATTTTTATGGGTGGAATTGTAACTTTTATTATGCTGGCTGTTTTTCTCCCCATGTATGGGATACTTCATTCCATCTAAAGAAAACTCATTCGTAAAAATACAACAAATAAAAGGGGAACTGCTGTTTTTTTTGAAACTGTTTCTGCATGAAAAACTTACCTCTATTCCCAGAAGAGCCTCCAATTCCTGGAGCAGCACGAATTCCAGGAGCGATTTATAATCCAGGAAAGGGCTACTCTTTTACTGTTTGGGCTCCTTTTCTTGAAAAGGTGCAGGTTCACATTATTTCACCTGCCAATTCTTTTTACCCTATGCAGAAAGATGATTCAGGGTATTTTCACCTTTTTCTTGAAGACGCAAAACCAGGTTGGCTCTATCAATTTGCGCTAAACCGTGAAAAAGAGTACCCTGATCCCGCTTCTCGCTTGCAGCCTGAAGGGGTTCACGGACCCTCTCAAATTATTGATTTTAATTTCGAGTGGAAAGATAAAACCTGGAGAGGAATCCCTCTTGAAGATTACATTCTTTATGAACTTCATGTCGGAACCTTCAGCAGAGAGGGAACTTTTGAAGCCATTATTCCAAAACTCAAATACCTGAAAGATCTTGGGATTTCAGCCATTGAACTGATGCCAATTGCCCAGTTTCCAGGAGGAAGGAATTGGGGATATGATGGGGTTTATCCTTATGCTGCTCAAAATACTTATGGAGGAGTTAAGGGATTAAAAAAACTGGTGAATGCCTGCCATCAAGCAGGATTAGCTGTCATTCTGGATGTGGTTTACAATCATCTGGGACCCGAGGGAAATTACCTAGCTAATTTTGCTCCTTATTTTACCGATCATTATAAAACTCCCTGGGGGAAAGCGATCAATTTTGATGGAGCTTACAGTGATGAAGTCCGTTATTATTTTATTCAAAATGCCCTTTACTGGATTAGGGACTGCCATTTAGATGGATTAAGATTGGATGCTCTTCATTCCATTGTAGATACGACAGCAAAACCATTTCTGGAAGAACTGGCTTCTGCTGTTCATGCAGAAGCTGAAAAACTAAACCGAAAAATTTATCTTTGGGCTGAAACCAGTTTAAATGATCCGAGATTAATTCTCCCAGTGGATAAAGGAGGATTTAATTTAGATGCGCAGTGGAATGATGATTTTCACCACTCCCTTCATACTTCTCTCACCCTAGAAAAAAACGGTTATTATGCTGATTTCCAAGGGATCCAAGACCTCGCAAAAGCTTTTCATCAAGGATATGTTTACACTGGGGAATATTCCCGTTTCAGGAAAAGGAAACATGGAAGATCCAGCAAACATATTCCCTTTAAAAAGTTTGTCGTTTTTTCTCAGAACCATGATCAGATAGGAAACAGAATTTTAGGAGAGCGGCTGTCTCATCTGGTTCCATTTGAAAAACTAAAGTTAGCGGCTGCACTTGTTCTTCTTTCTCCTTTTATTCCTCTTTTCTTCATGGGGGAAGAATATGGAGAAACCGCTCCTTTTCAGTATTTTATCAGTCACCAGGATCCTGACTTAGTCCAGGCAGTAAGAAAGGGGAGAAAAGCTGAATTCTCCTCATTTTCTTTTAAAGGAGAATTTCCAGATCCACAGCATGAAGAAACATTTCTAAAATGCAAATTGCATTTTGAACTTGCGGAAAAAGACAATCATGCTGCACTCCTCAACTTTTACCGAAAAATGATACGCTTTAGAACAGAACATCTTCCTCTTAAAAAATTCCAAAAAACCGCCCAGAAAGTTTTCCTGCTCGAAAAGGAAAAAACACTTTTTATTTTGCAGCAGCACGGCGAGAAAAAAACAGCCCTGATCTTCAATTTTTCAAACCGCTCGGAAAAAGTTTCTCTCCCCTTCCCAAAAGGAATGTGGAAAAAAATGATTGATTCATCAGAAAAAACGTGGAACCTGGATTCCACTCGATCCCAAATTTCAAATCCAGTTCAACAGAGAATTAAATCCTCAGGAGGAAAGAAAAAAATCCCTCTTTTAATTCCTTTTTCAACAGTCCTTGTCTTCACAAAGATATAGAGCGCTTCTGCTATTTCCTTGCACCTATGTGTTCAACAGTTTCAGGCTGACGGACCACACGGAGATAGGGCTTCAATGTCTTCCATCCTTGAGGATAAACCCTTTTTGCCTCTTCATCTGACACAGAAGTGGAAATAATGACATCCTCTCCGGGCTTCCAGTTCACCGGCGTAGCTACTTTGTGTTTAGAAGTCAACTGAAGAGAATCCAGAACCCGCATCACCTCATGAAAATTACGCCCTGTACTCATTGGATAAACAATAATAAGCTTAATATTTTTATCAGGACCGATAATGAAAACATTGCGCACGGTTTGATTATCAGCAGGAGTTCTTTTGGAAGGATCCCCTGAAACACTTGCTGGAAGCATTCCATACAATTTTGAAATCTTAAAATCAGTGTCTGCGATCATAGGATACTCTGGAGTAAACTCTTGAGTATCTTTAATATCGCCTGCCCATTTTAAGTGCTCCTGCACAGAGTCAACACTGAGCCCGATAATTTTTGTATCTCTTTTTTCAAACTCAGGCTGCAGCCGAGCCATATACCCAAGTTCTGTCGTGCAGACCGGGGTAAAATCTTTGGGGTGCGAAAAAAGAATGCACCAGGAATCTCCAATCCATTCATGAAATCGTATTCTGCCTTTTGTTGTTTCTGCTTCAAAATCTGGAGCTAAACTGCCGATTTGAAGAGTCATGATAGACCTCCTTTTTTAATTTTTATTATGACTTCTTTCGCTGATCTAAATCATAATAGATGCGGGAGCAGTAAAATGTTCAGCGTTTTAAAGCAAATTCCTTCAGACAGGAGTTTATCCATCTTCAAGGAAATGCTCAATAAGCCGAATCAAAGCTCAAGGAAAGAGCGAAAAAATGCTTGAACCTAAAATTTACACAACCCAGGAATTAGGTGATAATTCTTATCTGTGGGTTGCAAAAGGGGAAAGATTTTTAGTGGATCCTCAGAGAGATATCTGGAGATTTCTGCCTGATGCTGAGACTTTAAAAATCACAATCAAATATGTTTTCGAAACCCATCTTTACAATGATTATTTGACAGGGGCTTTAGAAGTCAAAGCAAAAGTGGGGGACCATATTATTGTACCTTTGAGAAAAGTTTTTGCAGTATTCTTTTCTTTCTTTCTTATTGCATTTTCATCCGCTTTCGCGCATAACTCAAACACTCAAAAGGGACCTGTTCATTTCCGCTGGGAAAACCATCCCAAACATTTTTTAGGGACGGGGTACCCTTTACTCTCAATCATACTTTTTTCTGAGTTGAAACAGGTTCTACTTTTAGAGGTTGTACACGAATCGTGAAGAAAGATAAGGCTCAGCCATCAGGTAAGATTATTTTCCTTTTTACCGATATTGAGGGGAGCACAAAACTCTGGGAAGAACATCCCGACGAAATGAAACAAGCCCTTGTCCGACATGATGCGATCCTTCGGAAAGAAATTGAATCGCGAAATGGTTATGTATTTAAAACCATTGGGGATGCTTTCTGCGCCGCCTTTTCTTCCGCATCAGACGCTCTTGATGCTGCTATTGGAACACAGCTTTCCCTCCAAAACGAGCGGTGGAAGAACATTGAAGCACTTCGTATCCGAACAGCACTGCATGCAGGCACAGCAGAGGAACGGGATGGAGACTACTTCGGTTCTGACGTAAATCGCACGGCACGGCTGCTCTCTATTATGAGGGGTGGAAATATTATTCTCTCTAAATCAGCAGCGGATCTGGCAGTCAAATTTTTGTCTGATAGATCTTCTTTCCGCGATTTAGGGGAACATTATTTGCGCGATGTGAGCGAACCCATTCAAGTTTTTCAGGTTGTTCACCCCGCTCTTCCTTTTGATTTTCCACTGGCTAAAGTTTTAGATCCATCATTGACCAACCTTCCATCTCAACTGTCGCCTTTTGTGGGGCGTCAAAAAGATCTGGCAGAGGTTAAACGACTTTTAGCAGGATCCAGACTGCTCACTCTTTCAGGAACAGGGGGCTGCGGAAAAACTCGATTATCCATTGAGGCAGCAAAGCATCTGGCTAGTGCGTTTCAAGATGGGATAAGATTTGTGGAACTGGCGCCTATTTCTGATCCGAGCTTTGTTTTAAGCGAGTTTTCCCGCTCTCTTGGAATTGAAGACTCAGGGGGAACCATCATCTCTATCCTTCTCGAATTCTTAAAGAAGAAGCAGCTTTTAATTCTCCTGGACAATTGTGAACATCTTATTGATGAAACAGCACATCTGACTGAATCTCTTCTGCAATCTTGCTCTAATCTACGCCTTCTTGTAACCAGCAGACAGCCTCTAGGAGTTTCAGGCGAACAAGTTTATAGAGTCCCTTCTCTTTCAATACCCTCTGCTGACACCAATCCTGAGGTTAGTGAAATGATGCAATTTGACGCTGTCCAATTGTTTGTTGCGAGAGCAAAGGCGAGCTATCCGAAATTTGCGCTGACTCAGCAGAACGCGCCTGCCATTGCCCAGATTTGCAGACAGCTTGACGGAATTCCACTTGCACTTGAATTAGCGGCTTCACGGGTCAAGGTTTTATCTCCTGAACAAATTGCAGAACGATTGAAGGATTCATTTAAACTCCTGGTCGGAGGGAGCAGAACAGCTCTCCCTCGCCATCAAACTCTACTTGCCACCTTGGATTGGAGCTACTCCCACCTTCTGGATCAAGAGAAACTTCTTCTCCAGCGTCTTTCCGTTTTTTCAGGCGGCTTTGATTTAAAAGCCTGTGAGAAAGTTTGTTCGGATCAGGGAATTAATTTGTTTGAAATTTTAGATCTACTGACTCAGCTAGTAGATAAATCTCTGGTGCAGTGTGAAGAATCTGAGGGGGAAACCCGCTATCATCTCCTAAGGTCAGTGCGGGAATACGCCCTTCAGAAGCTGAGAGAGGGGGATGGAGAAAAAGAAATTCGCGCTAAGCATCTTAACTATTTTATCTCCCTGGCAGAGGAAGCTGACCTCGAGCTTACAAGTGCCCAATCTAACTTGTGGTTAGAAAAACTTGAACTTGATCATGACAATTTTCGAGATGCTCTTGCCTGGTGCGAAACTTTCCCTGAGGGAGCAGGACTTTCCATTCAACTCAGCGGCGCTTTGTGGAAATTCTGGTACAGCCGCTATTTAAGCGATGGGCGCCGGTGGCTGGATCAAGCGCTTGCACGGGATAATGAAGCCTTTCCTCCCCCTATTCGTGGAAGAGCTTACCTGGGAGCGGGAACAATTTCCTGGAGGCAGAACGATTATGAACACGTCATCCAATATTGTACGAAGAGTCTTGAACTTTTTAAAGCATCTGAGATTAAAATTGGCATCGCTTATTCCTTGAACTCTCTTGGTTCTGTTTCAAATTTCTGCGGTGATTACCAGGCTGCTAATAAATTTTTTATGGAAAGCCATTCGATCTTTTCAGAGGTTGAAAATCCTTTTGGAGTCGCCCTCACTGCGGTTGCACTTGGGATGGTTGCTCACTGGGAAGGAAATTATGAAGAATCGCTTTCTTTTCTCCAAAAGGGTATTGATACAGCGGTCTCCATTTCAAATGGATGGTGTGAGGCATTCGGACTTGCCATGATGGGGCAGCTTTACAGAAGCCTCGGAAATTTTGAAGAAGCAAAAACAGCTTTAGAAAAAAGTCTTGCTATAAGAGAAAAAATAAAGGATCGATCTGGAATACCAGAATCTCTGGCTTTAATGGGTCAGTTACTCCTGGATCAAGGGGCTTTAAAAGAAGCCTTAGTTCTCCTTCAACAAGCTCTGAAAACATCGCAAGAGATTAGCTGGCCCTGGATGACTGCATTTTCTCTTAATTTACTTGGAAGAGCAGCTTTTTTAAAAAAGGAATTAGACAAAGCGTTAGATTTGCACAGACAGGCTTTGTCCATTCGACAAAAAATTGGAGACAAACGTGGAACTGCGGAATCTCTAGAAGGGTGCGCTCGCTCTTTTCTAGCTAAGGGAGAATGGTCAAACTCCGCAAAACATTTTGCGGCAGCGGAATCGCTCCGTATTGAGATTCATGCTCCTCTTCCCCCTGCTGACGAAACAGAAAATAATCAAAACCTGACATTGTTACGCGAAAAACTTGGCGAGCAGGGATTTCAGGTCATGTGAGATGAGCAGAAAATTCCCCAGATTTTCAGATAGCAAGCATGAACCTTTAAACTTCTTTTACTGCAGTAATCAGTTTTTGCAAGGTCTCTCGCGCATCTCCAAAGAGCATGTAAGTTTTGGGATTGTAAAACAATTCGTTTTCGATCCCAGCAAATCCATGACTCATCCCTCGTTTCAAGACAATCACCTTTTCAGCTTGATCCACGTTTAAAATCGGCATTCCATAAATAGGGCTTGTCTTCGTGACTCTTGCCGCAGGATTGACTACATCATTGGCTCCAACCACTAAAACTAAATCTGTTCTCGGAAATTCAGGATTAATCTCTTCCATTTCATGGAGTTGGGGATAAGGGACATTTGCCTCAGCCAGCAGAACATTCATGTGACCTGGCATTCTGCCAGCTACAGGATGGATCGCATACTTGACCTCTATTCCTTTTTTCCCCAATAAATCCGCCAGATCTCGAATTTGATGCTGGGCCTGGGCAACAGCCAACCCGTACCCTGGAACAATCACGACATTTTTAGAGTAAGCCAGTAGAACAGCAGCATCCTCTAAAGAGACTTGTTTTATGCTGCCATTGGAAGAAGGGGATCCAGCAGTAACTGCGCCCTCTTTTTCTTGTGCCCCAAAAGCTCCAAACAAAACATTGGATAAAGAGCGGTTCATGGCTTTACACATCAACTGTGTCAGCAGAGTGCCTGAAGCGCCAACCAGAGTTCCGCTGATAATTAAAAGATTGTTTCGCAGAACAAACCCTGCAAAAGCGACAGATAAACCGGTAAAAGAGTTCAATAAAGAGATCACGACAGGCATATCGGCTCCACCAATTGGCAGCACCATGACAATTCCAAAAACCAAAGCTGCTGCGGCCAGGATTTCGTAAACGGTGGGATTAATTCTGACTAAAAATAGAACCGTTGAAATTAAAATAACTGCTGCTAGAATTGAAGTCAATCCTTTTAAAATGAAACTTTTCGATGCTTTCGGTCCCAGAATCCCTTGCAGTTTTCCAAAAGCCACCATGCTTCCAGAAAAAGTGATGCACCCTACCCCTGTTCCAATCGTCATTGGAATCGTACGAGCTAAAAACAAAGGGGCATGGAGAGCTAACTTTTCAAAAAGTTCTGCGCTTTCCACAAGGGCTGCTGCTCCTCCTCCCATTCCATTGAATAAAGCCACTAATTGAGGCATATCGGTCATTTTCACTCGATAAGCTAAGAGAAGCCCAACTCCACCCCCAATAATAATTCCAACCAGCATAAGAGGGACTGTTAATATTTTTTCTTGATAGGCAGTGATAAGGATAGCTGCCAGCATGGAAAAAGCGGCAAGCAAATTGCCATTCCGAGCGGTTTTTGGGGAAGACAGCTGCTTGATGCCAACAATAAACAAAATCGCCAGGAATAAATAGATCAGAGGAAGCAGAGAAGAATGACTACTCATCAAGTTGTCCATTTTTTGAAACGGTAGGTTTCTTTTTGAACATCTGCAGCATCCGATCTGTCACTGCAAATCCTCCAACCACGTTAGCAGCCCCAAGAATAACCGCTAAAAACCCGAGACTTGTTTGAATGGAAGTGTGGGCTGATCCTAAAACCAGCATGGCAGCAACAAGAACAATTCCGTGAATGGCATTTGTGCCAGACATGAGCGGGGTATGAAGGGTTGCTGGAACTTTTGAAATCACTTCAAAGCCAACAAAAACAGCTAATACAAAAACATACAGACTGAACAGAAGATGGGCGCTCAAGAGATCCCTTTCCCTCCAACCGCGCCTCTTGTCCCAGTTTCGCTGCCTTCCTTTATGCTAACAACTTTCCCATCACTTCCTGCTTGAATAAGTCTCTGCTTGACTGTCTCGGATTTAATCTCCCCATCATGAACAACACAGGCTCCTGAAACAATTTCATCTGACCAGTCCAACTGGATCTTTCCGTTTTTAAGCAGGAGGTTCAAAAAAGAAAATAAATTTCGAGAATACATCTGACTGGAATGTGTAGATAAGAGTGAAGGAAGATTTAGAAGCCCAATGATCTTAACATCATGCATTAAAGCCACTTCTCCAGGTTTTGTTAAACTGCAGTTCCCCCCCATTTCAGAAGCTAAATCCACGATAACAGAACCTAGCTTCATCTCTTTTACCATGTCTTCTGTAATTAAAACAGGGGCTTTTCTTCCTGGGATTAATGCAGTCGTTATCACAACATCCGATTCTTTGACTTTTTGAGCGATCAATTCCATCTCTTTTTTTTGATGCTCTTCAGACAGCTCTTTGGCATATCCTCCTGCATCCTGACTCTGTTTTTCATCAAGTTTCCACGCAATTTCTGCAAATTTTGCCCCAAGGCTTTCCACTTGTTCTTTGACGGCAGGACGGGTGTCAAAAGCTTCCACAACTGCGCCAAGACGGCGGGCTGTTGCAATGGCTTGAAGACCAGCGACTCCTGCCCCTATCACAAACACTTTTGCCGGGGTCATGGTTCCAGCAGCAGTCATTAAAAGGGGGAAAAACTTCGGAAGTTCTTGAGCTGCCAGCAGCACAGCTTTATATCCTGCAGCAGTGCTCATAGAAGAGAGGGCATCCATGCTCTGTGCTCTGCTAATTCGAGGAATGACATCCATACTGAACGCTGTAATCTTCCTTTCATTCAGTTTTTTTACCAGATCCAGATTCAATAATGGCTGCAGAAAGGCAATTAAAACTGTTTTAGGTGGATAAAATTCTACTTCCTCTAGAGAAGGCTTTTGAACCCTGAGAATCATTTCAGATTGTTCCAATAAAGTTTTGCGGCCAGAAATGATGGAAGCACCTGATTCTTGATAAAACCTGTCCGGAAAATAAGAAGC
The DNA here is from genome assembly GCA_021800275.1 of bacterium. GTDB lineage: Bacteria > Vulcanimicrobiota > JABDET01 > JABDET01 > JABDET01 > JAKAVV01. The sequence continues at coordinate 71,940 of JAJYZB010000003.1, forward strand.
TGTTCCTGAGCCTGTCTCAATTAAAACCTCAAAGCCGAGCTTCACCAGTTTTGAGACTGTTTCAGGAATTAGGGCAACTCTTTTTTCACCTATTTCTGTCTCTTTAGGAACTCCAACTTTCATTTTGACTAACCTTTTTTTCTCGTTTCAAAAGAATCAACCTTCTTTTGAAATATTACTGACGCTGCATCTGCGGCTGCTTCAGAACTTCAAGAAGGATTTTTTCTTCACCATCCCGAGCATACAAAGACTTTTTGGAGTCTAATGCTGAAACTTTTAATAACCCTAGAGCAGTGACCCTATTCCTCGGGAGAGAAAAAATACTCCTGGTGATTTTTCCCACCTCTTCACTTTCTTCAAAAACCTTTAAATTCTTCACCCTGTTCCTGCATTCACCCAATCCCAACAAAACAAGTGCGCGATTAACGTGTCCCTGATAAAAAATCCTCTGCAGAACTTCTGCTCCGATAAAACAGCCTTTTTTAAAGTTTAAATATTCCTCCAACCCAACTTCTTGAGGGAATGTGGTTTCATCCATTTCAATGCCTAGCTTCGGAATCACAGCTTCAATTTGCATCATTTCATAAAACTCGCTTGAAACTCGCACTGCTCCAGACACCTGGAGGTTCCTTAACCATTTTTCTTTTTGAGATTTTACAACCCACACGCGATATTCATGGAATTCCCCTCGCTGAACAAATGAGACAAACGCTTCATTTGATGAAAAATCAGGACCGACCGACTGCTCTCCCAAAATAGAAATCAGTTCATATTCTCCTGTTTTGTTCTTTACCTCCGCATCCAGCAAAATGAGATAATGGTTCAAATGGCTCAGCAGAGCGGAAACAATGATTCCTTCTACATCAAGAAAAAAGCAGTTCGGGCTTGTATGGTGAATATAAGCATCACTGAAAACTCTCCCTTTTGGCGTAGGAAAAACCCCGTAAGTCACGCTTCCTTCCGAGAAATTCTTCACAACATCCTGACTGAAAAGTCCCTGAAGAAAAACCGCAGCATCTTTCCCTGTAACTTCAATTAAACCCCGATCTTCAGGAAGAAAAAAACTTAAAGCCACTTAAAACCCCAATTGACGAAAACTGAAGCCTGAAAGTTTAGGAGAAGGAATCCCTTTATGCAGCCCAAGCACATGAAATGCGTTTCCCAATCCCTGGGGATGGAACAAAAACTTCATTCCCAAATGTTCTTTCATGTCCACCAGAGTTAACTCTTTTTTTTTGAAACTTGGAAGTTGTTCTGCCACCCCAAGTCCTAACAAAAAATCCCCTTGTGTGGCGTGGCCAGTTACTTGAAAGCCTCGTTTTTCAGCCAATCGAGCTAATATAGAAAAATCAATATCGCTGGTCCAGTCCCCTTCCCCAACCTGAAGAGTGAAAACTTCTGCCAAACGGTGATGCTTAAATCCTCGAAGAGTTCCCTGGGGCTTATGTTCTCCTCTGACTTCCTCTTTAAAACCTCCATAATCGATGATTAAAGCAAATCCCGTTTTTAACGCAGAACTGATGGATTGAATCCAGTATTCCATTTCCAGATTTATTTCAGTAAATACACCTTCAGGCAGATTGATTCGATGGGTTTGAATAAAGTTTAGAACCTCTTGAGAAGGAGGCATCTCTACGATTTCTATCCCTTTCTCTTTTTCAAGTACAAAAATCTCTTTGTAGGTTTCTCCTCGTTTTACAACAAGATGGATTGGGAGCGCATCTAAAAATTCATTGGCTAAAACGCATCCTTTATAGATATCAGGGGCTGTAAAATCGTTCGAACTGTAATCTGGCAGAAAACGAATCAAATCTAGTCCTTCTGGCAGCTCTTCCTTAATTCGCTGCTTAAAAATAGCAATGGGCTCCGGAAAATCACTGACTCCATAAGAAATTCGTGAAAAAAAATTGGGAGACTCTTCTTTGACAGCTTTTAAGATATCTAAAAACAGCTGTCCTGTTCCTCCGCCAAATTCGAGGACCGTAAAAGGATCTGGATGTCCAAGCTTTTCATCCATTTCCATTAACTGTCTTGCAATAATCCCTCCAAAAACAGGATGCACGAGTGGGCTCGTGATAAAATCCCCCTGTTTTCCAGGAAATGATTGAGAATAATAGGTCCGATTGTTTTGGGACATCCAGTCTCTAAAAGAGAAAATTCTTTCTTCTTTGTCCATTATAAAAAAATTCGATTTAAAGAGGATATCACCCTTTCTAAGCGGAGCAAGGATTGAGGTCTATTAAAACGAACTTGTTCAAGTGCTTTTAAAATAAAGATCTCGCGAAAAAGAGGAAATGGCTTGAAAATTTACACAAAAACAGGGGATAAAGGAGAAACAGGGCTTGTTGGGGGAAAACGTGTCTCTAAAGCCAGTCTTCGGATTGAAACGTATGGAACCATTGATGAATTAAATGCTGCTTTAGGAATTGTTCGAAGTTTTTTATCTGCTGCAATTAAGGAGAACTCTCTTTTTGCTGATGTTTTTACTATCCTTGCAGAAGTTCAAAAATGGCTGTTTGTAATTGGAGGGGATTTAGCCACTCTCCCGGATTACAAAGGAAAACAGCGCATTCCAAAAATGACGGCAAAAGCGATAAAACAGATTGAGCAGTGGATTGACCAGTATGATGAGATTTTGCCTAAACTGCAGCATTTTATCCTGCCGTCCGGCTCAAAAGCGGGTTCTTTTCTGCATTTTTCCCGAACGGTTTGCAGAAGGGCAGAACGTCTGGTCGTTCGTCTTTCCAAAGAAGAGGAGATTAATCCTGAGATTATTATTTTTTTAAACCGTCTTTCTGATTTTTTGTTTGTTATGGCTAGATTTGTCAATCAAGAATTAAAAGAACCCGAAATCCCCTGGATACCCCAAAGAGATTGATTATAAGCTGCCAGGTGTTAAAAACTGCCTCAAGAAAATTCCAGGCATCCTGATGAATGCCTCAATTTATCATCAATTTTTGCAGTTTCTATCAGCCTTTCTTTTTCGCTGCGTTTTAATCTCTTAATTTCCGATTCCCGCGCCCTTGCTTCAGCCAGAGTTTTATTTTTTTCATAGTAAACCAGTTTAACAGGTCTTCTTCCTCTGGTGTATTTCGCGGCAGATCTGGAGTAATTGTGCTGTTCAACTCTTTTCTCAAGGTCATGGGTTGAACCGCAGTAAAAAGAGTTGTCAGAACATTGAAGGATGTAAACAAAATAAGGCATTTTAGGGCTTTGAATCTGCTTATCGAAGCGGCTTCATTATTGATGACCTCTATATTTTCATTTTCGCTTCAAGCAATTGAGAGCCCTCTTTTCCCCAGGAGCAGAGGAAGAATTTTACAGCATTGTTTTGTCAAGAGGAATTTATTTTCTGCAATTTAATCTTTTCATTTATGAGCACGAGAAGAATTCTGGCAGGAGTTTTTTTACTCTCTTTTATTCTCATGGCTCGGTATCAGGTTCTTTTTTTCCAATCTCTTGAATGGACCCGTATGTTTGTCGTCAATCTTCAAAAATACTCCCCGCAGACGGCATTAACAGAAACCATACTTCAAACCCATTCCTGTCAAATTTGCAAAAATATATGGAGTGTTGTAGGGGAAAACAGTAAAATACTGACTAAAGTAAAAGCCAGAATTTTATCCTTTGAACCTTTTTTCTTTGCCCAAACACAAATTTTTCTATTAAAAATTATTTTTCCGATCAATACGACAAAAATAAAAATCTCGGATTTATTTCAAGGTTCTGTGTTTCTGCCTCCTCCAGAACCAGCCTCTATCTTTTAGTTCGAAATAACCTCGCAAACTGCTGATTTCAAGCAGAGAGCATGGAAGTTTCGAACTTAGGGTACCCACAAAATTACAACTCAAGAGTTTTTAATATCACTGTATTATATTTCTTGGGTCAAATGATTTGGGATGGAGGTTTTGAATGAATTTATTGGAAGTGAGCGAAATACCTCGACTGTTAAGTCGAGGATGGATAGCGACAAGTCGAGAGTATGAGCGAACGACAAAGAGCGCCTCTGGCGCTCTATTCAGAAAAAAAGTCGCTGCTTTTATGATGCTGCTCAGCTTCTGGCTTTTCTTCACAGGAGGAGCTGCTGTATGGGGAAGCTCTAGTTTTGGAAATTTAACAGGCAGAGTAGTCAATCGAGATACCAGAAAGCCGATTTCAGGAATGATCGTGATTGCAGTTAAAGATGGGTTAAGATTTATGACAAGAACAGGCAAAACCGGATACTTTTCATTTTTGGATTTAGATCCAGGAACTTACAAGTTAATTTTTGAGAAGATTGGATATCATAACTTTACTGCCGCCGATCTCCCTGTAGAGGCAGGAACCACTATGTATCAAACCTTTCGGATAGCGACAATGATTTATAGAGTGAAAGGATTAACTGTTGTCGCTACCCGCAGTGTTCTGATCAATCCCAGAGAAACCATGACGAGTTATGGATTTAGAGCTCCTGAACTGAACCAATTTCTACCTGGTCCTGCTTCTCTAGAAACCAGTTCTATCCTGGAAAAGCTCCCAGGAGTTCAGAATTATCAAGGCTTAAGAGGATATTCTCTGATGATGCCAAGTGGCCCTAGGGTTAGAGGGGGAAGTGGATTTGGAACCGTTTATTCTTTAGATGGAATTCCTCTGACAAACCCAACCCTTTTTGGAGATCCAGGAAGTCTGGGATTAACATCAGGATTGAGTGATTTTCAATTTTATCCGGGAGTTTACCCTGTTCAGGATGGAAATGGGATCGACGGGTACCAAAACACAGTTGTTCCTGAAGGATTTGGCAGACTGCATGGCAGCCTTCAATTTTCTTACGGATTCTGGCTGGATTCAGGAGAGAACTCTCCAATTTTTTCGGAGAATCCTTTAACAGGAGAGATCGGGGGGGTGATTGGAACAAGCCCTATTCGCCCTGCTGACCAAAACAATATTAACCTTCAGCTTGAAGGCCAGACAGGAAAATTTCACTATTTTTTCACTACGACGAGTAAAGATGGAGGGGAATCTGCTTATGCTGATTCCGCAGGATTAGCAGCGATCACTTATTCAGGGTCAGGGGGGACCATTTACCGAAAAAAAGAAAGAAATGATCTCCTAAAATTAAATTATGACCTGGATTTAAGCAATCAATTGGAATTTCTCTGGGCAGATGGGTTTGATGAATTTGCTCCTGAATTTATTACCTCTTTAGACAGTGGAACAGAAGCCACTTTTGCTCCTGTTCCACCCTTTAATTATCAAAATTATTCTATAGAAAGTTTAGGATACGTGCATCATTTTTCCCCTTCACAAGCTCTCAGTCTTAAGCTCTGGGGCTATGACTCCAATCCTGACTATTATTCCCCTTCACCTGTGGATGGGTATTTTCTGCAGAGAGACCTGGCTAAACAGACTGGAGCTAGAATAGAATATAAGCAGCAGATCAATCCTCAAAATAAAATAACGATTGGGGGTGAGTACATTTACACCCAGGACGAGCAGTACATGGGGGCTGTTTCACCCAATCCTCTGTTTGCTCTGACAGGAGAAGCAGATTTTGCGGGAGCCAATAATCAAAACCCTTCTGCCTGGGTTAATGAAGATTGGACCCCTAATCCGAAATGGGATATCAATTTAGGAATTCGATGGGATAAGATGGTCTATCAGACTCCAGATGTCCCTGATCTCCTGCTGCAGCCAGACGGGCTTCCGTATGTTTTAGAAAATTTCGGCGGATTTTCTCCTGATGCTCAAATCAATAATCCTTCCGATCTTCAAGGATTGTTTACAAACTGTACTCCCCAGTACAATACTTGTGTGAATTCCAATCTTCTCTCCCCCTCTTTTTTTGAACCGCGAATTTCAGCTTCTTATCGCTTAACAAATAATTTAACCGCTAAAGTAGGATTTGGAGAGTTTAATACTTTTGGGTTTGATATGCAGGTTTTTGCAGCAGCCAATCTCTGTGCAGCAGGGACAGGGATCCTTTTTGGAGTTCCCTGCAAAGTAATAGGGAATGTAGGTTATACAGCTGCAGGAAATCTTCCAGAACATGGGAACCAGTATGAATTTTCCCTTGAATATTCTCCTTCACCTGGAAGTTTCATCAAAATCACCCCTTATGACAAACAGGTGTACAATCCCATGACTTATACTTATGTGCCTTTTGCAGCTGCAGGAGGCTTTTTCAATGCAAACTATCTTTCAGCACAAGGGGTGGAAGTAGAACTGCATACCCAGAACTGGCATAAACTTTCTGGAACTTTAGATTATACTTACAACAACTCAACCATCACTGGAAATCCTGAATACTCTTTGTTTTTACTCCCTCAATTTGTCGCATCAAGTCCGATTACAGGAGCGAGTTTAATCCAGCCAAATGTTCTCCCTAATTCCTCAGCTTTTTTTGATCAAATGAATCAAACTCCTATTCCAGCAGATTGGAATACTCGTGATACAGTTAATTTATTGTTGGATTATAAACCTTCTTCAAAATGGGAGATTGCCCCAAATTTCACCTTTACAAGCGGGCAGCCTTATGGCATTGGAAGCGCTGCTTTAGAAAGTTTTTATGTGAATTTAAGAGCAGCCTGCGGCAGTCTTCCAAATATCAATAATCCGTTTCTCACTCCTGCTGCTTGTACTGCAGATCTGCCAGCAAATGGAGATTTTAACACTTTAGGGGAAACACTCCCGAACAGCCTCACAGGTCCTTCCAGCTTTTTAGCTAACCTCGCTGTCACCTATAAAGAAAGCAAATGGGTTTCCACCACATTCTCAGTTTTTAATCTATTTAACAATTCCCAGATTCTTTCTTACAATTCCACACCCTATTTCCCAACCAATATGCAGAGTTTTGGTTTTCCCTTTGCGCAAGATTATTCTCCTGTAAAAGGAGAATACGCCCCTCTTGCTCTGCAGCCGATTCGAGAATACTATGTGACGAGCACCTTTAAATTTTAATCTGTGTTCAAAAGGAGGATACATGATGCTGTAAACGAACATCGAGAGTTGAATGGAGGCATGACCCAACTGATTTACCGGTAAGCTTCCCGCCGATGGCGAACTCTCATCACAAAAAGGTTCTCCTCTTCGGATCGCAGGATCACCCGATAATCTCCTATCCGAAGCCTCCAGAAGTCTTTCTTGCCCTGCAACTTCCTCACGTCCACCTTGTCAGGATGAATCAGAAGCCGATCCAGAGCTTCCTCAACACGCTCCCGCGTTTGCTTATCAAGTTTTCGCAAATCTTTCCCTGCCGGTTCGGTGACAAACAGCTTCAAGAGTTAAGCCTTGCCCTTGCCCTTTCTGGAACGAACCTTTTCAAAAGACTTGATCCGCCCCTTTCGGATTGCTATTTCTGCTTCCTCCACAGCCTTTTCATCTTCTGGTGTCCATGGTTCTTCATCAGGAGGAGCATTTTCTAGAACTCGTTGAGTGGGATCCAAAAAAGCTTCCAGGTCTTCCTCCCTGACGCGCCAGAAAATTCCTGCCTTGAGTCCCCTCAGCTTGCCATGCAACAACCACATTTTGACTGTTTTCTCACTAACAGAGAGGTTTTCAGCTATTTCTTCAGGTGTCAAGAGTTTTTTCATCGTTTTTATCCTTTTTAGTCTTTTTTGATCCCTTACATCTCTAATTATACCCTAACTATCCCAGTAAATCAAGAGCTCAAATTACCTTATCAAAGTCACATCATTATGTTCCTCGACGTATCCGCTTCTGTGCATATTCAGCACCATGGTTTAATCCTTGAGCAGCCTTCCCATGGAAAAATGATGCTGGATATTCTTGAATGAAAGAGAACTTCTCGTGATAGCTGGGTGAGCTGTATAGACAGACATTTTCGCCCCTCCATCACCTCTGGCGCGCCATCACACTGGGTGCACAACCAGAAGTTTTCCTTCTGTCATCTCTTGAACAGCATATTTTATCCCTTCTCTTCCCAGCCCTGAGTCTTTAATCCCTCCATAAGGCATTGAATCCATTCTCCAAGTAGGAACCTCATTGATTAAAACCCCTCCAACTTCGAGAGATTCATAAGCCTTCAGAATTTGATTTAAGTTTTGAGTAAAAACTCCAGATTGAAGTCCAAAATCAGAATGATTCACCATTTTTAAGGCATCTTCGAATTCCTGATAGGGCGTTATCATAACAAGAGGGGCAAACACTTCCTGGCAGCTCACTTTCATTTCAGGACTGACATGAGTCATCACTGTGGGATCTAAGAGGTTTCCCTTTCTCATCCCTCCAATTAAAATTTCTGCTCCTTGATGAACTGCTTCTTGAATCCATGATTCTGCTCGAAGCGCTTCTTTTTCAGAGATCATTGGACCCAGATCCACGGTTTCATCCAGGGGGTCCCCTGTTTTTATTTTTTTTACTTCTGCCAGGAAAAGAGAAGTGAATTCTTTTTCTAGAGTTTCATGTACGAAAATCCGCTGCACTGAAATACAAGACTGTCCAGCATACGAAAATCCGCCTGCCACACATCGTTTTACAGCCAATTCCAAAGGGGTATCCTGGGTCAAAATCACAGCGGCATTCCCTCCTAATTCTAAAACCACTTTCTTTTTCCCAGAAAGTTTTTTCAATTTCCAGCCAACAGAAGGGCTGCCAGTAAAACTGAGGAGTTTAAATCTTTCATCTTGAGCCAATTTTTCTCCTGAAGAACTGGTGCAGGGAAGCACATTTACAGCTTTTTCAGGATACCCTGATTCTAAAATAAGGGATGCCAGTTTTAAAGCGGTTAATGGAGTTTTAGACGCTGGCTTTAAAACAAAACTGGATCCAACAGCAAGGGCAGGTGCAAGTTTGTGAGCTACTAGATTCAAAGGGAAATTAAAAGGAGTAATCGCTAAAATCGGTCCAATAGGGAAAGGGCGGTAAATCCCGTAGTAATTTTCAGAGGATGGGGAAAGATTTAAATCTAAAAATTCACCACCGATTCGTTTGGCTTCTTCTGCAGCAATTTCAAAGGTTAAAACAGCTCTCTGTACTTCTCTTCTAGCATCTTTGATTGGTTTTCCCGATTCAAGGGATAAAAGTTTTGCAAATGATTCCACTTCTTTTTCCAGTTTGTTTCGTATTTTAAGCAAAATTTCTGAACGGCGGTAAGATGGAAGTTTTTTGGTTTCTTGAAATCCTTGGACAGAAACTTCAACAGCTTCTTCTAAATCTCGCTCTGTCGCTAAAAAAGTTTCTCCAATGATTTCCTCATTGTGTGGGTTTCGAACCTCCAAAATTTCTTTGGATTCATGTTCTTTTCCAGCCAGGAAAAATTTGGATTGAACAAAAGTCAAAGAAGTCATGATTTCCCCCTTTTATCTTATTAAAAAATTCAATACCAGGATCATTGTTAACCTTTTTCTACATTGAAACCACGAGATTTCCTAATTTTTGAGTTAATTTCAAATTTTCGCTGTAATCCACAGGACAGTCAATCACAGAAGGCACGCTCTGCGCAAAAGCCTCTTTTAAAACAGGAGCCAGGTCTCGAGCTTGTTCGATTCTATACCCTTTAGCTCCAAAGGATTCAGCGAGCTGAACGAAATCTGGGTTGCTGAACGAAGTTCCGAAAGGATGCCCGAATTCTCGAATCTGTTTCCAGTCGATCAATCCATATCCCCCATCTTTAAAAATCAGAGATACGAAAGGGGTCTTAATTCTGCAGGCTGTTTCCAATTCTTGAACGTTCATGAGAAATCCACCGTCTCCCACAAGGGCTAAAACATTCCGTTTAGGATAAACAAGTTTAGCTGCAATAGCTCCAGGAAGGGCAATCCCCATAGCAGCAAACCCATTAGAGATAATCACAGTGTTTGGTTTGTATGCTGGATACATACGAGCTGCCCAGATTTTATGAGCCCCCACATCTGAGATCAGGATATCATCTTCTTTCATGATGCGGCGGAGATCGTGAAGAATTCTCTGCGGCTTTAAAGGGAAAGAATCATTGTGCGCTCCTTCCTGCAAATCCTCCAGGATCATATTTCTAAGAGCACTGTAACATTCCAAACTTCTGCCAGGCACTGCCTCCTGAATGAGCTGAGACAGGATCTGGCGAATATCGCCGACTAATTCTACTTCAGGGAGATAATATGCATCTACTTCTGCAGGAGAAGAATCCAAATGGACAATCACTTTGTTCTGCTGGGGATTCCAAAACTTGGGGGCATATTCCACTAAATCATATCCAATCGCTAAAACCAGATCGGCTTTATCAAAGCCGCAGTTCACATAGTCATGGGCTTGAAGTCCGATGCTTAAAAGATTTAACTCATGATCAAAAGGCAGCATTCCTTTTCCCATGAACGTATGAGCCACAGGAATTTTAGTCTTTTCCGCAAATTTCTGCAGAGTTTCAGAAGCTCTCCTCCGTATGACCCCATTCCCTGCAAGAATAATCGGATAGCGGCTTTCTGACAAAAGTTTCAGGGCTTTTGCGATCCCTGGTTTATTACTTCCTGGCTCAGGGGAAAAGTGGGGATGTGTGAGAGGGCTGCCTGTAGTTTTCATTCCCGCCACATCTTCGGGAACTTCAATATGACAGGACCCTGGTTTTTCCGATTGAGCAAGTTTAAAGGCTTTGCGAACCACTTCAGGAATGATTTCAGGCTTTTCAATTCTGGCATTCCATTTAGTAATCGGGCGAAAATTTTCAACCACATCAATAAATTGATGTGATTCTTTATGAATTCGTTCAAGACTTGCCTGCCCAGTGATCGCGACCAGAGGCGCGCGATCTAAAGTGGCATCCGCAATTCCTGTCACCAAATTCGTGGCTCCAGGACCTAAAGTCGAAAGACAGACCCCTGCTTTACCCGTCAGCCTTCCATACACATCTGCCATAAAAGCAGCCCCCTGCTCATGTCTTGTGGTAATGAATTGAATAGAAGAGTTCCGAAGGGATTCCAAAAGATCCATATTTTCTTCCCCCGGAAGACCGAAAATGTACTCAACCCCTTCTTCTTTAAGACAGTCAACAAACAGATCAGAGGCTTTCATGAATTTAAATCTATGCTCACGATCATAGAAGAAAGGTTAAAACATAGAAAGCTAAAATATTTTCTCATTATCTTAAATAGTATTCATTATGAGAGGTTTTATTTCCCTTTTTGATCGGAAAAAGAATAAATTTTTGACAGTTTTTTGCGAGCAGTGTGTTAGAATAAAAAGGTATTGTTCCAGCAGTGAAAAAATTTTATTAAAAAGAGAAGGAGAGCCTTATGGAAGCATTACACACCCTTGAACAAAAAGAATTACTGAGCCTTAAAGAAGCGGCTTTGTGGGCAAAAGGATATCTCAAAAAAAATGTCACTGAATCGAATATCTCGTATTTAATTCAATACGGGAAAATAAAAAAGATACAAAATAATGGCATCACTCACGTTGACAAAAACGAATTAAAAAGATATTACACTTCCTTTTACGGCAGAAGGGAAATTAACTGGAAGGAAAAACTTGGCAGGGACTTAAACTGGCATTTATCTTTTGATTACTTGAAGGAATCTGATACAACGAAACATGTTCACAGACTTCATCCCTATAAAGGAAAATTTATTCCTCAATTAGTGGAATACTTTCTGGATGAACATACCGATGAGTTTAAAAAAGAAGTGTATTTTCAAAAAGGTGATATTATCCTGGATCCTTTCTGCGGCAGTGGAACCACTCTTGTGCAGGCTGCTGAAATGGAGATTCATGCGATTGGAGTAGATGTTTCAGAATTTAATGCCTTTATTTCAAATTCTAAAATTTTTAGTTATGATTTAATGAATCTGTATCAAGACATAAAAAAAATAACGTCTGCTTTAAAAGAGTTCATCTTTAATTCAAAATGGAGCCAATTTGAAGAGCATCTGCTGAAGGACATCAGTGCCTTTAATGCTAACTATTTTCCCAGTCCTGAGTTCAAGTTTAAAGTTCAGCAGAAAGAGATTGATGAAGCAAAATATGGAGAGGAAAAAGAAAAAGAGTTTCTTCAGATTTTTTATAAACTGGCGGAAAACTATCAAATTAAGCCACAGCAGGAAAAATTGGAAGGATTTTTAGACCAATGGTATTCGAAATCAGTTCGGGATGAGATTGAGTTCGTTTGGGGTGAAATCAAGAACGTGAAAGAAGAGAAAAACCGGATTGTTTTATCCCTTGTTTTGAGTCGAACAGCACGTTCCTGCCGCGCCACAACACACTATGATCTGGCAACTTTAAAAGCTCCAATTTTTACGACTTACTACTGCTTTAAGCATGGCAAGATCTGCAAACCTCTTTTCTCGATATTAAAGTGGTGGATAACGTACTGTGATGGAACACTGCAGAGACTCGATCAATTTAGAAAACTCAGAACCAATGCCCACCAAATCTGTTTAACCGGTGATTCCAGAAAAATTGACCTTTTAACAGAGATTAAGAGAAAAAATTCAGATTTAGATAAACTTATTTTAGATCGCAAAATAAAAGGAATTTTTTCCAGCCCCCCTTATGTCGGTCTAATCAACTATCATGAGCAGCACGCCTATGCTTATGAATTATTCGGCTTCAATAGAAAAGATGATTTAGAGATTGGCCCCTTATCAAAAGGACAGACGAGTGAAGCTAGACGTGTTTATATCCAAGAGATTTCAAATGTTTTGAATCACTGCAGGAGGTACTTGGCGCCTGATTGTCATGTTTTCCTTGTCGCAAATGATAAATTCAATTTATACCCTTCTATTGCCCAGAAAGCGGGAATGCGAATTGTGCAGCAGTTTAAGCGTCCTGTTTTAAATCGAACCGAAAGAGACAAAGGGGCTTATGCTGAAACTATTTTCCATTTAAAATCAGAGTAGCCTTATGCAGTCTCAAAACGTTGTAGAAATTATCAAGGACTGTTTAAGGGAGAAGTTTAAGAACTACAAACCAGAAACCAGCAGTATGCCATTCCATTTTCGTCTTCTTGGGAAAGACAGGATGGCTCTGTACTCTTTTATACAATCTTTAAATACCACCTTTGGAACTTCTATTTTTGAGTTAGTTGCTGTGGCTCTTGCAAAAGATAAATTTAAAAACACAGGAAGAGGGGTTGAGGTAGGAGATAAAATAAGCTCAAAAGCGCAAGAAAGAATACAAAAAATTATGGATAGTTTGACAACAGGCCAAGTGAATCCTAATAAAATAAAAGAAATTGATTTAATTCAAAAAGCATCTAAATTAGGGGATATGGTTAAGGTTAAACCTGCAAAAGCCGATCTTTTTCTAGAAACTGATGATGGAGTTAAGTGGTTTTTTGATATAAAAACAGCAAAACCCAACAGAGGAAATTTTAAAGAATTTAAAAGGACTTTATTGGAATGGGCGGCCATTGTATTGACCCAAAACCAAAAGCGCAAATTAAAACTGCAGTCGCAATTCCTTACAATCCCTACGAACCAAAACGTTATGAACGATGGACATTAAAGGGGATGCTGGATTTAAAGGAGGAGCTTTTTGTGGGGGATGAATTTTGGGATATGCTGGGAGGAGAAGGAAGCTATAATACGCTGTTGGGTTGTTTTGAAAAAGCAGGAATTGAGCTGAGGGAAGAGATTGATCATTATTTTGGGCAGTTTAAATAAAATTTTGGTGAATGAAAATCCAGGCGATATTATTTGATCTTGACCGCACCCTTGGGATTGACCACAGTTTGGAAGGTGGTGTGCTGGAAGGATTAGCTGAACAAGAGGGGGTTTCTCTTTCTCAGAACAGACTTTTGACTGTGTTATCTCACTTCCACACTGGAAAGATCTCGCTGCACAAAATGCTTTCCGAACTTTTTCCTAAACGAAGCAGAACTGAGTTGAAGCATTTAGCAGAAAAATATCGAAAAATCTGTGTCGGAAAAGGAAAAGAAACTTTTACACTTCTCCCTGGATCTGAGGAAACAGTGGAAAAACTTTTAAAAAAACAAATTTTTGTTGGAATTTTCACCAATGGCTGGACAGAGCTGCAAAAAGCAAAAGCCCATGCCCTTGGGTTTCCAGTTCCTCTGATTACATCAGAAGAGATTGGGTTCTGGAAGCCGAATCCTAAAGCTTTTCATGAAGCTGTAAAAAGGTTTGGAGTGTCCACAGACACTACCTTATATGTAGGGGACTCTTTTGAGCTGGATATTGTGGGTTCAAAAAAAGCAGGTCTGCTGGCAGGATGGGTCAATCTAGAGGGTCATTCAGCCCCCGCAAAAGAACCTCTGCCCGATTTCATTTTCCATTCCCTGCTTGATCTGCTGGACATCATCTGAATCATTCATCCAGATACTCCCTAAACCCACACTTCTAATCTTTGGACTATAACTGAAACGCGGAGACTCTATATTTTGGGGGATCGAACTTCTTGTTCAATAGTAGAAAGGGATGAAATTTCCTGCATCCCTCCCCCCATTTCTTTTAAACGATGAACAGCAGGGAGCAGTCGGTTTTCCCAGGATCCAACTGTTTTATTCCAATCTTTCACCACAGACCCCAAATTTTTTCCGACTTCTGTTAAATCTCTGGCAAAATTGAGGAGGCGATCATACAGTTCCTTTCCCTGATCCGCAATCTGTTTAGCGTTTTCTGCTAACTGCTGCTGCATCCACCCCAGGCTGACTGCTTTAAGAAGAGCAAAAAGAGTGATTGGAGCGCATAAAAGCACCCCCTCTTTAAGAGCGGCATCAAACAAATCTTTGTCAGTATTAAAAGCAGAATTCAAAGAAGATTCTACAGGAACAAACATCACCACCATATCATTTTTTCCATTGAATTGTTTTCCATACTCTTTTTTTGCCAAATTTTTCATTTGTTTTCTTAAATTAGCGGCATGAGCTTCCAGCTTTTCTTTTTTTTCGGTTTCTGATTGGGCTTCCACAGCTTCAAAATAAGAATTTAAAGAAGTCTTAGCATCCACTGGCAGGATTCCCTGTTGAGGAAGATGGATGATCATATCAGGTCTTCCCTCAGAGGTGGCGGTCTGTTCTTCAAAATCTACATGAGCAGTCATTCCCGCCATTTCCACAAGTCTCCTCAACTGCATTTCTCCCCATTTTCCGCTCACTGTAGGGGGACTCAATGTTTTTGTCAAGTTGGCTGTGATGCTGTAAAGATCCTGATTTGTTTTTTCTATTTTTTCTAAATCTTTAGCGAGGCTCTGGTAAGCCCCTTCCCGCTTTGTTTCCAATTCTCTCACCACTCCATCCAATTTATCCAGATCTTCTTTAAGGGGCTGGATAAGAGGCTGGAGTGTGGATTGATTTTGATGAAGGATCTGTTCAGAATTTTTCTGCAGCACTTCAGAAGCTAAAGATTGAAACAATTCCCTGAGCTGTCCGCGAGCCTGGTCAAACCAATCCACTTTCTCTTTTAAAAATTTACTTTCTGATTCAACTCCTGCATATTTAGCATGAACCCAAAAATAAACAAGAGTCCCTCCTAAAATTACACCAGCAGAGAAACCGATCCCAGTTCCTGCGAATACGTCCATAAATCTTTTTTCAGTCTGCAGCTTGAGCTTTCCTCTATCTTATGATAGAATTGGGATAAGTGAAATAGCAAAAATCGAAAATTTTTAAAGAGATAGAATTTTTATTCTGACAGTGAATGAAAGATATCCACAAAACGCATAAAAAATCGCTGCTCTGGGTTTTCCCAGGCCGCTCTCAAGAAACAAATGCCAGCGGCATAAAGAAATTGATATTGAAAAAGGGAGTTTTCCGTTTTGAATACCCCGATGGCGCCAAAGTCCTATATGGAATAAAATTAAAAGGCATCCCTGTTATTGGCAGCCTTCTCCCCAATGGAACAGAAAACTGGATGCCTAATGCTGACATGATTGTTCATACTCTGGAAAAAAAAGTTCCTGAGGAAGCAGAACTCCCCACCCCTCAAGTTTCCCGCATAAAAGTTAATGAGACTGTTTTTGAACTTTCGAGATTCTCTCTGGGATCTAAGCCTGCAGAATTGATAATGGTTCGATTTAAAGATAAAGGGTTGCGTATAGTCAGCGAGTTTTATCTAAATGAGAAGGAATTAGTCAATTTCTTTCAGGCTGTTGATGAACTTCCTCTTTCTGTTTTTGGATATTCGGGAGCATTTTACATCTCTGAACTGGATGGTTTTAGAGAGGTTCTCCTTAAAAGAGGAATCAAAGTCCCTAATGCATGTACAATACCCTGGGAAAGAAGTGTATTGATTGCACAATCCTACTTACGAAATAGTCGTGATGTGCGTTTTGTTTTATACCATGAGCTTGGCCACGTTTTAGACTCTAGAACATTCGGCAGTTTGAAATTCTCAGAGAAAATTTCAGACGAAAATGGAGAAAAGCTTTTTGGGAAAGGTGTGCTGGTCAAAAATGAAGCCGAGAAAATGGATCGAAAAAAAAGCGACTACTTTTCCAAATATGCGGCAACAAATGAAAGGGAAGATTTTGCGGAAACTTATTTGACTCTAATGATGCTGCGGCTCCTCTTTAACAACATGAACCCCGGAATGGATTTACTAGATCTTCCCACCACGAGCCTTGATGAATTTCTGCTGACGCGAAATTTTACTCCTATGCAGCATAAAAAGATCTGGGCTGTCTATAAAACTATTTATAAGATCATAAACCCAGACACTCATTCAGAAGAGCTGTTAAAAGAAGTTCCACAAGAAAGATTGATCTCTGTGGAGATTGGAGTTGGGCTCTGGCATTTGCTCCATCCCAAATATTTTTTATCTCTATCCAATCAGATCGAACAGGTACGCCAAAAGTCCGAATTAAAATTCTCAGGAGTTAAATTTGCCAGAAATTATCAATTGAAGCCAAAAGCCTATACAATTTTCATTAAAGATGAGCCTGTCCTGTGCAGAGAGGTTCAGAATTTCTATGCTCCTAGCAAGGATTTTCAGATCGCGACTTTAACGCTCTATTTGGGGGGCTTCGAGGTTTACGCTCAGATCGAAAACCTGAAAAAATCGTTGATTCAAGAAGCAGGGAAAACAATCGCTCAGCAGATTGAAAAATCTATTCACTCCTGGGTTTCTTTCCAGTAGAACCGCCAGTCTGCCTAGTTTTTCTCTTGTGTTGAGCGAGATCTTTAAAGCCGCGAAATCAATTCCCGGCACTGACGAGAACCTTATGCCTATTCTTTTCTCAGTCTTGATAAAACTTTTTTGACATTTTGAAAACCGATATTCTGCGGGGGTTTGTGCAGCGGGAAAAAAGCAAATTCAGAAATGTCATCTGAAGGTTTTTCAGGGTTTCCCAGCAGCTTAACAAAGTAAAATAAATTTAGAGTTGCGGTTTTTTCTACTCCATAGTGGTCAGCAATAATATCATAGAGATCCATGACTTCAGCATTGACTCCTAACTCCTCTTTAATTTCCCGCTTTAATCCGATTCTAGGATCTTCACCCTTTTCCAGGAATCCACCCGGTATATCCCATGTTCCCTGTTTTGGCGGAAAAGCTCGTTTGGTCAGTAAAATTTCTTTATCTTTCGCTCCTCTTAAAATTAATCCTCCAACACAGGGTTTTGAATTTTGAAAAAAAATAAAATCACAGGAAGAGCATACCAGGCGAAGTTTCCCCTGAATCTTTTTTTTCGTTAATGAAGCAGAACAGCAGGGGCAGAAGCAAAACTTCACAAGCTGGCACCGCTTAATTTTAAAAGAATCATCAATTTGCCAACCCAAAATCCGATTCCCCCTGCGATAATGCCAATGATCAGCATTTCTAATCCACCTTTCAGCCAGGAGGTTCGGGTAATCTTGGTTTTTCCCGCTCCTACAATAAACAGGGTGATAAGGGTGAGAAGAGTGGAAATCAGGAAAGCCCACTGTTGAATAGATAAAATTCCAAACGGAATCACAGGGATAAGGGCAGCCGCAAAAAAACTGACCCCAATCACTCCTGCTGATTTGACAGGATTATCAAAGTTTTCAGGAAAAAGTCCGAGCTCTTCTTTCATCATAAAAGCAATCCATTCATCTTTGTTCGAAGTGATCCGTTTAACAATCATCTCCGTTTCTTCAGGAGTGAATCCTTTTTTTAAATAAATCTGCCGAACCTCATCCTCTTCCTGTTCAGGCATAGTTTCAATCTCTCTTTTTTCTCTTCTGATTTCAGATTCGAAAAACTCTCTCTGAGCTTTTGTGGAAAGATAAGCCCCAAAAAACATGGAAAGACCGCCAGCCACTGCTTCTGCGACACCTGTTAAAATGACAACAAGAGGTTTAACATGAGCTCCATTCACCCCTGAGATAAATCCAAAAGCAGTAACCAATCCATCATTTAACCCAAAAATAACCTCACGGATCAATTTTTTTTCCATTCCATGCCAGACTTCATTTAATGGGTTAAAAAAAGAGGGCTGCTGTCCATTCGTCATTGCGCCCATTTATTCGACTTTATGAAAAAGATTCCCTTGAAACAAGATTGATAACCAGAACCGCTTTATAATGCCGTCGTGAAAAATGTTTATCCGAGAAAATAAATCGAGACAATCCTGCGGACTTTCACATTGTCCAATTGCATTATCCTGGGCTATTTCCAGTTCAGGTGTCTGTCTGGCTGCTGTGGCGATACTTGATGATGCGGACTTTTTCCAAAGTTATGAGCCCTTCAGTGATTGTTTCATCCAGAAAAGGGAGAATTTTGTTAAGGTTTTCTTCGGTGTCCACGATCTCCACAATGATGGGTAGATCCTCAGAAAGCTGGAGGAGCTTGGCGGTGTGGATTCGGGAATCAGCTCCAAATCCCATTATGCCGCGGGTTACTGTGGCGCCCGCAAGATTCAGCGCGCGTGCTTTTAATACGATTTGCTCGTAAAGCGCCTTTCCTTTATGGTGATCAGATTCCCCGATGAAAATTCGAAGCAGCATTCCTTCTTCAGGAAGTTTCACAGCGGTCCTCCCCTATGCAGAAAATTAAGCGTCAAGCGTGCAGAAAAAAAGCCTGCGATCACCAAAATGATCCCACTTATATTGCTGATCATCAGGTTCAGCAGGGCAAACCCACTTTCGCTGTCCCTGAAGAGATTCACGGTTTCAAGCATGAAAGTAGAAAATGTGGTGAATCCTCCTACAATCCCGATAAGAATGAACGTGCGTGAATCGGATGACGCGTTAAAACGCATCAGGACTTCCCACAAAAATCCAACAGCAAATGACCCGGACAAATTGACGGCAAGAGTTCCCCATGGAAACATACCGTCCGCCATCCGGGAAACCAAGGCTGTAAAGAGATATCGCAGAACGGTTCCTACAGCTCCGCCAAGGGCCGCATATAAAAGCTTCATTAAAACACCTCCCAACTATGTTAGCAGGAGTCATCAGCTTCCATATTGCTTATGGCATGGCGAGTATGGGAAGCGGTTTTAACAAACGGCGCACAGCCGCGGCGAACTCCATCGCCGATTTGACTTTTCGCGAATTTTGCTGCTTTCCCTGTGTTTTGTGCAACCTAATCGAGCGAAATTTCTACCACCTTTATTTTAGAACTTTCACCTTTAAGAATTTTAACCTGTGTTTTAGGCACTTTAAAATAAGCGGATAAAAGCTCAATCACCTGTTTATTGGCTTTCCCTTCCACAGGAGGGGCGCTGACCGATACAGCCAGTTCATGAGGGTTAATTAGCTCAACTCTTGGATTTTTAGAGTTCAGTTTAACTCTAATGGTCCATTTCATGAGTTTTAAGAGAGGATCTGAATCTATCGAGATTTGACATACTGGAGAATTCCTCTGTAAATCCCGTAAGCAATCTTTTTTAAGTAGGAGTAATGCCTTAATTCAGCTTCAGTCACAGGATTGGAGATATAGCAGGATTCTACCAGAACTGCTGGGAAATCAAGTTCTCGCACCACATACAGAGATTTAAAAACGACTCCGTATTTGGGTTCAAGAGTTTCATTTTCAACATTTCTACAGATGTCCCAGGCAAAATTCAAACTTTGAGGTTGATAATAATAGACAAAAGTGCCTCTGGCTTTTCGGGCTTTTGCAAGGGTTGGTTTAGAATTAAAATGAATGGAAATAAAAAGATTGGCATGATGTTTTTTCGCAACATTGACCCTTGCCTGCAGTTCTGCTGCAGCAGGTCCATTTGGATTGGTCAGGGATGTATCTGTAGTTCGGGTGTAAAAAACGAGTGCCCCGTTGTTCTGCAGCATTTTCCCTAAAATTTTTGCGGTTCTCAAAGTGACCGTTTTTTCTTCTAAGCCCGTAGGTCCGACAGCTCCTGTGTCTTTTCCTCCATGTCCTGGATCCAGGCAGATTCTCCATCCCTTTAATGGAGAATAGGAGGATGTTCTTAAATTGAGTTTCCCTCTTTTCAAGAGAAAAGGGGGTGGAAGCTGAAATTTAATTAAAAGCTGATGGGGAGTTTTTTGAATCATTTTGAATCCATACAAATGAGCTAGATCAATCTTCATTAAAACCGTATAGGAAGACTTTTGGCGAACCTGAACATCTTCAATAACTGGATCCTTGGGATTGTAGTAGATCCCTTCCATGGCAGATTTAGCATTGTAAAAAGTCAGCCATAAAATTTTAGGGTGGCGCCATTCATAAGGGATCATTAATCCTGGACTGCTTTCATACACATCCATTCGAATATCATGAAGCTCCCGGGTGATTTTAATTCTTTTTAAAACAACGGTGGTGAAAGATGCGCTTGCAGGAAGAAGCTTCAGAGAGTCTGTTTTAATCCATCCCGAAAAATTCTTTGAGAGATAAATTTTAGACCACTTCCCTAGAGTGGAAATCACTTTTACATTCAGCCCCTTCGGCAGTTCTGCTAACCGATCGTACTGAGTAGAGGGTCCAACCCGAAGCGTTGTTCGCTGCAGTCTGGTGACTGCAAAGGTAAAGCCTGCAGGGGCTTGCTGGTCGCTCGCATAAAGAGATGAGGCCGTCAGAGTTAAACTTAAAAAAGCTAAAAGCAGTGAAAAAATAAACTTCAGAATCGAATCTTTAATTTTTGGAGGATACGGTGAACCTGTCTTTGAGAATTGACCTGCTTGTGAGAGTGAATTGATCATTGAATACATTGATTTGCCTTTCATTTCATTTCCAAAATTTCTAGAGAAAACCTGCCTGTCATTCCCTGGCAGCCTTTTCCCCCACATTGGAGACATCCTTTCCCAAGACAAAAACCGCATTGTTTAGGAACTAATTTTTGGTGTAAAACAGCCCCTACTGACATTTGAATCGCAGTTTTAGAAGCCCCGAACTGTTCCAGTCTAGCCAAGCCACCTTTTGTGTTCTCAGCATGAAGAGTCGCAAAAATTAAGTGGCCCGTCAATCCTGCTTCCAGAGCGATCAAAGCGGTTTCAGAATCTCGAATTTCTCCGACTGCCAGAACATTTGGATCTTGACGAAGAAGACTTCGAAGCCCACTGGCAAAGGTCAGCCCTGTCATTGGATTAACCTGAGTTTGATTAAATTCATCCACAATGTATTCAACAGGGTCTTCAATTGTATAAAAGTTCATTGTTCTTTCAGAGTTCCGCAGCAGCCAGAGAAGAGAAGCATAAAGAGTTGTGGTTTTCCCACTTCCAGCAGAACCGCAGATGATGACCATCCCTGTTTTAGTTTTTAAAAATTCTATATATTTCTCAAGAATCGGCAGTTCCATTCCTAATTTTTCAAGAGGCATAAGATTATCTTTAAAGTTGAGGACTCTGCAGACCACTTTTTCACCAAGAACTGTAGGGAAAAAAGAGACTCTTACAAACAATTCATTTTTCTCAAAAGGGAGAACCAATCTTCCTTCCTGCGGCAGCCCTGTTTTATAACTGGGAAGTCCGCTCCAATTTTTCATGATTCGCAGAAGGGGTTCGAACCATACAGGGCTGAAAGAAAAAACCTCTTCCAGTTCCCCCTGCTTCCGAAGCAGGGCAGAAATCCGATCTGGATAAGGTTTAAAATGCAGGTCGCTGGCTTTTTGGAAGACTGCCAGATACAGAGAAAATTTTAATATGTCCTCGACTTCATCTTCTGTAATTTTTTTCAGCCACTCATGAAAAAGGGCTTCATTTTCCACAGCAGCCAGAGAAACTTGATTCGCCAGAGATAAAAGATTTATCTTCTCGTCAGGCATTATTTACCACCCCAGTCTATACCACATGTGCAGCAGCATTTCATAAAAAGGGAACCAGAATAAAGCAGTGGCAAAAAGAACAAAAATTCCAGCAGTGGCAATTCCAAAAGGCTCCAGAACAGCCAGCAGAAGAGAGGAACTCATATTGATATTAATTTCAAGGGAGTCTGCTGCCAGGGAAAATAATTTCTCGGGATTCTCTGCTGCAGACGCGGGCAGAGATGAAGATAAAACAAGCTTAAGCCATTTTGTGTCTTTAAGAGCGTCAGATAAAGATTTTCCTTTTTTAATCAGATCCTTCGCTTGGAGTAAATCTTTTATAAGTTCAGGAACTGTGGCAAACTCTTCAACAGAATCAAAACAAGAAGAAAGGGGTAAATTCAATTCAAGAAGCAGAGACAAAACTCTGGAAACTTTCAACAGTTGAACTTTTACATAAATGTTTTTTGTTTGAGGGGAAAAGGAAAGGAGAAAAAGAGAAGTTTTGTAAAACCAGTCTTTTTTCCAGAAAAAGTAAATGCAGACAAGAAAAAATCCGAGCAGCGAAATTTGGATGGACGTGCTGTGAAAAAAATAGGCCAAATGGTAAAACGCAGAAAGCCAGAATGGAAGAGGAAGCTGCAGAATAGAAAAAGATACATTGGACCATACAAAGAAGAACAACAGCCAGCTTATGAAGAAAGTTACAGTGATCACAATTCCTGGATAAAAAAGTAAAAGTTTCCCTTTTTCTTCTAAATGCTCCTGGGCTTCATAATGTTTTGCGATCTCTTGAAAAGCTTCAGGAAGGCGGTTCTGTTTTTCTCCAAAATCCAGCAGTTTTGAAAAAAGAGCAGGAGTATAAGGAGAGAAAGCTAAAGCCAAGCTTTTCCCTAAAGCTGTCTGCTCACACACTCGTTTTAGTACTGCAGCCATTTCTGGATCTGCGGCATCTGTTTCTAACTGTTTTAAAGCAGCAGGAAGTGGAACAGAAAGTTTAACCATATAATATAATTGTCTCGAGAGCAGAATGATTTGACGAACAGACAGCATGGACTTATCTGACATAGGGAATTCTCACCAATAATGTGCCATAAAAAGCAGTAACAGGCATCCAGAAGTCCAGGGCATAGACCACAACAAAAATTCCCAGACAAACCGTAAAAAAAACCGAAAAAATCTCTACGGTTTTGTTCCAGCAAAGAGGAATCTGTTCTTCGTAATAAACTGCTATTTCTCGCAAAACAGCAGGTAAATTTTGAGATGCTTCTCCAAATGCAGTCATCCAGATGATAAAAGGCGAAACAATCTTCCATTTTTGAAAAGATTCAGATAAACTTTTCCCTTTTTTGAGATCCTCTACCCCTTTTAGAATTCGAGTTCTAAAAAGTCTGGTATTTGCCACCCGAGCAGAAAAAAGAAGCGACTCAGGGAGAGGAACATTTTTCTCTATGCCTGCAGCAAGACTCTCGGTTAAGAGCGCATATTCTTTATAAAGGAGCGGCTGATTCAGTACTGGAAGCTGGATTAGCAGTTCGCCCCAGTATATGCGTAGAACTGCGGGAATCAACAAAATCATAATACCAAACAAAACAATATGGTTACCGATTAAAGAGTTTATGGCAGATGTCAGAATAGTGACCCTTGGTACTTGTATAGAAGAACTTTTTAACAGCGTGATAAATGAAGGGATAATGTATAGATTTAAAAATGTCGCTGCCATGAGCAGGGCCATAAACCCTATGCCTAATCGAATAATATCAGGTTCTGCATTTTCAGATACCCGTACCTCAGCATTTTTGATGGCTTCTTTTTTCTGAAGAAAATAGAGTATTTCCACTAAACAGCCATTTTTTTCTCCAAAAGCAATAGCGTCCAAAGTGGATTCAGTAAAAATAGAGGAAAACAAATTCTGAGAAAATGGCGTATAGAGAAATAAAAAAGTAATTTGAAAAAAAATTAAAGCTAAAATGATAATAGGAATAGGGGGTAAAATCCTGATTCCTTTTAAGGACTCGGCTAAACTTTTCCCTGCTTTCAATTTAGGGATCGTTTCTTTTAATAATGCCTCTCTTAAAGGGTTAACTCTGAAAATAGGGTCGCTGTGAAAAGCCAATTCAGAGGCTATATCATTGACTGCGTCAAAAAGAGGAGTTCCTGATTTTAACAAGCTTTCAAGTCGTGTCAATAAATAGTTGCAGTCATTTCGTCTTTCAAGCAAAAAGTTTAGCAAATAAAAAAAGAACACAATAGAAAAAAAGAAATCAAAAATTAAGAAGATCACGGCAGCCTTCCTTCTATTCTTTGTCCAGTGTTTCCATTGACCTCTCCCTGACTCGAAATGCTCCTTTTTGAAGGATGATGAATAGACAGCAGAATAAAATCAGAAGTATTTAAGATTTTTATTTTCTGTTTCAAAGAAAATGGCAGCTGGCCCTTTTCGTAAAGAAATTTTCCGTAGCGCATTCCTGCTGCGCTTAAAATATCCGCTTGAATAACACTTTGTTCTCTTTTAATATAGGTATTGGCTACAATATACGTCGAAGCGACAAAAGAAACCATAAACCCGATCAGCAGCATGATTTCAAAAGTGAAGATTAAAATAGAAATTCCCGAATTTTTCCTCATTTTTTTATCTAAAGTCATGGCTCCTGGACATCGAAATAAGCTTCATTCTTGCCAGATCTTAATTTTCCCCATACATATCCATTCATCACGACGAAATCGGCGCCGTTCAACAACTGAGCAGCAGGAAACTTTCTCGCCTTTCTTCCCTGCTGGATCCAGAGATGTCCTTTTGAGAGATAAATTTTTCCTGAGCTGCCGTGAGCCAAAAAAACAATTTCATGATTCCCTTTAACAATACGAAACGAAGAAGCCTGCAGCAGTTTGGACTCAATCTGAAGTTTTAATCTCTGAAGTTCGAGATCAGCGCTTTCTATTTGCAGGATTTTATGATAAAATTGATACTGTTTAACCGTCAGATCCAGCATGGAAAAAAATATTAAAAAGCCGACAATAATTACGATCAGCATCTCTATTAAGGTGAATCCTTTCAGCTTTTTATGATTGTGAAAAAATGAAGCCATGGTCTTTGTCCTGAAATTTTAAGGGTTAATTTTAACATTTTCCAATCCGTGGGATATAATCGCTCTTGTTTTAGATTGGACGAGATAAATTTTCCCGTAAGAGCGCCTGTAAACTTTCCCCCGTAATAAGAAATCAATACAACTTTCCCTCCAATACCTTTAAATTGCATGATGCCGCTTTTAAAATTCACCTGATAGGAAGAAGGGGAGAGAAGTCTTAAACGATTACCCTCAGCTTCCTTTACCCAAAAAACTTTTTGGATAGGGGTATTTCCCAATACGATTTTATACGGCTTGTGTTCAGAAACAGTGCAAATCTCTTTCCAGGGTGGAAACCTCATCTTATAATTAATCACGATCCTTTCCCCTCTCAATTGCTTTAAAAAAATAACTTTTCGTGTTTCAGGTTTTAGGTCGTAATCTTTTGAAGGAAGGATTTTCCCATCAAGATAAACCTTGAGTTTCTTAGAGATAGGAGTATGGTTCAAAACTACAATCCTATTCCACGGCACAACATGAACTTCAGGCGGAAAATTTTTCCCGTTTTTAATATTTAATAAGGCTTGCTCTGCGACATGGCAGGCAAGATTGTAATTATTTTGGTTCAAAAATTCAGGAAAAGCCTTTGACCCCTGCCACCATCCCGCAAATAAAATCGCCATAACCGCTATAGCTATCATGACCTCAATTAAAGTCATTCCTGTGAGACTGCGAGATTCGCGAAAGGGCATAGTTTAAAATTCTTTGCAACTCCTCGCATTCCTATTAAGTAAGGAAACAGAAGTATTACAAGAAGTTGTGGAGAAATTAGACCCTATGAAAATTGTCGTTTTGGAGACTGCCTCTTAAAATTTGTATGTTCACCGGAATAATTCAAGGACAGGGGCAGATTCTTAAAATTCAAAAGGGGCATGAAAAAGGGTCTCTTTTTATTCATGTTTCTAAAAGCTGGAAACTTAAAAAAGGGGGATCTGTTTCTGTTAATGGAGTCTGTCTGACAGTTCGAGATTTTAAAAACAATCAGGCTGTTTTTGACTGTATGCCTGAAACCTTTAAAGTGACAAATCTTGGGAGCTTAAAAAAAGAAGATTGGGTGAACCTGGAACTTCCTCTGACTCCCCGAACTCAAATTGGGGGTCATTTAGTCCAAGGGCATGTGGATGGGATTGGAAAAATTTTGAAGATTCAAAAGGACGGCAATTCAAAGATCATGACTATCCAGACTCCCAAAAAATTGACGCAGTATTTTATCAGAAAAGGATCTGTGGCAGTGGATGGCGTGAGTTTAACGATTACTCGAATTTTTGCTAAAGGGTTTGAAATTTCTTTGATTCCTATAACTTTACAAGAAACGATTCTTGGCAGGAAGAAGGCTGGGGATACGGTAAACCTTGAAGTGGACATGATCGCAAAATATGTTGAAAGGACGATTCAAAGCCATGGGAACGTTTAAGGTTGACGTCGAAATAGCAAACGTCTCGAAAAAGCCGATGCAGTGGAGGAGTTTTCGTGGTCTTCTTGTTGATACTGGCTCAGAGGCAACCTGGCTTCCTGAAGACGAGCTGAAAAAGCTCGGACTAACTATTTTTAAAAAAGATCAAGCATTTGTTATGGCAAATGGACAGGTTATTACCCGCGATCTTGGGATTGCTCTAATTAAGTGTGGTGAATTCAAAACCGTGGATGAAGTTGTTTTTGCAAAAGAGGGGGATTTTATGCTCCTTGGCGCTAGAACACTCGAAGGATTTCATGCTCACGTGGATTCTCGTGGAAAAAGATTGGTGGCATCAGGTCCGCTGCCTGCTGCTCAAATACGGGTCCAGCATCATTCACCGCCTTACTGCTGTCAGCGTAAATCTTGTTTATGAGGTGATACTGAATGTTTTCTTTTAACACAATCCCTGAAATTATTGAGGATATTAAACAGGGAAAAATTGTTGTTATTGTGGATGACGCGGATCGAGAAAATGAAGGCGATCTAATCATAGCAGCAGAGAAAGCCACCCCTGAAACTGTAAACTTCATGACTCTGTATGGCAGAGGTTTAATTTGCGTTCCAATGGAAGGAACTCGATTAGATGATCTTCATATTCCTCCCATGACCTGGAAATCCACAGACCCAAGAGGAACGGCTTTTTCAGTGAGTGTTGAAGCAAAACATAAAACAACCACTGGAATTTCAACTTATGATCGAGCTTCCACAATCCTGACTTTAATTGATCCTAAAACAAAACCTGCTGATCTAAACATGCCTGGACATACTTTTCCACTGCGAGCAAGACCAGGGGGAGTTCTTCAAAGAGTGGGTCATACAGAAGCAGCCGTTGATTTTGCCAAGCTGGCAGGACTTTATCCTGCAGGGGTTATCTGTGAGATCTTAAACCCTGATGGGACCATGGCAAGAGTGCCTGAGTTAATGGAGTTTTCTAAAAAACATGGACTAAAGATCGGAACCATTGCAGATCTGGTCAAATACAGAATGAAGCGAGAAAAATTAATCAAAAAAGTGGCTCAAGCCAAACTCCCTACTCAATACGGTGAATTTGATATTCATGCTTATGCCACAACCTTTCCGCCAGAGCAGCATCATGTAGCTCTGGTCAAGGGAGAAATTGATGAACAAGATCCAATTTTAGTTCGAGTTCACTCTGAATGTTTAACAGGGGATGTTTTTGAGAGCACAAGATGTGACTGTGGGGAACAATTAGAAAAAGCGATGGCTTTAATTCAGTATCGAGGGAGAGGAGTTTTGATTTACATGAAACAGGAAGGGAGAGGGATTGGACTGTTAAATAAGATAATCGCTTACTCTCTCCAGGATCAAGGGTTAGACACAGTGGAAGCCAATGAAAAACTTGGCTTTAAGGCAGACCTTAGAGATTATGGAGTTGGGGCGCAAATCCTCAGGGATTTAGGAGTTCGAAAAATGGAACTGCTGACAAACAATCCTAAAAAAGTGGTTGGGCTTGAAGGGTATGGACTTACCATTGTCAGTCAACTTCCTATTGAGGTTCCCCCCAATGCAAACAACCTGAGATACTTAATGACAAAGCGAAACAAACTGGGACACAAGATTCTGCAAGAACATTCAGACACACTAGAAATTTAACTAATCGCGGCCCATATCCAGAACCCCAGATGAACCACCCATTGTTTCAGCGCGAGGAAATATCAATATGGAAACAAGCAGAGGAGTAGCATCCTTTTTGTCTAAAGAGTGAATTACGGCGACGTAGCCAAGTGGTAAGGCAGAGGTCTGCAAAACCTTTATGCGGCGGTTCAAATCCGCCCGTCGCCTCCAGTGACTCAGAGTCGAACAGACATGACATCCGATTGAACAGCTAAAGATTCTATCCTTGAGCCTTAAAATGATTGTCAATCGAATATAAAATAAATGGAAGACTTAAAGTTCTTAAAGCCACTTCTTCTTCATGTCTTTGAAGTCCAGGAAATAATTTTGCCATCAGAGGATCTGAAACCAGCCCCTTTATTCCAAAAGGAGCCATCAGTTTTCGAGATAAAGAAGCAAAACTTACGGCATTCCATTGATTCTGGGCTTCAGGAACATATAAATTATTTAAATTGACATCAGCCAGGCTCTGAACATTGACTTTTTCTCCAACGATAACTTCAGGAGTAATGATTTCAGGAGTTATGGTTTCAAGTGAAACATCCTGCATGCTGACAGGTGATAGGGTTACTATCGTTGGAGTAACAATCTGCATCTGAACTGTTTGCAGTGTAACACGGCTCAATGAAACCCTTTGTGGAGTAACAATGATGGGAGTAACAACTTCAAATCCTGCAGCATAAGACTTCCTGATCTGGAAAACAAAAAACAATGTTAACGCAAGAAAAAGAACCGTAAAACTTTTAAGCCATTTGCCATTTTTCATAATCATCACCGCCCTCTGATTATGATTATACCACAAACGTTTGTTAAATAAACTAACAAAAATTTGATAAAATGTTAAAGTTTAGAGGGTTCAAGCAGCTGTACCTCTTGTTTTCCAGGGCTGCGGTATAATCCTTCCATAATGACCTTGATAAGAGATAGGGCAAGCTTTTTGGGGTCATGTCTAATGAGATCGGTCTCATTAATAAGTGGAAGAGCAATGGGTTTAATCCCCATTTTTTCTATCTTATCCTGATCTGGAAGCACAAATCCTCCTCCTTTCTCTTCATACTTGGCATTCATGGCAGGGCTGGGAACAAGCGTATTGATCAGAGCATACTCTACTAATTTTTCTCCAAATTGCTGGACAAAAACTTCTAAATGCTGGGATGCCGTAAAACCGCTCGTTTCTCCGGGCTGGGTCATGCAGTTGCACACAAAAATTTTAATGGCGGGAGAGTTCTGAATCGCTTCTACCATTTTTCCAATCAAAAGATTAGGCATAATACTGGTGTATAGAGAGCCAGGTCCGTACACAATAGCATCTGCTTCTTTAATGGCTTGAATCACTTCATCAACAGGTTTTGGAGATCTAGGTTTCAAAAAAATTCTTCGGATTGGTCTCTGCTTTTCTCCAATCTTGGATTCTCCTTCGATTAAAGTTCCGTCATCCAGTTCAGCGCAGAGAGTAACTGTATCTAAAGTAGATGGGAGAACCGTTCCCCGAATTGCCAAAACTCGACTGGATTCTTTGATTCCCTGCAAAAAATCCCCTGTTGTCCCTGTCATAGCCACAAGAAATAAATTTCCAAAACTGTGGCCTTCAAGTCCATTTCCTTCTTCAAAGCGATACTGCAAAAGTTCTCCCAGCAGTTCTGAATCAGCCAGAGCAGCAATGCAATTTCGGATGTCCCCAGGGGGGAGAACTCCTAACTCTTTTCTCAACCTTCCCGATGAGCCTCCATCATCTGAAACAGTAACAACTGCCACAATATTACTCGTATATTCCTTTAATCCTCGCAAAAGCGTGGAAAGCCCTGTTCCTCCCCCAATCACGACAACTTTCAAACCTTTTTTTAAGTTCCTCTGCTGATAAAGAATATCCACAAGAGAATTTTCGTTCTCAGGTTTTACGGCTGTTAAAATGGAGCGCATCCATCCCCAAATTCCAATCATGATCAAGAAAACTCCAACGACCAAAAATAAAGCGAAAAAAAAATGCAGAGGGATCCCTTTAGAAACCTTAAGCGAAATTCCATAAGCCAGCAGCGTGTCTATTAAATGATTGACAGGTCCGTTAAAGCAAAGAAGAATGCCAATTGAAAATATCAACACTCCTGCCAGGCACAAAAAAATCCATCTTTTAATACCCATTCCTAAATAAAACCACTTTAAAAATTTCATCTCTGCAGATCTCTATGCTGAAGGGTTAAAGGATAGTCTTTTTTTGAAAGAAACTCGTAAATCTCATTTGCGATAGCGATGGACCGATGTCTTCCACCCGTGCAGCCAATAGCCAGTTTTAAATAACGCTTCCCATCTCTCTCATACTGCGGCAGAGCAAATTCTATGAATGGCAAAATGTAGCTCAAGAACTGTTTTGTTTCAGGCTGAGACAAAACAAACTTTTTGACAGGAAGATCATTTCCTGTCAAATGATGAAGTTCTTCTCGATAGTAAGGATTGGGCAAAAATCGAACATCAATCACAAGATCTGCGTCCAGAGGAATGCCATATTTATATCCAAAAGAAAAAATGGAAATTTTTAACGGCTTGCCATTTTCGGGCAGAGTATAAAGCGAAGTCAATTCCTCTCTCAGTCTTCGCGGAGAATAACTCGAAGTGTCTAAAATTTTATGAGCCATTTCCTTCACCCTGGAAAGCATTTTTTTCTCCTGCTGTATGCCCTCCAAAATCCCTCCTGATGGAAGGAGAGGATGTTTTCTCCTTGTTTCGCTGAATCTTCTGACCAGAATATCGTCATGCGCTTCCAGAAATAAAATCTCAAAAATAAATTTTTCTTTTTTAATAAACTCTATTGTGGAAGAGAGGGACTCAGAGAACTCTCCGCCTCTAACATCCATGACAACTGCCACTGAATTGATCTTTTTGTTTGAGCAGTAATCAATAAGAGGCCGAAGAAGGGTAGAAGGCAGGTTGTCCACGCAGAAAAAATTTAAATCTTCAAATATATGAAGAGCCACTGTTTTGCCTGAACCTGAAAGCCCTGTGATTAAAACAAATTGTTTTCTCATCTTAACGAACAAGGGTTAAGCAGCAGCGAAAATCAGCACTCGAAATTTCAGTCTCGAAGTTAAAGAGGCGTCTTGTCATGACGATTCCGTAATCAATCTCTATGTTATGCTGCAATGTTCTTCTCTGCGGAGCGCCATTTTACCTTTTCGAACTTTCTGCTGCAATCATTTCAGCTGTGGCTATTGAACATTTTAAAAGTCTAGCAATCTCATCTATACTGGAACTCTTAATTTGATCCAGAGAATGATAGGTTTCCAGGAGTTTTTTCACCCGCTTTTTACCGATCCCTGGGATCGCCTCAAAACTGGACTCTGTCATTTTTTTGTCTCTTTTGGTTTTATGAAAAGTAATGGCAAATCGATGGGATTCATCTCGAACGTGCTGCAGCAGTTTTAGGACAGGATTCGTCTTTAAAAGTCTTACTGGGTCAGACAGGGACGGCAGATATATTTCCTCTTCCTGCTTAGCCAGGCTTATGATAGGTATATCTTCCCTGGAGAATTGTTTCAAGACTTTCACCCCAACAGACAACTGTCCTTTTCCCCCATCCAGCAAAATTAAATCTGGCTTTTGAGAGAAACTCTCATCCTCATCCACATCATTTAAGCGCTGCAATCTCCGAACAAGCATTTCTTCCATCATCGCAAAATCATCGGGAGTGGCTTTGGAACGAATGGTAAATTTGCGGTAATGTTTCTTTTCTGAATTTCCTCCAATAAAAACAACCATAGAACCCACAGATTCTCTACCAAAAAGGGTAGAAATGTCATATCCTTCAATACGAAAAGGAAGATTGGGAAGGTTGAACAATTTTTGAAGAGATTCAAGAACCTCAAGCTTTCCTTTCAATCTTTCGTCTTTTGACAAATAGATTGTCAGATCATGCGCCGCATTTTTCAAAAGCAAATCCAAAAGTTTTTTTCTCCCTCCTTTTTGGGGAATCTCCAGATGAACCTGATGTCCTGACTTCTGGCTCAAGAAATCCTCCAGAAGCTTACCATCATTAAGTTCATTAGGAATAAAAATATGCGGAGGAATAAATTCGGAATTTTGATAATGCTGACGTATGAATGCAGACAAAGATTCATCTGACAGGATTTCTGCTGATTCAAAAGCAAACTGCTCTTTTTTTATCAAGTTTCCGCTTCTGACGTGGAAAATTTCTGCAGAACCTATTCCTTTTTCTACAATGACCCCCACATAATCTTCATCCGATTCAGATATGCCCGCCACTTTTTGCTTAAATAGCGCATTTTTAACGCCTTCCATTTGATCTCGAATAAAAGCCGCTTTTTCGAATTCTAAATTTTGAGCCGCTTTTTCCATGGCAGTGGTCAATTCTCGAATCAGAGGCTCTTTTTTACCTTCCAGAAATTGAATGACATTTTTTGCTTTTTCCTGGTATTCACCCTGAGTGACAGCAGCAATGCAGGGGGCTGAACATTCCTTTAAGTGATAATAAAGGCAAACTCTTTCATGTCCTGTGATTTTCATGGTGCATGAACGAATTTGAAAAATCTTTCGAATCGCTTTTAATGCCTGCTTCATAGCTGAACTAGAGACGTAAGGTCCAAAATAATGACTCCCATCCTCCTCTTTTTTTCTAACAATGGTCAAGTAAGGGAATGGATCTTTTGAAACCAATTTTATGTAAGGGAAGCGCTTGTCGTCCCTGAATCGGACATTAAAAGGAGGATGGTGTTCTTTAATGAGATTATACTCCAGCAAAAGCGCTTCCATTTCAGAATCGCATAGGATATATTCCAGGTCATTAATTTTACTGACTAATAGCTGCAGCCTCGGGTTTTGACTTTCCCCAAAAGATTGTTTTTGAAAATAAGAATGCACTCGGTTCCACAGGATCCGCGCTTTACCAATGTAAAGGATTTCGCCTCGCGAATCTTTAAAAAGGTAAACTCCCGGCTTTAAAGGAAGGGAATTTAACTTCTCAACTAGCTCGCTCTGTGGAACAAGATAGTTTTCCATGAAACTTCTTTAAGTTGGGACCTGGAAAGAATATGAGGGCGATAATGATCTTTAATCTCTCGCTCTAACAAATGCACCGCTTTCTGGAGTTGAATATCTTTTACTCCTCCAAAAGCATGGCCTTGCATAGGAATAACAATGTTAGGAGTTATTCCTATTTTATTAACATCATGGCCCGCAGGGGTTTCATAATGAGCAATCGTAATTTTAGCTGCTCCCCGATTAGGAAGGGGAATGACATTTTGGACGCTTCCTTTACCATAGGTCCTGGTTCCAATAACAACAGCTCTTTTGTAATCCTGGAGAGCCCCTGACGTAATTTCGGAAGCGCTTGCGGTAAATTCATTCACCAGAACAGCCATGGGAAAATCAGGTTGAATTCCTCCTTTTGTTCGGTAAGTTTCAATCCGACCATATCGGGCATGCACTGATACAACAGAATCTCCTTCAGGAAGGAATTGACTGCACACGTCAATAGCTGCTGTAACCTCCCCTCCTCCATTATCTCTCAGATCCAGGATATATGCTTTTGCTCCTTTTGCTTCAAGGCGCCGCAGTGCTTTTCTTAACTCGCTCCCAGTGCTTGAACCAAAGTCAAAAAGTCTAACATAGGCAATATTTCCATCTAAAAGTTTATAGGAAACACTGGGTACATGGATTAAAGCCCGTTCAATTTTGACTTGAGTTTCTTTAGAAGAATGTCTGTGTCTAATCGTTAAAATCACCGAAGAGCCAATGGGTCCCCTAATTCTGTGCTGAGCTTCGACCAAAGTAATTCCTTTTGTTGATTTTCCATTAATATCCAGAATAGAGTCTCCTGGCTTTAAACCAGCTTTCCACGCAGGAGTTCCTCGAATCGGTTCTATCACTATCAACTGATTCCCCACTTTAGCAATGCCAATATAAATTCCAATGCCTCCAAAATCTCCCCCATTCATCATTTCAAAAAGGGACTTAAACTCGCGAGGAGTCATATAAACAGTGAAAGGATCTCCTGTTACGTTAAACATTCCGTTTAAAGCAGCAGTCATCAATTTATCCTCAGGCTTTCTCTTTATTTTTCTTCTAACTTTGTCATAAGTCTGCTGGAAAGCGCTGTTAAACAACTCTAGATCGAGCTGCGAATTACGATATAATCGAGGAGTAGAGACATGATAGGGAATTCTCTTTTGAACCAGATAAACGTTCATTCCCTTTATGGCTCCAGCAATTAAATTTTTAGGCTTTAATGGGTAAAGATAGCTTGTAAGCAAATCATCATAACAGTTCGCAAAAGTTCTGCTTGTTGTAGGTGTTTCGGTAAAACTGGAAGCAAAGAGCTTTCTGTGATAAATCTGAGCCAGCCAGAGAAGCCCTGTCAGCACCGCGAAAACAAAAATGAACTTTACCGCTGTTTTTTTCTTATTCAAAAAATCCACCCCTTTTCATGATTCTACGCTTTTGACAAAAAACAAAACGCCTGAATACTAAAAGCGCCACGCAGTATTCATCTGACAATAACTTCTCTTTTTTGCATCTAAAACCTGCTCCTCAGTTCTTAATCAAGCCATAGGCTTCTACTAAATTCTCTGCAGCCTTTGTCTGAATCAGAGGGACAGTAATATTTAAGCGTTGTTTGAGAGATTCTCTCTGCTCCCATACCTCAGACAATAAACTCAAAAATTTTTCCCTATCCAGATCACTCCATGAAATCCAGGGAAAATTCAAAGACTGGGCATACTGCTTTACTTTAGGATCATACGCAATTCCACCAAATGGAACCCGACAGAGAGAAGAGAACACTAAAGCATGATACCTCATTCCGATCAGAAACTCAAAATTGGAGATAATATTCAGAAATTCTTGCGGAAGAAGGGGATCAGTGATACAGAGGGATGGGACAGAAACTTCTTTCTGGAGAGTTAGCATGATCCCATTATCCATGCTGCTCTGAAATGATAAAAGAACGGGAATTAAAGACATCGAGTTCGAAAATTCAGAAATAGCTTTTCCCAACAGGGGCAGGAGAGGCGAAATTCCATTCCAGTTCCTAAGTACAATTCCATAACATTTTCCTTTCTTAATTCCATATTTTTCTGACAAGGCATCTGTTTTTAAGGCAAGGTTAGAGTCTAATAAAAATGCCATATCAGCGGTTACATCAATCTGTTTTCTAACACCAAGCTCCTGCAGCAGTTTCTTGGATTCCTGATCCCTCACTGTAATTTTATCCACGAAATGATTTAAAACTAACTTTGTATAAAATTTTCCTCTTTTCGTTTGAATAGGACCAATTCCTTGAGCAAAAATCATGGTTTTCTTCCTCAAACACTTAGCTAAAAAGGGGATTCTCAAATAATAAATTAAACTTTTTAAACTGGTTACATCCTGCAGAAGGCCGCCTCCGCCGCTGAGAACCAACTCGGATTTTCCAATACCACCAAAGATGCCGCCGAGTTTTTTCCTGTCGAATGTTTCGATATTCAACCAGGAAGATGTTTTTTCTGGGGTATGACTGAGCGCCATCGGAATAAGCCCGGCTTTTTTAATTCCTTCCACAGATGCCTGTAAAATAGCCTCATCTCCTGTATTCCCAAAACCATAATATCCTGAAAAAAGAACTTTCCGGCTTTTCAAGTGGAGAGTTCGGCGAGAGATCTGGAAGAACGGCCAATGCCAAAATATTGAAATCCCAATCTGAACATTCTAACAGGATCAAAGAGATTTCTTCCATCTATAAAAACAGGGCGATTCATGGACTTTCTAATTTTGCTCAAATTCATATGTCTAAAAATCTGCCATTCCGTTAACAACAAGACCGCATCGCAGTCTGCAGCGCAGTCATAAGGATCTCGAGCATAATAAACATGGGGAAAAAGTTTCTTCATGTTTTCCGCCGCAGCCGGATCATAAGCTTTAATCTCAACCTGCTGCTGGATGAGGCTGCTGATGATTTCCAGGGAAGGCGCCTCTCGCAAGTCATCTGTGTTAGGCTTAAAAGATAACCCCATAATTCCAATCGTTTTATGGTTTAAATCTCCATAAATCTCTCTTAATTTCTTCACGGGGATTTGTCTCTGATTCTGATTGACTTCTGCCACTTCTTTAAGAAGTCCAAAATTATATCCATTCACTTCTGCAAGATGAACAAATGCTGCCAGATCCTTTGGAAAACAGGCTCCCCCATAACCGACTCCAGCATTTAAGAAAGCTGTTCCTATACGCGAGTCCAGTCCAATCCCTTTTGCCACTTTCAAAATATCGGCTCCAGTTTTCTCGCATACTTGAGACACAGCATTAATAAAGGAGATTTTCATCGCTAGAAAAGCATTTGATGCGTGTTTAATCAATTCGGCGCTTTCAACATCAGTAATCAAAATTGGCGCATTTAAAGGCTCATAAAGAGAAACCAGCAGCGAGGCTGCCTGCTGATTCGAGACCCCGAGCACAACTCTATCAGGACGCATAAAATCATGAATAGCTGTCCCTTCACTTAAAAACTCAGGATTTACGGCAATATCAAAACCGATTTGCCTTTTGTTTTGAGTTCGGATTATCTCCCCCAACCAGCTGGCAGTACGGGCAGGAACTGTACTCTTTTCCACGATCAGCTTGGAGTCATTTAAGTAATCTCCAATCCTCTTCCCTACTGTTTCAACTGCCGATAGATCAGCTTCGCCATTGGGTTTGCTTGGTGTGCCAACACACACAAACAGGATCTTTGACTTTTCAACCACCTCTTTCATGCTGCTGGTAAAATTGAGGTTTCCCTCCTCAACATTTGACCGAATTAACTCCTCTAAACCTGGCTCGTAAATGGGAATTTTCCCCGCTTTTAAAATGGCAATTTTTTCAGGATCATCATCCATGCACAAAACTTCATGTCCTAATTCAGCAAAACAGGCTCCTGTGACAAGTCCGACATAACCAGAACCAACAATTCCAATATTCACAATATCTGAAATTCTTGATGTGCAGTAAGGCTCCTGCGGAGCCGACGTCGGAGAAAGTTAACATTTATTTCACAACCGTCTGCTGGCTTTTTTCAAAATTTCTGGTTACAATTAAGCTTGAGGAAACGCAATGTTATCTAAAATCAATGGTTCTCCAATTCAACTGCAGCCTTTAAATGAGCAAGCCGCTGATAAAAACGCACGTCACAAAGGGCTTCACCAGGTAAAAAAAGCGGTAGATAAAGATGGAAATATATTTGTGGTTAAATCGTACGATTTTTCTTACAGCCGGTTCCGCCCCATAAAACCTGAAGAAAAGGAAGAACTCATCGCAAAAGAAATCGTTGCATCCCACATCCTAGCTGATGACTTCAAAATTCCAGCGGTTACATACTCACAAGGACTTATTGAGCATGCCAATGGCAAGACTGAAAAAACCATTGTCAGCAAATTTGTCCCAGGGCTTTCAACGCTGTGGGAAACTCCTGTGAAAAAAATTCAGAATCCAGATGAAGCTGTCAAGCAGTGCATTGTAAGAGGATGGATGGGGGACAAAGATATCATTGTAAACAACAGCAATATCTGGATTACCAGGGAGGGGAAAGCCATTGCGGGAGATTTTGGAAACGCTTTTAGAAAAAAAATCGCGGTTAATTTTGGGAAAAGAAAAGGAAAATTCGAAATCCCTAAAGCCAATTTAAAAGTGATGAGAGCTTTTGCCACTTGTGCTAATGTGAATCCGATCAGCGAGAAGATTAAAAACCTATCTGATGACCAGATTAAAGTGATGGTGCACAAAGCGGGAAGCCAGCATGTCCAGGGATGGAATCAGAATCTTGAAGATAAACTAACAGGAATCCTTATTTATAACAGAGACCAGTTGAGAAAAAGAAATCCATTTGAAGATTTTTTCACAGGCAGCCACTTATTCCTGCACCCTAGTTCCATTAAATTTCTTTCCCTGTTAGAAAAAGGAATTCAACCTTTTGGAAAGGCGATGGAAAAAGTGGTGTCAAAAATGATAAAATCAGGCTCACGGCATGCCGCCCCACTTCCTTCAAACTTTTCCAAGACAACCTAGCCTCGTCCTTCTCGCTCAATATAAAAAAACAAACAGTCAAAGAAAGGAAATTTTTACCTTATTGATGAAATTTATTGACGGTAAAACATTTACACTAATTTCCTGAGGGAGGGCCTTCATCGCCGCAAAATGATACCATCAAATGTTCAATCGCAGGAGGGGAACTTAGTACAGGGGGAAAAAGAAATTCAGCAGGGGCCTAAATTTTCTCGTTACTTAAATTCTCGTTATCAAATTAGCCTTATCCTCACGATTATCGTATTATTCTTGAGCATTGCGCACTGGATTCCTTTTTTAAGTTTCGTTCAGAGACAGTTTGTGCTGTGGGGAATCTGTGGCATTTCTTGGATCATTGTGCTGTTCTGCGGCTGGCCGATTTTTAAAGATGCGGCTGTATCCTTGTCAAGCAAAAACATAACCAGTGATGTCCTGTTTGCTACGTTCCTGCTGTTCGTTTTTC
Source organism: bacterium (assembly GCA_021800275.1). Classification (GTDB taxonomy): domain Bacteria; phylum Vulcanimicrobiota; class JABDET01; order JABDET01; family JABDET01; genus JAKAVV01. The sequence goes on from JAJYZB010000003.1 coordinate 110,665, forward strand.
TCCCTTACAATCTGCTGGCAACCCTTTTCCCTCAAACAACCTGGTTTAACGGGCTGCAAATTGAACTGTATTTCCCTTTTTTGTGCGCCAGTGTTTGTCTGACTTTAGCCGCAAAGTTAATTGTATCTGAAACTGCTTCTCATGCAAGTCAGGTGATTCGTAGATTGATGAGACTGCAGCCTAAAATTGCCCATGTTATTACAGAAGAAGGAGAAATCAATGTTCCTGTTGAGCAAGTAGAAAAAGGGCAGGTTGTTCAGGTTATCCCTGGTGAACGAGTTCCTTTAGATGGAACCGTTCGCGAAGGACATTCTACAATTGATGAATCTGCTATTACAGGAGAGAGCCTCCCAATTGATAAAAAGCGCGGGGATGAAGTTTTGGGAGGAACGGTCAATCGGGTAGGAGCAATTTTGTTTGAAGTGACAAGAAAACACAATGAAACCGTTTTAGCAAGAGTCATGCGTTTAGTTGAAGAAGCTCAATCCGAAAAAAAACCTGCTCCCAAAATAGAGGAAAAGATTGTGTGGATCTGGTTCCCTCTTGTATTCATTTTCGCGCTTGCCTCTGGAGTTTTCTGGCTGTTTCATGTCAGCCGCAGTATGCCTCAGTCTCCATTTTTGTTCATTGCGATTTATCATGTTGTGGGAATTTTACTGTTTTCCTGCCCTCTAGTTTTTCAGTTAGCTGTTATTCTTCCCACAGTACGAGTCATCGAAAAAGGGGCAGAAAGGGGAGTCATTATGAAAAATACCGATATTCTTCCCCGGATAAGAAGTTTAAACGCCATTGTTTTTGACAAAACAGGAACTCTAACACGTGGAAGGCCTGCGGTCACAGACATCATTCCATTAAATGGGGTTGGCGACGAAGAACTCATCGCTTATGCGGCAAGCGCTGAAAGGGACAGCCAGCACCCCCTGGCAAAGGCAGTTGTGAAGCTGGCTAAAGATCGTAAAATTCAAATTCTAGATCCGGAAGAATTCGAAGAAATCCCTGGGAGAGGGATCAGGGCTCTAATTCAAAACAGAGAAATTCACATCGGCAATTTGAAATTCATGATCGAAGAGAATGTAGATGTGGAAGAAGTGGAAACTGCGATGAAACTGGGTTCCATGGGGAAAACTCCTTTGTTTATGGCTATAGATAGAAAGCTCTCAGCAATTTTTGCTTTTATGGATACTTTAAAAATGAGTTCGATGCAGGCAGTGTCAGAACTGTCAAACTTAGGACTTGACATTTTAATGCTGACAGGAGACAATCGCAGAACAGCGGAGATTATCGCCCGAGAGGTAGGGATACAAAATGTTATGGCTGAAGTCTTGCCCGAGGATAAAATTAAAGTGGTAAAAAAGCTGCAAGAAAAGAAGAGAGTCATTATGGTTGGGGATGGAATCAATGATGCTCCTGCTTTGACCCAGGCAGACATGAGCATTGCCATGGGAACAGGCACTGATGTGGCAATGGAAACCTCTGATCTAACACTCATGCGAGGAGATCTTCAAGGAGTCATTCTTGCTCTCCAGTTGTCATCCCAGGCGATGAAAATAGTAAAACAAAATTTTTTCTTTGCCATTTTGTTTCAACTCATAGGCATTGCTGCAGCTTTTGACCTGACTTATCAATTTTTACACTATTCCATTTCGAGCTATTCAATGATTGCAGGGTTTTTACTAGGAGTTTTAGCTGTTTCCGCGAATTCAATGAAAATTGGAAAACGGACAGCAGCTGCAGCAAGATGAACCCGGACAAAAAAACAATTAACAAAACTGAGATCGCAAAAGATCTCGAACAGGAGTTCCACTGGACTCGCAGGCAGACAACACGAGTGATTAACCGTATTTTTAAGTTTATTCAGCAAAATCTTGAAAAAGGAGTTCGGATACAGCTTTCCCCTTATGGAACTTTTGAAGCCAGGCATCGAGCCGCTCATCGAGGAAGAAATCCAAAAACAGGGGAAGCCATTCTGGTCAAAAACAGACGATACGTCGTTTTTAAGCCAGGTAAAGCTTTTCAAAATCTAAAAACAAAAATGTGAAACTGAAAAGATTTTTCTTTCTCCTTATTCTTTCTGCGGCAATTTTTTTTGCCCTATTCAGAGTCAAGCTGCCTTATCTTTTAATTTTGCCTGGAGAAGCGAAAAATGTGCTCCCCCTGATTGAGTTTCCTCACAGGCCCATGAACCCTTCGGGAAAGCTCTATTTAACGACAGTTTATGTAATCCATACCACGCCAGCCTTTTACCTTTTCGGGATTTTAGACCCCCATGCAGAGCTTCTGCATGATCGAATCTCAAGCGCTCTTAATAATAAAATTGAAACAGAACAAATGTCAGAAAGTCAGCTGATGGCTGAGGTAGTAGCTTTTAAAGCAGCAGATTCTCCTGTTCAATTAGAAGGAACAGGGGTCAAAATTTTAAAAATTCTAAAAATTTCTCCGAACAAAAAAATATTGAAAAAAGGGGATATTATTATCAAGATCAATCATCATCCCTCCCCTTTTATTTCTTCAATTTTATCCTATTTAACTCACGTTAAACCAGGCAAAACAGTCCGTTTAACAATTTTGCGAAAAGGGGGAAAGATCAGAGTCCATGCAAACACCATGAAAAACCCATCAGGGAAAGGTTCCAGGCTTGGAATTTGGGTCGTCAATAGTGGAATCAAATTGAAAAGTCAAATTCCTGTTCATATTCAGCTGCGCCATATCGAAGGCTCTTCTGCAGGACTAATCTTATCTTTAGGAATATACGATCTTTTAAAAGGAGGGAATTTATTAAAAGGTCAAATTGTGGCTGGAACAGGAACCATTGATCCAGAAGGGAATGTCGGTCCAATCGAAGGAATTGCTCAAAAAATAAGGACGGCAGCTGCAGTCCAGGCGCGCTATTTCTTCTGCCCTGTGCAGAATTATGCAAAAGCTTTGAAAAATGCCGATGGACTAAAAATTATCCCTGTAAAAAACTTTAATCAAGCCCTTAAATTTTTAAAAAACAAGCAGACATAATCCAAAATTCCTTTCCATTAAAAGGAGCAAGACTCCCAGAATGCCAATTACATAAACATCATAAATTGCGCCCGTAGCTCAGTTGGATAGAGCGGCGGTCTCCGAAGCCGCAGGTCGGAGGTTCGAACCCTCTCGGGCGCGCCAGCATGAATTTGGAAGCAGAACGGTTAAATGGAAAACAAGAATCGTTTTATCGGATCTTTAATCTCTATTTATGGGGCTGGTTTTGCCCAAGGGGCTGCTTTTGTTTTGATTCCGTCTTTAGGGAAAATTTTAGCTGCTCCACCCTATTTTTTCAGCTCCTCAGCTTATGGAATCTTATATCTTCCTGAGATCGCAGGAGCTGTTTTAAGCGCCTTGATGTCAGGGTGGGTTCAGCCTCGATACGGAACCAAAGGAGTTTTTCGCTCTGGGATTTTCTTCAACTCCTTAGCCATGTTGTTTCTAACGGCTGGAGCATTCTTAAAAAATCATGCTGCTTATGATTTTATTTTAGCGGAATCATTATTTCTCGGAATTGGCTTTGGGTTTACTCTTGCCGCTGTTAATCCTTATGCAGAAACTCTTTTCCCCAAAAAAGCAGCTTCTGCGATCACAATTTTGAATGGAGTGATTGGAGGGGCAACTGCTGTGTCTCCATTGATCCTGCACGAATCTTCAATTTGGAACTGGGGATTGTGGCCTGCAGTCCTGGGTCTTTTATTTCTAATCTTTCTGCTGCTTCCTGTTCCATCCAGAGATCGAGCAGTGAATATAAATCATGAAGAAAATCCTAAAGATGCCGATCCCAAAACTTTATGGAGTTGGAAGCTGCTCTTTACTGCTTCTGCTGTATTAATCTATGCGGTTTCTGAAGGAACCTTTGGGAGCTGGGCTAATGTTTATGTATCTGTCGTTAGAAATCATTCGGCTTATGAGGGAGCTTTCGCCCTTTCTGTGTTCTGGGGATCTATGACTGTTTTCAGATTTTTTCTTGCTCTTATTTCTGACCGTCTGATTCCACAGCGTGTTCTGTATCTGCTTTCTCCTCTTGGGATAGGAGTTTGCTTTTTTATGCTGCCTCACTGTTATTCCTCTGCTGCTTTAATCGCTGCTTTTGCCGCTGCAGGAGCTTGCTGCAGTATTTATTATCCCTTCAGCATGGAGTATGGACTGAGTGCTTATCCTGGAAGGCAAACTCAGTTAGCGGGTTTTCTTGTGGCAGCTCTTTTAATTGGAGAAGGGATTGGATCCTCTGCTCCAGGGCCCCTGCAGTCTTTTCTGCCTCTTTCCCAAATTTATTTGATTTCATCTTTGTGGGCAATTCCGCTTTTCTTACTGGCAGAAAAAATCTGCTGAAAGGATTTTTTAATTTTTACAGAAAAAGACCCTGGCATGAAAAAAGTTAGAGTTGGCTTATTTTTTGGTGGAGAATCTCCCGAACATGAAATTTCCATTCGATCAGCGGCCACCGTTGTGAATCTTTTGGATTTCCATAAATATCAGATTTTTCCGATTGGAATTACGAAACAGGGGAAGTGGAAAATTTCGAAACAGACCTATTTAAAATCGAACGAACATTCAGAAATGCAGTTAAACCAAATTTTAAAAAGTGGAGTGAATTTTACAGAATGGGTGATATTAAAGCAGAAAGTTGATATTGCTTTTCCCTGTCTTCATGGAACTTATGGAGAAGACGGAACCATTCAAGGAATTTTTGAATTTTTGCACCTTCCTTATGTTGGATGCGGAGTTTTATCTTCATCTCTGGGAATGGACAAATCCCTGCAAAAAAGAATTTTTAACCAACAAGGGATCCCTGTTCTTGAAAGTTGCAATTTTGAAAACTGGATGTGGAAAGAATTTCCAAAGAACATTTTAGAAGAAATTCAAAAAAAACTCCATTATCCACTTTTTGTCAAACCATGCAGATCCGGATCCAGTATCGGAGTTTCAAAAGTCAAAAGCGAGAAGTATCTAACACAGGCGATTCAAACCGCTTTCCAATATGATACAAAAGTCATTGTCGAAAAAGGAATTGATAAAGCTCGTGAATTTGAAGTTTCTGTCATGGGAAATCATCTGCCCGAAGTATCCTGTGTCGCTGAAACGATTCCTTCTAACTCTTTTTTTGATTATGAAGCAAAATATTTAAAACCTTCCGAGAAAAAGGTTCCTGCTGAAATTCCAGAAGAGATCTCTAAAAAAATAAGATTAATGGCAGGGATGGCTTATTTCGCCCTGGACTGCAAAGGATTTGCCAGGGTTGATTTTCTAGCCACTCCCGACTTAACCGAACTTTATATTGGTGAAATTAATACAATTCCAGGGCTGACACAAACCAGCCTGTTTTTAAAACTGTGGGGAGTCAACGGAAAAAGCCCTGCTGCTGTTCTTGAACATCTGATTGAATTAGGCATGGAACATCACCAGAGGAGCAAATCATGAAATCATTCACGGATTATCTTACTTTTAATACAAGGAAACACAGAGAGTTCATCAACATCACCCGCGAAGTGGAAAACTTTTTAAAAAAAAGCGAAATTCAAGAAGGTTTTTTGCTCGTTTCAGCCATGCACATCACAGCCGGCGTATTTATCAATGACAATGAATCAGGATTCCACTCCGATTTAGAATCATTGTTGGAAAAACTGGCGCCTTCAGGGGCAGATTATCGCCACCATCTGACAGGTGAAACCAATGGGGATGCACATCTTAAAAACATCATGGTGGGTCATCAGGTGATCATTCCGATCACAAAAGGGAAATTGGACTTTGGACCATGGCAGCAGGTATATTATGCTGAATTTGATGGACAAAGATCAAAACGTGTTGTTCTAAAAGCGATTGGAGAGTAACTGGCTATTTAGCCAATGACGCGAACTGGAAAAACTCTTCGTCGCTGTTAAATGGTCCTAATATCCTTGAGGCTGAAGCAGGCTCATCCACGTTGGGGTGAATCCCTGATGCAGCAGGAAAATGAATTTCTCTAACTTCGGAAACGGCAGAAGCAGCATTTGGATTTAATGCTTCAAGGGTTTGACCACGCACAAAATCAAAATCAACTGTATGCTTGGAATACGATGCGTTACCTTTCCTCAAATGGACCTGAATCTCGCCGAGTTTTTCTTGATCTGGAGTCAGTTCAACAGGCCGAACAGCCGGATCTTTTCCTCCCGAAAAAGAAACCTCTCTTGTATCCGATGAATCTCCTAATGTCTCAGAATAAACAGATGATGATCCGGTTCCAGAAACGGAATCATCATTTGTTTTCACTTTTTTCTTTTCAATTGTCCCTTCTTCCTGAGTGACTTCAATTTGGGTATCATAATCAGTAGAAATATGTTTTTTGGCGTCTGTTTTTTTCTTCTCTCCGGCTCCTTTCTCTTGAGTAGAGGCAATCTGGGCATTTTGTTCAAACGACTGATCTTCTTGAGATTTCAGCGCGCTTTTCCCATACTGTCCCTTTAACTCTTCTCTTCCGCGAGCCTGTTTTTGTTCCCCTTCAAGAAGAACCTGATCTTGAAGCCCACCAGAGGCTTGTTTTTCTGTCTTTCCCTGGGTCTCTGTTCTATCCTGAAGTCCTGAAAGCAGTCCTTCGAAGTTGGAAGCTTCCTTTTTCCCTGTGACATCTTTTTTCCCAACAGTTTGAGGAGCATCAAAAACCTGGGCATCTCTCATAGCCGCAGAATTAAAATTGTTTGGATTAATCGATCCTGACATGTCACACTCCTACAGGTTATATTATACAGCAAACCATGACAAAGCGCAAATGATAAATGTTAAAAAAATGTTAATTTTTCGTTACAGAAGGGCAGAGAGCCTCCTGTGAAATTCTGGCGGAGCGATCCCGTGAATTCTCCACTGAAAACGACCTTTTTGGAAGCAGATCTTTTAAAAATCTCCCTGTATAAGATTCAGGGATCTTTGATACCTCTTCCGGGGTTCCTTCCGCAATAATTTTTCCTCCTTCTTCTCCCCCTTCAGGTCCCAAATCAATAATCCAGTCTGTTTGTTTAATCACATCCAAATTGTGCTCTATCACAATAATGGTATTGCCTCCTTCACACAATCGGGCTAGAACCCCCAGGAGTTTTGACACATCATGAAAGTGCAGTCCAGTTGTAGGCTCATCTAAAAGGTAGAGGGTCTTGCCAGTGGCTCTTCTGGAAAGCTGGTCTGCCAATTTAATTCTCTGAGCTTCTCCCCCTGATAAAGTTGTGGCTGGCTGCCCAAGACGAATATAACCCAGACCAACTTCTTTCAAGGTCTCTAATTTGCTCTGCACTCTTGGAATATTTTCGAAGTGTTTTAACCCTTCTTCAACAGTCATATCCAGAACCTCTGAAATCGTTTTCCCTTTAAATTTAACTTCAAGAGTTTCTCTATGGTATCGTTTCCCTTTGCAGGCTTCACAAGGAACATAAACATCAGGAAGAAAGTGCATTTCTATCGTTATCATTCCTTCCCCCTGGCAGGCTTCACACCTTCCCCCTTTTATATTAAAAGAGAATCTACCTGGTTTATATCCTCTTGCTTTTGCCTCAGGAGTCATTGAAAAGACCTCGCGAATCGGATCAAAGGCACCTGTATAGGTAGCTGGATTACTTCTAGGGGTTCTTCCAATGGGAGACTGATCAATTAAAACCACTTTATCAATATGTTCAAGTCCTGTTATCTGACTATAGTCGCCAGGTTTTTCAAGGCTGCCGTGAAAATGTCGGGCAAGAGCCTTGTATAAAATATCATTCACCAGGGTGGATTTTCCTGAACCAGATACTCCTGTAACTCCTATCATTTTTCCCAGTGGAAATTTGACGGTGATATTTTTCAAATTATTCTCTCTTGCTCCATGGAGAACAAGAAACTTGCCTGTTCCTTTTCTTCTTTTTTCAGGGACAGGAATGCTCCATTCTTTCCGCAGATATTTTCCTGTGATGGAATCAGGAGAAGCCAGAATTCTATCAAGAGTCCCAGCAGCAACAATTCTTCCTCCTTGTTCTCCTGCTGCAGGTCCAATATCCACTAAATAATCCGCTTCCCTAATGGTTTCTTCATCATGTTCAACAACAATAACGGTGTTCCCAAGATCTCTCAAAGTTTTTAAAGTTGTCAGAAGCTTTCTGTTGTCTTTTTGATGAAGTCCAATACTTGGTTCATCAAGAATGTAAAGAACTCCCACCAACTGACTTCCAATTTGGGTGGCCAGTCTTATTCTTTGAGATTCCCCTCCTGACAAAGTGGTGGCTCTACGCATTAAAGTTAAATAATCCAATCCGACATCAACCATGAATTTTAATCGCGACTTAACCTCTTTTAAGATCTGGCGGGCAATCGTTTCTTCGCGTTCTGTAGGCTTAAAATTATCAAAAAAAGTCAGAGCTTCTTTAATGTTCATCAAGGTTACATCCGCAATGTTTTTACCATGAATTTTAACCGCCAGGGCTTCTTTTTTTAATTTAGCCCCTCTGCAGGAAGGGCAGGTTAAATAATCCATGTATTTCTCTATTTCCCATTTCACATGCCAGGAACCAGTTTTTTCATATCGATCCTTTAAAAACTCAACCACTCCTTGAAACAGGCTGCTTCCTCTTTTTTTTGCTAAATTCTCCGGTCCATAAAGAATAAAATGCTGTTCTTCAGACGTTAAGCTTCTCCATGGTTTTGAAAGGCTTATTCCTCTTAAATGGCAGGCTTCTTCCATCTTTTTCCAATAATGAGTTTCAGAAGCGTGATGGGCATAATTATAAACAGGCTTACCCAGGGGAGCAATACAGCCTTCATAAACAGAAAGATTTTTGTCGGAAATGATTAACTTCGGATCGAAATCCATAATAGCCCCGACCCCTGTGCATTGAGTACAGGCTCCATAAGGATTATTAAAAGAAAACGATCGAGGAGCGATTTCTTCCAGAGAAATTCCACAGTCAAGACAGGTCAATTTATCCGATAATACGACTTCTTTCCCGTTAAAATCCACTAAAACCATTCCTTTGGTAAGCTGAACGGCGGTTTCAATGGACTCGTAAAGTCTCGTTTTTTCTTCGGGATGAAGGGTCACACGATCGACTACAACCTCAATCGTATGTTTTTTATTCTTTTCAAGGGGGATATCTTCCTCAATTTCATACAAAATGCCATCCACTCTCACTCGAACAAAACCCTGTTTCTGAACCTGCTGCAGCAGATCTTTGTATTCCCCTTTTCTTCCTCTAACCAGAGGAGCCAGCACATGAATCCTTGTTCCTTCTGGATGTTCTAAAACACGATCAACCATTTGTTCAATGGTTTGAGCCATGATGGGTTTTCCGCACTCAGGGCAGTGGGGTTTCCCAATTCTTGCAAAAAGAAGTCTTAAATAATCATAAATTTCGGTGACTGTTCCAACCGTGGATCTCGGATTTTTGCTAGTTCCTTTCTGATCTATAGAAATAGCTGGAGAAAGTCCTTCAATGTAATCCACATCGGGCTTTTCCATCTGACCTAAAAACTGTCTGGCATAAGCAGAAAGGGATTCAACATAGCGCCTCTGTCCTTCTGCATAAAGAGTGTCAAATGCCAATGAACTTTTCCCCGACCCAGAAACCCCTGTCATCACGATCAACTGATTGCGAGGAAGTTCTAAATCAACTCCTTTTAAGTTGTGCTCCCTTCCCCCTTTAATAATAATTTTATCTTTTATCATAGACTTACTGAGAAATATCTGGAATGGCGTCTGCTGAATCTCTACTTTTCATTTTCAATCTGAAATATCCCGTATCACGGCTATCAAAATACGCTTTTGATTTTCAACAAGATCGACCAGAGAAAACGTTATTGGCAGCGTTTTTCCTGTTTTATGCAGACCCATCAATTCCACTCTTGTCCAGTGGAAAGGGTTTATCCATGTTTCCATAAGGGCATTAACGGTTTCCACGCCTGTTTTTTTCTCTTCTGCTGCTATCAGGATGCCAGCGTTTCTTCCCGTCAGTTCAACAGGTCCATAACCAAAAACTTCTTGAACCCTTCGATTGGCGAACAAAATATCGCCTTTTTCATCCAGATAAAGAACAACTTCTGAGGATCCCTCTATGATGGTTAAAAGTCGAGATTCGTTATCAATCAATCTTTCAGCCAGTCTCTTTTCATGCGAAACATCTCGAAAAAAAACATACATCCCTTTAGGAGTTGGTAAAATGGATATGTCAAGCCATGCCTGAAAACTTGGATAGAACTCAAGCCATTGAATTTTTTTTTGAGTCAATTTAACCTTTTGGTACTGTTCAAAAAAAGAAGAAGCCGATTCCAAAAAAATTTTTTTTACCTCTTCTCCTATCAAATTTTCTCTCGAAATTTCAAGATTTTTTAAAATCCTTTCGGCTTCTGGGTTCAGGTAAACAATGTAAGCGTTTGAATTAAGACAAATTGCCCCAATGGGAAGAGATTCAAAAACCTCCTGTACCTCCTGAGATAAAATCTTCGATTTGTCAACCTTTTCCATCATTATGCTTCCAAAATTAATTCCTGTGCTGCTGCAGAGTTTGCTGTGTTATAAAATTGGGGTTCCTGATTTCAAAAAAGCATAAGCCGCTGCCCCAACCAGACCTGCTTTAACTCCTAGGGCGGCAGGCAGAACAGAAATCGTCTCAGGCACCACAATTTTCAACCTTTTCTCCAATTCTTTTCGGATCCCGGTAAAAAGGGGTTCACCAGCTTGAGCCACTCCTCCTCCAATAATAAACCGATCCGGATTCAGAGTAACGGCTAGATTAGCCACGGCAATTCCAATAGCTCTACCCGCTTGCTCCAAAATTCGAAATGCCGCAGCATCTCCTTCACCAGCGGCTTCAGCAATGATCTTCGCGCTGATCTCATCAAGAGCTTTTACTTTTTCCCGCAGTTTTGGGGACTGCTTCCTGATAATCGCTTCTGCGGCATGAGCCGCAATTGATGGTCCAGAAGCAAAAGCTTCCAAGCAGCCGTAATTTCCGCAGTTGCACAAGGGTCCATTGGGATCAATGGTCATGTGTCCTATTTCACCAGCAGCTTCTTCATTCCCAATCACAAGAGAACCATCAATAACCACTCCACCTCCAACGCCGGTCCCAATGGCAAGCATAACTAAATTTTTAACCCCTTTCCCTGCGCCAAAATGCAGCTCTCCAAGGGTCGCAACACGCACATCGTTCAACATATAAACCGGCATTTTTAAAACACGAGAAAGATAGGGAGCAACCTCAACATGATGCCACTGTGGAAAATTAGGAGAAAAGCGGCAGATCCCCTTAACTGAGTCATGGTTTCCAGGAAGACCAATTCCAAGAGCGCTGACATGATCATTTTTTTCTTTCATTCGACTCGCATTCCCAGCCAGAATGTCCAGAGTGGTCTCAGGAGAAGCCAGATTATCAATTTTAATTTCTTGATAATCCTGTATTCTCCCATGCTGATCGATCAAGCCAATCGAAAGATGGGAGCCTCCTAAATCTGCGCCAATAGAAAAATGATCCATTATTTAAACCTTTTTTTAAAATCGTCAATCACTTGAATTTCCTCAGGATTAACTCGATTTTTGTCTGCCAAATACAAACTGACAAAATCCCCAAAATACGCAAAGAAAAGCAATTTTGTCAGAACCGAAAATCCTTCTGAAAATTGATTCAAAGGCAGTACACCTGCTTTCTGCAATCTCTCTGCAAAGAAATCAACTTTCTCAGAACAGGCAGGTTTGTCTCGTAGAAAAACAGCAGCCATACAGGAATGAACAGGAAGTTTTTGAGTAAATCCCACAATATCATTATGATATGCCTCTGGAAAAACTTGAACATACGCGGGCTGCTTAGCATTCTCATTGATCTGACATTTCCAGCGGTAAGCGGCAGGAGCTAAAAGGGGTGACTCGGCATAAATGACAGGGATCTTCCCATAAAGTTTTTGGGCAGTCTCTTCTGCTGAATTTGGAGTTCGAGTCAAATCTTCTCTCATTTTTTCTAAAATCCTAAGAGCCTCTTCAAGGGAAGAATTTAACGCGGAAAAAGGGGATACTTCATTAAGCATGAAAAGAAGGGGCGTGAACAGGTAAGGAAGAGCTGCTCTTGGCATCAATCCTGATGGGATTTCAAGACAGGGAAAACCCCGTTTTAAGCAGATCTCTTTTAATTTTCCGCCAGATAAGATGCCGATTATTTTGTTTGTTTTCAGGAGAGAGGCATCAAGAGCTGCTAAAGTTTCTTTCGTGCTTCCCGAATAACTGACAGCGATGACAAGAGTTTTATCATTCACAAACCCAGGAATTTCTTCGTCTCGAATCAAAGACACAGGGATAGAGCTGCTCGTTTCAAAAACAGCTTTCGCCATTTCTCCACCCAGAGCCGACCCTCCCATCCCTAAAATAAGAATAGAGTCAATCTGTTCCTTTTTCCATGGAAATTTAAAAGACTTTCCCAAGGCAATTCCCTGTTTCATCATTTCAGGAAACTCATTAATCGCTTTCTTCATGCTAAAATTTCCCATCTTAGAAGTGGCAGCCATGTCGGAAAGTTTTCTTTTAAAAAGCAAAACTCCCTTCTCACTTCTTGGCTGTGATTTGACAATAGAGAAGGCAGCCGACCCCTTTTTAAATGCCCAGTGAGCAGTAATTTTACCTTCTGATCTAGAATAAAAAATAGATAGGGCTAAAAAATGCCTGCGCTTTTTTACTCAATCTTTATCTCTTCTGTTTACATCATTCATTTAATTTATGCTCTCACTATTGTCATTGGATTTATTTTAATCTGGATGGGTTATTTTGCGGGCTGGAACTGGGTGAAAAATTTCACATTTAGAACCATCCATCTTGCCATGATTGGAATCGTGGTCATAGAAACGATCTTTAATATTGAATGCCCTTTAACCTGGCTGCAGGGGAAATTGATGTCACAGGCTCATCTGAGGAATGAAAATATGCCCTTCATTGCTGGCATTGTGAATAAACTCCTGTATTACAATCTTCCCCTCTGGATGTTTAATGCATCCTATATTGTTTTTGGAATTTTAGTTCTGGCGACCTGGGTTATCATTACCCCAAAGTTAACCCGAATGAGGCGGAGAGAATCCCGTTAAATTCACAAAACTCTCTCTGCTATCCAAATTTCTCTGAGGGATTATAAAAATTGATGTTGAATTAATTTAAATAACTCAAGGGATAGCGATATAGATATACATCACTTGAAAGCTGCAGCCATGAAAGAAAAAGTGCTGGTTGTTCCCAGAAACAAACTGTTTCCAGAAAAGAGTTTTCAAGGTTTTTCAAAAGAAAACTCCAATCAAACTTTTTCTACGCTTGAAACTCACTCATTCTTCATTTCTAGAGAAACTGCAGAAAAATCCCCTGAATACAAACAGGTCATTCCCTATCTCATGGTCAAGCATCAGGATAAAATCTTCACTGTGACCCGTCTTTCCGCTCAGGGGGAATCCAGGCTGCACGAAAAAGTTTCCATTGGACTGGGTGGACACGTCAATCCTAAAGATGCAGCGCACAGCGAAAAACCCTGGGAATCGGCTTTAAAAAGAGAACTTCAGGAAGAAGTCCTGATACAAGGAACTTGGGAAGCAAAATGGATTGGATTTCTGAATGATGATGACACGTCTGTCGGAAAAGTGCATTTTGGAGTGGTTTATAAAATCGAATCTCTTACGGGAAAAGTAGGAATTTTAGAAACCCATAAAATGAAAGGAGATTTTTTATCCTTGAGCGAAACAGAAGTCCTTTTTGATAAAATGGAATCCTGGAGCCAGTTTCTTTTTTCTGCCTGGTGCAGACAAAATTTCAGTTCTGCGGGATTAAAAAAATGACTTCCTCCACAAAATGCGGATTCGCTGCTGTTGTTGGAAAACCGAATGTTGGGAAATCTACTTTAGTTAACCAATTAGTAGGCAGAAAAGTTGGGATTACTTCTCCAAAACCCCAAACCACGAGAAAGAGAATTTTAGGGGTCAAAACCAAAGGGAACATCCAGATCATTTTTGTGGATACCCCTGGACTAACTTTATCCCGAACCCTTCTTGGAAGAACTATGTTAAATCAGTCAAAAGAAGCCTTAAGTGACTGTGATTTGGCACTTTTTGTCGCAGATGCTTCTGGTTTTGCTCCTGACCGTGAGGATAGAATTGCATGGAGAATTTTCGCTTCTGAAATGAAATTCCGAGCAGCAGCTCCTCCCATTTATCTGGTGCTAAACAAAGCCGATAAGTTCAAAGATAAAAAAGAACTACTGCCGATCATTAAAAACTTTTCTACCCTTGGAACCTTCCAGGATGTTTTTCCTGTTTCTGCGTTAAAAGGAGAAAATCTCGAACCCTTAGAGAATGCGATTCTTAAATATATCCCTGAAAGTCCGCATTATTTTCCTTCTTCTGAACAGGAACCTCAAGAAGAAAGAGTTCGGATTTCAGAAATCATTCGAGAAAAAATCCTGTTTTTAGTCCATCAGGAGGTTCCTCATGGCGCTGCTGCTGCTGTCGAAGAAATGCGTCCAGGAAAAAATCCTGAAACTCTGTATATTAAAGGAACCATTTTTGTCCAAAAAGAATCGCACAAGGGAATCCTGGTAGGGAAAGATGGAAAAATGTTAAAAAAAATCGGGACTCTAGCGCGGAAAGAGATTGAATTCGAATTAAAGAAGCCCGTTTATCTGGATCTCTGGGTAAAAGTTAAAGCAGAATGGCAGGAGCGAGAAGAAATGCTGCGATATCTTGGATATGTGTAGTTCAAGAGACAGTTGGGTCAGGGTCTCGATCATTTTAGGGAGACGGAAATGAAAATCACAGGAGCAAAACTCTGGATGATCACTCTTCATACCCATGAACCTTTCAAAATCGCTTTTGAAACACTGACTGAATGTCATGGAATTCTTGTTGAGCTGCTGACAGAGGATGGCCTATCTGGATATGGTGAAGCATCTCCTGCCAGGCGAATTACAGGGGAAACAGCAGAAGGAGCAGCCCAGGTCCTAAAAACCATTTTAATTCCTGCTGTTCAGGGAATGAATCCATTCCATCTGTCCGAAATTCATGAGCGAATGGATGAAACCATCCAAGGGAATCCATCTGCTAAATCGGCTGTTGACATGGCTTGTTATGACCTTATAGGTAAAGCGACAGGGCAGCCTGTCATTACTCTCCTTGGCAGAGAGCCTGCATCTCTTCGCACCGATCACACAATCAGTATTAAGCCCCCTCAAAAACAAGCTGAAATTGCCGAAAAACTCGTAAAAGACCAATTCAAAATCTTAAAAATTAAACTTGGAGGACCTCCTGAAGAAGACGTTCTAAGAGTAAAAACTATCCGGGAAAAGGTAGGACATGAGGTCATTTTAAGAGTGGATGCCAATCAAGGCTGGTCTGTTCAGGAGGCTGTTTCAATTTTGGACAAAATTGCTAAATACCAAATTGAACTGGCTGAACAACCGATCCATGCCAAAAACTTAAAAGGACTGGCCTGGCTGAGAAAACGCTCTCCTATTCCAATTGCAGCTGATGAAGCAGTACATACCCCTGAACAGGCGCTTCAAGCGATTGAACTGGAGGCCTGTGATATTATCAATATTAAACTCATGAAATGCGGAGGAATTTACCGCGCTCTTCAAATCGCAAGCATTGTGGAATCAGCCCATCTTTCTTGCATGATCGGAGGGATGATCGCAGAATCTTCCCTGGCTGTTTCAGCAGCAGCCCATTTTGCGGGTTCACGACCTGTTGTTCGGTATTACGATTTAGATGCCGATCTTCTGCTTAAAGATAATTTAATTCAAGAAGGAGGAATAAGGCTGAAAAATGGGGAGAGGGTTATTTTAAACCTGCCTGGTTTTGGTGTCAGCAAATTTACCCAAACCTTCTTAACTCCAATTTAAGACCTCTGTAAAGCTTCTTTTCATTGCTGACTGCCTGACCCAACTCATTCATAAAAGTTCACTCTGCCGCTGCGGCGGACCCTAAAGCAGCGCCATGCCCTGTCAGTGAGGCAATTCTAACTGCCTGATACTAAAAAGGGAATCCCAGCTAAATGAAGAATTTATAAGCATAATACAAATCATATCATAAAATTAAGGAGGGCATCATGCAGCAAGCAACAACAAAGTTTCACACCATTACACTCAATGACTTAAAGGAGAAAGTTCTTCACAGCCACCATACTCCTGTATTGATCAACGTGCTGAGCGAGGAGTCTTTTCAGAAATCCAATGGATTAAGACTTCCTGGCAGCTACTGGATCCCAAATGCAGAAGTGGATCGCAAAGTTCCTTTAATGTTTTCCAAAAACAAGGAAATGGTGGTTTACTGCTCCAGTTTCGACTGCACTGCCAGCGAGAAAGCAGCAGAAAAACTCCAGGACATGGGTTACACCAATGTCCATGTTTATAAAGGTGGAGTCAAAGAGTGGAAAGAAGCTGGACTTCCAATGGAAACAAATCAAGAAATGAGCGGCTGCTGCGGCGGAACATCTTCCTGCGGCTGCGATTAAATCAGCTAATCTCACAAAGAGGGGGGCAACCCCCTCTTTTTTTTCGAGCTTAAAGGAATCATGAAAGTTGTCTTAAATCTTCAATACGGATATTATTTTCTGAATCTTACCCAGCGGCATGTGGATTCCCTAGAGTTAAATTTTCCTCAAATCAATTTTGTCAACCTCGAAAAAGAAGATAACAGATTACTGCCTGAAATCCAAGAAGCGGATGCATTTGTCACCTGGCCCATCGGACTTGAAAAATTTAAAAACATCGCTGAAACAGCTAGAAATCTAAAGTGGATTCAATTCAGCTACACAGGTGTCTCTCAAGAGTACCTTGAAATTGCTAAAAACAGGAGTTGGATCTCCACCAATGCCAAAGGAATTGCTTCTGAATCAGTCTCTCTGCATGCCCTCAGTTTACTTCTTGTCCTTGAACGAAACCTACACCTGGCTTTCCAGCAGCAGCAAGAGAAAAAATGGAATCATCACGTTTTTACAGAGCAGGATTATGGGTTCTCAGGAATACGGGACAAAACCCTGGGAATAGTGGGTCTAGGAAGCATAGGTGAAAAACTGGCGGCAAAAGCTGCCGGTCTAGGGATGAGAGTTCTCGGAATTAAAAAAAATTTTAACAAAACCCTTCCCTATGTCGAAAAAATTCTCCCCCCTTCGCAGATTTCTACACTGCTTAAAGAGTCTGATGCATTAATTCTCTGCGCTCCTTTATTAAAAGAAACCAGATGCCTGCTGCGAGATCGCGAATTTGATCAAATGAAAAGGACAGCTTTTTTAATCAATGTGGCAAGAGGTGGACTCATTGATGAAAGCGCTTTAATTGAAGCGCTTCAGCAAAAAAAAATAGCGGGAGCAGCTCTGGATGTTGTTCAGGAAGAACCTCTAGCTCCTGACAGCCCACTTTATCGAACTCCTCGTTTAATTTTAACCCCTCATACTGCGGGACTGGACCGCCATTACACGGATTCATTAGTGGCTCTGATTTTAGAAAATCTAAAACTCTTTTCAGAAGGGAATCTGTTAATAAATCAAATTGACTACTCAAAAGGATATTAAGAAAGGATTTCTTCTCTTTAAGAAGAAAATGATTTAGAAAATTCTATTCAGGAGGGGCGTAGTGAGAAAGATCGTTGTTTCTTTTTTGTCTTTGTTTTTAGGAGTGATCGTATTTGCTGGATGCCGCGCCATTCCACCACCTGCAGGTGAAATCATTCCAAGCTCCTCCAGTTCTTCTACTTCTTCTACTCCACCTACCAGTTCACAAGGACTCAATTTAACATCTGTTGCCATTAACCCAGCGGCATCTGCTGCTGCTGCTGTTGGATTTTCTACCTCAAGTGGACAAGGAACTATTTTAGTGAGCAGTGGAGGCATAGGAAGCTGCGGCAGCGGCTCAGGACACTTCCCCTGCGGCACCTGGAAATCTCCCTTGTCTCTTCCCTCCTCTCTTTTGCCTCTCACATCTGTCGCATTTGATTCAAGCAGCACCATCAACTCTTATGGTTTGGCAGTAGGAGCATCAGACACAATGCTTGCCACAACTGAACCGGCCACCTCGTGGTCAACTGTAACTCCTTCGTTTACCTGTTCTACAAACACTCCTGTTTCCTTGACAGGAACTAGTTTTTCAGGTGTCAGTATATTCGGAGCTCAAGTGGATCAAAACCCTGCTATAATTGTTGGAGGTCCATATTCAGATTCATGTTCAGCAGCCAATGCCACAACAGGCCTTATTGCAGTAACTACCACTCAAAGTTTTCCCTATTCCCAATGGGAAGTCATTGATCAATATTCGGCAAATGGATCACTGCAGCAAATTCCCGACGCAAACTTCACAGGCGCAAGTTTTGCTCAAGGAGGAACGACCTCAAATTATGCTCTGGTGGTTGGATATAATCAATCCACAGGATACATTTTCCAAGGGGATACCGAAACAGGGCTTGCCAATGATTCGACAGTTTCCAATAATTCCTGGTCGTTATCCGATTCTGTTTCAGGGGCTCAATTCAATGGGGTGGCTCTTTCCGCATTCAGCGGCGCCGGCAGTGGGGCAGTTGTCGTTGGAAATAATGGAGTTATCTATATGAACCCGGCAGTAGGTTCACCCACTTCTACATGGACTCAGGTTCCTATCAACGATTTGCCAACACAAGCTCAAACCGCTAATTTCATGGGAGTTCATTTTTCCAGCGGAAGTTCCACTTCAGTAGTTGTAGTAGGGAATAATGGCGCCAATAGTCCCATTATTTTATTTATCACGAACTGCTGCAATACAAATAACATCACATCATCCAACATCATTGACGAGACACCCAGCATTACAAATCTCACCGGATTATTTGGAATTTGGGGGGAAGGAAATGGCACAACCCTTGCAGCTGGAAATAATGGGTTTATTCTAGAAAATGACAATGGAGGCAACAGCAGCACTACTCCCTGGTTTCAGGTTAATCCCGCGCAGTAGAGAGACTAAAGCCCTTGTTCAGCTTTAAAAAGCGGCGCCAGTTTATCGTAAACTTTGGACAAATCCTGGCTGATCACTTTTGATTTGCCTATCACTGGCAGAAAATTTGTGTCTCCTGTCCATCTAGGAACAATATGGAGATGGAGATGATCAGCAATCCCTGCTCCTGCCGTTTTCCCCAAATTCATCCCCATGTTAAATCCTTCAGGATGAATCACTTTTTTTAAAATTTGCAGAGACAAACGGCTTGTCTCATGCAGTTCCTGCCATTCCTCTTTTTTCAGAATTTTAGGGTCAGCTAGATGCCTATTGGGAGCAATCATTAAATGCCCATCATTATAAGGATATAAATTTAACAGAACAAAGCAGTTTTTTCCACGAAATAAAACATAGTTCTTCTTATCTTTCTTTTCTTTAAACTTTGAACAAAAAATGCAATTTTTGGGAGCTTTACTTTTCAACAAATAAGAAGACCTCCATGGAGCATAAAGATGCTCCATGCTTAGGGCATGTCTCCCGCCTGAACATATTTGCTAAAGGGAAGACTGATTTGGGGCGGCTGGAAAAGCTCCACTGGAAGCTGATCATTCACGCTGACTTTCGAGTACACAACCATTCCTGCTAAAGATCCAGGCCCTTTTCTTTTCTTAAACCAATTTTCATATCTCTCAATGAGCATCGGAACCCAGTATCCATTAGGGAGCAGCACTGGATTTTTATAATAGAGAGTAACTTTATAAAGAACCGTTCTTTCTACGGTAAGATTTCCGCCGCTGGTCACAATGTCTGTAGATCTTTTTTGTCCTTCGCTCCAGGCTTGAACTTTGCAAATATAATGACGCGCAGCATCAATCCAGATTTTAATCATGTCTTGCTTTTCCCAGGGGTCCGTTCGATTCATCAGACCAATAATATATCTTTTATCTCCATACTTATTCTGTGTTCCTAAATAAGTAAACACTGCATCCTGTGGAGCTACAGGCAGCATTAACCCAAATGGGAGAAAGCGATTATTAGCCTGGTAAGGAGTATCTACTGATTCTGCCAGAGGATAATCATATCCATTCTTCATGGTATAAACAAATTGGCCTGTGTGAATAATCACAAACTGCTGCCTGCGAACCCCTGGCTCTATCAGATGGAATTCATACCTCAAATAGTAAGGACTTTTCCAAAATAATCGCCCTTTCATAAGTGGGGTCAGGTCATCGGGATTGTTCGTAAGAACATACTTAGGAGACTGATTAAATCTAACATAAAAATTTGCCGTGAAATTCCGTATAGGAGGAGCAGAAGCAGCCCTATAAATTCTGGAAAAAATCCTCCTTGCTTTAGCGGCATCCTGAGTTACAGAAGCTTTTGCGGGATACAGGAGCAGAAGAAAAAAAGAGGAAACTATTCCTAAAAACAATATGACTGGCGCAATCTTATTTCTACTCATCGCACTTATCAGTTTACACTTCCTGAACAGAAAAGGAAACAAACGGTTTGTTAACTTTTCGACAACTCTGTCAGTTTTCACCATCTTTTTCTTAACTGCAGTTTCAATTCCAGCGAACTTTTCTTCTCCTGAAAGACCCTCTCAGAGAAGACTTTTATGGGCTGCTCATCTAAAACCAACTGTGCTCTCCCACTTTAAAACCATCTCTAAAATTCCATCCATATATTATCAGAAAATTCAAAATACTCCTCTTTTTCCTGGAGTTGATACCCTTGCTTTAGGTCAGCTTTCTGGCTATGGGAAAGTTTTAGGAGTGTGGCGTCATTCGATGAAACACGCGTATTTTTATCTATACCTCATCAAAAAAAGAAAATTAGTCGCTGCTGGTAAACCTTATCTCCTGCCTCCGGACTCTCAACCTTTTTTCGCATTTGTCAACAGGAAGCTCTGGATCTGCCTCGGACAGACAAAAATTTCTAATTTAGTTTTGAACCGCAGTCACTGGAAGGTTCGGCGACAATTCAACACAGGTCACAGGGTCATGGGACTGACGAATTTTCATCGCAACATCCTTTTAGCTCTTGAGAAAAAACCTGGGTGGTCATCCTTGTTTCTTTATTCATCTTCAGGGAAAAGACTGTGGGAAGAAAAAAGAGAATGGAACTCAAGATCTTATGGATTTGCAGCCTCAGGAAAAAACTTATGGGTAAGCGTCAACCACTGGGATGGATTAACAACAAGAATCCTTCACTTTTATTTCATGTCGAAACAAAAAATTGATTTATTTTCCGAGCAGCAGACCAACACCCTCAGCACAGGAAAAATTATCCTTGCAGGAGCAGGAATCATCCATCATCATCCTTATATTGCTGCCACAGTCTGGGGATTTACAACTTTTGGGCTTTTAGCCCGACAGGTTCTTTTCAGTGGCAGTTCTAAAAATTTAACCCGCATTAAAATGGTTTTCCCTTTTCCTTCGTCATTCCTAGCTTCTATATTAAAAATACACCATGAGTTGGTATTTGCAGAAGAATTCCATCCCACCAGAGAGATTGTGCTTCCTGACTCGATCTCGGTCTGGGGGATTAAACAAATTCCTAGATTAAATTCGACGATTTCTTTAGGCTTTGATCCAAAGGGTATAAAAAAATTCACCAATCAAACCCTTCCAAAACCTAAAAGTATTCCACGAAAACCTTTTAATCCTAACCCATATCGAGCAAAACTTCTCCCCTGGCAGTGGAAAGCCTGGAAAAAATTAATGGCTGAAACAGGACAGGATGGAATTGCAGGTGTTTCCGGTCCGGATTACCCTCTTGCTCATGGATGGGATGCCATCGCAGATCCTAATCCTGAACATACAGTATGGGCAAATAATGCTACCCCAAGAGATTATTTAACAGGGAAAGTGAAGGGAACAGTCTGGCCCTATATCCCTTTTGACACTCACCCTAGAGTCATCCTCTGTGAAAGATGTCATCCTTTACGAAAAGGAGTTTACCCTTTCTGGTGCATGTACAACACCTTAATAAAAGGGAACAAACTAACACCTGATGGGATGCGGGTCCCTCCCAGGTAAAGGATTTTATTCTCAAGAAATGGAAAGTTAAGCTCTGATATGATCCAAAACACTGCTGAACCTCCTGTGCTCCAAAAGCCAGGAGCAAAACAAACTCTGCTGGAAAAGAATTTCCTTGACCGCCTCTGGGACTTTTTTAGTTCAGGGCAAATGGCGATCTGGCTTTTAAGTCTGTCAGGGCTGTCGGTTCTGATCGGAACAATCGTAGAGCAGAACAAGTCTCCTGAAAAATATATCAGGACTTACGGACCTTTGATAGCTCAATTGATTCAATGGTTCCACATTTACGATCTGTATCACAGTTGGTGGTTCGAAATTATAATGGCGTTTATCTGTCTCAATCTTTTTCTTTCAAACTTTAATCGAGCTGAAAAAGTGTTAAAAAAATATTACCACGCGTCAGTTCCGATGGAACCTTCCTATTTCAGAGATGCTCCAGCAAAACTAACTCAAAACGTAAAAGGAGGAATTCAGGAAGCTTGTTTAAAATTGGAAAACTCTTTCCTGAAAATAAAATATAACTTTCAAAAAGAACAATTGGGAGACACCACGTATTATTATGCAGAAAAAGGAAAACTCACTGTCTGGGGTTCTCTTGTGGCTCATATTGGACTGCTTCTCCTATTCGTTGGAGTCATTGTGGGGCATTTTTCAGGCGGCTATTTTTTCGGTCACTATATTCCACCCCAGGGATTTGACAGAACAACCATGCTGCTGCCAGGTCAGAGTTACTACATTCCGGAGGGAGACTTTGGGTTCACTTTAAAAAGATTTGTGGCTAGATGGAATAAAGAACGTATTCCTACTCTTTACAGGAGCACAGTTGTTGTTTTTAATAGAAGGGGGAAAGATTTATTCACATCAAACATAGAAGTTAATCACCCTCTTGTTTATCACAATGTAAAAATATATCAAGCCACTTATACTCCAGGTTATATCGTAGGACATTATACGGATTTGAATGGGAAGAAACATGTCTTTAGAGTCATGGTCCAGCAGGGGGGAAACATGTTTTTTACGATTCATCCACAGAAAGGAAAAGAATGGGTAGGAATGATCAATAAATTTATCCCAGATATTGTTTTCGGTCCTGATGGTCAGGTTGGTTCTTTCAGCAAAGAACCCTATAATCCAGGAATTCATCTCTTGTTGGTGACGAATATAAAAAAAATGCCTCCAGACCCCAAGAGCATAAAAAAAGTTGGCTGGTTAACCAAAACATTAACCGCATCCTATCACGGAATCCAATTCCATTTTGACAAACTGGTTCTGGTCAGCGGCTTTGAAATCAAAAGAGATCTAGGAGTTCCCATTATTTTTACAAGTTTTGCAGTCATTGTTTTAGGAGTCATTTTAACTTTTTACACACCTCACAAAGTTATTCGCGCCCAGATTGTTTCAAACCCTAATGGTTCACAAATTGTTATTGCTGCTTCCCGAAGAGACAGAGAACAGAACTACGAAAAAGATTTCAATTCTATTCAAAAGGTTTTTCAATTAAAATCTTGAATTTCTCTATGATTTAAATTATGCTTCAAAAAAATTCTACTTCACAAAAAAGGAGTGTTTTATGCCTCAGCCTCATTATATGGATATAATTTACAATATTATTTGGGGGGGATATCTTCTGGCATCCTTGCTTTATTTGTCTCTCCTGATATGGCAGAGCGTGCCATTAGCAAAGACAGCAAAAGCAGTTCTGATCATCACTGTTGTTCTGCAGCTGATCTTCATTTTGCTTCGAATGAGAGCAGACAGAAATTATGTTGGATTCTGGTACGCGCCGTTAGCCAATCTTTTTGAAGAAGCAACCTGCCTGACCTTTGCTGTATCTGTTTACTATCTAGTAACAGAATCATTCACTAATTTCAGGGCGTTAGGTACAATCATTGTTCCATTAAATACACTGCTTGTAACCTGGTGCGCCCTGGGTGGACCAGGAAACAGCGCTATGAGCTATAGTCTTGAACAGCCGCCGCCAGCGCTTCGCAGCTACTGGATTGATATTCACGTTCCCACTCATCTAATTGCTTACAGCGCTCTGGTCATCGCTTTTGGGCTAGCCATTTTCTATCTGATCAAAGCGCCTTATGACAGGGGGTCAGGAAAACTTGTGACCGGATTTTTATCCTGGATTCCTTTTGGCTTTAGGATGAATGAATTATTAGGATTTTTAGAGGGCAAGTTGTCCGAATTTTTATCCTGGGTTCCTTCCAGCGATAGAATTGACAAAATGATTTATAGAGCAGTTGTTATAGGCTTTAGTTTTTTAACTGCCTTAATTATGCTGGGAGCCACATGGGCAGAAGTTTCATGGGGAACCTATTGGGGATGGGATCCAAAAGAAACATCTGCTCTCATTACCTGGATCGTATATGCTGTTTACCTTCATGGGAGATTTCTCCTTGGATGGGGGACCAAACAAAGAACTCTTCTAGCTGTCCTCTGTATTGTTGGATTTGCTTCTCTCATGTTCACCTATCTAGGAGTAAGTTTCCTGCTGCCTGGACTGCACAGCTATCTCAGATCGCTGTCTGTGTTTAACGTTAAACTGATTTAACCTGGAGAAATACAGCTCCCGCCCTTCTTACATCAAGAAGGGCGTTTTTTTTAATACAAAGTGTGGATAGCCAGAACCTTTGCAAATAGAATCTGTTAAGGATCCCAATTTTTATAGGTTTTCTTCTTTTTTTATAGAAATAACAAAGTGTAAGCAATCCATAAAAAGGGGGAGAACCATTGCTGACAGGGAAGAAAATAGTTGTAACCCGTCCTGTTGGACAAGAAAAATCTATTATTGACCTCCTTCATCGCTCTGGCGCCACTGCTTACCACTGTCCCATGATCCAAACTTCTCCTTGCTATGACACAGAAGAAATGCAAAATCTCTTTAAATCAATTCAACGATTTGACTGGATCTGCTTCACCAGCGCAAATGGAGTAAAGTTCGCACTGGATTTTGCCGAAAAAGAAAATAAACTTGATTTTTTCCATAAGATCCCAATCGCCTGCATAGGACCAGCTACGCAGGAAGCTCTTTCAGTTCGAGGGATTAAATCAAGCCTAATTCCCGAAAAATTCCAAGCGGAAGGAATGATTTCTGCCTTTCAAAGCCTTCCCATAAAAGGAAAATCTATCCTGCTCCTGCGAGCAAAAGGAGCACGCAAAATTTTGAGTGAGGCGCTGGAAGCCAATGGAGCTTTTGCCCTTGAGTTTCCCATTTATGATACCTTCTCAGATCCAATTGGAATGGAACAGTTGAAAAATCTACTAAAAACAGGCAGCGTGGATGTGATTGCTTTCACCAGTTCTTCAACTGTTCGATCTTTTAAAAAATTGCTCCTTGAAGAAAAAATAAGTGTTTCTGAAGAAAAACTTACGATAGCCTCGATAGGACCAATTACTTCAGAAACACTTCGAGATGAAGGGCTGTGGGTTAATGTTGAAGCTCAAACTTCTACTGCCAAAGGGTTGGTAGAATCACTGGAAGAATTTTTTAACTCATGAGCCAAAATCTTTCTAATTCAAAAAAATGGCTTGCCAGAGCAAAGGCAGTTCTGCCAGGAGGAGTAAACTCACCTGTACGAGCTTTTTCAGCAGTTGAAGAAACGCCTCCTTTTATTACCAAGGGATCTGGCAGCAGTCTGTGGGATGAAGATGGAAATAAGTATATTGATTATGTTTGCTCCTGGGGACCTTTAATCTTAGGACATGCTCACCCATCGGTTGTAAAAGCAGTAAAAGAAGTTTTAGAAAATGGCTTGACTTTTGGGGCTGCGTCAAGCAGGGAAGTCCTGCTTGCCGAAATGATCCAGGCCGCAGTCCCATCTGTGCAAAAACTAAGACTCGTCACTTCTGGAACAGAAGCTGCCATGACTGCTGTTCGACTGGCAAGGGCTTTTACGGGGAAAAATTTAATTTTGAAATTCGAAGGATGTTATCATGGACATGCCGATCCTTTCCTTGTAAAAGCGGGCTCAGGTCTTTTAACTTTTGGGACTCCTTCTAGTAAAGGAGTCCCTAGAGAAGTCTCTGGCAGCACTCTGGTTGCTGAATACAATTGTGAAACTGCTTTGGATGAAATTTTTCTGAAACATAAAAATGAGCTTGCCTGTGTCATCGTTGAACCTGTCGCGGGAAACATGGGAGTCGTTCTGCCAAAACCCGGTTTTTTAGAGAAACTTTCTATCCTATGCAAACAGACCAAAACAGTTTTAATTTTTGACGAAGTCATAACAGGCTTCAGAACTTGTTACGGAGGCTATCAGAATATCTGTTCCATTTCTCCTGATTTAACCTGCCTTGGAAAAATCATTGGGGGTGGACTTCCAATGGCTGCTGTAGGAGGAAAGAGAGAAATCATGTCTTTACTTTCTCCTGAAGGACCTGTCTATCAAGCAGGAACCCTTGCCGGCAACCCGGCAGCAGCTGCTGCTGGAATTGCCACCTTAAAAATTTTGAATCAGGAAAAAGAAAAAATTTATCCTCAATTAGAGCGGCAAACTGCCTGGCTGTGTTCAAAAATCAAAGAGGCTGCTGAAAAATTAAAAATTTCTGTAGGAATCAATCAAATTGGTTCCATGTTTACTCTCTTTTTTACCAGTCACCAGGTTGAAACTTACTCTGATGTCATTTCATCAAGCACTAATCTTTATAAACATTTCTTTAAAGAAATGTTTAGGCGCGGCATTTACCTTCCTCCGTCAGCGTTTGAAGCCTGGTTTGTGTCTGTTGCACATACTTGTGAGGATCTCGAAAAAACCGCACAGGCAGCAGAGGAAGCACTGCTTAAAGTAAAGGAAAAGGAAACTGTTTCGCTTTTATGAATGACAAAATTAAAGATTGCATTCAAGAAGGCAACAAAGCTTTAAACCAGAAAGATCTGGATACTGCCCTCAACTGGTATGAAAGAGCACTCGAATTTTCTCCTACGGAAAAAGAAATTCATGAAAAAATTATTCAAATATATATTCAAAAAAAAGATAGAAATGGATATCTAGAAGCCGTTAATCGTTACAGAAGTGCAAAAGACGCACTTGCTGCGCCTCAGCAAGCTCCACCTCAAAGGTTCTATTCAGCCCCTAAATCACCTGAACCCTTTAAACTCCCTGAAACTCCTAAACCCATCCCTAAATCACCTGAACCCTTTAAACTCCCTGAAACTCCTAAACCCATCTCTAAATCACCTGAACCCTTTAAACTCCCTGAAACTCCTAAACCCATCCCTAAATCACCTGAACCCTTTAAACTCCCTGAAACTCCTAAACCCATCCCTAAATCACCTGAACCCTTTAAACTCCCTGAAACTCCTAAACCCATCCCTAAAAACAAACCTAGTGAGATCTTTTTGTCAGATTCTATTGAAGCTGGCCCTCCACCCAAAACCGCTCCTGAAGTGTCTGATGCTGAAATGATTGAAGCAGATGCTGAGCAGTGGGAAAAAAGAAACGAAAAAGAAACCGCTTCAAAATCCTACGCAAGAGCCGCTTCCCTCTGGAAACAGAAAGGAGATACAACTCGCGCAGGCATGGCTTACGAAAAATCTTATCAACTTTTTCCTGATCCTGAAGTGCTTTCCAAATTAAATGAGCTTTACAGCCAGGGAGTCAAACTAAAGCAGTCAACCATTATGGAAATTTATAAAAAAATCTATCACATGAAAATGTAAGGAGCGTTCCGAATTGGATAATTACGAAGAAAGAAGAGAGTTTGTAAGAATGCCTGCCAGCGCTAAAGCGGTTGTTCGGCAAAATAGAAAAAAATGGGACGCAGCGGTCGTTGACATCAGCCCAGGAGGGTGTCAACTTCTATGTTCTGAGAAACTGAAAAAAGAAGATCCAATAAAATTAGATTTTATTTTAAATGAACAGGATCCAGTAATTCAAATTCAAGGAAAAATCGCATGGACAAAAAAACACGAATCCGAACCCTTGTGGAACCACGGAATCCAATTCAAAGAGAGAGAAAAATTTGAAAAGTTAGGCCCCATGTTTCTGGACTATCTAGCTTTTAAAAAAAAGATGAATTTATTAAAAAAGGTGAAATGAAGATGAAAAAGAACTTGTTCTAAAAAAGATGAAATTTATTTACAGCATAAGATTCAGACTCTGGAGTTCAATCTTAGTGTTTGTTTTGCTTTTTATGCCTGTCCTATGGTATATCGCTATCCATTTCGGAAAAAAAGAGCTGAAATCCACTTATAAAACCAGCAGGAGAGAAATCATAAAAAATACCAAAACCTGGACCGCAATTACGGCTCGTTTAATCTTTGGTTCACTTCGAGAATCCATGGCGAAATACGATGTCAGCGCCATGGAAAAAATTGTGCAGATGGCTAGAGCGCAGAAGGACATTGAAGCGGTTCGAATTTTTGGTCCCAAAACTTTTCCGGGACCTAACAACTCACTTGTAGGGCAGCTGAGATTTGATGGCGACACAAAAAAACACCCTTCTTTAGTATATAACATTGAATGCAGCGCCTGCCATACTTCAACAGAAGCCTTGAGGTTTAAAATGAAAACTCGTAAAGCTGCAATGGTGGATGCTCAGGCAAGAATCGATGTCCGCACACATGCTCTCAACATAAGAAAGCACAGAGTTTTCGAAATGATTGTTCATGTGTTTAATCAGGCTGATCCTTGTTATCAATGCCATCTACCAACACAAAAAGTTAATGGTGTTATCCAGGTGGACATCTCTGAAAAAAATGTCCGCAAACTTTTGCGAGCCATGAAAAAGAACGAAGAAAAGACAAAAAAGAAATTCGAACAGCAAACTGTTCTATGGACATTCATCTTCATGTTTATATCTTCCGCTATTCTGCTATTTATCGCCACTGGAATTGTCAATAAACTGGCTAAACTAAAATCTTTAGCTGAACAAGTCAGCCTTGGAGAAACCAATGTAACCCTGGATGACATACCACCATCAGCCGATGAACTCGGAGAACTTAGAGATTCCTTTGAACGCATGCTGGTCGCAGTTAAATTCTTCATGACGCCAGAAGAAGAACCGGAGGAACCTGTTTAATGGCTCTTTACGATGATATCGTCTCTGTTTCTAAACCCTATCTGGGAATCGCCACTGACGCTTTTCTAAAACGCCAGTTGAAACATATTAACCGCACCCCTGAATCACTGGATAAATCCTGCATCCCTGAACTCTCAAAATGGATCGAAATCTCCGCAAAAATGCTCATGGGTGAAGCTAAAGCTAAAAACCTAAAAGAAAAAATCTTGAACATGGGGCAGCCATGAAGTTCGTTCACAGCATCAGATTCAAGCTCATGGCTGCGATCTTTGCCTTTATTATCATATCTGTTCCCCTGCTCGTCATAACGGTTCTTCATTTTGGCAAAAAAGAACTGCAGGTCACATACGTAGAAGGAAGAAACAAAATCATGAGTGATACCCAAGAGTGGTCTCTAGTTCTCACCCATTTAACCTTTGGAGCGCTCAGCAGATCCATGGATGATGGCGACGTGGATGCTTTGCAAAAACTGACTACAATGGCAAGGGAGCAGAAAGACATTGCTGCAGTTCGCATCTTCAGTCCAGAATTTGCGGCAGGGACTAACGGAAAATTGAACGGCATCTTACTTTTCACTGGAGATACCCACGGATTTCCTAAAGAAGTAAAGAAAATTAACTGTGGAGAATGCCACAACAGCGATGGAACCTTAAATCAGACGGGACTTGCTCTAAAACCTAAGCCCTCCATGCTGGATTCTCAAGTCCGTATTGACGCAAACTGGAGAGCTAAAAATTTACAAGGAAATCGCTCCTTTGATATGATTGTTCATGTGTTTAATCAAGCCTCTTGTTCTGAATGCCATACCCACCCATCCACCCAAAAAGTGGATGGAGTGCTGCAAGTCAACCTTTCTCTAAGAGGCGTGAAAAAACTTCTGCGGAGGATGAAACGAAGAGCAGAAAGAAATGAACAACGCTTTAAAAATGAAGTTATTGTATGGACATTGGTTTGTGTTGTTGTTCTCGCTGCTATTCTGCTATTTATCGCCACTGGAATTGTCAATAAACTGGCTAAACTTCGATATATTGCTGAACAGGTCAGCCTTGGAGAAACCAATGTAACCCTGGATGACATACCTCCATCAGCCGATGAACTTGGGGAACTTAGAGATTCCTTTGAACGCATGTTGATCGCAGTTAAATTCTTTATGATGCCAGAAGAAGAACCGGAGGAACCTGTTTAATGGCTCTTTACGATGATATCGTCTCTGTTTCTAAACCCTATCTGGGAATCGCCACTGACGCTTTTCTAAAACGCCAGTTGAAACATATTAACCGCACCCCTGAATCACTGGATAAATCCTGCATCCCTGAACTCTCAAAATGGATCGAAATCTCCGCAAAAATGCTCATGGGTGAAGCTAAAGCTAAAAACCTAAAAGAAAAAATCTTGAAAATGGATTAGAACTTGGCGGAGAGAGAGGGATTCGAACCCCCGATGAGCTTGCACTCATAACGGTTTTCAAGACCGCCGCCATCAACCGCTCGGCCATCTCTCCACAAGGAAGATTTTCCAAGCGGGCTCAAAAGTTCCTTTAAATCAATACTGCGCAGTAAGACGCTGAAGTAATCCCGGTCTTGACAAATTTACAGGGGCAATTTTTCCAACAGTGCAACTGCGAGATAACTCTTCAATCGCGCAAAAAACCGACTTAAATCAAGAAGTTTGCCATTAAAAAAATTACCCCATCACATTGCGCGCAAGTTGATAATGCATATCCCATGAACCCATCACTTGTTTGGTGTCAATGGGGTCTCGTTCACTGTGTCCAACAAAAGGAACTTCTTGATGTCCTCCAATTCCTTCATGATTTCCAAAATAATCATCCTCATCAAAACTGACGGCAAATCCTTTCCCATCAGGGGTTTGTTTATACGTTCCATATAATGTAAGGTGACCGCTGTTGTACATTGAAACGTCATGATCGATTTCATAAGCAATAACTTCTGGAGGTCCAAAAGTTTCCAGCCATTTTGGATTCCCTTCTAGAATTTTGCCATCTTTTATGATTAAAGTTCCGTTCTTGGTGGCTGCAATTGTTTTCCCATCCTGTTTTCCCGCCACAACGGCAACTGCAGGGTGTGAAAGGAGTTTTTGAATCATTTCCGGATGATTTTGTTCCACTTCACTTAAATTCATGGGGCGTTTGACATTAGTGAAATAAATGTAGGCATGAGATCCGAGAGATGTGACTGCCACAGGATCAACGCCTGAAAGTTCCTGAGCATATTTCTTAAAAGGAGTCCCATAAACCTGACTGAAAGGTCTTGTAGGAGTTTGCCCATGATCTGAGATCAGATAAAGATGATAATCTTTGTCTGGATTTTTCTCAATAGCATCAATAATCTCTTCAATCTTTCCAAAAATTCCATAAAGAGTGTTTAGAGATGTTTTAGAAAAAGGTCCGTATTGATGGCTGGCAGAATCATATCCTGCCAAATCAATCCACGAAATAGGGATCCCTGCTTTAATATCATTAACCAGATTGGAAGTGGTGGCATCTCTCACAATAGTCCCTGTAAAGTTGTTTTCAAAATAATTGAAAAGATTTCGCGCTTTTAAATGCGCGCCTTCTGGTTTCTTTTTGAGCATTGGTTTTAATTGAGATACAAGATTCCAACTGAAATCTAAAGCGCTGTCAAGACATCCTTCAGGAGAGGCAAGCGCCTGACTGGTGTGGTCTAATCCCTGGGTAATGATATTTTTCTTGATTCGATAAGGGACCATCATTGTTTTTTTAGCGTCTCCACTTAACAACATGGCATAAGCAGAACCCTCTGCTAAAAGCCCTGGCTGAGGCTTCACTAAATATTTTTTAAGATTGGTTTTAAAACTTTGAGCGCTGACAAGTTTTCCACTCTCAGGATTAATAAACCAGAAAGCAGGAACTCCCACATTGGTTCCATATAAAAATCCTGCTTCAGAACTAGGAGTAACACTTCCCTGTCCACAGTAAAAGGGCTTAAATTCATAATGGTTTTTTTCAAAAAATTCCCGCACTTTTTTAGGAACCATTCCCATTTTAAATGCCATTTGGAGAGCCGAATAGCTCAAGCCGTCAATCTGCACAATAATAGAACGATTTTTTACATGCACAGGTCCATGATCGGGATTGGTTTTAAAAACAGGTTTTTCAAAAGGATAGACAGGCTGTCCAGGGTCAGGAATCGTTTGCGGATGATGAGTAAAATGATTTTTAAAAAACTGCTTAATCTGTTTTCTTCGATCATAAAGAACCATTCCTAAAACTGGCAGAAGGGCGACTTGAGCAATAAGTGGAGAGCCAATGGCGCTTGCTGCTGCAATAGCCACTGCATTCGCCACCATGGCAGATCCAAAAGCCACGTCTTTTTTGTTTTTATTTTGGATGCCTGATACAATTCTTCTAGCGCCATCTACTCCAAGGAACCCTGAACCCAAAATGGCGAGATCGGCGGGAACAAGACCTGCAACACCCAATGCTAAAAGGTAATCTTTAACTCTAGCAGCTGCTTTGCCTGCGTTCCACGCCATTCTTCCCGCTTTTTGCAAATCTTGCTTAATATCCACTGGTACCGTCCTCCTCAAAATACAGTATGCTCAATTGCCTGCTTCTGGCTCCTCTCAGCATACCATAAAAAGGTGGGGATGAACAATTAAAAAAATATGAACTTTTTGTTCTCCGAAAATATCAGATTCATTGGCAAAATTTATTTTAGATGAACGGTCCGCGTTTCCAGAAAAGTAAATGGAATTAATCTAAACAGAGGTGTCAACGAGACACGTGACGTGAGCTGCGAATGTCTTTCTTCAGCTTTTCGCAGGAGATCTTATTCTTTGTCATGAATGTTTCAAGAGTAAATGGCTAATTACACGACTGATACGCTTCCAGACAAATATCACAAGGCTTTAATAAGCTGGCAGAAAAAGTATTTTCATGATCTGGATTATCTTGCAGACCACTGGTCAGACTATTATCGTCAAGAGCCCTTCCATTTAATGGCAAAGATAGGAGAACTCAGAAAGCCCGTCATTGAAGTCGGAAAATATAAAGGAAGAGAGAAGTTTAAGAAAGCGTCAGAAATGGATGAAGAGGTTCTGGAGGCATGTGCGGCCATTGTTCGCGCTCAAGCTTCTACTGAGCTGGGCAGCATCCAACAGCATCGAGAATCTCTTCATAAAGCCCAGGATCCGAAGATACAGTTCGATGTATTAAGGATCATGGCTGAAGAGTTCCGTCATGCCTATCAGATGGTTTATGTTTTAGCCAGCGACAACTGGACCAAAGGAGGCAAGGATCTTGTTTCTGAGGTTCTAGAGGGTCTACTCAGCATGGAAACAGGTTCTCATGTTTTAGACGCGTTTAATCTATATTTTGATTCTTTTGTGGATAATGTTACTTTTGCGGCAATCATTGATCGAGTTGGGAAATATCAGTTAACCATGCAGAGTATCTTCTCTTATGAACCTATGGCGAGAAGCATGCCCCCTATGCTGGTTGAAGAAGCATTTCATCTGGCATCAGGAGTGAATCCTTTAAAAACCTGGGCTTCCCAGGCCGCTGAAGAAAAAGGAAATGTGAGCATTCTTAACATCCAAAAACATATCAATAAATGGTTCCCAAGGGGACTTGAAATGTTCGGGGATGAAAGAGGAGGTTCTAAAAATATTGAGTTCGGGTTCAAACCCATGAAAAATTTAGAAGCACAGGAGCTTTATGTGAAGGAAGTTCAGAAAGAGGTTGTTGATGTATTGAATGTCGCCTTTGTTCTGACCAGATATAAGAGTTGGACTCGCCAGCAAGCCTCTAACTTAATCCACCAAATTTTAACCTCGGGAGAGCCCTTGTCTGGGATTCTGCCCGAAGACCTTCTGATTCTCCCCAGTGTTAAATTTTTTAGAAGAAGAGGGATTCATGCCTACTTAATGTCCGATATTCAAGGAAGTCTTTTCCAAACCCCAAAAGAATACGAACAATATCTCCGAAAAAATCTGCCTGATTCTTATATTACGGGTCCTGATTTTGCCCAGTATTTAGAGAATTTAAAGAAACATTACAAAGGAGAAGAAGTGAAGGAAGGGAAGCTCCCTTTTTATGGATAGAGGGGATCATAACGGACTGAATAACAATCAGAACAATTTCGAGAGTCGATTTGTTATTGACAATTTTGTTCATACAGATACCTGGAGGCTCTTTCGGATTATTGCGGAGTTTGTGGAGGGTTTTGAATCTTTGAGCAAGATTCCTCCTGCGGTGACTGTTTTTGGATCTGCTCGAACCAATCCTGGACTCCCTGATTATCAAATAGGAGTGAAATTGGGAAAACTTCTGACAGAAAATGGTTTTGCGGTTCTAACAGGCGGGGGACCTGGAGCCATGGAAGCTGCGAATAAAGGAGCATTTGAGGCAAATGGAGTTTCTGTTGGACTCAATATTGAACTCCCATTTGAGCAAAAACCCAATCCTTATATCACCAAACTTTTAAACTTTCGATATTTTTTCATTCGAAAAGTCATGTTTGTAAAATATTCTACTGCTCTGGTGATTCTGCCAGGAGGGTTTGGAACCCTGGATGAGTTGTTTGAGTCAATCACTTTAATTCAAACCCAAAAAATAAAGCCTTTTCCTGTTATTTTGATTGACGTTAATTATTGGAAAGGACTGATCAAGTGGCTGGAAGATAGAGTTTTGGAATCAGGAAATATCTCTCCTGAAGACATGAAAATCTTTCATTTGGTAGAAACGCCTGAGGAAGCTATAAAAATTATTAAAGAAGCTAAAGTAGTTGCAAAAAGAGCTTGACAAGGGGGATGGGATGTCTGTTGACGTTGAAGTTGTAACTCCAACCAAAGTGTCTTTAACCATTGAAGTTGAAGCTGAAAAAGTTAAAAATGAAAAAGAGAAAGTATTTCAGCTAATGTCAAAACAGGTTCAAATTAAAGGGTTTCGAAAAGGGAAAGCTCCAAGAAAAATCGTAGAAAAATGGATTAATGCAGATGTCCTCAACAAAGAGGTTCTGGAAAGACTTGTTTCAAATGCTTATGGAGACGCTCTCAAAGCAAACCATCTCATTCCTGTAACCCAACCCCAAGTGGAAATCGTGCATTTTTCTGACAACGAATCCTTAAAATTTAAAGCTACTTTTGAAAAAAGGCCTGAAGTCGCCCTCCCCGAATATAAAGGAATAGAAATAGAGACGGAAAACAGAGAAATAACAGTTGAGGAAGTTGAAAAAACTCTTCAGACCCTAAGGGATCTAAAAGGAATTTATGAAACTGTCCCCAATGGAGTAGTCCAAGAAGGCAGAGCTGTTCTCCTGGATTTTGAAGGAACTGTTGAAGACAAACCTTTTAAAGGAGGAAATGGAAAAGGGGTTCTACTTGAAGTTAAAAAAGATTGGGTTATCCCTGAATTCATGGAACAGATGCTTGGAATGAAAGCAGGAGAAGAAAAAAAAGTTGACGTCACAATTCCTCCCCATTTCGAACCTGAAATTGCAGGTAAACAAGCTTCATTCAAAGTAGTGGTTCATGAAGTAAAAGAAAAGAAGCTGCCTGAACTGGCTGACTCATTTGCGCAGTCCTTTGGCGAGTTCAAAACCATGGAAGATTTAAAACAAGCCATTCGAGAACAAATTAAAACCACTGCTGAACATCAAAAAAAAGAGGAGGCTTTACAGAACATACTGGACCAATTTGCTGAAGCAGCGAGCTTTCCTGTTCCTCCCATTTTCATTGAGGAAAGATTAAAACAGATGGAGCGCACGGCGCTGCAATTTTTACAAGAACAAAAGAAGTCATTCACTGAATTCCTAAAGGAAAAATATCCCGAAACTTTCGCGCTGGAAGGGATAACTGAAGAAGAAAAAAATAATCGGGCAGTTGCAAAATTCAGAGAGGAGCTTCATCCAAAAGCTTCAAAAATGGCAAAGATTGACTTGATTTTAGACGAAATTTGGAAAAAAGAAAATATAACCATTACAAAAGATGAAGTCAATGCCGAGATTGCGCGCCTAGCTTCCCATTATAAAATGCCTGTGGAAGCGATCCAAAAAACCCTGAAAGATGAGCAGGTATATCAATCTTTTCTGGTTGGAATTTTAAGAGCCAAGGCTAGCTTTTTGATTCGAGACAGTTTGAAGTTGAAATTCAAAGAAAAGAGTTAATCGGTTTAATAAAATGATTGGAGGTTAAAAATGCAGGAAATGTTTTATCCGAAATCTCAACACTTAGTTCCCATGGTTGTAGAACAGAGCCCACGAGGGGAAAGGTCTTATGACATTTATTCCCGTCTCCTAAAAGAAAGAATCATTTTTATCGGAGATGCAATCGAGGATATATCAGCAAACTTGATCATTGCCCAGCTGCTGTTTCTTGAAAAGGAAGATGCCGATAAAGATATTGATCTTTATATAAACTCTCCAGGAGGTTCAATTACGTCCGCTCTGGCTATTTATGATGCCATGCAGTTGGTAAAACCGTCTGTCTCCACGATCTGCATGGGAATGGCTGCAAGCGCTGCTGCCCTACTCCTGGCTGCAGGAGCAAAAGGGAAAAGGTTTGCTCTCCCCTACTCTAGAATAATGATTCATCAGCCCTGGGCAAGCGGAATTTCTGGAAAAGCGACTGATATTGACATCCATGCAAAAGAAATCATTCGAAATCGTCAAACCTTGAACGAAATTTTGGCAAGGCATACAGGGCAGCCTGTGGAAAGAGTAGAAAAAGATACTGAGAAAGATTATTTTATGGGGGCTGAAGAAGCAAAGGTGTACGGATTGATTGATTCAATTATTGATAAAACCAGCCGGTAGGCATGGTTAAGGAGCGCAGCGGCAATGTTTGGGCGAGGAGATGAAAGAGGACAGCTAAAATGCTCTTTCTGCCAGAAAAATCAAGAACAGGTTAGGAAATTAATCGCCGGACCCGGAGTCTATATCTGCGATGAGTGCATTGAACTCTGCAATGAAATCATCGAAGAGGAGCTGTACAAACACCCCGAAGAAGCTTCAAAACTAAAGGCTGTTCCAAAACCTAAAGAAATTAATAATATATTAAATCAATACGTCGTAGGCCAGGATAAAGCAAAAAAGGCTTTATCTGTTGCTGTTTATAATCATTACAAGAGGATTAATTATCCTCACAGCCCTGAAGAAGTCGAGCTGCAAAAGTCGAATATTCTAATGATTGGCCCGACAGGTTCAGGGAAAACCTATCTGGCTCAAACTCTCGCGAAAATTTTAGATGTTCCAATCGCTATTGCGGATGCTACCAGCCTCACAGAAGCAGGGTATGTTGGAGAAGATGTAGAGAATATTCTTTTAAAATTGATCCAGGCAGCAGAATACGATGTTAAAAGGGCTGAAAGAGGGATTGTTTATATTGATGAAATTGATAAAATTGCCAGGAAAAGCGAAAATCCTTCAATCACACGCGATGTTTCAGGAGAAGGAGTGCAGCAAGCTCTTTTAAAAATACTGGAGGGAACAACTGCCAATGTTCCTCCTCAAGGGGGCAGGAAACACCCTCATCAAGAATTCATTCAAATTGATACAACCAACATTTTATTCATCTGCGGTGGAGCTTTTGAAAACCTGGATAAAATCATTGAGCATCGAGTTTCTGACCAATCCATTGGATTTAGAGCGCAAATAGAAAGCCGAAAAAAGAAAAACGTTGGCGCTTTATTTGCCCAGGTCATGCCTGAGGATCTGCTCAAATTTGGTTTAATCCCTGAATTTATTGGCAGGCTTCCTATTGTGGCAACTCTGGACGCTCTGGATGAAATAGCTTTGAGGAAAATTTTGATAGAACCTAGAAATGCGCTGGTAAAGCAGTACCAAAAGATATTTTTCATGGATGGAGTGGAATTGTATTTTTCTCCTGACGCTTTGACAGCAGTGGCAAAAGAAGCCCAAAAACGAAAAACAGGAGCTAGAGCTCTAAGAAGCATTATCGAAGAAGTTATGATGAACATCATGTTTGACCTCCCTTCATTGAATAATGTAAAAAAATGTGTTGTTACTTCGGACTGCATCCAGAAAAAAGCTGAGCCCGAGCTGATTTTTGAAGAAAAAGCTTCAGCTTAGACAAAATGAGCCAACAAAAAGAACTTAAGTTTTTTGCCTTAAGATGGTTTATTGTCTTAATTTCAGCCTTTATTTTTGAGTTCTATCATCCTTACCCATACCTAATTTTTACTGCTGCTTTTGCAATTTATGGAATTCTGGCCGCAGCTCTTCTTTTCATTGTTTCTATTCCTGATCTACCTTTTGTTTTTTGTCTTATGGATTTCTTCTGGATCTTTTCTTTGTGCTGGACCGCTCGAGCTGAAAGTATAGCGGCAGACTGGCTGTTCATTGTGCCTGCTTTTTTTATGACTCTTGACTCAAAAACCTGGAAGCTGATGGTTTCGCTGCTGACAATCAGTTTTTTTGAAATTTACCTTCAAATTCACCCTGTCGTCAGTTCTGAACCAGCTCCTTATTTTTTTATTCAACTTCTCATTACCTGTATCGTTTTAACTGCCGGTTATTCCTTGAATCAACAGCATGAAGCTCCATTTCTAGAAGCTGCGGACCCAGAAAGTAGAAAATCCAACCTTTCTATGGTTGAGCACCACCGCCGCATAAAACAAATTACGGGAGAGAAAGAAGAAACCACAACAAAACTCTATGACAAAATAAGGCAGCAGTCCACTTTATACGAAATTATGGGACATATTACAAATACACTTGATGTTGAAAAGCTATTTGAGTTAACAGTTGTGCGCAGCAAAGAAGAATTTAAAGCAGAGGCCAGTTTTTTAATGCTTCTTCAAGGAGAGCAAATCGTTGTTGTTCACCAAAACGCCCTTCTAAAGCCTACTGAAGAGGCATTTATTTCTCAAATTGGAGAACCCCCTTTCGGGAAAGTAATTCAAAAAGGAGAACCTCTTGTAGAATCTCTAAACATGCCAAATCATCCCATTTTGGATTCTCTGCTGCTTTTAAAAAACATCCAAATGATTCGAGACTTAATGGTTGTACCTTTGAAAACCCCCTCTGGGAAAGTAAGTGGAGTTCTAGGAGTGTTAAACAGTTTTGATCGAACTGGTTTCACCCAGGAACAAATGGAACTCTTAACCGTACTGGCAGGTCAAACTGCGATTGCCCTGGAGAATGCTCAAATGATTGAAAAGCAGAAAACCTATTTTAAAGAAACCATCGAAGCCTTCGCGGCAGCGATCAATCAAAAACATCATTACACCCATGTCCTACATTCTAAAAGTGTGGCTAAATGGGCTTCTGATATAGCGCGAAAAATGAGCATCCCCAAAGAAGAAATTGAACGGATTGAAATAGGCGCAATCCTGCATGATGTCGGAAAAATCGCAATTCCAGATCTTATTTTAACCAAAGAAGGAAAATTAACTCCTGAAGAAGTTGCAATCATGCAAGAACACCCTAATAGAGGAGCCAACATGATAAAAGAGATCAGCCTTTTTCAAGAAATTGCGCCTTTTATTCTGCATCATCATGAACGATGGGATGGGAAAGGTTATCCTGACAAACTGAGTGGAGAGCAAATTCCACTGGGGTCTCAAATTATTTCTGTTGCCGATACTTTTGATGCCATGACAGCTAATCGCCCTTATCACAAAGGCTTAAACTCTGCAGAAGCACTGGAAATAATTAAACAGGAATCGGGAAAACAGTTCAGTCCCCGTGTTGTGGAAGTATTTGTTAAAATCATGCAGGAAAGAGTTGATTTGAAACAATTCCATCTAAGTCTTTCTGACGATAAACTTTCTGAAAGGAGAAAAGAGATAGAATCATATTATTAACAACCATGGACACTGTTTATAAACCGCAAAATGTAGAAGAGAAATGGTATCAAATCTGGATGGGGAAAAAAGCTTTTTCACCCCGTTTTGACACAAAAAATGGAGCTTTTTCTATTGTTATCCCTCCACCCAATATTACTGGTTCACTTCACATGGGACATGCGTTAAACAATACGATTCAAGATATTTTGATCCGCTGGAAGAGAATGAAAGGATACTCTGTCTGCTGGTTCCCTGGAACAGATCATGCGGGAATTGCGACTCAGGTCGTAGTAGAAAAAGAGCTAAAAAAAGAAGGGAAAACTCGATATCAGTTAGGGAGGGAAAAATTTATCGAGAGAGTCTGGGAATGGAAAAAACAGTACGGCGGCATTATTGAAGGACAATTGAAGAAATTGGGAGTGAGCTGTGACTGGGATCGGAACTCTTTTACCATGGATGAAAAACGATCAAAAGCGGTTCAAGAGGCTTTTGTAAGATTATATAAAAAAGGGCTGATTTACCGCGGACATCGAATGGTGAACTGGTGTGTTCGATGTTTAACCGCTCTTTCAGATCTGGAAGTTGAACATCAGGCAGAAGTTGGAACCCTGTATTATTTAAAGTATCCGCTTCCCCATCCTGTTCCTTATGGGAAAAAAAAATTTGATTTTTCTAACTCTGAACAGGTTAATGAACTAACCAGCGTTCCAGGATTTGACCAGTCCCTCAACCAACACCTTTTTGACAGTGAGGGGAACATGACAGCAGTTGTGATTGCCACCACTCGTCCTGAAACTATTCTGGCAGATATGGCAGTTGCGGTTCATCCTAAAGATCCACGCTATAAACATTTGATCGGGCAAGAAGCTATTCTTCCTATTATTGGCAGAAAATTGAAGATTATTGCGGATGAATGGGCTGATCCAATGGTCGGAACAGGAGCCGTTAAAATTACTCCTGCCCATGATCCGAATGATTTTGAGGTTGGAGAACGTCATGGTTTAAAACCAATTGTAGTCATAGGATTGAATGGAAATATGACCACAAACCAAATTCTGGAAGAAGAAGGAAGATTGGAAGAAAAGAAAGCCCAACTGGAAGCCCGAGCAGAAGGGAAAGAAATTCCTCCTTTTAAAGAGAAAAGAAATTATGACAAGTATGATGGAATAGATCGCTTCAAATGCAGAGAAGAGATTGTAAAAGATTTAAAAGAAAAAGGATATTGGGTAAAAGAAGAGCCCTGGGGCACAAGTCCGGGCAGATGCGCCCGCTGCGGAACCATCATTGAACCCTATTTGAGCATCCAGTGGTTCATGAAGATGAAAGAGTTAGCCGCCCCTGCTGTTGAAGTGGTGAAACAGGGAAAAGTTCGATTTCATCCTGAGCGGTTTTCTAAACTCTATTTGGACTGGATGGAAAATATTAAAGATTGGTGCATTTCCCGCCAACTCTGGTGGGGGCATCGGATCCCTGCCTGGTACTGCAGAAACATGAACTGTCATCGTGGAAAAAAGAGTCAAATTCAAAGGTTTGGTGGATTGATTCAGGGAGATCTAAAAGATCCCTATCAAATTTCACCTGATGCAGACCCAATTGTTCAAAAAGATAAACCTGAAAAATGTCCTGACTGCGGGGGAACAGATCTGACTCAAGATCAAGATGTTTTAGACACCTGGTTTTCATCTGCTCTTTGGCCCCTCAGCACTATGGGATGGCCAGAAGAAACAAACGATCTGCGTGATTTTTATCCAACTCAAGTCTTAAGCACAGGAAGAGATATCATTAACCTCTGGGTCGCCAGAATGATCATGATGGGATTGGAATTTAAGGGGAAGATCCCTTTTTCTGACGTCTATATTCACGCCACCATTCTAGATCGGGAAGGGAAACGGATGTCTAAATCCAAAGGAACAGGGGTTGATCCTCTGGATTTAATCCAAAAGTATGGAGCTGATGCGACTCGATTTGGAATGATTTTAATGTCCCAGGGGCAGGATGTTCGCTTCAGTGAAGAACGAATTCAACAGGCTCGAAATTTCGCGAACAAAGTCTGGAATGCCTCCCGATTTGTTCGAACGAACTTGTCGGATGATTTTCTTTCTCAAATTCAACCTAAAATAGAAAATTCGACGCTTAAATTTTATGACCATTGGATCCTTTTTAAATTATTTGATGCTGCTGCTCGGATCGAAAAACAGCTCGAGCAGTTTGATTTTCCTGCAGCGGCATTTCAGCTTTATGATTTCTTCTGGGATGATTTCTGCGATTGGTATGTGGAATTGAGCAAGCTGGGTTTCCAAACCCAAAAGGAAATGGCAGGGACTGCGGCAGGCGAAAGTCGCCTGACAGCAGTCCGAGGAATCCTATATTTCGTCTTATCCAGCGCCTTAAAGCTCCTGCATCCTTTTATGCCTTTTTTGACAGAAGAAATTTGGGAGAATTTCAATCCATCAGGACTGATGATTCACGAAACATGGCCAGCCCTTCAAATTAAGGATATTTTGCAAAACTTTAATGCTTCGAGAAACAATTTTTCCTCCTCTATCTCTCAGATGGAACTCTTCATGGAAACAGTGAAAGGAGTTCGGAATATGAGGGCAGAATCTGGAATTTCAGCTAAGCAAGAGACTCCAATCATCATACGCGCCAGCGATCTACAGATTTTTGAAAAAATGCGGCAAGAACTAAAAGCTTTCACCCAGGCATCTGAACTAAAAATCCAGCCTGAGAGTGAAAAAATTCCTCAAAAAGCTTTTTCATGCCAGATCCCAGGAGCTTCTGTTTATTTGCTCTTAGAAGGTGTTGTTGACCTGAACGCTGAATTGTCTCGGTTAAAAGAAGAATATGATCAGAGCTGCAGAGAACTGAACCAAGTTCGAAATCGCCTTATGAACCCTGAATTTTCTGAAAAAGCAAAAAAAGAAATCGTTCAAGCGGCTCAAGAAAAAGAAAAACAGTTGAGCGAAAAAATGTCTCGAACCAGAGAAAGGATTGAATCATTGACACAGTAGGAATGTTTTCTGAAAACTGGGCTTCCTTCATTGAAAGGGGAGATCTGGCGTTTCTACGAAAACATTACACCCTTGCCCAAGAATATTATGAGGAAGCATTAAGCCTTGCTCCAGAAAACCCCCTTCCTTACGAAAAGCTGGGCAATTTCTATTATTTCTCTAATCGCTTAGAACTTGGATTCAAACATCTTATTAAAGCCTTTGAACTAGGGAGCAGCAGTCCCCTGGTTTTTTTTAATTTAGGCAGGATCTATTTTTTAGGACAGGAGCTTCTGGATAGAGGAAGGTACTTTTTTGACCGAGCTTTAGCCCTATCACCGAAACACGAACCAATGATTGGCACTTATCTCGGTATTCTTTTTTATTTAAAAGGGAGAGTGGAAGATGCGGGAGACTTTTTGTCTCGTTACCGCTTGTCTTCCCCCTTGAAAGAGCCCTTAGATTTTTTCTTGGGCTGTATTTTGCATGATCTTGGAAGTTATGAAAAAGCGGTAAAAAGTTTTAAACAGGCGATTTCCTTTGATCCAAGATCTGAGGAAAGTTTTTTAATGATGGGAAACTCTCAGTTCAAAATGAAAGATTATGCCCAGGCTTTAATCAGTTACCAAAAAGCTCTGGAAATTTCCCCGAACTACTCTTCAGCATGGAAAAATAGTGGAATTACCCTTCAATATTCAGGCAGCCCTATTCAAGCCGGAGAATCTTTAAGAAAAGCCTCGGCATTGAAAAAAAAGACTCGAGAAAAATTTAGTTCTGTTGAAGAACCTGGCCTTGACCGCCATCTGTGGCAGCATACTGAGAAGCTTCTTCTGGTAGGAACTCTTACCAATGGGAATCTTCCACTGAATCTAGATTAAGCTTCTTCTTTCAAAGCAGCTGCCAGCAGAGGAATTAAAATTTCATGGTGTCCAATAATCTGATACCCTTCTCCACCCAGCTCTTTAGCTCTTTTGACCGGATACAAACTGGAGCGATAATGCTGCAGAAAATCGAAGTTTACTCCGATGAATTTTTCAACAGGATGCCCCAAGTTTCGACAAACAGCAATAGCTTTTTCTAGAACAACCGGAAGAACAACTGCTGAACCGATATTAAATAAGACAGAACCTTCTCCAAGGGCAGAAATCAGTCGACAT
Organism: bacterium; assembly: GCA_021800275.1. Classification (GTDB taxonomy): domain Bacteria; phylum Vulcanimicrobiota; class JABDET01; order JABDET01; family JABDET01; genus JAKAVV01. The sequence goes on from JAJYZB010000003.1 coordinate 154,585, forward strand.
AAAATTTGAAAATCTCGAAAACTGGCGAACCCGATAGCTTCCCCACTGGCTTCGGGATGAATATGAACAATATCTGCTCCAATGGTCACATGAACAGTAACTGGAATTTTCAGCAGGAAAGCCTGACCCAGGAGACTATCTGACAGATATGGAGGATTTGTGTCAACTAAAATCCTACCAAGAGTTTCTCCAAATCCTTTTTTTTCTCGATATGCTTTTTCCGCAGCATGATTCACAAATTTACCTGTTTCTTCTGCCATTCCAAAGTTTCTGTCATGAAGAGCAGAAGAAACCTCTTCAGATGTTTTTCCTGACAAAGCAAGTTCAACATCGTGAATGACCCCAGCGCCGTTTAACAAAATTCCTGAAACAAATCCTTCTTTCATTAAATCAATGAGAATCGGATTTAACCCAACTTTAATGGCATGAGATCCAATACCCCATAGAATCAGTTTTTTTTGAGCTCGCGCTGAAGTCAGGGATTTCACAATTTGACGCAAATCCTTACCTGCTAAGATATCAGGAATGGAATTGAGAAAGCTCTTGAAAGAATCTCCTTTAGAGAAAACTTTCCCGAAATAATCCCTGCTTACCTTGCTTTTACGATCATGCAGGGAATAACGATGTACTCCATCAAAACCAAGAGGCTCCATTTAACTGTTTTTCCGAATTAAAAACAGAATTTCTCCGACTTCAACCACTCGACCATTTTCCACCATGACAGACTCTATGACTCCTGCTGCATCAGATACCACTTCATTCATAACTTTCATCGCTTCAATAATGCACAGTGGTTCGCCTGGAGCAACTGTGTCGCCAGCCTCTACAAAAGGTTTTGAACCTGGCGATGAGCCTCTATAAAAAACTCCTACTAATGGAGAAATAACTTTAAAAAGCTTGTTGTCATCTGACTGCGGTTTCTGCAGCGGGATAGGAGAGGAATGGATTATTTCTATGGGTTGGGCAGAGGGATAAACTGTTTCTGCTCTTGAAACATAGAAATCCCCTTCAGGAGCGTTAATGGTTAACTCCTCTAGATTATGCTCTTTAGCCAGGTTCAAAAAATCTAGAATCAGATCGGTTGGAATAAGGGGGTTATTTTCCATGGTTAATTTTTTCCTTGAGTTCCAAAACTGGGTCAAATTTTTTCTCGAATGTCTTGATTTCCTCCAAAAATACTGTAATTTTCTCCAAAATTTGGTTCGAAATATTTTTTAAGTTTTCCTGTGAGTTTTCTATAGAATTCAAAGGCAGATCTTCTTGTTTGCGTGTGTTTAAATTTTTTAAAATTAACTTCTTCTCGTTTAGTTCATTTTCACCCAGAATAACAGCAAAATCTGCTCTCAGTCTGCTGGCTTCTTTTAACTGCGCGCTTAAATTCTTTCCTTGATAATCTCTTTCTATATGAAGTCTGATCTTTTTCATCTCCGCTTCTTCTCTTAATCTAAAAATAAGGGGAACCATGAAGTCTTCCGCTTTTTCTCCTAATGGAACCGCATAAAGAAGAGGAGCTTTTTTAAATCCCGGGAGATTGTCTTGGATCAGCAGCATCAGTCTTTCCATTCCTGCTGCAAATCCAACTGCAGGAACAGAGGGACCCCCAAGGGTTTCGATCAGATCATCATATCTTCCCCCACCACAAACTGAATTTTGAGCGCCTAAAGAGCCTGAAATAACTTCGAAAACGGTTTTCGTATAGTAATCCAGCCCTCGAACAAGGCGGGGATCAAGAGAATAGGGAACTTGAAGTTCTTTTAATCTATGTTGGACAGCATTAAAATGGGTTTTACATTCTTCACACAGATAATCTATTGGAATAGGAGATCCTAAAATAAAAGGCGCGCATTTTTGAGACTTGCAGTCCAGAATTCGAAGTGGATTTTTCTCATAGCGGTGGGTTTTGCAGTCTTCACACAACTGCTCCAGATGATCGTAAAAGTGTTTTCTTAAAACTTCTCGGTAAGAGGGTCTGCAGCTTGAACATCCAATAGAATTTAACTTTACTTCCAGATTTTCAAGAAAAAAAGATTTAAAAACTTGAAGAGCAAACTGGATCACTTCAATATCTAGATCGGGGTGTTTAGAGCCAATGGCTTCAACTCCAAACTGATGAAATTGTCTGTACCTGCCACTCTGCGGTCTTTCGTACCGAAAAGCAGGTCCAAAATAGCACCATTTCACAAATGGGGGACTGCCCTGGAGAATTTTGCGGCCGTCCTGGATTCTGGTTCCAGGCATGGGAAAGTTTTGCAGATAAGCTCGAACAGCAGGAGCCGTTAATTCAGGGCGAAGCGTGATGCTTCTCCCTCCTTTATCTATAAAGGTGTACATCTCTTTAGCGGCAATATCGGTTCCCTCACCAATCCCTCTTGAAAACAGCTCTGTGTGTTCAAAAATAGGGGTGCGAATCTCTTGAAATCCAAAAGATTCAGCCTTTCTTCTGATTATTTCTTCCACAAAAACCCATTTTTGAGTTTCAGGCGGAAAAAGATCATTCGTTCCTCGTGGACCTATAAATTGTTCGCCCATTTTGCCTGATTCTGCTTCTGTTTTTAAGACTGTTTTCCTGTAAAGGGCAATAAAACATCCTGTCTATGACTTAGATGCTGCAGATAAGTCCGGCAGCATTCTTCTAAATCCTCTCAATCCCATCAATGTGCTTCCTCAGGATCAAGGAGAATATTTTTAAATATCAAAAATTTTTAAATGGTTGCAAATACAGGCAAAACTTTAAAATCAGCGCTAATTCTTGACAGTTTAAAGGTCATTCCATTGTAGTTATTTTTAAAAAATCTGCCCAACTCACAATTTGAATGGAGCCCCAACTTCCCATAGAACATAAATCTTTGTCCCCGCTAATAACAAACTTTGCCTTTCCTGAAATTGCGCACTGAATAAATTTTGCATCGTCAGAATCGCGGCATTCAATCTTTGTCTTCTTCTTAATTTTAGTAATTTCAAAGTAAGGCAGAATCTCTTCTGCAATAATACTTTTTATTTCTTCTTCTGTAAGAGAAAATTTAGGATACGAAAGAGTTCTTGTTAACTCATCAAATGTTTCTCTGGAAATTAGAGGAGTAAGTTTATTTGTTTTCCACCACTGAATAATTTCTGAGAGTGAGCCTCTAAAAAGCAGGGCAGAAATTATAATGTTTGTATCCAGGACTACGCGTGTCTTTTCTTTCTTGCCCATCGAATCGCATGATTTACATCTTCTTCAGTAATGCCAAGTTTTTTCATTTTGCCTCTCACCTTTTCAATCACTGCTTCTGATGAGACGATTTTGACGGGCTCTAGAATAATCTTATTCAATTCTCGTTTAACATTAAAGTAGTCTGTATCTTTGAAAGCGTCTGAAATCTCCTTTGGCAGAGTGAATTGATTTTTAGATGTTCGTTTTACCAGCATATTTAGTACATCTCCTTACATTAAGGATACCTTACTTCCTTGCTAAAGTCAAGAGTTCAAATCAAATTCGGAAAGTCCTTGCCCGATTCAGAGATGTCTGTGAAAAGTTTTCGTGTGCTTCGCATGGCTCAAATTTAAAGAGGTTATCGGCAATCCTGTTGGAGTAGTTTAGGATATAAATTTGAGACTGAACAGCAAGGATGGCAAAGTGCTTCTGCCCTTGGGGGTTATTAGTGAAGTTAGCCTCGATCACGGTAGGGATGATCAAGGTTGGATTTTCAATGCCGCAGTCTGCCCGTATACTTAATTCATCAACTCGCATCTTAACATTTAAGCCGTAATGGGAGGGCAGATGCTTTTCTGGCATGAGTTTTTTTCCTTTAAACCCTCTCAATTCCTTCAATGATTTTCCACGAGCAAGGAGAATATTTTCCAATATCAAAAATTTTCAGATGCTGGTAAACACAAGGCAAAACTTTAAAAGAAGTCCATCTGATATGGCAGAGATTCTGGACAAGGCTGTACATAGAGCAGTCTCGTGAGATTAAATCGGTTTTTTATTCCACCTCCTCAAATCCAAGGGGGTCGAATCTTTCTGAGCGAGTCTGTTTTCAACCATGCGATTAAAGTTCTGCGCAAATCTGTTGGGGACTTGATAACTGTGTTTGATGGAACAGGAAAAGAGTATCAGGTTAAACTCCTGGATTCGAGTCCAAAACAGAGAGAAGCTGTAATCGTTTCTGTTTTTGATGGAAAACCTCTGCCCGAGCCGCGGGTTTATCTTTACCAGGCGATGATTAAGAAAGAACGGTGGGAATGGCTTTTAGAAAAAGGAACAGAATTAGGTGTTCATGCTTTCATACCAATGCTTACGAAGTACACAGAACTAGAAGAAAAAAATGGATTTGACAAAAAATTAAGCCGCTGGAACAGTATTGCCCAGAGCGCCTGCGAACAGTCAGGCAGAAGTTTTCTTCCTGAAATTTTTTCCCCTATTTCTTTTGAGAAAGCGCTTCAAAATTATTCTGGGCATCCTTTTTTTCTGCACTGCGGGACCAGCCCTCTGGGGGAAAGCTCAGAGATTAAACCCTTAAAATCGGCGCTGCAGCAGATCTTTTCCTTTCCACGAAAAAACGTGGAGGTTTCTCTTTTTATTGGTCCTGAAGGCGGATTCTCCCAAAAGGAAGCAGATGAAGCATTTCAAACTGGACTTCCTCTGGTCTCTTTAGGCGACCAAATTTTGAGATCGGAAACCGCGGGAATGGCGTCTGCAAGCATTCTTTTTTTCTGGTTCTCATAATTTTTCTTGAAGGGGTCTTGCCATTTTACAGATAATAAGGTATAGTATAGGATAGTGGGGATGATCAACGTTTGGAAGTCTTCTCTTTTAGCTGAGAAGGGGGTTCTAAATTTTTTTACGATGAGACTTGGGGGGGTTAGCGAACCTCCTTATGATAGTTTAAATTTGGGCTTAACAACAGGGGACAGCGCTGAGAACGTTCGAAAAAATCGGGAAATTGTGGAAGCCGAGCAAAAAGTTGAACTATTTTCCCTGGCATGGCAGGTCCATGGAAACCACGTTCTCGCTCTGAGAAAAGGAGATGTCATTCCAAAAGAGCCTGACCTTCCTGAGGCAGATGCGATTATTTCAGATATTCCAGAACTCTCTCTGGCAATGTTCTTTGCTGACTGTGTTCCAATTTTTTTATGGGATCCAGTTCATTGGGCAGGAGGGCTTGTTCATGCTGGATGGCGCTCCACTCTGCAGGACATATTGAATCGGTCTCTTGAGAGCATGAAAACAGTTTTCAATTCTAATCTTTCTGATTTAACAGCCTGTATCGGTCCATCCATCGGTCCATGCTGCTTTGAAGTACAATCAGATGTGTGGGAACCCTTTCAGCGCAAATTTGGGAAAAAGGTTTTAGTGCAGAAAGAAGAAAGAATTCACTTGGATTTGTGGGAGTGCAATTTTCAAACTCTTTTAAAGAAAGGGGTGAATGCCAGTAAAATTGATCGCGCTGACCTCTGCACTTCCTGCTCTTCTGTCTTCTTTTTCTCGCATCGGAGAGATAAAGGGAAAACAGGGCGAATGGCAGGGGTTATACAGATCCCAGGCAAAAACTAATGATTAAGAATAATGGCTCCACAGGAGCCTAGAAGGCGGTGAGCGAGTGGCAAAAGAAAAAGTATTAGTAGTAGATGATGAAAGAAATATAGTCGAACTTCTAAAATTCAATCTAGAGAAGGAAGGTTATGATGTGGTAACCGCTTTTGATGGGATTGAAGCTGTTAAGCTGGCGAAAGATGAGAAACCCGATCTTGTGATTCTGGACATTATGCTTCCAGGGCAGGGGGGGCTTGAGGTCTGCCGCCAAATTCGAAAAGAAAGCAAAATTCCCATTTTAATGGCGACAGCAAAAGGAGAAGAAATTGACAAAATTTTAGGGCTTGAACTAGGCGCTGATGATTACGTAACAAAGCCCTTCAGCCCTCGCGAGTTAATAGCTAGAGTAAAGGCTATTTTAAGAAGAACCAGCATCCGCCCTGAGGAGCAGGAAGAGATTACGGTTAAAGAGATTTCCATGAATCTGGTGAGGCACGAAGTTCTGGTAAAGGGAGAAAAAGTGGAGTTAAAGCCAAAAGAGTTTGAGCTGCTGAAACTTCTTGCTACCAATCGAGGAAAAGTATTCACCCGCGACTTTCTTCTTGAACAGCTTTGGGGATATGATTATCTCGGAGATACAAGAACAGTTGACGTTCATGTTCGGCGCATTCGCCAGAAAATAGAGGAAGATCCATCTCTTCCTAAATATTTAAAAACTGTCCATGGAATAGGGTATAAATTTCAATATGACGAAGAAGGCTAAATGTTGATGGAGCTGCCCTTTTTAACGGATCCTACAACAGGCCTTCCATTCTTAACCTCTATTTATTCAAGTGTCGAAAAAAGCCTGTTGAAGTTAACTCGAATTGGATTTTTGTACTTCGAAGTTGCAGGATTTAGAGAACTGGAAGAACTGTATGGAAAAGAAAATTGCAAAGAGCTTTTAGAACAAATTGGGAAGACCTTCCAGGAAATAAAAGGAAAACTTTTTAGAGAAGAAGATCTGGTTTGTGTCACAGGACCTGGAAACGAATCATTTATTCTTTTCCTTTTTTCAACTCCCAGGCACAAAGAGGATCTTTCCCTTGCCGATTTAAAACTGGTCTCCTATCGAATCAGCAAAAAATTAGAACTGAGAACAGCCAGTTGGGTCATAAAGCACTCTGTGAAAGAAAAAATTGTGATTCATGTTGGACATACTTTCATCTCTTCAGATCCTCTTATCAGTGTGGACCGATTAATTTACGAAGCTCAGAGAGAAGCTGCTTTGAGGTGTCGCCTGGAAGAAGTGATGGCTCAATTTGTCTCTAATATTTCCCATGAACTTCGCACACCTCTAACCTGTATTAAAGGCTATGTCGAAACTCTAATGGACGGAGCTTCTGCTGATCCTGAGATGTCAAAAAAATTTCTAGGAATTATCTACGAAGAAACAGAACGCTTAAATCGTTTAATTCGAGATCTTTTAGACCTCAGCATGATGGAATCCAAAAAAACTCGAATGAATCAGCATCTTATCGACCTTGGACAGTTAGTTCAGGAAGCAGGGGACTTCCTGGAAGATTATGCAGAGAAAAAACAAATTTCCCTCTCTTTTAATCTGCGCAAAGATCTCCCTGAAGTCAATGGGGACGAAGATCGGTTAGAGCAGGTCTTAATTAATTTGATGGATAATGCCATAAAATATACTCCTCCAGGTGGAAAAATTCAAGTTTCGTGTGAACAAGATGATGGCTTTTTAAAAGTTTCTGTGAGAGATACTGGACCTGGAATTCCTGAAGAAGAAAGAGAAAGGGTTTTCGAGAGATTTTACAGAGTAGAGACCGATCGTTCAACTCGAACAGGAGGAAGGGGGTTAGGTTTATCTATTGCAAAACACATTATAGAAGCGCATGGAGGGGCAATTTGGGTTGAAAGTATATTAGGGAAAGGAAGCACTTTTTGTTTTACTATACCGATCCTAAACGCGGTAGAGACATGAAAAGGCAAAAAAGAGTTTTTCTAATTGGTCTCCTGGCTGCCATTTTGGGTTATCTGTGGGAGCTTTATCTTATTCATTCTCATCCACCCTTTATTTTCGTAAAAATAAAACCAACCTGGTGGATGCAGTGGGTGATTCTTTTCGCTGCATGGAGAATTGGAGTGTTTATATCCGGGCTGTGGAAAACACAGCCCACCGCTTCTTCTCAAAAAGAAAATGATCGCGAAGAAGAGTTGAAATACTTATCCAGAATTTATCAAGATTTATCAAATTCGCTTCGACTTGAAAAAGGAAAATTCGAAGCTGTTTTAAGAGGAGCTCCTGATGGAATTTTTACTCTTGACGAGGTAGGGAGAATTAATTTCTGGAACGAGTCAATGGAAAAATTGACAGAATTGAAAAAAGAAGACGTTTTGGGTAAACCCTATGAAGATGTCCTGACATTCTATTCAACGGGTAAATTGGTGGGCTTTGAACAGGGAACAATGGAAGGGAGCAGCAGCTCAGAGCCGCGTCAAGCGGTAAATTTCTTTTCGTTTAATGGAGATCAATCTCTAAGTTTTTTAGAAATTGACGCTGAAGTCTCAGGGGGAAAAGAATTTCCAGCAGCTGTCAGCGTTTCTACATTAAAAAGCCCGGACAAAAAGAACACGGAGCAGATCATTATTACGGTAAAGGACATGACCGCTCAAAAAGAAATAGAAAAACTGCGCGAAGAGATGATTGCCATGATTACTCATGACCTGCGTTCTCCTCTTTCTTCAATACTGGGATATGCGGGTTTGCTGCAGAACCCCAAATTATGTGTTTCCGAGGAAGACAGACAAAAATTTTTGACGGCATTAATTCGATCAGGGAAAGGGATGCTACTATTAATTAACAATTTACTTGAAACAGCGCGATTGGGAGACGGGAAAGTGCCTGTCATCTCTGAGCCCGTAAAAATAAAAATGGTTCTGGAAGAAGTGGCGGAAAACCTTTTAGCTTTGGCAAAAGGGAAAAATTTATCTTTATCGGTTGAGGCAAAAGACAACCTCTGGGCAGACTCAGACAAGGATAAACTTCACGAAATTTTAACCAATCTGGTTTCCAATGCAATTAAGTTCAGCCGCTCAGGTGAGGCTGTTAAAATTACCGCTTTTGAAAAAGCACAAGAAGTAGTTATTTCCATTTCCGATTCAGGTCCTGGTATTAGAGCAGAAGAAAAAGAATATTTATTCGAAAAATTTTCGAAAATAAAAAAACAAGGTTCAACAACTGGTCTTGGGCTATATATTGTCAAAAAATTGACCGACAAAATCAATGGAAGAATTGTGGTAGAGAGCCAGGAAGCGATTGGAAGCACTTTTACTTTAAAACTGCCTGCCTCGAAAAAAGCCTCATCATCAGTCCAACTCTCCCTTGTTGGAAGTCGCTGAAAAAACGTGGGGACTGATGAAAAAGAAGGTTCTGGTCATTGAAGACAACGCAGACCACCAGGCAATTATAAAATCATCTCTCGTGTCAAGAAATTATTTGGTAGTATGCGCAGACAACCCATCAGATGCTCTTCATTACTTGCTAGATGAAAAAATCGATCTGATTATTCTAGATCTCTGGCTTCCAGAAATGGATGGATTGAGTTTTTTAAAAGATTTAAAAAATGTGCCTGAATTCTCAGAAATTCCAGTGATCGTTACCAGTGGAACATTTGGAAGTGAGTACGATATTTTAAAACTAAATGGTTATGGAGTCAGAGAATTTTTTATGAAGCCTTATGATCCTGCTGAACTCGTTGAAACAGTTGGAAGTTTATTAAAAAAAACAGTGGATTGAGTCCTGGATGTCAGTCGAAAACAAAAAACTAAAAATTAATCCTTAATTTTGCCGTTGTGTGCTGCTGTGGCCCGGAATAATCACCCGGTCCTGTTTGCACATTCTTATAACTAATTGATATCCTGGTTCTCGCGTTAAACCAGTATTCAGCTCTTAAGAGAGGGAAATTCATCTCCTGATAGATGTTCCCAACTCTCTTGGTATTCAACACAACATATTTCCCATTTAACAAGAATTTCGAATCCAGCGGATAATAAACCCCCAGGGCGCTCTCTTTACGAGTAGATTTAAATTTTGAGCTAGAGTTTCGAGAATAAAAAGTTTTCCCCCATAAAAAAACCCTTTGGAACAGAGAAAGTGGATGATAAAACGAACCCCTGCGGAATACCCCTTTTTTAAGCGAAAACTTGCTGCTGAGCTTAGAAGGCTCAAAAAGCACAACATGACTGTTTTTTTGCAAAAGGATAGAATAATCTAATGGGCTCCTTTTCAAGCTGTGAAAGGGAGAAGCAGTAGCCACTCTCAAAATAGAAAAGATAGAGATTATAAGAAAAGCTGCTCTTTTCATAAGGGTAAAATGAGTCTTCTACCCTACTGCCTAAAACTCCTCTTTCTACCTTCTTCTTAAGAAAGCGGGAATATCCAGATCTGCCAGAAAAGGTTTTACTTCCACAGATTTGATTTCAGCGTCTGAGGAATCAAAAATTCCCCGATTAGCAAAAGAAAGATTCCTTGACCCAAACCCTGTGGCAATAACGGTTACCACAATTTCTCCTTGAAGTTTTTCATCAATGACTGTTCCAAAAATAATCTTTGCATCCGGATCCACGACAGGAGAAATCACTTCAGCCGCCTCATTCACTTCTGTCAAGGTCAAATCAGTTCCTCCAGCCACACTGAAAAGGACGCCTTTTGCTCCCTCAATACTGGTTTCAAGGAGAGGACTGGCAATCGCGCTTTTAGCAGCCTCTTGAGCTCTATGTTCTCCTGTGCCTCTTCCAATCCCCATCAAAGCAGAACCTGCGCTGCTCATAATTGCCTGCACATCTGCAAAATCAAGATTAATTAAACCAGGTTTTGTGATCAAATCGGAAATGCCTTGAACGCCTTGTCTTAAAATATCATCTGCAGCTTTAAAGGCATCTACCAGAGGAGTTCGCCTTTCTACAATTTGCAGCAACCTATCATTAGGGATAGTAATTAAGGCATCTACTTTCTGTTCTAATTCCTGAGTTCCTTTCTCAGCCGCAGCCATTCTAATTTTTCCTTCAAAAGTAAATGGTTTTGTGACAACAGCCACTGTCAAAGCTCCCGACTGTTTCGCCAGATCCGCAACAACTGGAGCCGCTCCTGTTCCTGTTCCCCCTCCCATGCCTGCTGTGATAAACACCATATCAGAACCCTCAAGCGCCCTTAAAATCTCCTCAGAATTCTCTTCACAAGCCTGTTTTCCAATATCGCTGTTAGCCCCTGCTCCAAGTCCTCTCGTTAGATTCCCTCCAATATGCACCCTTTTATCAACATTACATAAAAAAAGTGCTTGAGCATCAGTATTGACAGCAACAAATTCCACCCCATTAAGTCCAGATTCCACCATTCTGGTTACTGCATTGCACCCTGCCCCTCCAACTCCCACCACTTTAATTCCAGCAAATGGATGTACGCTTTCTTTTTTATCCTCTTTTTCCACGAATCAATCCCTCCTTATTATCTTACCGTGAGTCCCCAAAAAAATCCCCTGTTATTGGGCAGCAAAATTTTTTTCTCTCGTGTCCACGCTCAAAAAAAATCTCTAAATAAATTTCTAAAAACTCGCGCCATAAAAGCCTCTCTTTTTCGATAGACTTTCTGGTGAGTTAAATTTTTCCCCGCATAAACAAGCAGTCCCACGCCTGTAGAATACTGCGGATTATGAATGGCATCATTAACAGATCCATTTAAAGGAAGTGGATACCCCAAACGGGCAGAAAGTTTTAAAATCTGTTTTGCTACTGTAGAAATTCCTGGAAGCTGACTTGTGCCGCCCGTTAAAATTAACCCTGCCAGCGAAAAATCTCTTGAAGCCCTATCCATTTCTGGTTTGACCAGAGAAAAGATCTCTTCAATTCGTGGAGCAATTTTTTCCGCAATTGCTTTTCTGCTGATAGTCTCCTTGATCCCGGAAAGCGTTGTAACTTCAACAGGCTCATCTTCCGTAATTTGCGATGGATCAGCATGTCCAAATTCTATTTTTACTCTTTCCGCTTCTGTCGGAGATAGTTTGAAAGCGACAGCAATGTCATTCGTAATATGGCTTCCACCCACTGGCAGGACAGCAGTGTGATAAATATGCTTCTGGCGGAATATAGCTAGATCTGTGGTTCCACCGCCAATGTCTAAAAGCAAAATTCCAAGCTCTTTTTCCGCTTCATTCAAAACCGAAAGACTGGATGCCAGAGGCTGTAAAACCAATCCATTGTCTTCAATTTCAAGTCCCGCCAATTCCACGCACTTTGTCAGATTATGAAGAAAAGTAACTGTGCCCGTGACAATATGGGTGTTCGCCTCCAGCTTCATGCCTAACATTCCAACTGGATTTTTAATCCCATTCTGGCCATCCACCGCAAATCCACGAGGAACGACATGAATGACTTCTCGATCTGCCGGCAGGCTGATAATCTTTGCCGCCTCAACAGAACGGCGCATGTCTTCTTCAGTGATTTCTTTCGCCTCATCGGCCAGAGTAATAATGCCGTGGCTGTTGATCGAAGCAATATGTTCTCCCGTAACGTTAACAAACACACTGTGAATTTTATAGCCCGAACTTCTTTCTGCTTCGCGAACTGCCTGCTGAATTGCCTTTACAGTTTCACCTATGTCAACAACGATTCCCTTTTTTACCCCTTGAGAAGAACTAGTTCCTTTACCCGTAATTTCAATATGATTTTCCTGATTAATTTCCCCCACCAGACAGGTAACTTTAGATGTGCCGATATCCAGTCCTGAAACAATGGTATGTTTTCCTAATGCCGCCATAACCCCTCCCTTCTACCCAACAAAAATTTACACTACTCTCAGTTTTTATTCGAGCGGCGGTTTTGAAAATCCTTGTTGATGATCTGTGGAAAACCGCTGAAAAAAATACACTCTCAAAATAGAAAGGTTCTGAAAAATTCTAACACCAAACGTAATGATCGCGGCCAGATATAACTCAACCCCTAAACGGTCTCCTATATAAGTCAACAAAAACGCGAGAAAAGTATTGGAAACAAATCCCGAAACAAACAAAGAAATATTAAATCTCTTTCTAAATACAGCTTTACCTCCTCCCAGAATACTGTCAAGCGCCGCTAAAACAGCAACCGATAAATATTTACCCAAAGTGATCGGAATAGAAAATGGCAGAAAAAAACCTGCAACAATTCCGAGCGCAAAAGAAGTCAAAAGGTAAAGCATTATCCTCCTCTAAGAGAAGAACGAACTCGCTTTGAATTGAACGCTGGTAACGCATAATGGAAGGTCAGGGTTCCTCCAAAAGCGGGAATAATAAGTCGTTTTTTTCTTGAAATCTTTATCGTTACTCCATGCGCAGTCGAAATTTGCATGGCATCTAAGAATCCACCCTGCATTTTTAATGCTGTGTCAAGAGTATCAGGATCGCCAATCGCTTTCACGATATAAGGGGGAGAAACATGGAACGTATTGACCAGTATGGTTGGCCCAACACATCGAATCGGGGAATCAGCAATAATTCTTTCATTGTTGATGGAAATAGCTTCTGCTCCAGCCGCCCACAGTTCATTGGTTAACTCAGTCAGGTCAACATCATGAACAAGATAAAAATAATCTCCTTCTCCAGGTTTAGGCTTTTGGATAGAATCATTTAAAACAACCTCAATTCCAGGTCCTTTAACCGCTATCATTCCCGCTTCCATGCGCGCTCTCTCAAGTTCTTTTCCTAACTCGTGGGTTAAGTTACCTTTCTGCGTTCTGGAAATTTCATACTCTGCCAAGTGAGTTCTCAATTTCGAAATCTGAGTTTCCAAAGTAATATTTTGTTTCTGAGAGTTCTGCAGCATTTGGATTAAATCTATTGAACGGTAGGCGGCCAGAGGAAACCCTTGCTTCTCCTGTCCTTTAAATTGAAATGCTATTAAAATGCCAAGAGCGAAACATCCTAACGACAAAAATAGAATCCAGTCTTTTATTTTTTTTCTCATTTTACGAATCCAGATCCGCGGGGCCGCTTGCCTGCACGCAGCAGCACAGGCATTTGAGGCACGCTGACATTGACATCAGCTACAGCCATCTTCTCATGCTGAATCACCAGGAATATAGGTTTCAAGAGCCTCAATTTCTCGTTCATATTTCTAGCGGAGCCAAGTTTGACTCTAATTCCACTTCGGGTATAAAAACTCCAATTCCCTTTCGAATCAAGATGTATTCCCGAAAGCTGGAGGTAGGAAATATTTTGAAGATCCTTAATCATGAATAACAATTTAATTTTTTCAGAGTTTGTCCAAAGCCGCATGGGCAGAGAAATCTTGAGCAGTTTCTTGGGGTCTTCCTGACATCTAAAAATAGATCCCGATGAATCCAGACACCAGTTTTGATCTAGATTGGCTTCAGGCCTTCTGTTAACGGTTTCTATGCCGAGATAAAATCCATTCCCTAAGATAGGATAAAGTGTTGCTTTTGAAAAAGAATGGAAACTTTTTAAAATCTGTTTTTGAATAGAAAAATAAGGAAAAAACAAAACGGAACCATGCTCAGGAATAACAGAAGACACAGAAATGTCTCTCGAATGGCTTTTAAATTCACTGACAACTCCTCGATACTGATAAAAAGGCATGGCTGCCAGGATAAGAAAGAGCGAAATTAATACTCCTAGCACATAATGCTTAGAATTCATGAAGTCTCTCCTGGGAGCAGTTCCATTTTTCGTTTGAGCATTTTTAGCCTAAAAAATTTTCTTCCCACCTTCCCGCCAACTTAATTTCAGGCTCCAACAAGATTCCTGTTTTTCCCAAAACTGTCTCTTGAATATGTCTCATCAGCTTAAGCACATCCTTTGCTGTGGCAGAGCCTTTATTTATGACAAAATTCGCGTGAATATCAGAGACAGCAGCATCGCCCATGGAAAATCCCCGCAATCCCGAATCATCAATCAACTTCCATGCAGAACAAGAAGAGGGATTTTTGAAAGCGCTTCCTGCACTGGCAACTCCTAGAGGCTGCGTTTTTTTTCGTCTCTCTAATATCTCTTGGACTTTTAATTGCGATGTTTTTTTTTCAACCCTCAAGAGTTTAAGCTTGCCCTCGACAATAACCCAAGGCTTCTGCTGAAATAAACTGTGGCGGTAACGATAATCCAGATCGTCTTTTGACAGCCATTTTGCGTTTAAAGATTCATCTAAAATTCTAACCTCTTCTACAACGCTCGAAATTTCGCCTAAATAAGTTCCTGCATTCATGTAAAGAGCCCCTCCCATAGTTCCTGGGACAGCTGCTAAAAACTCAATTCCACCTAAACTTTTCTCCACAGCATCTCTCAGCAGCACGGCTGTCTTAACCCCTGCCCCCACAGTGACTCGATTCTGTTCAAATGTCATTCTTTTGAAATAAGAGTGGCCTAAATGAATGACCATTCCTTCTATTCCGTCGTCTGAAATCAAAAGATCGCTGCCATTTCCTAAAATAAACCATGGAATTTTTTTTTCAAAGCAGTAAGATAGACCTTGCTTTAAATCCTCCTCATCTTCTGGGATAAAAAAAAGATCTGCTCTTCCGCCAATTCGAAATGTAGTATATTGATCAAGAGGCAAATTTTCCAGAAACTTCCCCTTTAGAACACTAACCATCTACCTCTCCTCTAAATCCTGATTATTTATTCTTTCAGACGCAGGAGGTCTATCGGTTTTCAATTTGGCATTCATCGTCAAGGATGGACTGCTGTCCACTCGTATTCCTCTGGCAGAACACTGGTCATTTTGTTCGTCTTTCGATAAAATTTCCTGCATCCTATTTCCAATTCTATAGATATCTCCAGCCCCAAGGGTCAAAATCATATCCCCTGACTTCACTTCTTTTAAAAGGAGCTGAATTAAATTTTCCTGTTTGGGCTCAAAAACGACCTTTTTCTCAGGGTGAGCCTTTTTAATTTCTAGCGCTAATTTTTCTGCGTTAACTCCAGCGATAGGAACTTCCCCTGCGGGATAGATATCTGTAACATAAAGCAAATCGGCATCTAAAAAAGCGTGCCTAAACTCTTCCTGCAGAAGTTTTGTGCGAGTGTAGCGGTGGGGCTGAAAAACAGCGACGACTCTGCAATTCCATCCGCTTTTTGCAGCGCTTAAAGTAGCCTTAATCTTACTTGGATTGTGGGCATAATCATCCACTATCAACACATTGCTTGGACTTCCCACAATTTGAAATCTTCTTTTTACACCATGAAAAGACTCCAGAGCTTGCGCAATTTTAGAAAAAGGCAATCCAACTGAAAGAGATACGCCTGTGGCGCCAAGAGCATTCAGAATATTATGTTTTCCAGGCACAGCAAGTTTTATCTCACCTAAAAATTCTCCCTTAAATAAAAGAGAAAACGAAGATTTTGTTTCTTTCAATAGAATATTTCGCGCTGTTAAATCTGCTTTCTCCTCTATCCCGTAAGTCATCACAGGCGCGTCAATCTGAGGAGCTATTTTTTGGGTGAATGGAGAGTCTAAGCAGAGAACCACATTGCCATTTTTAGGAACGCGAGACAAAAATTCCAAAAAAATTTCTTCTACACGTTTCAAGGTTTTATGATAATCAAATTGACAAGGAGCAAAAGCCTCTGAGCTTGGGTTCACATCAGCATCAATGGATGTAAGAACAGCTATTTTAGGAAGGAGATGCAGAAGAGAGGCGTCGCTTTCATCCGCTTCAGCAACAAGATACTGAGCTTTTCCAAGCTTGGCATTAGTGCCAAAATCATTTAGTTCGCCTCCGATCACGACCGTAGGATCAAGTCCTGCTTTTTCCAGAATCAAAGCAATCATGGAAGTAGTGGTAGTTTTGCCATGTGTTCCAGCAACTGCGATGCCAAATCTTTCTTTCATAAGAAATCCAAGCATTTCAGCTCTTTGAAAAACAGGAATTTTTTTTGCCCGGGCAGCTAAAACTTCGGGATTATCCGCTGGAATTGCAGAACTAACAACCACTAAATCGGCATTTTGGATCTGGGATTGAAGGTGTCCTTTGTAAAAGGTAATACCTTCTTTTTCGAGAGCAAGGGTGATGGGAGTTTCTCTTAAATCAGAACCTGAAATCTGATAGCCGAGTCCTGCCATTACTCTTGCAATAGCGCTCATGCCGATTCCGCTGATTCCGATAAAATGAATTCGCCGCGCATTCATATCAATTATCCTCTGCTCTTTGCAACTGCAATTTTCTCCAATACAGAGATAATTTTTCCTGCAGCATCAGGGTGAGATAAAGATTTTGCCCTATCTCCAACCTCCTTCAATTTCTCAGGATTGGAAAGCCATTCATTTAAAACTTGATAAAAAGTTTCAGGAGTTAATTTCTCTTCCAGAAGAACTCCGCATCCTCTTTTTTCCGCAAGCCATTCCGCATTAATCTGCTGATGGTTTTCCGCTGCAAAAGGATAGGGCACCAAAATCGAAGGCTTCCCGGCCGCTAGAATTTCAGCAATCGTGGTGGCGCCAGCTCGAGAGATAATTAAAGTGGCTGCCGCATAAAATATCTCCATTTTATCAGCAAATGGGAAAGGTTTATAAACCAGAGAAGTTTTACTTAAAGCATTCCGAGCTTCTTCCAGAACGCTGGAGTAATGGGCTTCTCCTGTTAAATGAAGAATTTGCCAACTTTTATCCTGCATGTAAGGAATCGCTTTTAAAAGACAGGCATTAATTGTTTTTGCGCCCTGGCTGGCTCCCATCACTAAAACAACAGGAAGTTGAGCAGATACTCCCAGCTCTTCGCATGCTTTTTTCTGTTCTACACTTCCAATTTCTGGACGAACAGGGTTTCCCGTGAATCGAGTTTTACCTTCGGGAAGAAATTTTTTAGACTCTTCAAAACTCACACACACGCAGGATGCCAAACGGGAAAGAAATCGAGTTGTTTTTCCTGGCAGAAGATTTTGCTCTAAAATGAGAGTCGGAATTCTGAGAATCCATCCCGCCAGAATGACGGGAAAAGAAACGTATCCGCCTGTTCCTACAACAACGTCAGGTTTGAATCTAAATAGAAACGCAAGAGCCTGCAAAGTTCCCTTGGCAGTAACCGCAAGATTCAATAAACTCTTGAACACTTTTTTCCCTGCTAGAGGACGGCTTTCAATTCCGAAAAACCGAAATCCATAAGCGGTTGAGGCTTTCATTTCAAACCCTTTAAAGCTGCCTGCATAAACAATCTCGTGAGCCGTTAAGCATTGGATTAAAACAAGCGCGGGAAAAACATGTCCTCCTGTTCCTCCTCCTGTTACAACGATCTTCATGCGCTCTCAAGTCTGGTGATCATTTCAACTTTTCTAGGCGCGGATGCTCTTGAAAGATTTAGCAAGAGCCCAATCATAAAAAGGCACGACAGCAAACTAGATCCTCCATAACTTAAAAATGGAAGAGGAATGCCTACCGGTGGAAGCAGATGAATAACCATGGCAATATTGACAAGAGCCTGACTGACAATTGAAATGGTAAGTCCTGCCGCTAAAATTTTCTTAAATGGATCGCTCTGTTTTAAAGAAATATTCATCCCTCTTGCGGCCAAGAACAAAAACAACAACAAAACAAATAAAGTGGCCAAAATTCCACCTTCTTCCCCCAAAATGGCAAAAATATAGTCGGTATGCTGATCAGGCAAATAAAAAAACTTCTGTCGAGAGGCGCCTAGTCCAAGACCTAACCACCCCCCAGATCCAACGGCAATAAGAGACTGAATAATGTGGTAACCCGAAGTATAGGGGTGTTTCCACGGATTTAAAAAACCTTGTAGCCTTTTAAGGCGATACCTTGCCTTTAACATATAAAAAATTCCTAAAGGCAGAGATAATAAGCTTAAAAATGCCATGTCTTTCAATTGAATTCCTGAGACAAAGATGATTCCCATGACCGTAATAAACATTAAAAATGCAGTGCCAAAATCAGGCTCTTTATAGACCAGAAAGATCATGGGGAGAACGAGAAGAAGGAGAGGAATCACTGTTTTCCATAAAGAGGTAGAAAGATTTCCTTTCCTCGTGATAAACCAGGAAACAAATAAAACTAACACAACTTTTGAAAATTCAGCGGGCTGCACATTGAAAAATGGAAAATGAAACCACCGCCTCGCTCCCGAGACATCCATCCCAATACCTGGAATTAGGACCAGCAGCAGCGCACTCGCGCAGAGCGAGTAAATCCAGGGAATGAACTTTTTAATCAAATCTAAATCCAGATGGTATGCTGCCAGCAGTACCCCAAAGCCTATAAAAACCCATAAAGCCTGCCTTTCTAAAAAATAATAGGGATTAGGGTGTTTTCTTGTGATAGCCAGAGCGATTCCAGTGCTTGAACTGAAAACCATCACCAATCCCACTGACAGCAGCACAAAAACCAAAAAGAGAAGAACCATGTCAGGTTTCTTATATTTCATTCAATTCTCCAAGATGCAATTCTTGAACTGCACGTTTGAAAAAATCGCCTCTTTCTTCTGCGGAATGAAAAAGATCGAAACTTGCGCAGGCAGGGCTCAACAAAACAATATCCCCTGGAGCCGCTCTTTTAAAAGCTTCTAAAACAGCTTTTTTCATCTCTCTCGCCTCAATCATTGAACTCTTCTCAAGATAAGAGAAAGCCTGCAGGATTTTTAAGTTTTCTCTCCCTAGAGCAATTAAAGCTTTCACTCTGCCTGCAGCAGCCTGAACTAAAGGAGAAAAATCTAATCCCTTTTCACTCCCCCCTGCGATTAGAATAACAGGTTTCGAAAAAGTTCTTAAAGCACTTGCGGCAGAATTAGGGTTTGTTGCCTTAGAGTCATCCCAAAACTCAACTCCGTGGATGGTTTTGACAAATTCTAGACGGTGTGAGAGTCCTGTGAATGTTTCAATCCCTTTAATGGGTGGGGTTAAACCAGCGGCTATACTGACAGCCGCCGCTGCAGCAAGATTGTTTAAGTTATGCTTTCCTTGTAGTTGAAATTTCTCAAACTGTGCTAATATTTCTTTTGTCCCCCCATATTCCCTGACTATTTGATTCCCTTCCACGTAGATTTCTCCTTCTCCAAACCACAAAATATTCGCTTTTGCCTTTTCTGCCAGGGACCTTATTACAGGGTCATCTTTGTTCAAAACAGCAGTATCTTCCATTCTCTGGTTTTCCATAATTTTCGCTTTAGCCTGAATGTAAGTTCTGAGATCGGGGTGACGGTTTAAGTGATCCTGAGTAATGTTTAAAATGCATGAAATTTTTGGCCTGAAAGAAGTAATGGTCTCCAACTGAAAAGAACTCGTTTCCATAACTGCCCAGCTGCCTGAAGACAAAGTTGGTATTTCTTCCAGAAGAGGAATTCCTATGTTTCCCACCAGTCTTGCATCCCGGCCAGCGGATTTCATGAGGTGCGCGACAAGAGCTGCTGCAGTTGATTTCCCATTGGTTCCGGTAATGGCAATAATAGGGCAAGGGCAAAAATGATATGCGGCTTCTATTTCGGGCCAGACTGGAATTTTTCTTTTTTGAGCAGTAATTAAAACAGAATGGCGAGCATCGATCCCTGGGCTCACAATAATTAAATCGCTGTGAAATATTTTTTCTGTATGGACTCCAATTTCGTAAGGAATCCCTAATTTATGCAGTTCTTCTAAAACTTTGCTGTCTGGATTCCCAGAATCGCTTGCAAAAATTTCGACTCCTTTATTTTTAAAAAAACGAGCCGATGCCATTCCGCTTTTTCCCAAGCCAAGAATTGTGATTTTCGAAATTTCATCAAGTTTCATTTTTTAATCTCCTAAAAGTGAATTTTTGCAGTCATCGGCGATTTAATGCAAGGCGAGCGCAATTAAACAAAGCAGCATGGAAATTATCCAGAATCTAACAGAAATTTGATTTTCAGGAATTCCTGAAAGTTCAAAATGATGATGGAGAGGCGACATTTTAAAAATCCTCTTTCCTCCAGTCATTTTAAAATAGATGACCTGGATAATGATAGAAGCTGTTTCTACAACAAAAATTCCGCCAACAACTGGCAGCCAGAAAACTTGTCGTGTTTGAAATGCTAAAGCGGCCAATGCCCCTCCTAATGCCTGTGAACCAGAATCACCCATGAAAATTTTAGCAGGATACGCATTAAACCATAAAAACGCCGCGCAGGCTCCCAACAAGGTTAAGCTGAAACTGGTTACAGCTATTTCACGGCTGGAAATTCCCAGGTATAGAAAAAAAAGCAGAGGGAAAATTGTAACTCCGCATGCTAATCCATCTAATCCATCAGTAAAATTAACAGCGCTGGTCGTGGCAAAAACCACAACCACAACAAAAAGCAACGTAAAAATCTCTGACAGCGCAAGGAAAACTATCAGATGTGTTTTTCCAAAAACAAAAATTAAAATTTTTAAAACCAAAGCATTATAAGGATGAAGGAGATGTTCTTTAAAAAGGAGATACCAGAGTGCGACCCCGATCAAACACTCCCCCAAAATTTTGTACCTGCCTTTTAAGCCTAAATTTTTTCCGCGAAAAAATTTCATCAAATCATCCGCGAGTCCAAGCAGCCCGCTGGTGAAAAACGTCAGGAGCAGCGGGTAGATATTTTGAGAGATAGAGGGGCAGAAAAGTTTTTTTTGAAAGCACTGCCAGGCTGTCACCGCAGTAATAGCGCATAGAACACTTAGGAGAATTGCTATTCCACCCATGGTTGGGACAGCAATCTTTTTTTCCAGATGCGTTTTAGGCCCTTCATCGCGAATCTTCTGATATAATAAATGCCGATGCGAAACGAGGAGCCAAAATTTTGTAAAAACAAAACAGAAAAAAAAGCTTAAAAAAAAGGAAATCATGGCAGGCATTTTGACATCGTTCTCTCTTAGTCCTTTACCCGTGACATGCATAGTGTTATTTCTATGTCCTAGATTCGAACCCTTGACAAGTCCTGGAAAGACGGTGTATATTCATTGGTAGTGGAATGAAGATCGTTTTACTTCACCAATTTTTTATCCTGGATTCAGAACCAGGGGGAAGCCGCCACATTTTTTTAAGTCGTTTTTTTAAAAACCATGGAGCAGAAGTCAACGTCATTGCAGGAGCGGTAAATTATATGACAGGCAAATCTAAGCTTCCCTGGTATCGCCTTTGGAAAAAAGAAGTGGTGGACGGAATTTCAATCACTTGGGTTGCGTGCACACCATCCCTGAGATTTGGAGTGCCAGGAAAAATCCTTTGTTATCTCTCATTCTTTTTTCTAGCTCTCCCTATGATTTTAACAACTTCGGGAGATATTTTAATCACAACCTCCCCGCCCCCCAGTGTCTCGTTTTTAGGATTGCTCCTGCATAAATTCAAGAATATTCCATGGGTTTTAGAGGTGCGAGATCTGTGGCCGGAAATGATTCAAGATCTCGGGGTTAAAATTGGTGTCTTTTCCCGAATCTCCAATAAAATAGCCTGCGACTTGTATAAAAATTCCTCTTCTATCATTGCCTTAACTCCTGGATTCGCAAAAATTATTGCGCAAAAAGGAATTTCATCGGAAAAAATAAGCGTAATTCCTAATGGCGTTGACCCTATTTTTGAAGATCAACCCCAAAATCAAATCTCGACTTCATTTAACGAAAACAAAAAATTTTGCGTTCTCTATTTGGGCTCCATGGGAACTGCAAACCGACTGACAACGCTCTTGTCACTCGCCGAAAGATTGATCGACTATCCCGATATACAATTTGTTTTTATAGGCGATGGAACAGAAAAAAACAAACTGATGCGAGAAGCTGCTGAAAAAAAATTGACTAACGTCTTATTTCAAAATTCTGTGCCTAGACAATCTGTGCCTGAAGTCTTAAAACAGGCGGATTTGTGCATTTTAACACACGCCCAACAAGGTTCGTTTCATGCTTTTATTCCAAATCGTTTGTTCGATTATTTAGCTTCAGGGAAGCCTGTTTTAGCGGTCCTTGAAAAAGGGGATGCCTCTGAAATTTTAGAAAAATCAGGAGGGGGAACTCAAATCAGCGCTAAAGATTTAGACGCGGCCGCAAAAGCCATTTTAGATCTGCGAATCGATCCTGAAAAACGAAGAAAAATGGGGGCATCAGGGCAGAAATACGCATTCGAAAAATTCCTGCGAAAAAATCTGGCTGAAAAATATTTTAAAATTTTAGAACGGGTCAAACGCTGACTTTTTCGCTGCGCGATCTTCCCATCCGCGCCATTCATCCCTCCACTTCCTGAGAGATATCCTCTTCTCAAGACGCTTCCTTCTGAAGCAAACTTTTCCATCGATCAGAATAGTGATCCGTAAGAAGCTGAGTGAACTCTTCAGAGGTCTTAGGCCTATCAAAAAGATATCCTTGAAGATAATCACAGCCCTGCTCTCGAAGGAAAAGCATTTGTTCCCTGTTTTCAACTCCTTCTGCTGTTGTTTCTAATCTCAACCGATGGGCTATATCAATCATGGCAGAAACAATTGTTGCGTCTCCTGCGCTCGAAACAACATCTCTCACGAATGATTGATCAATCTTCAAAATATCAACAGGGAACCTCTTTAAATATTGAAAAGAAGAATATCCTGTTCCAAAATCATCAATGCACAGCTTGATTCCATACTCTCTCAATCTTTTAAGTTTTGCAATAGACTCCTCCACATTTTCCATCATTAAACTTTCCGTAACTTCCAGGTGAAGAAGTTCAGGGTTCATTTCGCTGGATTCTAAGATTTCGCAAACAATATCCACAAATTTTTCACTTTTAAATTGTGGAGTGGAAACATTAACTGATATGGGAGTGGTCGGCAGCTTCTGGTCCTGCCATGCTTTAATTTGAGCGCACGCGCTCATCATGACAAACTTTCCAATAGCGTCAATAAATCCGGTCTCTTCAGCAACAGGAATAAAATCGGACGGAGGAATTTTTCCAAGTTCAGGGTGTGTCCATCGAACTAAAGCCTCTGCTCCTTTTAAGGTGAGGTTTCGAGCATCCACAATTGGCTGAAAATTTAAAAACAACTCTTTTCGCTTTACGGCGCCGTGCAGCTGGGAATAAATCATGAGAGAATCTAAAGTTTTTATGTTAGACTCAATAGAAAAAAGTTTCCATCCATTTCTACCATTCTTTTTCGCTTCGCGCATCGCCAGATTGGCATTGGAAATTAATGAATCAGAGTCAGAGGCAAGCGTCGGAAAAATGGAAATTCCAAGGCTTGCCGTAATATAAAGCTCTCGTTCTTCAACAATGAACGGATACCTCAAGGAATCAATAAGCCTGTTAGAAAACCCGACAGAATCATTGGGAGATTTTAAATACGGAAGCAGCACATAAAACTCGTCTCCTGCAAAACGGGATATAACATCTCCTTCTCTAGAGCAATTCTTAATTCGTTTTCCCACCTTTTCTAGAAACTCATCCCCGATATTTCTCCCCAGAGTATTATTAATCAAGCTGAATCTATCTAAATTACAGCAGACAACTCCAACCATTTGATTGGCTTTCTTGGCGGCATTTAAAATCGTATTAATTCGCTCAATGAAAAACTCTTTACTTGCCAGTCCTGTTAAGGGATCTCTGCTTGCCTGATACTTTACCTGTTCAGTGATGGTTTTTCTTTTTAATGCATTTCTTGCGCTGATAATTAAAAAGGAAACGTTCTGAGTTGTCATCTTGCTCAATATCAAATCCAGCGGAAGAGTTGTCCCATCCCTGCGCATCCCCGTAGATTCCCGAAGAACCGGTTTTCTAAAACTCTCCGACTGTAAAATATCAAGGTATTCTTGATGCCATCCCAGCAGAGGTTCATGAAAAAAGATTTTAAAATTCTTCCCAACAGCTTCCTGAAGGGAATATCCAAACAACTTTTCTGCCGCCTGATTGATAAATTGAATACGACTGTTTACGTCAACCACGATAACAGCTTCACCCAAATTTTCCAAAATGGCTTGAGAAATATTCTGTTCTTGAAAATCCATAAGCACTCTTATTATATCATGCAGGATAAAGATACGCAAGGGAAGGGTGTTAAAGAGTTCTCAAAAAACCTGCAATTTTTTGAGAACCACCTGACGGGCCCATTCTCATTTTCCCTTCCTCAGACATTTTTTGATAAACATCTCTATTTTGTAATATAAAAAATACTTTTGCGGCCAGGAGTTTGGAATCCGCCTTGACAATTGCGAGAGCATCCCCCAGCAGTTTCTTCTGTCTCCACCGATACCAGGAAAGTTTTCCATTTCTTGAAAACTCTAAATCAAATGCTACAACAGGCTTTCCTGTTCCTGCGGCCTGCTCGTTTCCTGTGCCAGCCTGCCCTAACACAAGAGTAGAAGCATGAAGAGCATCACCCAGAGAGTTCTGCATGACCAAGAGAGAAACCTCCCCTTGTTTGTAAGCTCCCAGAATAAACGGGGTTCTGTTTATTGTAACCCCATCCCATCCATTGAGTTTAGAAACAAAAATCTGCGGATTTAGAGCAGGAGGAAGATGAGCAATTCCCTGAATTCTCCCTCCTGTCAACTTCTGCAAGAACTGCAGCGATTCCACTTGAATTAAAAAATTTTCTGCAAATTCAGATCGCGATCCAGGCAGAAGCGTTATGACTAATCCATCAAAATTTGGGATCCTGCAGCGATTTTCCAATGATTCGTCCATCATTGGATTTCCAACAAAATCGGCATGGACTTTCTTTTTGTTTAAAATTTCAGCGGTAACTTTGTCTCTAACGAAATTTTTAACATTTTTTTTCAGCAGCACCCTTTCTAAAAAATTATACTCTTGAACGTAATGCGATTTTGCCGTTCCAATAAAAACGATTGGCAAATTGACAGAAAACTGCGCTAAAAACACTGGGAAAATGTCCCCCACGGCAATCATAAATCGAGCCTTTCTTCCCCATTTTTTCGTGGTACGCCACTCAGCCGCAACCCTTCTGACAAGACCTGATTTAAAATCTTGAAACAGAGAGACTCCTGCGGAAGGAAGTTCGGAAAATGACATAAGAACAGGAATGCCTTTGTTCTCATAGCTTATTCCTCTGCCAATCAGCGGGAAAGCTGCTGAGCGCCTCTCGTCTTTTAAAACTTCAGCGATCTTTGCGGCAATAGCATCTTCTCCATAACCATTGCTTAAAAATAAAAAATCAAACGAATCCAGAGATAAGCCCTCCTTCAATTTTCCAGGATTGGAGGTTTCCATTTCTTATTTCAAAAAATAAATTCCAACTTCCGACGAATCTTCCATGCGAACCTGTCTGAAGAATCAAAGTGCTCCCAATTCGGTGCGGCTCTTTTAAAATCGTATGGCTGTGTCCTCCCAGAATAAGATCAATGCCAGCAACTTGTTCGGCAAGGACACAGTCAGAATGAAATCCCGAGTGGGAAAGACAAAAAACAAGCTGAACTCCCGCGTCCCTAAATTTTGCAACCGCCTTTTTCGCCGATTCAATGGGCGAAAAAAATCTCCATCCTGTTATTTTTTCCCACCTGGAATTTTCAGGATATTGGGGAACAGTCAATCCAAAAACTCCAATTCTCACTTCAGAGCCAGAGCATGATTGTTGAGGATTCGAAATGTTTTGAGGATCCTTTAGATCTGGGCTGCAGTAAATAAAAGAGTCCTGAATCTTAACCTTTTCTCTCAAATCAACTAAATTAGCTGCAAGGATAGGAAAATCTGATTCACTGAAGCGATTTTCTAAACAGCGTCGAAGATAATGAAACTCTCTATTCCCCATAGCCATAGCAGCATATCCTGCTTTCCGCATTTTCCTCAAAACGGGCTCTTTAAAATGATAGACCAAATTACTTCCTTGAAGGGCATCCCCTGAATCTAACAGGAGCGAATTTTGAGTTCGAATCTCATTAATCGTTCTTTCGGGAAACCGATTGTGAAGGTCGTTGGTATGAATCAGGTGCAGGTTCATGGCTATAACTTGAAAAAATTCAATAAAAATGATGCGCTGTGACTCACCTGCAATTTTACAGTAAAAGGATATGTGATTTTTAAAAACATTAATAAAATAACAATGAGCAGCGGGATAAGAGTATGAATTTCGGATCTCCAGGCTTTCTCCCATTCATACTTTCCAGAAGATTCAGAGTACGCAGTAAAAGTAGGTAAAATGAGAGGAATTTTCTTGCGATATATTTGATAGATCTCTCCAAATCGCGTTTCCAAAAAACTTTCTTCCAAGGGGATTAAAGTTCCGTAAACTAAAACATAAAAAACTAACCACACGAGAAAAAAAATCCAAGCGGTTCCCCCCGAATACCTTCCCGCTGCCATAACGGTTCCACCTAAGCCAATTAATGAATTCCCGAGATAAAGAGGATGCCGAACATATCGAAAGGGTCCTGCTGTAATTAGGCTTTCTGCCTCAAGATAACTCTTCCTGGTTGAAATACCAGCATACCCAACTCCCCAGATTCTAATAAACTCCCCTGCAGCGCATAACCCTAACCCAATGAAAAAACTTTCAAAACTTGGGCGTCCAAAAATTAAAAGAAAAAGCCCGAAAGGAGCCATGGAGTAACCTCTGTATCGAAATAAAATCCTACGCATGGTTTAATGCTTCTAAAATCAAATTTGCCACTCTTTTCATGACTCCTGGGGAACCCAGAAGGGGACGAATTTGACGAAGATCGTTTTTTACTGTGGCTGCATAGTCTTTCTCTGTCAAAAATCTAACCAACTCGTGAAAAATCACCTCTGGCTTAGCTTTTTCTTGAATCAACTCAGGAACTACTTTCCTTCCTAAAAGGAGATTAGGAAGACCTGCAAAAGAGACGCCTTTAAGAAAATGCCTCTCAAATTTCCAAGTCAAAGGAGAAACTTTGTAAACAATGACCATGGGTTTTTCATAAAGCGCAGCTTCTAAAGTTGCAGTTCCAGAAGAGATAATCAATGCTGTAGAGACCAATAAAATGTCGTAATTGGAATTTTCTACAGCAGTGACCTGCAGCCTGAATTGAGCGATTTTTGAAAGGATTTGGCGTTTTAAATTTTTTGAGGCAATCGGCAGGACGAATTGTATGTCCTCAAATTTTTCCAAAAGAAGTTCTCCTGCTTTTAAAAGGATAGGAAGAAGATAGCGAATCTCCTGTTCCCTGCTGCCTGGAAACAATCCAATGATCGGCTTATCGGGGTTTAATTTTAATTTTTCACAAGCTGAATAAAAGTTCGATTTCAACTCATGTGAACGAATCGTATCCACAAGAGGGTGTCCTGAAAAAAAAACAGGAACACCAGCTTTTTCATACAATGCCGCTGATTCAGGAAAAGGAGCAATAACGGCTTTTAAGCATCTGCCCACTTGTTTGGCGCGGTTTAGGTCATTTTTCCAGGCTGAAGGAGGGAAAAAATAATAGATTGGAATTCCTGAATTAAACAAAAAGCTTGCCAGGTGCAAATTAAATGCAGGACAATCAATTAAAACAGCCGCATTAAATTTTAAGGCAGACAATTGTTTTTTGAGCCTTTGGTAAGCCATAATAATGGTCGGAGCCTTTTTTAATGAATCAAAAAATCCAATAGAACTCCACGAGGTGCTGTCTGCCAAGATTTGCGCTCCAGATTCTTTAACTTTTTCTCCGCCAACAGCCGCAAACTCAATCGTGGGATTTTGCTCTCTTAGAGCTTGTATCAGAAGACTCCCGTTAAAATCGCCGGAGACATCCCCTGTGCTGATAAAAAGCTTCACCGTGAGGTGAGTTTATCTACTCTGTCTCCCGCTGTGCACAATCGCACATCAGCAAGATCTTCTGTTGCAAAGTAGGCAGACTGATCCACTTCTCGATCCGCTCCATTTTCATGCTCATATCCCGCTTTTTTAGAAAATTCTCTGCTTAAAATCCCTTGTCTAGAAGGGTTTCGCAGAAAATGCAAAAACCTTTCAATTTCAACTGTTGATGGGAGATTGTGTTCTATTGCCTCAACTGCCTGGCACAGGTTGTATCCTGATCGATAAAGAAAATTATACGCCTTTTTTAATAATTCTCTGTTTTCGAGAGGAATTTCATTCCTTTTTAAGGCAATCAAATTCAATCCATAAGCTCGGGATGGAATCCCGTCCACTTTAACGTAGGGAGGAATATCTTTCACGTTTTTGGAGTATCCCCCAACCATAGCCATGGTGCCTATCTTAACAAATTGATGGACTGCGGCCATTCCTCCCATTACGACTTTATCTTCTAATTCTACATAACCAGCTAATCCGACAGAATTGGCAATAATACAGCGACTGCCAATCTTAACATTGTGTCCTGCGTGGACGTATGCCATGATATAATTCCCATCCCCGATAATCGTATTCTTTCCCCCGCTGCCTTTGTGGATAGTAACATATTCGCGAATCAAATTGCCATTTCCAACAACTACCCTTGACACTTCATTCCTCCAGCTTAAATCCTGAGGAGCTGTTCCTATCACGACTCCTTGAAAGATCTCATTTTTTTCTCCAATGATTGTTTCATCCTCAAGAATCACATGACTGTGGAGAATCGTGTCTTCCCCTATTTTTACCCTTTTCCCAATAATACAGTAAGGGCCAATGACTGCTGTCTCAGAAATTTGAGCCGTGGAATCAATGATAGCTGTAGGGTGAATTTTCATCGTCTCACTGCGAAAAGTTCTCTCATCAGCTTATGCTCATCTGATTCTACTACAATAAGGCTTTCAACTATCTGTTTGCCAATCTCTATAGCGGCTTTTCCATCCTCGCCTGAAACAATAGGCTGCTTATTTTCTCTTAAACACTCAATAAAATGTTCAATTTCGAGCCTCAGAGGTTCATCTTTGCAAATCATGGGTTGTTCTAACAAAAATTCACTTCGATACATGGCTTTGGGTTGATCGAAGATATACTTGCTTGAAATTTGTTTTCTCAAAATAATATTTTGTTCTATATAATCCAGATGCAAAAACCCTTCTTCTTGAGTGATCTCTAAATTTCTCACTTTTTCAGAACTGATTCGGCTAGCTGAAAGACTTGCTAAACAGCCATTCTCAAAAAGAATCTGCGCCTGGACAATATCTTCATGATTTGAATAAACTTTCAGTCCAAATCCCTGCATTTTGACGATAGGAGATTTAACCAGATTCAATATAATATCAATATCATGAATCATAAGTTCGAAAACCACTCCGATATCTAAATTTCTGCGCGTAGGTGGACCCATTCGATGCGTTTCAATAAAAATTGGTTTTTTTACTAAGCCATTGAGCGATATAACGGCAGGATTAAACCTCTCCGTATGCCCAACCTGCAGAACAAGGTTTTTCATCTTGCTCAACTGAATCAAAGTTTTAGCTTCTTTAACGGTAGAAGTGATCGGTTTTTCGATTAAAACATGAATTCCCGCATCCAGCAGCGCCACGGCAATTGGATAATGGAAAGAGGTAGGAGTAGCAATACTCACAGCATCAACTTTCTCAACTAACTGGTGATAATCCAAATAATAACTGGTATTGTATTTTTTGGCTATTTCTCGGGCAACCAATTCATTGGTATCTACCACAGCTACCAGATCAACTCCAGGCATTTCAGAATAAATGCGGGCATGATGACGCCCCATGTGTCCCACTCCTATGACCCCTAATTTAACTGCAGCCAATTCTATGCCTCCTAATTTCAATTTTAAATCTCATTTTTATTTTATGGCCAGGGTTAGACTGCCGCTCGCCATAACCTCATCCCCCACTTTTGCTTCTGCTTTGATTTTTCCTGTTTTTCCATCCCATTCTAAAAGTTCGACTTCGAAAAAAACACCGTCTCCTGGCAGCACAGGCTTCTTAAATCTTACTTTTTCAATGCCTGTTAAAACAGAAGTTTGACTTTTGCTAATTTTCTCTTGAAGAAGAATTTCCGCGGTTTGAAGGATTCCTTCCAGAATTAAAACTCCTGGCATGACTGGCATGTCAGGAAAATGGCCGCTGAAAAAAACTTCATTTGCGGAAGCGCACTTAAATCCGACAATTCTCCTGTCTTCCTTCTGCACAATCTTATCCACAAAGGAAAATGGATAACTCACTGGATCTGATTCTCCAATGTCTCTGCCATCAACACATGCAAGCTGTGGCCTCCTTTAAAGATCTCAAATTTTCCCACTGGATGCCAGGAGAGCAGCGAAAGATCTCCTAAAAAATCTAAAACTTTATGCCGAATAGGCTCATCCTTATATCGCAGTGGCGTCAAAATTGAATCTTTTG
Source organism: bacterium (assembly GCA_021800275.1). Classification (GTDB taxonomy): domain Bacteria; phylum Vulcanimicrobiota; class JABDET01; order JABDET01; family JABDET01; genus JAKAVV01. The sequence continues at coordinate 185,261 of JAJYZB010000003.1, forward strand.
TTATTACGACACAATTTTCCAAATTCCCTCCCATGGTCAACCTTTCTTTCCGAAGGGAGTCTATCTCTTCCATAAAACCGAAAGTTCTTGCGGGCGCAATCTCACTTTTAAATATTTCGGGAGAAATCTCTCCCTGCCAGACTTGAGTGCCAATCAGAGCAAATGGAAAATCAATGGTATATTGAACACTGAACGAATTAGACGGAGAAATTTTAATAAAAGCATCCGTCTGTTCAATGAGGAGCGACTTTTTGATAAAAACTTGAGAAAAATCGCGTGAAGTCTTATTAAGATGGGGTTCTATAAGATCAATCCAACCCGACGAGCTTCCATCCAGGATTGGAATTTCTTCCCCTTTTATTTGAACTTCTAAAGAGGAAATTCCAAGCCATCGAACGGCTGCCAGAAGATGTTCTACGGTTTGAACAGAAATGCCATCCTTCCCTAACACAACTCCCCTTTTTGTTTTAACCACAAATTCTGGTTTTGCGGGTATGCGGATTCCGTCTTTAAAAAATTGGATGCCCTCTTTGTCAGAGGGCATAAACTTGATTTCAGAAAAGGCTCCTGTGTGGATACCAATCCCGCTGCACGACACTTCATGGGTCAGTTGGCAAATTTTCATTTCTATGTTGTTTTATTTCTTTAGCGCGTTTCCTTTCCAGGCAGTATATTTCCTTAAAAAATAACGAAAAGGAATTTGGAAATAAAAATAAAAAATTAAGACAAAACAAAGGAGTACGCAGAGGAATCCAGAAAACTCCGTCTAATTAAGTCAAGCATTACAGAAACAAAATATTAATACACAAAAGGAGTGAAAAAAATGGCAACCGCATCAAAAGCAAAAAGAAATGGCAAACCCCTCACCAAATCTGCTCTCATTGAAGAGATCTCAAAGAGAACAAAACTTTCCAAAAGGGAAACAGAAAAGACCCTGAATTCCTTTCTGGAAACAGTCAAACATATGCTCAAACAAGGACAAAAAGTTCAGTTAATACCTTTTGGAAGTTTTGAAGTAAGACACAGAGCAGCCAGAACAGGAAGAAATCCGAGAACTGGAGCCAAAATAACCATTCGAGCAAGAAAGGTTCCAACTTTCCGTCCTGGAAAAGCATTAAAACAAGCAGTTCGTTAACCTGAATTAAAATCACACAAAAGAAGTGGAAGGGATTTCCCTTTCACTTCTTTTATTTCAGTTTTCAACCTCCAGCCCGTAAATTATACCGCCCAATTTCGGACGCCAAATCCTGTGCTTCTAACCATTTTTGTGAAGTCAAAATAGCGCGAACATTAGCATAGAGCGACTCATAAAAGATAATGATGCGGCAAACCAGGACAAAGGAATAGAGCGCGATCCCAAAGAAAGTCCTAGCTGAGGAAACCTGAACCATGTCACTAGCCAAACAAAAACTAGAAAAACAGAAACCCTGAAAGCAAACTCGAACTGTAATTTAAAAGAGACAGATTTTGAAAATTTTAGTGGCTGGAGCTGGAGCTGTTGGAACTTATCTGGGAGGGAAACTGGCTCTCTCAGGTCAGGAAGTTTTTTTTCTGAACCGAAATAAAGAATACTGTAGAACCTTAAATACGCAGGGATTTACCATTATTGAAAAAGGTGCAGCAGTTCAAGGTAAAGCCGCTGCTTTTCAAACCACTCAATCTCTTTTTTCCGCTCATGAAAACATTGATCTTTGTTTAGTTACAGTAAAAGGATTCTCAACTCGTCCTCTTTTATCAGAATTGTCCCCTTTTTTAAATCAAATTCTGCACTTTTGCGATTTGCAAAATGGAATTGGGAATGAGGAAATCCTCGCCACGTTTGTAAAAGAAGAGAAAATTACCTCGGGTTCCCTGACAACAGCTTGCGGGATGGAAATTCCTGGAACAGTTAGGGCAGAAAATAAAGGAGGGGCTGCTTTCTCCTCAATGGATCCCAATCATTCCCCTCAATTTGTGGCTGATCTCTTTGAAAAAGCAGGAATGAGGGTCAAAATCTGCAGAGATTGGAAGTCCATGAAATGGTCGAAACTGTTCTTGAATATCATCGGAAATGGCACTTCTGCTGTTCTTGAAATGACGCCTCAAGAAATTTTTTCGAGCAGGTTGGGCTTTAAAATAGAAAGAAAGGGTCTGATGGAAGCTGTTTCTGTGATGGAAAAGTGCGGTATAAAGCCTGTTTCTCTCCCTTTTCAACCTCTACCTCTTTACATTTTTGGAATTAAATATCTCCCAGAACCTATTCTGCAAAATCTTTTCAAGAAAATGGCTGCAAAAGGAAGAGGAGAAAAACTTCCCTCTCTTTATTACGATTTATTAAAAGGAAAAAAAGAAACAGAAGCCTCGTTTCTTTACGGACCCCTGATAGATAAAGCAAAGTCTTTTGGAATACCTGTCCCTGTTCTTCAAACCGTGTATGACCTGCTGCTCAATTTCAATCCAGACGAAAGACAGATTTATCGGAAAAATCCAAATGCGCTTTATGAAAGAATATCGAAGTTTTAATGTTTTTTTAATTCCCTTACCTGAATCCATTATGGTATGATCAGTTCATGAGCAGCGCGGGTGCAGCTTTAAACATAAACCCTCCTCACCCAGGATCAAAGTCTTCGTCTATGCCTCCCATTCCAATGAATCCAGGAGACCAGGAAGTCCTCCATAACTATGTCCAAGATTCTTTTCAGAAAATGGTTCGTCCCCCTGGAGGACGACTTCCATACTCTTATGTTATCCCAAGCGCCCCTGCAGAAAATGATTCGGCAGACAGACTGAAAGGAACCTACCTTGAAATGTATGATTGGGACAGCTATTTTGTCGGTCTCAGACTTGGAGTAGATGGAAAGGCTGACCTCTGGAAAAATTGCATCCTCAATTTCCTTGCGCAGACAAAATCAGATGGATATACTCCAAGAACCATTTCTCCCACCCGATATTCAGATTACCCTGATCAATGCAAACCATTCCTGGCTCAAGGCTCTTACTTGGCTTCAAAAGCCAGCCAGGATTTTGCCTGGATAACTCCAGAAGTTTACCAGAAGTTGGCATCAACTTTAACCTACTGGGAAACACACAGACAGAAATCAGATGGACTGTTTGTTTGGAGGAGAGCGGTTGAAACTGGAGCAGATGATACGGTGACTGTTTTAAGCGCTCCTCCCATGACAGTGGAAGGGGTGGATTTAAACTGCTACCTGGTCAAAGAGTACAAAGCCATGAGCCTGATCGCCGAAAAGCTGGGAAAGCCAGGAGAATCTAAAAAATACCTCGAAAAATCAGAAAATTTGGCGGCAAAAATCAACGAAAAAATGTGGGACAAACAGGACCATTTATACTACAGCCTTGATTCCCGAACAGGAAAGCCGATTCGAATTAAGGATTGGACTTGCTTTCTGCCTTTATGGGCAGGAATTTCCAGTTCGGAACAGGCAAAAAAACTGGTGGACAATCATCTGCTGAATTCTAAAGAATTTTGGGGCAGGCATGGAATCCCTTCTCTAGCTTTTGATGAAGAGACTTATAACAATGCCAAACGAGTTTTGATCCCAGGTTATCATACGGTTTCAAACTGGCAGGGACCTGTCTGGATTGTAGCTAACTACCTGGCCATGATCGGACTTGAAACCTACCAATATCACAAACAGGCCGTAGAAATTGCGGAAAAAATAGTGAAATTGGTGGCAGATGACATTCGAAAAACGGGAGGAGCCCATGAAAATTACGACTCAAAAACAGGGGAGCCATTATTTGCTCAAAACTTTGGCAGCTGGGATCTTTTAGCTGATATTCTGCTGGATGAAGCCAGAAAGGGGCACGATTTAACAGCTCTAACACAATGACTGAAATTGAATTTGAGGAAAGCCTCCTGTGCTGTCAGAGGCTCACTTTTTGTCAAACTTTTCAAGGATAGACACAAACTTTTCAAGCTTTTGACGATATTCGGGGTTTGTCATGATTTTCTTTTGGATAGCCGCTTTCATCTTGTTGAACGCTTCAGGCTCTTTAGCGATTCCTGAACCCAGGGCAAGAGTTAATCCCGCTTGAACCAGATGATCTGCAACAGGAGGAAGGGTATCTGCTCCTTCTTGCTTAAGGAGAGATATATGTTGACTTGCCATGTCAACAAACTTTTTCTCTTTTTTGTTCATTGGCTGCGGTCCTGTTGTTCCCATAAAACAAATATTCCTCTTATCCTACTATTTTTTTCACGACAATGGCAGCAAATGTCAAGACTTAGAAAAAAAAATTACAAAAAATTAAAATGTTTACAAATCTTTAACAAATTGATTATGAAAAGTTAACACGCATGTATTATGATTAAAACAGAATAAAAATTCAAAGAGAGGTGCCAAACATGAATTATGCCACAAACTTTTTCGGTCCCTGGTTCGGATACTTCGAACATGCCATGGATGGACTTTCTCTTGAACAGAAAGCTATTGCTAATAATATTGCCAATGCCAATAACCCCAATTATCATCCTGAAAATGTGAATTTTCAAGGACAACTGAAACAGCTTCTGGCTGAAAGCAGTCTTGCTGGTGGAGGAGGAAACCAACCTTTTGAGATTCGCCTTACTGGATTCTCCCCTGAATTTCAATCGGCCATTCAGGATGCCTCTGACAGCAGTCCAAAAATAGAGGTGGAAGGCAACAAAAAGGTCAATTTAAATCAGCAGATGGCTGATTTGGCAAAAGTTCAAATTTTGTATGATATCGCTGCCAAGTCATTCACTCCTAAATGGGAGATGATCCCAATTTCAGGAATGACGGGCGGTCCCGCAGTTTAATAAATTAAGGAGGTAATATCAATGGGAATTTTCAATGCTTTTGATATCAGCGCCAGCGGAATGAGCGCGGAAAGAACAGAGATGGATTTAATTGGCCAAAATATTGCCAACATTAATACAACTGCAACCCCTGGGGGAGGTCCGTATCAAGAAAAAGTAGCGCTTTTCCAGGAAAAAACCCCTTCTTTTGACAGCTTTTTTGTTCCTGCGGCATATGGACTTCCTTTTGGTTTAGGTGGAAGTGAAAGCTCGGGAATTGGTGATGGAGTCAAAGTGGCTGCAGTGGTCAATGATCCAGCCCCCCCTAAAATGGTTTATGATCCCCATAATCCTCTCGCTAATTCAAAAGGGTATGTAGCTATGCCGAATGTTGACTTAATTACAGAAATGACCAATATGATTCAGGCAAGCAGAGCTTACCAGGCAAATGTGGCTGTTTTTGAAGCTGCCAAACACATGAAGCAGCAAGATCTGAGTCTGGTGCCATAAGGAGGTAAATCATGAATTCTCCCGTTCCTTTTAAACCCATTCAACCCCTTTCAACTCACCTGGAGGATCAAAATAATTTTTTAGGTTCAGCGAGTTCTCAAGGCACAGGAAATGTTCCTTTTGAAAACTATCTGGGACAATTTTATGGAGGAGTTAACAATACCATTAACAATACTGGTTCTATGCTGCAGGATGCCATGGTTGGCAAGATAACTAATCTTCACAGTGTGATGGCTTCTGCTGCAGAAGCTAAAATTCTTCTAGAGCTGGCAACTGCTGTTACTTCTAAAGTCACAACAGCAGCTACGACCTTATTCCAGATGCAGTTTTAACAAACCAAAGAATTTCATAAGAGGAGGACAAAGAAATGCCTACAGGAACTCAACCTACAGGGCCAACTAGAACAGGCCAACCAGGAGGAACTGCTGGAAGATTTGGCATGCAGCCCAAACCCCCGTTTTATTCTAAGGCGCTTGAATCTTGGAAAAAGTTGACCAATAAACAAAAAACTTTTCTAGGGGGAGGAGCAGCAGCAGTTCTACTTTTAATCTTTCTAATTGTTCAAATTCAAAAGGCAGGAGCTTATGTCAACCTTTATGAAGTTCCTTTAAGTCCTAATGACATTCAAAACGTAACTCAGGCTCTCTCTCAAATGGGAGTCCCTTATACAATCTCACAGAATAACAATATTAAAGTTCCTCCTTCTCAAAAAGTTCAAGCTCTTGCAACTCTTACCCAGCACGGACTTCCTCATCAGCCCTTTATTCAAATGCCAGCTGCATCCACAGGAGAAACTTCTGAGCAGTTTTCAGTGGACAAACGACTTTATCTTGAAAAAGAGTTAACCGCTGTTCTGCGCCAATTCCATGGAATTGCAGATGCCAATGTCAATTTGGTGATCCCTTCTCAAACCGATAATTTTTTCAGCAATCATAAGCAGCAGGCAAAGGCCGCCGTTGTTTTAAAATTGATGCCTGGGGAACAATTCCATCTTCACGAAGCAAAAGCGATTCAAAATTTAGTGGCAGCCTCTGTCCCCTATCTCAGCCCTAAAAACGTTCAAATAACAGATACCCATGGAAGGCTGTTAAGCCATATGCTTAAGAACTATCAAAACGAAAACATGCCGGACAACATGTTGAAAATAAAAGAAGCTTATGAAAAACAGTACGAATCCCAAATTCGCCAAATTTTAAACCCTGTCCTTGGAAGAGGCAAATATGCTCTTGCTGTCAATGTCCGTCTTAACTGGAATCAATCAGAAGCGCGCTCACAAAAAGTCGGAACAGGATTAAATACAAAAGGGAGTCTTCCTTTAGAAGTGGAGAAAACAACCGAAAAATTTAACAATAAAAAGAGTGGATCCCAGGGAGGAGTCCAGCAGTTGGGCTTTCAGCCTTATGGGGGTGCAGCGCAGCATGGAACTCGTTATGGAAAATCTATGGTTCTGCAAAAGAACGCGATTGATCAGACCAATCAAAGAACCATTTACACTCCTGGACAGGTAACTCGAATTACAGCCGCTGTTCTTGCAGACCAGTCATTAAGCCCTTCCTCTGTTGAAACTTTAACGGCTTCCATAAAGAATGCGATTGGCATGGATGAGGCAAGGGGGGACAGAGTGAGTTTTGGAACCCTTCCCTTCAAATCTCATGCGATTGCTCAGATGAGCAGCCAGATGGATCAGGGCGGACTCTTCCGCCAGAATGCTCCTTCTCCCATTTCTGGAGAAGAGGTTATGCGCATCCTGGCAGGACTGCTGTGTGTGGGTTTAATCCTTGGAATCATGTTTTTCCTCAGGCAGCAGAAAGTCCAAGCTCAAAAAGGGCAGCTGGTTTTGACTCCAGGTCCTGCTGAAACCGTCTCAGACATCAGTGATCTATTAACAGAGAAAACTGGAAAAATCACCAGCGCCTCCACTTCTTCTAAACCTGCGCAGGCTAATCAAACAGAAAAGCTGGAACAACTGGCAAAAGAAAAACCCACCAAAGTGGCTGAACTTTTAAAAACCACATGGCTTTCTGAAAAGTAAAGAAAACTGATTTCCACGAGAAGCTCTATTCGAAAACTTTTCGAGCAGAGCTTCTCTCTTACTACTCCTTTTTCAGTCGAATTGTTCCCTCTGAAAAATTCAAATCTAAAATTAAATTTCTCATGAGATCGTATCCGATAATACCCTTGAGACGATACGTTCCTGAATATCTTGAAAAATTTTTAGAAAGCGCCATTGTAACATGTCTAACATGGATGCTGCCAATTTTAAGACGATTTGCTTTTGCAACTCCATTAAAAGGAGGATTAGGAATTTGCGAAACAACACGTTTCATTCCTAGAGCATTTACCACTTTTTCCGAAACCACAGAATGACTGGAACCTGTGTCTAGAAGAAAGGGAAATTGGTTTCCATTCGCTGCTACTTCAACAGTTGGTCTGGAAAAATCAACAAAAGAAGAAGAAACGTCTGAGGGGTAAAAAACAATCTTCTGTTCGGGATAATTAAGAATCATGTGAAAAGCCTGAAAAAAACCCATTCCCAGAATTCCCTGAGCTCTAAAATCAGGAAAAGTCAGGGCGCTTGCTCCCCCAGTGAGCATGCGAATATCTCCTGCTGTCACAGCAGACATATCGTGATACTTAAAGCTCGCTATTTGAATTTTTGGAATAATCACTCGTGTTGTTTTTTCGCCCTGTCTCTCAATGAAAAACTTTAACCTGGAACTCATCGGAATTTGCTGAAGATGCAGGTTCTGAGCAAGGGTTTCATCCAGAACCATGAAGTAAGGAGTCCCCGTATCCACGATACAGGTTATAGGCTCTCCCATAACTTTAATTTTTACGAGAATCGTTCCGCCAGGAGCTGTTATAAAAGGGAGCGACACTCGATTTTGGCTTTGAGCGACTGCTGGATGAAAGTTAAAAAAAATTACAGCCAGTAAATTGGCAAAAACGAAAAGAAATAAATTTCGATAATTCCAAAATCCTCTGAATCCCATGATTTTATATATTTTCTAGGGTTTAGAATCAACTCCTATCAAAAGGCAAGGAAAGAGACCAAAACTATCTAACGTAACGTCCGTAGAATGAAATCTTCTGAGCTTAAACAAGTCTCTTTTTTCTCCGAGCTTTCTGAACTAAAGCTGGAAAAGCTGCTGGTTAAATTTTGCCAGAAACAGTTTCTGAAAAATCAAGTGATTTTTCAGGAGGGGGATCCAGGAAATGAACTTTTTATTGTAACAGAAGGGAAAGTAAAAATCTTCCGGCTCTACCCTGATGGCCGTGAGATAACCCTGGCTGTTCTCAAACCTTTCAATTATTTTGGAGAATTTTCTCTTTTGGATAGACTGCCTAGATCCGCAGGTGCAGTTGCTGTTGAAAATACGATTCTTCATGTTCTCGAAAAACACTCGTTCGATGAATTTTTAAAAGAAAATTCCCAAGCGTCTCTGGAAATTTTAAAAGCCATGAGTATTATGATTCGAAAAACCAATGACCGTATTGAATCACTCTCTTTTCGGGATTCAAAAGGGCGTCTGGCCTCCAAACTTTTAGAAATGTCCAAAAATGGAACTCATTCGGTGTCAGCAACCCATCAGGAATTGTCTGAAATGATCGGAACAGCCCGAGAAACCGTAACCAGATCTCTCAATTTTTTTGAAAAAAATAATATTTTAAAACTGGAGAGAGCAGGCATTTCCATTTTATTACCTTCTGAGCTCGAAAAATATCTCTAGTGCCTTTCAACTTATGATGACTCATATCGAAAATGATTCAAAAATACTGCATCAAGCAGCATTAAAAATCTCTGGAATTTTTGGAGCGGCGGCAGGAAAGCCCGAGGGAAAAATCTTAAAACATCGTCCTCAGGAAATATTTCCAGCAGCCAGTTTAATTAAAATCCCTATTTTGATCGCTCTTCTGGAAGAAGCTCAAAAAGGAAACCTCAGAATTTCAGAAGTCATTTTTTTAAAAAAAACCGATAAAGTAGGAGGCTCAGGAATCCTCTTTGAGCTGCATGAAAGGATTCCTTTAACTCTTTTGGATTTAGCTGCTTTAATGATTGTGATAAGCGACAATACTGCGACCAACCTTTTGATTGAGCGTATTGGAATGACTGTCATTCAAAAAAAAATCTTGAAATATGGCTTAAAAAACACAATTCTAGGAAGGAAACTCATGGTTGCTCCTGACGATCCCCCTGCAAATTTCACGACTCCCATGGATATGTTTGTTCTTTTTCAAAAACTTGTTTCAGGAAAGCTGCTTTCAAAAAAATATACCGTTCTTGCTTTAAACATTTTATCTCGTCAACAGTACAATGAAAAAATCCCACTTCTGCTTCCCAAAAAAGTTAAGGTTGCTCACAAAACCGGAGAAATTTCTGGGGTTCGCCATGACTGCGGCATTATGCTGGATGGAAGAAGAAAATTGATTGTTTGTTTTTTGACGAAAAACCTGAAAGACGAACTGGGAACAGATCGCCTGCTGGCTGAGCTTTCTCTTGAATTATATCAATTTTTTTTCAAATTGCCCTATCCTGGGAACCTGTGAGATGACAGAGGAAATACTTCTCAAGGAGAGTGACTTTTAAATGAAAAGCTCGAACATTCTGCTTGTTTTTATAACTGTCCCCAGCCTTAAAAAAGGAAATGAACTGGCAAAAAAACTACTTGCCAAGAAACTGGCAGCCTGTGTGAATTTAATTCCAAAGGTGGAATCCTTTTACTGGTGGAAAGGGGAAATTGAAATGAGCGAAGAAGTCCTTTTAATAGTCAAAACAATGAAACAGAAATGGAAAAAACTGGAATCTTTTATCAGAGCTAACCATCCTTACAATGTCCCGGAAATTCTTGGGATAGAAAGTTTAAACAGTTCAATCCCTTATGCACAATGGATCCGTGAGAGTCTATCATGACAGGAGCAGACTTTTTTATTATTTTCATTGTCCTTTTTTTCCTGTGGTCAGGTTCCCACAGGGGTATTATTAAAGAGTTTTTTGAATTTTTTATTTTAACCGCGAATATCCTGATCTGTTCCTGGATTTATGGGCCAATCAGCGATCTTCTTGTAAAATTTGCCCATTTTCCTGCAATGACTGCCAGTGTTTTAGTTTTTATTGTTCTTTTTCTTGTCGCCGCTTTTGTCGTCTGGGTCATCTCTGGAAAAGTAGAAGTGGCCGCCAATATACCTCCTTCTAATGGCCCATATCGTTTTGGGGGAGCAGTCATAGGCTTTGCAAAAGGGATTTTAATTACTTGGTATCTACTTTTAGTTTTAAGCTTTATTCCTTACACCCTGAATGGGATAAGACTTTTCTCGGACTCTGAAGGAGTACAGATAGTTCAAAGTCTAAATCCCATAATGGACAGCATTCTGCAGGCAGGCGGTTCAGCAAGAGCTTACCGCTTCTTTCATCCTTTGATCAAGGATTCAAATTTTTTAATCATCAAACAGAATCTTCTGAAGCTGGAGAAAGAGAAAAAGAAAAACAGGATGTGAGACTGCAGCAATTTCTTGCACAAGCGGGCTTTGGAAGCAGAAGAAAATGTGAAGATTTAATTTTCTCAAAAAAAGTTGAAGTCAATGGCGCAGCAGCCTTTCTCGGACAAAAGGTCAACCCCGACAGCGACCAGATTGAAGTGTATGGGGTCTTGGTAAAACAGCGGGCAGAGCAGTACTGGCTGCTTTATAAACCCAAAGGAATTCTTTCCACTGTATCAGATCCACATGGAGGCAGAACGATTTTAGATCTGATCAAGATCAAAGATAGAGTTTTTCCTGTAGGAAGGCTGGATAAAGATTCAGAAGGATTGATGTTTTTAACCAACAATGGAGATTTAGCTTATCATCTGACCCATCCCAAATTTCAAATAGAAAAAATTTATGAAGTTTTAGTGGACGGAATACCATCAGAAAAAATTCTTAAAAAAATCAGTGGAGGGATGGTTCTAGAAGATGGGTTGACAGCCCCCTGCAAAATAAAAATCATCAAAAAATTGCCCGGTAAAACGATCCTGGAAATAAAATTGCATGAGGGCAAGAAACGAGAAATAAGGAGAATGATGAAAGCGGCGGGATACTGCGTGCTGAATCTGAAAAGAACAGCTATTGGTCCGCTCAATCTTTTAACCCTTAAACCAGGAAAATCTCGTTCTTTGACAAAAGAAGAGATTCAAGATCTAAAAAATTATGTCCACAATAATTCTAGAAAACCGTTTAAAGCGAGTTCAGGAAAGACTGGCAAAAGAAAATCTAGATGGCTTTCTGGTTACCCGATTTGAAAACAAAAGATATCTGACAAATTTCTCGGGGAGCACCAGTTGGGTCATTGTGACTCAAAATAAATGCTTGATTTTAGTGGATGGACGTTATACTGTTCAAGCTGAAGAGGAATGTTCCGCTTTTGTAGAAAGAGTTCAAATCACCGATTATTTAGGAGGTTTCCCAAAAGAACTCCCCTCTGTTCTGCATCAATTAAAAATCAAGAGATTAGGGATTGAGGCGCATCACATGACTCTCCTGGAGTCCAGACGAATTGGAGAAGAGGCTGCAGGAGTGATTCTGGTTTCTACAACAGGATTAATTGAGGAACTCAGAATCATAAAAATGAGCGATGAAGTAAAAAAACTTCAAGATGCAATTTCTATGGCTGAAAAAGCCTGCCGGAAAGGAATCGAGTCGCTTCATCCAGGCATTGAAGAAATTGAAGTTGCCCATCAAATTTCCACTTATCTCAGTGAGAGAGGATTGAAAACGGCATTTGACACTATTGCTGCTTCTGGGGAAAGGTCTGCTATGCCCCATGGTCAACCAACTCATAGAAAAATTGGGGAGGGAGACGTGATTGTCATAGACATGGGAGCGATTTGGGAAGGATATCATTCAGATATCACGCACACCGTCTGCTTAGGAAACCCTTCTGAAGAAGCTCAGAAAATTTTTTCTCTGCTTCAAAAAGCCCAGGAAGCTGCTTATAAAGCAATACGACCTGGAGCAGTTGCCAAAGAAGTGGATGGAGCTGCTCGAAAAATCATTCAAGAGGCAGGATACGGGGACTATTTCAGCCATGGACTTGGACATGGAATCGGACTTGAAGTTCATGAGAGCCCCACACTGCGAAAAACCAGCGACCAGATCTTAGAAGCAGGGATGGTAGTAACTGTTGAACCCGGGGTCTATATCCCTGGAAAATTCGGAATGAGACTTGAAGATGATGTATTAGTGACAGAGTCAGGCTGCCAAATTTTAACGACTTTACCTCATATCCTGAAAATTTAACAGTTTATTCATAGACTCATCCCCCTATTTTTTATATACTTAATCTATATGTTAACAGCGCCCGTTCATTCAATAAAAAATGCTTTTAAGAATCAAACTCCTAAGCAGGCAGCAGATAAACTGAAAGCCAAGTCTTCAATGGCAGGACTCCTGCCTCTGGCAGTTGGAATGGTCAGTGGATTTTCTCTGGATCACACCGCATTTTTAAGCTCCTTGGATACTATTGGGCATGGCTTCACAGGGTTAAATATAGGAGAAATATCCAGCGGAGCCGCAAAAATGTCCCATGTCTGGTTTCATGCCTCAGGAGCAGCAGGAACTCTGGTTAACTGCAGTATTGGGATAACGACTGTTCTAGGGGCTTCAGTGGGTATTTCTGAGATATGGGCAGGAACAAAAACCCACAGTTATTCTATGGTTGGCATGGGACTTCTTGATCTAGCGGCTAGCTCTGCTTTCCCTTTAGTTGTGGCAGGTCTTGGGGTCCCTGCAATTGGGATAGCGATTGGTGTTGGAGCTGCTGAATGTATCCTGGCTTTTTCAAGAAAAATGTCTTCTGTTCAAAAAGCTAACTCTACTTTTAAATTGTTAAACAGTTGGACTGGAGTCGCCATGTTGACAGGGGTTGCAGTAGCTCCAGCTGCTTTTGTCGCAGGTTTAACAAAAGCAGTTAAAATGTTTTATTTAAACAACTCAAGCTTTCGAAAAAGATTGAGCAAATTTTTCAATCATTTCAGACACCATGAAAATTCTAAATCTCTTTCTTTAGATTCAACTAAACCAATTGGTCCAGTTTCTGAAACAAAGGCTCTGGTTTCCCAATCCGGTGTCCGTAAACAAGTTTTCCAGGTTGAAACTCGGAATAAACCTGATGATGCACGTCCCCTTCAAGATTCAGTTGGCTCCAGATCCGGGCAGCAGTTCCTGGCAGAAATGGAGAAATAGCTAAAGCAAGGATTCGGCAGAGATCTGCCAGGTAGTATAAAACAGAAGCCAGTCTTCTTTCTTTTCCGTCTTTTTTCAATTTCCATGGGGCTGATTCATCTACATATCTGTTCCCAAGAGCAGACAATTCTAAAATTGACATCAAGGCATCCCTGAACTGCAATAAAGGTAAAAATCTTTCAAGCTTTTCAGAGAGACTTGAAATCTCTGCTTGTAATCTCAAGTCTGCTTCTCCAGGCTCTGATGGCTCAGGAACTTCTCCATTAAAATAGCGGTGAACCATGCTTAAGACACGGTGAAGCAGATTCCCCAGATCATTGGCAAGATCGGTATTCAACCTCCGAACAATTCCCTCCTCAGAAAAATCCAGGTCCTGCCCAAAAGGGGTTTCTCTCATTAAAAAATAGCGGAGAGGATCGGGTCCATAAATTTCCAGCAGCTCCATCAAATCCCGATATCCTCCTCTGCTTTTTGAAATTTTAGATCCGCTCATGGTCAGCCACCCGTGAACATAAAGAGTTTTAGGCAGCGGCAGATCGAGCGCTATTAGCAGAGCGGGCCAGATGACAGCATGGAATCTTAAAATATCTTTCCCGACCAGGTGAACATCAGCCGGCCAGAGGTCTTTAAAAAGCAGAGCGGGAGTCTTCTTCTCAGGATCATATCCTAGTGCTGAAATATAATTTGTGAGCGCATCAATCCAGACATAGATTGACCTCTCAGGATCTCCTGGCACAGGAATTCCCCATTTTAACCCTTTTCGGGAAACACAGATATCTAAAAGTCCTCTAGTGACTAAACTTTTTACTTCATTAAATCGAACTTCAGGTTGAACAAAATCCGGGTGAGAGTCATAATATTCCAGCAGTCTTTTTTGATAGGCTGACAGTTTGAAAAAATACTCTTCTGCTTTAACCCATTCCACCATTTTTCCACATTCTTGATTAGGGCATTTTTTTTCAACAAGCTGGCTCTCAATCCAAAAAGTCTCACAGGATATGCAGTACCAGCCCTCATATTCACCCTTGTAAATTTCACCCTTATCCAACAGCGCCTTAAAAATTTTGAGCGCTGTGCGAGTATGTCTGTCTTCTGTTGTTCGAATAAAATCATCATACTGGATATCAAGTCTCTCCCATGCTTTTTTAAAGCTTTGGACCATTTCATCCACATGAACCTGAGCTGTCAGATTTCTAGCGTCTGCCGCTTTCTCAACTTTCTGGCCATGTTCATCAGTGCCTGTCAGAAGATAAGCTTTCCCATATCGAAATCGGTGCCACCGCGCCAGGATATCGGCAGCAATCGTGGTGTACGCTGTTCCAATATGCGGAATTCCATTAGGATAATAGATTGGAGTGGTTACATAAAAGGTTTTAGCCATCAAAACTTTTTTTCTTGATGAAATCAAACAATCCTCTGCAGACTTTTTTACCTTTCAAAGGATTTAGAATTGTCTAAATTGAATTCTCAACCCTAAGAGGCTTAAATGCGGAAACCATTTTCAACGGGCAGATGGATACTTTTAGCTCTTTTTTTATTTGTGACGGCGTTTGCCAAACCTCTGCTGCATTCATCTCCACATCCTTTGAAAACAAACAAACCGCTGATTCTGGTTATGAAACTGGATGGAGCAATTTCTGCCGCTTCAAAATCATATATAGAACGAGGGGTTAAAGAAGGAGAAAAAAAGCACGCCGAGCTGGTTGTGCTGGAATTAAATACTCCTGGCGGGGCAGCGCAAGCCATGCTGGATATTATACAAACCTTTGACAACTCAACGGTTCCGATCTGTGTTTTTGTCTATCCCAGAGGAGCCATGGCTGCATCAGCGGGGATGTACATTACAGAAGCCGCTCAAATCGCTGCAATGGCTCCTGAAACCACCATTGGAGCTGCTCATCCTGTCAACGCCAATGGGGGAAACATCCAGGGAGATTTAAGAAAAAAAATTACCAATACTTTTGCCGCTGTTGCTGCAACCCACGCCCGCCGTTATGGGAGAAATGTAAAATGGGTTGAAGAAGCGGTTCGAAAATCTGTCTCAGCAACAGTAGGAAAAGCGGTTAAATTGAAGATTGTGGATTTAGAAGCTGGCAGCCTGAAAGTTTTACTCAAAAAAATCAATGGAAGAAAGGTAAAGGTTTTGAGTCATACTATTGTTTTGAACACAAAACACCCTCGCATCCAAAAAGTTCCAATGAGTTCTGTGGAACACTTTTTAATGACGATTACTGACCCAGAGGTTGTTCTCATTTTATTTATGCTGGGATCTTATGGCTTATTATTTGAGCTTTTATCTCCTGGAGGGGTTCTTCCCGGCGTCGTTGGAGCAATCTGCATAATCCTGGCTTTTTATGCGATGGGCACACTATCTGTAAATTATACAGGAGTCTTTTTAATTGTGTTAAGCTTTGTTTTGTTTCTCCTGGATTTAAAACTGCAGGCTCATGGGTCTTTAACCATTGGAGGAATCGTCTCTTTAATCGTAGGCTCCATGCTGCTGTTCGAATCGAATATCACTTATACAATAAACTATCTTTCAGTGGTGGCAGCCAGTGTTCTTTTAACTCTGGCTTTTGTGTTTATTGCTTTAAGAAAAGTTTGGCAGGCTGCAAGGATCAGACCCTCTACAGGAAGAGAAGGGATTGTGGGGAAATTAGGAATCGTTAAAACCGAGCTAAACCCTCAGGGTTACGTGGCTCTGGATGGGACATATTGGAAAGCCTCAGCAGAGGATGGACCCATCAGTGAAGGAGAAAAGGTATCTGTTATAAGAGTAGAAAATCTTGTGCTTTACGTTAAAAAAGTGAGCGCAAATTAAAAATTTAAAGTGAAGGGGGATTTATGTCAGGCACAGTGCTCATTCTTTACATTGTGACAGCTATTCTTGTATACGTGGGTTCTGGTATTCGGAGAGCCAATCCTTATCAAAGAGGGGTTGTATTTTCCCTTGGCTGGCTGGCTCCTCCTGAAAGAGGACCCGGAATATTTTGGATTGCTCCAGGGGTTCAAAAGGTCCACATTGTAGATCTTCGGGTTAAAACCGTTGAAATTCCGCCTCAAGAGGTTATCACAAAAGACAATGTGGCTATTAAAGTTACGGCTGTTGTTTATTTTCAAGTAGTCAATCCGATTGACGTCATCGTCAAAGTGGAAAATTTTTATGCTTACACATTCCAGAGGGCGCAGACCACTCTTCGAAGTGTTTTAGGGCAGCATGAACTGGATGAAATCCTTGCCCAGAGGGATAAGATCAATTTAGATCTGCAGAAAGTGATTGATGAATCCACTGAATCTTATGGAGTTAAAGTGAATACCGTTGAAATTAAAGATGTTGAACTTCCTCAAAACATGCTGCGAGCAATTGCCAAGCAGGCTGAAGCTGAAAGAGACAGGAGAGCAAAAATTATCAATGCTGATGGAGAGTTTCAGTCTGCCGAAAAACTAACTCAGGCTGCTCAAACTCTGGCGAGTCAGCCTATCAGTGTGGAGCTGCGGTATCTGCAAATGCTGGCTGAAATCTCTTCAGATAAAACCAATACCATTATTTTCCCTGTTCCAGTGGATATTTTAAAAGAATTCATGGGGGCTCTCAGAAAACAATAATTTATTCTCTGCAGCAATATCAACGAGAAACATATTGGCAAAAATGAAGAAAAGTTGGAGGTAAAATAATGAACAAAGTATCATCCCATACATCGGCTTTAAATAAAGATTTAACTCTTCAGGTTTATGTCAATGGGAAGTGGGTTCCTAAAGAAGAGGCTAAAGTTTCTATCTGGGATCATGGTTTTCTTTATGGGGATGGGATTTTCGAAGGAATTCGAGTTTATCAGGGAATAGTCTTTAAACTAAAAGAACATCTTAAGCGCCTTTATGCCAGCGCCTCTGCGATTGATTTAACGATTCCTTATACGCCTGCAGAAATGCAGAATCTGGTTGTTGAGACGGTTAGAAAAAACAATCTCCAGGAATCTTATATCAGACTGGTTGTTTCAAGAGGAGCTGGAGATTTAGGAATTGATCCAAGGAAATGCAAAGAGCCGACAGTGATGATCCTTGCCGACCGAATCAATCTTTATCCCGAAGCTCTTTACGCGACCGGAATTAGAGTGATGATTGCTTCGACTCGTAGAAATCCTCCTGATTCTTTAAATGGAAGAATAAAAAGCTTAAATTATTTAAATAATATTTTAGCCAAACTTGAACATATCAAATCCGGACTCGATGAAGCGATTATGCTGAATCATGCAGGATATGTTGTAGAAGGGACAGCAGAAAATGTTTTTATTGTAAAAGACAGAAAACTCTTGACCCCTCCATGCTATCTAGGAGCATTAGAAGGAATTACCCGTCAGCTTGTTATAGAACTGGCTCCTAAACTCGGGCTGCAAGCAGAGGAATCTTTGTTAAATGCTTATGATTTATACGCTTCAGATGAAATATTTTTGACCGGAACAGGGGCTGAGATCGTTCCTGTGGTAGAAGTGGACGGCAGAAAAATCGGAAATGGAAAACCTGGCTCAATCTCTCTTCAGGTTCTAAAAACTTACAGAGAATATGTCGCGCATTATCAAGGCGTACACGTCTATCCCGAGAAAAAAGTAGGGGTAAGTTAAACAGAAATCTCCGCGATCGTTTACGACATAAAACTCAAATATCGTTCACAATCCAGAGCCGCCATACATCCCATTCCTGCTGCAGTAACTGCCTGACGATACACTCTATCCACACAGTCTCCTGCAGCAAAGACTCCGTCAATATTGGTCCTAAACCCATTCTGAACTTTGATGTACCCTTCTTCATCTAAATCCAGCCATTTCTTGAAAACTTCAGTGCCTGGAATATGTCCAATGGCAACAAAGACTCCATCACATTTTTTTTCTATGCTTTCCCCACTGCCTATTTGTTTTAAAAGCGCTCCTCTCAGCTTTCCCTCAGGAGTTAATAAAATCTTCTCTACAGCAGCGTTCCAAACTGGAGTAACATTTGGGAGGCTCAAAACCCGGTCCTGCATAATTTTAGAAGCTCTAAACTTTTCTCTTCGATGAACCAGAGTAACCGTATTTACAATTTTAGAAAGATAGGATGCCTCTTCAAGAGCTGAATCCCCGCCCCCAACAACAATGACATCTTTGCCTTTGTAAAAAAAACCATCGCAAACAGCGCAGGTTGAAATTCCTTTTCCTATCATCTCTTTTTCTCCTGGCAGTCCTAACATCCGAGAGCTTGCTCCTGTGCAGATAATAACGGTTTGAGATTCGAACGTTTCATCCCCATCAGTCCAAATTTTAAAAGGAGGTTTTGAAAAGTCCACTTCAGTCACCTGGGAGTAGTTATATCTGGCTCCTGCTCGCTCAGACTGCTGCCTCATGGCTTCCATTAATTCTGGTCCAGGAATTGGATCAATAAATCCAGGAAAGTTTTCAATATCGCTGGTCAGCATCAATTGTCCGCCTGGCAGAGGTCCTGCAATAACCAGAGGGTTTAAATTAGCCCTTGCAGCATAAATGGCGGCTGTATATCCTGCAGGTCCTGCGCCAATAATTAAAACTTTCTCCATTCGATTTCCTCCAAAGCTCCTGAATGATTACTTTTACTAATACTTTTCCGCATTAAAAAAATCCTTTTTAAAACCCATTCTTTAAGCACCTTTCCCTAACAATCTGATGTTTTTCCCCACTTCCGCAGGCAGCCAGAATTGCCCCAGTGGCAAGTCGTGGTCCTGCTTCAGGATCCGCTGCCTCAGTCATGGTAAACTTTCATGAATAATTCGGACCAAAATGAAGCAAACTTAGAGAGGTTTACACTCTATTAAGGCGAACCATCTCGATTAAGAGACGCTTTCCATCAAAAAAATGAGAGATTTTTAATGTCAGTTGGTCTTGTACTTGGAACCAGGGAATCTTCCCCACTTGAATTCTGGGTTGGAGTGGAAGAAGGGGAATACCTGCAGCTCGACGATTTAGTTGCTGTCGAAACCGAAGTTCCTGGAAAAAATGAAACCATCACTTTTTACGGGGCTGTGGATTTTGTCGCTAAAAAATTTGAAGGAGCTCAATTTGATTCTGATACAGCATTGGCTGTTGGTGGAATTCTGCCTGTAACTCTTTCCCATGCTGCTCATGTGGTCGTCACTCGTATTGAACCAGAACGGTACATTCCCCCTCATCCGGGAAATAAAGTTTACCGCTGCTCGGGAGAAAAGGTCGGCAGAAGCCTTTATTTTGACCGAATGGAAAAAAAGATTCCCGTTGGACTCAGCAAAACAGGGGACCCCATTTATTTGAACTGGGAGTTTTTAAATGGAGAAAAAGGAGCTCACGTCAGTATTTCAGGAATCTCTGGAATTGCGACTAAAACCACATTTGCCACTTTTCTTCTCTACAGTTTATTCAATTCAGGAGTTTTAGGAAGCGAATCTGCAAACACCCATGCCATTATCTTTAATGTGAAAGGAGAGGATCTTCTTTTTCTAGATCGGAAAAACAAAAAGTTTTCAGAAGAAGAAAAGAAAAAATATGAACGATTAAATTTACCCCTTTCTCCTTTTCAGTCCGTTGGATTTCATGCCCCTTCAAAACCGAGTGAATCTCTTTTGATCCCTGTTACTACAACTCGAACACAGGATGTAAAACCCTTTCTCTGGACGCTGAGACAGGTCGCCCGTGAAAGACTGCTGGGATATTTTTTTGAAGAAAGCAGTGAAGATATGGGAATGATGGAACACGCGATCTCAGTTTTATCAGAAAAACTGTTCCAATTAACACAAGATGAGAAACCAGATGAAGCTCCTGTGATTTCTCATGCGGGTTCTGTGATGAATACTCTGGATGACCTCTTAAATGACCTGAGAGATCACCCAGAGGACTGGTATGGTTCAACACAAGTTGCCACTCAAACTCAAAGAGGAATTTTTAGAAGGCTGAGCCAGGCTCTGCAGCATGGGGGTGCACTGGTGCGCCCTCTCCCCTCTGGCAGCAAATTGTCAGATTATCAAATTTCCTGGAAAGAAAAACAGTTGACTGTGATTGATCTCCACACCCTGCAGTCAGGAGCGAAGATGTTTGTGGTGGGTTCAATTTTAAAAAAAGTCTTTACAGAAAAAGAAAAAACAGGAACTGCCCTCCCCCGTGTTTTTATTGTTGTAGATGAGTTGAATAAATATGCTCCTAGAGAAGGATGGAGCCCGATTAAAAATAGACTTCTGGATATTGCTGAAAGAGGGAGAAGCCTTGGGATTATTTTAATTGGAGCTCAGCAGACTGCCAGTGAAGTGGAAAGAAGAATTTTCGGAAATGCGGCGATTAAAGTGGCAGGGCGGTTAGATGCAGCAGAAGCTGACCATCCAGAATATGATTTTTTAACGGGAACATTCAGAAAAAGATCCGTTATGCTGAACCCAGGGAACATGATTTTGACCCAGCCTGATGTTCCAACTCCTATTTTGATCCAGACCCCTTTCCCAATCTGGGCAACCCGCCCTCAAGAAGCAGAAGTTCCTGAGGATTTGTTCGAAAAAATTTTTTGAAAAGGGATATTCATCCATAAATAATGAAAAAGACCGCCGAATAACGACCTGCATCTATTCGCCATAATAGGATATGTTGTGGGACAAAATATAGGAAATAATGTTGACTTTTAAATCTAAATATTGTATGATCACATTGTGAGCAGATCTTTAAAAAAACTGCGGGATGGTGGTTAGTATGAGATTTATGACGAGCAGAGAATTAAGAAACAATCCATCAAGATTATGGCAGTCCAAGACGAGCGAGGAAACCATTATAACTGTCAATGGGAAGCCTAAAGCAATCGTCATTGAAGTTGAGAATGAGGACATAGAAGAACAGTTAAGGGTTATCAGGAGGGCAAAAGCTCAATCATCTCTTGATAAATTAAGGATGTATTCCGTAGATCAGGGGTTCAATAAACTGACTGACGAAGAAATTTTAGCGGAGATAAAGAGAGCAAGAAAACAGAACAATCCCGCATGAACGTCGTGATTGACACAAACGTTATTGTTTCAGGCGTGATTAATCCAGATGGTTACCCTGCCAAGTTATTAAATTGGGTTATCAATGGAACGCTAAAAATTAATGTTGATTCTAGAATTCTGTCCGAATACAGCAGGGTTTTAAATAGCCATAAATTTTCTTTTCCAGGGGCTCTTGTGACGCATTTACTGGATTATTTATCATTGGAATCAAAATTGATTCTGCCTGATCCGTTTTTGTCCTCTGTCAAAGATAGCTCCGACCTGCCTTTTATTGAAATAGCCCTGCATGAAAATATTCCCTTGATAACAGGCAATAAAAAGCACTTTATAAATATCAAAAATTTGAAGCTTTATTCCCCTAAAGAATTTTTAACGGGTTTTTCTTCCCGAGAAGAATAGGTTGATTCATGCGATTTCTACATACTTCTGACTAGCATGTAGAAGTTTGACACAATATTTAAGAGGAGCTTTGAGTTTTGCGCTGAAGCAGAAAGAAAATGAAGCCTGCCCTCATCTACTCAAAAGATTATTATATGGATCTAGGAACCCATGTCTTTCCAGGGGAAAAATACCGACTTATCTATGACCTTCTTAAAAAAAGAAAAAAACTGGACGATTTAGACATTCTCTCGCCTCGACCCGCTTCTATTTCAGATCTGGGACTGGCGCACAGCTCTTCTTACCGGGATTCCCTTTTTTCTCTAAAACAGAATTCAATGACTGCTTATTCAGAGATCCCCTTGACAAAACCCATTGTAGAGGCTTTTGTCCTTGCTGCAGGAGGCACTATCCTTGCTGCAGAGGAAGCCTTAAAACGTGGAGCAGCAGTAAATTTAAGCGGAGGATTTCATCATGCTTTTTCTGAACACGCAGAAGGGTTTTGCCTTATCAATGATCTAGCCGTAGGGATCAGAAGTCTCCAGTCCAGAAAAATCATTCAGAAAGCAGCAGTGATAGACTGTGATCTTCATCAAGGAAATGGAACCGCTCGGATCTTTTCA
This sequence comes from bacterium, assembly GCA_021800275.1. Classification (GTDB taxonomy): domain Bacteria; phylum Vulcanimicrobiota; class JABDET01; order JABDET01; family JABDET01; genus JAKAVV01. The sequence goes on from JAJYZB010000003.1 coordinate 207,753, forward strand.
GAAGACAGCAGCGTTTTTACATTTTCCATCCATCAGGAAAACAACTACCCTCCAAAAGAAAAATCGAACCTGGACATCGGACTCCCTGATTTTACTGAGGATGAAGTGTACTTGGCTCATCTTGAAAAAGCGGTTCCCCAGATTCTTGACACCTTTAAACCCGAACTGGTCCTGTATCAAGCAGGAGCTGATCCATACAAAGAAGATAAACTGGGAGGACTCTTGATCTCAAAACAAGGGTTGAAAAAAAGAGATTGTCTTGTTTTTACTCAATGCTTATCCCGAAAGATCCCAATAGCAGCAACCCTTGGAGGGGGATATGCGGAAAAACTGGAAGACACTGTTGAAATCCATGCGGGAACAGTGGAAGCCATGCTCGAAGTTTTCAAGTAACTCAGCCGTGGCGCGGAAAGTGCTGTAAATTCAAAGCCACAAAATTTTAATTTTATTTTGAACTTGTTTGAATTCTTTATCACCAGTAACCAGAGCAGCCATTTTTTGCAAGGCAAGAGCAGCTGCAAAGCAGTCTGCATACGACATTTTTTTCTCAGCTTTTAACTCTGCTGCCTCTAGAGTCAGGGGGAGATCAATAGAAACGATCTCTATCGGCAGACTTTCTAAAGTGCGGAGCGCTTTTACGGCAGAGCTTTTTCCTGCAGAACGATAAATAATATAGTACACTTCTCCCCAATTGACAATAGATAAATAGAGGGAACTCTCTCGGTTTTTTCCTTTTCTGATTAAATCTGCAACCCTGTCTGCTCCCGGTTCATTTTCTAGAAAGGAAATGATACTGTAAGAGTCCAGGACAAAGTTCAAGGTTATAATTCTCGCTCTGTTTTCTTTTCTCGAAGAAGTGTTTTAAGCACTTTCCCTTTTGTTTTAAGGATACCCTTGGCTTTTTCGATGGAATCATCTGTCAAGGGCTTTAACAAGATGCCATCTTCTTGCTCGAAGAAATAAACAGGAGTTCCCTTTTTTATTTTATACTGCTTTCTTATTCTGGATGGTATGACAACCTGTCCTTTAGCAGTAACAACAGATCCTTCCAAAATTTACCTCCTCTGCTTAACAAGTATAACATATTTAGAAAAGTAAGTCAATTAAAAAATGGATATACAAAAAGATATTCTATGGATAACAACCAAGCAGTCATAGCAGGGTAATAGATAGAATAAATGGAATATTTCAAGCTATCCATGCCAGTTGTAAACCGTGAAAACCTCAGGGTTGGTGATCGCATTCTGGTGCGCGATCCCGACATAATCGCGACAGATCCCGACATAATCGCGACATGTCGCAAGATATTCTTGATAATTGCCAGGAACATCTCCATGCTTTTGACAGGATTCGCGAGAGAATGAATTTTCTGGAGAGAACCTTTCCGCTTATTGCTGAGGCGTTCCACCGCACTGGAGCCATCGAGATTTGGGGTAGGGGCACAAATCGTGTCATTGAAGAATGCAGCCGCAGCGGCTTGCGGGAACCCAGTTTCAGGGAAGAAAATGGTGCAGTTGTGGTTACTTTCTGGGCTGAGATTGGAGTTACCCCGCAAGTTACCCCGCAAGTTACGGCGGTATTGGAGGCAGCTGGAAAGCCTGTGTCACGAGAAACACTTCAACAGGCGGCTGGTATTGCAGATCGGGAACATTTTCGCAAAGCTTACCTTAAACCTTTGCTTGAAGCAGGTTGGCTGGAAATGACGATTCCCGATAAACCGCAGAGTAGTTTGCAGCAGTATCGCATTACAAATGCTGGGTTGGAAGCGCTGCAAAAATGCGCGCCATTCAAGAGGACTTGATTCATGCGATTTCTACACACTTCAGATTGGCATGTAGGAGGGCTGCTGAGTAATAGGGACAGAACCCAGGAACATGCTGCTTTTTTAGAAGAGCTTTCAGGGATTGTGTCAGAGGAAAAAATTGAGGCGGTTTTAATTTCTGGAGATTTGTTTGACACCATCAATCCACCGGCTGAGGCTGAAAAGTTAGTCTTCGATTTTTTTAGAGTGATGGCAGAGAGGAGAGTTCCCGTAGTCATTATTGCTGGCAATCATGACAGCGCTGCTCGAATTGAAGGGAAAGCAAACCTCCTGCAGTTGGTGAATGTGCATGCGTTTGGAAAACCGCAGAGATCCTCCTGTATTGAAATTAAAAATGAAAAAGGGGAATCTCTTTTAGTCGCTGCCCTTCCTTTTACAGGAGAGTTTAAACTTTTAGATTGGGATGAATCACTTCATCAGGATCAAAGTCAGCAGAAATCCTCGTTTGCTGAGAAGATGAAGAATCTATTAAATATTTTAGCAGAGAAAAATTTTAAACCTGGAGCCATCAATGTTTTAATGGCGCATTTAACGGTAGAAGGGGCTCTCCTCTCAGGATCTGAGAAATCCCTTCGCATGAGTGATACCTGGGCTCTCCCTGTGGGCATGCTGCCAGAAACAGGGGAATATGTGGCATTAGGTCATATTCACCGCTATCAAATTTTAAAGAACAGCCCTCTGACCTGTTATTCAGGTTCTCCTCTTAAAATTGATTTTGGAGAAGAAAAGGATGAAAAAGGAGTTTGTATTTTAGACGCTAAAGCTGGGACTCCGATTCCGCAGCCTTTTTTTCGCAGATTGGAGAGAATAACGCCTTTAAAAACGCTGCGAATTTATCAGAGTGAACTTCAAAAAATTGGAGATGAGTATCGAGACTTTAAAGGCTACTTAAAAGTTGTTGTTAAAAGGTCTCCTGAAGATACAAAGATTCGGGCGGCTGAAGAAATTAGAAAGCTGCTTCCACAAACTCTGATTGTGATTTCTGAAACAGAAAAATCGGATTCAAAAATTCTGCCGGATTTAAAAAATGTGACTCATGATCCGGTTCAAGTATATAAAGATTATTTGGTTTCTCGAGAACGGATCCCGACACCTGAGCTGTTGAGTGTGTTTCAGGAACTTATGGAAGAAGCTTCTCTGAAAGAAGAAAATCAGTGAGACCGATTAAACTTCAAATCGAAGGATTTACAGCTTACAAATCCTCTAATTTTATTGACTTCAGCGAAGCCCAGTTTCTAGTTCTTTCAGGTCCTAATGGAGCAGGAAAATCCTCAATTTTAGATGCCATCATCTTTGCTCTTTTTGGGAACATCCCCAGAATGAAAGGGAAGCAGATTAAAGAGTTTATTTCTCAAGGAAAAGATAAATTTCAAATTATATTTCAATTTTTGTTAAATGATAAAATGTATCGCGTTGAGCGCGCTTATCCTTTAAAAGGAACACCCTCTGTTCGGCTCCAGGCGCAGGAAAATGGATCCTGGAAAACCATCACAGACAAAGTCAGTGAAACGAATGAAAGAATTGAGGGGCTCCTGAGGCTAGGATATGACGCCTTTATTAAATCCGTTATTCTTCCCCAAAATTTGTTCGACCAGTTTTTAAAAGGGGACAAAGAAAAAAGGAGAGAGGTTTTAACAGAAATTTTAAATTTAGACCTTTTTGAGAAAATATCAAAGCTCGCAGGAGAAAAAGTCTCTTCTTTTAAAATTCAGATTCAGCAGAAAGAAGAGGCTCTTTTAGAGATGAATCAGCAAGTCTCTCCTGAAAGCGCAGGAGCTCTTCAGCAAAAATTAGAGGGGGATCAAAAAGAGAAGCAGGAGGTTTCTTCAAACCGGGCAGTTCTAGAGGCAAAAAAACAAGAGCTTTTACGATTAGGGGAGCTGATCCAGGAAAAGGAAAAATTAAAAAAGGAAGAATCATCTCTGCTGCTCGAAAAAGAGAAATGGGCAGAACAAGAAAAAAAGCTTTCGGTTTTAAAAAGTCTGCTTCCTTTTGCTACGGATTTAACCCTTTTAAAAGAGAAAAAAGAGCAGAATTCCCGCTTAAGAATAGATTTAGATCGTCATGAAGCCTCCAGAAAAGAGCTAGAACAAACCTTTCTAACCACAGGAAAAGAATTAAAAATCATAGAGCAAGAAGAGCAGTTCAAGGTTCTTCCATTAAAAGAAAGATTGAATCTTCTGCAGGGTTTTAAAGAATTAGCTACTGTATTAGACAAAAACCAGAAAGAGAAAAAAGAGCTGAAAATAGAATTTGAGAGAATTTCTTCCGCTCTTGACTCTTTTGAACTAGAACAGAAAAAAGTTTTGAATCAAAAGGAAGAACTGGAGCAGCAGATTTCAAAACAGCAGGAAATAGAGAAACCGCTTGAAAAAAGTCAAGCTCGATTTTCCATTTATACCGAGATTCTGGAATCTTTAAAAGAAATGGGAACTCTGGAGCAGGACACGCCGAAAATCGAAAAAGAGAAAGAAGATTCAGCAAAAGAGCTTGCTGAAGTTGTGAAAGAACGATCCATTCTTGAATCTCAGAAAAATGCTTTTGAACAAAAACTGCTGCTGCTTGAGGCAGAGGTTGAAGAGATTAAGATTCATAATCTTTCGACTCAGCTGCAAGGATCTTTAAAAATAGGGGAGCCCTGTCCTGTTTGTCTCCAGACTGTCAATCAGCTTCCCTCACCTGGTCAATTGTCTCCGACGTCAGCAGAGCATGAATTAAAAAAAATAGAATTAAAAACATTAAAAAATCAAAGAGAAAAGCTGCTGCAGAAAAAGGCAGGACTAGAGGAGGCAGAATCCCGATTAAAAAAGGAAATCGAGAAAAAAAATCACGATTTGACTGAAAGAAAAGAAAAAAAGCTTTTTCTTGAAAAAGAACTTTCAAATCGTCTGGAACTTCCTCAGGAAAACCTTTTAACGAAAGCGCGGGAAGAATATAAAACCCTTAAAGATAAGGATAAAGACCATAAAAATGTCCAGCAGGAATTAAAAAGATTAACCTCTGGGCTTCAAGCCTTGACTGCGGAAATTCAAACACAGGAACAAAATACGTCTCAATCCAGACAGAGAAAAGCGGTTATTTTTGATCGAATAACTAAATTAGAAAGCGACATCCATCATCAGGAAGAAAAAATGATAGCTGCTGGGTTAAGGGATTTCTCTTTGAAAGGGGTCGAGGAATCTGCTTCTCGTTTAGAAGAAGAAATAAAACTTTTTCAAAAGAAGAAAGAACAGAAATCCCATCTTTTAGAGGAAACAAAAGGACGATTAAAAACTGTTCTGCAGCAGGAAGAACATTTAAAAAACAAAGCTGCAGAAGAAAGCACAACTCTTGAAAATCTTGAGAAAACTCTCCAAAATAAACTTCTAGACCTGGGCTTTCAGTCTATCGAGAATCTTCCCGAGATTGATCTGCCAAAGATTGCGAAAATAGAAGAAGGATTGAAACAGTATCAACTTAATCTGCGCTTAAATTCCGAAAAATTGAAAGAGACCACAGCCCGAATTGCAGATCGCCCTTACTCCTCTGATGAAGTCGTCCAAATAGAAAATGAAATTCAAAAATGTAGAACTCAAGAGGAATTTCTTCTGGCGGAAATCGGAAAAACACTGCATCAAATTCAAGAGCTGGATAAGATAAAAGAGAGGATCGGACTGCTGGTGGAAGAGATTCGTTCCCTTAAATCGAAAGAGACTCTTTATGCCACAATTCATCAGGATTTACGGAAGGATAAACTTCCTGATTATTTATTCAGTTCTGTTCTGGATACGATTTTAAAAGAAGCAGGCGAGAAGTTTTTTGAACTGTCAGGGAAAAGATATCGTTTAGCTCTTGAAGGAAACGGAGAGATTCAGGCTCTAGATGGATGGAACCAGGATGAAGCCCGTTCTGTCACCAGTTTAAGCGGCGGGGAATCTTTTGCTGCTTCTTTATCTGCAGCTTTAGCCTTAAGCGAATATCTGCAGGGGCGTCAGAGGATTCAATCTCTATTTATTGATGAAGGATTCGGAAATTTAGATCGAGAGACCAGAGATAAAGTAGCAGAAATTTTGTCTTCGCTGCAGACAGGAGACAGAATGGTTGGAATCGTCACCCATATTGAAGAATTAGCCGAACTCTTCCCGCATCGGATTGTGGTGGAAAAATACCCTGAAGGCTCCAGGATTCTGCAAAACTTTTAACATTAGAAAAGAATGACTTGGAGCAGGACAGCACCCTGACAGAACCAGAGATAGGCTTAATATTTTGAGAGCTGCCTCGCTAAAATACACTCATTGAGAAGGAAAAATCTGGACAGTCATCAAATTTACTTCTGAAAGTGATGTCTTTAATGCGGCAATACAATCACAATTCTGATGCAGCGAGGTGGACCAATGCCAATTTATGAATATGAATGTCAAAATTGTCATGAGGTGTTTGAACTTTTTCAAGGATTCAACTCTCCGACTACATCTGTGTGCACTCATTGTTCAGGACCTGCGATTCGTATCATTTCTCGACCTGCTGTTTTATTTAAAGGAACAGGGTTCCATGTTACGGACTATTCAAAGTCCGGAAAAAACCCTGCGAGCGCTCCTCAGAAACGTGAAGGAAATGGAAAATCAGAAGAACCCAAAAAAACGTCTGAACCTTCTAAAAAAGAAGAAAAACCCTCATTGTAATTGTCGATTTTAATTTTTCATTTTTTCAAAAATTAAAAAAACTTTCCATTCAAAAAAAATAATTTGAAAATTTTTGAAAAAATTTATTAAAATTGCTTGATTTTTTTTTAAAAAAATGTTATGATACAATTACAATCGAAGAATGAAATTGAAAGGTGGTGACAGGATGGCAGCCAAGAAGGCTAAAGCAAAATCCAAGAAGAAGAAGTAAGTTATCGCAAGTTTTAGTTTTCACCGAGGCTTCAAGCCTCGGTTTTTTTTTGAAGGAATTTGTTTCATCAGAGCATAACATGGGAAATAATAAACTATGGAAACGATTTATTTGAAAATCCCTAAAGACCCTCAATTTATGTTGGCTGTTCGTCTCCTCGCCGCCGGAATCGGCAATGTTTATTCCTTCAATTCAGAAGATATTGAAGACTTAAAAGTTGCTGTCTCTGAAGCCTGTTTTTGCAGTCCTGAGGAAGGAACTCCTTCTATCGAGTTGACCTTCTTTCTGGAGGATGGACAAATGACTGTTGAGGTAAAAGGTTCCGCTTCGGGAAGAAAACCTGTTTTAACTCTTGGCAAGCCTTCTCAAGAAAGCATAGGATTTCTATTAATGCAAAACTTAATGAACTCTCTAGAATTCAAGAAAGACGAAACATGCAGCTTGATTCGAATGACGAAAAAAGCTAAAACTCCTATGCAGTCAGGAAAACCATGAAGAAATTTTCTTGTCTGGTTGGGCTTCTTTTTCTGATCGGGTGCCATTCTGTCCATAAAAAGGCTCTTCTCCCTAGGAGCCATAAGCCTGTGGTTATGTCTAAAACAGGTCCTATCACTGAACCAGATTTAGGAGTTCCTATTTATCCTGGAGCAGTAGTCAGCCAAAAGAAGAGTTTTATTTCTCATGCTTCCAATGGCGCTGTCCAAATGGCTTCAACAACTCTCAAGAGCACTGACCCAGTAAATTTAGTAGAAGGTTATTATCGCAAAAAGTTAGGAGCTTCTGCCAAAATTACAAACCAGATGACTGCTGGAGGCGAACTGGTTGACATGATCGTTACCCGTCAAAACAAGCAGATTCGAGTCGAAATAGCTCCCCGAGCTCACAGCGCGGGTTCAATCATCATTATTTTAACACAATCCAAGTTTTAACTAACTCGTTCAACTGGCATCAAAGGATGAAAATGAATGCTGGCGTATCTATTCCCATGGAGTCCAAAGCGATTAAAGGAGGGAGTATTGTGTTAAATAGGATTCAATCTAAACGAATTAATTTTTTAGTTATTCTAGCCGCTGCTGCTGTTTGTGTTTTTCTCCTGGCAAAAGTTTTTGCTGACCAGCCTGGCAGCGCTTCTGACCCCATTGTCACTCAATCTTTCCTGTCACAGAATTATTCCTGGCAGTTAACTTATCTTTCTCGCGGAGAATCCATTTCACTTCACCTGGGAACAGAGGTTGTTCTCCGTTCAGGAGAAGCTGTTTTCTTTGGAAAAAACTCTCATGGGATCGCCGATTTAACAATTGGACGTAATCTCCAATCAGGAACCCTCATTCCTCCTAATCATTTGTTAATTTGTCCATTTTCTAAAGGGAATCGTATCCAAGCAGAAACAGATACTCTTCTTTTAAGCAAAGGAGAATTACAGTAGGGATGATGAAAAAAATCCTTTATGGCATTCTAATCATTTCTGTTTTTTTCAGTTTCTCTGCTGCCTGGGCTCGTCATAAAATTGAGTTCAGCAATGATACTGTTGAAATCGTTCTTGACTATCATGACTTTCTAGAACTCTGTCAGAAAAATGGGCTGCCTGAAGAATCCACTTTGGAAAAATTCAAAAAACATGGGGTGGTGAGTGTCGCTCTTCAGGAGATGACCCCTGGAGAACTTTACCATGAAGGGAAAATTATTCGGATTAGAGGAGCTGATCTGGGACTGAGCAAAATGGCAAACCTGCGAAAACTGATTTTCCCATCGGTTAAATCTGCTGGGCTGCAGGAACCGTGGAGACAAATTAGCTATCCCTCAACCTTGATTCTAGTGAAAAGTAAAAAGATTAAACATTGGCTTTTCAAAGCTTTCTCGGCTCTCCTCAAAAAAAATCAATTCAAAATCGTAACAGGAGGTTTTTTAGTGAATATGAAGTGGGCAGATCTCTCGCAGCTGGAATTAGGATTTTTCCCATGGCAAGCTGAAAAAATTGCGAAAGAAGGCTTTTCGGTTGATCCTAGAATTTCGAACCCCGGTAATCTAACGCAAAAAAAATTGACCTATTTACTGAACACTATTCCTGTGCAGGATCATCCCACTGTCGTTTTTTCAGGACTTAGAAATGAAGTTCTTGGATATAATCGCTATATTCCTGAAGTCGCTCAATTCTTTAAGAGACATCATATACTTTATGGTTATTTAGAGGTCTATTCCCCTTCCAATGTTCAGAAAGGGGGGCTAGAGCTGGCAAAATTGATTCCCAATCAAATTGTTAAAGTTCAGACTCTGATGTATCCCCCTTTCTATCGGATGAGCCCTCAAATGGCAGTGGATATTTTTACTCTTGGAATCCATGAAAGAAATGTGAGAGTGGTCTATTTCCATCCTTTTTTTAATCGCTTTGGCAAACTCAGCTTAATCCAGACAAATTTAAATTTTTTAAATGGCTTGAAAACAAGGATTGGGGTTAACCATTTTCGATTTGGAAAAGCTGTCCCCTTCCCTTTTTTTTATCCGCATAAATTTCAAATTATCGTTTCTTCTTTAGGCATATTTGCCTGTGTGTTTCTGTTCATTCTGCTTTTTGTCGATCTCTCTATTTACTGGACCGCAGGAGGAATGGTTTTAGCCGCGATTCTCGCCGCTGTCAGCAGCATGAGTTTGAGGTTTCAAAATCCCTGGTGCTTTGGGACTGCTTTTCTCGCGGGGATTACTTTTCCAACCTATTCCCTTATTTTGTTTTCCACGAAAAAACCCGTTAGTTATTGGAATGCTGTTTTAAAACTGGTGCTGGCATCTTGTGTTACTGTGTGTGGAGGTTTTTTGGTTTCCAGTTTGCTTGCCAATAATTTGACCATGCTGGCAATTGAAATGTTCAGGGGAGTGAAAGGGGTTCTTGTTTTTCCTATCCTTTTTGCTCCCTGGTTAGCTTGGATTTACCGGAATGTGAAAGAAAAAGCAAAAACAATAAAAGAATTAATGATTAATCTTAAGAAGCCTTTTGATAATCCCGTGAAATTCATACACCTGGCAGGACTCGTGCTTTTAGGTGTGGCAGGGCTTATCATGATTATCCGCAGCGGCAACACGACCATGGCAGGTTTAATCCCATCTTTTGAAAAAAAATTGAGGATCTTGCTGGAATTTTATTTGATCGCCAGGCCCAGGTTCAAAGAATTCCTGATTGGACACCCACTTTTTATTCTGGCCGCCTGCTTTGGACTGGATTCTGAATGGGGCTTTTTCTTTTTTATTTTTGGATGCATTGGGCAAGGGGATATTTTAGACAGCTTTGCCCATCTCCATACTCCCTTATACTATACTCTTCTCAGAACTTTCCACGGGATTTGGATTGGAGCTATTTTGGGAGGAATTCTGCTTTTTCTCAGCAGAAAAATTCTGCCTGAGCCTAAAATAGCTGCTGAATCAAAATAAGGCTGCTGTAAATCCAGTCGCTAGCTTCAAAGTAAATTCTGCTGTTCAGGCTTCAAAACTTTTTGATAATAAATCCATGCTCCTCCCCAGGTTAAAAGCATGAGAAAAACAATGATCCCTCCTAATGCTCCAAAATTTAACTTCTGGAGAAAATTCCAGAAAGTTCCTCCCCATTTCAGCTGCATGGAAAGCAGTTGAAGCCATTCGATCCCTCCGACAACAAGAGCGATCAAAACACTTAATCCTGTTATTATAGTATTAAAAAAGAGTTTCCTGACCCCATCAATCATTGCCCAATCGTAAATTTTCATCATGGCAATTCCATCCGCAGTATCCATGAAGCTCATCCCTGCAGTAAACAGAAGAGGAAAAACCATGACTCCCCAGAGAGGCAGTCCATTGTTTTGAGCCATAACTGCAGAAATTCCTAAAATCGCGACTTCACTGGCAGTATCAAAACCCAAGCCGAACAAAAAACCCACAAAATACATCTGCCAGCTCCTTTTGATCTTTTTGTAAGCAAATCCAAAAATGCGGGTCAGAAATCCTCTCTGCTCCAGTAAATTTTGAATATCCCCTTGTGTTGAGATGCCCTTATTTCCTTTCCTGCTGCGAACAAAAGCATCCCAGAGCTGCAGGAAAATAAAAAAATTGACGACCCCAATTAAGGTTAAGAATCCTGCGGAAATCGCTGTGCCAAAAATATTCCCAAAATGCTCCAGAAACTTCAGGTGTGTCTCTGTTTTTCTGACCCCTATAACAATCGCTAAAGATAGTAAAATCACAATTGTGGAGTGGCCTAGAGAAAAGAAAAGGCCTACTCCTGTTGGCCTCTGTCCATCCTGCCTGAGTTTTCGTGTGACATTATCAATGGCTGCAATGTGGTCTGCGTCAAAAGCATGTCTTAATCCAAAAAAATAAGCGAGAATGCCGATTCCTAAAACAGCGGCATCAATCGTTTTCAAATCATAAAGAGTTCCCCAGGCGGCAATGTTTAAGGCTGTAACAAACAGTAAAACAAGCAGAAAGCGCCTCTTGGGAATCATGACCAATGTTCCCGCATCTTTGTCATGGTTCACGATATTCAACTTTTCATTTTGCTGTGATAAACTAGGCATTTTCTAATGGCTTGTTAAATCTTTTAATCATAAGCTACTTATACTCTGCAGCAAGCTCTGTAACCTGCTTAAATAACAGCTTAAACAAAAAAATGACATCTCTCTCACTTCGTATTAGACTTGCCCAAAAGTTGGTCAAGAAGATTCCAAAAACCTGGGAAAGAAATGTCTGCGGCTTCAGCTCCATCCAGGGTTGTTTCTCCATCAGCAAATAGTCCTGCAGTAGTTAAAGCCATGGCAAGTCTGTGATCTCCATGGCTAGATACCTCTGCTCCTTTTAATTGACAGGGGCCTTCAATAATGAACCCATCCGTAAGTTCTCGAATTTTAACCCCCATTTTCCGCAGTTCCAAGCAGAGATCTCGAATCCGATCTGTTTCCTTCACTCTCAACTCTTCAGCATGAGTGACTTTTGAGACCCCTTCAGCCTGACTGGCAGCGACTGCAAAAACAGGCAGCTCATCAATCAAATTAGGCACTTCTTCAGGAAGAATTTCAGTCGCCTTCAACGAGCTGCTGGTAATAATTAAATCTCCTTCAGGTTCCCCTAAGGTTTCCAAATTGAGATCTTTAAATGGAACAACTCCAATTTCCCCACCCATTCTCTGCAGGACATTTAGGAACGCGGTTCTGGTTGGATTTAACCCAACTCTTTTGATCCTGATCTTTGAGTTCGGAGTACACAAACCTGCTGCGATGAGAAAAGCCGCTGATGAGAAATCTCCAGGAATATGAAAGTCAATTCCTTTTAAAGAAGAGCGAGTGATTGAAATTTTACCATTTACAATTTCAATTTCACCTCCCATGCACTTTACCAATTTTTCAGTATGATCTCTGGTCTGCATCAATTCTTCTAAAACAGTTTGCCCTTCTGTCTGAAGAGCCGCCAGAATTAATGCCGTTTTGACCTGGGCGCTGGCAACAGGGATAAGATAGTTGATTCTATTGAGTTTTCTTCCATAAATACACAAAGGAGCCAGGTTTCCATTCTGCCTTCCTGAAATCGAAGCTCCCATTTTTAAAAGCGGATCAACCACCCTTTTCATAGGGCGCCTTCGAAGGGATTCGTCTCCAGTTAAGACCGCAAAAAAACTCTGGCCTGCCAGAAGTCCCAGGAGAAATCTCAGGGTTGTCCCAGAATTTTTTGCATCTAAAACATCCGCAGGTTCTTTTAACCCATCCCAACCATTTCCTAAGATCACTCGAGACATTGGAGTTGGTGCTTGAATATCAACTCCTAGTGACCGAAGACATGATTCTGTGGCAAAGGTGTCTCCTGATGGAAGAAAATTTTCAAGATGAGTTTTGCCCCGCGCAATTCCACCTAAAAATAGTCCGCGGTGACTGATGGATTTATCTCCAGGGATTTGAATCTCACCTGACAGGAATTGGGCAGGGACAATTTTCCGCTTCAAGGGGTTTTCACTCTATCGCTCTCTACTTCAGACTCTTACACCTGGGGAGTTTGAAACACTCCAAATGACAATTTTTTCTTTTTTTCCTCTCACATCAGCTTCTCCTAAATTCGAAAATAAATAGGCTTCTTTTGTTCTATTCATGGCCTGATACGTGCTGTCAGACAGAATGAGAGGAACTTGATAAACTTTTGTCAATTCCTGCAGGCGAGAAGCCACATTGACAGCATCTCCAATAACAGTCAATTCTTCTTTTTTCTGAAATCCGAGTTCCCCCCAAACCACTTTTCCTGTATTCAATCCTACTCCCACTTTCCACTTCCCTTCCACTGTTTTCAAAATCTCCAGAGCCGCTTCTACAGCTCTATCCGAGTCATCTGGCCGTGGATAAGGTTCCGAGAAAATTCCCATAATTTCGTCCCCGACGAACTTTGCTAAAAACCCACCTTTTTCTATAATAATATGCCCAACAGTATTATAGTAATCTTTAATATACTGCAGCACCTGTGCAGGGGAAGAGGATTCGGCAATACTGGTAAATCCTCGAATATCGCAGAACAAAATGGTAACTTCATCAGTCCTTCCATTTAATCCCAAATCAATAGGATTTTTTCGATACCCCTCAGCCAGTTCAGGGCTCAAGTAGCGAGACAAGAGTTCAACGGTTCGGGAAACCTCCTTTTCTGAAGTGAATGAGCGGTAAACTTCAATTCCTGTAAAACTAAAAAGAGAGGCAGAAACTGGAAAAACGAGAGCTAAATTATACCCCAAGTCATACCTTATCAGAAAAAAGTCGAACAAAACAAAAATAATTAGAAACAAAAAATACCCACTGTAGAAATATACCTCCCTTGGAGTCGCTCCAAGACTGCGGGTACCCTCCTTGCCGACAGATGCATACGGCGCCCTTTTCTTCAGTCGTTCTCTCCAATAGGAAAATCCCAATGGAACAAAAGCAAGGAACATAATAGCAGAAATTTGAACTAACTCTGGAATCGAGCGAACAAACTGATGATGCAGCAAATCCCACAGCACAGTCGCATCCACCAAAATAGAAGGAGCAACTCCAGCGGGAGTTGCTATCTGCTGCTGCCTAATTGTTCGAGCATCTCCAATGAAAACAAATTGCGCTTTTTTTAAACCTTCATCAGGAGGAAGCTCAAGTCTGCTTTGATCTGGCGTCAGGTGATTGGTTAAAATTTCAGTTACGGTGTAAGTCTGGAAAAAATCTCCTAGATACCCATGCGATCTGTCAATAAATGGGTATCTTAAACTAATCCCCCTGGCGCCATTTTTTTTAGTGGCTTCTCCTTTAGGGATAACTTTATCAGGATCAATTGCTCCGTATTTGTGAATGCTCAGCAGATAGGGAAGGACTCCTAGAGGAGCCCAGTGGATCTTATATTTTGGTGGTTGACCAGGAGACGAAATTTTTTCTATAAAAGCAGGAGTTCCAATCAGGTTAGCAATCCGAGAAACAGTCTGGCGATAATCCCAATGGACATATTCAGCTTTTCCATCTCTGGCCAGTGGAATATTAGCCACCCCAACAGGGTGTTTCTCTGCGAAAAAAAGGCTCGGGGAAACCAGTGTGTTTTTTTCACGTTTTTCACCTGATGACCATGCCAGCGCAGAAAAAACAATAGTGCCGTGGAACTTTTGAATCGCTTTTTTAAAAGAATTTGCCCCTTTCCACTTTTTTATGCCGAAAGGATAAAAATAGTCAAAGACTAAAACCTTGTGGTTAGTTTTCATGTCTAGACTCAATTTTTTGACTAGTTTTCCCCAGATTGGAGATAAAACTGACTGGTTTTTGTTTAAATCCGAGTTTTTCAGAAGGATGACTGCTATCCTGGAGCTGCTTTTATCCTTTTGAATAGTTCTTGTGCTAAAATCATACAAAGGCCCCTCCACAATCCTAAATATGGGAAAAAGCCACAAAATGCTGACCAGAAGACCAGTCCCTAAAGCGATGTAAAAAGTAACCCTGCCCATTTGTGATCCATTTCGCGTTCAAAAGAAGGATCCTCTTATCCTTAAAATCGTTCTTTTTGAGAATTGCTTTTCAAGCTGACTTGTATTATCCTATAAATGGAGGACATCATGACCACATTTTACTCTAGAAAACTCACCAACACCTTAGAAACACGCATTTGCACAGCAGAGGGGCAGTCTCTAGGGACTTTTCCATGCCAGACTCTTTGTGATGATGGAATCTTGATTGAAGGGCAGGTTGATTCCATTTTTGACAGCTTAAAGCTTCTAGACAGCTCTCTTTTGATCCTGGAAATCTCTGTTCCTCATCACCGCTCCATTCGGGCTTCCGCCCGAGTCAGTTTACATGCTCTTTCAAGACAGCAGCAAAACTCCAAAGCCTTTCTCAGATTCATTCGCATGAATTTCGACTGCAAACAGAGATACACAGAGCTTTTGTATTCTTCAACAGCCGCTGAATTATCTCTTGCTTAATCCTGTTTTAACATTTTCCGATCGCAAATAAAATTCTCTGGTTCTTGTTCAAATGTTTGAAAAGATGTGATATAATAGATGCGTGAGTTCCATCAAAGCGCCCTTATGGAAGTTGGCTGTGGCATCCCTAACGGTTTTTCTCGTTATAGGAGGAAAGGGATATGCGGATCCCCACGTCATCCCTCCTGATCATTTTCAAAAAATCATTCTCCCATTTTCCTTCAAAAACAAAAGGAACATGGTTGTACAAGGCAAAATACGCGGCAAGACGGTCCAATTCATAGTTGACACAGGCATGGATGCTTCCGTGGTTCTCAGCAGCAGATTTTACTCAACAATAGGGCTTTCACTTAAGAAAGCTGGCACACCTGATCAAAATTACAGCGCGTCTTTTCATCTTTTCGGCAGAAGACAAATAGAAGTTGGTCATATCTTGAAAAAATTCTCTCTGAATTTAAATGGAACAAACTTCGAAGTAACCAGAGGGCTAGAGACCTCCAATTTTATTTATTTTACCAGTCACCCCAACCAGTATCAAGGAATTATAGGCTGGGGGATTTTTCGTCACTTTACTACGGTGATTGATTTTCCTGATCGAAAAATTATTCTAACTGACGCAAACTCCGGTCTTCCTATTTACCCAAAGGGAGTATATATCCAAAACCGTTTTGTTCCCCTTGTTTCTGTTCGCCTTCTAAACCACAAAATTCCTTTTTTGGTTGACACCGGGTCTCTTCAATCCTGGATTTCTTATACAGCTCTGAACAATATGGTTCAAATCCCTTTTTTCGCCAGTGTTCATAAGAGTATAAAAGGCAGGATACAAGTTCATTCTTTACAGGTGGGCAGCATCCCAATGAAAGACCTCTCATTTATTGTTGCCGCAGGTTTTTTCAGCCGAGCTCAAAACAGAAAATTTCAAGGAATCTTGGGATTAAATGCGCTAAAATCATTGACTGTTATTCTGGATTCATCTCGCAAAATTGCTTTGATTCGCAAAAATTCAATAAAATAAACGGAGGTTTTCATGCAAGACACCAGGGTGCAGCGTCCCATCAAAAAAATTTGGAAAAGTCAACGGACAACAGAAGGAGCTGGAGTTCATTTAAGCCGAGCTTTTGGATTTCATCAAGTTCCCCAGCTTGATCCCTTTCTACTCTTAGATGATTTCCGTTCTGAAAACCCTGAAGATTATAAAGCTGGATTCCCATGGCATCCCCACCGAGGAATTGAAACAATTACCTACGTTTTAGACGGCGATGTTGAACACAAAGACAGCCTGGGAAACTCAGGTGTCATTTCATCAGGGGATATTCAATGGATGACTGCTGGCAGCGGCATCATTCATCAGGAAATGCCTGAAGGAAACAGAAAGGGGCAAATGTTTGGATTCCAGTTGTGGGCAAATCTCCCCGCAAAATCTAAAATGATGAACCCTCGATACCGCGATGTCAAACAAAAAGATGTGCCTGTTTTAAAAACTAAAGATGGAGCTGAAGTGCGCATTATTGCTGGAGAAGTTGAAGGAAAACAGGGGCCCGTGAAAGAGGTTGTCATTGAGCCAGAATATCTGGATGTTTCGATCCCTGCAGGAAAAACATTCACCCATCTAGTGCAAGAAGGACACACGGTTTTTGCGTTCGTCATTGAAGGAGAAGGGGATTTTTATTCCCGACAGAATTTCGAAAAAATGGACAATGCAGAACAAAAAAACAAAAAAGACTCTCCTGATGCAAGCCCCTTATATGGAAATGGAACGTTAATCCTTTATGGCGATGGGAACACTGTAATCGCTTCTGCAGACAGAAAATCTGTTCGATTCCTGCTGGTATCAGGAAAACCCATACGGGAACCGATTGCCTGGTATGGACCAATTGTCATGAATACTCAGGAAGAGCTCCACAGAGCATTTCAAGAGTATCATGATGGGACTTTTACGCGGCAGACCCCTTGATAGGCGCCCTTATTACGCTGCTCCTACTCATACGCAAATTCAATCGGTATTTTTACGTCCGGATGCAAGGTTTTATGCACAGGACAGGTTTCAGCAACTCGTTCTAATGTTTTCCGCATCTCTCCTCTGACTCTTTCTCCAGGCAGCATGACTTTTGTTTTTAAGCTCCCGATCCGCCTCATTGGATCTGAGATCATTTCTTTTTGAATTTCTACCCTCGATCCGGATAAATCAATGCCATGACGTTCTGCAAACATTCCCATGGTTGTCAGGATACAGGAAGCTAAAGCAGCGGCAACTAAATCGGTCGGACTGAAAGCAGAAGCATCTCCTCCAATATCTTTAGGGGCATCTGTTTGCAGCTTAACTCCTTCCTGGTGTGTCGCAGTGCATTTCTTAGAACCACTATAAACAACTTCTATCATAACCATAATTTTTTTTTCGCTTCTGGCAGAAGGCATCCTTCTCCAATTTTTTCAAAACAGAATGGTTGTTCGTGTTATTTTGCATTCCTTAAAAGACTTTCGTAAATTTTTCCCAAATAATTCAGGTGTTCTGGTTTCATGAATACACTCCTGACAACAGTGACTTGAGGTTCATCCAATTGCAACCGTGGAAACTTCCTTTTAAGCCATTCGCTTTCAACCTGAAGTTTGCTCAAATAGACAGGAAATTTTTTGTCTTTTTCCGCTTTTCTGAAAATGCTGTGGGTGGATTCAGAAATGCGGGACATTTGATTTTTTCGAGAATGAAAATACGCCACAATATCCAACTCGGGCTGAACCACAGGATAAAATGTCCCTTCTTTTTGGATCAACTCTGTAAAATGGATAGCGGCAGAACGGCACCTGGATAGAACTGCACCCATTCCACAACTGCGTTCAAGAGGAAAACAATTCAAAGTTGTCCATAATGCAGCAGCAGCAGCACCAGGTCTTGAACACTCAAAACTTATTTCTCCAAGGTGAAGTTTATTGGAAGTGAAATACGTGTAGGGGGAGTCATGCTTGTAGATTTTCCCGACTGATGGATCTCCAAAAATGACACACCCACACCCATAAGGCTGAAGCCCATGTTTGTGCGGATCAATGACAATGCTGTCGCATCTGGAGATGTTTTTAAATGGGGAAGGCTCCACCAGAGGAGATTTCCCTTGTGAAAGAAGTTTAAAAAATCCGCCATAAGCGGCATCCACATGAACTCTAAACCGATATCTCTCTTTTAATTTTAAAATTTCGTCCAATGGATCCAGAGCTCCTAAAGCAGTTGTTCCTAGAGTCGCCACAACAGTTCCTATTTTATGCTTTTTCAGAAGGCTCTCAAGATGATTTAAATCCATTCGCCCCTGCAAATCCTGCCGAACAACAAAATAAGGAAGTTTTAAAATCTTGCAAACTCTTGGATGAGTGTAATGCGCTTGACTTCCTAATGCGACAGAGCTGCGCGGGTGAATCTCTCTTGCAGTCCACAAGGCTTCCATATTGGCAACTGTTCCGCCTCCTGTCAGATGTCCGATGTATTTTTTAAAACCGAACATCTCTGCCAGTTTCGATACAGCTTCAATCTCCATCTCTGATGTGGCAGGTCCACCATCTAAAGCATGGTTGTTTGAATTAATGTGCAGAGCTGCAAAATAGGCAAAAATAGCGATCTGATGAGGAGGTTTGAGCATCTGTCCCGCATAACCAGGATAGTGGAAAGGATAGCTTTTTTTCAGCCTCTGAAAAAGGGATTGGAAAACACGCGAAACATGAGCAGAAGACACTT
Organism: bacterium; assembly: GCA_021800275.1. GTDB lineage: Bacteria > Vulcanimicrobiota > JABDET01 > JABDET01 > JABDET01 > JAKAVV01. Next base: position 226,590 of record JAJYZB010000003.1, read on the forward strand.
CAAGAGAGGGATCAGAAAAAAACTCTGGCCACTGATTTTTCCACTCTTTCACAAACTCAGTGCATTGGTTTAAAATATTCTTCGGCACAAATTCCCGCATCCTTCGCAATCCCGTCAGCAACAGGAGATTAATCACCACAACATCAAGAAAATGAAATGGCTGAAACTTTCACGCTTTATGAGCATGATTCCTTTCCGCGAACAAAAAATGCTTCTTTGACTCAGGAAGAGAGCGGCAGAATTTCTGTAAAGAAAGGATAAAATTTAAACAGAAAGAAACTAACCATAATGCAGATCATGTATCTGCATAACACTATTATAAAATACTATGGAGGGAAAAATCATGAAATACGAACCAAAAGATTACACTCGACTTCTTGGAACTCAAGGGTTCAGCGACACACTTTTAAATAACCACTTCACTCTTTACAAGGGTTACGTGGATAATACGAACAAACTGATGGAAGAAATGAAACAGATGGAATCATCAGGAAAAATGCAGACCCCTCAGTATTCTGAACTTCATCGGAGATTTGGGTGGGAATTCAATGGAATGCGGCTGCATGAATATTATTTCGACAATATGACCAAAATCAAAACCGAACTTTCTAAAAACTTGGACCTGTATAAAAAGATGGAAATGGAATTCGGAGGATTTGAAAACTGGAAAAAAGAGTTCTCAGCAGTAGGAGCCATGAGAGGAATCGGCTGGGCAATTCTATACCTTGACTCTAAGAGTGGAAACCTGTTCAATGTCTGGGTGAATGAGCATGATGCAGGACACCTGTCTGGCGGAACTCCCCTGCTTGTCCTGGACGTCTTCGAACATGCCTTTGTTCTGGATTACGGATTAAAACGAGCCGATTATATCCAGGCTTTCTTCAATGCAGTACACTGGGAAGAAGTGGCTAACCGCTTTGAAACTGCTCATGCACGGACGCACTCACTGAAAAGCTGAGTTCGATTTTTGCCCGCTTCTGCCTGTCAAATCTTTAGCTCTACAATTTGAGCTAAAGGAACTAGTTTTATTCTGTCTAATCTAAAAATAAGCTTTAAGAAGCTGCAATAGAATGATTCTAATACTCAGGAGGAAAGAATGGCATCAGGACAAGTTGTACAGATCATAGGTCCAGTGGTGGACGTGGAGTTTCCGCCAGGACAACTTCCCGCTATTTACAATGCCCTTAAAATCAAAAGAAAAGAAGCGGGCATCGGAATTCGTCCCAGTCAGGCAGAGTTAATGGACGAATTGATTTTAGAGGTTCAGACAGAGTTGGGAAACAATCAAGTCAGGTGCCTTGCTCTTGGGGTGACTGATGGGCTGGCAAGAGGAACAGAAGCCGCAGACACTGGAAGTCCAATCAAGGTTCCGGTTGGAAGGGAGACTCTTGGAAGAGTTTTTAATGTCTTGGGACAGCCTATTGATCAAAAAGGGGAAATAAAACCAGCAGATTATTATTCTATTCACCGTCCTGCTCCCACATTAGAAGAACAAGATCCTTCAAAACAGATCTTTGAAACAGGAATAAAAGTCGTGGACTTGATCTGCCCTTATGCTCGAGGTGGAAAAACAGGTTTATTTGGAGGAGCAGGCGTTGGAAAAACCGTTTTAATCATGGAATTGATCCATAATGTTGCCACAAAACACGGCGGGTTTTCAGTTTTCGCGGGAGTTGGAGAAAGAACGAGAGAGGGAAATGATCTGTGGCTTGAAATGCAGGAATCTGGCGTCATTGATAAAACCACAATGGTTTTTGGACAGATGGATGAACCGCCAGGAGTTCGATTCAGAATCGGATTTACAGGGGTTACAATGGCTGAATATTTTCGAGACATGGAAGGTCAGGATGTTCTTCTATTTGTTGACAACATCTTCCGTTTTGTTCTGGCTGGTTCAGAGGTGTCTGCCCTTCTTGGAAGAATGCCTTCTGCTGTGGGATATCAGCCCACATTGAGCACTGAAGTTGGTTTACTGGAAGAACGGATTACTTCTACTCGCAAAGGTTCTATCACTTCAGTTCAAGCCATTTATGTCCCTGCTGATGACATTACAGATCCGGCGGTTGCCACGACCTTCACCCATCTGGACGCAACAACCGTTCTATCTCGGCAAATTGTAGAACAAGGAATTTATCCTGCTGTTGATCCACTGTCTTCAACCAGCCGTCTTCTTGAACCGCGATATATTGGTGAAGAACATTACGCGGTTGCTAGAAAAGTCCAAGAAATTCTGCAGCGATACAAAGATTTACAAGACATCATCGCAATTCTTGGAGTTGAAGAACTGTCAGAAGAAGACAAAGTAATTGTTGGCAGAGCGAGAAGAATCCAGCGTTTTTTAAGTCAGCCCTTTTTTGTGGCTGAAGCTTTTACCGGCACTCCTGGAAAATACGTTTCTTTAAAGGAAACTATCCATGGATTTAACGAGATCGTGTCAGGACACCTGGATCAGCTCCCTGAACAGGCTTTTTATATGTGCGGCACCATTGAAGAAACGATTGAAAAAGCTAAAAAACTTGGGGCAAATGTGTAATGTCAGATGGGAAAATTCTTGAACTAGAGGTCATCAGCCCTCAGAAACTGGTTTATTCTGACAAACAAGTTTCTTATGTTTCAGCCCCTTCCACTTCGGGAGTTATTGGAATCCTCCCTGGACATACATCGCTTATTTCTTCTTTGGCTCAGGGAGATTTGAAATGCTTAGAGAAAGAAGGCAGCGAAATTCATATCAGGATTGACTCTGGCTTTATTCAAGTTAGAAACAACAAGGTTCTAGTTCTTGCTGAAGAGGCGAGATTAAGAGACGAACCCTAAATGTCTTATCTGGCGGTTAAGGGTGGAGTGAAGTTGCAAGGCTCTCTTGCCGCCATTGGCGCCAAAAACGCTGCCCTGCCTCTTATGGCCGCAAGCATCCTTATCGAAAAACCTGTTGCCCTCGAAGGAGTTCCTGACATAACTGACGTGGATGTAATGGTAGAAATTCTGGAAGCTCTCGGTGGAAAAATTTTGTATAACCATAAAGGATCCATGCAAATTGACATGTCAGGAGTTCATACTTTCCAGGCGCCTTATGATCTGGTAAAAAAAATCCATGCTTCATTTGATATTACTGGTCCTCTGCTTTCCCGATTTCATCAAGCTCAAGTTCCTCTCCCTGGAGGATGTGTTCTCGGATATCGTGGGGTCAATTTTCACATCGAAGGATTTCAAGCTCTAGGAGCCAATGTCTCGATTGAACATGGATATCTAATCGCAAAAGCAGAAAAACTTCTGGGAAACAGAGTTTTGATTGGAAGATCCAGTGTTGGCGCAACTAAAAACATTCTTATGGCCGCCTGTAAAGCGCAGGGAACGACAATTCTTGAAAATGCAGCCAGAGAGCCTGAGGTTGTGGATCTAGCCCGATTTTTAAATGCCTGCGGAGCTAAAATAGAAGGAGCAGGAACTTCAGAAATCCGAATAGAGGGCGTTCAAAAACTCAATGGAACAACCCATCACATTATTCCCGACAGACTGGAAGCAGGCACCTGGCTTTTATCAGCGGCCATGACAAAAGGAGATGTTGCCATATCAGGGATTTCTCCTCAATTTTTAGGCGCTTTTCTGGATAAACTTGAAGTAGCGGGAGCCAGTGTGCAGAGAAAAGAGAACTCCATCAGAGTTATCTCTGGTAAAACGATTCAATCTGTTGAAATTTTAACGTCTCCTTTTCCTGGCTTTCCAACAGATTTGCAGCCGCAGTTCGTGGCATATCTCTCACTTGCCAACGGGACCAGTCTTGTGACAGAGACGATTTTTGACGGGAGATTTATGTACGTGGCTGAATTATTAAGAATGGGAGCTGACATTCGAGTGATGGAAAGAACATGTATTGTAAAAGGAATTCAAGAACTAACAGGAGCCCCTGTTGAGGCATCAGACATTAGAGCAGGAGGAGCTCTCATTTTAGCCAGTCTGGCGGCCCAGGGAGAAAGCCGCATTGGCGGGGTAGAATATATTGATCGCGGATATGAAAAACCAGAGATACGTTTACAGGCTCTTGGAGCAAATATCAAGAGGTTTTAAAGTTTAACAGGGAGGATAAAAGTGCATATCGGAATTGATTTGGGCACCGCCAGCGTGATTGTTTTCGTCAAGGGAAAAGGAATTGTTCTGCGTGAGCCTTCAGTGGTTGCCATTGATAAAAGCGGAGCGCAAAAAAAAGTGGTGGCTGTTGGAGATCAAGCCCGACTGATGCTCGGGAGGACACCTGGACACATCACTGCTATCCGTCCTATGAGAGACGGAGTTATTGCGGATTATGAAGTGACGGAAACCATGCTGAGATACTTTATTGACAAAGTCTGCGGGGGAAAAAACTGGAGAAGATTTTTCAAGCCTGTTGCTGCAATCGGTGTTCCCGCAGAAGTGACAAGCGTTGAGCATAGAGCAGTGAGAGAAGCAGCTGAAGCAGCAGGAGCAAAAAAAGTCTATATCATTGAAGAGCCCATGGCAGCGGCAATTGGAGCAGGACTTCCTGTTGATGGTCCTGGAGGAAACATGGTGGTAGATATTGGTGGAGGAACAACCGATGTCGCTGTCATATCTCTTGGGGGCATTGTTGTCAGCGATTCGATTCGCATTGCTGGAAACAAACTGGATGAGGCAATTGTAAAGTACGCCCGAAAAAACTTTAATCTCATGATCGGAGAAAGAACAGCAGAAGAGATAAAAATTCAAATAGGGTCGGTTTACCCTATAGATGGAGAATTAACCATGGAAATTAGAGGCAGGGATCTCATCAATGGACTGCCTAAAACAGTTATGATCACCAGTGAAGAAATTCGAGAAGCGGTTGAAGATCCTGTTTCAGGCATCATTGAGTCCGTAAAATCAGTCCTGGAAAAAACCCCACCAGAATTATCTTCTGATATCATTGATCGAGGAATTTATTTAACAGGAGGAGGGGCACTGCTCAAAGGGCTTGATAAGCTTTTATCAAAAGTTACGGGCATTACTGTTCATGTGGCAGATGACCCTATCTCATGCGTGGCTCTAGGCACAGGAAAATACATCGAAACGATTAAATAAAACGAACAGGCTGAAGATTTTTAGATTTTTTTCAATTTTTCCGCTGCCTGTGTCAAAAGCTCCATCTTCCTCCCGAAAGAAAAACGAATCTGGGTTCTCCCCTGTTCTGGAATATGGTAAAAACTGCTTCCAGGAACACCTGCCACCCCAATCTCTTTCACCAACCAAAACGCAAATTCCATATCATTCTGGATGTGAGCAGGTTTCTTTACTCTAGAAAAATCAGTCATAATATAATAGGCACCAAAAGGTTTTGAACAGTTAAACCCTGCTTCTGTTAAAACTTGAAAAAGAAAATCTCGACGTTTTAAATAATCCAGCGCCATATCTTCATAATAAGAATTAGGCAGATCCAGAGCAACAGCTCCTGCTTCCTGAAACGGGTGAGGAGCGCCGACCGTGAGAAAATCATGAACTTTTCGAATCCCCCTGGTGAGTTCTGGAGGTGCAGTCGCCCAGCCCACTCTCCAACCCGTAGCAGAATATGTTTTACTGAGTCCTGAGATCGTGATCGTTCTTTCTCTCATGCCAGGGAGAGAAGCCATGCAGACATGCTGAACCCCTTCGTACGTTATATGTTCATAAATCTCATCTGTTATAGCGATGACATTCCATTTCTGGCAGAGCTGCGCAATAAATTCCATCTCTTTTTTCGTAAATACTTTTCCTGTTGGATTATTCGGGGTATTGATAATCACTGCTTTAGTTTTAGGGTTGAACGCTTTTTCCAATTCGCCAAAATCAAAAGTCCAATGCTCATCGGATTGACTTGAATGCCCTTTTTCAAGATGAGCCTGAGATTTCCCATCAGGATGACTGCTGAATCTTTTCGGAGGAATCAAACTCACATAATAGGGAACAGCATTGGATAAAATAGTGTCAGGTCCATAGTTTTCGTAAAATGGTTCAAATACAATCACTTCATCCCCTGGATTCACAATCCCAAGAAGTGAAGAGATCATGGCTTCTGTAGAACCACAGGTAACCGTTACTTCTGTTTCAGGATTAATCTCGATTCCGTAAAACCTCTTAAATTTACGAGCTACTGCTTCCCTTAAATTTTTCGTCCCCCAAGTAATCGCATACTGATTTTTACCGTCTTGAATCGCGCGAAGAGCGGCTTGGAGCATGGCTGCAGGGGGATCATAATCGGGGAACCCTTGAGACAAATTTACAGCATTATAAGTAGCCGCCAATCTTGTCATGTCTCTGATGACAGACTCTGTAAACTGCTGGCTGCGGAGCGATGTCTCTAATACCATGATCTATTGTACACCAGACATCCACAAAGTAGAAATAATATGATCCGCTGCTTCCACAATCTTTTCTTCTGAAGCCTGGGTCAGCTTCCCTTTCTCAACTACGATTTTCCCATTCACAACACTGGTGTCAACAATAAAATTATCTCCGCACAAAACTAAAGCAGCGACTGGATCATACGAAGCCCCTGCATAGGCGATTTTTCGAGTATCAATCAGGATCAAATCTGCCGCTTTCCCGGGTTCAAGACTTCCGATTTCACGCCAGTCTAAAAGCTCTGCTCCATTTCTAGTCGCGCATTTTAAGGCTTCGTACGGGGTCATAATCTCAGAACCCCATGCTCCTCTGTGCGCCAGCAGAAACTGCCTCACTTCCCCCCACATATTAGAACTGTCATTACTGGCGCTTCCATCTACTCCTAATCCAAAGATGACTTTTTTCTCTTTCCATTTGGGGTAAGGGGCAACTCCAGATCCCAGTCTAGAGTTGCTGGAAGGACAGTGGGCTATTTTTGTTTTACTTCGCGCCAGTTTCTCCAGTTCTTCATCATTAAAATGAATTCCATGGGCAAACCAGATATCTTCACCAATCCATTCCAAATCTTCCAGGTACTGAAGGGGTCTTCTGTTAAATTTTTCCAAACAGTACACTTCTTCATCTTTAGTTTCAGCCAGATGGGTGTGACACATCACTTTTGCTTCTCGCGCCAATCTGACAGTATTTTTCATGAGACTCGCGGTTGCGGAAAAAGGGGCATTGGGAGAGAGCCCGATTCGGCACATAGAAAATGCAGATGAATCATGATAGTTTTCAATCACTCTCCTGGAGTCCTGCAAAATTTCTTCTTCGGTCTGAGTCAGATCATCGGGGGGAAGTCCTCCTTGAGACTGTCCCAGGGAAATGCTTCCCCTTGTAGGATAAAAACGTATCCCTAATTCTCGCGCGGCTTTAATGGTTTCATCCAGCAGATTTCCTGGAAGTCCTTTTGGATAAACATAAAAATGGTCCGTTGTTGTCGTGCATCCGGTCAAAAGAAGTTCCCCAATTCCAACCATAGCTCCCACGTAAACTGCTTCTGGAGTTAACTGCCTCCACATTTGGTAGAGATGGATAAGCCACGGAAAAAGAGACTTGTTCTGAATATCAGGAACAGCTCGAAAAAGGGTTTGAAATAAATGGTGGTGGGTGTTAATAAAACCAGGCAGGACAATTTTTCCTGCAGCATCCAGAATTCGATCCGCTCTCTCCCCTACGTTGAAGCCAATATTAAAAATTTTATTCCCTTCAATCAGCAGATCGGCATTTTCTAAAATCAAATCTCGATTGTTCATGGTGACAATTCGACGCGCATTTTTAACGAGAATGGTTTCCATAGCTGCTCACAAACGGTTGCATATTCGCTGCATGAAAAAAATTATCCTGTCTTCTGCGGTCGCCAAAACTGTTTTTTGTCAAAACAGGAGGTCCCTGCTTCAGGAAGAATCTGAAACGGTAATGGACAAAAAAACGAACTTCCAATCATTCTTATTCTTCAGCTCTGTGCTGCTCGGAATTTTAGGAGTTATTTTTTTAGGTGGATGCGGATTCAGACACGTTTTGAAGCCTTCAGGAAAAACAGAAACGGTAAACCGAAGCGTGAAAATTTTTCATGCTATTTCTTTCCATGGCTATGGGAATTTAACCCTGAACCAGGGGAATAAAGAGAAGCTCTCCATTACTACAGACACTGCTATTCTTCCCTTCATCAAAACCAACGTTCAGAACGGCGTCCTTGTCATTGGCTTCAAGCACAAAATGGGTTTAATGCTGATCGGCAACCCAAAAATTCAGTTCAATTTAACCGTAAAAAAACTGAATAAATTGACAATCTCAGGAGCCGCCAGGGCTGAAGCGCCATCCTTAAAACTTAAAAATTTTGAAATTGAATCCACTGGTTCAAGTGAAGTGAAAATTGGAGATCTTTCTTGCGACCACTTAAAAGTAAATCTTCCTGGAATGGGAAGTATTGAACTTGCCGGAAGGGTATCCAGGGCAGTTTTTACCGTCTCTGGGGCGGGAAACATTCAGGCCGACAATCTTCAAACAAAGACTATGACAGTAAATATTTCAGGGGCGGGAGCAGTTTCGCTTTCAGGCAGAACAGATAACGAAATCCTGGATCTGTCTGGAATGGGAAGCATTCACGCTGAAAAATTCAAAACGCAAAATGCTGAAATTAAAATCTCGGGAGTGGGAAAAGCGACTCTATGGGCGATGCGCTCTCTGGATGTTAAAATCACTGGCACAGGAGAAGTGGATTACTACGGCCCAGCAAAAGTCGAGAAATCCATCTCAGGAGCAGGAGAGATTAAACGCTTAGGACTCTCTCCCTCTCAGGGAAAAACAACACCATAATCTAAACCATCTGAAAATTTGAGAATCGCTAAAATATAACAGTCCTGGGTAATAGCAAATATAAATCTTTTCAAAGGATTGAAATCTTTCAAGCAGAAAATTCAAATGTTATGGAAGTCATTAAAACAAAAATCTCCCTTTCAAACCCCGCTTTTCAAAAAAATTATAAAGCCATGGAAACCCTTGTATCCGAACTCCATCAACGCCTTGAAGAAGTGAAAAAAGGGGGAGGAGTGGATCTGATCGAGAAGCATCGCAAAAGAGGAAAACTTTTTGTGCGGGATCGCATCGAACACTTATTGGATTCAGGCGCACCTTTCCTGGAATTCAGTCCATTAGCAGCTAACGGACTGTACAACAATGAAGCCCCTTGCGGTGGAATTATTACAGGCATAGGCTGCATTCAAGGAAGGCAGTGTGTGGTTGCGGCCAATGACGCCACAGTAAAAGGTGGAACCTATTTCCCGATAACCGTAAAAAAACATCTGCGGGCGCAGAAAATTGCTTTAGAAAACCACCTGCCATGCTTTTACCTCGTAGATTCCGGAGGAGCTTATCTTCCACTGCAAGCCGAAGTCTTCCCTGACAAAGAACATTTTGGCAGAATTTTCTACAATCAAGCCGTGATGTCAGCCACTGGTATTCCTCAAATTGCGGTAGTCATGGGTTCCTGCACTGCAGGGGGAGCCTACGTTCCAGCCATGAGTGATGAAACAGTGATAGTGCGCAGACAGGGGACTATTTTTTTAGGCGGTCCCCCTTTAGTAAAAGCAGCCACAGGGGAGGAAGTTAATGCAGAGGAACTGGGAGGGGCGGATGTCCATGCCCGCAAATCAGGAGTTGTAGATCATTATGCCATGGATGATGAGGATGCCTTGCGAATTGCACGAGATATTGCTGCAAACTTAAACACCCATCCAAAGACTTTCCTTGAAACCTTTGAACCTCAGGATCCTATGTATGATCCAAAAGAAATTTATGGAATTGTGCCGCAAGATTTGCGGACCCCTTATGATGTGCGAGAGGTCATTGCACGTATTGTGGATGGCAGCCTGTTCCATGAGTTTAAAGCCTTATATGGCACAACCCTGGTGACAGGTTTTGCCCGTATTTGGGGATATCCTGTAGGAATTTTAGCTAACAATGGAGTTCTTTTTTCGGAAAGCGCCTTAAAAGCCGCTCATTTTATCGAACTTTGCAGCCACCGCCGCATTCCGCTCGTTTTTCTGCAGAACATCACGGGCTTTATGGTTGGAAAAAAATTTGAAGAAGATGGAATTGCCAAAAATGGGGCAAAAATGGTGGCGGCTGTGGCAAATGCCTCAGTGCCTAAGTTTACTGTGATTATCGGCGGCTCATTTGGGGCGGGAAACTATGGGATGTGCGGAAGGGCTTACGGACCTCGCCAGCTCTGGATGTGGCCGAATGCCCGCATTTCAGTCATGGGAGGGGAGCAGGCCGCCAATGTCATCCTAACAGTGAAGCAAGAACAAAACGCGCAAAGCGGAAAAACTTTGCCCCCTGAAGCAGAAGAAAAAATTAAAAATCCAATTCTAGAAAAATATGAGAGAGAGGGAAGTGCGTATTACAGCACAGCCCACTTGTGGGACGATGGAGTGATTGATCCGGTTGACACCAGAACCGTTTTAGGTCTTGGAATCTCTGCCTCACTAAATTCCCCTTTCCCGCCAGAGCGCCAGTCTGTTTATCGAATGTAGGTGTGATTATGGAAAAATTTGTGGAAGTTGTCTTTCAAAAAAAAATAGCCTTCATCCGTCTGTGCCGCCCTGAACTGCATAATGCTTTTAACGAGTCGCTCATTTTGGAACTCACGCGCGCCTTTCGCGCACAAGGAGAAAATCCAGAGACGCGTGCCATCGTTCTATGCGCAGAGGGAAAATCTTTCTGTGCAGGTGCGGATTTGAACTGGATGAGGAAAATGGTGGATTACTCATTCGAGGAAAATCTGCAGGATGCGCGCCGACTTGGAGAGATGTTCTGCGCAGTTGCAGAGTGTCCAAAACCAGTAGTGGCTCAGGTGCAAGGGCCAGCCTATGGTGGCGGTGCTGGTCTTGTGGCTGCCTGTGATGCTGCAGTAGGGTTAGCATCAGCTTCATTTGCCTTCAGCGAGGTGAAGCTCGGCATTCTTCCTGCCACCATTATGCCCTACCTTTTGCAAAAAATTGCTCCAGGCGCTCTGAGGCGCTATGCTTTGACTGCAGAGCCATTCAGTGCTGAAGAAGCGCTACGCATCGGACTTTTAAGCGAGGTGGTGCAGAGCGAAGCAGAGCTGGAAGAAAAGGTTTCATCATTATGTTCGGCTTTAGAAAAAAACAGTCCTGCTGCAATTACGGCTTGCAAAAAACTTTTACGCGAAATGGCAGGTAAAACACCTGAAGAGGCGCGGGATTTAGCAAGTCAATCCATTGCGCAGATCCGAGTTTCAGTTGAAGGACAGGAGGGATTAAAAGCCTTCCTTGAAAAGCGCAAACCCGGTTGGCAGTATAATGTTTAAGAAGGTTTTAATTGCCAATCGCGGCGAAATTGCTGTCCGCACTGCCAAAACTCTGCGAGAAATGGGAATAAAAGCTGCTGCTGTTTACTCCAAGCCTGATCAAGATTCACGCCACCTCTATTTTGCGGATGAAGCCTATCCTCTGGATGGAACAGCGCCATCTGAAACCTATTTAAAAATAGACAAAATTTTGACCATTGCCAAGAAAGCCAAAGTGGATGCCATCCACCCGGGATATGGCTTTTTATCGGAAAATCCAATTTTTGCTAAAGCCTGCCAGGATGAGAGGATTGTTTTTATCGGTCCTTCTGCGAAAGCCATTCAAGCCTTAGGGAACAAGCTTTCCGCTAAAACACTGGCAGAAAAAGCTGGCGTACCCGTAGTGCCTGAAATGGTTTGGGATGAAAAAACTCCTCTTAAACTCCTGCGGGAAAAGATTGGCTACCCGCTTCTTATCAAAGCGGCTGCAGGTGGGGGTGGGAAGGGAATGCGACTCGTGCAAAAAGAGGAAGAATTCCTCTCTGCAGCACAGGCTGCGCGCCATGAAGCAGAATCTGCCTTTGGAGATGGCAAAATATTTATCGAAAAATTTTTATTAAAACCGCGCCATGTAGAGTTTCAAATTTTTGGAGACCTTCATGGAAACATGGTGCATCTTTTTGAAAGAGAGTGCTCGATTCAAAGACGGTATCAAAAAATTGTGGAAGAGTCCCCTTGTGTCCCCCTTTCTCCCGAGCTTCGCAGCAGGATGGGAAATTCAGCGGTAAAAGTAGCAAAATCGGCTGATTACGGGAATGCTGGCACTGTGGAGTTTTTAGTGGATCAAAGTGGAAACTTTTACTTCCTGGAAATGAATACCCGCCTCCAGGTGGAGCACCCAGTAACTGAAATGGTGGTGCGCCGCGATTTGGTAAGACTGCAGATTCAGGTGGCTGGGGGAGAAAAGCTCCCCTTCCAGCAGGAGGATCTGAATCAAGATGGACATGCCTTTGAGTGCCGCATTTATGCCGAAGATCCTTTCCATGGTTTTCTCCCTTCCACTGGAACCCTTGAGCTTTTTGAGCCGCCAGAAGGGCCCAATATCCGCGTGGATACAGGTGTTGCTAAAGACTCTAAAATTACAGTGGACTATGATCCCATGCTGGCAAAATTAATTGTTTGGGGGAATAATCGAAGTGAATCACTGCAAAAAATGTTGTGCGCGCTGCGCCATTTTGCAATTTTAGGGGTTTCCACCAACATTGAGTTTTTACAGACTCTTTTTGAACATCCCTCCTTTCAAAAAGGGAATTTGCACACCCAGTTTTTAAGCGAGCACCCCATTCATGCAAAGGAAAAAACAGTTCCTGAGGAAGCCTGGATCTCTGCTGTCTTAAGCCTTTCTGCGGCAAAAAAATCCCCTTCTGCCAAAGAAACCTCCCTAAAAAAATTAAGCCCCTGGGATTCGATAGGCTCCTGGAGGATGGTTTAATGCCGGCGTTTTTTTTAAAATCAGGGGAAGCTCAGCTAAGGGTTGAGATTCAGACACTGGAGGGCATTCCCACTTTTAAAATAGGAGAGAAAAGCTTTGCCCCCTCTTTTAAAACTAATCCTGAAAGGTCTGGAGGCATTTTTAAAGTTGAAGAGAGGCTTGTCTCGTTTTTTTTTGTATTAAGTAAAAATAAAATTAACGTTTGGGTGGATGGGAAAATTTACAATTTTGAAATTTTGGAAAGAAAATCAGAACAGAAAAACAAAGTCGTCCCTTTGTCATCTCGGCAAATTGAAGCCCCAATGCCGGGGAGAATCCTGAAATTCCTGACAAAAGAAGGCGCCTCTTTTAAAGAGGGTGATCCTCTTGTTGTCATAGAATCAATGAAAATGGAAATGAACCTTTCGGCTCCATGCGCAGGAAAGGTAAAAAAAATAGCCTGCTCAGAAAACAGTTTAGTGGAAATGGGAGAAGTTTTAATGGAGTTTGAACAAGAGGATATCTAATGTCATCGCTTTCACGCCGTGTGAAAATTGTGGAGGTTGGACCTCGAGATGGTTTGCAGAATGAGACAGAGCCCATTTCAACCAAAGCTAAATTTGCCTTTATTCAAGCCCTGGCAGAAAGCGGCCTGCAGGAAATTGAAGCCACCTCTTTTGTGCACCCAAAAGCTATCCCCCAGTTGGCAGATGCAGACACTCTGGCTTCAAGGCTTGAAAAAATTCCAGGTGTAATTTTTTCAGCACTTGTTCCCAATCAAAAAGGATTGGAGCGTGCCCTGCAGGCAGGGATAAAGAAAATTGCAGTTTTTACAGCGGCTTCGGAAACGTTCAATCAAAAAAATATCAGAATGAGCATTGAGACGTCACTGAAAGAATTTGAAAAAGTCGTGACTCAAGCTTTGAAAGCAAAATTGACTGTTCGAGGATATATTTCTACTGCTTTTGTCTGCCCTTACGAAGGAGATATTCCCAGGGAAAAAGTCCTGGATGTGGCAGAAGCCCTTTTGCAGATTGGAGTGGAAGAGGTTTCCCTGGGAGACACGATTGGAGCTGCTTCACCTCGGGATGTACAGGAAACGGTTGGATTTATTTTAAAAAAAATTCCAGCGCACAAGCTGGCTCTCCATTTTCACGACACCTATGGCACCGCTTTAGCCAATACTTACGCGGCCATGGAGCTTGGAATTTCTACTTTCGACACCTCTGCAGGAGGATTGGGTGGGTGTCCTTATGCGTTGGGCGCTGCTGGCAATCTGGGCACAGAGGATTTAGTGTACATGCTGAACCGCATGAGGGTTGAAACCGGCGTGAACTTGCACAAAATTTTTCAAGCTTCCAGCCTTGTTTCCGCCGAACTCAAGCGCGACCTTCAGAGCAGGCAGTGGCAGCGATTAAAGGCACAGTCTGCTGATGACAACCCCTCAGCAGTCAACAGGAAATCCCTATTCAAAGAAGAACCGTAAAAGAGATGAATATTAAAACAAAACTCTTATTCTTTTTTCTTTTTACAACTTTTCTGCCTGTTCTAACCTCAGCAAACATCATTCGAATTCCAAAAGGATGGACGGTAAAACATTACGCTCCACAGCAGGAGTATATTTTCAAAAATCCAAAACTCCCCGAATACATCACTCTTAAAAAATTCCACGGAAGCGGAAATGCTTTAGCCGTGCTTCATGGTTGGTCCAGTCAGGTGGCTAGAATCTATCCCGATTTCAGATACCTCTCTGTTAAAACGAATCCTTCTAAAACCATGGCAGAATGTGAAATGATATACTTTGATCCTAAATTCAACTATCAGGAACATGCCGTATGGTTCATTGAAACAAATGGAAGAGAGGGGTTTTTTCTGGCATTGAGCGTAAAAAACACACTTTTTCCCTATGCAGAGGGATGGTTCAATGAAATTGTCTCAAACCTTTTTCACGCTGAAATCCCTGGTCGCAGATCTCGCATCATGCAGGCTTCTTCCTATTTAAGCCGCCAGACCTGGGAGCGGCCCATAAATTTAAGTCATGTCCAATTCAACCCAGTAAATGCGGGATTTTTCTGGATTCGTGTTCCCTCTTTCTGGAAAGTTTTAGAAAACACGCCAAACGATTTTCAAGCCATTGGCAGCGCTGGAGAAAACTTCTCAGTCAACTCTCTCTCTATATCGGGAGATCCCGAAAGTCTGCGCTATCGTCTAATCGGACTCCAAACCATGCGGTTGTCTCCGAGTGTCATTGAATTCACCTCCCGGTTAGAAGATCCTTATTTATCTCCAGTTCAAGTGGTGCAGTATTTATATCCTAAAATCGCAGAAGGAATGGTTAAGAACGTAAAAATTTTAGGGGTTTCCAACTTTCATGCTGTTCAACAATCCAATGGGAGCGCTGAAGAAGCAGTTGTTACTTATGAATACCAAAAAACCATGAGGGGAGAAATTTCCCCGATAGAAGGAGCATCCGATATTATCACCCTTCGCCCCTCTTTTATTTCTCCTACGACTTACTCCTGGACACTGATCAGCATTAACGCAGTAGCTCCCCCATGGGTTTTCCAAAAAGAAATTCCTCTTTTCATGACCATTGCTCATTCCATAAAACTAAACTATCAGGCAATTTTGCAAGCTTCACAAAATAATCAAGAGATGGCAAATGAGATTACGAATTTTGGAGAGGAAAGCATTCAAGGGTTTCAAAATTCAGACAACCTGATTGCCAGCACCGGGCAAAAAGTGCTGGAATCCCAGTACCATACCTGGAAAAATGGTTACAGCGGCATGATGCACAACACTTATGGATGGATGGAGGCCTATACTGGACAACAGCCTTACATTGATACCAATACAGGACAGAAAGTAGTGCTGCAGGGATATGGACTCCCAGGGGGAAATCTGCAGTTTAAAGGTGGAGGGGGAAATGGTGTCAGCGCAGGAGATGTTCTGCACCCTGTTCCACTGGGTTCATTTTAAACTCAACAGCGGATTGGAACCTGAAAAATGATCGTTATGAAGTTTGGGGGAACCTCTCTTGGAACTGCTGAAAGATTCACTCATACAGCAGCCATCGTTAAACAAGAGCTTGAGAGAAAACCTGTTGTTGTGGTTTCTGCTGTTGGAGGAATGACCGATCTCCTGCTTTTAGCAGGAGAAGAAGCCCTTCAGAAAGATCTCGCTCCCACTCAGGAAGAACCTCAATACACTAGAACTCTAAAAAAAATATATCAGGTTCACGAGAAAATTTTAACTGACCTTCACCTCCCTATTGAGCTGTTTTTAATTTTTTACGAAGAGCTCTCCGAAATTTACAGAGGGATTTACCTTCTGAAAGAGTTAACTGCCAGAACAAAAGATTTGACTGCTTCTTTTGGGGAAAGAATCTCGGCTCGAATTCTAGCTGCTTGCCTTTGCAGAATAGGAATAAACGCCAGGGCAATAGACTCCTGGGACTGCGGATTCATTACAAGCAATGAATTTGGCGCGGCGCGTCTTCTTTCAGATTCTCCCGAAAAAATAAAAAAAATCGTCAGCTCATTAGATTTTCTACCCGTGACTACGGGATTCATCGGGAAGAGTAGAGAAGGGAATATCACAACTCTTGGACGAGGGGGGTCTGATTTATCGGCGAGTTTGATTGGAGCGGCTGTTCAAGCAGAAGTCATCGAGATCTGGACCGACGTTTCAGGAATTATGACTTCGGATCCCCGTCTTGTTCCAAATGCCAAAACACTGGCAAGCATGAGTTTCCAAGAAGCGGCAGAGCTCAGTTTTTTTGGGGCAAAAATTTTGCATCCGAAAACTATTGAGCCCGCTGTGAAAAGCAAGATTCCTGTCTTAGTAAAAAATAGTTTCAAACCCGAGGATCCAGGAACACTTATCTTATCTGAAAACATGAAAACACAAGGATTAATAGCGGTTACTTTAAAAAAAGAAGTTGTGTGCGTCAATCTCTACTCCACAGGCATGTTAGAGGCTCCTGGATTCTTGTCCAGAGTTTTTGAAATTTTTAAAAAACACGGCATCAGTATAGATGTTGTCGCCACATCAGAAGTCAATATTTCTTTAACTCTTGACCATCCGGATGGACTTGAAAAAGCTGAGGCTGAACTTTCTGAGTTCGCAGAAGTGCATGTGGAAAAAGATCGCGCTATTATCTGCCTGGTTGGAGAAGATTTAAAACGTACTCCTGGAATTGCTGGAAAAGTTTTTAAAATATTAGGAGACGCCAATATCAATATTGAAATGATCTCCCAGGGCGCCTCCCAAATAAATTTAACCTTTGTGGTCAAATCTTCAGATGGAGAAAAAGCAGTAAGAGCCCTCCACCGCAAATTCTTTGAAAAAGTTGATTTCAGCGAAGATTATGAATTTAAAGAAAGCGTCTTTTAAAACTCAATTTGCAAGCAATCTTTCTCTCTGCGGCGTTCAGCCAGGATCAAGGATATTGATGGCTGTTTCAGGGGGTCCTGATTCCATGGCTATGCTTTATCTTTTTGCTGAGCTGAGGAAATCTTTAGGTCTTTATCTTGAAACCGTTCATCTCAATCATCATATTCGAGAGGAAGAAGCCGATCTGGATGCCCAATTTGTGGAGCATCACTGCAGTCTCCTGAATGTCTCCTTCAAACTTTTCCATTTTCGCATCCCAGATTTTGCGAAAAAAAATAAAATTTCTATTGAAACCGCCGGACACAGGATTCGACATCATCTTTTCGGACGATATGCCGCCGCTAAAAAATTCGATTATTCCGCTTTCGCTCATACAGCGAACGATCAGGCTGAAACAGTTTTTATGAATTTAATGCGAGGAGCAGGGCTAAAGGGTTTAAGCGGAATTCCTTTTAAAAGAGGTTCAATCATCAGGCCCTTGCTCTCTTTTTACAGAAAAGAAATCATGAAATACTTAAACGAAACCGAACTTCCTTACCGCATTGATTCTTCTAACTTTGACTCAAAATATCAGAGGAACTTAATTCGCAGTGAGCTTTTTCCACTGCTTGAAGAAAAAATGAATCGCAGATTCCAGGCCAATCTTGTTCGGACGGCATTGATTTTCCAGGATGAAGAAAAATGGTTTGAAGAACTAATTTCTCCTCATTTTATAAAAAGATTTCATTATCTTGGATACGGAGTTTACGAACTGGAAATTAAGTCGGGAGAATTTGCGCCCCTTCTGGAAAGAAGGATGCTTAGAAAATTTATCCTGGCAGCAGAAAAGAATCTTGAAGGAGTAGGTCTAGAACATATTGAAAAAATGAGAGAAATACTTGATAAAAAAACAGGGAAGCAATTTCTGTTTTCCAGGATCGTAATTGAGAAAACAAACAAGGGCGTCGCGTTGTCCAGAACTTTTAAAAAAATAGCCGTCAGCACCCCTGTCAGTATTCCAGGAGAAGTATTTGTGAAAAATCTGAGATTCATTTTTAAAACAGAGCTTATCCCGATCCCGAATTCAGGATTTGTCCGTAAAAACTTCCTGGATTTTGAACGGCTCCTTCCCCCTTTTTATTTGCGTTTTCGACAGGAGGGAGACTGGTTTCATCAGCCAGGAACACCAGGCAGAAAAAAACTGCAGGACTACTTTGTGGACCAAAAAATTCCTCGAGCGCTCAGAGACCGAATACCTCTTTTCACGGCAAATAATTCTATCGTATGGATTGGCGGATTTGCTGTTTCCGAAAAGGCTCTGATAAACCAACAGACGAAAAAACTGGTGAGGATTTCCCTTTCCCATGCTTGAGCAAAATCTGTTTGAACAGAATAAACCGGCAGAAATTGAAGAGATTCTACTGCCAGAGGCAGTGATCCAAAAAAGAGTCAAAGAGTTAGGATCTCAAATCTCAAGCGATTATCAAGGAAAAGATCTGCACCTGGTCGCTCTTCTGAAAGGAGCGATGGTGTTTCTGGCTGATTTTTCCAGAACTTTAAAAATGCAAACAACTATTGATTTCATGGTTGTGTCAAGTTATGTCTCAGCCAGAAGTTCGGGAGAGGCTAGAATTTTGAAGGATTTAGAGATACCAATTAAAGGACGAGACATCCTGGTTGTGGAAGATATAATAGACAATGGAATTACTCTTCAAGCGATTATGGAAACTTTGAGACTGAGAAAACCGGCAAGCATGAAAATCTGCACGCTTTTGGATAAATCCGAAGCCCGAACAATTCCTATAAAACCTGATTACAATGGATTTACTGTTCCAAACAAGTTCCTTGTTGGATATGGACTTGATTTTGAAGAAAGGTATAGAAACCTGCCTTACGTTGGGGTTCTAAAAAAGGAGGTTTACGAAAGAGCTTGAGCAAAGGGACGCGAGGCTTTATTATAGCCATTTTCGTATTGATGTCTATCATGTTGATGGCTCATTATTTGCAGAGTTGGAACAAACCGCCAAAGCAAATCTCTTTCAGCCAATTTTTGTCCGATGTTCGATCGGAAAAAATTAAACTCGTAAAAATTGCCCATCATCATCGAAGCGGCATTTCCGACATTAGCGGTGTTTTTAATGCGCCAGGAAAAAAGATGTTCAAAACCCGCGCTCCAAATTATCCCAATCTGGTCGCCCTTTTAATTAAGCATCATGTTGAGGTAAAAGCAGAAAAAGCAAGCAACCCGCTGGCATGGCTTTACTTCATCGCTGAATTTTCTCCAATCCTCCTTTTTGTTGTCCTTATCGTCTGGTTCATGAGGCAGGCGCATGTGGGTGGAAACACAGCCTTTTCTTTTGGAAAAAGCAAACATAGAATGCTGAACGAAAGTCGAACAAAAGTTACTTTTGATGATGTTGCAGGAGTTGAAGAGGCAAAAGAAGAGCTCCAAGAAATTGTAGAATTTTTGAAGAACCCCAAACGATTTCAAGCTTTAGGAGCACGAATACCCAAAGGAGTCCTGTTAGTAGGACCCCCTGGCTCAGGTAAAACTCTTTTAGCCAAAGCCGTTGCTGGCGAAGCAGGAGTCCCTTTTTTCTCTCTCAGCGGCTCAGAATTTGTAGAAATGTTTGTTGGAGTGGGGGCAGCCCGGGTCAGGGATTTGTTTGAGCAGGCTAAAAGAAGCGCTCCATGCATTGTTTTTGTGGATGAGATTGACGCGGTTGGAAGGCAGAGAGGGGCAGGACTTGGAGGAGGACACGATGAAAGAGAACAAACCCTGAATCAACTACTAGTAGAAATGGATGGCTTTGAGCCCAACAACGGCGTCATTATTCTAGCGGCCACAAATCGCCCCGATGTTCTCGACCCTGCACTTCTAAGACCAGGGCGTTTTGACAGACAGGTTGTCCTGGATAAACCCGATATCGTTGGAAGATCTGCTGTTTTAAAAATCCACTCCAAAAAAAAAGTGCTCCATCCCGAAGTAAATTTAGAACATTTAGCCAAGAGAACTCCTGGATTTTCCGGAGCCGATCTAGAGAATCTTTTAAATGAAGCTGCGCTTTTAGCCGCCAGAGCGGGGAAAAAATTCATTGAGATGGTTGACTGTGAAGAGGCGATTGATCGAGTTTTAATGGGGCCGGCTAAAAAAAGCAGAGTCATGAGCGATAAGGAAAAAACAAGAACCGCTTATCATGAAGCAGGACACGCCCTTATCGGAAAGCTGCTCCCTCATGCAGATCCTGTTCGAAAAGTAACTGTTCTGCCCAGAGGAATGGCTCTTGGAGTAACCTGGTCTCATCCCGAAGAAGACAAATACAACCGAACAAAAGAGGAGTTGATTGCTCAAATTACTGTTGCCATGGGAGGTAGAGCGGCGGAAGAACTCGCTTTTGGCGAAATCTCAACTGGAGCTTCCAATGACATCGAAAAGGCGACTGAGCTTGCCCGCGCTATGATTACTGAATTTGGCATGAGCGAAAAATTAGGGCCTCGATCTTTTGGAAGAAAAAACCACGCTGTTTTTCTCGGAAGAGATTTAATGGAGGACAGAAACTATTCTGAAGCCGTTGCTTCCCAAATAGATAGTGAAGTAAATGGAATTATTGATCAATGCTACCAAAACGCATCCAAACTTTTAGCCGAAAATCGCAGCACCCTGGATCGAATCGCAAAAGAACTTCAAGAAAACGAAGTTTTAGAGGGACCTGATCTGGACAAGATTCTACGAGGAGAACCTCTTGAAAAGGCTAAAGTTTCCAATCAACCCGAGCCCGCGCAGACAGAGCCTAATTCTCCAGAAAACATTGCTGCACAAGTTAAAATTCCGCAGGGAAAGGTGGTGCCTCAACAAGGTTGAAAAAAAAATTCGCCCATAAAAGCGAAGAAGAATTTTCTAAAATTTTAGATTATTACCAGATCCGATGGGAATATGAACCTCACGCTTTCCCAATCGCATGGGATAGAGAAGGAAATGTTATCCAAAGATTTACTCCTGACTTCTACCTTCCCGATTTAAACCTCTACATTGAATTAACCACCTTGAAGCAGAGATTGGTCACGAAAAAGAATCGAAAAATTCGCCTTTTAAAAGAATTTTATCCTAATGTCAATCTAAAAGTGTTTTATGGAAAGGATTATCGTTCACTTCTTGTGAAATATGGATTGGGGGAATACGAAGGGGAGGGGATAAAGGATGTTCAATGATGTGGAAGAAGTGGTTTTCAGCGAGACGCAAATACAGGAACGAATCAAAAATTTGTGCGAGGAAATAGCGGCTGCCTATGAAAAGAAATCTCTTCTACTGGTAGGAATTCTGAAAGGCTGCCTTTTCTTCATGGCGGATTTAATGAGAAGCTTGAATATTCCTCTGGCAATTGATTTTATTTCCATTTCCTCCTACGGTTCTTCAACTGAAAAGACCGGAGCCGTAAAAATATTGAAAGACCTGGATACACCTATTCAGGACAAGCATGTTCTTATCGTTGAAGACATCGTTGACACTGGTTTAACCCTCGGCTACCTGCTGCGAAACTTAAGAGAGAGAGCCCCTGCGTCCTTACAAGTCTGCTCTCTCCTTGACAAACCTGACTGCCGAATCGTCCAGGTGCCTGTAAATTTTAAAGGCTTTGAACTGGGCAAAAAATTTGTGGTGGGATATGGATTAGATTATCAAGGAAAATATCGTCATCTTCCTTTTATCGCCTCCTTAAAAAAAGAAATCTGCCCATTTTAATGATCTCTCTCTCGCTCTATCATCTGCAGCAAATTGATTCCCGACTCCAGGAGCTTGAAAAAGAGTTGGTGCTGCTGCAGGAACCTCTCCTGGAAGAACTAAGGGTTCAAGAATTTTCCCGTTCTCTTGAGGAAAGCGAAAAAAAGTGGAAAGAATTGGAACGCCTCCAAAAAGCAGCTGAGCTGGAACTGGCAAGTCTTGAAACAGAAAAAAAAGACGCAGAAAAAAAACTATACAGTGGGAAGGTGACGAATTCTAAAGAGCTTTTACAGTTAGAAAAAGAGATTCAGCAAATCCACAAAAAACGAGAAAACATGGATGAAAAAATTTTAGACAAAATGGAAGTTCTTCAAGAATATAAAAATAAAATTTCTCTGCTGAAGAACGAACTAGAAACCTCAAAAACCCACCTGGAAGCCGCTCAAAAAAACCGTGAAAAGGAAAAAATAGATTTATCTAATCAAATGACTGGCCTGAAGCAAAAAAGGGAAGATCAATTAAACCAGATCAGCCCTGAACTGATAGCTTTATATCTTTCACTGATAGAAAAAAAAGACGGAACTGCAGTCGCAAAAGTGGAAAATCGGGTTTGCGGAGGCTGCTTTATAGAAATTCCTGAAAGCCTGATTCAAAAGGCGCGATCCCTGCAACTCACAACGTGCAGCTCTTGCGGAAGGATACTAATAGTCTAAAAAGAATTCTAGCCAACAGAGAGAATTAAATCATGCCTTACAGACCTTGTGTTTTCCGATCCTCACAGTTAGGGATTTTTCAATGCGAAAAACATTTTTTCCAGCACAGCGATCCTGAACAATATGAACAATTATACCAGTTCTGCCTTGAAAATGTGCCTGATCGATTCTGTCCACACATTGACTTTGGATTTAACATGCAGGAAAAGAATCCTAAAATTTATATCAACTGCACCCACACTTACTACGCAAGACCTTTAAAAAGTTTCGCGGAATGCGCCCAGTGCGATTTTCCCGATAAAGAAGGGTTTTCTTTAGGATAACCCATGTCTGTTACTGTTCTAATCGGCGCTCAATGGGGAGATGAAGGGAAAGGTAAGGTCTCCTGCTATCTATCCCGAAAAGCAGCGATTACGGCTCGATATTCAGGGGGACACAATGCCGGTCACACGGTCATTATATCAGGAAAAAAGTTCAAACTCCATCTCATCCCTTCAGGAGTATTTTATGAGGAAACTCTCGCTCTCCTTGGTAATGGAATGGTCATTGATCCAGAAGCTCTTTTTCAAGAAATTCAAATGCTGCAGGACAGCGGCTATCCCTGCAAAAACATCAAAATCAGCCCTTTGGCGCATCTCATTTTCCCTTTCCATCGTGAAATTGATGTTCTGATGGAAAAAACAAGAGGAAAAAACGCCATTGGAACAACCAGAAAGGGAATTGGTCCAGCCTATTCTGACAAAGCTGAAAGAAGCGGAATCAGAATCTGCGATTTATTGGATAAAAAAATTTTCAAAGAAAAACTGCTTTCTAATCTACAGACAAAAAGAGAGAGATATCCTGCTTTAAATGGCGTGCTGAATATTCGTCACTTCGCAGACTTTCCCGAACGTTATGGCGAAAAACTTGCTCCCTACATGAGTGACACTTCGAAGATCATTCAGGATGCGCTTAAATCAAAGCGTCCTGTCATCTGTGAGGGCGCACAGGGAACCATGCTAGATTTAGATTTTGGCACTTATCCATTTGTGACTTCTTCTGACGTAACGGCTGGAGCAGTTGCCACTGGATTAGGAATTCCTCCTCAAGAAATAAAAAAAGTAATCGGAATTACAAAAGCTTACACTACTAGAGTAGGCGCAGGGGATTTTCCCACTGAAGAAAAAGGGAAGGTGGGAACTTTTCTTCGGGAACATGGATGCGAATATGGAACAACCACAGGAAGACCCAGAAGATGTGGATGGATTGATGGAGTGATTCTAAAATACGGAAAAAAGATCAATGGATATTCAGGAATGGTAGTAACAAAACTGGATGTTCTGACAGGACTAAATGAAATTAAATTTTGTGAGGCTTACAATTATCAAGGAAATATTCTCAAGGAATTTCCGTATAACCCCAAAATCTTTCATGAAGCAGAGCCTGTTTATCGTTCGTTCAAGGGTTGGGGCAGAGATATTCGCGAAATCAAACGACGCAGAGACCTCCCTAAAGCCTGTCAAAAATTTCTGGATTTCCTGGAGGAATTTACAGAAACACCCATTGATCTCATCAGTGTTGGCGAAGAGCGAGATCAGGTGATTCAATCCTGAAAGAGCAAATGGAAACTGACATTGAACGATCCAGAAATTTTTACCAGAAAGATTTTTTAACCTACCTTTCTGTTGAAAGGAATCTTTCCCCTCGGACTGTAAAAGAATATAGAGACGATTTAAATCACTTTCTCCATTCCAGAACCATTAACATTGAGAAAAATTTCGATTTTTCACTTTCTAATGTGGATGAACGAACTCTCAGGGAATATCTGGCTGAATTGAAGCAGGAACGTCATTACACTCCTCGCTCGATGAATCGAAAAATCGCCTGCTTAAAATCCTACTTTGCTTTTTTAGAAAAAGATGATTTTATCCCAAAATCCCCTGTCTCTACTTTAAAAAGCGTAAAAGACATTAGACCTCTACCCAAAGTTCTATCTGTCGGAGATGTGGAACAATTGCTAAACTCTGTGCCAGTACCCGAATTTCCAAAGCAATTATCTCCCGAATGGATTAAAAAAAACTTTGCCATTCTTCGGGACAGAAGCATTCTAGAACTTTTATACGCGTCAGGAATCAGAGTCAGCGAACTGGTGGGCTTAAATTTAGAAGCCATTGATTGGGAAAAAAGAATGATTAAAGTTCTGGGAAAGGGCAGAAAAGAAAGATATGTTTTATTTAATGAAACCTCGGCTGAAGTTCTCTCCTTGTACTGCAAAATCAGGACGCAGCAGAAGAACCAGGCTGTTTTTTTGAGCCAAAAAGGGAATCGAATTTCCGCCCGAGCTGTTCAACTCTTATTGAAAAAACAC
The DNA here is from genome assembly GCA_021800275.1 of bacterium. GTDB lineage: Bacteria > Vulcanimicrobiota > JABDET01 > JABDET01 > JABDET01 > JAKAVV01. The sequence continues at coordinate 251,430 of JAJYZB010000003.1, forward strand.
TTAAAACGTGCTGGCATCCAGAAACTGGCATCTCCTCACACCCTTCGCCATTCTTTCGCCACCCATCTTTTAGAAGGAGGAGCTGATTTAGTGGCAATAAAAGAGCTGCTGGGTCATGCGAATCTGTCAACCACCCAAATTTACACTAATATTTCCCTTTCTCACATGAAACAGATGTATGAACAGGCTCATCCACGAGGTTTACGCTCATTTCAGAAAAAAAAACATTCTACTGATACTTTTAAGAATGAAAACCCTACCCATAAGCCATGGCAAAAATGAAAACCACGCAGAATGAGCAAAGGAAGTGGGTATAATAAGATATGCTGATTAAAATTGACTCAGAATCTCCCAATACCCACCACATTGAACGAGTCGTTGAGTTTTTAAAATCAGAAAAAGTGATTGCCTATCCAACGGACACAGTCTATGGAATAGGATGCATTCTGTCAAACAAAAAAGGAATCGAGAGAATCTATCAGATGAAGCACCTCTCTCGCCACAAACCTTTAAGTTTAATCTGCAAAGACATAAAAGAAATTGGTCAATATGCCGTAGTTTCAAATCAAGCCCATAAATTGATGAAAAGACTTCTTCCTGGCCCCTATACTTTTATCTTAAAGGCAAGCCGAGAAGTTCCGAAACTGGTTCTAACGAACCAGAGAACTGTCGGGATTCGAATCCCAGACAATAAAATCTGCCTTTCAGTCGTCCAACTGCTTGACTATCCTTTAATCAACACCAGCGCCTTCACTTCAGATAATGAATTTTTAAGCGATCCCGTTGAAATTGATAAAAAATTTGGATTCTCCCTGGACATGGTCGTAGATGGGGGACTGCTGATTTCAGACCCTTCCACAATCCTGGATTTAACCCAGGATACAGTTCAAGTGGTCCGTGAAGGAAAAGGTTCACTCGATTTCCTGATGGCAAAATCCTGATGAATCAATTATCCGCCAACAGAGCACATAAGTCTGGAGCTGGGGGAATGCAGTTCTTCTTTTGCCCTTTCGACCATAAAATGATGTTCAGGTTTGTTTTCAATGGTTCTCAAAATTTCACGCTTAATTTCTTTTCTGTCTGCGCCTTTTCGAAGCATTTCACCTAATGGAACTCCCATCCATCCATCCAAACAAGGCACAAGCACCCCTTTTGATGAAAGCCTCACTCTATTGCAATTTCCGCAAAAATTACAGGACAGAGCACTGATAAATCCAATCGTTCCTTGAGCTCCGGGCCTTTTAAAATAGTGAGCAGGACCTCCCCCTTCGGGCCAATCATTTTTTTCTAGTGGAGCAATGGGTCCAGCAGATTTAAGTATTTCTTCATAAGGAACTCTCCTGGCTTCTGAGAAAAAACCTGTTTCCCCCATTGGCATCAATTCAATAAACCGAACATGGATGGGCAAATCTTCTGTCAGCTGCGCGAAATCTCCCACTTCTTCTGAATTTATTCCACGCACAACCACAACATTCAGTTTAATGGGCTGAAGTCCAGCTTCTAAAGCTGCGCATATTCCATTCATCACAAACTCGATTTTTCCATACCGGGTCATTTGAGAGAATTTTTCAGGATTCAAAGAGTCCAGGCTAATGTTGATACGTTTTAACCCTGCCTGAGCCAGATCTCCTGCGTATTTTTCAAGAAGAAGCCCATTAGTGCTCATGGCTAAATCCTGAATTCCTGGAATCTTAGAAAGAATAGAAATAAATTGAGAAATGCCATTTCGAACAAGAGGCTCCCCACCTGTTACTCGAATACGACTGACTCCCAGCTCAGCAAAACAGTAGGCAATTTCTGAAAGCTCTTCATAAGATAAAATTTCTTCTTTTTTGCCTTTGGGAGCATAGTCTTCAGGGAGACAGTAAACACACCGCAGATTGCAGCGGTCTGTCACAGAAATTCGAAGATAATTGATTTTGCGTCCAAAACGGTCCAAAAGCACAGTGTTAACTTGACCCTCCTCTGATCCCAGAATAAATCATCAGAGCCACCGAAAAAAAAGCTGATCACCTGGTTGAATACTGCTAACTCCTTGATTCGCAGCAGCAAGGGCATTCGCCTTTACAGACATTCCCATTCTATGAGAACCCTGAGGTTCAAGAATCTTCAGCACAAATCCATCTCTCTCATATTCGGCAGCACAGAACAGGTACTGGAGGCGGTCTGGAGATTTATCATAATGATTTAGAACTTTCCCTTGTAGATGGTACCTTGGATGACACTCTTGTTTACCTATCATTTTATCAAAAACAGGAATAACCAACTCTTCCAGACAGACCAGGCTTGAAATCGGATTTCCTGGCAGCCCAAAAACAGGCTTTAAATTTTGATACATGCCGAAAAAAAACGGCTTCCCCGGTTTCACAGCCACTTTCCAAAAAATTTCTTTCACTCCTATTTTAAACAAAATTTCTCTTGTGTAATCCAGATCTCCAACAGAAACACCTCCTGAAATCAGAAGAGCATCACTTGTTTCCAAGGCTTCTTTGAAAACAATTTGTAATTTTTCGGGGAGGTCAGGGATTATTCCATAATCCAGAACCTCAATCCCTGATTTCTTGAGAGCTGCAATCATGGCAGGGGTATTCGAATTACGAATTTTCCCAGGAGAAAGCGACTCAGATGTCTCCAACAGTTCATCCCCTGTTGCCACCAGCGAGGCTTTTAACGTTCGAACAACAGGGGTTTCAACAAAGCCCTGGGAGGCTAAAAGCGCAATCTCATACGCTCTAAGAGTTGTCCCTGAGTTCAAAAGTAAATCTCCTTTTTTGACGTCCTCTCCTTTTCCACGAATGTTTTCTCCAGCTTTCACTCCTCTCAAGATTTTCACGCCGTGGTTTTCTGTTTGAACCGTAAATTCCTGCATCACAACTGCATCAGCCCCTTGTGGAATCATAGCCCCTGTCATAATGCGTACGGCTTTCCCCCTCTGCAGGGAGGTTAAAGAAGAAGATCCTGCCGTAATTTTTTCCTGCACCTTTAGCTCAATAGGAGTTTCTGGAGAAGCTGAACCTAAATCCGCAGCCATGACAGCATATCCATCAACTGAAGAATTTTCAAAAGGAGGAAGATCCTCTCGCGCATAAAGAGATTGCGCCAAAACTCTGCCTGAGACATCCAAAAGCCTTACCTTTTCTTCTGGTATTTGCCTCACACATTCTAACATTTTCTGGAGCGCCACTGAAACCTCTAGCAAGTCAGATTCTGAGATTTTACTGTGTGCATGCAGCCGAACATGAGAATCGGGATGCTGAGTGGCATGACATCCTGATTTTTCGTGAAAAACCTCTTCATATTCCTCACCTGACAGCGTAGAAAGCAAGTGAGGAATAACAGGAATAACAGCTTCAAATGACTGCTCTGCTCCCTTAGGGCTGCCGGGCAGATTTAAGATCAAGCTATTTCCTCGAACCCCTGAAACACCACGAGATAATGAAGCAAAAGGAGTATGTTTTAATCCCTCCAACCTCATAGCCTCAGAAATGCCTGGCAGGCTTTTTTCCAGAAGAGGCAGAGTCGCTTCTGGAGTCACGTCTCTTGGACCAACTCCTGTTCCCCCAGTTGTTAAAACAAACGGAAGCTTTTTTTCATCAACCCAGAAAAATAAAATTTCTTTAATTTTTTCCGGATCATCCGGCACAATTAGATATTCTAAACAAACCCACCCTCTCTGCTCCACAAGTTTTCGCAAAAGGGGGCCACTGATATCTTTCGCAATCCCTTGGGAACACCGATCACTGATCGTTAAAATTCCTGTCTGGATTTTCATATCGTCCTCTTACTGCGCTCCTAACATCTTTTCAGGCTAAACGAGAAAGAGGATGACCAGACAGAGAAAAAACAGATTGAAACAACCTTAAGCCATCCTCTCCCTTCAACACACTTTCACTGCATCTCTCTGGATGAGGCATCAATCCTAACACATTCTTTTTCTGATTACACACCCCAGCAATAAAATCCATACTTCCATTGGGATTTCCCAGATCATATCGAAATACAATCTGTTCCTCTTGTTCCATGGAACTTAAAGTGTTCTTGTCAACAAAATACCTTCCTTCTCCATGAGCAATCGGCATTTTAAGAGATTCCCATTTCCTATAAAGTGAAGTGAATGGAGTCTTAATGTTTTCTACTCGAACAGATGTCCATTGACAAATAAATCTGCCATTTTCATTTTTTAAAAGGGATCCTGGCAGAAGTCCAGATTCAGTTAAAACCTGAAATCCATTACAGATGCCAAGAACCATGCCGCCTTGAAAAGCAAAATTCTTTATCTCTGTCAGAATTGGAGAAAGCTTTGCCATTGCCCCTGGACGCAAATAATCTCCATAAGAAAATCCACCCGGCAAAATGACAAAATCGCATCCATGCAAAGTTTTCTCTTCGTGCCAGAGATAAATGGTCTCCTGGTTTAAAACCTCTCTGCACACATAAAAAACATCGGAATCACAGTTAGACCCTGGAAATTGTACAACTCCAACTTTCATGAAACAGGCTCAAGGAAAAACTCAATCGTTTCAATCACTGGATTGAAAAGCAGCTTATTCCCAATCTCATGCAGAAGCTCCAAGTCCATCTTTTTTTCAGTGATAAACTCTATCATCTTCCCAACTCTTACCCCTGAAACGTCATAACCTTCTTGTCTTAAAACCTGCTCAACAGCCCTTCCCTGAACATCTAAAACCCCTTCTTTTAATTTGACCTCAGCCTTTATTCTCCACATTTTATCCAAGTTTAATCCACATCTCCTATCACTTGCGCCTGAATGCCTGCCTGTTCTGCTTCTTTTATGAGTTTTTCGGGTTCAGGGGTAAATAAAACCATGGCGATTCCCATATTCCATACCTGATAGGCTTCCTGTTTAGAAATTTTTCCCATCTCCTTCACTCTTGCCATAACTTCAGGAACAGGAGGAAGATTATGCACATTAAGACTTCTTCCTTCGGGCAGGATCCTCTCTAGATTGTGTTTTAGCCCCCCACCAGTAATATGAGAAATTCCGTGAATTTCTACTTTGGCAGGTGCTTGATTCCTGCCAATTACGTTCAAGATAAAAGGAGAGAAAATTTGAGAAGGCTCTAAAATTTTCTCTCCCCAACTCGTTTTTTCATCGTATTTATCTTTGTGCCACCAGGGACCCAGACTTCCTTCCAAAACTTTTCTCACAAGAGTAAATCCATTCGATCTAAAATTATTCGTTAAAAGACCTACCAGAGAATCTCCTTGTGTAATTTTTCTGCCATCAATCACTTTTTCGGAATTAACAACTCCAATCAGAGCCGCGCTCCAATGATAGCCATTAATTTGATCTCTAAGTTCGGCTATCTCCCCTCCAGCTACAACTACACCCGCCGCATCTGCTGCTTTTTCAAGACCTTCCATCAGTTTTTCGACAATGGGGGGATCTACTTTTTCCATATCAAGAGTATCCACCATAGCCACAGGTTCTGCTCCAACACAAACACAGTCGTCAGACACCATAGCAACAAGATCATATCCAAGAGTATGATGAATCCCTGTATCTATCGCAACTTTTGTTTTGGAACCAATTCCATCAGAGTTAAATGCCAAAAAAAACGGTCCCATATCAAGCAATCCGGAAAATCCCATTTCCAGTTGGAAAGGTTGTCCCACCCTGCCTTCTCGATTTTTGAACGTTCTCTTAGCAAATCCAAAGGCGATTTGAGACGCTAAATCGCCTTTTTTTATATCAACACCGCTTGTTCTATAATTTAAAGACATTAAACAGCGCGGGTAACTTTATTGCTTTTCAAACAAACTGAGCAAACTTTTAACCTGCGCACAACACCTTTAACCACAGCCCTTATGTTGTGTAGATTAGGCAGCCATTTTCTTTTTGTATGCCGATTTGAATGGCTTACATTGTATCCCGAATGAACCCCTTTCCCGCAAACATCACACTGTCTTGCCATAACTCACCCCTTCATTTTTTGTGAAGATATATTTTCGGCAGTGCCCTGCCAAGTCCTGTTAAAACCTCGTGTGGGTTAAGATTCCCCCACTTTGCCCAATCCAAAACCCCGATTTCATCCTTTCCTTGTTTTCCTAGCAAAACCACCTCTTCCCCAATTTTTGCCGAACCTTTATCCAAGGACACTACCATTAAATCCATGCAAATTTGTCCAACAATAGGAAATCTGTTTCCCCCTATCAAGACCTCACCTTTGTTAGAAAGGGCAGCAGGAATACCGTTCGAATACCCAACTGGAAGAGTAGCAAGGACGCCATCTTCAGGTGCGGTCCAGGTATGATGATAACTAACGCCCTCGCCCTTGCTAATGGCAAATAAATGGGCAATTCTAGTCTTTAAAGAAACAACAGGAGAAAATCCTAAACATCCTTTCTGATGGAAAGAAGGAAAAATGCCGTAAAGCAAGATCCCAACTCGCACTATGTCCAAACGGTGTTGTGGTAAATTTAAAAGTCCTGCGCTGTTAGAGATGTGCTTCTGATCGAAATCAAAACCTCCCTCTTTCAGAAATCTCAGCAGAGAGTCGAATTTTTCAAACTCGCGCTCAGAATCCTCAAGGTCAATCCCATCTGCAGACGAGAAGTGAGAAGAGATGCCTTCAATTTTCAAGCCAGGCAGCGAAAAAAGAAGAGAAATATTTTTTTTCACCTCTTCGGGAGAAATGCCAAGCCTATTAATTCCCACATTAATATCTAAATGAACCCTTAAGTTTCTATTTTGCTTAACTGCCTCTTGAGACAATTTAAATGCTAAATCCAAGCTGGTAAGAGATTGGACAAAATTTTTCTGCACCAGCAGTGGAATTTCCTCATCAAAAGGTGGATGCATCAACAAAATTTCCACCGATTTTCCACAAACCCGATCAACCTCTTCTGCCTCGATCAAGCTGGCGCAGCCGATCCACTTCAACCCGCCCGAAACTAAAACTTCAGCAACTGCACGTAGTCCCAGCCCATACGCATTGGATTTCAACACGGCAAGTACCTGGGCGGGATAAGCCTTTTGCCTTATCAGGCTGCAGTTTTTCAACAAAGAAGTGCAGTTAACTTCTAAAGAAACGTTGGAGACCTTTATACTCTCAGACAATTCCACTCTCAACGACCTCTGAGATAATGTGTCCAACTAAAATATGAATTTCTTGAATGCGGGCAGGGGTCGAGGCAGGAGCAATCAGGCAAATATCAGCCAAGTCTTTTAATTTACCGCCACTTCCCCCACTCAATCCAATGGTAAAACAACCCCTGCTTTTTGCCAAAATTATTCCTTCCAAAACGTTTTTGGAAGCGCCGCTGGTACTGATTCCAACCACCAAGTCATTCTTTCTCAGAAGCCCTTCCAACTGACGTGAAAAAACATATTCGTATCCATAATCATTCGCAATAGCCGTTAAATTTGATGTATTGACAGTTAAAGCAAGGGCAGGGAGACTTCTTCTGTTTTTAGAAAATCTTCCTATAAATTCAGCGGCAATGTGTTGGGCATCAGACGCTGAACCACCATTACCGAAAAGAAAAATTGTACCTCCAGACTGGATGGCTTTCAAACACTTATCGGCGATCCGCTCAATAAAAGGCACTAATTCAAGAAGTTTTTGGTGCGAATCAATGGAAGAGCGTATTGCGCCATTGATTAAAAAGCTCCTCTCTTTTTCTTCGAGCAATGAAACTCACCCCCTGTCAATTATCTCGCCGCAAAAAAGCTTCACTGCTTCCGGCAAATACTGAGGCGATGGGCAGCATTCCGGGACCACAAAAAGCGCAGCTCTTTTTCGAGAATGTTTCACGTGAAACATTCTCGAAGGTTTCTTTTTATAAATATGAGCTTCTGCTCTCCAAGCGGCCCCCTAACAATTCCATCTATCCGTAAATTCAACCTGCTTAAAACGGGAGCGGCTTCCCCTGCCTCAGCATCCCACTTCTTTCCTTTCTGCAAAATTATTTCACCATTTTGAGCCAGCAGTGCATGGGCAACCTCCAAGAAATGAGGCGCTTGGGCAACTGCCCTGCCCAAAATTAAATCAAATGTCTCGTCAAAAATATCTTCGGCACGAGACTGCTTTATTCGCAGATTGGTCAGGGAAAGAACCCTTGCGGCATCTTCCAAAAAAAGCGCTGCTTTTCTCTTGGCATCTAGCAAAAAAAAAGAGGCATCAGGAAAAATGATTTTTAAGGGGATGCCGGGAATGCCAACTCCTGACCCAATGTCTAAGATTTTGCCCAAAGGCGGTATATAAGGGGCTAAAAAAAGACTGTCTAAAATGTCCTTTTCATAGATCTCTTCTCTGTTTTTTCTACCTGAAAGCCCCATTTTAACACCTTTTTCCAAGATCATGTCAACGAACAGGGACAGTTTTTCTATTTGAGCAGGCTTAAGCCTTACTCCAATCTTTTCAGCCCGTTTTAACAATTGATCTGTGTCTTTCATGTTTGCCAAGTAAAATGCTTAAAACTGAAATATCTGCAGGAGAAACGCCAGAAATGCGCGCAGCCTGTCCTAAAGTGAGGGGCTTCAATTTTTGAAGTTTTTCTCTAGCCTCTTTTGAAATCGAAGAAATTTCCCCGTAATTTATATCAGGAGAAAGTTTATGTGATTCCATCTTTTTAAGGTCCTGGGCAAGGCTTTCTTGACGCTTTAAATAACCCGAGTACTTGACTCTAATTTCGACCTCGGTCGTTACTTCATTGTAAATTCTCGCTTGTTCCTGATTAAACTCCTCAAGAGAGGTGTGCCTGTCATATAAAGATAGATCCTCATAACGAAATTCAGGTCTTTTTAATAAATCCAGCAGACTTCCCTGAAAATTAATCTGAGGAAGATTCACTCGAATACCGCTCAATCTCTGAATTTCTGACAAAACAGCGTTTTGTTTGTGTAAAAACTTAGCGCAGCGGCTGGACGATATAAGTCCAATTTTTTCCCCAACTGGCGTTAATCTTTCATCAGCATTATCCTGTCTAAGCAAAAGACGGTATTCAGCCCTGGCTGTCATCATTCGATACGGTTCAAGTGTGCCTTTTGTAACCAAATCATCAATTAAAACGCCTATGTAGGCTTCATTTCTTTTCAAAACAAGCATGTCTTTTTTCTTAATTTTTAATGAGGCATTGATTCCAGAAATAATTCCTTGGGCAGCCGCCTCCTCATAGCCCGTTGTTCCATTAATTTGTCCTGCAAGAAAAAGCCCTTCTAAAAATTTCGCTTCCAGAGTGGGCCACAACTGGGTAGGAAGCACAAAATCGTATTCAATGGCATAACCAGGTCTCATCATTTCAGCTTTTTCCATGCCAGCAATAGTTCTAAGCATTTGCAACTGGACGTCAGCAGGAAGGCTCGTGGAAAATCCTTGTACGTAAATTTCATTTGTATCCCACCCCTCTGGTTCCAAAAAAATAGGATGGGTTGTCTTGTCAGCGAATTTTACTATTTTATCTTCAATAGAAGGGCAGTAACGCGGTCCAGATCCCTGAATTTTCCCACTGTAAAGGGGAGAACGATGCAAATTCGCCAAAATAACCTCTTTTGTTTTAGCGGTTGTATAGGTAAGATAGCAGCTTAACTGTTCTTTTCTCCAACGTTCAGGAGGATCAAAGGAAAAATAGAGCGGCTTTTCAGAAGGCGGTTGGGGCACTGCAGCGGAAAAGTCAATGCTTCTTTTATGAACTCTTGGTGGAGTGCCTGTTTTTAGCCTTCCCAAATGAACCCCAAGCTGACGAAATGAATCGCTCAACCTTTCAGAAGGAGCTTCCCCTGCTCTGCCTGCAGGATAAGTAACATCTCCGCAGTGAATAATGCCTTTTAAAAATGTTCCTGTTGTAATAACGACTGCCTTTGACTCATAGGCAAGTCCACTTCTACAGCCCACTCCTTTTAATTTTCCACCATCTATCCACAAATCTTCCACAAGATCCTGTTTTATCTCCAGGTTTTCAGTTTGCTCAAGCGTTTGTTTCATGGCCATAGAATAGAGTTTTTTGTCAGCCTGAGCCCTAAGCGCCTGAACTGCAGGCCCTTTACTGGTGTTCAATAAGCGTATATGGAGATGCGTTTTGTCAATATTTTTCCCCATTTCTCCGCCAAGGGCATCCACTTCTCGAACCAGATGTCCTTTTGCTGGTCCTCCAATGCTGGGATTGCACGGCATAAGAGCAGTGGTATCCATATTCAAGGTCAATAAAAGAGTAGAGCATCCCATTCGCGCAGAAGCCAGCGCAGCTTCACAGCCAGCATGTCCTGAGCCTATAACAATAACATCGTATTTTTTATCTGAAATATACACGCCATTTATTTCCCAATGCAAAATTCCGAAAAAATCTTGTCAATCAAATCTTCTGTATAATTGTCACCTGTAATCTCTCCTATTGTTTCCACTGCCCCTCTTAAATCAACAGCGACTAAATCTAAAGGATAATTCTTTTGAAGAGTTTCCAGAGCTTCTCTTAAAAATCCTAAGGATTTTTCTAAACAAGCTTGATGTCGAACTTGGGTAATCATAGGGGTATCAGAATGGATTCTCCCCTGCATCAAAAGCTCCGCAATTTTTTCCTCCAATAGTTCAATTCCCTTATTTTGCAAGGCAGAAACACATACTATCTCACCCTGATAAATCTCGCGGATTTTCCGAATACTGAATAAACCACGCAGATCGCTTTTATTCAGCACGGCTATTCCTTGCTTTCCCTGCGCTAAAGTCAACAACTCTAAATCATAAGATTCAAGTTGGCGAGATTGATCCAAAACAACTAGAACCAGATCGCCTTTTGCAAGAGCTTCCTTGGATCGAGAAACACCAATCTGTTCGACAACATTCCGCGTATTTCTAAGTCCTGCGGTATCAATCAATCTGACAGGAATTCCTTTAATATCTGTCCACTCTTCCAGAAAATCTCTTGTGGTACCTGGAATATGTGTCACAATTGCTCTTTGTTCCCGCAGCAAAGCATTGAACAAGGAAGATTTTCCCACATTGGGTTTGCCAGCAATAACAGCGGATACACCATCTTTTAAAATTTTACCTGAACTCGCTGTTTTTAAAAGCTCTTGGATCTGCCCAATTACACCTAAAATATCGGCTCTAAGATCTTGCACGCTGATCTCCGGAACCTCTTCTTCAGGAAAATCAATTCCTGCTTCAACTGGCGAAAGAATCGCTAAAATTTTTGATCGAATTTCTTTTAAAAATCCTCCTAATTTCCCTTCCAGCTGCTGAACTGCCACCGTCAAAGCGGAAGAAGTTTTGGCTTTCACTAATTGGGCAACAGCTTCTGCCTGGCTCAAATCTAGTTTTCCATTTAAAAAAGCTCGTTTTGTGAATTCCCCTTTTTCAGCCAGGCGGCAGCCCGATCTGAGAAAGGACTGCAGAATTTTAGACAACAGCAAAGGATTCCCATGGGCGCTCACTTCGATCACATTTTCTCCCGTATAAGAGTGGGGAGATCTCATAACTGCACACATGACTTCATCCAAAGTTTCGCCTGTTTCAGGAACAATTAATCGCCCATAAAAAATCCGATGAGATTTTGCTTTCAACAGATCCAGCTTTCCTTTAAAATACCTGGCAGCCACCGAAATAGCGTCTTTCCCGCTCAGTCGAATCATTCCTAGTCCACCCTCACCAGAAGGAGTAACCAGAGCACAAATGGTGTCGAATTTTTCCATGCCGCGGTTCAGAGTTCGCGAGAAGAAGTAGATCTAAAAGAAGTTGAGCGAGAATGCTGTCCAGGGCGAGATCTTGCACCTCTGCCAGATTTATCTTTTGCTGACTCTTTTGGAGAGATCACGATTCTTCTTAAAGGCTCTTTCCCCTGGCTCCTGGTTGTCACGTAGGGATGATTCTGGAGAGCCATATGAATAATTCTTCGCTCATTAGGCAGCATAGGCTCTAACGAAATCGAACGTCTTTCAGTCGAAGCTTTCTGTGCCATTTTTTCCGCTAAAATTTGGAGTGTCCGATCGCGCCGGGCTCGATATCCCTCTATATCTAAAGCGCAGCTCACCCTTTTCCCTTCCATTCCTTTATTCAAAATCACGTTTAAAAGAAATTGCAAAGCATTTAGAGTTTCCCCTCGATGACCTATTAAAATCCCCAGATCCTCCCCCGAGATTTCAAATCTCACATTGTCATCGGTCTTTGTAAAATCAACCATGCCTTTTAAATTTAAAATAGTCAAAACATTTTCTAACAATTTCTGGGCTTTAGAAAGATCTGCTTCTTTGACAAAAAGTCGGATTTTAGCTGGTTTTGAGCCAAAGCCTAAAATCCCTGAACTGGGTTCTTCTAAAACTTCAACTTCCACCTCATCTCGTTGGGCCCCTAATATTTGAAGCCCCTGCTGAATTGCTTCTTCGACAGTTTTTGCGGTTTGTTCAGTCTCACGCATTGACGGTTTTCCTCCTTTTGGTTCCACCTGGTTCAGGGGGTGGTTCAGGTATGTACACCTTGAAAAACACCCATTGATGAACATAAGAAAACAAGTTAAATGTTAACCAGTATAAAATAAAAGCTGAAGGGAAATGCGAAAAGATAATGACAGAAATGATTGGCATCGTGAAGGTCATCATGGCTTGAGTGCTCTTTGTATTCGGGTCAGGGTTAGGCATGGCTTGCAGCCGAGAATACCCTAACATGCTGAAGCCATATAAAATTAATAATACCCAATCTGGCACTGCTAGACTGGTGGCTAAAAAGGGGAAACTAGGCTGATGATTAAAGCCAATGGCGCACACACCATGCCATGAAAAAATTCTATTTGCAAGGGATGGGAAAATTCTGTATAACTTTTCGGCATAAGAGCCAATCCACAAAAATCCAGCGTTTTTAAAATTGCCAATGTGGTCCTTAATAACATAATAAATTGCCCAAAGAATCGGGAACTGGAAAAGCATAGAAAAAAAACACCCTGAAAATGGGTTTACTTTTCTAGAGCGCAAAAGCGCCAGAAATTCTTTATTCAATTCTTGGGGAGCACTTTTATACTTATCCTGCAGTCTCTTAATTTCTGGCTGCAAAACCTGCATTTCTTTCATGCTTTTAAACTGCTGGTTAGTAAAAGGAATCAGCGCTATCTTCGCAAGAAGCGCGAATAAAATGACTGCCACTCCCCAATTGTGGGTCAGGGTATAAAGATATCCTAATAAGGGGAAGAGCAGGTTCGCTATCCAGATTATCATGGTGCTATGTGCGACTGTTTAAGGAATAATGTTTTCACGATAAGTTTCATTTTACCGGATCATAACCTCCCTTGTGGAAAGGATGACATTTCAATAACCTTGTTAAACTTAACAGTCCCCCTTTAAAAACTCCATAACTGCTGACAGCTTCTTTTGCATACGCCGAGCAAGTAGGAACAAACCTGCAAGTTGGCGGCTTATAAGGAGAAATATATCTTCTATAAAATTCAATGATCCATAAAAAAAACTTTTTCATCATGCAGTAGTCCGCCCCTCTGGGCAAGAAGCAAGAATTCTTTTTTGAGAGCTTCGAATCTGGCTTTTGCCCCCAACTCTTTTATATTAATAATTAAATCAAATCCTTCCTTGATTTTTCCCTTTTCTGCGCGAACAACCTCTTTGACTCTTCGTTTCACGCGATTGCGCACCACGCTCTTTCCCACTTTTTTGCTGGTGGCGGTAGCAGCTCGCGTTACTCCTCCACCTCTAAAAAAAAACGAATCACCATAAGATCGCCAGAAATACTGCTTCCATGCTGATAAATTTTTTTAAAATCCATCTTATGCACTTAGGACTTTTCTCCCTTTAGCTCTTCTCCTTTTCAAAACTACTTTCCCGCCTTTACTACTCATTCGTTTTCGAAAGCCATGTTCTTTTTTTCTCGCTCTTTTTTTAGGTTGATAGGTTCTTTTCATGAAACGCCTCCATCACGATATAACTTACAAACTTATTCATTAGAGATTTGAGTTTCACAGCAAATTCCTGTCGAAAAAGGTGTTTATCATTTACAGAGTTTCCTGTACCAAGTCCCAAACAAATTAAAAAATTCAACAAGACCCCACCAGAGTTCCTGCAACTTATCCACAGAAATTTTTTAAGCACTGTGGATAAGTTGATAACTCTAAAAAGGAAGCTCATGAGTTTAACGGAATTTTAAATCTACTTCACATTATTCAAAAATAATTATCCAAGAAAGGAGGATTTCTAATTTAATGTATGATTTTTCTTCTCAAACTAACAAAGTAGAGATTTGGGCGCAGTGTCTATCAGCATTGAAAGAAAAACTGGGGACCCCTACTTTTGAAACCCTGTTTAAAACCAGTTACCCTGTTTCCCTTCAAAACAATTTATTGAAGGTAGCTGTTCCAAATAAATTTACAAAAGAACGAATTGAAACAAAATTCATCGCTCATGTTAAAGAAACGCTTTCTGAAATGAAAGATGAAAAAGTTCAACTCGAATTTACGATTGACGAAACTTTAGAAACAGAAGATTGGGAAACAAAAACAAAAGAAATTCCTATTCAAAGAACCGGGTTTCCACAAAATTTTTTAAATCAAAAGTTTACTTTTGAGACTTTTGTTGTTGGAAATTCTAACCATTTAGCTTATGCGGCTGCTCAGGCTGTTGCAGAGGCTCCAGCAAAAGCTTATAATCCGTTTTTTATTTATGGAGGAGTAGGTCTTGGAAAAACACACTTAATTCATGCCATAGCTCATTATGTTTTAAAAAGGTCTCCTCATCTAAATGTCGTTTATCGCACCGCTGAAAAGTTCGGATTTGATGTCGTTAATTATATCCAAAAAAACTCTATTGACCAGCTTCATTCCAAATATAGAAATGCTGACTTACTGCTTATTGATGACATTCAATTCATTATCGGAAGAGAGCGCACGCAGGAAGAATTTTTCCATACTTTCAACGCGCTCCACAGCGCATCAAAACAAATTGTTATTTCTAGCGACAGCCCTCCAAAACAACTTGCGCTTCTTGAGGACAGACTTAAATCTCGTTTTGAATGGGGCTTAATTGCAGATGTTCAACCTCCTGATCTAGAAACCAGAGAGGCTATTTTAAGAAAAAAAGCTGAATTAGATCAAGTGCATATGCCAAATGATGTTATTTCATACATTGCAGAACGAGTCACTTCAAATATTAGAGAACTGGAAGGAACATTAAATCGAGTTATTGCTTTCTCCTCTCTCCACCGTCTGCCAGTGGACTTAGTTTCTGCTAAAGAAGCTTTAAAAGACATCCTACTATCCCCAACTCATCATCACCTTACTATCCCAATCGTTCAAAAAACTGTGGCAGACTACTTCAGCGTTTCTATTGAAGAATTAAAAGCGGCAAAAAGAGACCAGAGAGTTGTCAAACCTCGACAAATTGCCATGTATTTATGCAGAGAATTAATAGGCGCAAGTTTACCTCACATTGGAGAAGAATTCGGACAACGAGACCACACCACTGTTCTGCATGCCTATCACAAAATTCAAAACGCAGCTGAGGATCCAGCTCTATCTGCTACTTTAAAAACGCTAACTGAAAGGCTAAATCGAGCGGGATAAAAGATGGAAAAATTGCTGACAAAGATGTGGAAAAAGAATGGAAAAATTGCTTCTTCAAAAATGTGGAAAGTTCTTCTGCTTTTTATGCACATTTTATCAAACTTGTTTTTCGGCTTATTTAAACTCCAAATTGATGTTTTCCACAAAATTAACATGCTTAATAATAATAAATATTATTTAAATATAAAGGAGGTATTATATTATGAAATTCACATGTGAGAAAAAACTTTTAGAAGGAGCACTTGCTCCTCTTTCGAGGATGGTCAGTCCTAAGGCTACTTTACCCATTCTTGAAAATATTTTATTGGATGCGGGAAAAGATGGTGTAAAATTAGCTGCCACTGACTTGGAAGTTGGAATGAAGACATTTATTTCAGCAAAAGTGGATGAATCTGGATCAGTTACTGTCCCAGCTCGTTTGTTTTTTGAAGTGGTCAGTCATCTTGAAGAAAAATTAATTGAAATTGAGGTGGAATCTGGGAGCAGTGTGTTAGAGCTGAAAGGAGAAGGATTTAAATATCAATTCAATATTCTTAATTCTGATGAATATCCTGTTCTTCCTGAAACGCCTGCAGAAAGTAAAATTACTTTAACTCAAAAAGTATTTAAAGAAGTTTTAAAAGAAACTCTTTTTGCCGCTGCTCCTATCAGAGAAGACAATCCTGTTCTAGCTGGGCTCCTGTTTAAACTTGATAAGGAAGTTTTGACAGTTGTAGCCTTAGATGGGTACCGTCTTGCCAAAAGGAATTTAAAAAACATTAAAAATTCTTTAACAAGAACTGTTATTGTCCCATCAAGAGGGCTCTCTGAATTGATAAAATTACTGCAGGATGTGGATGATACGGTCGAAGTTTACTTTGGAGAGCATCAGATTGTTTTTAAACTCAATGAAACTATTTTATTTTCTAGATTATTAGAAGGTCAATTTCCTCAATTCGAGAGAGTTATTCCTGAAAAATCAGAAGTAACTGTAAAAGTTGGAAAAGAAAATTTACTGCAGGCTCTTCGCAGGGCAAGCATTTTAGCGCTTGACAGAGAAAGCCCAAAACTGGTTAAATTGAATTTAAAAGGAAACAGAATAACCATTACCGCAAACACGCAAGATATTGGACAGGCATACGAAGAAGTCAAAGTTGAAACAGGCAAAAAAGCCGAAAAAGAAGAAGTGACAGTCGCTTTCAATGCTAAGTATTGGATTGATGCTTTGTCCACTTTAGATTTTGAAAAAATTCGTATTGAACTTGGCAGCTCGACAAATCCTGGAGTTCTAAAACCTGAAACAGGTGACGACTTTATTTATGTCGTTATGCCTGTTCGTACGGTAAGTGAATTAGTTAAAGTTTAAAAGGCTTTCAGGAATTAAAGAGAGAAAACCTTAAAAAAGGAGAGGTGGCCGAGTGGTCTAAGGTGGTCGCCTGCTAAGCGATTGTGCGGCTAATCCCGCACCGTGGGTTCGAATCCCACCCTCTCCGCCACAAACACTCGCCAACAGGACTTGGTAAAAAAACTAATGCCATATTCCATATCACTGCTCTCCAATCAGTGAAGACAATAGATTGAATATATGGCGGCCTAAGATTTGACAAATTTCTTTTTCGGGGCGCGGCGGTCCAGCGTCTTTTGAAAGGAAAAAATTAAGCCATTCTTCTGAAGAGATAGGAGAATTTTTATTTTGAAAAAATTTCAGATTTTCATAACTTGCTAAATTTCTCATGACAATAAAAGCATAACAGGTTCACAGAAAAATATCCACTAAGAACAGCCTAATGGAAAGTTAAACGCGAGTCGCCTAAATGCAATTAACCCGGATAAGGATTTGCAAATAGCATTTTGCGGATGATAAAAATCAAAATTTAAATTTAACCTGGTTATTTTTGTTTCATAAAACGGCGAATTTCATCATGGTTCCCTATCCTCATCTTCCTATTGCTGTGCGCAGTGGTACCAAAGGGTATATGACATGGGCAAACCATAAGACTGACCAATGTCCTTAACGTCACCCCCCCCCTTTACTGCTTAAACGGGGGAAACATCAATGCCTGGACAGCCCCGAATGAATTTCCAGGAGTTTATGTGGTCCACAATGGTGACCAGGGAACCCAATGCACTTATGGAACCTGGACATTTTAGGAGACATGCTGTGAAAATCTAATGCTTTAGAAAAGCCCGCAGCATCCATGCCATTTTTTCATGTTTTTCCATGATGCCAGTTAGAAAATCACTGGTTCCCATATCATGGAAACGATTCAAACAGGTTTCTAAATCAGCGCGCAGCGATCGAATAATGGCTTCATGGTCTGACAACAAATTCGAAATCATGGTGCTGGCATCAGGATATTTTCCAGGTTCCTCTTTTAAGCGAGTCTGTTTTAAAAATTCAGTCATTGTGCCAAAAGCCTGTTCATTTAAAGCTCGCGCTCTTTCAGCCATATCATCTACCACATTATTCAGCTCCACATATTGAGCTTCGAAAAATTTATGAAGATCATTAAACTGTGGTCCAACAACATTCCAGTGGTAATTGCGGGTTTTAGTGTAAAGCACGTACTCATCCGAGAGAAGAGTATTCAAAATAGAAGCAGATCCTTTTCTCTCTTCCTCTGAAAGTCCAATCTGTTTATCGTAATGGGCAGCATTTGTTTGCATAATTTCCTCCTCATTCTTTAAACCACTTTAACATTTTAATATATCACATTGTAAATAATTTGTCAATACAAACTTTTAAAATTCAGGAGCGAAGAATGGTGAAAAATGATGATCCCCTCTTTTTGTCCGATCGCGAAATTTAGAAATGGAAAGTGGTGGTTATATAGTACTGACGAAGGGTTTGGAATGCCTGGGCGCCGTACCTTCCATCAAGAGGGTTCCAATCGGGTGAATACGGATACCCTAGAACTGCTATGTCTCCGATATCTCCAGAATTTACGACAAGAGGGGTATCTCCATTCCATAAATTGAAGATCTGGAAAGTAACAGAAAAATTCTTGGACTGTTTGTAAGTAATAGCCAGATTCCCTGTTAAAACATTAGGGGACATGAGGGTATTAGGAAGCCCTTCATTAAGGGGATTGTAATTGCCATTTGCTGGTATATCCACTGGACAGCCGGCTGGATTTAGAACGTTTCCATTTGCGCAAGCGGTCACAAGATTTGCGTAAATCGCCTGC
>JAJYZB010000010.1 GCA_021800275.1 bacterium
TCAGAAATCCAGGTCTGCATGTTCTCATCTGTCGGCTCTTCTGCCCCTACTGCTTCCCCATTCACACTGCTTGAGATTCCAGATCCTTCCCCTTGAATCGAAAGCAGTGTCTCATTATTCTGATCCGTTTCAAGAACAGTAACCCCTAGGGGGGTGACAGCAGAAATATCGGTTCCAAAAGCCGCATCAGAGGAATACATCACAGCCCCTGTAGAGGGAAGGTTGAAATAGGTGGATTCTGTAAAAGGGTCTCTCCAGAGAGGAACATTAAAAGGAACAGGAAAAGAAGGATCTCCAGAAAACTGGATGGGAATAGTGGTTCCATTGGAGAGAACGGCTTCCCCCATTATACCACCTTGAAAGCGGGAAGGAAGACCCTGAGCTGAACTCAGGCGGGAAAAACACCACAGACTCAACACAAAAATCCCCCAGAATAGCCTTCGAGGCATAAGCAGCATCCCCTTTCAAAAAATATTCTTTAGTGAATTCCACTTTTACCCCACTCCCCAGTCAAGAGATCAAGGAAATAGCAAATTGAAAGGTTAATAAATATCTTTTCTGTGGGCTGCGTGAAGCAGATAAATCAATTTTAAAGATACATTTAGTTCATATGTCACGCGGTAGTTCCCAATTCTAAGACGCCAAGTATTTTCTTCACCTGAAAGTTTTAGAGAGTTCGAAGGAAACGGATCTTCAGCAAGTAAATCAATTTCTAATTTTATTCTTTTTTGAACATCAGAGTGGAGTTTTTTTACATCTCGACCAAAGGCTGGTGTATAAACCACCTTGAACATTATTTAAGTTTAAGGCTGTCCCAAAGTTCTTTCACAGGTTTTGCTAAATGCTTCTCTTTTTTCCTTTCCTTTGCAATTTCGGAAAGAAAAAAATCTTCCAAAACTTCTTCAACTTTTTCTTTTCCAATCTTCTTTCTAAAAAAATCAAGAAGAGATTGTTCTGTTTTCATAATGTGAGGATTCTAACATCAAAACAAGATTCCCTCTCAAACAGACTGCCCTCCCTTTCTAAATTCTTTATTCGTCAGAAGTTTCCACAATTCGCTCCGGTGCGACTTTCGTGCGATCTGGGGCATCACCATTACTGTGAAAAGATAAAGGACAGCGGATAATTCGGTGAGAACCAGCTCCTTAAGGGAAACTGGTGACACCTAGTTTGTACAGGATAAATTCAGCATTGGGTTTAAAATCACTGCTTTTTATTCACAAAATAAAAAAACAAAAAGATCATAGAAACTGTTATTGCTGAGTCAGCGACATTAAAAACAGGCCAGAAGCGCAAATCAAGAAAATCTACCACATACCCCAGTCTTATCCTGTCCATTAAATTGCCAATGCCTCCTCCAATTAAAAACCCGATGAAAAGTTGAAGTATCAAAGACAGACTATTCTTTAAAGCGTAAAACAAAAAAAAACCAATAAGAAGAGTGGTCATGGAAATAAAAAAAAGATTTGGAAAAGGGAAAAGGCTGAAAGCCCCTTTGGAGTTGTAAGTTAAAGTTAAATAAAGAATGTGATCAATAAAAGGCTCAGGACGATTAAGGATGAGGTGGTGAACACACCAGATCTTTGTCACTTGATCTAAAATCACAATCACACAGGCTGGAAGAAGAAAAAAAAATCGCCGCATTAGAATCTGCAGATATCTATTCTCAAGAAACTGGAATCCCCTCAATAACCTTAACACAGCGATGGCACAAGCCTGAGCTGGAAGGTTCAGTTGAAACTTTTTCAACCATACGCCAGCACCTGGCGCATTTTTCCCCCGAGGCTTTTGCAGCAATCATCTGAAGAGCCTGAGTGGGATCCGAGCTGGTTATCTCTTCAAGTTTTCCCGAGGAATTTTGAGGGAAACAGTCATAAGCCAAAGAAGCCACAGAGTCTTCTGGCTTTTCCTCCCCCCTACTCCGAGCTTCTTTTATAAGGATAGACTTCAGTTTGTCAGCCTGAGCAGTCGGACCTGGGATGACCCTGCCTTTTGCTGCCACATCTTTTATTTCTCCATTTTCAACTGTGACAATTCTCACATCCGAAACTATCAGCAGTTCTGTCAGAAGGCTTTTCACTTTTTCCACAGAAAAATCCTGAAAAATCGCCTGAAAAACAGAAGGATCATAAATTAAATAAACACAGGTTTCCAATGGCTGTCGAACTATTTTATTCTGTCTGAGAACTTCTACCAATTGGTAAACCGCTTCCCGCAACCCTAAAATCTTTCCCCATCGTGCGCGAAAAATTTCATCCCCTTTGTGCTCAACAGGCAGTGCCGGCCATTCCAATAAAAGAACACTGATGTGATCTTTGAATGCAACAGGAAGATTCTGCCAGATCTCTTCTGTGGTGAAACTCAGAATTGGGGACAAAATACAGATCAGAGTCATTAAAATTCGATAGAGAACAGTCTGAGCAGAGCGTCTTTCTTCAGAATCCGGGCGAAAAGTATAGAGTCTGTCTTTGAGCAGATCCAAATAAACAGAACTCAAGTCCTGAACACAGAAATTCAAAACCCGATAATAAACAAGATGAAAATCGTAATTTTCATAAAATTTCTTTGTTTCTTCAATCAGATCGTAGAGTCTGCTCAGAGCCCACTGATCAATCTCTTTCAAGTGGATATAAGAAACCGAATTGTGTTCCGGATGAAAATCATAGAGATTTGCCAGAAGAAAACGACACGTATTTCGAATTTTGCGGTAAGACTCAGCCACATCTTTCAAAACTTTTTCCCCAATGCGAACATCATTTTTAAACTCAACAGAAGCAAAAAACAATCTCAAAATATCAGCCCCATACTCTTTTAAAATATCCATAGGATCGATCACGTTCCCAATAGATTTGTGCATAGCTCTCCCCTCTAAGTCAAGTGTCCAGCCATGGGTCAACACCTGTTGATAAGGAGGAATCTCTTTAACCGCCATACTTGATAAAAGGCTGACTTGAAACCAGCCTCTATACTGATCAGGACCTTCTAAATATAAATGAGAGGGCCAGGATAAAGAAGGGTGATTTTCTAAAACAGCTAGATGACTGACCCCTGACTCAAACCAGACATCAAAAATATCATTCTCTTTTCTAAACCCTTTCTGTGATTGACAAAAAGGACACAAATATCCTACAGGAAGAAGCTCAGCAGCCGTTTTGGAAAACCAGGAATCAGCTCCTTCCTCTAAGAAATGCCTTTTTACTGATTCAACAGTTTCCTTCGTTACAATCGGCTTATCACAAGACAAGCAGTAAAAAACAGGGAGTGGAACTCCCCAGACTCTCTGTCGAGAAATACACCAATCTGGTCTCTGTTCAAGACTGGCTCTCATGCGTGTTTCTCCCCAGCCTGGATACCATTTAATTTCTTTGCATGCAGCAATACTCTTCTTACGTAGATCGCGATGATCGACCCCAACAAACCACTGTTCTGTCGCTCTGAAAATCACGGGTTTTCTGCAGCGCCAGCAGTGAGGGTAGGAATGACTGATTTTGCTTGAATGCAGGAGAAGTCTTGTTTCTCGCAAATGCTCGACGATTTTTTCATTGGCATCCTGAATAAACAGACCTTTGAAAAGGCCCGCCTCTTCTGTCAAAACTCCATGAGCATCAACAGGGACTAAAACAGGTAAATGAAATTCTTTTGAAGCCTCAAAATCTTCTGCTCCATGTCCTGGGGCAGTATGAACACATCCTGTTCCATCTTCCATGGTCACATAACTCTGTGTGATCAGAACAGAGTCTCGATCTAAGAAAGGATGCCGACACACAGTATTTGAAGCAGCGGCAGAACCGGAGAATCCATCGCAAATTTTCGTCAAGGTGACACCTGCAGCTTTTGATACTGATTCAAGCCTTTTCTCTGCTAAAAGGTACACCTCTCCATCAGAAGAAGCCGCCAAACAATAAGTTTCTTCGGGATGAAGCGCTACTGCCACATTTCCAGGAAGTGTCCATGGGGTTGTGGTCCAAATTAAAACATAAATTTTTGAATTTTGTGAAATCTTCAGATCTTTCAATAAATCAGAAGATTTTATAGGAAATTTCACGAAAATAGAAGGGGACTCTTTTTCTTGATATTCAATCTCAGCCTCTGCTAAAGAAGTTTCACAGGCAGTGCACCAGTAAACCGGCTTTTTCCCGCGGTAAATGTACCCCTTTTCAGACATCATTCCAAAAGCCTCAATAATGGCTGCTTCATAAGAATGATCTAAAGTCAAGTATGGTTTTTCCCATTCCCCCTGAATCCCTAATCTCTGAAACTGCTTTTTCTGGATCTCGACATAATGCAGAGAAGATTCTCTGCATTTTTTTCTGAGTTCCACAGGATGGATTGATCTGCGATCCAGTTTAAAAGTTTTAATGGCTTCTAACTCATTAGGCAGTCCATGGGTATCCCATCCAGGGACATAAGGAGAATGAAAACCGGTCATATTCCAAAACTTAACCACAATATCTTTTAAAATTTTATTAAAAGCCTGTCCCAAATGAATTTTCCCATTAGAATAAGGGGGACCATCATGAAGAATTCTGGCAGATTTATTCGCTGTTTTCTTCTGTACCAGGTGATAAATCTGATTCTTCTCCCAAAATTCTAAAATCTGGGGCTCTTTTATCGGCAGACTCGCTTTCATTGGAAGCGATGTCTGCGGCAGATTTAATGTTTTACTGTAATCCATAGATCCCTAGCCCCTCCTCAACAAAGGCCCTGAGCGTTTCTGCAACGCTCCATGCCTGAGCAACACATCCCGCAGGATGATGTGGAAAATCCCCCCAAAAAATCTCAGAAATCTGCCCTATCCCTGTGTCTGAAAGATGAGACAAAATAGGTGACAGCAATTCCTGCACTTTCGGGCGGGCAGTTTCACCTTCTAACTTTACGAGGGCTGTCATAAAAGGACCCAGCAGCCAGGGCCAAGCAGTCCCTTGATGATAAGCCCCATCTCTCAGCCATCTATCCCCATGATAAACTCCTTTATAATCCTTGTGAACTGGATCCAGTGACCGCAAACCAAAAGGGGTATAAAGTCGTTCTTTAATTTTTTGAAACACTTTTTTCTCTTTCTCTCGCGGCAGGATTGAATAAGGAAGACTTACGGCAAAGATCTGGTTGGGACGAATGGCAGAATCAGCGCCACTCGGGGTGATGCAGTCATAAAGTGATCTTTCCTTTTCGTTCCAAAATTTCTGATTAAAAGATAAACTGACTTTTAAAGCAATTTCAGCATAACCTTGAGAAGATTCGTTCATGCCGAGCAGCCGAGAAAACTCTTCCATGATTTTCAACGAATTAAACCATAAAGCATTCACTTCCACGCAAGCGCCATTTCTCGGAGTTACAACCCAGGGACCAACTTTGGCATCCATCCAGGTCAGGGGAATATCAGAATGAGAAGAGTATATTAAACTATCCTCTCCCATTTTAATGAATGAATAAAGACCTTTTTGATAGGTTTGAATAATCGTTTCGAGAAAAGGAAAAATTTCCAAAATAAAACTTTTATCTTTAGCGTATTTCCAGATTTTATAAACAGCGTAGATCAGCCATAAAGAAGCATCTGCGCTTTCATAAGCCGGGATCTGGTTTGGGGAATCAGAAAAATTATTAGGAACCAAACCATTTTTCAGATGCCTGGCAGACGAACGAATCACACTCACAGCTTCGCTGATTCTATTAGTAACAAGAAAAAGTCCTGGGATTGATATAAAAGTATCTCTTCCCCATTCATTAAACCATGGGTACCCTGCAATCACAGAAGTTCCAGCAAAAGTTTTCACCACAAAAGCATCGGAAGACAAAGCCAATTTTTGAGCTGCAGGATAATCAACAGGAAAGTAGCGAAGGAGATTTTTCAGTCGCTCTTCTTCATTTTCCTGCCACATTTCTCCAGAAATTTCATTAATCGGGTCAGTAGAAGCAGCAATAAAAACCTTCTCTCCAGGGGCAAGAGAAATCGCAAATGTTCCTGGATGGAACAAGTCTTCCTCAAAATCAAGTCCTCTCTCTTTTTCTCTAAAATACTGGAAATTATAATACCATTCCCCATTTTTATAATACTCCCCTCTGCTGGATGCAGCATAAAGATAGGGAGAACCTGCATGTAAAAAAGCGGCTGATCCTCGCGCTATTTTCTCCTGATCGAATCTTCTGACATCAGACCGCAGAAGATGATGAAAATTCCTTTTCGTGGTAAAAAGCAGAAGGTAAAGATCAACTGGTTTTTCTGCTTCTACCAGTTCATACCCAATGACTGTTGTGTTTTTACCATGACGCATGAAAACCCATTTTTTCAATATCGCTCCCCGAACTTGATACAGCCAGGTTGGGAAAGGAGCCTGTGAAAAACTAATTAAATGCTGGTAACCAGTTGGATGAATTTTATCTCGATACTGATTAGACGACAACTGAGCCAGAGTTTCTTCCACGCGAATTTCCTCTTCTATTTTGGCTAAGAGCACCTGACGATCAAGGGGGGGATGGAAGCTTGCAGCAAGAAGGGCATGATAGCTTCGAGTATTCATCCCAATAATTGTAGAAGAGGCATAACCACCAATCCCATTCGTAACAAGCCACTCTTTCCCAATGCCTGAAACAGAATCTTCCCATGAAGAAGGTCCAAAACAATAATCAGGAAAAGCCACAGTCTTCGTCAAAGTTATCATATTTTAATCGTTGATTATTTCGGATTTTTTTCTAAAGTTCCTTGAAAGAGTAGGAAACAACAGTTTTCCACGTCCCTTTTGGCCCAAGGTTTATTTTCCAGTGGGGAACAACAATAGTACCCTGAAATATTTTTTCGAATCCACTTTCTGACTGCGAAATAGTATAAAGAGGGAACATCCACAAACACGCAGTTTTAGATAAAGACAAGCTAATACCAGTATTTCGAATACCATCCCAAAGATCAATCTGACTCACATCTTTAGCTTCAACATTTTCAGAAAAGCTCATCCTTTTCCCTTCAATAATTCCAACCGATCCGGGATCAGCCGCAGAAGCAATCTGAAAGGAAAGCTCACTTCCAAACCAGACTGGCAGATTCTGGCTGGAGCCATTAAAAAGATGGATTTCCACTTGAAACGAAGGCTGTCCTTTAAGAATAATAATTTTTTTCTCTATTCGAACGGGTTGAAAATCCTTTCCAACCCATATATGCCCATCTCTCCAGACTTTAACAACAGCTTGTTCATGATTTCTTTCCAAATCCAGGTGATAAGGCTGATTAACAAAATCCCCCTGTTCTCCATATTTTACAGCGATAAAATCTGACAACTTAGTGTCAGCATGAAAGAAATGATCAATCAGAGAATATCTAGGATACCAATCATAATGAAGCAGTTTATCAAGTCCCTGTTCTTTTGCCCCTCGAGCTTCATGAATACTTTTACCGGTCTCATGCCCAGCTAATTTTTCAACATGGTCATGATATAATTCTTCTTTTCTGGAAATTAGACCTTGAAAATTACAAGCCTTTAATTTATAATCCAATTCAAAAATTTGTCCACCTTGAACTGGAATCAGATAAATATTTAGCTTATCCGAATTAATCAAAACCTCGTCCATCAAATCTTTATTAAAATCTGTCAGTTCTACGTCTAACCAGGGGCCATTTCGATGCAAATACATATCCACCAGGTATTCGCTTTTAATTAAATGGTGATAAACCGAAGATCGCAGATGGGGGAGATAAATTCCACCAAAAACACCGTGCCAATAAGCATCATTTGCCTCCCCTTTCCATAAATCTTCCTGCGCTCTTGTTTTAATTTCTAGCTCCTTAACCTTTTCAACTCTCTGACTGACATACAGGGCTTTTTTATGCAAATTATTCGCCTCTGTGTACTTAATCAAAAAGTTTCTCCACATGCCTCCTCTAATCAGCGGTTTATTTTCCTCTTTTACGCTTTTCAAAAGATGCAGATAGGTTTTTTGAAATGAAGTAGGAACAGCCCATTCCATCATTTCGGGATACGATGTGGCGGGAATATAGATCTTCCCTCTAGGTGGATATTTTCTGCGGTACTCAGAAAAAGTCGTAACTTTAATCCACGGTGAATTTTCGAGTTTTTCAAAAAATTTCTCTAGCCATCTCTTTTCATAAACTGCTTTGGCTGTGCCAGGCCAACCCCCGAATTTTTCACCATCATCGCAAAAACTAATTAAATTGTCTCCTTCTTCTGATGAAGCGTTTTTTATGATTTCCAAAACTTCTGCAACAGATTTAAAGGGTATTGCATGACGGAGCTCATGGTGAATTGGGAAAAGGCCTAGAGAAAATCCTTGTTCTTCTGTGACGTAATATCCATAAATATCATTTTTTCCTGTTAAAAATCCTGTTCTTAATTGACACTCATCTAAAAAAGTGAATTCGACTCCAGATTCACTGATTGATTTTGCAAGATGAGGTTCCCAAACTCGTTCTGTCAGCCACATGCCTTTAGGAGAAAAAGCAAAATGCTCTTCAATATATTTTGTCAGCTTTCCAATTTGGCCAACTTTATCGCGATCCGGGATAGCTGAAAGGATGGGTTCATAAAATCCTCCGGTCAGGAGCTCAACCTGGCCTTTGGTATTCATTTCCTTTAATTTAGCCGTATAATTAGGATGCTTTTCTCGGAGCCACTGCAGCAGCAGTCCACTGAAATGCATGGAAACTTTAATCTGGGGATGTCGGGATAATACTTTGAGAAAAGGGTCATAAGCGGCCTGATAAATTTCTTCAAAAATCCCTTGAAAATTCCCAACTGGCTGGTGATTATGGATGCCAAACGCCAAATAAACTGTTTTCCCCTGAGCCAAACGCCCCTCCTTAGAATTGAGGAAAATTTGAAGACAATTTTGTGGATCATTCGGAATGTTTCCAAAACTTCCTGCTTTGTAATAACAGTTTTATAATAACAGCCTGTCTAAGAATGCTCTTGAGGAAAAGGGGTCTTAACGGTTAGTTTTACTTTTGAAATCCTCTGACGATGAATTTCTGTGACTTCCAGAATTACATTTTCGGTTTCAATTTTATCACCGGCTTTGGGAACTTTTCCCATTAAACTGTAAACATAGCCGCTCAAGGTTTCAAATTCCTCGGTCGGGAGGTTCAGATTCAATTCTTTGTTTAAATCCTCGATATTAATTTTCCCATCCAGCAGCCATACGTGGTCAGAAAGAGGAAGAACAGCAGGGGTAACTCTGTCATGTTCATCTGTAATATCCCCTACAATCTCTTCGACTAAATCTTCCATGGTGACAAGCCCGTCTGTTCCTCCATATTCATCAACCACAATCGCCATAGAGATCTTCTCTTTCTGCATATTTCTAAGCAAATCATCAACTTTTTTAGTTTCAGGAACGAAAAAGGGTTTTCTTAAGATTTGTTTTACAGACTCTGCTTGTCTGCTGTTAGCCACAAACTTCACGACGTCTTTCAAATATACAATTCCAATAATATTATCTATAGAGCCTTCGTAAACAGGAAGCTTGGAGTATCCATTGGATGCCATAGCATTCAGGACATCCGAAACTGATTTGATTGAATCCACGCAAACCATATCAATCCTGGGAATCATAATTTCTTTAACCATAGTTTCCCCAAAGATCATCACGCTCTCGATCATCTCTTTTTCCTCTTTTTCGATCTCTACAGGCTCTTTTTTCCCCATCCCGACGAGCATATCAATCTCTTCATCGCTCAAAGCAGATTTCTTAGAAGTCTTTTTCCCGCCTAATCCCCTGGCAAGCTTTTCAGAAGCCGCTTCAAAAACAGGAAAAATCCAACTCGAAAATCTAAACATAAAAGTTATAAACGGGGCTAACAGCTTAGAAATTTTCTCGGGATGCTGATGCGCTAATTTTCTTGGAAACAGTCTTAAAAAATAGATGTAAATTAAAAAACCGACTGGAAAAATAACCAACAATCCGGTGAATCCAAGAGAATAAATACTGCCGTAGATGCGATACTCTAAACATAACAGAAAAAAATACAATCCAGAAAACAAACTCTGATAAAATTCTAAAAATCCAAAAAACTTTTTTCGGTTATCTAAAATTTTTTCGAGAACAACAGAAAATTTTTTATTTTGCTCTTTCCATTCTTTTATAGTTTCCCTTGAGAGAAGAGGTATGCTGCCTTCTGCAAGGGAAAAGCAAAAAGACAAAAAAGAAGCCATAACGAACAAAAAAGATCCACCAAAGAACAGAAGCAAGTAATAAAACCTGATGGCATTCATTCCAGCATCACAATCATTAAGATTTGCAATTTTCAACCATTATTTCGCTTATTTTATACCCATTTTTTTCCAGAATCGTAAACTTAAGATTCTGGGAAATAACCTGTTCCCCCTTTTCAGGAACTCGCCCAAACAGTCCGAAAACAAATCCTCCTACGGTTACAATATCTTTGGTTTCAAGTTTAATTCCGAGTCTTTTTTCCAATTCACTGACTTCCGTAAAAGAAGGAACAATAATTTTATTCTCGCTAACGACGCGAATTTGTGAATAAGCAGGGGCTTTCCCTAGTTCTCCGACAATCTCTTCGAGAATGTCAGTAATCGTGACCAACCCCGCTGTCCCCCCGTATTCATCAATGACAACGGCAATACGAAAATTCTCCTTTCGCATCTCTTGCAAAAGAATGCCAATCCCTTTGCTCTCAGGAACAAAGGGAATTGGATGGATCAAAGTTTTTAATTCCTGTTTTTTTGCTCCCTCAATCTGGAAAACCATCACGTCTTGAATATCTAAAAAACCAAGTATATGATCGAGATCTTCGGAGTAAACCGGATATCGGCGGTGTCTGGCAGCAGAAAATTGCTCTATAACCTCTTTTAAAGAAGCGGTTTCTTTAATGCATACCATTCTGGTTCTTGGCACCATTTTTTCTCCTACTTTGGCATCCATAAAGCGAAAAATATTCTGAAAAAGCTCTTCCTCTTCTTGATTTAAAACTCCATGCTGCTTACTGACTGAAATTAAATACTGGAGCTCTTGCTCGGTAGGAACTAACGCTGCAGAAGTTCTCCCAAATCCTCTTAGAAAAATGGTTACAGCCCAGGTAATCGGGCGTAGAAGCACAGCAAAAAACTGTGTTAGCCGCAAAACAATAGGGGCTGAAAAATAAGCGAAAGATTCTGGTTTGTGGGTTGCCATTGTTTTGGGAAAAATCTCGCCCAACACTAAAACAAAAAGTGTTATCATCAAAGCCGAAAGGAAAAGAGAGCCTTTCACAGGATAAAAGGATCTGAAAATAACGGTTCCAAGAGTGCTGATTGCAACTGTCAAAAAAGTCTCAATGGCAAGCAGAGCAGGGAGATACTGCTCCTTTTTAGTCAGAAACTCAAGAACTGCCTTTGCAGGTTTAATTCCTGTTTCCGCATCATGGGAAGCTTTCAAGCGACTGCACCCTAGAACAGCGGCTTCCGAGCCAGAAAAAAAAGCTAACGCCGCAAGAAGCAAAAATTCCGAGCCGATTCCTGACCAGATTAGTTCCATGAGATCATCTTAAAAACAAACTCAACAGGAGCAGTGTAATGGAAAAGCCTAGTGCAGCACCGCTCAGCACTTCCCACCATCCATGAATTCGAGCCTGAACCCTGCTTTGGGCTACCATTAAAGCCAAAAGAAAAACTGCCGAAATCAGCAGCCAATTCTTAGTAAACCAGATGGCAATGGTGGCGGTGGCAAAAGCAACAGCAGAATGACCGCTGGGCATTCCCCCTCTTAGTGGGGTGCCATGGGCAAAAAATGTTTTAAAAAAAACAGTAGATAAAAGAACTAAAACCAGACTGATAACAGCGACATGCAGCGGATTTCCTTTAATCCGCTCAAAAAGCGCGGGAATCAAAATCTCTAACTTGTTAAAGAAAACTAGATAACCAATAAAAACAGCGCCTATTACTGAGATTAAAACAGCGCCAGCGGCTGCATCTTTAGCGCGTTTAGCGTTCGGATTTTCTTCTTCTACAAAAGCGTTTGTTAAAAACTCAAGACTGGTATTCATCATTTCTGCCATTAAGACATAAGTAATTGCTAAAAACAAAAGGACAATTTTTAAACGCGGAATTTCTAATTTTAAAGCGGCAAACAAAATCAGAATTGAAACTAAAAAATGAATCCTGAAATTTCTTTCGCTTTTAAAGCTCGAAATAATTCCCACAATCGCATTATTAGCGCTTTCAAAAAAAGAACGCGATTTCTTCTCAATTTTCACGACAGTCTTTTGCAACCCCTGGAAGCACGATGTCCTGCTTGAGAAAGCTTTCTGGGAAACAGAAAAAATGGACTATTCTTGTCTTTAAAGCACTCCTGAAAATAAAAATCCTGTTTTGAGAACATTTTTTTCCTGTCAGATGAGCGGTGGTGATCATATCCAAGAAGGTGAAGAATCCCATGAATTAAAAGAAAAACAATCTCGTGCACGAGTGGATGACCTTTACTATCTGCCTGACGCGCAGCCATAGGGACAGAAATCACAATATCCCCTAAAACAGACACTGCGGAATGCTGAAAATCGCACGGAAAAGAGAGAACATCAGTTGGGCCGTTTTTCTTCCGATAAATCTTATTTAATTCCGAAATCTCATGATCGTCAACAAATAAAACACTTGTTTCTCCTCCTCTTTTCTCCAACGCAAAAATAAGCTTTAAAACCTCCTTAAGGTGAGACACTGGAATTTTGAAACCTTTAAAATTTGATCGAACGAAAATGCTGTGCTGATTAGTTTCCAAATTGCAAAACTTTCCCTTTTGTCTGTCCCTGCCTTTCGTCAGGCTGCTGAATCTTCGAAAGATCAGGGTATTGAATTCGATTATGATACATTCCCGATAAAAGACGAATAAAAGTGTCAATTAAAATATTTAATTCGTTAAAACTTAAATTGCTTTCATCCAACTGTCCATCCAGCATAACTTCACGAACCACTTGTTTCACAGTTTGCTCAATTTTAGAATGGGATGGTTTTGGCAGAGATCGGGTCGCTGCCTCAACCGTATCAGACAGCATAAGAACAGCCGCTTCTTTTGTTTGGGGCTTTGGTCCCTCATGACGATAATCGTCTCGATTTACTTTTTCAATCCCTTCTTTCATAACTGCCTGGTGATAAAAATAATTCACGACTCTTGTTCCATGATGCTGCACAATGATATCTTGAATCTTTTTAGGAAGTTTATGAGAACGAGCCAGTTCAAGCCCATCTTTTGTATGAGAGGTAACAATTAACGTGCTTAAAGAGGGGTTAAGTTTATCATGTGGGTTTTCTCCACCCATTTGATTTTCAATGAAAAAATAAGGCCTTCTCATCTTCCCGATGTCATGATAATAAGCTCCTGCCCGCACCAGAAGAGAATCTGCTTTAATCGCATGCGCCGCATTTTCCGCTAAATTAGCCACAATCATGCTGTGATGATAAGATCCAGGAGCTTCCACTAAAAATTCTCTCAGTAGAGGTTCATTCGGGTTCGCCAATTCCAACAGACGAAAAGGAGTGGCGATTTCAGAAAAATGCTCTATAAAAGGGAGAATGAAAAAGGGGATTCCAACGCCGAGAACGCCATCCCAGATCCCCCACAGCATATTTCTCAGGAGTTGTCCAGATTGGTTTTCTATGAGAAAAAAAGAAATGATAGTCATCTCAGTGGCTATAGTAACAGAAAAAATAGCGTTTACCAGATGAAAGCGATTAGAAACCTTAGAAACCACGAAAACTGAAACAGCCCCTCCAACAAACGCCACGATCATAGCTTGAACTTCACTGGTTAAAAGTCCTACATACAAACTTAAGACAGCCGTCTCAATCAAGCTCAATCTCGCGTCAAACAAAATTGCCACTAAAATACTAGCCGCGGCAATAGGAGCAAAGTATCCCGACTCATGGGTAGTCACCTTTATCAAGAGAATAGTCAGCAGAAAAATACCTGCAAATAAAAATAGATTCTTTTCTTCCTTCAAAAATTCAGGGTGATAGTAGGATAGATAAAGCACCAAAATGCCTAAACAGAGAAGACTTAATATCCCCATCCCTGCTGCTGTGAATAGAGTTGGTGTTGGATAAATAACTCCGAGCTGCTGCAGTAAATTCAAGTCGTACCGAGTCACAATCTTTCCCTTTGGAACAATCAAATCTCCTTTCTCGATTCGAATATAAATTGGAGATTTTCGAAAATGCTCTTCAATTTGCTGCACTTTTCTATTTCTGGCTTCCCAGTCCACAAATTGGTTGGGTTTAATAACATCCTGATCTAACTCCCTGACCACATCTGCGTATTTTTGAGGAATCGGAAGAGAGGTCGCCATTCGTTCTATCATGATCCGGGCCTGAGGTATCTGGTTTCTTTTAATCCCTTTATTCATGATTTTTCTCAAAATTTCTACACTGTAAGAATGGGTATACTGCCATGCTCCTTCAGGGGACTCCAAGAGTCTCTGAAAAGTTCTCTGGGAAATGAAGGGGAGCATTTTTCGCAGAATGCTAATTTCTCTCAATTTCGGGATGTCTTCACTTTTCACTTCTTTTACCATTTGAAATACCTGGTTAATCTCCCTGATTCCCTTCTGGGTGATCTGCTGATGAATTCGATAGATTAAAGGAATAGAAGCTTTTGCCCGTTGAATGGCTTCCTGTGTCGCCAGCTCATCTTTTACCTCAATACTTTTTTGGGCAATAATATTGATAGGGCACCTGTGCCCAATTTCAGGAACAAAAGGATTAACGAAAAAACGAGGAAAAAGTGAGCTGAAAGAAAGAAGCATAACCAGCAGAATAAAAACAGCAGAAAAATAAAAAGAATAACGGACAACAGGAAACTTTTCCCAGCGAATTTTTAATTTTCTAATAATATCGGAAAAAAAGAAGTCCGTTATGACCCTTTTTTTCTTTTCCACTGTTTTTCTCTCTTTTTACGACGCTCACTCGGCTTCTCATAATATTCCCGTTTTTTCATTTCAGAAAGAATGCCGTGTTTCTGACATTGTCTCCTAAACCGCTTCAGCGCCTGTTCAAGGGATTCATCTTTTCCAATTCGAATTTCCACTCTCTGCCCCCCTTTCTTATGTCAGGATCTGCCTGAATCAGGCAGTTTTAATTATAGATTGCTGCCTACCCGGGTGGCCAGCGAAAGTCTCTTCCACCCATCAAATGGATATGAAAATGAGGAACCGTCTGCCCGGCTTTTTCTCCGCAGTTAATCACGAGTCTAAACCCATCTTCTATTTGCAACTCCTTCACCAAATGATTCACAAGGATGTGTGCATTTCCTAACCAGCGAGCATCCTTTTCTTTCAGAGCGCAGTGGTCAGAAAGATGCTCCTTAGGGACAACCAAAATATGAACAGGGGCTTTAGGATTAACATCCCTAAAAGCAACCAAATCCGTGTCTTCGTAAAGCACATCACTCTGAACCTCTTTTTGCGCAATCTTGCAAAAAACACAAGTAGATACACTTGCCATTTATATTTACTTCTCTCTTAATAACGGTGATCCTTCACAAACACAAAAATGCATGCGCCTTGAAAAAGTATTGACTTCACATTAAATACGCTGCATTTCATATCATAAAAGGCTCCAGAGTTTCCAGTAAAAATACTTCAAAGGGATTCGAATCCAATGCCACAGAAGGGGACGATAGGGTCCATAAATTTTTGCTGTCCCTTCCATGCCTGGAAGCAAACGGAATTTAGAATCTGTTGTTTTAACCTCTACCATGTACCTCCCCTTCGATTTTTTTAAACTTTGAGGAATAATTCTCTTGACTTTGCCGTAAAACAATTCACCCGGTAAAGAAAGCAGCTTAACCTCCACATCCTTCGAGTTTTGTTTCCCATGAGGAATATCAGTGATGTCCATCTCATTGATTTGAATTTCAAAGAGCATTCTTTTGGGCTTATAAACCCAGGCAACAGGCTCACCTTTTACCACCATTTTTCCCTCCCACTCTTTGACATGAGGAGTCATGATAATTCCTGAGATAGGGCTCCTTAATTTTGATCTGCTGATTTTCCCTAAAACCCCTTTTATTTGGACCTCAGTGTCTGCCAGTTTATTTTCAGCCTCATTGATTTCAGGAGCTTCCTTCTTTGTGTAATAAAATTTTTCCTGACTGGCTTCCAAATTCTTCTGAAGCAGTTCAGGTTCGATCTTCAGAGTGTTATTGAAAATTTTTTGATATGATTCAAGGGACACCTCGTAAGCATTGAGGGCAGCCTGTTTCTGTTCATAAGCAGTCTTATAATTTTGAATAAACTTTTTTCGAGCAGAGTCAAATTGTTCTTGAAGTCCTGCGACGCGATTTTGAGCCGCCTGATATTGACTTTGTTTTTCCAGCAGTCTGCGCGAGGAAACTAAGCCAGTTTTTGCCAATTTAGAATAGCTTTCCCACGTTTTTTTTGCTAATTTTAACCGGGCTTGAGCCGATTTTATCTGCTGTTGAATTTGAGCGATTGAATCTGGTAAAACTCCTTTTTGATAGGCAAGCCAATTTTTTTTAAGATGCTCGTAAATCGTTTTTTTTTGAAAATATTTCGCTTTTGACTCATCAAGAGAGTTTTCAGCTTCAAGCACGCTCTCTTTTGAGAGAAGAGAATGCGCTTTTTTAGCCAGTTGAGCCTGAAACAGTGCTTTATCAGCGCTGGCTAAAAGCGAGCCGTATTTTGCCTTTAAGTAAAAAAAATCGTTTTCTCTCAATCGCTTCTCTATGATTAACCTTGCCAGCTTTTGTTTTAGAGAAAAATCATCTAATTTTGCAAAAACCTGCCCCTTTTTGATCGCATCCCCTTCGATAAAATACACCTTTTTCAAAATGCCAGACTCTAGAGGAGCTAAAACGCGTTTAATAGAAGGTTCAACAAGACAGTTTCCAGTATATCCTTCTCGTGTTGGAATAAGACCTAAAAGAATCAGAACGACGACAGCCGCTCCGATTTTTTGAGCTTTTGTTTTAAGCGCCACTTGTGCCTTTGTCCCCTTTGATTTATTGAAGCACGCTCTTCCCTACATCCCAAACGTTTCTGTACCCTGTACCATTTCAAAACTCTAACCCTGATTCCTCCCAGAACCAGAACAAACCTGCACCCTGCTGGATTTCCCCAAATGATTTCTGAAGCTGCGGGGGACCCTAAAACAGAGATACCTTGCTCGGCAAACGATGCTGGCTGAGCTGGCAGCCTGACGCAGAAGGGTGACGCGAAAGGACTGCCCTCTCTTTTGAAGGATCAACTCCATTCCAAGAAGAAGAAGTATAATCTGAATCATAAACTAAAACAAGACGCATTTCCTTACAGGAGGGATTATCATGGCGAAAATGTTAGTGGCGGGTGAAGAACTGACTTCTAAAACTACTTTAGAAGTTAGAAATCCAGCGACAGGAGAGATGGTGGATACCATTCCTGCTGCGACAAAGGAAGAGGTTCATAAAGCCGTTGAATCTGCTGAAAGGGCTTTTGAGAAGTGGTCAACTTCTAATCCAGAAGAACGGATTAAAATTTACAAAAAAACAGTGGAGCTGATTTCAGAAAAAAAAGATGAACTATCGCAGCTCCTGACCAGAGAACAAGGAAAAACCCTGAAAGAGTCCAGCTTAGAAATTGACAAATTCTGCAGTGATTTAGAATATTATGCAGGTCTAGCAAAAAATATTCGGGGCACCTATTTTTATCCGGTAGCAGATGGCAAACATGGATGGATTATCAAGCAGCCAATCGGAGTAACGGTAGCTGTGGTACCCTGGAATTTCCCGATCTCTTTGATGGGAAACAAACTGGCGCCGGCTTTAATTACTGGAAATACCGTTATTGTAAAGCCAGCCAGCACAACCAGTTTAACTGCCATTAAAATCGTTGAACTCTTCTGGAAAGCTGGAATGCCAGAAGGTGTCTTAAATATCGTGACTGGCCCAGGACAAACCGTGGGTGAAGAACTGATTCGCCACCCAAAAGTGAGAAGGATCTCTTTTACCGGCCAAACAGAAACAGGAAAGAGAATTATGAGTCTAGCTGGTCCTGATTTAAAGAGAATTACTCTTGAACTTGGAGGCTCTGATCCCATGATTGTTTGCGAAGACGCAGATCTGGACAAAGCCACTTCTGGAGCCTCTGTCGGGAGATTTTTCAACTGTGGACAAGCCTGTGTGGCTGTGAAACGGATTTATGTGATGGAATCTGTCGCTGAAAAATTTACCGAAAAACTACTTGAAAAGCTGAAAAAAATAAAAGTTGGAAATGGGTTAAACCCTGAGAGCAGAATGGGTTCAATGCACACAAAAACACAACTTGAGAAGGTTGCAGCTCAGGTCGAAGATGCAAAAAGCCGAGGCGCAAAAGTTCTGACTGGTGGTGAAAGATTAAAAGGAGGAGAATATGACAAAGGTAATTTCTATCCACCCACAGTTCTGACTCACGTTTCTGAAGAATCTACCCTTGTCACTGAAGAGTGCTTCGGTCCCGCTCTTCCTATTTTTAGCGTGAACTCTTTCGATGAAGCCCTTGAAAGAGCCAATCATTCTCCATATGGACTAGGGGGTTCTATCTGGACAAAAGAGATGTCAAAAGCTGTGAAAGGAGCGGCGCGGCTGCAGGCGGGATATACCTGGATCAACAGTATGCCTGTAGTTTATGATGAGCTGCCTTTTGGCGGACTGAAACAGAGTGGATATGGGAAAGAGCACGGAACAGAAGCCATGGAATATTATTTAGAAACCCGCTCCGTGCTTGTTTCCGCAGAATAAATGATTAAACATTATTTTTCGGCAAGAGCGCTCTGATTTGAATTTCCAGACCCTAGAGCTTCAAGTCAAAAACGGAATAGGCGTTGTCACTTTAAACCGCCCTGACAAGTTAAATGCTATCAATCATCAAATGAGGGAAGAGCTCTGGGAAGCTGTTCAAAAAGCAGAGGTGGACCCGGAGATTTCAGTCCTGATATTTTCCGCCAATGGGAGAGCATTTTCAGCGGGTGGGGACTTGAGCTTTTTTGAAGCTGATTGGGAAGATACTTCTCAATTTCGTCGAGAGATCTCTTTTTTTACGCGGACCTTTGATCTGCTTGAAACCATGGAAAAACCCGTGATTGCGGCGATTAATGGAATCTGCACAGGGGCAGGGCTGCAGCTGACCTTATCCTGTGATCTCAGAATTGCTTCTGCAAAAGCAGAGTTTGCTTTTCTTGAAAAAAATATTGGATTGATTCCCGGAGCTGGCGGCTGCTCCCGATTAGTAAAGCTGGTTGGGTACGGGAAAGCAAAAGAGATGATTCTGCTCGGAGAGAAAATTCCCGCTTTAAGAGCTTATGAAATGGGTCTTATCAACAAGGTCGTTCCCCACGAACATTTAGAAAAAGAAGTCCGTCATACTGCAGAAGCCCTGCTGCAAAAAAAAACTCAAGCCACGGGCTTGGCGAAAAGAATTTTACACTCCTGCGTCAACAGCGATTTTCAGACAGGAAGATTGATGGAATTTTTAGGACAGAGTATCTTAGTTAAAACATCAGAGCACAAAGAAGGGATTCGAGCTTTTAGAGAAAAACGAAAATCTCTGAGCAGCCAAGAGCAATTAAATAAAAATCAAAGAGGTGAAAAACGATGATGGAAACAAAAACTTGTTTTGTGGAGTATAAAGCTGAAAATGGAATTGCCACTCTAGAATTAAACAATCCTCCTGCCAATGCATATCATCATGAATTGATGAAAGAATTGGATGAAGCAATTTTAAAAGCCCGAATGGATGAAACGGTTCATGTTTTAGTTTTAACCGGCAAAGGCGATAAATGCTTCTGCGCAGGAGCAGACATCACTCTGCTTCAAGGCAAAAGCTCTTCTTATCGCTGCAATTTTGCTCTTCATGCCAATGAGACTTTGATGCGGTTAGAAAATACTCCAAAACTGGTGATTGCTGCGATCAATGGACACTGCCTTGGAGGAGGATTAGAAATGGCTCTTTCCTGCGATCTAAGAATCGCAAAAAAAGGAGGGGGGAAGATTGGTCTCCCTGAAATAGCCCTGGGAGTTCTGCCAGGAACAGGGGGAACACAAAGACTCCCTAGATTGATCGGAAAATCAAAAGCTCTTGAATTAATGATAAAAGGAGACAGCTTAAATATGGAAGAAGCCCATTCTCTCGGGATTGTCAATCATCTGTTTGAAGCTGAACAGTTCAGTCAGCAGGTGCTGGATTATGCCAAACAATTTCTCCCTCCTGCAAAAGCTTCTAAATCGGTTGGTCTCATTAAAAGGGCGGTTGTCAGTGGATTAGATGGCTCTCTTGGAGAAGGACTGGCATTAGAAAGAGAACTTCTGCAGCAACTGTTCGACAGTCAGGATGC
The DNA here is from genome assembly GCA_021800275.1 of bacterium. Classification (GTDB taxonomy): domain Bacteria; phylum Vulcanimicrobiota; class JABDET01; order JABDET01; family JABDET01; genus JAKAVV01. Next base: position 20,295 of record JAJYZB010000010.1, read on the forward strand.
GAAAGAGGGATTGTCTTCTTATCTTGAAAAGCGGAAGCCTAACTTCAGCGGCAGATAAGCAGAGATCTGAAAATATAAAAGCGCAGGATTTTAAACCTGCGCTTTTATATTTTTAAAAAGTTTGCTTTTGAAGTATTTTTATCTAATTTTTATCGGGTTCCAGCCATCATTTCTGAAAGCATTCTTCCGCCCATTCCCAGATTTTCTTGGGGAAGTTCATGAATGTGAATTCCAAATTCTTGAACTGCGTATTGGGGAAGATTCAGGGTTTTTTCGATTTTAGTGGTTAATTTTTGGACTAACTCTTTTTTCATTTCCTTAGAGATAGGAGGGCAGAAAACAGTTAGATGGTATCCTTCTTGTCCATTTCTCTCTGTGAAGAATTTTCCTCCGAAATACAGATTCTCGGGTCTGTAATGCCTAAATTCGACTCCCATTTTATCTTTTGGATGATTCAAAGTGGTTGAAAGAACTTCTGTAATCCCTTCAGCAACCTTTCTTTTCTGCTCTTGATTCATTGTTGGACAGTAAAATTCACAGAACATGATATGTTCCTCCTTAAATTTTGGGTTATTTATATTTCTGAATCTATGGATCTTCCGGCCGGATGTCCTATTATACCCAGGTTACTCACTCCATAAACAAAATGGATCCAATGATCTTGTGAAGAACTCAAAACCATGAATAATCCTCAAATTTCAAAAATGTTTAGCGAAATTGCGGATATGCTTGAAATTTTAAATGAAAACCCTTTTCGCATTCGCTCTTATCGAAAAGCAGCCATGACCCTTGAAACACTCCCTCATGAAATCAGAGATCTGGATGAATCAAAATGGACCGATATCCCTGGAATCGGAAAAGATTTAGAGGCAAAAATAAAAGAATATCTTTCAACTGGGAGGATGAAAGCTCATGAGGAATTAATGCAAAAAATTCCCCCTGAATTATTAGATATGATCCAGATTCCTGGATTAGGTCCAAAAACGGTAAAAAAATTGTGGGATGAACTGGGCATTAAAACCACAGCTGAACTTGAAAAAGCTGGAAAAGAACATCTGATTCAAAACTTAAAAGGATTAGGGCAAAAAATCGAAGAAAAAATTTTAAAAGGGATTGAATTAAGAAGAAAATACAAAGAAAGACATGGATTAGGAAAAACTGTTCCGCTGGCGCATGAGCTAGTCGGTTTACTGCAGAAAAAAACAGATGTGCTCAAAATTGATATCGCTGGAAGTTTGCGCCGAAGCAGAGAAACATCGGCTGACATCGATCTTCTAGCAGCCAGTAAAAACCCAGGAAAAGTGATGGAGGAATTTGTGAACCTTCCTTTTGTCCAGGAAATCCTGGCGCATGGAGAAACAAAATCCAGTATTTTAACAAAACAAGGAATTCAGTGCGATTTAAGGGTGGTCGAAGAAGAATCTTATGGGGCTGCCCTCCATTATTTTACGGGTTCAAAAGAGCATAATATTCGAATCCGCCAATTAGCTCAAGATAGAGGATTAAAAGTTAATGAATATGGCGTTTTTAAAGGGGAAAAAAAAATTGCAGGCGGTGCAGAAGAAGAAATTTTCGCTGCGGTTGGACTGCCCTACATTCCCCCTGAATTGAGAGAAGATAGAGGGGAGATTGAAGCAGGCCTCTCGGGAAATCTTCCCCATTTAATTGAACACTCTGATATTAGAGGGGACTGTCATATCCATACCCTTTGGAGCGATGGTTCCCAACCTCTTGAAGTCATGGTAGAAGCAGCCAGGAAAAGATATCAATATGCCGCTATTTCGGATCACTCTAAAATGATGGGAATCACCGGGGGAATGGATGCAGAGACCCTTTTAAGACAAGTAAAAGAAATACGAAATCTGGCAAAAAAATATCCTGATTTCATGCTTTTATGCGGAATTGAAGTTGACATTAAAGCTGACGGAACCCTGGATATGCCGGATAAAGCTTTAAAAGAGTTAGATCTGGCTGTTGCCAGCGTTCATTTAAAATTTAATATGAGTGAAGAAGAAATGACCTCCCGAATCATAACAGCAATGGAAAATCCTTATGTCACGATTATTGGTCATCCAACCGGAAGATTGATTGGATACCGTGAACCTTATCAGGTCAATATGGAAAAACTGTTAGATGCTGCTAAAAGAACCGGGACTTTTATGGAGTTAAATTCATTTTGGGATCGGTTAGATTTAAATGATGTGCATTTAAGGATGGCTAAAGAAAAAGGAGTTAAAATCATGATTGACACGGATTCTCACAACACATCGCATTTTGAGATGTTAAAATATGGAGTGTCAACAGCTCGCAGAGGATGGATTGAAGCCAGGGACGTTGTGAATACGCTTCTTCCTGAAAAATTTTTAAAAGCCATCAAAGCTAAGAGAGAGCTGAGAAAAGCTTAATTCAAATCCTTTAAAAATTTTAAAGCACAATTTTTTGTCTCTGCCGAATTTTTAACATTTTTTTTATTTACTTTAAACCTCAAAAAAGGGACAATAAACCTATAAATAAGCGCAAACCACTAGAAACAGGAGGCTTAAAAAGTTATGGTTGTAAATTCAATGCGAAATCTAATGAACAGACTTCACAAAGTTGGCTCCACCAGCCCAAGTCATTACAATGCATTAGAAGAAGCTTTAAAAACCGATCCGGAATACAAGGACATTTCTCCTGAGGACGTCTCCAAATACTTAAATTATCTTTTTGTGGAAGAAACTAAAAAAGGTTTCCCATGGTATGCTTATCGCCCTCCTGAAAATGGAGCGAAAAGGGCAGCCATATCCCCTTTCGAAGTTTTTCAAAGGATGGAATCAGGAAAGCCAATTACCCTTATCAGAAAACAGAAAGTAGCGTTTGCCATGGGAGATTTAATTTTAAGTGCAGCAGCCATGGGACCTAAAGTAGCTGGTCTGGGAGCTAGTGGAGCTCTAGGTAATGTGGCTGCTCAATCGATCAGTGGGGGCTGGCAGCCTAAAATGATGGATCGCGAAAAAACCACCGCTCCCGAAATTTATATTCCAAATAAAGCTTATTTAAAACTCCTCTATCAAATTCATACGGGGACTCTTTCAAAAAAAGATTCAAGTGAGATTGCAAATAGCGGAAAAGATCTGTCTGTTTTTATCCGAAAAGGAAAGTCTTCTATCTATTTCTGGGAATATCATATCCCGGAAAGGAAGTGGAAAGACAAACTCGGATCCGCATTCAAAGCTTTTGACCACGATGCAGCTCATTCAGCCATGGTAGGAATAGGAATAGGAGCCTTAGGAGGATTATTAGGAGGAGTTCTCGGACCTGGAATAATTGGAATATTAGGCGGGTATGCCCTGGCAACAGCTTGTGGAGCAGGCGTAGGCGCTCTCATTGGCGGCTTAAGAAGCGCTATCAGGACGTGGGATCGAAAAAACGGAAAACAAATCCATGAATTAGACGCCCTGGATAGAATTATAAGTAATCAACCTGTCAATTTTCAAGAAGACGAATTTAAATCTTACAACATCCCTCTGGTAGGAACTTATGCTTCTAACAAACTTCATTCACAGCCAAACCGAGTCACAAACGAAAAAGAACTTTCGATTCTGGCTGCAACTATGAGCGATTTAGAACATCCAAATCCCACCGCAAAGGGTGGGGATTCAGAAGCTCCTGCTGATGATTCCAATGGGGACGTGGATCCAGTCTTAGATCCTGGCAATCCGCCGCAGTCAGGGGATCCCTGGATGAATTGACAACTGATAGACAACATATGACTAATTTGAAAATGTTATCACCCTTTTCATTCCCGAAATGGGTCCTAAAAGCAGATCTTGATAGTTCGTAATAGGGTAACGCCCGGTAATCACTTGACGAATCTGAGCTGGCCATCTCTTGGCAAACTTTCCTAAATCTAAAATTGCGGCTTCAAAAGCATCTTTTCCCGCGTTGACAGTGCCATAAACCAGTTGATTTTTTAAAACTAAGTTTCTCATAATCAAGTCAGCGTCAATCTGAATCGGACCTTTTCTTCCAGGGACTCCTGTAAAAATAAAAACTCCATTTATTCCTAAAACTTCCATGGCTTGGAATGAAATCGTGGCTGCTCCAGTGGCTTCATAGATCAAATCAATGTTGCCAATCTGTTCTGGCAATTTTTGAATAGCAATATCTCGGGAAGAAAGATATTTTCCCCCAATGGATTCCACAAACTTCGCTTTCACGCTTTCTTTTGGATCCCTGGAATAAACCCATGTATCAAATCCTCTGACCAGAAGAGCCATAGTTCCAAGAAGCCCTACAGGACCAGCTCCAAGAACAACCGCTTTCTGTTTATGAGCATACTTTTCTTCTGCTCCAGGAACATCTAACCACGGGAGTCTTTTCTCTATATCCCAAACCTGAATTAGTCCCTTTTCAGCAATAGTCAGAGGCTCCACCAAAACCGCTAAATCTTTAATCTCAGGAGGGACAAAATTCATGTATTTTTCCTCATCTACAATGAACTCAGTCATAAATCCATGCAAAAGTTTGATTCCTCTTTCTGAAAAGTCCCCTGTTAAACAAAAATCCTGCCTTCCACTTCTGCAGGCAGGGCATTCAGGATGCCAGCAGGGGCGTCTAACCATTGGAACCACAAAATCTCCTGTCTTTATTTTGCTGACCTGGGAGCCAACTTCAACAACCTGTCCAATAGTTTCATGGCCTATCACAAGGTAAGGAGAACCTTTGGGCGGGGTTCCATATTCCAACCTGGCAATCTCTCTGTCCGTTCCACAAATTCCAACTTCCTGAATTTTTATTTTTATTTCTGTGCCAGACAGAAGTTTTGGTTCGGGGTGTTCAATAATTGAAATTTTTTTCTCTTGAGGGAAAACAGCAATAGCTTTCATAACTAGATTATTCTTCAGTTTTTCCATTTCCCTTTCTTTAAATCTTTAATTCTGCGTGCAGAATAGTTTTGCAAATGCTCTGAAAGGGATTTTAATTATACTCTTTAATTTAATATTTAATTTCGAGTTCTGTACGGCACAAGCAAGGTGAAAAAAATGCGTCAACTTCAATATGAGCTTTATAATTACTCTCCATAAGGCGAATCATATTCCTCAATGTTTAACCGCAAATACACAAAAATCAATTTAAAATACGCATGGTTTGCCCTTGCCATTCTCAGCAGTCTAAACTTGCTTAATTATGCGGATAGAAATGTTTTCAATGCATTAATGCAGCCGATTAAGATTAATTTTGGATTTACTGATTTTCAACTAGGACTTTTAGCTTCTGCTTTTCTTTTTGTTTATGCAATTGCCGCTTATCCATTAGCCCGAATTGCTGATAGAGGGCTTCGAAAATGGGTTCTGGTAACAGGAGTTTTTATCTGGTCATTTTCCACTTTTCTAACAGGGACAGCCTCTTCTTTTTCACAACTTTTCATTTATCGAAGTGTCCTGGGAATTGGAGAAGCCTCTTATGCCACAACCCTTGCCCCTCTTTTAAGCGATTATTTTCCTCTTTCTCTGCGTTCAACAGCCCTTGGAATTGCGAATGCCCCTTTAGGGATAGGGACAGGGCTTGGATATTATATCGCAGGTATCAGTCATCATGTTTTTGGCGGCTGGAGAAAAGCTTTTTACATCGTGGGAGTCCCTGGAGTTATCCTTGGATTTATCACATTGTTTTTAAGAGAACCTGTTATGGGATTAGGAGATCAAACCAGCAAACAGGAAAATAATGCTCAGGAGAAAGATCTTCAGTGGCAAAACGATCCTGGACAAATTAAACTGAAGGAAACTGGCGCTTTAGAAAATCAAAATGATATAGAAGTCATATCTCAACAGAATATATTTGTGAAACTAGGGATTCTATTCCAAACAAAAACCTTGCTCTGGCTTTTTGTTTCTTCGATATTTTTAACTTTTTCATTAGGAGGAATGCTGGTTTGGCTGACTCCATTTCTTCAAAGATACTTTGGATTTTCAAATTCCAGCGCTGCCATTGATGCTGCAACAGCAGCTGGAATTGGTTCATTAATAGGGGTTTTTCTGGGAGGAATCAGCGCAGACTGGTGGAGTAAAGTTTCTGAGAATGCCCCTATCTGGGTTGTGATCATTGGATTTTTTTTAAGCGCCTTTTTCGCTTATGGCGCTGTTATTTCCAAAACAAAACATGAGGTTTTATGGTGTATTGGAGGGGTCGCTTTTTTTCAAATGGCAACCAATGGGCCGATTCTGGCCGCCATGATGAATGTGACTCCCCCTAATTTAAGAGCCACATGCAACGCCATTTATTTATTTCTAATTCATTTTTTAGGAGACGCTTTCAGTCCAACAGTCATTGGGTATATTTCAACACATTACCACGATTTGAGATTAGCTCTTTATTTTATGCCGTTTCTAACTTTTATTTCAGCTTTACTAGCAGGAGGAGCGCTCTTAACTTATGCCAAAGAAAAGCATAAAATCCTTAAAATTATTTAAAAAACTTTCTGCTGTGACTCCAGGAGGTGTCAACAGTCCTTTTCGTTCTTTCCATGAAATGCAAATGCCAACCCTTATTTTCTTAAAAGGGAACGGGTCAAAAATATGGGATATTGATGGAAACTGCTGCTTAGATTATTTAGGAGCCTGGGGACCAGCGATTTTAGGACATGCCCATCCTGAAGTCATTAAAGAAGCTCGAAAAGCTATTGAAGATTCCCCTGTGTTAGGAGTTTCGACCCCATGGGAATTTGAAATGGCTTCCCTGGTTCAAAAAGCTTTCCCTTCCATGGAAATGATCCGATTTGTCAATTCAGGGGCAGAGGCTGTTGAAGCAGCCATTCGATTAGCTCGAGGTGGAACAAAGCGTTCTTTACTCGTTCGATTCGAGGGGGGTTATCATGGGCATGGAGATTCTGTTTTATGGACTTATGGACCGGAAGAACACCACCCAATCAAAGAAACGGGTGTACCTAAAGGAATGGCAGAAGAAACAGTTTGTGTTCCTTTTAATGACTTTCAAACTCTTGACGAAGTTTTTAAAAAACAGGGAGAAGAGATCGCAGCTTTGCTGGTTGAACCCATCACAGGAAGCATGGGAGTCATTCTGCCTCAGCCTGGATTTTTAGAGAAGTGCAGAGAACTGACCACTCAAGTTGGAGCAATTTTAATTTTCGACGAGGTTCTGACTGGATTTAGGGTGGCTTTAGGAGGGGCTCAAGAAAGATTTAAGATAAAGGCTGATTTAACCTGCCTGGGTAAAATTTTAGGAGGCGGGTTTCCTGCAGGGGCTTATGGGGGCAGAAAAGATCTCATGGAAAAGCTAGCTCCCTTAGGATATGTTTATCAGGCAGGAACTTTTTCTGGCAACCCGATTACCATGAGGGCAGGAGCCTGTGCTGTGCGTCTTTTAAGCCGAACTGGTGTTTACGAAAAATTAGAAAAAAAAACAAAAACTCTTCTCTCAGGAATTAAACAGACTGCCGAGAAAAAGGGAATTCCAGTTCAAACTCCTCATGCAGGTTCTCTTTTCTCAATCCTCTTTTCTGAGAAGCCTGTTCTTAATTTTCAGGATTCTTTAAAAATTGACGTAAAACGCTATCTTGTTTTTTTTCAGAAGATGTTGGAAAATGGAATTCTATTTCCTCCCTCTGCCTCTGATGCTGCGGTTGTCTCTCTAGCTCATACATCCATTGAAATTGAGCAAACCATCACTATCTTTTCTAAAATCTGCAATTTTTCAACAAAGAAACTTACCTCTGGTCGGGGCGAGAGGATTTGAACCTCCGACCTTCTGGTCCCAAACCAGACGCGCTACCAAGCTACGCTACGCCCCGTCTCATAAAAGAAATTGCGGGTTTTAAAAAAAAATCCTCCCCATCTTGCCGCAGAACTGCCCCCTCTATGCCAGAATAATCCTCGTGGACGCTGTTAATCTGCAGAATTCCCTCTAATAATTCTGGCTGCTTTTATCTGTTCAACCATCCGCCTGACTAAACTTCTCAAGACCCAATGGTAAGAGTTCCACTGCGCTTGAAATGGAACTTTAGAATAAAAAGGATAAGCCCTCACAATATATAAAGAAAAAAAAGAGAGAAAAAAATTTGCGAAAAATGGACATTTCCCACTTCCCCTTAATTTTCTCTCACATAAATAAAAATTCCTGGAAACTCATAATATCAATTCCAAAGGAAAACCCGAAAACAAATTCACAATAAACCCACAGTTTATTCACAAGGATTTCTGCCCTGCCCGGATAAATTTTTATACAAAAGGAGCTTAGATTAAAAAATACAAAGTACTCTTAAAAAAACAAAAAACACCTTTACAGGGAGGAAGATGGCAAGGATAAATAAAGCCTGTAAAGGAGGAATTTAATGAGCATCGGAACAAAGCGCAGTGGGGGGAAAACCCCGGAAACAGATTCAAAACCTTTAATGCCACAGGGAGTGTGGTCAGAAGCATCAAGGCGTGTACTTGAGGAACGATACCTGTTGAAAGAAGGGGATCGTGTCATTGAGACTCCTGATGAAATGTGTTGGCGGGTCGCTTTTGACATGGCATCTGCTGAAGAAAAATGGACAAAACCGGAAGAAGTTTATAAAACCGCCTGTGATTTTTATGAAATCATGGTGGAGAGAAAATTCACGCCTAATTCCCCCACCTTAATGAATGCAGGCAAAAACAACGGGCTTCAGTATTCAGCCTGTTATGTTCTGCCTGTCGAAGATTCCCTGGACAAAATATTTGAATCCGTGAAAAATGCGGCGATCATTCATCAATCTGGAGGAGGAACTGGATTCGCGTTCTCCAGGCTTCGCCCGAAAAATTCTGCGGTGCGAAGAAGCCATGGAAAAGCCAGTGGACCTGTCAGTTTCCTTCGCGTTTTCGATGCGGCCACAGAAGCCGTTAAACAGGGCGGAAAAAGACGTGGAGCCAACATGGGAATTTTGAAAGTAGATCACCCTGACATTCTAGAATTTATTGAATGTAAACTGGATGGCGGAATTACAAATTTCAATATTTCCGCAACCATTACTGAAGAATTCATGAAAGCTGTTGAAGAAGAACGAGAATACGATCTCATTGATCCACATACCAAAACAGCCACAGGAAAAGCCAGCGCAAGAGAAGTGTTCAATAAGATCTGTGATGCGGCATGGAAAACAGGCGATCCTGGATGTATTTTTATTGACCGAATCAATTCGGGAAAAGCAAATCCCGTTCCATTCTTAGGCCCAGTTGAAGCCACTAATCCATGCGGGGAACAACCCCTGTATCCCAATGAAGCATGCAATTTAGGATCAATCAACTTAAGCCGTTTTGTGATCGAAAAAGAAGGACGCTCAGAGATTGATTGGAATGAAATGGAAAGAGTTATCCGGTTAAGCGTCCGATTCTTAGATGATGTCATTGAAAAAAATCCATACCCCCTCCCAGAGATTGATGCCTGTGTCAAAGCCAATCGCAGAATCGGACTTGGAGTGATGGGATGGGCAGATCTCCTCTTCATGCTCGAAATCCCTTACAATTCCGAGGAAGCCCTGAAATTAGGAGAAAGAATCATGTCTTTCTTTGAAGAAAAAGGTCATGATGAATCTGCGAATTTAGCAAAAATCAGAGGACCTTTCCCGAATTGGAGCAAGAGCATCTACAAAGATGATCGTCCTTTACGAAATTCCACTGTAACCACCATTGCTCCAACTGGCTCAATCAGTATTATTGCGGACTGCTCTTCAGGCATCGAACCTATTTTTGCTCTCGCATTTATGCACAAAGTTGGGAACAGGCAGCTGGATTTCATTAACCCCTGGCTTATTGAATCACTGAAAAAGAAAGAATTATGGAATGATCTGGTCAAACAAGAAATTTTAAAAACCGGTGAAATCGGACATCTAAATTTTATCCCTGAAGACATTCGGAAACTTTTTGTCACAGCCCATGAAGTTCCGCCAGAATGGCATGTCCGAATGCAGGGAGCTTTCCAGAAATACACGGACAATGCGGTCAGCAAAACAGTAAACCTTCCTAATTCCGCGTCAGTGGAGGATGTCAAAAAGATTTATCTTCTGGCTTATGAAACGGGCTGCCTGGGAATCACTATATTTAGAGACGGCTGCAAGAACACTCAAGTTCTGCACAGAGGAATAAAAGCTCCAACTGCTCAGGGCATTGGAGAAAAAGAAACGGAAAAATTAGATGAAGAAAAATTCACAATCAAACCAAGACCCAAAAAACTAACAGGAACTACAGTCAGAGAAATGACCCCAACTGGAACCTCTTACGTCACCTTAAATTCAGATGAGCATGGAGAGCTATTTGAGGTCTTTGTCAACATCGGAAAAGCGGGAAGCGATGTTCAGGCTGATTCAGAAGCCATCGGCAGGCTGATCTCTTTAATTCTGCGAATCCCCAGCCCCTGGTCAAGTGAGTTCAGGGTCAAAGAAGTAGTCAATCAACTAAGAAATATTGGGGGAAGAAGAATCTACGGATTCGGACCTTCAAAAGTCAGAAGTATTCCTGATTCTGTCGCAAAAGTTCTAGCAGAACAAATTTTAGGAGAAACCAATGGACATGCTGTTGCAGCAGCCACCTCAACGGAAATAGGAGAAGAAGTTGAACCTAAACTACGGGCAGGAGTGGATATTTGTCCTGAATGCGGTTCAGCTTCTTTAGTTTCAGAAGAGGGCTGTTCCAAATGTTACGACTGCGGGTTTGCCAACTGTTAAAAAGCCTTTAGGGAGAAAGTAAACAAGAGACCCTCTTTTTAGAGGGTCTCTTGTTTTAATTAAACTCAAATCAGGCAATCTAACTGTAGATCATCCTCCTTTCTAACAATCCGCTGAAAATTATCCTTTTGAATTAACAACCGCTTTTTGTGTGTTAAAGCCGCTGGTCCCCTGAATGGACTGGAGAAGTGAAGCCGGCGGATTGGCAGGAGGTGGGGTTGACCCAACATAAAGCACAGGGTGACATTCCATCCAACCATGATCTTTATCTAAAGCATAAGGCCCAACCAGATATACATGCTGTCCTGGTTTTGGCAGAGTAACTTGATTCACATATCCCTGTCCACCAGGTTCAGCATCCCCTTGAGTTGCAGGAAATGCGTGGACAATTTCACAGACCAGTTCCCCATTTTCACTCTGAACATTCTTGCTGTTAATTAAATCGGCTGCATATTGGGGATCTAACTTCACATTAAAATGCATGTCTCCATCTGCTTCCTGATGAGGAGGAAAGCCTGCATCCACAGTTCCTGAAATCACATACGCATCAATATTTCCCTGTGAATCTGTTCCAACAGTCTGAAGGCGAGAATTATGATAAACTCTAAGATTATACATCTGAGTGGCTGCATTATCCCACCCCGGCATTCTAAAAGGGGCTAATTCTTTCGCATAATGATCCACCTGCTGCTGACTCATGGGCGGTGAAGGCTGCCAGTTTGGATTTAATGGATTATCATCATCTCCAGAGCTAACTGGTGCGCTGCTCTGAAGTCCCTGAATCAAAGGGTGCCAGCCGCCTCTCCCCTGATCCATTGGTATCATTGATTTGCCACTTTCGATGATGTTCATTTTTCCATGCCTCCTTAAATGTTTTTTATCTTTTCTTTCATTGTACAAAAATGACGGGAAAGTATCAATGAAAAAATTGTAAACAACTGGACAAATGAAAATAGCCCTCTTTTGCAAGAGGGCTATTGCCTTTTTTACCCTGTTCAAGTAATCTAACTGTAAATCATCCTCCTTTCTAGCAATCCGCTGAAAATTATCCTTTTGAATGGACAACCGCTTTTTGTGTGTTAAAGCCGCTAGTCCCCTGAATGGACTGGAGAAGTGAAGCGGGCGGATTGGCAGGAGGAGGGGTTGTGCCAACATAAAGGACAGGATGAGCTTCCATCCATCCATGATCTTTATCTAAAACATAAGGTGCAACCAGATAAACATGCTGTCCCAATTTAGGCAGAGGCAGCACTTGATTGACGTATCCCTGGCCACTTTGCTGAGCATCCCCTTGAGTTGTGGGTCCAGCATGAACGATTTCGCAAACCAGCTTTCCATTTTCACTCTGGATATTCTTGCTGTTAATTAAATCTGAAGGATACTGGGCATCTGGGGCTATATCAAAATGATAATCTCCGTCATGGGTAAGCCCAGGGGGGTACTTTCCTGCAGCCACTGTTCCTGAAAAAACATAAGCCTCAATATTCCCCTGCGAATCTGTTCCAACAGTTTGGAGACGAGAATTATGATAAACTCTAAGATTATACATCTGAGTGGCTGCTTCGTCCCACCCCGGCATTCTAAAAGGGGCTAATTCCTGAGCATAGTGGTCCACCTGCTGCTGACTCATCGGCGGGGAAGGCTGCCAGTTAGAATTTGCTTGAGAACCTCCACCTTTCTGGTTGTTCTGTCCTGCACCCTGCGGCAGCAGTGAGCTATTTTTTTGAATAGTGTTCATGTTCATACCTCCTCAGTCATTTTTTTCTCTTTTTATCTTACAAAAATAATAGAAATGGAGCAATGAAAAAATTGTAAACAACCTGACAAATGATACTGCGATTTCCTCTAAAAGAGAAATTTTAAAAACAGGGAAAACCACGAAAAAAGATAATATTGCAAACACATTATGAGTAAGCTTGAAATTGTCGTAGGAAAAAATGGATCTCTCAAAATTTTTGGTGAATTTATCTTAAAAGATGCGGATGGTAAAATCGTTGAACCACCGATAAGACCTGATAAAAACTGGATTTCTCTCTGCCGCTGCGGACACTCAAAAAATAAACCATTCTGTGATGGAACTCACAAATCCACAGCTTTTGAATCTGAAGTAACGGCTAAATAAAAATTCCCGATTCATTAAAAACCTAAAATGAGCGATTTAACCCTTCCTTCTATTCCTGTGCGGGGCAGTGAACCCCCAAAAAGCACTTTTGGAAAATGGCTGCTTGGAAAAGGAGAGAAACAGGATTCAGAATCTGCTGCGGCAAGATACTCATGGTATTTTGTCATCTGGTTAACAGGGGTTGATCTATTTTCCAGTTTAGCGTATCAACCCGGTCTGGCTTTATTAGCAGCAGCAGCTTTATCCCCAATTGCCACTGTATTTCTAATTGCAGTTACACTATTTGGAATTCTTCCCACTTACTGTATTGTTTCCAGACACTCTTACAGTGGGCAAGGATCAATTGCTGTACTTGAACAACTTTTAAAAGGATGGGCAAGCAAAATTTTTGTTTTAGTGCTGCTGGGATTCGCCTGCACTGATTTTGTGATAACAACCACTCTGGCTGCAGCTGATGCTTCCAGGCATATGATCGAAAACCCTTATCTGCATAGAATCCTCCATCACCACCAAATTGGATTAACGCTGCTGCTCATTCTTCTGCTGGCAGGGGTCTTTTTAGCTGGTTTTACAGAAGCCATTGGAGTTTCTGCTGCAATTGTAGTCCCGTATTTATTACTTACATTGATCGTTGTCATCAGATGCGGATTCCAAATTTTCACTCATCCACACCTGATCATTCACTGGCATCATCTTCTGGTTCTAAGGGGGAGTTGGACAGAGATCCTGTTAATCTCTTTTATTGTTTTTCCCCAGCTTGCCCTTGGATTAAGTGGATTTGAAACAGGAGTATCAGTCATGCCTTTTATAAAAGGCAGCCCCTCTGATTCATCCGATTCCCCAGACAAACCCCCATTAGGAAGAATTAAAGCCACTCAAAAACTATTAACAACAGCCGCAGTTCTGATCAGTTTTTTTCTACTGGCGACCAGTTTTGTTACAACCCTTTTAATCCCTTATTCTGCTTATAAAGTAGGAGGATTAGCAGCAGGAAGAGCTCTTGCCTATCTTGCCCATCGTTATTTAGGAAACCTCTTTGGAAGTCTTTACGACTTCTGGACAATTCTCATTCTCTGGTTTACCGGGGCTTCAGCCGTGGCGGGAATGCTGAGTTTGATTTCCCGCTATCTGCCCAGATTTGGAATGGCTCCTCGCTGGGTAGCCTATTATCGCCCCCTTGTTATTGTGATCACAATCGTAAATATCTTGATTACTTTGATTTTTAAAGCCAGTGTTTATGCTCAAAGCGGAGCTTATGCCACTGGGGTTTTAACACTTTTCTTTTCTGCTGCTCTTGCAGCAGCTCTTGTGACCTGGAAAGAAGCCAGAGCATCTTCCCCTCCCCAATTTCCATGGAAATCTATTTATTCCTGGATTGTGAGTATCATCCTGTTTTACACTCTTGTTCAGAATATTCGAGAAAGACCGGATGGGCTGATTATTTCAATTCTGTTCATTCTTGTCATTATAGTCTCGAGCAGTATCTCTCGGTATTTAAGAGCAGCAGAACTGCGAGTTGAAAGTGTAACCTTCACTGATGAAAAATCTAAACTCTTATGGGAAGAAATGAAACAAAAAAGAATCAACCTTGTGCCACTGCACTATCGAAGAAAGCAGTCCCGAAAAGAAAAAGCGGAAGAAATCAGAAAGTATTATAAAACTCAAGGAAGCCTGGCTTTTATTCATGTCTCCCTCAGAGATGACAGAAGTGAATTCACGAGCCCTCTTAAAATGGCTGTCAGCGAGCTTGGAGAGGACTATCATGTTGAAATCACTGGAGCTGTTGCAGTCGCCAATACAATTGCTTATATCAGCGAACTTCTGCGACCAGCCAATATCTTTTTGCATTTAACTCGCCAAAACCCCATGATTCAAGCTCTAGAATACCTTTTTTGGGGAGAAGGAGAAGTAGGAATAATGGTTTATGAAATCCTGGTAAGATACTGGGAATGGCTCCCCAATAGAGAAGAGAGACCTTTTATTTTTCTAATGAGCGATTAATGACTCCCATGCCGCTCTAAGCTCTTGCTGCAAAGTGAGCAAACCAAACTGACGCTTGTGATAGGTCTGCGAACGAATGAACGAAGACTCCTGCAAGGAGCCTTACCGCGAAATGAAGATACCAATGCAAAATCTGATTCCCCCAATAAGCTGAAAGAAAAGCGGCAAAAGCCATGGCTGGTCCGAAGGGAATATAATCTTTTCGGCTTTTCAAACTTAATGCCATTAAACCCAATGCCAGCGCAACACCGATAGGAAAAGATAATATAACAGCCAGAATAACTTTTTTAATTCCTAAAAAGACCCCTAAAAATGCTGCAAACTTGACATCTCCCATTCCCATGGCTTCTTTTAAAAAAACAAATTCTCCTAAAACGCGCACAGCATAGAAGAAAACAGAAGCTCCCAAACCAGCCAGCAAAGAAAAAGGAAGATCATGAATAAAAAAACTATAAATCACTCCTGCAGCCACGCCAAAATAAACTAATTCATCGGGAATAATCTGATAGTCAAAATCTATCATCGTAATAACAATGAGAAGGAAAACAAAAACAACTTCCAGGAAAAAAAGAAGAAAAATATGAAAGTCGGGTATTTGAGAAGAATTCCCGATGATCCTTTCCCACAAAAAAACCGATAAAATTCCAGACAACCCTTCAATCAATGGGTATCTGAATGAAATTCTACTCCCGCAGGAAGCGCATTTGCCAAGTAGAAAAAGGTAACTGAAAATCGGAATGTTCTGCCACCAGCTAATCTTCGTTTTACACACGGGACAGGAAGAAGGAGGGAAAACAATTGAACTCCCTTTAGGAATCCGATAAATACAAACATTTAAAAAGCTTCCCAATAAAGAACCATAAACAAAAACAACAAATAAAACGAAAAACTGAGAAATCACGAATAAAACTTTCTAATCTGTTCTACCACATAAGAAATCTGCGCCTCAGAAATTTCAGGGAAAATAGGAAGGCTTAAGACCGTCTGAGAAAGTTTCTCTGAAACAGGATATAAATGGGTCCCCGAATTTTTAAAAGGAGGTTGATGATGCAGAGAGAGCCCATAATGAATTCCAACAGAAATGCCAGCTTTTTCAAGATATCGAGAAAGCTCATCCCTTTTTTCTGCCTGAATCACATAAAGGTGAAAAACTTCTTTTGAATCAGGAAACTGCTTCGGTGTTTTCACTTGTTTAATGGAAGCCAACTTTTCGGAGTAAATAGCCGCCGCTTTTCTCCTTTTTTCATTCCACTCGTCTAAATGCTTAAGTTTAATTTTCAAGATCGCTGCCTGCATGGCATCTAATCTGGAATTATATCCAACGATTTCAGAATGATATCGGAGAGACTGCCCATGATCCTGAAGTTTTCTAATCTGTGATGCTAGTTCCTTACTGTTAGTTAGTACAGCTCCGCCATCTCCATAAGCTCCCAGATTTTTAGAAGGATAAAAACTAAAAGCAGAAGCGGCACCAAATGTTCCAATCCTTTTCCCTTTATAAACAGCCCCATGAGACTGACAGGCATCTTCAACAACCCATAAATGATTTTTTTGGGATATTTTAAGAATTGGATCCATATCAGCAGGCATTCCATAAAGATGGACAAGGACAATTCCAACAGTACGAGGGGTTATCAATGCCTCTAATTGAGAGGGATCAAGAGTGTATCTTTCCGAATCCACATCGCAAAAAACAACTCCTGCCCCTGCATTGACAATTGCCTCAGCAGTAGCAAAAAAGGTGAAAGGTACTGTTATTATCTCATCCCCTGGTTTAACATCCAGCGCTTTTAAAATTAGGAAAAGAGCATCTGTTCCACTGTTGACTCCAACGCATTCTGAAGCCCCGTGGTAACTGGCAAAATTTCTTTCAAATTCTTCCAGTTTAGGTCCCTTCACAAAACTGGAATTTTCCATAACCTCAGAAAGAGCTGATAAAATCTCTCCCTGCAGAGTATGGTACTGCTGCTTTAAATCAACAAGGGGTATTTGCATAGACAGAATTTCGAAATATGGACTCTTTAACCCTTTTTTATCTGCCTTTTTTTTCTCCCTGCCAGCCTGCCTAATCTAAAAGAAATTCCTGAATGACATGATTAGCGATCATGAAGCCTGATTCAGTTAAATGAAGGGCATCGTCCTCCCACTTGAGGAGTCCAGAGGGTTCATACTTCGAAATCAAATGGGAATAAAATTCCTGAAGTCTCTTGCCAAAACGGCCAAAAAATCTAACATTTGAAATCCCTTTTTTAAGCCGTAACCCCAGCATCATGGTTTCGCCTACTTCTTTCTCTAGAGGCAGAACTTCCCAGCCCGATATTTTTTCTTCCCCTTTTAAATATTTTGCCATATTTCTAGTCATCCAGAATCTTTTCTTGCTCAAATATGAAAAAGCTCCCAGACCGATTCCTAGATACTCTTCATTATTCCAGTAAATCAAATTATGCCTGCACTCATATCCAGGTTTTGAAAAATTTGAAATCTCATACTGTTCATATCCTCTCGTCCTTAATCGTTTAATTGTCTTTTCATACATCAGAGCTTCTATTTCTTCTCCTGGAAGAGAAAAAATTCCCTGTCTATAATCCGTGAAAAAAGGAGTGCCTTCTTCAATTTGGAGTCCATAAGTAGAGAGATGTTCAGGCTCCCACTGCACAACCTGATTCAAACTTTCTTCCCATTCCTCTAAACTTTGATCCGGCAGTCCAAAAATTAAGTCAATATTAAGATTCTGAAATCCCGCTTTTCTAGCCAGCTTAAATCCCTCCTGTGCTTCTTCTGCCGTATGAATTCTTCCCATTCTTTTTAAATGACGATTCTGAAGGGCTTGAACCCCAAAACTCAAACGATTCACGCCTGCTGCCTGATAACCAGATAATTTTTCGAGGGTAATAGTTCCTGGATTGGATTCAAGCGTTACTTCGATCTCAGCCGCTGTATGGCAGTAAGAATAAACAGCAGACAAAATCCGCTCAATTTGCTCAGCGCGCAGAAGTGATGGGGTCCCCCCCCCAAAAAAAATAGTTTTTATCTCGTAATCTCTAAAGTCAGGCAGAAAAAATTTCAAATCGCGAATCAGGCAAGACACATACTCAGGAATCATGTGCTCATGGTTAGCAAAAGAGAGAAAATCGCAGTAATGACACCGATAAGGACAGAAAGGAATATGAAAGTAAAGCCCAAGTGATTTCATAAATTTTCTAAAATCTTTTGAGCCACTTGATGAATTTTCAAATTCTCAACTTTTTTTGCGCGGACACCCTTGTTTCTAAAAGCAAAAATTCCATTTTGGCTGTGGTTAGAATCGTCAGGTCCAGTATCATTTTCAGAAACATATATGGAAGGATATCCGATCGTTCCTATGGCTCTCCAGTTCAGATCGTCAAAATAAATCATTAAATCGGGTGGAAGTCCAATAATTCTAGGGTACAACTCTTCAGGGAAAAGAACTTTTGTGGCAAGTCGTTTCCCATTCTCATCAGGGATTGCCTCCAACTTTTCTTTTAATTTGAATTTCAGTGATTCAAATTCTGAATCCCGCACTATTCCTTGAGGTTCTCTCCCCTTTTTATTGATGAAAACTCGGGCATAATATCCTCCTTCTCCCCATGCCCTGGTTCGCTGCCAGTCAATCATTTCAGGAGAAACAGACACTGTATGATTTTGATTTCCAGCGGGAAGACAGGCAGAAACCATAGAAATTGGTTCAACAAAAGCCTTTTCTTTGACAACCTGTTCTTTCAGAACCAGGAATCCTTCCTCAATTAAAAACTCGTTAATGGCTATCCCGCCATGGATCGCTTTTGATCCATGATCAGAGACAATAAAAATGGAGGTTTGTTCATCTAACAACTCGAAAATTTTCCCCATCAGCACATCGAGCTGCCGATAATAATCAGGAATAGCATTCCTGAATTTACTATTCGGATCATGCTTAGGATGGCTTGGATCGAAATACTTCCAGAATCCATGGTGCAGCCGATCTGTCGCTATCTCGGTAAACATGAAAAAATCCCAGGTTTTCGTTTTTAAAAGATGCTGCACAATTTTAAAATGCTGTTCTGTAAGCGTATAAATCTCTTCTAAAATTCTTTCTTTTTCAGAACTTCTAAAATTCTCGACGTCAAATTTATAAAGAGGAGAAATATCCAATAATTCCTCCTTAAAACTATCAGGATAAGTAAACACATTATTATGCCCGGGAGTTAAAAAGCAGCTGACAAAATACCCATTGACCGGTTTTGGAGGATAACCGGGAGGAACTGCCACAACAATCACTTCTTTTCCTTTCTGGGAAAGAAAATCCCAAACAGCAGGAACATGAACATCGCGCGAACTAACAATTTTCAAATGATCATACCCTGGCCCAACGCGATTTCTAAATCCATAAATTCCTAATTCCCCAGGATCCTTCCCTGTTACCATCGTTGTCCAGGCAGGACAGGTAATCGGTGGATGAGTGCTTTCTAAAGGTCCATACTCCGAGGTTTCTAAAATTTTTCTTAAATTAGGCATCTCCCCTTTTAAAGTTTCTAAAAGGGAAGGAGGGACTGCATCAAGTCCCAAAACAAAAACTTTTCGACCTTTCTTCATGACACTATCTTTCTTGCTTTATTCCAGTTTACCTGGAATTTGTGGAGCCATTATCTGCTCTCGGAAAGCTTCCCGTCACTAGAAAGGAAGGGTTCATCCTGTAAGCACACATACCATAAAATTTCTTCTTTATCTTTAATCTCCATTTCTTTTAAAGAAACCTGGACAAAGTGTTTTTTAGGCGCTTCCTCAGATTTACTGCAAAAAATCACTTTTTCTCTTATCTGAATAGGCGTTTCACGGCAAGGAAGATTTAACTCTAAATTTAACAAGGTATCTTTAGGGATCTGAAGATTTGCCAGAAATTTAATCCCATTCCAGGCAAATTCTATGACTTCTCCTTTTTGGGTATGCGGGCTTGCCATGGCTCGATATTGAACAGAAAAAAAAACTGGATGTGAATTTTCACGGACAAGAGGACGAATTTTTTGAGAAAAAATTATTTCCGGCGGGGAAAAAATAAAGATTTCATCTTCTTGATGCAGAAATTTGCTCTGAAACCATATCTTCTGGCTCGATGTAAGGGCAGTGATCTTTCCTTCTATTCCAACAGTCAAATCATTCCCTTTATCTTTCGATATAAAATTCACAAAGATATTCTTTTTTTTACTCACTTTTATTACGACTGCATAAAGAACTCGATTCTGCTTTTCTCCAGGGATCTCCAGTTTAAACTTTTCCCCGGGTTTAAGAGGAGTTAAAAATTTTTTCTTTTTAGAAAAAAAATCAAAAATCATGTTTCAGTTATTTTCGCAAAAGCCGAAGGCTCTGACTGCGTTTGTTTCTGCATACAGTATTTTAAAATCAGAGATCGATCTTTCTCTCGAATCGCCTCAAACTCAAGCCTGACATGAAAAAGAGAGCCATGCGGTTTTATTTTATGCACTTTCCCAAAAAACCGCAGTGGAACAGGAGAGATCGGCTGTTGGATTTCAATCGCGAACAAGGAGCCTTTTGAAATCTCCAGGATAGAAATCATATTAAGTTCATTTCCTCCGATCCAGGTCGCAACTCCTTGTTTCGTCAGTTCAGCAACCTCTCGCCCTTTTTGAACAGGTTCATATCGAAAAGGGAGATACCCTTCTACACCTGCAAAGCCGCTTCTCTGGTAACATTTAATTTTCTCCTCAACAACCTCTTTCGGCAGAGAAAAAGATAATCTTGGAGGAGCTATTTCTTTTCGAACCACTTTTGTTTCAAACGAATATATAGAATCCTCATCAATAAAAACTCCTCTCATTTTAGCTCCCAAACGAACAGAAAGATGCTCAATAATCTGGTTATCCCCTTTTACTGTAAAAAAATTTGAGTTTATCGTTTCAATCTTGGTTGCAAAAGAATGATTTTCCCCTTCTATTTTCAATTGCTGGTTCTCCTTTAAAAACTTTGCGATATCCATCATTTAAAGTCATCCCTCCCTTTTCTCCAAATATCAAATCCATCTATCGTGATCTTGAAAACTCTTAATCATGAGAATAATCTCATAATACCTTAATACGACTAGAGCTCGAATCACCCTTTTGTCAGGATAACTAAAACAGGGTATCCTGACCCTGATGGAGAAGAAAAAAATATGCAAACCTTTGGAATTATCTTGGCCGCAGGCTCAGGGATTCGAATGGGAACCCCAAAAGCATTCCTATCTCTGAATGGTAAACCTATGCTCTGGTATTCCCTTCAGGCTTTTGAAAAAGCTTCTCAAATTTCTAAAATCATTGTAGTCTCCCAAAAAGGAGACATGGAAGCTGTTCAAAATCTGTGTCGTTCCTCTCAAATGACTAAATTTCACTCCGTTGTACCAGGAGGAAAAGAAAGACAGGATTCGGTTCGAGAAGGACTCAAAGCCCTTCCTCCCTCCGCAAAAATAATCGCTGTTCACGATTCTGCAAGGCCTCTCATAAGTTCAACATTGATTGATCTTCTGGTCAAAGAAGCTAAAGGGAAAAAAGCGGTTGTCCCTGCGATAAAGGTCAACGACACGATTAAACAAACTGCAGAACAGCAGATAATAAAAACACTGGATCGAAGGGCACTCTATCAGGCTCAAACCCCCCAGGTTTTTCAATTAGACTTCTTTAAACAAGCGGTAGATAAAGCATTCAATGAAAATTTTTACGGCACAGACTGCTCTCAGGTAATGGAACATGCAGGATTTCTGGTCTATATTCTTGCTGGAGATCCTAAAAATTTAAAAATTACCACCCCGGACGACCTGCTTCTGGCTGAGTTTTTACTGAGAACCAGCATGGCGAACTCTCCGATGACAGATGAGGCGCAAGTAATGATGTCTCCTGAATAATGGCAGCAAGATACGACAATGAAATCGAGCGAATGGCCTGGAGAAGAAGTGGAGTACCTGGAAGAAGTTTTCCAGGAATATGAAAAGTATATTGAAAATATTGGCGAGAATGGATTAGCAGCACCACTTCTTTTATATTATCGAGATGAAGTCCAGGAAACCCTAATGGATCTGGAAGGAAGGGCGCCTCTTGAATCATACTGGACTCGCCTGGTCTCTTTCGATCGAAAACTTCAGGAAAAAAAAGAAGATTTAATCACAGAAATCGGGTGGGATTATTTCAAGACACAGAGAGAAGCTCGAAAGCCCCCAAAAGCTTACTGGTGGTGGTATTTGGATGCAACTCTAAAAGGACCAGAAAAACCCAATCCTTTGAGATCCTGGTGGGATTGGTTGAAAACACCCTGATGCCCTTTCAAAACCTTCACCAATTTATAGACGCAATTTCTCAGAAAGGCTGGCTTTCAAAAATTGAAGATGAATGGGATCCTGTTCTTGAGATCGCAGAAATCGTTAATCAGACTCTAAAAAAACAGGGTCCTGCTCTGCTTTTTGAAAAACCGAAAGGCTCTAAGATCCCTTTAGCAGTCAATTTATTTGGAAGCCATGAAAGGCTTTTTTTAGCATTAGGAATCTCCTCATATCAGGAAATCGCGCAGAGAATCAAAGAATTTTTAATTCCTCCAAGTCCTTCCACTCTGATCGAAAAACTAGAGCTGCTGCCAAAACTAATGGAAATGAACAGCTTTCTTCCTAAAAAAGTAAAAAAAGGTGCCTGCCAGGAGGTTGTCCTGGAGAATCCTTCTCTAGATTTCCTACCAATCCTGAAATGCTGGCCAAAAGACGCGGGAAAATATATCACTTTCCCGCTGGTTATCACAAAAGATTTAGAAACAGGAACCAGAAATGTCGGCTGCTATAGGATGCAAGTTCATGATTCAAAAACAACCGGGATGCACTGGCAGATCCATAAAGATGCAACTCATCATTTTGCAAAATACCGAGAAAAAGGAAAGAAAATGGAAGTAGCTGTTGCGATTGGCGCAGATCCTGCCACCCTGTTCGCCGCTGTTTCCCCTCTTCCTCCAGGAATTGATGAACTCCTGTTTTCAGGTTTTTTAAGACGATCCCCTGTTGAAGTAGTCAAAGGAATAACTGTGGACTTAGAAGTTCCAGCAGAGGCAGAGATCGTTTTAGAAGGATATGTGGATCCTGAAGAAAGAAGAGTTGAGGGACCATTCGGAGACCACACAGGATTTTATTCCCTCCCTGAGCCTTATCCAATCTTTCATTTAACGGCTTTGACTCACAGAAAAAACCCGATTTATTTAACTGCTATTGTTGGAAAACCACCTCAAGAAGATCTTTATTTTGGTAAAGCGATTGAACGAATCTTCCTTCCCTTAATTCAAATTTTTTTCCCTGAAATTTGCGACATCAATTTCCCAGTTGAAGGCGTTTTCACAAACTGCGCCATAGTGTCAATCAAAAAAGCTTACCCTGGACACGGAAAAAAAATCATCCATGGATTATGGGGACTTGGTCAAATCATGTGGACTCGATTTATTATCGTTGTCGAACATAACATTGACATTCAAAAATTAAGCGAAACCGCATGGTGGATTTTTACCACCTTCGATCCAGAAAAAAATCTGGTTATTTCAGACGGGCCTCTGGACGCACTGGACCATGCCAGCAATTCTGAAAAATATGGTAAAAAATTAGGTTTTGACTGTACAAAGCCATGGAAAGAGGAAGGAAGAACAAGGCAGTGGCCAGAAGAAATTCAAATGGATCCTGAAATTACAGAAAAAGTCAGACAAAACATGGATCGCCTGCTGAAAAATATCTCCCCAAAATCACTGGAGTGAATCTTTAGAAACAATGGAAAAACTATTTAAAAGCCTTGTTATCGAAAGAACTCTAAGGACTCTAGGAGAAGGATTCATGACATGCAGTTTACCTCCGCTGTCCATCAACTTTCTGCGAATTTCCAGAAGTAGGCGCAAACCTGATGAATCCATGTAATCCACATCTTCCATGCTCAACACAATTTGAGTATATCCTTCTTGAATTAAAGTTTCAACTGCTTGTTCGAGTCGCTGAGTGCTGGCAACTTCCAACTCTCCTGAAACTTCCAGGACAGGGAGTTCTTTGGGAAAATATTTTAAATTTATGGAAAGACTCATTTCGAGCAGCACCAATAATTCATTTAATCTCTTTTTTCATTTCTTTAAAAAGATTGTAATCCCTTTTTTAAAACAGTTGCAGCATGCTTTCTGAAAAAATGAAAATTCCTGAAACGAAAGAAGAGCTTTCAAAGATCTTAAAAGAAACACAGACAGGAATTTCTGTCATCCCCTGGGGTTCAGGAACCCATCAAGGGATTGGGCATTATCCAGAAAAAAAAATTACTGATCCTGATATTCTTGGCATTGGGTCAGAAAGACTAAATCGCATACTAGATTATTCTAAAAAAGATTTTATAATCACGGTTGAGGTAGGAATAAAACTTAAACATCTCCAAACTTTTCTGAATAAAGAGATGCTTTTTTTCCCTTTTTTTTCGGTGGAATGCGAAAACCGATCCCTTGGGGGAATTCTCGCTGCGGCCAGCTTTAATTCTCTTTCCTACCGCTATGGATTAATACGAGATCTTGTTCTAGGATTAACTGTATGCCATTCTGATGGGACAATCACGAAATCCGGAGGGAAAGTGGTTAAAAATGTGTCAGGATATGAAATGCAGAAACTGCACATCGGCTCTTTGGGAACCCTTGGCTATCTAATAAGCTGCACTTTGAAAGTTTCCTCAAT
Organism: bacterium; assembly: GCA_021800275.1. GTDB lineage: Bacteria > Vulcanimicrobiota > JABDET01 > JABDET01 > JABDET01 > JAKAVV01. The sequence continues at coordinate 44,808 of JAJYZB010000010.1, forward strand.
TCCAGAAAAGAAAATTTTCCTGCACTTCGATATTGAAGAACCAGGCGTTGGAATTGAAAAATTAAATCGCTTTTTCACTTCCAATCTCTCCTTAACTGGAGTTTTTTTGAAACTTAAATTTAACTCCTCTCCTCAGCAGAACCCCTGTCATCACTTAACTGTTTGGATCTTTGGAAAAGAGCGAAGCGCTGAATTTATAAAAAATGAAATCTTAACCACCGTGCAGAGTTCTAAAACTAAAGCCCCCTCTGAATTCACAGAGAAAGAAGCAGAAAACTTTCTAGACCTCTCAACTCCAATAAACCCTGAAGAAACACAAAATATTTCAGAAATTCTCTGCTCGGGATTTATCCCCCCTTCGATTTTTTTTGAACTCTATAAAAAGATAGAAAACTTGTCCATTGGATTAAATTTCTCTTCGGATCTGCTTCTATCTCTCCAGGGAAGTTTTTCTTGCTCTTGGAAATGGAATGGTAAAACACCCGAAAATATTCTTGAATCCTTTCACGAACTGAATCATTTCGTGTCTCAAAAAGGGGGGTGGATCAGGTACGAGAAAGTGCCACTGCCTTTATGGAAGGATTGGGAAATGTGGGGAGAAAAAAGACCTGAATGGAAAATTTCAAGAGAGTTAAAAAAAATCTTTGATCCAAAAGGAATTCTAAACCCTGGACGATTTGTTCTAAAAACTTGATGAGAACGTGCCTGAGCAGACCTGATGATATCAAAAGAGAGGGAACATGGATCTAGAAAAACTGAAAACCTGTGTTCACTGCGGACTCTGTCTTGAAGCCTGTCCAACTTACAGGATTTTAAAAAATGAGGCAGATTCCCCTAGAGGAAGGATTGTGTTCATGCGAGGACTGGCGGAAAATAAAATTACGCTGACTCCCGCAGTTTTCAAACATCTAGACGCCTGTCTGGACTGCAGAGCTTGTGAAACTGTATGTCCTGCAGGGGTTTCTTATGGAGAATTAATTGAGCAGGCACGAATGGAAATGCCCCCTGAAATCTCTGGAGGAAAACTAAAAACAAGGATAAAAAGATTCATCTTAACGAAAGTGCTGGGGGATCCCCTTTTTCTGGGATGGCTGGGAAAAGCGCTTCAGCTCTATCAAAAAAGTGGATTAAAAAAGCTCATTTCAAAAACTCAAATTTTAAAGCTCTTTCCTGAAACAGTTCAAAAAGCAGAGGCTCTGCTGCCAGAAATACAGACTGCCCCAAAATCTTCGTTTCACAGCCCCTCTGAATCTGCAAACTCTTTTGACTTCAATCTGTCTGCCTATAAAAACCCTATTGTTACAGAAACTCAAGAGAAACTCCTGCCTAAATCGAGCAGCAGTGAAACCCCAAAATCAAAACTTCGAATTGCCTTATTCAGAGGATGTATTGCCCCTATCCTATTCCCTCAAGTCGAACATGCTGTGATGCAAGTTTTATCCCTAATGGGCTGCGAAGTTCTAATTCCAAAGAACCAAATCTGCTGTGGAGCGCTCCTGGTTCACAGCGGATTCCAGAAAGAAGCTCTTGATTTCGTTAAAAAAAATCTAGAGGTTTTCCGGTCAGAGAAACCTGATTTTATTGTGACCACTGCAGCAGGGTGCGGCTCCTGGTTAAAAGAATGCTCCAAATTTTCCCCTGAGGCAGAAGAATTTTCGAGTAAAGTTAAAGATTTCACCGAATTGATTCACCCTCTAAATTTCAGCTTAACGTGGAAGCCACTCCCGCTGAAAGTAGTTTATCTGGATGCCTGCCATCTGCTGCATGCGCAGAAGATCAAGGATGAACCCCGCGAACTTCTGAACCTGATCCCTGATCTGCAGCTTTTAAACCCTCCCCATCCTGACTGGTGCTGCGGCAGCGCCGGAATCTACAATTTAACCCATCCCGAACTGGCAGAAAAAATATTAGAAAAGAAAATGGAAACCTTTATTTCTCTAAATCCAGATATCATTGCAGTAGGGAATCCAGGCTGCGCCCTCCAGATTAGAATGGGATTAAAAAAAGCTGGATTAAATATCCCCATTCTTCATCCTGCTGAACTGCTGCAGATGAGCTTGATGGGAACAGGACTTGATCCGCTTCTGAAATCAAAGAGGTGTCAGTAGGTGGCAAAGGCAATCCTTAAAATACAAGTTGAACCTTCTCATCGCCACCCCGGCTTTTCGCATTTCGCGCAGCATTCCTGTCAGTTCCTGGATTGCACAATAAATTTTCGTTATCGTCTTCTTATTTTTCAAGAAAAGTTCAACCATGTAAGGAAATTCATGATCATCACAAGTCATACATTTGTGACGAACAAGACTTACCCCAGCAATTTCGCCGAAAGGGACAACTCTTTTCGCGGGAAACCAACCCTGTGCGGACAAAAGCTCTATTTTCCTGGAACCCGCCTGATAGCTGAGAGTGTACATCATCGCGCCTCCTTCCTGAACTAATTCCAGTATAACCCATCAAGCTGGATTTGTCTGTGATAGAAGCACATCTGCGAAATTAAAGAGACGTCGGGCTGGGGCACATGGCTGCATTAAATGATCCTCACAAATTGACAGAGCTTAACAAGGAACTCACGGAGTTTGCGAAAACATAGGGTGAAGATGGTAGTGTATGGGCAGGCGATGCATCTGTTTCACTATCATTGGGCTGACATTCTTCGAGGGAGTGATCTCACAGTACGCTGTTGAGCTGAGGAAAGAATGATTTTGTGCTTTATCTCCGAAAAAGATAACCATGAAAAAACTTCCCATTGGGATTCAAAATTTTGAAAAACTCAGAACAGAAAATTACTATTATGTGGATAAAACTCCGTTTATTAAAAACCTGGTGGAGGGGGGCAGTTATTACTTCTTATCCAGACCCAGACGATTCGGAAAATCCCTTTTCATCAATACCCTGAAACATGCTTTCTCAGGAAACAAACCCTTATTCGAAGGGCTTTACCTTGAAAAAAATTGGGACTGGAATATAAAACATCCAGTGATTCACATCTCTTTCGGCGCTGGCTTTTTTCGAACCCTGGAAGAATTAAAAATCAATTTGAACGATCTGCTTCTTTCTAATGCTTCACTCTATAATCTGCGGCTCAAACATGATTTCCCTAACCTTGCTTTTAAGCACCTTGTTCAGGATCTCTATCAAACCCATCATCAAAAAGTGGTTGTTCTTATTGATGAATACGATAAACCTATCCTGGACAATCTCACAAAACTTGACATCGCTCAAGAGATCAGAGAAGAGTTAAAAAACCTGTATTCTGTGATCAAAGATTCAGATGAATATCTTAAATTTGCTTTTTTAACTGGTGTTTCTAAGTTCAGTAAAGTCTCCATTTTCAGCGGCCTCAATAATCTCATTGATATTACCCTGGATCCCCAATTTGGAACCCTGTGCGGATACACAGAAAATGAACTCCTTGAAACCTTTCAGGACCGTTTGGAAGGGATGAATCTTGAAGAAGTCAGAGAGTGGTACAATGGCTATTCCTGGCTCAGTGAAAAAGTATATAATCCCTTTGATATTCTCTTATTCCTCAGAGAAAAGCGGTTTCAACCTTACTGGTTTGAAACAGGAACCCCAAGTTTCCTCATTCAATTGATGCAGGAGAAAAAATACCCTCTCCCAAGCCTTGAAAACTTAAAAGCTTCTGAACTGCTGCTCGGAAGTTTTGAAATTGAAAAAATTCCTGTTGAAACTCTCCTTTTCCAAACGGGCTACCTTACGATTAAACAATCTCTCCAGTATGAAGATAAAAGAGTTTATCAGTTGAGTTACCCGAACAAAGAAGTCAAAATGAGTTTGATGGATTCCGTTCTCAATGATTTCGTTCAAAACACTTCAGAAAAAGAAAACACAGAACTTAAATTGATCGACATTTTAAACCAAAATCAGATAGAAAAACTTAAATCAATCTTTCACGGTTTTTTTGCTTCTATCCCCTATGAATGGTACACCAAAAACAACTTGGCGGCCTATGAAGGATTTTATGCTTCTCTTGTTTATGCCTATTTCGCTGCTTCAGGGTTAAACTGTGTCGTAGAAGAATCCACCTCAAAAGGGAGGCTGGACATGGGGGTCTTTTACAAAAACCGCTGTTATCTTTTTGAATTTAAGGTTGTGGAACTTGAGCCAGAAGGAAAAGCATTAGAGCAGATCAAGAAAAAAAAATATGATGAAAAATATCGTGAAAAATATGAAGAGATTTATCTCATTGGAATCGAGTTCAGCGCAAAAGAAAAGAATGTCGTTCTTTTTGAGTGGGAGAAACAGCATAAAAAGGGGTTAAAGTTGTGAAATTTTCAAATTTTCGTATATGCAAATACCGCATAACGAGCATACTCAATTCGACTATAAGGGGCTAAACCTCAACAGAAAGGTTGACCTCACCAATCATGGCGGAGCTTTCAGAATCGGTGAAGCCAGTTCGGAATGTGGCCACTGCTGCACTAGTTTACAGGACTTATATTTCGGGAGATAAACCAGGACAGATCTTCGTTTTTAAGAATAAGGGAGGGATTATAGTTGTATTCGTGAATAAAAATGTTATGCCACTAATTTTTCATGTTACTCTTGAGAAAGCAGAAGACGGTTGGATTGTTGCTGAATGTCCTGCTCTTCCAGGGTGTGTTTCTCAAGGGAAAGACGAAAAGGAAGCTTTGGATAATATTAAAGAAGCCATTGCCGGCTGGCTCTGGACAGAAGACAAGAAGGCTTTTCAAGCAATCTCCAAAAAATCTGGGAAGTCTCCTATTGTGGTTGCCATTTAGCAGTGACAAGGCTTGCAAACATTTCTGGCAAGGAGGCGGTGAAAGCCTTTCAGAAAGCAGGGTGGCGTAAGGTTGGACAAGTGGGGAGTCACGTAATCCTGATCAAACCAGGCGTAAAGGCCAATCTTTCCATCCCCCAGCATAATGAGTTATCTATAGGCACTCTACGGGCACTCATCCGCAGCGCAGGAATGACGGTTGAGGAATTTATTGGACTCCTTTAGCTTTTTTGTTTTGGATGATAAATGTTCTTCTCACTCGACTTCACTTTAGAAAACAGGCTGTCAATTGGATTGGTGGAGTAAACAGTGGTGAAGAATGAAGGGCGCAGGGTCACCTCTGTTGTAAACGCTCTCCACAGGAGAAATAACGCGAAAAATTTCCATTCTTCATGTCAACTCAACATAATTATTCAGTTCAAGTTCTCCTTCTATCTGAAAGCGTTTGTCACGCGAAAAGTTCACCCACCCTTTTTTCTCATCCCCTCAGATTAATTCTTGTTCGTCTATTCTACCCTTCTGAGCTAAATAAAATCATCAATAAAATAAAAAAATGACTCCAATTATCTTGCAGAAATTTAGAGTGGGTGACATTTTCCCTGGGCAATTAACCCATGACATAATCGCTGGGGAATTACAGGGAATATGCACCTTCACAGGAAAAATTCTGTCTGCATAAGAATCATAGAACCATATTTAAAAGCATAAAACAGTAATCGAGGAAAATGAAAAAAAAGCACAGCCATGCTTAATGAATCCAGTGTAACATTAGAAGCTTCCAGAAAAAAGCGGCACTACTTTAAAAGCAGCCAAAGATTTAAAAAGAAATGGAGTAGGATACGAGATTGTCCCTGAAATCGCTGAACGGGCGGTTAAGAGATTGAAAAACTATCAAGCCAATTTATTGATTTAGATTTTATGAAACAAGACGCCAAAACCATATATGCTCAATCAAGTGATATTAAGCTGATCTTCCCTGCTGCTTCACGGCTTTGCAAGACAAACCAGAGCATAATGGTACTGCAGTCTTTCTTCTTTTTGAATCGAAAATCCAAACTGTTTTACCCGCCCTGCAGCTTCCTTGATCGAATAGACATGATCTCGGGGAGGACCAACAGGACGATCGATTTCAGAACTCCAATCAACGAATAAAATCTTTCCATCCGATTTTATTATCTGTTTAATGTCCTGCAGAGCTTCATCCCCCAATTCATGCAAGACATTAAGAGCCAGAATTCGATCTGCGTCTAATTTTGGCAGAGCTCCTGTTTTAACTAACAGCGGATATATTTTGAGGTTAGAGTTTTTTTCAAGTTTTTCTTTCACTCGCGCTAACATTTCTTCTTGTTCATCAAGAGCAGTGATGTTCAAATCTGGCCGAAGTTTCGCCAGTTCAAAGGCATAAGTTCCTGTTCCTGTCCCAAAATCAACAACAATTCCATTTTGCGGCGGGTTTAATAGAGATAAAATTTTTGCGGGAGGGAGATAAGAAAATCTTTCTGGATCATCCAGCAGAGCGGCTTTACCAGGGTCAAATCGTTCAGGCTGCTTTGCCCCGTGTCTTTCGTGATGGTGATGCCCATGATCCTGTTCTCTATGTCCAATCTGAAGGGATTCTGTTTCTTTTTTCATTTTTTCTCCTTTTTATTTCTTGCCCAATCTTCTATTTCTTCTCAAATCTTCCCCCTTATGGGTTGTGCTATAATTCCACAATACGACAAAAGGAAAAATTTTAAAATAAACAGAAAAAATTGATATGCCGAAAACTACTCCTTCAATTATTTTTCTAACTTCTGTTCTTTTTTTACTTCCGATGACAGCCCTTCCCAAATCCATTTCCCGAAGTTCATCTTCAGGAAGCCTGAAAGTTCTTGTGCAAAAAGCTCAAACAAAACAGCCCATTAAAAACGCAGAGGTCGAAATTCAAAGCCGCAGTCCGCTCTTTACTCCTGAAATCATTTATACAAACTCAAAAGGGATCGCAGTTTTCTCAAATCTTCCTCCAGACAAATACACGATTATGGTTTCCTGGAAAAAAGAAACTCTCTATCAAGAGCAAAAAGTTAATGCCACGAAAACTTCTTTTGTTTTCTTTTCTCTCTTGAAATCTGGGAAAAATCCATCTGTAGAGGTCATTGCCTCTGGACCGAAAGCTCATCCTCTATCCCCAAGCAGAGGAACCACTACAAAACTAGGAAATCGCTTTCTCCAAACCCAAATCACACAGCCCAGCAAATTAACCAGCATTCTGGCAGCAACCCCTGGAGTCGCAACAGAATCCACCGGGCAAATCCATATTGAAGGAGAACACAGAGCCCTTACTTACATGCTGGACGGAGTCCCTCTTCCTTTAACCCCTGAAAGTGAAACAGACCCTTTTATTGATCCACGATTCTTAAGTTCTCTTTCCATTCAAACCGGTGAATTCGCAGCAGGCGACACAGAGAAACTAGGAGGGATCCTCACCTTTGTGCCTCTAGAGGGACAAACTGCTGTATCAGGGGAAATCTCCCCTACTTTTGGAAGTTTTGGTACCACTGGAATTCTTGGATATTTTGATGGGAAAACTCAAAGCGGCAGCTGGAACTATTTTGCTGGAGGAGCCACTCGACACTCTGACCTTTTCAGTGGTCCAGTCAATCCATACCAGCAGACTCTCAATAATTATGGCACTCAATCCAGCGGTTTTATGCATCTAATTCATAAAACCAAAAATGAACGAATTGCCCTGGATTTTGGTCAGGAAGGGGAAAATTTCGCGATCCCTAATACCCCTCTGGCACAAGCTGCAGGAGTCCTTCAGACTGAAAATGACAATAATCTCTTTGGAGTTTTCTCCTTAGAACAAAATCTTTCTAAAAAATTAACTCTGCATTTTGGTTACTCATACCTTGACTCAACTCAACTGGTTCAAAACAACGGGAAATTTACCCCCTTTATTCAAGCTGTTAATATGCCTAATGTGTATTTAAATGGACTGCCTGAAAACCCTGAAGATCCTGGAGCTCCTGTTCTTCCTTATGCTAATGATCAAACAACTCAAAATCTATTGACGTTAAGCTTCTCGCAGCAACTCTCCCCTGACAACCGCTTTTCCTGGGGGGGACTGGTCAACTTTATGCACGTTAACAACTTCTGGAATTTCGTGGATGCAGGTGGCTCTGGATCTCTGCCCAATGAACTAGGTCCCCCAATCTGCTACTGTCCTGGTACTGTTTACATTAGTCAAGATAATAGAAACGGATTTCATGGAGATGCTTTTGTCAATGATTCCATGAGTTTTGGGAAAAAAGTGGAATTAGACATGGGACTGCGCTGGGACTACTACAATAATGGAGTTAATATTTCTACTACACAAGCAAGCCCATTTATCAATTTGTCTTATATTTTAACTCCTACCCAAACCCTTTATCTGGCATTTGATCACTTATACAATGTACCTCCTCTGGAGTTAGACATTCACGGGGGGCTTCTGGTTTATCCAGAAAATGTGAATGACTATCAATTGTACGACAAAATCCAAGCTTCCCACCACGTCTCTGTTGAAATAGGAGGTTATATGAAAAAATTTGTCAACCAACTGGATATCGGGCTCCTTCTGCCCTTTACAAATATTCCCATATATGCCCCTGACAATTTCCCTGTGGCTGAAGCCAATGGACTAGAATTAGCTGCTCATTCTAACAATCCAGCAGGAATGAACTGGTTTCTCAATTATCTTTTTTCTCTGGCTAAAAACCTTTCCCCAGGAGCTGGATCTGTCATCTATTTTCCCCTTTATGATGACCAGGATCAGCGCCATACTCTAACCTTTGGGCTTTCCTACAATCTTCCCAGTGGCTTTTATGCCAGTATTTACAACCAATATGGCAGCGGCTATCCCCAAAAAGTCTCAGCCCTGTATGCGCCTTATGGTGTCTTCCCTTTTGGGCTGAATGGCTACCGCGAATCCCATTTTATTTCCAATTTAAATATCGGATGGAGACAGCTTTCCAAAAACTCTTATTCTCCGATTGGTGTTTCATTTGAAATTTTAAACCTTTTCAACTCCAACCGCAACATTGACTTTCTTTCAGATTTTTCAGGAACCCGATTTATTACAGCTCGAGAGTTTATGCTGAATCTCTCCAAAACCTTCTAACAGATCGCCTCATTAGGTTAAACCTCTTAAACTATCCGCGCGCAGTTAACTCCACAGATTCTCTATGAACCTGACGGATTGTTCATAATTTTTTCATTGACTTGCCTTGTGCCCCTTGTTAGAGTAAGACTGGAAGTAAAATAAAAATCAAGGAGGTTTCACCATGATTAATGCACCGATTAAAACAGATCCATATCCAATTGCCGTTACAGCAACTTATAATGAGGTTCTGCCAGGACAGCCAAGAGAAGTTACCAGAACGCAAGTCCTTCAAGGACAGGATTCTTATCACATTGGAGAACCTGTAGCCTCTAAACTTGAATTTATGCTGCCAATCAGCACTGCCCAGATTGGGGCTGGGATTAGATGGGGAGTAGCAGAAGAAAAAGGAGTGAATGTCCAATCTCTGGGAATTGCTGAAACACCCCCTAGAGAGGTAGGTGTGCCTGGAGGAGGAGAAGGCCATGCCATGGAACTCTTCGCGATATCAAGCCTGCCGCCAGGAAACTCTCAGATCGTGTTTGCCTTAAGAGCTAATGATCTGACTCTTCATGATCTGGCAACTAAAACAGTCAATATGTCAGGAACTTATTTTTAAATCGAACAACAGGGGGGATTCGGTTCCTTGGGCTGAATCCCCCCTACTAAAGTCCATCGGACACCGCCATCTCACCATCAGTTCAAAGCAGTGAGAGACGCCCTTCCTAGCTCATTTCGTTAGCCGCAGGTCTTAGTAAAGGGAATAAAATCACTTCACGAATCGAAGCTGAATCTGTAAACAACATGCACAATCGATCTATACCAATTCCTAGTCCTCCAGCAGGAGGCATTCCATACTCTAAAGCTGCCAAGAAATCTTCATCCATACTGTGAGCTGTTTCATCCCCAGCTTCCCGAAGCTTTAACTGAGCTTTAAATCTTTCTTTCTGATCAAAAGGATCATTCAACTCTGAAAAAGCGTTCGCCATTTCCATGTTCGAAATAAAAAGCTCAAAACGGTAAGTCAAAGAGGGGTCATCAGACTTTCTTTTTGCCAGAGGAGAGATCTCAATTGGATAATCTAAAATAAAAGTAGGCTGAATCAGATTGGGTTCTACTACAGCTTCAAAAATTTTGTCAATATAATGTCCAACATGAGCCTTTGGATCCAAAGAAATTTTTAAGTTTTTCGCGGCATGTTTTGCTTTTTCTAAATCTCTAATATCAGACAGAAGGATCCCTCCAAACTGTCTTAAAGCATCAGAATAAGTAATCCTTTCAAACGGTGGATTCAACTGAATTGTTTTCCCCTGATAAGGAATTTCTCTCTTTCCGATCAACTCATCGGCCAGATGAACAATCAGATCTTCTGTAATTTTCATCATGCCTTCATAATCACTGTAAGCTTCATACAACTCCAGGCTGGTGAATTCAGGGTTATGTCGGGTTGAGATTCCTTCATTCCTAAAAATTCTTCCAATCTCATAAACTTTTTCCAGCATTCCTACTAAAAGTCGTTTTAGATGGAGTTCTGTGGCGATTCTCAGGTGCAGATCCAAATCCAGGGCATTGTGATGGGTTATAAAAGGTTTTGCTTCTGCTCCACCAGCAGTAACACTCATGACAGGAGTCTCCATTTCATGAAATCCTCTGCGATCCAGAAAACTCCTCATTTTAGCAATCAATGCGCTTCTTAACAAAAATATCTTTCGAACTTCTGGGTTCACCATTAAATCCAGATACCGCTGGCGATAACGAACCTCCACATCTTTAAGTCCATGCCATTTCTCGGGAAGGGGATAAAGGGATTTAGACAAAGGGGTAATTTTATCAATAAGAATGGAAAGTTCTCCTCTCCTGGTTCTGAAAACCGATCCTTCAATCCCAATAATGTCTCCCATATCCAGCAGCTCGAAAAAGTTCCACTGAGCCTCACCCAGATGATCCTGTTTAAAATAAATCTGAATTTTGCTGGAAGAAGAAACTAAATCTCCAAATGCCGCTTTCCCATGAAGGCGAACTGCCATAAGCCTTCCTGCTGTTCTAACTTTCTCCTGGGAATGGGTTTCCCCTTGAATAGAACTGAACTTTTCATGAATCCCTTCAATAAAATCAGTGATTAAAAAAGCTGAACCATACGGGTCGCAGAATTGCCTTAATGCATGCAGATGTTCTGTTCTCTGTTTTATTTGATCTAAAACTGATACGGTTTCAGGGTGAGAAGATTGAGTTGACATGAAGGGGTTGTTCGCGTTTTAGATCTTCATCCCTTCATTCCCCATCCCTTTACTTCGCAGTCTTCCTGGTTTTTCGATTTGAGTCCGATTTTTTTCTTAAACTTCTGAGCAGATTCACCATTTCAAGAGCTGCCAGAGCTCCTTCATGCCCCCGATTTTTCTCATTCTCTCCTGCTCTTTCCCAGGCGGTCTGAGGGTTGTCACTTAACAAAACAGAAAATGAAATAGGAATCCCTGTGTCCAAAGAAACTTTTGCGATTCCACTGGAAGCTTGGAGAGCTACTTGATCAAAATGATACGTCTCTCCTTTTAGCACACATCCAACACAAACAAGGCAGTCGTATTTTCTCAACTGACACAGCTGTTTTGCGAGAAGAGGAATTTCAAAAGCGCCAGGAACCCAGTAAACCGAAATTTTCTCTTCTTTTACTCCTTGATCCAAAAAACACCGAACAGCCCCTTGAACTAATTTTTCCACAATGGGCTTGTTATATTGACTGGCAATAATGGCAGGGGAAATTTCACCCCTAACTTTAATTCCTCGAATTTCTTTCACGATTCTAATCTTAAGAAGGAGATACGCTTCCTCTCAAAAATTTTAAGAAGTGTTTTAAACAGAACATACTGAAAAATTCAGGAAAACTGCTTTAGACTCCTTTGATGCTTAAAATAATCACACATTTCTGCCAGGGGGCAGTTTTGGCACTCGGGCTTTTTAGCCTTGCAGACCCGCATCGAAAGATCCAGAAGCGCTAGATTAAACTCTTTACAGTGTTTTCGTGGGAGGAGAGATTCAGCAAACTTCCACAATTCAGGATCTTCTCGCGGGCGCGCTCTCTCAGACTTTATGCTGAAAACTCTTGTCAGCAGACGAATAATGTTCACATCCAGGATAGGAACCCTTTGATCAAAAGAAAAACAGAGGACACAGTTAGCGATATAGTTTCCAACTCCAGGGAGTTCGAGAAGTTTATCCTTATTTGAAGGAACTGTTCCTTCAAAATCAGAATCTAATTTTGACGCCAGAGCAGAAAGCTCTGCTGATTTTTTATGACTCATTCCATAAGGCTTTAGGGATTCGCGAAGGACTGTAGCGCCAGCTTCTTTGATTTTGTAAGGAGTCCCCATCTCTTTTATCGTGTCTGTGATAAAATTCTTTACTTTTGGTGCATTGGTTTTCCGCAGCAAAATTTCAGTCAGCAAAGTTTGAAAAGGGGTATATCCGCCATTTCTCCATGGATAGGTAATAGCGCTGGATTTCTGCCAATGAAGTAGAAGTTTTTGGAACTTTTTCTTTTTATTAAGATTCATTTCAATGGCAGCAAATTCGCTTTTACAGAATCATAATCAATTCCAGCAAAAGTTTTGAGAATGCTTTCAAAAATAATCCTGGCTGCTTTTGGAGGAACAGCCATTCCTATCTGTCTTCTGACGCTTTCTTTGGAACCGTAAAATACAAAATCATCAGAAAAAGTCTGAAGACGCGCACGCTCTCTATTGGTTAAAGAACGAGCTTCTTCCCAATGATAGATATGGGTTCCTCCACCACCGCTTCCTGTTACTGTATAAGAAGGCTTTTCTGGATCAAGTCTTTTGTAAATGTGGCTCAACCTGGCTCGTTCAACATGAAGACAGAGATCCTTGGGAATAGCCGCTGTCCAGGCATTTTGACCAGGCAGAATAAATTTGAGCCTTCTGACCACTTTATCAGACTGTCGGGTGAACTCATGATTAGGAGTGTTCAGAGCAATGGGCGGGCATTTCAATGCCTTTCGAGCTGTAACTGGTTTAGCCAAGTGGGTTGGAGCTGGGACTTTAAACTCTAATCTCAATTTTTTTTCAATTCCGACAATAATGATGCGGTGCCGCGACTGGGGCACTCCATATTCCTCAAATTTAAAGAGATGGGCAGTTAAGTGATATCCTGATTCATCGAGATCTTTCAAAATTTTTTTAAATTCATCCCCGGATCCTGCGCTTCTCAGTCCGCTTACATTTTCGGCTAAAAACCACTGGGGTTTAAAATAACGCAGAATTTTAACTCCATATTGATAAAGAGGACCAAATTCACCTTTAAAGCCCAGACGTTCTCCCACTACGCTGAAATCATTGCAAGGAAACCCAAATGCAAAACCATCAATGGGTTTAAGCGCCTCTATTTGCAGTTTGCGCACATCTTCGCAAATAACAGACTGAGGGCAATCTGGGCATAAATTTCTTCTGTAAGTTTCACAGGCATCAGAATCATAATCAACAGCCCAAAGATGCTGGATTAAATAATCGCTGCTGCAGCTGACAATTTTATTTTTAAATGCGCCTAAAGCTAGTCCTCCCGGACCTGAAAATAATTCTCCAAGTCTAAAGATCACAACTGATTTTATTTGATTCGTCATTTTTTTGTCCTTGTGGAACAATCTGGAACAATCTGTGGAAGAGCAGTGGATAAAAGCTGCTAATTGATAACATCAGAACTTCCAGAAACTTCTTTCTAAAGCCCTGTAATTAACCGCTTCTTCAATATGCTTCTTTTCAATTTTACAACTGTTTTCTAAATCGGCGATTGTCCTGGCTGTCCGAAAAAGTCTCATATTCCCTCTTGGACTCAATCCTAAAGCGCTGTATGCAGTTTTGAGAGATTCTTTAGCTTCAAACGAGAGTTCTGCCAATTTTAAAAAATCATCATCTTCTGCTCTGCTGTTGGTCATTCCTTGAGAACCATATCTCTCCTCTTGAATTTTTCTAGCAGCTTCAACCCGACTTCGAACCTGTTCAGAAGGCTCTAAAAAAGGAGAATCATACAATTTCTCCTGAGAAATTCTAGACATTTCTATCTGGAGATCAATCCGATCTAGCAGCGGACCCGAAATTCTTTTCTGATAAGCCATCCTTTCTGAAAATTTGCACAGACAGGCTCGAACAGGATCCCCATAATATCCGCAGGGACAGGGATTCATCGCTGCAGCCAGCAGAAAATCTGAAGGATAAGTGACAGCTCCAGACATTCTAACAATCCTTATTTTCCTTTCTTCAAGCGGCTGTCTAAGAGATTCTAAAACATTCCGATGAAATTCAGGGAATTCATCCATGAAAAGTACGCCGTGATGAGCAAAAGAAAGCTCCCCAGGACGGACCGGAGAACCCCCTCCTACCATTCCCGCATAACTAATGGTAGAATGAGGCGAACGGAAAGGAACTGCATTAACCAATCCTTCGCCTAAAAATCCTGCCACACTTTGAACTTTTGAAATATCCAGAGCCTGCTGAAAACTTAAAGCAGGGAGAATTCCTGGCATTGTTTTGGCTAAAAATGTTTTTCCGCTTCCTGGATGACCAATCAAAAGAATATTGTGGTTCCCAGCAGCCGCAATTTCAAGTCCTCTTTTAGCAAGCTCCTGTCCTTTCACCTGTTTTATATCCAGACAGACATTAGGAGAAGGTGACCATGTCATCCGTGATTTTAGAGGTTCCTTTCCTCCCATTAGGGACAGAACTGCTTCTTTAAGGGAAGAAACAGACCATGCTTTGACTCCAGAAAACCAGAAAACTTCTTTTTCATTTTCTTGCGGAACAATCACATTAAACTCACTTTTTTTTTGAGCCATTTCAGCCACTACCAGAACCCCTGGTACAGGGCGAACCGCGCCGCTTAATCCCAGCTCTCCTAAGATTATAAAATTTTCAAGGGAACCAGCTTGAATTTGCCCACTGGCCGCTAAAATTCCAAGAGCCATTGAGAGATCAAAACCCGATCCTTCTTTTCTGGAGTCAGCAGGAGCTAAATTAATCGTTACTTTCTGAGGAGGAAAATCAAATCCGGAATTTTTAATGGCTGCTCTGACTCTGTCTCTAGATTCTTGAACTGCTGCATCAGGAAGCCCTACAATTTGACAGCCTGGAAGTCCATTCGATATATCTACTTCAACTCGAACCAGTACAGGTTCCAGTCCTGAAACAGCGCAAGAAAAAAGAGCCGCCATCATCCTGCTGCAATCTTAGCAGACAGGGATCAAAAAAGTGTCAAATAAGAGAACGAAAATCTTTAGAAAGAGTGAACAGGGCTTGATGAATATGCCCATCATAAAAACTTAAATTTTTAGAAAAATGGGAAAGTTTTTGATCCACCTGCTCGGGAGAAAGTTTCAAAGGATCGAATGTGTCTGAACATAGAACAAAACCCCAATCAGAATAAAAAGATGGGATAAAAGCATGATAGGGCCTCACAATTTTCCAGACATTCTTCAAAATCGCAGCATAGTGCCTGTGCAAATGGTGCATCCCTCTTCCCGAGTGAGATGCCTGCATGGCAAAAACCCCGTCAGACTTTATTCTGCTCTTTATCTTTCTAAAAAAATCCTCTGACAAAAGAGTCTGTGTAGGGGTATCTGGATAAGGTTCTGTTAAATCTGAAATCACGCAGTCAAAACGCTCATTCGTATTTTCAAGATAAAGTTTAGCATCCTGAATCAGAAGAACAGTTCTGGGATCTTCAAAACAGCCATTTGAATAAGTTGGAAGAAACTCTTTAGAAACCTGAACAACCATTTCATCGAGATCCACCATAACCGCTTTTTTAACCTGAGAATAACGAAGCACTTCCCGCAAGGTGGCCCCTTCGCCTCCTCCCAGGATTAAAACAACTTCAGGTTCAGAGCATAATGAAAGAGCAGGATGCACCAGAACCTCATGATAAATATCTTCATCATGCTCACTGGATTGAGGATCTCCATCCAGAACTAAAAGTTTCCCAAATTTCTGTGTCTGATAGATTTCAATGGTTTGGTAGGGACTTTTACCATTATAAATGACTTTCTCAATTCCATGAAAATGAGCGGAATCAGGGCTCTGCCATTCCACATAAAACTGATAACATCCGCTC
Source organism: bacterium (assembly GCA_021800275.1). Taxonomy (GTDB): domain Bacteria; phylum Vulcanimicrobiota; class JABDET01; order JABDET01; family JABDET01; genus JAKAVV01. The sequence continues at coordinate 60,803 of JAJYZB010000010.1, forward strand.
TTTTTGGAAGTTAAAGGAATTTCTAACTTCAAATCAGGAGCCAACATTAAACAGCTTCTGCCATCCCTTGAGCATCGGTCGAGGAGTTTCCACTATAAGCGGAAGAAACAGTGAGATGACTGTACCTTCCCTTTGATGTTTCGATCCCTCTTTCAACAACAGTTTGGACAATCTGTCTCGCCTGAAACACTTCAGCCAGAAATTCGCATGCTTTCCATGGATCTGCTGATTCGCCGCACGTATAAATATCAATAGCCGCATATTGAAATTCGGGCCACGTATGGATAGAGAGATGAGACTCAGCGATGACCACAACCCCGCTGACCCCCTGAGGAGTGAACTTATGAAGAGCAACCTCTTTAATTTGAGTATTGGCTCGTTTTGCAGCTTCTACAATGTATTCCCTCACTTTGGTTAAACTGCACAACACCTTCGGATTACACTGCGAAAGCTCAAGTAAAATATGATGCCCCAATGCTTTCATCAATGAAGCTCCTTTCTTTTGGTGAGAATCTCACCTCCAATAAATTTTCCCGAAGTTTCCTTCGGTAGAGTCAAACAATTAAAAAATTCTGAACCCCTTCCCTCTTCCCTTTTTTTAACAAAACTTTTTTTTAAAAAAAGGGGGGGAGGAGATTTTGAGCGAAGGCACTGAACCCATGAGAACAATTTTTCATGAATCCCTAATCGGTTACATTCTGGAAGTTATCATTGTCCTGGCTGTCGGAATAACGGCAGCAGTTTACTCATTAAGACTGCTGAAGGTGCCAATTGGGAAAAAAGAACGCTCTTCCACGGAAAAAATTAAAACTTTCTCTGCCAGAATTTTAATTTTTGCACTCGCTCTTTCTGCTCTCAGTCTTTTTCCATCCAAGTCTCAACTACATCTTTTAGCAGTTATTTTTTGCTCCATCTTTCTTACATGGGCTATTACAGACCTTTTCATTGAGTTATTCTTTCGACGCTTTCTGATCTCTAGTCTTCGGGTTGGAATCCCTGACATATTAATTGGCGTTGCTAAAACTCTGATTATTCTTATTGCTCTGGTCATCATTTTTCATCAATACACAGGAATTAAGCTGACTCCGATTCTGACTGAATCAGCTATTTTATCTGTCATTATTGGTCTAGCTTTTCAGGACACCCTTGGAAATTTCATTTCTGGGCTCGCCCTGCACTTCTCTTCCCCTTATCGAATTGGAGACTGGATAAAAAGCGGAGGAATAGAGGGGAAAATCAATCGTATGGATTGGAGAGCAACCACCCTTTTGACCCGGACCAATGATTCGATTGTAATTCCACACTCAACCATGGCAAAAAATGATGTTTACAATTTTTCTTCCCCATCCAGCCGCCATATTCGAGAATTAAAAATTCCATTCAGCATGAACACCTCTCCTGACAAAATTTACAGAATTTTGATCTCCTCAGCAGCAGAAGTTGAAGGAGTTTTAAAAGATTCTCCCCCTTCTGTCTCCATCGCAGAGTTCGGAAATGACATCATCATTTACAGTCTGCAGGTGTGGATAGAAGATTTCGATCGCCTCCCTGATATTATGGGAAACCTGTCACGAAAAATCTGGTATAAAATTCGTAGAGAGGGGATTCCTTTAGGAATCGAGGGACTTGCCGGGTTAACATCACACGCAAAAATAGAAAAACCAATTGCCTTCTTAAAATCTCTTCCCTTGCTCTCCAGTCTGGACGAAAAAGCCCTGGAAAATTTTATTGAACAGGGAGACATGAAACTTTACGGCAATAAAGAAATTATCATCAAGGAAGGAGAAAATAGTCAAGACTTTTTTATACTGATTCAAGGAAAAGCAGCAGTCTCAAAAAATGAATTTATTTTTTATACCTACAAACCAGGAGAATTTTTCGGAGAAATGGCTTTAATTACAGGAGAGCCAAGAAAGGCGACAATTCAAGCACTGGAAGAAGCATCAGTTCTTGTTTTTAAAAAAGAGGAACTGGCGCCTTTTCTGGACACACATCCTAAATTTTTAGAGCTTCTTTCAAATGCCATTGCAAACAGATTAAAAACTCTTCCTCAGGAAGAACTCGAAGCCCTTGAAACGAAAGAAGAACAGGAATCCCAAACTCCAGGACTATTGATCCTAAAAAGAATCAAAAGTTTTTTCTTGGGAGAAAAATAAATTTTCAAAACGCAATTTGATGTTTTCGCAGGAAAAATGAATGGAACAGTGAATTGAAAAAAACACTGCTATAATGGAGGGACAAATGAAATCTTCTGTGGTCGGAAATTTCCCTAAGGTCGGGGATTCCCATGAACAGCAAAAATTGAGGAGAGGAATTGAAGCTTATCAACAGCAAAAAATTCTGAAGGCAGATCTCCAGGAAATACAGGATGCAGTCACTCAACAAGCCATTCAGGAACAGATCAATGCTGGGATTGATCTGATCACAGACGGACAGATTCGATGGGATGATCCTCTGGTCTGGCCAGCCAGGAAATTCAAAGGAATTTCCGTGAATGGTCTGCTGAGATTCTTTGACAATAATGTTTATTATCGTCAGCCTGTTGTTGAGTCTGCTGTTGGATGGATTGAGCCTGTTTTAGTCCACGATTTTCAGTTCGCTCTCAGGTCTGTCCCCAAAACTGCCTCATTGAAAGTGGTTCTTCCTGGTCCTTATACATTAGGAAGATTGAGCAAAAACCAACACTACAGCAAAATAGAAGATCTAGTTTTGGACTTTGCCAGAGCGCTGGCAAAAGAAGCGAAGGCATTAGAAGGGGCAGGGGCAAAATTTTTACAATTTGATGAGCCCTCTCTTCCTCTTTATCCCGAAGATTTCAAACTGGCAGCAAAAGCCATCGAAATCTGCACCACTCCACTGGCTCATTCCACAATTTATGTTTATACTTATTTTTCCAGCCTTTCAAAAACTTTCGATGATTTGCAAAACCTCCCAATTCATGGGTTAGGAGTAGATTTGGTCAGCAGCGCAGAAAACATTCAACTGCTTCGAGATAAGCGCTCTGCTAAAGATCTGGCTCTTGGTCTTGTTGATGCCCGAAATACAAAAATGGAAAATGAAGAAGATCTAAGAAATCTACTTGAATCTTTTGAAAAAAACTTAGACCGCATTCAATTTTTAAACCCCTCCTGCGGATTAGAATTTCTGCCATACAATTCTGCAGTAAAAAAACTAAATCTAATCGCAGGATTGACTAAAGATCTTGTTTCTTCGACAAAAAAAGGATAACCACGGGAGGCTGCTGTGAATTTACCAAAAACATTTTTAACGACAACTACAGTTGGATCATTTCCTAAACCAGATTATTTAAAAAAAGCCAGAACACAATTTTCAAAAAAAGAAATTACCCGTGAAGAACTCGAAAAATTGGAAAAAAGAGCGACTCAAGAGATCATTCAATTTCAAGAAAAATTAGGACTTGATATTCTGGTGGATGGCGAAATGTATAGAGGGGATATGGCAACTTTCTTTGCAGAACACCTTACAGGATGCAAGATCTCAGGCCTTGTTCGCTCTTATGGGAACCGATATTATCGTAAACCTGTGGTTATTGGAAAACTAGAATGGCCTGGTCCAATCACAGTGGATTGGTGGAAATATGCGCAATCTCTCACCCATAAACCGGTGAAAGGGATGTTGACAGGTCCCTATACGATGATGGACTGGTCATTCAACGAGTATTACTCAAACCGAAGAGACACTGCTCTGGCATTCTCCGAAGTCATCGCCCAGGAAGCTCTAGCATTAGAAAAAGCGGGAGCAGTCTGCATCCAGATTGACGAACCTGCTGTATCCACAAAACCAGAAGAACTGCCCCTAGCTATTGAGGCATTAAGCAGAGTTACCCAGAATCTAAAAGCAAAAACAATCAGCCATATGTGTTATGGAGAATTTGCTAAACTCTATCCCAAACTTTTAGATCTGCCCGTTCAGCAGCTAGATTTAGAAATGGCAAATTCGGACTATGACATGATTGAATTGTTTAAAAAGTTTCCGTTCACAAAAGAAATCGGTCTTGGAGTTTTAGATGTGCACAACCATGCTGCTGAACCAAAAGAAACAATCAAAAAAAGAATTCAGACCATTTTTGAAGTCATTCCTCCTGAAAGAATTTATGTAGATCCTGACTGCGGCTTAAAAACCAGGACACTGGAAGAATCTGAAACCAAACTTAAGAATATGGTGGAAGCAGTCAAAGAATTAAAAAAAGAACTGCTGACATACGCTTAAACGGGCGCTAAACAAGCTCACTCATCAAAGTTAGCGATTGTTTCACCCATTTAGCAGTAACCCAAAAAAAAGTTTGTCCGGATTTATCTGTGGAAACCAGCGTTATTTGTAGAATTCTTTTCTCATCTTCAATTTTCGTTTCAATCCTTTGAATTCCCATCTTAAAAAGTTTCAACAGGGTATCTTTATTTTTAGAATTGGAAAGCCATTTTTTTACTTCTTCATCAGAATCTCCTTGAACTTGAAACAATGGATCAAGTCCCATACGTTCATGGTGATTTTCTTGATTTTTGGAAGCGGGCTGAATCAAAAAAAAATCTAACAAACGACTTGGAATCATGACTTTAAAACAAGAAGGCTTTCCCCACAGTCCTTTTACATAAGCGCACTGAAAAGGAATGTTCTGATAGAATCCATTTAAATTATATACATGATAATCCATTGAGTGTTTATCTACTGACAACACAGCTTTTAAACCACTGGACAAATTTTCAAGCCAGCGTTCTCTTTTCTTTTCCCGCCAACTTCTGTATAAAAAATTAAAACTCGCTAAAAAAACGGCAATCAAGCTCAGGCTGACAATATCCAATACTCTATAACTCCTGACTGGATTACCCTGAGTTCAACCGCTTCTTTCGAGATGTCTATCAGAAAAGGGCAGAGGGAAAAATTCAATTAACATGTTTTCAGCCAGATAATCGAGGGCTGAAATGACCTCCAGGGAAGCCTTTTCATCTGTAAGATGAAAAGCGGCAGAAATTTCGTGAATTATTTCTCCGATGGACCGTCTGCCATTTGATCGTTTCCATACTGCAGCTCTGAATTCTGAAAGAGTAAAAAACTCCCCTTTAAAAGAATGAAATAGAAAAACTTCATCTGCCTTTTCTTTCCAGGAAAGCAAAGAACTCCGCACAGGGAAAAAATCTTCTGTTTTTTGAGACATGAATGCTTTTTTTTTCATTCTTTCAAAAGGTTCTCTATTTTAAAACTCAAAGCCTTTAATGAGTCATTCCCTAAAAAATAGGAATTCCTGCTGTCGGCAAGAGTTAAAATGTGATAAAAGTAACTTTGAAAAAATTTCGGATTCGAGTCAGGCAGAATAAGTCCTAAGATTAAACGTTTTAAAGCCTCTTCAGGCGCTGCTCTGCAAAAAAAACTCCGCCCTCGCACCAGAAAAATAATTAAATCTATACTCCCTTCCTGCTTCATCCAATCGTCTGGATTCTGATTCAAATCTATGTACCATCTGCCCGCAGGATCTTCCATGTTTTCTGAAAGAGTTTTGAGATGTGGAAACAATGCCAAATGTCCAGAGTCAACCTTCGGCTTTCCCGGAAATCCGATAACACTTAGTCTTTTCCCATGTGGTGCATGTAAAAAAACAGTGTCATCTGATATAAAAGAAAAAGAATCTTCCAACAGTTGAAGAGTAAGAGCTGTTTTTCCTGTTCCCCCTGGAGCAGGAATTAGCACCACTTTCCCATTCTTTTCTAGAGCTGCTGCATGGAAAGGGAAAAAACCAAAAATCTTGCCCGCCTCTTTTAAAAGAGTGAAACAAACAATGCGCGCGTTCTCGAAAGTAGGTTCTTCTTTAAAAATAAAAATCTCTCCATTTTTTTGAGGATAATTTAGAATTCCAACCACGTCTAAATCCTCTCCTTTAGCAAACATCAGTTCAGTCTCAGACTTAAAATAGAACGTATCCTTTGAATCCCATGGATAAGACTTTAAAAAAAAGAATTTTTCGCGAGACGTACTGCTTCCATTCCGAATGATTAAACTGAAGTCAGATTCTGTTTTTTTGAATTTTTCCTCTGATTCAAGGAACAAGGATTCCCTCAGGCATTCAAAAATAGGTTCATTCTCGCAGAATATCTGAACAACTATCTCCCCAATTTTTATATGACAAGTAGGAGCTATCATATTATTATACAATTTATTGATAATGGAAAAAATTCATCTTTTGCTTGAAAACATTTTTAAGCGCCTGCCCTTCACTGAGAAAGAATCCATCCTGTTGATGGCGGACAAACCCTCTCTTCTAAAATTCCTCGAAGAAGTGTTTCAACCGTCAAAACTGGCAGTTTCTTATTTCCCCTTGAAAAATGAAAAAAATGTTTTTGAAAACTCCAAACCATTCCACGACCAATCTTTTAAAGCATTGGTCTGCATGGACATTCCTGACATCTCTCTTGAAAACCCATGCCGCTTCTTTTACACTGCTGCTTCCTGGCTGAAGCCTGGTGGTTTTTTCATCTTCGTCTGCAAAAACATCTTTTTAAAAATTTTAAACAATTTTGATGGCTTTATAGGTGAAAATTTTGAAAAAATTGAGGAACTCTGGAATTTACGAAAAACTGTCCCCCACTCAATCCCTGGCTTTACGCTCGAAGAAATCCAAGAGCTTGCTGCAGCGGCGAATCTTTCTATTCTTCGACTGTGGACACAGGATTTGACACAAAAACCTCCTGAACTCTTTTTAAAGGAATCACGTCTGTCCAATTTAATGCGCATTCTGCTGGATCAGCCTATCGGAAACTTCTCAGGAGACCACATTGTCCTTATCGCGCAAAGGGGAGACTTTATTCGATATCCTTTTATAAAGAAATTTTTCAACAGAGAGGATCTCAAAGAAAGACTAAACTCAAATCTTTTTATAAAAGACGCAGCCAAGCCTTATATTGTGATGGGAGAAAACGATCATGTTCAATTAGGAGAGGGATGGTATCCTCTTGAATATCCACCCTTTTTTAGGTGGTCTAAAGAAGAAGCAAGCCTGTCATTAAAAGCCAATAAAGAAAAATGGATCTTTCTAAACTTTTATGCAGAGAAAAAAAAGAAAATAGAGTTAATCTCGGAGCAGGAATCTCTAACCTTTGAAACCAGCAGAGGAAATCAAGAAATCTGGCTGCAAATTCAGCCAAAATCTGGAATTATGGAGATAAAATTGAAAACTCAAGCCTGGATCCCCTCAGAACAAGGGAGCAGTGAAGATACCAGAGAACTCGGGATCGCTTTAAAAGGCGTTCATCTGTCTCATGAAAATGAAAAATTTAAAAAAGAGGAAGAAAAACCTTTAGAAAAGATGATATCTGGTGAAGAGATAAAAGGAGCTCTTTCCAGAAATCACTTTGTCCCATGGGCAAAATGTGGAGAAAGCATAATTCTGGGAAAACCTCGTGATGGAGGACTGATCCAGCTTGATGGGACAGCGCGATGGATCTGGGGAAAAATCGAAGAACCATGTTCTGTTCTGTCATTGATCAATGCGTATGCCCTTGAAAACGAGTTTTCTTTTACAGCAGCATCTGAAGAGGTCTTAAAGCAGATTGGATTTCTGTACAGAGAAGGGTTTATCCAAATTGAAAAAACTTGAAATTGTCAGATGGGGTATTGATTTTAACTGGAATAAATCCTTAAAAAAAAATAAAAAAAATGGATTCGACAAAATTATCCTTTTTATTCACGAAAAAGCAAGAATAAAGGGACTGAATTTCAGCCCGCATCTTAAACTTCACGAGAAGTTCCCTTACAGCATAGTCCAGGGAAATTTCTCCTTTCTGTTTCCAAATGAAAAAATGGAGCTTTTTAAAAACGTTTCAGATGGAATTCTATGCCAGATCCCTCTTCCATTCAATCTCTCTATTCCTTACGAACTATTAAAACACATAGGTAATCTAGACTCTTGTAAAAGCTTCGCGGATTTTGTTCTTGCGCTGAAAAGTTTATCAGAGTTCCAGCTTGCCCCAATCTATTTCGCTTCTCACCCTGAAATTATCTATGTCTTTGAAAGCCCTGACAAACTGCCAATTCCCTGGCTTAAAAAAAACAACTTTCAAAACCTGAAGCACTCTTGTCAAAACTCTTCGATTTATAAAATAACTTACTGTGAAGAAATTGAGTCAACTTTCCAATGGATGAGATCGGGCGGAGAAAAAGAAACAGACGAAATTTGGGTTCCTGTTTCTAATTTCAGAAAACTCTTGCTGCAAAAAGGATGCCGTATCCCGATCTTTGTTATGGACTGGAGCATAGACACTCTTATTTTTAAGCCATCTCCTTTTACTCGACACAGATTTCCTGGAAAATTTTCTATTCTTGTGATTCACGATGAATCTGACTCTTTATGGACTGATATTCTAATCCAGGCTTATCACGAAGAATTTAAGAACGGGGAGCCTGTTCTTCTTAACCTGATCCAAAAAGAATTTTCCGTACTAAAAAGCCTGAAACCCAATATTAAACAAACTCAAAATCCTCCTCAATGTTTTTTCTGGAGCTGCTGCGACCAAAATACTTTTGCTTCCTTATTAAATTCTTCTGACATTGTCATTAACACTAGAGAAGATGGATTTTACTCCCGAAAATTCTTTGAAGCCATGGCGTGCGCTAAACCTGGCGCTGGAGTGTACAACGAAGAAATCTCAAATCTTTTAAACGGAAATTTTTCTTATCTTATTAAGGCAGACCCCCAAAAACCTGATTTTCTAAATTCAGTGAAATCCTTCCTGAGATGGGTGTATGAACATCCTGCTGAACTCCGAGAAAAAGGAATGAAAAGCAGAGAATATGTTTTGATGAATCTTATTCAGTCTAGCTCAAAACGTGCTGCAGAGCGTCTCCAGCAAATTCAAAAAGAAAAAATAGGCTCAAGGATAAAACTGAATGTCCTGGAGCACGAACCCATCCCATTTTTCTTTAAATAATTGGAGATTTTTTTCGTCCCACTTTTTTCTTCCCGAAGAAAGGGATTCAAAATGAACAAGAACACTTTTAGGCCAGTAAAGAATCCGATATCCTTGTTTTCGAACTTTAAAACACAAATCCAAATCTTCAAATCCATTCAAATAGTTCTCTTCAAACCCATGAACTTGAAAAAATAGATTTCTCGGGATCAGAAGACATGCTCCTGTTACTGCCTGGAGGATTCTAGGAGTCTGGGCTGGTGGATAAGTTTCCTCTTTCCCTTTATACAGGTGGTGCACATAATACGGGGGACCAAAACCCACGCCTGAGTGCTGAATGGTTCTATCAGGAAAAAGAAGCAGACTTCCCACAATCCCGATCCTGTTGAATTTTTCAATAGCAAACCCCAATTCTTCCACCCAGTTTTCTTCTGGAAGCGTGTCATTGTTTAAAAAGACCAGATACTTTCCTTCTGCCAGGGCTGCTCCTTGATTTCCTCCTTTAGCAAAACCCAGATTCATTGAATTGATTTTTTTTTTCATAAAAGGCAGTTTTAAACCCTTGAGAAATTTTACCGTCGCATCAGTAGAACCATTATCAATAAGAATCAGCTCATAGGGAGAGTGAGTATGCGCGATCACTGCTTTCAAACACTGCTCAGTAAAATACAGATTGTTATAAGTGAGAATAACGATGCTGAACAGAATATCTTTCATCTCAATCAAAAGCCAAAATCAAAACTACATGCTTGCTCAGGTTTTCATTTTTAATAAAAATTTAGAAATCCTTTCAGCTTGCTCTTTTTCGCCCATGAATTCTAAACAATCTCTCAAACCCGTATAAGCTTCTACGCTTTCAGGGGAAGATTCAACAGCCTTTTCAAAAGAAAAAACGGCATCCTTCAGCAATCCTGCTGCTGCAAAGGCATGGCCTCTCCCAAGATGAGCTGTTAGATTGTTGGGATTGATGTTTAACGCCATTTCAAAACTTTGAAGGGCTTTTAAAAATTCCCCTTTTTTCAATGATAAAACTCCTAACCAGGAAAAAGCATCATCGCTTTCAGGGCTGAATTCCAAAATTTTTTTTGGATATAGAAAACTCTTCTCGAAATCTCCCATCATAAAACTGGCAAGGCTTAACCCTAAAAGAGCTTCTTCACTGTGGGGATTTAAGTTAAGAGAGGATTGAAACTCCTGAACAGCTGCCTGGATTTTGTTCGCTTTTAAATAAAGATTTCCCAGAGCTGAATGAAGTCTGTCATTCCAAGGGGCTTTAACCAGGGCTTTTACGAGAAAGCTTTCAGCTTTTTTCAGGTCTCCTTCTTCTAGAAACTTTTTCCCCTGATTTTCATAAACTCTGGAATCAAAAGGAACATCCAGATCCTCTGATTTCAAATCCTTAACCTCTGGTCCCTTCTCCTGAAAAGCGATGTATACAGTGGGATCAAAACCCATAAAGTTTATTTTCTATTTTTCTCTATCAAATCCTGGCGCAGACAATCCCAGGTTATTCTCCCTTGAAAATTCTAGCGCTGACAGGATGAAATCTGAAAATTTAGAATCAATAATGAAATATGGAGAAAAAGAAGATCCCTTTTGTGAGTGTTGTCATTACAACAAAAGATCGTTTTTCCTTTCTTGAAATAGCGCTAAAACATCTTGCCTGTCAAACCTATCCCGCAAAATCTATAGAAGTGTTTGTGATTGACGCTGGAACAGATAAAACTCAAAAGAAAATTCAAAAGCTGTCTGCAGAACTACCATACACATTAAAATACTCCTATAGAAAAGGGCTGAGTATTTCCGCCAGCCGCAATCTTGCCATTAAACAAGCCAGTGGAGAATATATCATTATTCTGGATGATGATGTATTTCCTGTTCCAACGTACGTAGAGGCTCATGTAAAAACCCACCTTTTATACCCAAAAAGCATTGTCCAGGGGGAACTTCTGCCTGCTCCTGGAACAGCATTGTTGGACCGCATAAGACTGGTGGATATTACAAAAGCCCGCAGAGATGATTCCTCAGGAATGAATCACTGCAATGTCCATACCTTCAATTTATCTGTTCCGAGAGAAGATTTTCTAGCCGAGCTTTTCACGGAAGAGATCGATCAGTATGGTTGGGAAGATGTGGAATGCGGTTATCGCTTAACAACTTTGAGAAATTTAAAATTGAGATATTCTAAAGAGGCACTGGCTTATCATTATAAACCTGAGCAGGATTATCAGGGAGTCGCATCTGAAAACTTCGCAGGCTCAAAAGGAATGCTTTATTTTTTAATCCATCATCCTGATGTTGTTTCCCATGAAAATTTCTGCCTGTTAAAAAGGCATGGAGAATGGCTTGTAAAATCAATCCGCCAGTTTACCCCAATGACCCTTTCAGAATTCAAACAAAAAATCTCTGCTTTAAAGGTTTGTCAGACAAAGGCGCAGGTTTTAGGAGCTGCAAAAATATGGGAAGAACTGCAGGGATTTTATCATGATATCGAACTTTATGCAGCCAAAGAAGGAGCGTGGTGTAAACTTTATGATCTTCCTGTAAAACAATCCATTTTCACTACTCCCGACCATGAGATTCATCACGCTCTTATCAAATGGCCCGTTAAACTGAGATCTGAAAAGAGTTCTTCCTTCTGGGAAGAAGAGCTGTCTGCCCCTTTTTTGCAAGCCCTTAAACCTTTCTGCAGCAGTGAATCCGAGTCACCTGTGGAGATCCGGATTTTCCCTTCTGAAAAAAATCTGATGTTTGAATCTCTGTACCCTGTTGGTTTATGCGCTGTGTCTTTGTTAAAAGATTCCCCAGCATCACTGGCTGGTTTTAGAGAAATCTGGGTTCCTTCTGAATTTGACAAGACTATTTTTGAAAATTCAAATTTATCTAAAGCGCCTATCTCTATTTTTCCTTATGCTTTCCCTATAGAAAACTGCAGCAAAGCCCTCCTCCACCCGGAATTCCATTCTCCTGAAATTTTTTCTTTTTTCTCAGATGTCGGCCATACTCCTGACTCCAGAAATCTAGAGATCCAGATAACTTCCTTTTTAAAAACTTTTCAAGGAGAAAATCATGTCGCTTTAATTCTGGGTTTCCCTGAACAAAAAAAAGCAGTCATGCACAACTTGCTGCGCCAATGGGACAACAAAATAGGAAAACCAGGAACTCCTCTGATCGCTGCTGTGATGTACTCTTCTCCATGGGAAAGACAAAAATTTATTGCTTCTTCAGACTGTGTCCTCTATACAGGTATTGGGGAAAGCTTTGTCCCTTATCTTTTTGAAGCAGCAGCTATGGGAAAAGGGATCCTGACCACTGATTTTGGCGGACACATGGATTTTCTCAATTCAACTTCAGCCTTTTTAATTCGCGCCAGGATTAAAAAAAATGGATGGAAACTTGAGGCAGAATCAGAAGAAGAATCAGTATCTTCCGCTCTAAAAAAGGTCTTTTCTCATCCTGAGGAATGTCGAAAAAAAGGAATGAAAGCTAAAACCGATCTTCTTAAAATCAGAAGACAAGAACAAATGCTGAAAGACGCTTTTCTTAAAATTCAAAGGATTATCTCTAATTTTTCAGAGGAGGAGAGAGCTGCTTTTCTGCCCCGGTGAGAAGCAGAATCCAGATGCTTCGCAAATTTTTCAGGTTGTTTTTCTTCTTTCTAATTCTTTCTAGAATGATTTTAAATTTCCGAGGATTTCCCCAACCCTTCTTAAAAGGAGCGCTCAGCACAGCCAAACGTGAAAGCGCTTTTTCACGTCCTCATATATCTTTTAGTGTTAGACCTCTTCATTATTTCATTTTCATCAATCCCAATTTAAAAACCGATCGCTTTTACGGGAGAGAAAAAATAGATTTAAATTTTTTAAAACCCGCCAAAAAAATCGCGCTGAATTCATTAAACTTGAAAATACAGAAAGTCATGCTGACAGATCCAATCTCAAAAGTAAAGTTTTTTGTTGATCCTAAAGCCCAAACTCTGCTCCTGGTTTTTTCTAAACCGATCAAAAAAGGAATTCATATCTTAAAAATCTCCTGGGAAGGAAAGCTCAAAAAAAAACCCATGGGTTTTTTTTATGTTCCTTTAAAAAAAAAGAGAACTGTCCTTCTCTCAACACAGTTTGAACCTGCTTCTGCCAGGAGAATGTTCCCCTGTTGGGATAATCCTGATTTTAAAGCAACATTTCAAATTTCAGCAGAAATACCGAGGTCATTCTCGGCTGTCTCTAACATGCCTGTCAAAACCACAACCCTTTTCTTTCGAAAAAAAATAATGGTCTTTGCTCCATCCCCAAAAATGTCCACTTATCTGGTGGAATTAACCATTGGAAAACTTGAATCGATCACAGGGAAATCAGACGGAATTCAAATTCGTGTCATTACTCCTGAAGGAGAACAAAATAGTGGTGAATATGCGCTGCATGCAGCTGAGAAAGACTTGCATTATGATGACCAGTATTTCGGCTATCACTACCCCCTCCCAAAACTGGATCTCATCGCAGTTCCAGAAGGGTTTGGTGGAGCCATGGAAAATTGGGGGGCAATTACATTTAATCCCTCTCTTCTGCTTTTAAACCCTCATTCTCATGACTTAAAACCTATGATCTTCGAATTCATAAGTCATGAGATAGCCCATCAATGGACAGGTGATTTAGTCACGATGAAATGGTGGAACAATATCTGGCTAAATGAAGGATTTGCAAACTGGCTGATGCAGAAAGAGACTCGACATTTTAATCCCCAATGGCATATTAGACTGACTAATATTTATTATAAAAATGAAACCATGACAGAAGATTCTTTCAAAGCTGCGCGCCCGGTTAAAAGAAAAGTTCTTAAGGGAAGATTTGCTTTGGATGCATTCACACCTATCATTTATCGGAAAGCCCAGGCAATCCTTCGAATGCTTGAACTGTATCTAGGGCGAAAGACATTTCAAAAAGGAGTAGATCTCTATATTCACAGATTTCAATACAGCAGCACAAATGCTCAAGATCTTTGGAAATCCCTGGGAAAGGCTTCAGGAAAACCCGTTTCTTCAATGGCTGAAAGATGGATCGTCCAGCCTGGTTTCCCTCAAGTTTTTGCGAAAACCTCCTGCTCAGGGAATCGAGAAGTGCTGATTTTAAGAGAATCAAGATTTTCGTTTTCCCCTGCAGCTAAAAATTATTTTTGGAAAACCCCTATTTTTTTAACACTCAGCACAAATCTATTGTCAGAAAAAAAAATCCTCCTCTGGAAAAAAAAGAAAATCCTATTCAAGCCTGATACCTGCGGTTCTCTTGTTCTATTTCGACATCAAGGCTATTATAGAATTCATTATAACTCAGCGCTTTTCAGAAGTATGTTGAAAAATTTCAACCAACTCTCTTCAATTCGAAAAATTAATTTTTTAAATGACACCTGGGCATTCCTTGAAAATGACGAATACCCGACAAAAAACTACTTCAATCTTATCTGTAAATTTAGAAATTCAACCAACCCCGCCCCATGGAAAGAAATTTTAAAACAATTTCAATTTATTGATAGATTAGAAGTTAAAGCTTCTTCACGAAAAAGATTCAAAGATTTTGCAGTTCGATTTTTAACACCACTTTACCAAAAACTAAAAAAGAGAAAAAAATGGAAGGATAATCCAGGCATTCTCAGGCTGAGAAAAAAGCTGTCTCTCTTTTTAGCCCGGTTCAAAAATGAAAAACCTGCTGGTATAGAAAAATTCTCGGGCTGCATGAAAAATCTAACTTTGGAAGAAAAAAAAATTACTTTTTCAGCGACGTCTCAAAAGAATCCAATCAAAATGGCTGAGACCGTTCTAAGAACTGCTCGTGCAGGACATCCTGAGCAGGCATGGAAATTTGTAAAAATCCATCAAAAATTTTTCCTAAAGAATTTCTCAAATAGGAATATGGCATTATTTTATCTATATCTCATAAAATCATTTTATGGAAACAAAAAAGCGAATGATATTTTCCATTATGCCCAAAAACAGATCCCCTCTATCTACAAGCAAATTCTTTTTAAAGGAGAAGAATACAATCACTTCTGCGAAAAACTGAAAAAAAATCTGCTCCCAAAGCTCAACGTCTATATTGCAAATGAAAAAAATTAAAATTTCCACGATACAGATCGGTTTTGACCCAAGGCCATGGGGAGAGTCTTATCTGCCTTATGGAGCAGCTCTTCTGCAGACCTATACCCAGAGTCATGCAAAAAACCCTGAATTTTACGAGTTTTCAACTCCTATTTACAGAAGAGTCAACGTGCAGGAAGCAGTTCATAAACTAAAAGAGGCTGATATTGCAGCATTCAGTATTTATGTGTGGAATACGAACCTGTCACGAGAAATCGCAAAAAAACTTAAAAAACAAAACCCAAATCTACTGATCGTTTTTGGCGGACCTCAAATTCCTGACCATCCTGTTTTATGTGAGAAATTTCATAGAATAAATCCTTTTGTGGATCTTGCCTGCCATGGAGAAGGAGAATCCGTATTTTTAGAGATCCTGGAAAAATATCAAACTAAAAACTGGAAAGAAATCCAGAGCATCAGCTATTTATCAGAAGATGGTAAATTCATTCAAAATCCCAAAAGATCTCGCTTGAAAAATCTTTCTGAAATTCCTTCTCCTTATTTAAAAGAGATCTTTTTACCGATGATGCGGAATGAACCTGACACCCAGTGGACGGCTTTGTGGGAAACTAACAGAGGATGCCCTTTTTCCTGTTCTTTCTGCGATTGGGGAGGAGCCATCAAAAGCAAAATTTATTCTTTTGATGAAGAACGAATCATGCGGGAAATCGAATGGTTCGGAGAAAATCGCATTGCCCAGGTTTTATGCTGCGACGCAAATTTCGGCATTCTTAAAAGAGATCTGCTGATCGCTAAAAAAATGGTTGAAACAAGACAAAAATATGGATATCCCAAACTGTTTGAAGTCCTAAATACTAAAAATGCGACAGAACAGGTTTATAAAATTCAAAAAATGCTTGAAAGTTCAGGGATGGGATGGGGAGTCACGATTTCCGTCCAATCTCTAAATCCAAAAGCGCTTCAAGAAGTTAGAAGAGAAAACATCTCTCTTAAATCTTATCACGAACTTCAGAAAAGATTCACAAACGACAAGATAAACACTTATACAGACATCATTATTGGACTTCCAGGAGAAACTTACGATTCTTTTTGCGATGGAATTTCAACTCTGATTGAAAATGGACAGCACAACAAAATTAACTTCTTTTTTCTCCGCATTCTACCCAATTCTGAAGTTGGAAATCCCGAATATCAAAAACAGCATGGGCTCATTATTGTTGATACAAAACCACAAGAACTGCACTCATCTCATCTACAGGATAAAGAGCCCAGGGAAACTTACCAAACCGTTGTTGGAACAGCCACCATGCCTCCTGAAGATTGGATTAAGACTAAACTCTTCTGTGAGTTTACCTGCCTCTTGTATTATTTTGCCAGGCTTTTGCAAATCCCGTTCATTCTGCTGCATGAATGCGGCTCAATAAACTACCGCGAACTTATTGAATTGTACATGAAAGAAAACACAGATCAGCGATTTCCAGTGATACATGAAGTTCAGAAAATATTCAGCGGCAATGCTCGGGAAATACAAAATGGAGGAGAAGAATCTATTCAAGGAGAGAAGCAGTATATGAATCTCTGGTGGACTCCGTACGAATTTGTTTATCTCAAACTTCTCTATGAGAACAAACTGGATGACTTTTATAAAGAATCTAAAATCCTGCTTCAAAACTGGATGAAACAGAAAAAAATCAAATTTTCACAAACCCTGCTTGATGATGGGCTGAATTTAAGCAGAGCTCTGGCGGGCGGACCTTTTCCAGAAGAAGACCGCATCATTCGACTATCTTACAATATCTGGGAGTTTTTTATAGGTGTTTTAAATGGAGAAAAAATTTCTCTGGAAAATAAAACTTCTGCTTACCGTGTCAAATGGAATGGAAGACCCAATACTTTAAGCGAACTTATTAAAGGCGATCGGGTTTCCCTTATTGCTGAATCTTCACTGCAGCCACAATTGGAATCACAGCAGCTTCCTTTTGAGCACGAGGGTTCAAAAAACTAAGAATCCGCCCAAAAACTACTAGATGACTGTGAAGTTCAAAATTGCCAGATCCTTGATAATCAGCGTCAAAATGAAAATTTCTCCCCACGTTAATTGATTTCAATTGAATGGACATAAAGTTGTGCTTTTGTTTAATGCCAATAACTTCCCCTTCCCATCGAACTGGGGCTGCGACATATTTCCGATAATGCTGCGAAGATAAAACATCCTGGATAGAAATATCCGAAGTTTCAGCGGTTTTAAACACCGCAGCATCGCTCTTCTTTTTATCTTCAGGAGTGCCCAGAAACAAAATGTAAAACTTTCCGTACTCACGGCTGATATCGTAAAGACTATCAATCCATCCTTTTGTTCCTTTCAATGGTCCCTGTAAAATTTGAACTTTTTTAAAACCTTCAACCCCATTTTTTAGAATTTTAACTTCCACCTCTGGAGGCAGTCGTGTTCCCGCATACTCCTCATTAATCTTTTTCAATTCTGCCGTTTTGGAAAGAAAATTTTTCTGCTGGAGTTCAACAAGATAACGGGAAGGAACGTTCGAGGTATCTGGCATTTGTTGATACAAATATGAAGTGCCGCACCTGGAAAAATACCAGGCTGTCTGCCCTACTCCAGTGCCAAATCTTTTCGCACATGAAATTAAAAGAACAGGAATCGTCAAAAAAAGCATAAAAAGTCTATTCTGTCTAAGGAATCTACGCATATAAAACCTTTTCACTCCTCCACTGCGCCGGATAATCATTCATCATAGAAGCAGCCGCAAAATCAGGATTCAACGGAACCGCTAAACTCAAATACCTTCCCTTCAAACTTAACATCAATCTCAAGGAAACCATAAAATCTAAAAAACTAATAATCTCCTCTTCATCAAAAAACTTTAAACCCCCTCTTTTCCTCAACTCCTCAAGAATCACCCTTGGAGATTTAGCTTCATCGCATAAAAGATAAATCTCCATCTGTCTGTCCTCCAATGTCATCATCTTAACCCTTCCAGAATCCCTCTTATCATAAATCTTAAGAAAATTGGGACCCTTCACATAAGTCAGCAAATTCATCCGAAACCCTTTCTGCCAATCTAAAACTCTCTCCCTAAGACCCCTTGTATAGTTCTCAGGATCTCCCTTGAACTGATGGGATCTGAACTGAAACATATAAGCCACCCTGAAAATATCCGCCTCTTCCCAGGGATACAAAAAAGAATAGGCAGGATAAGGCTTAATCTCATAAATCCCATACTCTTCAGGATGAACAAAATAAGGACTGTTCCTATCCAGTCTCATTCTACTGATGCCTTTCGGGGGTGGAAGATGGGTAATGAAAGGGATCAGTTTTTCCATTTCTTTATATTCCTGTGGGGACTCTCCAGGAATGCCCGTCAAAAAATTCCAATAAACAAAAATGCCATATTCTAAACACCACTTCAAAAACTGCAGATTTTCAAGAACGGTTGTTCCCTTTCTCATTAACTTCAAATGGTTGTCATGCAGAGTTTCAATCCCAGGCTGCAGAGATCTCACACCCCCCTGCTTCAACTGAAAAATCTGATCCCTGCTTAAAGCGGTTCGTGTCTCAGACCACAAATTCAAGTTTAAACTTTTCAGGCGAGGAAAAAGTTCATTAAAATAAGAAGGAGGCAGAATAAAGTCTCCCAAAAAAAGATCTCTAACTCGATGCCGCTTCACCTGGGTTTCAATCTCTAAAAAAGCTCTCTCAGGGGATTTAAAGCGAAATTGAATAAAACGATCATTTAACCCGCAGAATGTACAGTGCGATTTTTCCCCCCACCAGCACCCTCTGGATCCCTCAAAATTTACCCAGGGAAAAATCTGTGAGTGCATCTTATATTTCTCAAAGGCTGCGAAATAATCACTGTGATCAGGAAGAGGAGCTTTTGTTACATCATAGGGACTGTGGATTTCCGGATTGCTCACCACCTTCCCATTAGCGCGATAACAAATCCCTGGAAGTGATAGATATTCAGATCCTCTGCTTAAAAGAGAATGAATCAACTTGTAAAATACATTCTCCCCTTCTCCTCTGACCACAAAATCAACATACGGAAACTTTTTAATCAGAGTCTCTCCTACTGAACCGCTGAAATTATATCCGTACAGGACAACAGTCTTGCCTCGGGTGTTCTCTTTGATCCATCGGGCAATCGCCAAACAGGGAAGAAATTGAGATGGAAGTTCAGTAAAAAGGGTAATGATTGAATACTTATCCCAACTAATTTTTTTTAAGGTCTCCTGAAGAAAAGAAGGTATCAGAGAGCGCATGAATTTAACAAGCTGAATATATGCCTCTGGAAGACCAGATTCACGCAAAAAAGCATAGTAGGCTTCAGGTTTCTGAGGGGGACAATCCCAGGCTGCATCCGTAAAAAGCCACTCGTGGATATCCACAATATACCAGTTTGTAACCATAAATTTATAATCATCAGCAGTAAAGCAGGATTTGTGTTCCTTCTGGGCAGCAGCGATATCGTTAAAAAAAGAAAAATTTAAATATTCCACAGAGGTTTTTATTCCTGCTGACACCAAAATCGTTTTCAAAGAGCCAGCCTCTCCTGAAGGATAATGGAGATTCTGCCCTGGAGGAATTAAAAAAAGAATCTCATTTTTTTCTGGAAAACCCATACTTTTTTTTTCTAGAATAGGCTGGCATGTCCCTTCATGGAACCCTTTATCAGACTCCACAACAATCAATTCTGGAAGGTATGGAGTAAATTATCCAGAAAAT
Source organism: bacterium (assembly GCA_021800275.1). Taxonomy (GTDB): domain Bacteria; phylum Vulcanimicrobiota; class JABDET01; order JABDET01; family JABDET01; genus JAKAVV01. The sequence goes on from JAJYZB010000010.1 coordinate 80,550, forward strand.
TGTCAAATGAAACCCCGCCTCAAAAACAGTGTCACTATTGTCATCCCAACCCTTAACCGAGAAAACGCTTTGGTAAAAACACTGCGGCGCTGCATAAAACAAGTTTATCCGCCCGAGCTTTTTGAGATCATTCTTGTGAATGACGGGGAGCCGCTGGAAAAATTCCGGCGGCTGCGTTCCTTTTTGAAAAAAATTAAAGATCCTGAAATCAGATTGATTCACCAAAATCACCAGGGGGCTGGTTCAGCTCGAAATAGAGGAGCCATCGAGGGGAAAGGAGAGTTTCTATGCTTTTTTGATGATGACACTCTGCCTTCCCCATTTTGCATTAAAAATCATGTTAAACTGTTAAACAGAACTAGTTCCATTGTTTCACAGGGGTTAATCCTCCCTTCCCCACAAACCAGTTTAACCGATCGGTTGATCTGGCAAGATCTTTTTCCGTCCCTCTTAAAGCATAAAGAAGATCTATGTTTTAGAATGATTACCGCAAACCTTGGAATCAAGCGATCGTTTTTTTTAAAATCAGGACTTTTTGATCCTAATTTTAAAACAATAGAAGATTACGAATTGGGATTCAGGCTTGTAAAAGACCTCAATATGCATGTTCGATTTAATAAATATGCTGTTGTATGGCATGAAAGCCCAAGGGATTTCAAATCGTTTTTTTCCAAATCTTTAGAAACAGGCAAAGCTCTCTTGCAATTTTTTAAAAAACATGAAGAAAAATCATATTTGAAGCATTCTCCAAAACCAATAAAATTATTACCTCCTCCCTTAGAACTCAAAAAACAGTTTACGCAGCTTTCATCCAAACGTTTTACCAAGATCTGCTCTCAAGTCACTAATCTGGAAAAAAAATATTTAAAAACTAAAAATCCAAAAATACTGCGCGAAATTTTGCAAATCTATAAAATTTTCTCTTTGTACGCTCTTGGGAAAGGATTCTGGGGCTCTATCACCAAATCAAGCTTACTCTCGGAACAATCCCCCACTGCGCCGGATAATCATTCATCATAGAAGCAGCCGCAAAATCAGGATTCAACGGAACCGCTAAACTCAAATACCTTCCCTTCAAACTTAACATCAATCTCAAGGAAACCATAAAATCTAAAAAA
>JAJYZB010000011.1 GCA_021800275.1 bacterium
AGTTCGGTCCCTATCCACTGTGGGCGTAGGAAACTTGAGGAGTTCTGTCCCTTGTACGAGAGGATCGGGATGGACGCACCTCCAGTAAACCAGTTGTTTCGCCAGAAGCAAAGCTGGGTAGCTGTGTGCGGATGGGATAATTGCTGAAAGCATCTAAGCAAGAAGCCCGCTCCAAGATAAGGTTTCCCACCAGATAACTGGGTAAGACCCCTGGCAGACCACCAGGTTAATCGGCCGGATGTAGAAGAGGAGCAATCCTTGAAGCTAACCGGTGCGAATGGGTCGAGGGCTTGACTTTCCGATCTCTTCTCTATTAGGAGACTTCTTGGATCCAGCTTTTGCTGGCTGTTACTCTGTGGTTACAAACCATAAAAAAATAAAAGGTTTGTCCACCATTACCCCTTTTCAAAGAAAGCAAGATGATGCCAAAGCCATTGTTTTTCAATCTTTGAAAAGGGGAGTGAAGATTATAAGATAAAAAGGGTTCATCTGGTGACCATACCGGTGGGGAAACACCCGTTCCCATCCCGAACACGGCCGTTAAGCCTACCAGGGGCAATGGTACTAAGGAGGAAACTCCGTGGGAGAGTAGCACGCTGCCAGGTTTTGAACCCTTTTTTTATTGGTCTGAATTAAAGTTGCCTGAGCGGGGATATAAGTCCGCGGTCAAGCATTAATCTTTTTTCGTATCGCCAACCACCACAAATCGAAGTCCTAGAGCGAAAAGTTTGTTCCCAACCACTTTCATCACCTCGGGATCCCAGGGCTGAAACTCTTCTATTCCTTCAAAGACTGAGCCTTGCGGCGTAGTAAACCCTGAAGAGATGCGATGATGAGGATGGGAAAATAATTGTTGTAAAGACTTTTCGTATTTGGGATTATAGACATCTACATTAACCTTCTGCTGATCTTTCTCAAAATTTACTTCGGCTACAAGGTTATCCGGATCAGGGACAACCTCCCCATTTTTTTTTGTGATTCCAATGATTTTTATCATCATATCATTATTTTTCGTCAGCCGCATAGTTTAATCCCCTAGAATATACTTGTGATTGCGTTCCACGCATCAGAGGCCACACTTGCGGCGTCGTGTCCTGCTGTGCTCAGTCCACTTCCTACATCGTGAATGCCAGTAGAAATCGCACTGTCAATCTGCTTGTGGAACGAATCGTAAAGAGCCGCTCCGCCAGCCACAATCCCCCCAGCTACCATCAAGGGTACTCCTACCACAGCTCCCACGCCTGTGGCAGTCAATGCGCCGCCTGCAATCATCATTCCTCCTCCTGCTGCCTCTGCTGCTCCCACGCCAATCTTTTCAGCGTTCCCGCTGTGGATGCCGTCAATAATATTCTTTACCCCGCCTACTGCCGAGCCTGCGCCGAAGAGGAACGGAGCTGCCACAGCTCCCACTCCTGTTGCCAGTGCAGCTCCTCCCACTGTGGTCAGCGCACCGCTGGCCGTGTCAAGACTTCCATCCAGTGTTTTGCCGTGTTCAAGTTCCGATATCCCGCTTCCTATCTGCAGCCCGCCCCCCACTACGCCAGCCACTCCGCCAACTTTTTCGATGATGGGCGCAGCTTTTCCAAGTGATCCGAGGACAGAAGAGGTTTTCGCCGCATCCGCGCCAGCAGCTCCTGTGTCGCCAGCAGCGCCTGGAGCTGCCGTATCACCTGCCGTACCACTTGCCCCGGACACTGCCGGCTTCACGTCATATCCTTTTTCGGCTATAGCCATCATTTTGTTGGTGATGGCGGGAGAGTATCCTTTCCCTTCGATGAAACTCCGCACATCCTGTGATGGCTGGCTGAAGAGTTCTTGCCCGCCGTTATTGGCGCTGTAGCTAGCTCGAAGGCCATTCACAAGTTCGTCATGTGTTGTGGCAAAATCTTCGGCCGGGTTTCTTGACGCATATTCTGAGACAAAACTAGATTTTGAAAGATCAGTTTCTCCACTGCTTCCCGTAACATGCTGCCCGCTCCCAAAAAGCAAATGGTTGGGATTGGCAGGATCCATGATGGTCGAGGAAAGTCCTTTGGCATTGTCCAGGACATGGCCAGATTCGTGTGTTAAGAGACTATTTGCATATTCAGAATTTTGAAGGGCAGAGGAGGTCACATTCACTCTAGGATCTCCTGTTGTTACAGATCCTGGGGTAAAACCAGGAGTGCCATCAGCTGTTAAGCCCCCGCCAAGTTCGCGATGAACCACTATGCTGGAAACATTGTTAAACGTCTCAGGTGGAGCATTTCTAACCGCGGTTGCAATATTTTTTAACGATTCGCTCGGGAGTTCTCCCTGGCTGTACACATAGGCAGGATTGCGATCCGCGAAGGTGAGCTTAGAAAATTGATTTCCGTCTTGACCCGCAGGAAACTGCGAGTATTTCACGGGATCACCGTTCACAGTAAATGTTCCTTGAGTCTTGGGCGTGGCGGTTCCGTACTGGGCTCCGGTTCCTGCATCAGTTTGAATTCTGGCGCTTTGCATTTGATGATCGAAGTTCCAGTTTAGATTTGCACCTGATTTTTGATAGGTCACCGGGGTTCCATCAGGACCAGTGATTCCTCTGACAAGCTGGGTTTTGGATGTATCTGTAAGGGTTACCCGGCTCACCCCTCCGCCAAGATCGGTGGTGGTGGTTCCATTGGGGTTGACAGTGGTTCCTTTTCCAGGGTCGGTGAAAAATCTGTTGACTTGGCTGAGCTTTAACGGGCCGAAGCTAGGGTCCAGTGTGCTGGTATGCGCCGTTACTGTGCTGGCATGCGCCGCTATGGAAAGATTACCGGCTGCGCCAAGGGCGCTGCTCCACGTGTTGATCAGATGCCGGCTGCTGCCTGAAGCGTCGGAAGGAATGGGTAAAGTTTGCTGCATCTGATGCTTCTGGGGAGCTGCACTACCAGTTGCACTGGCGTTCCCCGATGATCCTGCAGATCCAGTTGGTTTGGGCGGTGGAGCGCCTCCTCCTCCTCTTATGAACATTTTTCTTTCCTGATGAAGAAATTAAAGCATTTCATGGTAGTATTATTGTAGCATTTCGGATTGGCAAAATAGTGTACATTTTGTAAAGGAGATATTAAAAGTTTGTAAAGGTTTTGCTGCAAGGTTGTTAAAATCGAAGAGAGTCTCTCACAGCAGCGCCTCTGGGATTGAGCACAGGTGAGTCAATCTTAACTTTCACTACACAACCCGCATGAATTCTGGTGCCACAGGGCGGAATCGAACCGCCGACACGCGGATTTTCAGTCCGCTGCTCTACCGACTGAGCTACCGTGGCATTGAATACTGCTGTGCCAGCGCTGCGAAAGCGCATGAACACAAAGAATATATTTTAGAGATTCTTATGATTAATCCTCTAGAAAAAAAGAATTTCTTATCTCTGCCGCAGGATCACTGATGTTAAAATGATGATGAGTCGTGATCCGAATCAATTTTGTGGGTTTTTGTTTTTAATGGGGAGTTTTTTTGATATAGGGAGTAAAGCTGCCGATTGCAATCTGAGGAAACTCTTTTTTGATTTGCGAGATCCATTTTGGAATTCCAATTCCCGTTATTTTTTCTTGGATGCATTCTTTTAAGTAACACCAGGGATCTATATTTAAATTTCGAAGCTGAATCATATCTGGTTTTACCTGATCTAAAAAATTAAAAAAAGAAACGATTTCCTGGTTAGAGTCTGTTACTCCTGGGAAACAGAGCAGGTTGAGAGAAACAAAAATCCCATGATTTTTAGCTCTCTGAATGGTTTCACACACATCAGCAAAGGTGTAGTTTGTTGGACGGTAATAGGCATTGTACCATTTTTCCTGGGCGCTGTTTAAGCTGACTCTGATGCTGTCCATACCGGCTTTGAAAAGTTTTTCCATGATTTTTGGACGGGAGCCATTGGTATTGATATTGAATTGCCCCTGAGGAAATTTTTTTCTGGTTTTTAAGATCAACGTTTCAATCAAATTTCCCTGAAGAGAAGGTTCTCCTTCACATCCCTGGCCAAAGCTGATGATGGGTTCAGCCGCTTTCGCAAAATGATTTTGCATGATGTTTAAACATTCATCTTCTGAAGGAATGAACGTGAATCGTTCCTGTGGGCTGGGAGGTCCAGGATCTATGGTTTTTGAAATGCAGCCTCTGCAGAAAGAATTGCAGGAAGGGGAAACAGGAAGAGCTCCTTCCCACCGTTCAAAAAAAATGTTTGCAGCGGTATAGCAGTGATACTCTTCTGCGCATAAAGCAAGTTGCTGCAGGGTTTTGTTTTCAGGATCTTCAGCCGTCTTTTTCTGAATCAGTTTTTTTACTTTTTGAGGGAGAAAATTTTGCGGAGCCCATTCCAGATTCGGTTGGGTTGGAACTGCTCCCACATAAATTTTTTTATTTTTCAGGAGGGCTGCTGTATAGCCAAAATAGGGAAGCCAGGGCTGTTTATCTTCAGGTCCATAAGCAGGCAGGAGTGTTCTGGTGTACCCCTGCGGCAGGATCACAGAAACAGGAAAAACTTTTTCTGCTGCTGAGATTTTTTTGTTTTTACTGACCCAGGGGAATCGTTCGGGAAGAAAATAAAAATAAGCTTCTTCAGGGATCGGCATAATTTCATCAGATTCAGGTTCTCTGATTTCTGTTCCTGTTTGAACCAGAGGCATAAAGCCAGGCATTTCGAAAATTTTTCCCGTTGAGTCAGCGGCAAGGATCATGATATTTCAGATTTTTTATTTAAACCAGATCATGTCAGATGTTCAAGGTGACGGTTTGCGTTGATTTGCTGAATTAATAATTTCAACAAAAAATTTTTCGGTCCTTTGAAAATCAAGGATTTTATTTTTTTCAGCCGAATGAAACAATTTTGCGGACAGAAATTTTTGAGAGTTTATTAGGCCCTGTCGTCTAGCGGTATAAGGACGCTACCCTTTCAAGGTAGAGGTCGCGGGTTCGAATCCCGCCAGGGTCACCATCCTTCTGAAGAGTGGTATCATTTTGTGATATTTAGACTCGGAAGTCACAGCCTTGACAAAAGTAGTCATTATGACTATAATTTGAAATATGGAACTCCATCAGAGAACAGTGAATATTGCTGAAGCTAAAAAGAGATTTTCGGAAATTCTCGGGAAAGTGGTTTTTGGAAAGGAAACCATCGTTGTCACAAAAAGAGGAAAGCCTATGGTTGAAATTATTCCCTTTCAAAAGAAAAGAAAGCATCCCGGTGACATGAAGGGATTTTTGAATAATGATGATTCGTTTTTCGAAGACATAGAAACATTCAGGAAGCAGTTTCCGCGAATGATGAGAAAAAAGAGGAAGAATGTATCTTCTTGATACTAATATCATCAGCGAACCTCTCAAAAAAATTCCTCGTATTTCTTTTCTTCGAAGATTACGATCTCATTCTGTGGAAGATCTCTATATTGCCAGTATTAGCGTGATGGAACTTAGATATGGAGCCATAAGAAAAAAAGATAATGGCAGACTTTGGAAGAGAATTGAACAGGAACTTGTAAACTGCTATAATATTCTTGATTTTAAACAAGAGGAGGCTTCCTGCGCAGGAGATATTTTAGCTGATTTATCTAGATTCGGAATTATGATTGAGGTGGAAGATGCGATGATTGCGGCCACTGCGCTTTCGCACAACCTTATTCTTGTTACTGGAAATGAAAAACATTTCCGGAGAATTCCACGACTAAAGATTGAAAATTGGCTGAGAGATGATGCTTAGGTCAGAACTCAAGCCTTGTTAGCATGTGACCCTCCAAACTCAGGTTGGGGAGCAGCTCTCGGATGTCTGCAGATTTTTATGAATAAAGTTGACTGTTCCATAAATTGTGAAGAATTCTTTACAAAGTTGACAAAAATGCAACTTGGTATTATACTAAAGGATAGTATTCTCCTGACCAAAAGGAGGAGTAAGTACTATATCAAAAGAACTAGAGAAGGGTAATCAAAAGGAGGAGAAACCCATGACCAAAAGAACGAGGAAGACATTTTTAAGCGCTTTTATTTTGATTTTATTTGTGGCTGCTGCAGTAGGGTTTTGGATTCTGCCTGAGAAGGTTTTAGCCGGCAGCCCGGCAACTGCACAGTTTCAGGTGGAGGCATATGTGATTAATGACTGCAATATTTCAACACCAGCGAATATTAATTTTGGAAATTATGATCCCACCTCACCTACTGCTCTTACAGGTCAGACGACTACTACTATTACCTGCACCAAAGGGGACAGCAACATTATTTCAATCTATTTGGTAGGAACGAATGATGGGTTATCGCCGGCTGGCGCTTGGGCTATGGCCAATGCTGGTAATTATTTGGGATATAATTTATATGAAGACAGCGGACTTACGACCCCTTTCCCAACCACAGCTCCTGCTACTTCCAACCTTCCAACCTGCGGAACATCACCTTGTTACAATTATCCTGGAGGCTCAGTAGTTACCACAATTTATGGGCAGGTTCCTGCAGGCCAGAATGTGCCCTCTTCAGGAACTGCTTACTCTGACACTGTTACCATTAAAGTCACTTACTAAGTTCTAAATACAGCAAATTATTTTGAATGGACTGTGCCATGAAGCATCTGGTTCTGCTTCTAGGGTTTCTGCTGAGTGCCATGGTTTTAGCGGCATCCGCTGATACCATCACTACCACTTTTTCTGTGATGGCTCGGATCCCTTCCAGGGAGTGTACAGTCACCGCGACTGACCTGAATTTTGGAACGTACTATCCTAATGGCAGCGCTCCTGCTCGATCTTGGAACAGTATTGGTGTTCTGTGTGATAATCAGGAAGTGGTTTCAATTTACCCGAACCACGATTCTTCAGGTGTATATGCTTCTAACAATAGGTACATGATGTCAAATGGGAAAGGGGATCTGCTAGCTTATGATCTCTACACTGATCATACTTATACTCAGCCGTGGAATATTAATAATCCTGAGGTGTTGTCTCTTGTCCCGTATCAAACTTTTCTTGCTAAAGTTTATGGACAGATTCCTGCAGGAGAATTTGAACCCCCTGGTAATTATTCTGATAAGGTGACTGTGTTTGTTACATTTTAAGCGGACGCGGAAAAAAGAATGAGAGATCAGTGTAAAAGGACAGGGAGTTTGCTGCTCCTGTTCTTTTCTTTTTTCCTTTTTAAATCTGCTCTTCCTGCTTCTTTTAATGTAAGACCCATTATGATTTTTATTAATTACAGGCGCCCGATCACTTATTTAAAACTAAAGAATCAGGGCAGACATTCTTATCGTTTTCAGGTTCGGCTTTATTCCTGGAAACAGACTCTAATTGGAAAAATGCTGTTGAAGCCAGCTCACAGTCTGATCTATTTTCCCCGTCTTTTAAGCATTCCACCAGGGAGAACTAGAATTATTCGGATTGGATCAGAGCTGCCCACTGCCAGGGTGGAGAAGAGCTATCGTTTATTGGTTAGGCAGCTTTCTACTTCTACAGCTCCAGGTCAAGGGGTCAGTTTTCTTCTGGCGATGTCTGTTCCTGTTTTTATTCTTCCTCAAAATCAGATCATGAAAGGGAAAATTTCAAATTTAAAAGTTTCGCATCAAATTTTTTCTTTTTCTTTTGTCAATTCAGGGTCCATCTATTATACTCCTCAGCAGATTTTAGTTACTGGCACGACAGGAAATGGGAAAAAGATTTTTTCGAAAAAGTTGATGGGGTGGTATGTCCTGCCAGGAGAGTCTCGGATTGAGCAGGTTAAACTCCCTGCTGCAGTCTGCGGAAAAATAAAAAAAATAAAAATCTCCGCCAAGGTGAATTATTTTCTCTTGAAAGGAAGAAGGCTGAACAAAGGGGGAAGCTTCACCCGTTTCATGACTGCTCATTTTGTGCTGCCTGAGAATGGATGTCTTCCTTAGTTTAAGAAAACACGGGTTTGATTTACTCCTGCGCTCTCTCCTGCTGGTCAGTTTGTTTTTGATCCTGGAGTCATGGACCCCGGTTTTTGCTCATTCTGCTTTAGAACCAGCTCTTGTTCTTTTGAAAGTAAACCAGGTTGAAAAACAGCAGATTTTTATTTTTTTAAAAGGAAAAGATGCGCTGGTTCTGGTGTCTGATTTAAAAAAAGCGGGGATTCGCGGTTTTAAAGGGATAAGGAAAATAATTCAGGGGAGGAGATATGTTTCACTGCTGTCTTTATTTCCTGAAATTAAATTTAAACTCCATGTTCAGAGGGCAGAATTGAGTTTATGGGCAGAACCTTCTCTTTTAGGAATGAGCAGTCATACCATGAGATATCAAGGTTTCCCTCCTGTTAAAATCAGTCCTACCAGCAGTTTCTTCTTCAATTATGCTCTCCAGTCTCAGAATTTTAATCAGGAAACATTTTTTGGGGAAGCAGGATACAGCCTGAATAATTCTCTCTTGTACAGCAGTCTTATTCAAGGTCCGCATGGAGAGTGGATCCGCGATCTGACCAATGATACCATTGATCACCCGAACCATTTGACCCAGTTGGTCCTGGGAGATGTTTTTGCTCAAACGAATTCAGCCTTAGGAGGAAGCGATTATTTAGGAGGGATCAGTTATTCCAGCGATTTTACTTTGAACCCTTATTTCATCAGTTCTCCTTCTTTAAACTTTTCAGGGGCTGTTACGACCCCTTCTACAGCCCAGGTTTATATCAATGGGCAGCTCACCAATCAGATTTCTTTATCCCCTGGTCAATTTACGCTGAATGATCTGCCTGTTGTAACAGGCGCAGGAAATGTCCAGGTCGTGATTCGAAATGCTCTTGGACAGGTTCAGCAGCTCTCATACCCTTATTATTATTCGAATCAGCTGCTGCAGAAAGGATTGGAACAATTTAGTTACAATCTGGGGTTTATCAGACAAGGAGTAGGGGTTTCAAGTTGGGGATATACTTCCCCTGCCTTTATAGGTTATGATGAAAAAGGGCTGACTCGCTGGCTGACAGCAGGTTTAAATTTTGAAGATGGGGTAGGAGTGGTTAATGGGGGTCCTACGTTTGTTTTTGGACTTCCCATTGGACAGGTGATTTTGAATCTGGCGGGAAGCACAAGTTCAGGGTATTCCGGTTTTGGAACTTTTTTAGGCTATTCCTATCAAAATAGGAGTATTGGACTTGGGTTTTCTCTCGAGGATTTAAGCTCTCATTTTGCTAATCTGAGCCTTTCTCCACAAGAAGACAGGCCTCTTCTTCAGGAAACTGGCACTTTGAGTTTTCCGATAAAATTTTTGGGGGATTTTTCCCTTTCCTATTCATTTTTAAAAGATCGGGATCAAGGAGATTCTCATTCAGTTTCTCTACAGGATATTTATACGTTTCCTGATGGGCTTGGTTTATTTATCTCAGGCGAGAGAACCACTCCTCTCCAGGGACAACCTGAAAATCAGTTTTTTGTGGGTTTAAATTTCTCATTTGGGAGAGACAGTTCAGGGAATGTTTCCATGCAGGAAAAAAATGGGCAGTGGACCCGTTCTCTGGAAGTTCAAAAATCGCTTCCCATTGGAACAGGGTTCGGGTATAATGTTCAAGCCTCAGAAGGGACAGGGAGTCAAGCAAGCCAGTTTAATGGAGAATTAGATTATCAGGGTCCTGATGGTCTTTACGAGCTGATTGAGAGTGATTTTGGGGGGCAGAAAACAACCCAGCTCAATGTTTCAGGAGGGGTTGTAGGGATTGGTGGGGGTTTATACCCCATGCAGTCTGTTCAAGAAGGGTTTGCCCTTGTTCGGGTTCCAGGGCTTAAAGGGGTTAAGGTTTACTTTGAAAACCAGTTTATTGGTAAAACCAATGCACAAGGAGAACTTTTGATTCCACGACTTCTGCCGTATTACAACAATAAAATTTCAATTGATTTGAATGATATTCCGATGAATTATGAAGTTCGAAAAAATTCAGAATTAGTGGCAGTGCCAAACCGGGGAGGGGTTCTTGTGGTATTCCCGGTGTACCGCTTCCAGATGATCTTAGGGAAGATCTATCTGCTCTGGAATCAAACCCCCTATATTCCGCAGTATGGAGAATTATCTGTTTTAGTGGATGGAAAATGGAAACGATCTCCGGTAGGAGGGAAAGGCAGTTATTATTTTGAAAATATCCCCCCTGGAAATCACCGCGCTTATTTAAAATACAACCATCATTTGTATCATTTCATGTTTGTGGTCCCTGAATCTAAGAAGATGACTCTGCGACTCTCACCTGAACTTCTGCCAGCTCCATCCCTTCCCTGTCCTGTTGGGTTCTGTAGAAAAGCCCCAAAATCAGTCCTGGGCAGAAAAATTTAATGGGTCAGAGGATTTTGTTAAGATTGCTTTACAAAGTTGACTAATTTTTTCTCCTATGTTAAACTTAAAAAAGATTGTCAGAAGGATGACTGTGGTTAAAAGAAAGAAAAATGCTTTTCAAAGGCTGAGTTTTCTTTTTTTTCTGTGGTTTGCGTTTTGTCTTTGTATTTCTCAGTGTGAAGCTGGTGTGAGTTGTACTTTTATTTTCCCTACTTTAATTAATTTTGGCAATTATAATCCAACAAGCCCTGTGGCTGCAACAGCAACTGGAACAATCCAATTCCATTGTACGGGATCCAATCGAGGAGGTACTGGTCAGCAAATTCAAATTACCCTTAATCCTGGAGTTAATTCTGGAGGTTCTTTTAATCCAAGAGATATGATGGGTCCTGCTCCCACAGATCTTTTAGCCTATAATCTTTATTTAGATAGTACTGATACTACAATATGGGGAGATGGAACACAAGGAACATCTGTTTATACTTACAACTATACCCCTGGAAACACTGGAAATATTACGGCTACCATTTATGGGCAACTTTTCCCGCTGCAGAACGTCCCTGCTTCTCCTTCACCGTATACAGATTCGATCACGGTTACAGCAACATATTAACCCATTCCCACATTGTTTTCAGATTCTGGAACACTTTCATCAGGAATATTTTCATGCTGCAGTGACATTTTAATCCACTCCAAAGTTGTTTCCGTTTTTAAAAGCTCTTTTTTGATTTCTTCCACTATTTCAGGGAAGATTTTAGGATTGATTCCAGCAGTCGTTAAAAGGGGATGAGAAATACTATTTTCTGGCTTTCTTAAAATGAAAGGATTGGGACCTGTGACAGAGGGGCGGTTCAACGTCCAGCAGATGAAGTCTGAGAGATGAAGGATGAGAGAAAGATATTCTCCTTCATTTTGGATGGATTTGTTTTTAGGAGTGTGGTGATCTAAAATCCCGTGGCAGATGGGCTTGGGGAGGTTCCAGAGTATTCCTGCCATGGCTCCGATTTCGGTATGCGTGATTCCAAACAATTTTTTTTCAACTTCCCAGCACCGCAGTTTTCCTTTCTGATCTTTCCAATGTTCAATCAGGGTTTGAAAAGCAGAAGGGTTGTTTGAATATAAGAGGATCTTGCCTAAATCATGCAGCAAACCTGCTGCAAAGGCAGCAGACTGCATTTGACTGCCAGTTTCAGCCAGGATTTCTGCAGTTCTGCCGCAGCAAAAAGAATGTTTCCAGATTTGGAAACCCATTTTTTCTTTATTTTGGCAGTGAGTGTAAATAGCGGTTCCAACAGCGATATCTCTGATTTTTCTCTTTCCTAATACAGCGGCTGCATAAGACACGTCTTGAATAGGGTAGGGAAGCCCAACAGCCGGTGAGTTTACGATTTTTAATATTTTCTCAGAAGCGCCTGTATCCAATGGCTGTGAAGAACATTTGAGCAGATGAGGAACCATTTGATTTAAAGATTTGAGCGGGTTATCTCTGCCAACTAACTCATAAAATCGAGCCCAATTTTCTTCTTTAGACACATTACTTTCCTTGTAAAATTCTAAGAGTCATTATTTTAATGCTATCAGTAGTTTTCTGGTGTATTCTAGGAGGATTGAAAAACTCCCTTTTATGCTGCAGATGCCGCGCTGAAACTTTATTGATTTACAGGCGGATCAAGAATTGAATTAGAGTCCTTACAGATTTTTTACAAGCATTAAAATTTCAGTGAGGGAATAAATGGTGGCTTCAGGCACAAGTCTGGGATCGTCTTTCAATTCTTCAGGGGTGAATTTGTATGCTTTGTCATGGTTTGTAGAAAGCCAGACCCCTTTCATTCCCGCCTGGTGCGCTCCATAAATGTCAAAATATAAGAGATCACCCACCATCGCGATTTCTGAAGGATTGATTCCCCAGGTTCTGGCAATGTGCAGAAAGATTTCAGGGTGCGGTTTCCGAACCGGATGTCCGGCGCTGGGGACAGCAGGATTAAAATAAGGTGTAAGTTTGAGTTTTTTTAAACAGCGGTTGAAGAATGGGACGTCTGTCACGTTGGAGATAAGCCCCAGCAAATATCCTTCCTTTTTTAAATGTTTCAAAACTACATAAGCATCATGGAAAAGCCTCCAGTTCTCCTCTTCTGGAGAGAAATAGGCTTTTAATGCTCCTTGAATTAAGGGTTTCATTTTCCCATTGAGGTGGGGTTCTTTAGAACCTTCTGCCCGCCAATGGCGGGAAAGAGAATGGGTTTTGACATTAAACTTTTCTAATGTTTTTACTAGAGCTTGTTCAGCCGTCAATTCTCTATGGTTTTTATCGGCTTCCAGATAACCATTTTGTCTGTTCTGCCAGAAATCCTGAGCCATCTCTTCACTTGGGTTTAATTTTTTCTTTTTCAGGTAAGCAGCCATTCTTTTTTTCCCTTCTGCTTCCACTTCTTCCCAGACACCTGTGAATTCCATCAGGGTGTGTCCTAAATCAAAAATAATCCCTTTGATCATTTTATTCCATCCTTTCTTCTGCAAGAGGTTTCCCTGTTAAACTTAAAAAAACTTGCTCCAGGGTATTGGGTTTAACTTTTAAATTGGAAGCTTGAATTCCCTGCTCTGTTAAAACCGATAAAATCGCTGGAATCTGCTGGATTCCATTTAAAATTGAAATCCAGGCAGCTCCATTTTTAGAATGAAAATCTACAAAACCAGGAATTTTTTCAAAAATTTGTTTTGGGGCTGCAGGTCTGCATTCTAAATAAATTTCATCTCCTTTTCCATATTTGGCTTTTAATTCAGAGGGAGCGCCTAATTCGATCAGTTCTCCTTTGTGAAGAACTGCGACTTTGGTTCCAAAGCGGTCTGCTTCTTCCATGTCATGGGTCGAAAAAATAAGGGTCATCTTTTTTTGAGCTGTTAATTTTTCCAGATATTTCCAGAATAAATTCCTTGCTTGTGGATCCAGGGCAAGAGTTGGTTCATCTAAAGCAAGGATTTCGGGTTCATGAATCAGGGCGCAGGTCAAATTCAATCTTCTTTTTAATCCATCTGAAAGGGTATTGACCCTTTTTTTCTTCCAAGCTTCAAGATCAAAATCGGCGATGAGTTGAGCCGCTCTGGCAGCTCCTGTTTGTGGCTTGATTTCGTACAATGAACTGGAGTACAGCAGAGTTTCTTCAAGGGTTAAATGTCCCCATAATCCAATTTCCTGCAGGGTCAATCCGAATAATTTCTGCAGAGGAGATCCAGGAAAAAGTTTTTTCCCTTTAATGAAAACTTCTCCAGAACTCGGAGAAAGAAGCCCTGTCAAAATTTTAATCAAGGTTGTTTTTCCCGCTCCATTAGGTCCAAGGAGAACTAGATTTTCTCTTTCAGAAAGGGTCAGGGATAGAGATTTGAGCGCCGGTGTGCTGGAATTTCTTTTGCGATCACTTCCGGGATAGGTTTTTGAGATGTTTTTTAAAAGAATGATCTCATTCATGCCGCAGCCTCCGCATAGAAAAAACTGCGGTTCCCACAAGAGCCAGAGCGCACGAAGCGATGATGATTCTCAGCCAATCCCAGAGGTCAGGCAGTTTTGAATGAAGCAGATGAAAGGAAATGACATATCCTTCGTGCCAGGGAGTCCATTGAGAAATGAAGGATAAAGCTCCTTTATTTCCCATTGGAAAAGAGAGAAGATAAAGGGGGAGAAAAATAAAACTGGAGGCAAGATTTAATTGTTTTTCCTTATCTAAATAAGAGGACAGCACAAGTCCAATTCCTTCAGCAGCCAGAGCTAGAAAAAGAATGACGGGCCAGATCCACAGGATTAAAAGGGAAGGATTGATTCCAATTAAGCGCGCAAAGATGAGAAGGGAAGCCATCTGACAGACGCCTAAAAATAAGCTGCTGAGAAAAGATCCCGCTAAAAGCTTTAGAGGGGGAATTCCTGCCAGTTTAAAACGATAAAAGGCTCCAGATTCAAATTCGGATACCCAGCGCGCTCCCGAGAAAAGAATCAAATATAAAGTCGAGAAGATAATAAAAATGAGGAGAATTTGAGAGTCCGTGGAAAGTCCCTCTCCCTTTTTTCCTACAATGGTCAATTCAACAGGTTCGTGTGAAATTTCCTTTTTGCTCTCAGCGATTAAAAAACTAAATTTCTGGATAAATCCTGCTAGGACCACAGCAGAGATCCTTCCCGCTGTTTCTTTTGGATTCTCCATGAAAAGTATTTTTTCGGTTCGGTTCCCATGATTCAACCCATGGGTGAATCCTTTAGGGATGACCAGGATCCCTGCCACTTTGTTTTTGTGGAGTTCATTGAATGCTTTTTTTTCTTTCATGACCTGGATATGAAAGAAAGGGAGGTTTGATTGGGCTGAAACGATTTTTTTTAAACCTTCAGTCAAAAGATTCCCTGCTGCGGGATAATCGGGTTCAGGATTGACAACAGCTAAAGGGATGTTGCGAAAAGAATTCTGCCAGTGGTTTAAAACAAAGTGAGATAAAAGCAGAAAAACCCCAGGGAGAAGAATCGAGACATAAAGGATTTTTTTGTCTCTAACAATTTCTTTAATATTTTTTAGAGTTAGATTCCACAATCTCCATCACAATTCCAATTTTTCGAAATTTTTGATATCTTTTTTCAATTAAACTTTCTTCAAAAGAAGGAGCAGAATATTGAGCCTCAATCTCTTTTAAGTTTTTCAGGAGAGAAATTTTCACGTTTTCAAAAACAATATCAGGATTTTGATGGGCTCCTCCCAGCGGCTCAGGGATAACTTCATCTACAACTTTTAATTTTTTCAGGTCTTGAGCGGTTAAATGCAGGAAAGAAGCGGCCTCCGGGGCTTTTTTCCCGTCTCTCCATAAAATAGAAGCGCAGCCTTCAGGAGAGATCACTGAGTAAACAGCGTGTTCTAGAATTAAAATTCTATCTCCCACTCCTAATCCAAGAGCTCCTCCGCTGCCTCCTTCTCCAATCACACAGACCACGATAGGGACTTTCAGGCGCGACATAAGTTTCAAGTTCTCCGCTATTGCCACGAATTGTCCCCTTTCTTCAGCCCCAATTCCAGGATAAGCCCCAGGGGTATCAATAAAACTGATGATAGGAAGGTGGAACTTCTCCGCTAGTTTCATTAAGCGAGCGGCTTTTCTAAAGCCTTCAGGGGAAGCCATTCCAAAATTGCGCCGCAAATTTTCTTTTGTTTCTTTTCCTTTTTGATGACCTGTGACCAGGATTGATCTTCCTTCTAGTTTTGCAAATCCACAGACAACAGCCGGATCATCGGCAAACAATCTATCCCCATGAAGTTCAATAAAATCGGAAAAAATATTCTGAATATAGTCTAGAGCTGTTGGTCTTTTCATGTGACGAGCCAAAAGCACTTTTTCCCAGGGGGTTAAATTTCTAAAAATCTCTTCTTTTAAACGGAGCGCTTTTTCTTCTAAAAGATAGATTTCTTCCGTTAAATCAATAGCGCCATCAGCGTTTAATTTTTTTAGTTCCGCAATTTTCCCCTCTAACTTTTCAAGGGGTTTTTCGATGTCAAGGATAGAGTCAGACATTTATTTTCGCTTTTGTTTAATCAGTTCTTCTGCTTCTCTGATAACAGCTTCTACCTTTGCCACCCGAATGCTTCGAGGCTTATGAGTAAAGGAGCGGATTAAAAAATAGGTTCCGACTGCTGTCAGAACAAAAGCCCCTGCTCCAATCATCCCCCAGAATCGTTTATCTTTAGAACTCAACTCAGATGAACTCCTCTTTTCAATTTTATCATTCTGTTTTTCACCATCCTACTTGCATGGGTTTTCCATTTTCTTTACAGATGGCGCATATTTTTTCATCGCTGAAATGATGGGTAGGAACTTCAACCAGACTCATAATAGGGATTCCCTCAAAGTTTAGTTTTGCAATGCAGGGATTGACCAGAACCCCGATTCCTAAAATTTTGCCCCCTGATTTTGTTATCAGGTTCACTAAAGATTTCATCGTTTTTCCGGTTAGAATAATGTCATCAACCAGAATGCAGTTTTCTCCTGGAGCAACTTCATCAAACTGTCTGAATCTTGTATTTCCATCCTCTCCTTTTTCTACCCACATAATTTGATCAGCCTGCAGGGCTTCCCGAATTCCATAAGCGACAGGAATTCCTCCTGAGCTGGCTCCAACAATACTGACATTTGGCAGCAGTGAAGAAATTTGAGGAACCGTTCTAAGAAGTCGGCTCAATCCGACAGAAAGCCTTCGGGCATAATTGAAATAACGTAGAGCTAAGGGTAGCTGGAAAAAATGATTGGTATGCTCTCCTGTCGGAAGTTTAAAATGTCCTTTTCTGATGGCTCCTGTTTCAAACAGAACCCCCAGTACTTCTTCTTGATTCATTAAAATCTCGGTCATTCTGGATTCCTCCTTAACAATCCGCGTAAATTAATAAACATGAGAGTCATTCTCTGGGTGAGCATTCAGGGTCAGCGGTACTCATACTCATTCAAATCTCGATGAATGGTATGGATATCCCCAGAAATAAGGTCTTTAAAAATTTCTTTGGCGCAGCTCACACTTAAGCCATCACTTTTACCATTGGTTTCATGGCAGGGTCGAAAATCGGGGTAGCGTAAAAGAAGTTTTCGCGCCACAGGCTGTGTCCAGGGAAGAATCCCATTTTGAGACAGGTCCTCAACAGAACGCAGCTCAACTTGAGAATGCAGGTTTTCTATGGCGACCTGCAGATCGGCCTGCAGAACTCTTGTTTGAGGGTTTTTCCACAGGAGGTTGACTGCCTGTTCTACAACTCCGCTGGTTTGTTTCATGTTTTTCTCGATGCGGGAGTAAGAGTCTCCTTCTTTTAGCTCGGATTCCACATTTTGAATGGCATTGACAGCCGCTTGAACCGTTAGTCTGACATTATCAGGGGGACCAGAATGATCGGGTTTTTCTTCAAGAACAGGACTGCTGGTATTGAAAGAGGAGGAATGGCGCGTTTTCTGATATAAACCAGACAGGGTTTGAGAACTTTTTTCTGAAACAGATTCTGAAACAGGAGTGCTGATAGAAACTTGTTTTGAGCCTAAATTAATTAATACATTCCAACCAGGGAGGCGGGCTAAGTCTTCTAAAGACACAAAGAGTCTGACAGAATGACCTTCTCCTGTTTTTAAAACGTGAACAGGCAGATTGGTCTGGTTCCCATTGATGAGAATTTGCCAGGAATTAACTTTCCTGGCGTATCCAACGGCAAAACCAACCATGAAAATAAGAGAGATTAAAAAAACTTTTTTTCCGAATTTCATCATTCAACCTTAAAAGTATTGGTTAGTTTTTGTAAATTTTCCTGCTCCAGATTTTTCTGGCAGGTTTTTTGTAATAACTTTAACGGTTTTCTTTCTGAATTTGGCGCCATTTTTTTAATTGTCCAGGAGTTAAAACACCTTCGATTTTTCGAGCGGTTTCTATGTCCGCAAGTTTCATGTCAATCTGCAGCGAAGCCTCTTTTTTTAGTTTGATTTTGATACTCGAAATGGGCGCTTGTTTTTTTATTAAACTCTGCAGGCTTATGGCTGCTAACTGAAATTTTGCTCTATCTTCGATCAATCTTTTTTGAAAGTGTTCAAGGTCTTTTTTCATTTCAGTCATCTGGGTATTGGTTAGATTTAATTGAGACTGAAAATCGAAAATTGTTTTTGGTTGAACCTGCTTGTTTGCCGAAGTTTTAGAAGATGAGGCTGCATCAGCTTGATGAGGAGAAAAGGCAGCGGCTAAGGGAAGCAGCAGAATTAAAGCCCAGAAACCAAGATTGAATTTTTGAATTATTTTTTTCATTTTACATTCCTCTCTTTATTTTAGATTTAGATCCTGATTAAAAATCATGAATCCTGACTTTGTCATTTTTCAGATGGACTACGCGACCCCAGAACAATGAGCAACTCTATCCTCAATGATTATTTAATTTTCCGCATTGTTTAATTTTCCGTTCCCCATCAAAATTCCTTTTCAGCTTACAAAATATTAACGAATCGGAAATGATATGGCAAAACAGGGGATGTATAATAAAAGGTGGAAAAGGGGTGATAGACATGTTACTAGGAATAGATGGCGGATCGATCAAACCAGCCGTTTCTCATCATTCACCAAGTGTTCATTTATCCCGACCCCATCCTGCAGCCTCTCATCCTGCAGCCAGCGGTTCCAGCGGAAGTTACTCAGTACATTCAGGGGATACTTTATCCGGGATTGCGAGCAGCCAAGGCCTCTCTCTTGCATCTCTTGAAAAAGACAATCCGCAGATTAAGAATCCGAGTTTGATTTTTCCAGGAGAATCTATTCATCTTCCTGGTGACACAGTTTCTCTTTCTCCTAGTGCTGCAGGGCACAGCCAAACTAATCCAAGTGGATCTTCGGGTGATTCTTATACCGTACATTCAGGGGATACTTTATCCGGGATTGCGAGCAGCCAAGGCCTCTCTCTTGCATCTCTTGAAAAAGACAATCCGCAGATTAAGAATCCAAATTTCATCCTTCCCGGAGAACAGATACATTTGTTGGGAGGCTCAAGCTCCGGGCAGCAGCAGCCCCAGAGTGGAGGTAATCATATTATTCGACCAACCGTGAATCGTCCTGTGAATCCTGGCTTGGGTCCGGTTGGCGGTCCTGCCAGAGGGCAGTTTATTCCTTCAGCTTCATCCAACAGCCAGCCTGTTTACAATTTAATTGGATATTTTGTGGCAAGACCCACATCAGATGCGCAGTTCGTTTAAAATTTTCTCTGCCTTTGCGGCGAGAAATTTCAAGGTTTTTTGATTTGCATCTCTAATTTTTCGTTTAATGCATGACTAAGTTCACGGTTTTACGATACATCTATCTAATCGCATATTCTGTATTAGGCTATTTTCTGCTTTTCACGCATTTCCGCGCTTTTTCTTTAAAGGACTGGCAGGAAATGCTTATTCTGGCTTTTTTAATTTCTTTTTCGTTTTATCAGACTCTCCCTATTCCTCGATACAGAACAACGGTTTCTATTTCTATCCCTTTTTATGTATTGGGGATTTTAATTTTAAAAATTCAATTTATCTATCTTTTTTTTGTTTTGGTTAGTTTGTGGCAGTTTTCTATAAAAGCAGAAAGCAAAACTATTTTTACTTATCTTGTTTATGTCTGGAATCCAGTGCGCATGATTCCTGTTTTTGTTCTGGGGTATGATTGTTATCAGAAATTAGGAGGAGGCAGCTTTACACGGTTTTCTGAAGTTTCATGGGGTGCATTACTGGCGTTAATTTTAGTGATTGCGGTACTGGATTGGGTAACTATTAATGCTTATGAAGCTTTGTCACAGGGGAAGCCTCCTTGGAGCGTGACACTTCCCCTGCTCCAAATGATTGATGCGCTTTTTTCACCTTTGATTTTGCCGCTCTATATGGTTTATGAATCAAATGGGATGTTTCCTTTTCTTGTTTTTTGTTTTCCATATTTAGTGGGAATCTGGCTGACCACCCAATTTTTTGTGCAGAATTTTAAAAAACAGGAATATCTTGAACAACTGAATATAGCGAATGATTTAATTGGCTCCAGTTTGAATCTGGAGGAGATGATTCAACGTATTTCAGAAAGGGTAAAGGCGATTTTTGATGGGGATGGAGTAGAAGTTTATCTTCTGGAGGGAGAAACTCTTCAGTTAAAGTATCAAACAGGAAAATCTCCCTGGATCAATAAAAAAGCCTCTTCTGATTTTTTAAAACAGCTTCTCCAATTCAATCAGAATAAGCCCTTTTTAAATTCAGAAGAAAAATATGTTTCTGCTTTTTCTCCTTATTTCCAGGAAGGAATTCACTCGATTTTAGCCATCCCTTTGATGTCAGAGAAACAGGCATCAGGGTATATTTTGTGTTTAAAAACAGTCCCTAAATTTTTTTTTCAGGATCATTTGGATACCGCAGGTATTATTACGGGACAAATTACCAGCGCTTTGTTTGGAGCAAAACTCCACGAAGATCTGAAAATAACCCTTGATGAATTGAAAACAACCAAAGATCAGCTTGTTCAGACAGAGAAAATGGCGGGAATTGGAAAACTCGCCGCAGGAGTGGCTCATGAGATCAACAATCCTCTGGGAGCTATTGTTTTAAATGCTGAAAGAGCCATTAAAAATCAACTGGATCAGGATTCTGTTGAAACTATTCTGGATGCGGCGCGGACTTGTAAAAGAATTGTAGAAGGGCTTCTACGTTTTTCGAGGCAGGCAAAAGGTCAAAAAGTTGTTTTTTCAATGAAAGAAGTGATCGAGAATAATCTTGAATTTTGGCGAAATCAGTTTAAACTTGAAAATGTTCAAATTGAAATTGAACTTTTGGGAGATCTGGAAGTTTCCGGCAAGCCTGAAGAGATGGCTCAAATTCTTTTAAACCTTTTGATCAATGCAAAAGAGGCAATTCTGGATGCCAAAAGAGAAAAAGGGATGATTCAAATAAAGGGATATGAAAATGATGGGGAAGCTTTTTTAGAGATTGAGGATAATGGCTGCGGGATTTCGGAAAATAATCTGCGAAAGATTTTTGATCCTTTTTTTACAACCCGTGAAATTGGAAAAGGAACAGGTCTTGGGCTTTCTATCACATATGGGATTGTTACTGCCATGGATGGAAAAATTGAAGTGAAGAGTCAGGTGGGTTCTGGCACGACATTTATTCTTTCTTTTCCTCTGAAAAAGGCTTCCAGCCTAAATAACAGCTTGATCACGAAGGCTCTGCAGAGTTTTTAACAAAAATTTGCAAGTATTTTACGAATTATTAAAGAATTCTCTTTTCCCGTGATTATGACATGACTCTAAATTGAGCCTTTTTTGAGTTTGTGTTGGTATAATGAAAACATAACACTCCTCCTCTAAAAGCAGCCTGAATGAACAGGCTGTTTTTTTTTGACTTCGGGTTAATTGTTATGCTAATAAAAATTTGAGAGTTCTTTTTGCGCCACCTCTCAGCAAACTAGCCAGCACTTTTTAGCTTGTAAGAAATAGTCACACTGGAGCTTTCGTGAATAGGAGCACTGGACACACAGCACTTTTTAGGTTGAAAGAAATAGCTGCAGCAGGGGTGCGCTGTCGCGACCCAGCAGAACTTTCTTAAATCATTCAGCTTGGATCCATTTCAGTCTACGTTCGGCTTGCTGATAATTGGCTTATACGCCATTAATAAAAAGATAGTCTCATAGTTCGTCTTTAATGTTCGGCTTGCTGATAATTGGATCATAAGTGTGCCAGATCTCTGTTTTGAAAGAGTCTTACTGAATGATAACAAACTGTTTACGAGTTCTTAATGTTTGTCTATTTTTCTGAGTATAAAATGACTGGGAAATGACTTTGTTTTGATTGACGCGATCTATACTGGAGACAAGATAAAAAAAATTAAGGAGGCGAAATAAAATGTCAACAGCAGCAGTTAGTCATGCAGCACATGTAACTTCAGTGGCTCATAAACCGCCGGTTGCGAGCAAGCCGCCTGTCACTACAACAAGCAATGTGAATCCTACAAACACAAATCCAGCGAACACAAATTCTAACAACATTCAGCCCAATCTTCAGCCGCAGGATTTGTATGTCCCAAGTCAGCCGCAGGGCGCTTCAGGTTCTGGCGGAGGCGCTCCAGCAGGTTCTGGCGGAGGCGCTCCAGCAGGTTCTGGCGGAGGTTCTCCAGCAGGTTCTGGCGGAGGCGCTCCAGCGAGTTCTGGCGGAGGTTCTCCAGCAGGTTCCAATGGAAGCAGCGGGAGTGGAAGCAGTCAGTCTTTAATGCAGATTCTTATGATGCTCTTGGCGCTTCTTACCCAGGGTGGATTGGGAAATAAGGGAGCTAACAGCGCTGCTCTGGGCGGTAATCCTGGACAAGGGCAGATGCAGGGTCAGAGTCAAAGCCCTCTGGGCATTAATGGAGTAGTCGCCTAAAATTGAACAAGAATAATTTATAAACACACCCTCCTCCAATAAAGCAGGATCACGAAGATCCTGCTTTATTTTTTTTCTAAGACATGCCTATATTTTATCAGGCTGCAGCGGGAATTTAGCGGCAGAACTCAGGGAGCCCATTATTTGTGCTGATCTAATTTTTTACGTAAAGTTAATGAATTTTCAAATATTAAAGCCTAGTATTGACTGCGGTGTGAGTTTTAAAAGATAATTTTTTGAGAAAGTGTTGTTATAATTGAATCAAGAAAGAAATCAATGGGGGTGACAAAAATGGTTCACTTAAATCAAGCAGCCAACAGCAGATTAGAGGAATCATTTTTGCACGCCAATTCATTTTTTAAACTCCTGGTTGAAAACTCACAAGATATTCTTCTGGTTTTAAATGAATATGGAGTGATTGAGTATGTCAACCCAACCATTGAAAGAATTTTAGGCTATCGTCCTTTGGAACTGGAAGAAGAGAAAATTGAGATGATCATTCATCCTGATTATTTGCAAACCTTGAGAGTTCTTACAACCGTTCGCGTTTTTTCTACTTTTTCTGAACCTGTTGAAATCATTTTTCACCATAAAGATGGATCAGCTCGATATTTAGAAGCGATTGTCAGCAGCCTTTCCATTTCTATCGGCGCCGGGAAAACATTGATTACTCTCAGGGATGTGACTCGGAGAAAAGAGGCTGAAATAAAGTTGTTCAAAAAAGCCTATACAGATCCCTTAACAGGACTGCCTAACCGCACTTTATTTTCTGAAAAGTTGCAGCAGTCTTTTGAAGATGCTAGAAAGAATAAACAGGAGCGTTTCGCAGTTTTGTTCCTGGATTTGAATGGATTTAAGCAGATCAATGATACTTTTGGTCATCTGGTAGGAGATGAGATTTTAATCGAGGTGGCAAAAAGACTGGAAAGAATTACAGGGGAAAAAGAGAGCATGACACGGTTTGGCGGAGATGAATTTGTTATCCTTTTAAATCATCTTGAAAGCGAAGATCAGGCGCAGCAGGTAGTTTCTCAGATTCAAGAAGAACTTTCACTTCCTTTCGATATCCATGGAATAACGGTATCAATAGGAGTTAGCATTGGGGTTTCTTTCAGCGCGGAAAATCGAAAAAATGCTGAAGAAATTTTAGAGGAAGCTGATAAAGAAATGTATGCCAATAAAGAGAAAAGCAGAAATTCTAGGCTCTGTTATGAAATTTTAACTCCTTAGAAATAGTTTAGCAATATCCCTGCTGTATAATTAGCTCGAGGAGTGATTTTTATGAGCGGGGTTTTTATCCAGGAGATCAATCAGAGATTTTCAAGTGTGTCCGAGTTTGAATCTGTCAGCTCGGCTCAACCCATTGTCCCACAAAGTTTTCCATCTCCTCAAGATGCATTGGGTTCTGGGAATTTACAAGACTCGTTTACTTTTGGGAGTGAAAAAATTTCAGGCCATTTTCGGAGTCAGCATTTTCACGGCAGAAAAGGTTTTTCGAATTATTCAAATTTTTTGCATCTGCTGGGCAGTTCTTTAGGCCAAGATCCATCGACTTCTGGTTGGGTGAGACCACCAGGGGAAGATTCATCTGCTTCTGGGTGTGTAAAGTTTTTAGGCCAAGATCCATCGACTTCTGGTTGGGTGAGACCTCCAGGGGAAGGTTCATCTGATTCTGGGTGTGTAAAGTCTTTAGGACAAGATCCATCGACTTCTGGTTGGGTGAGGCCTCTAGGGGAAGGTTCATCTGATTCTGGGTGTGGAAAGTCTTCAGGACAAGATCCATCGACTTCTGGTTGGGTGAGACCACCAGGGGAAGATTCATCTGCTTCTGGGTGGAAGAGCGATATCAACAAACCCATATTTGCTTGTGGATGGGCGAGATCTTCAGGTTGAGCAGACGCTCTTGTGAAATGGCAGCGGAGTAAGTCGTTCTAGTTTTCAGCAGGGTTGCTGCTGTTTCGTCAAGAAGAAGCACTTCATGGAAAAAGTGCTTCTGGTTGAAGATGATGCTCGAATGCTTCGTTCTCTTGAAAGGCTTTTAAAAGACAGCGGGTTTGATGTTGTGCCTGCTTCCAATGGTCAAGAAGCTCTCGATCTGGCGCAAAATGATGAGTTTGCTTTAATTATTTCAGATGTTAGGATGCCAGGCATGGATGGCATTGAAACCCTTGGCAAAATGAGAACTTTTCAACCTCATGCCCGAAAATTGATTATTACCGGGTATGCGGACGAGGATGCTCCTGTTCGCGCTATTCAACTCTCAGTGGATGATTATTTAATGAAGCCTTTTGGTTCTGAATTTTTTTTAAAAAGCGTAGAGAATGCGATTTCTCGGTATCGAATGGAACAGTTAAAATCAGGACTGATTCGGAATTCCTCTGAACAAGAATCGAAATTGATAAATACAGTTCTTTCTCATATTGAAAAAAGAATGGCAAAAAGACCGGACCTGTCCTATCGAAAGGCTTCTCTCTGCCGCAGTCTTGGGGAAGCTCTTGAATTAACCCCGATTCAATTGTCTAAACTTGAAAAAGCCGCTCATTTTCATGATTTTGGTTTTATTTCTCTTTCTGATGAACAAGTTAAACATGATGCCGAGAATCGCCATGCCCAAGTCTCCAGCGAAATATTGGCGGCTCTTATAGAGGATCACGGCGCCGCAGAAATTTTAAAAGCTCATCATCAAGTTTTTGATTTTGAAGTCCCGCCGATTTCTGTTGAATGCGAAATTTTAAGATTGTGCGAAGATTATGAGAATTTTGAATCCCAAGATCCGGATCAGCCCGAGCAGATCCTTCGAGCTTTAGCTGACACTAAAAGTTACAGACCTGAACTTTTGGAAGCTCTTTTTAAAGTCATTTTGAATCCCTCTTTATCTCAGCAGTCACGCGCATTCAGTCCCGAAAAACCGGATCAAAAATGGTTTAACAAGTTTTTACATCTTGCCCAGGTTTATGTCAGGCTTGGAGAAAGCCAACTGGCAGAAGCTGCTCTGAAAAAATTAAAAGAAGCCGAATTTTTAATTAAAAATGATGATTCGAGATTTCGATACTTTCTTGTGTTTTCAGAAAATTTGATGCTTCAGAAAAAATTTGTGGAGAGCCATGAAGTGTCTGAAAGAGCATTGGAATTGGCGATAGAGAAAAAACTGGGCGGATTATCTGCTGCCAAAGCGTTTTTGGAGATTTCTCTGTCGCGATTTTTTTTATCCCGACTTGATCAGGTGGAAGAAATGCTCCAGAAATGCGTGGAGATTTTTTCAAGATTTGAGGATTTAAAAAATTTAGCGCGAACCCATTTTTACCTCGCCATTTATTTTTTTTTATCGGGCAGAAAAGAGAATGTGGAGACTCATTTGAAGAATTCGGCAAATTTGCTCCATCCGGATCAAACCCAGGAATGGCTGCAGAGCGAATCCCTGGCTCAAACTCTCCTCCCATCAGAGCTCACAGCGCCATTTTTTTCGTCTCATCCTTCAAAAGTTGAGGAAATTAAAATTTTTAGTCTTGGGCCATTTCGAATTTATCGAAGTGGTGAACTCATGCAGGAAGAAGAATGGAAAAGCAAAAAAGCCAGAATTTTGTTGAATTACTTGCTTTTTCACGCAGAAAGACCTATTTCAGAAGAAAGATTGTGCGAAATTTTTTGGTCGGGAAGCGATTTTGAAAAAAGCAGGAAGAGCCTGCATAATACTATTTACTTATTGAGGCGGATTTTAGAACCTGCCCTGGAAGAAGGTGGGCAGTCCAGATACATTCTTTCCCAGAAAGGGGGATACCAGTTCAATCGCTTGACTTCGTACTGGTGGGATGTTCAGGAGTTTAGAAAAAAATGCCAGGAAGCTGAGCAGTTTTCAGCATCAGGTCAGAGTGAAAAAGCCATTCGGGCTTTGCAGCAGGCTGAAGATTTATATCAAGGGGATCTTCTAGAAGATTTTTCTGAAGAGGCATGGTTAGGTTTAGAAAGAGATAAATTGAGGGAGAGTTACATTAAAACTTTATGTGTTTTGTCTGATTATGAAGAAAAAAATGGTAGGTATTCGTTCGCTCTTGAGAAGGCGCAGGAAGCTCTTTCTTTTGATCCTTATCATGAGCAGGCTGCCCTGCTGCAAATTCGAAATTTATTTAAATTAGGCATGAGATCAGATGCTATTCGGCGTTATCACGAATGGTGCGCCGAATTGAAACGTGAACTTCAATTAGGCCCCCCTCCCGAACTTGCAGCTTTTTATCTAGAAATGACGTCCTGAGTCTTACTTTCAGTCATAATAAGCAAAACAAATCCATTCAGGAATAAAGGATTATACAGGTTTTTAAAGAAAAAGAAAAAGCAAATATTAAGTTTGTCATTAATGAGTGGAGGTGGCTGGATGAGTGACGTAAAAGCAGTGACAGATGGGACATTTGACGATGAAGTCGTAAAAAACAGTAGCGCGGTTCTAGTAGATTTTTATGCTCCTTGGTGCGGTCCCTGTAAAATGATGTCTCCTGTGGTTGATTCTTTGTCATTAAAATATGGAGGCAAAGTTAAGTTTGTAAAACTGAATACTGATGAGAATCCTGGAACTGCCAGTCGGTATCAGATTTCTGGTATCCCCACTTTACTTTTATTTAAAAATGGGGCAGTTTTAGATAGAGTTGTTGGGTATGTCCCTGAAGGCAGTCTTGCTAAGTTTCTGGACAAACACGTTAGCAGCGGTTGAGTTTGGACAATTTAGAAGAGTTAAGTCCTGCTGCTTGTATTGTTTTTTAAGGAAGTTTCTTGTGCCTGAATATTTACATTTTTTTCATTGAAATTCTCCTTTTACTTTTGTAAAATTAGAAAAAAGGAGGATTGTCATGTACATTTTTGACTCCAGCGCCGATTATCAAAGCGTATTTCCTCAAATGACTTTAGAATGGCTTTCGAAAGAAATGGTTAATTCTAATGAAGTTATGCAGCCAGAATCTTCTATTACCTCTTCTTCAAGCAAAACACCTCTTAAATTCAGCCTGAAGCGAGCTTTTCTTAAGTCAGTATAATTTTGAAGTCATAGGAGAGCAGTGAGTGTGGAAGGGAACCTGCTGTTTAACTGGAACCCATTTCAAGGATGCCGCAAAAACGAACCTTTAAGAAAATTTTAATTGCTAATCGAGGAGAAATTGCTCTCCGAGTTATCCGAGCTTGTCGAGAATTGAATATCAGTACCGTTGGCTGTTTTACCCCTGAGGACGAAACAGGGGGTTGGATTCGCTATTTTGATGAGGTGCATGAGTTAAATGGATTGAATGGTCGTTCAGGCTATTTAAATATAAAGGCTCTTCTTGAAGTCGCAGAAAAAGCAAAAGCAGATGCTGTTCATCCAGGGTATGGTTTCTTGTCCGAACAAGCTTCTTTTGCAAAAGCTTGTCAGGAATCAGGGATTGTTTTTATTGGACCTTCTCCTGATGGACTGCGGAAAGCAGGGGACAAAATTATGGCAAGGGAAGCAGCGCAGAAAATTGGGATTCCTTGTCTGCCAGGAACCTCTTCGCTTTCGGATTGGAAAGAGGCTCTGAGAGTTTCTCGGGAACTCGGTTTTCCTGTGCTTTTGAAAGCCTCTGCAGGGGGTGGAGGGCATGGGATGCGGTTAGTCAGAGTTCCTGAAGAGATGGAATTAGGATTTTCCTCAGCCGAGCGTGAAGCAGCATCAAGTTTTGGCAGCGGGACTCTTTACTTGGAGAAATATCTTGCAGCTCCTCGACATATTGAAGTCCAAATTTTGAGAGATTCTTATGGTCGTGGTGTTTATTTAGGGGAAAGAGAATGTTCCATTCAGAGAAGACATCAAAAATTGATCGAAGAATCTCCATCCTGCGTTGTAACAGAAGAAATGCGAAGAGAGATAGGACAAAAAGCCATTCAGTTTGCAGCTGCTATTGATTATACAGGCGCTGGAACTGTTGAATTTCTTTATGAGGCGGGAAGATTTTATTTCCTCGAAATGAATGCCAGAATTCAAGTAGAACATCCTGTTACAGAGATGGTGACAGGTTTTGATTTGGTGAAAGAGCAGATTCGAATAGCAGAGGGTTTTCCTTTGTCTGCTGCTCAGCAAGAAATTAAAATTCAAGGATGGGCTTTTGAAGCACGGATTAACAGTGAAGATTTTCTGCGAAATTTTATCCCTGTTCCAGGGACCATAAAAAAAATATCGCTGCCAGGTGGACCAGGAGTTCGGGTTGATACCGCTGTTTATGAAGGGTACACTATTCCCGAAGCGTTTGATTCGTTATTTGCGAAATTGATTGTGTGGGGAAAAGATCGAGAAGAAGCCATTTCCAGAATGAAAAGGTCGCTGCTTGAATTCGAGGTTTCTGGGATTCCAACAACAGTGCCCTTTCATTTTCGCGTATTTTCTCATCCGGTTTTTCAGAAAGGAGAATTTTCAACTCGATTTATTGAAGAGTATTTTGGAGAAAAAGTTTTGATTTCAGAGGAAGAAAAAGAGATGGCAGCTCTTGTATCGGTTCTTGAAATGCAGCAGGAAAAGCTTCAGTTTCAGCATTTTGGCGAAAGAAATCCGTGGGCTTTATCCGCGAGGATGCAAAATTATGGAATACACCCTTGAAGTCTCAGGAGAATCTTTTTCCATTCAGTTAGACCGACAGAAGCAAATGGCTAGAATGAATGGGAAAAAAATCTCTTACAGGAAAGTTGGAGATTTTCTTTTTATCGATCATCATCCTATCGTCTATCAAATTATCAGAGATAAATCTGGTTCTGTAGAAGGTGTTTTTCTTCATGGGAAATGGATTCCTGTAAAAATACAGGGAAGTGATGCTTCCAGGCAGGCTGCTGTCCATCACGGAGAAGTTCGAGCACCTTTAAACGGCATGGTTGCGAGAATCTTTGTTCAAGAAATGGATTTTATAAAAGAAGGAAGCGTGGTTTTAATCCTTGAAGCCATGAAAATGGAAAACGAAATTTCTGCCCCTGTTTCAGGAAAAGTAACCCAGATAGACGTGAAAGAAAAAGAAGTGGTGAAAGCTGGAAATTTATTGTTTAAAATTGAGATGATGGAATAAAATATAAATTTTTTCTGCCCAGATAGAAGCGGTTTATTAAAGGGAATTTTTTGAAATTGATGGAAAAATGGATTCTTGTGAAAAATTTTGCTTTATGTTTGTTTTTTTTGATCTGTCTTTTTTTGTTTCCTTTAAAAAATGTTTTTGCTGATCCGAGTGGAAATCAGGGACCTGATTGGGTAGGTGTAGAAACATTTGTCTCACATTTTCAAACAGAGCAAGGACAGAGCGTGGTTTTTCCTGAGCTCATGGAGGAAATTGGCTTTCACATTTCTCCTAAATGGATCGTTGATTTTCGCCGCTATTCTGGCAGCAGCAGTGGAGCCAATCATTTAAAAGCCTCAGTGGGGGATGTGGAAGGACGTTTGGGGTATCTCCTTGGAGACAATCATGAGAGTTCTTCAGGAAGTTCATTTTTTCAAAACGTCTATGGTTGGCTGAGTTGGAAAGTTTGGAGTTCGCATATAAAATTTAATAACCGGAAATTCTACGAAAGAGATGAAGGAATGGGTTTTGGCGTTATGCGTTTCCCTTTAAACCGTGGTCTTTCATATTGGTATGGTCTCGCTATTTATCCATCTGTGCATGAAAATTTTAAAAATGATATCAGTTCTATCACTGCACAAGCAGGCGGGGCTTATTCCTTGTTTTCTTCCTTGGACTTGACGGTTGGGTATCGGGTTCAAACTTTACTGACCGATGACCGCCACGGCCGCGCTGAGGAGCAAGGAATAATTTTAGGTTTGCAGGGGCGTTTTTAGTGAAATGTAGAATTGGCAAATGAGATTTAAAGTGCGTCAAAATGAGGCGTAAAAAAATGGGGGTGAGCTGTGAAAATTTATGAATATCAGGCAAAAGAAATTCTAAGGAAATCTGGAATTCGGATTCCAATCGGAAAGATGGCAAAAACCGCGAAGTCCGCTGCTAAAGTGGCTGAAAAACTTAACAAGAAAGTAGTTGTAAAAGCTCAGGTGCATTCGGGCGGAAGAGGAAAGGCGGGAGGAATTAAACTGGCAGAAAATCCCCAGGCCTCGCAAGATACTGCCGCTCAAATTCTACAAATGAGAATCGGCGGTTTAAAAGTGAAATCTGTTCTTGTAGAAGAAGCGCTGAATATTTCACACGAGTATTACTTGAGTTTTGCCCTGGATCGTCATGCTGGAAAGACGATCGTCATGGCAAGCGCAGAGGGAGGAGTGGAGATTGAAGAAGTGGCAGCTCATTCGCCTGGAAAGATATATAAATTTCATCTGGATCCTGCCTATGGGCTTATGGATTTTCAAATGAGGAGAACCTGCGAAAAGCTCGGACTTGAACACAGAATGGCAAAAGAGTTTTCCGAGTTTATGAAAAGATTGTATCGAACTTATACTGAGAACGACTGTGTTCTAGCGGAAATTAATCCTCTTGTTTTAACTGCTGAAGGGAATTTTTTAGCGGCAGACGCTAAAATGGATCTGGATGAAAACGCTTTGTTCCGTCACCCGGATTTTTTAGAATTGAGAGAAGCCAGTGAAGACGATCCGATTGAAGTAGAAGCGCATAAGAAAAAAATTCCTTATGTTCGATTAGAAGGCAGTATTGGAATTTTAGGGAATGGCGCAGGCTTGGTTATGACAACCCTTGATATGGTGAGTCGTGAAGGAGGTAAGCCTGCGAATTTCTTAGATGTGGGGGGTGGATCGAATTGGGAAACAGTAAAAAATTCGTTGGAAATTGTTTTGAGCGATAAAAAGGTAAAAGGCGTTTTTATTAATATTTTTGGCGGAATCAGCCGGTGCGATGAAGTGGCAAAAGGGATTTTGGAAGCGGATAAAGCTTTAAACATAAAGATTCCTGTTGTGATCAGGCTTTCGGGAACCAATGAGGAAGAGGGTCGGGCTCTGCTCGCAGCATCTCGTTTCGCTTCTGCTTCCACCATGGAAGATGGAGCAAAAAAAATTGTTGAACTTATAGAAGGTATTGGAAAAAAAGTGTAAAATATAGCCTTTACCTAATATTTTTAATGGGTTCTGGTTTCAAGTGAAACAGCCATTGGGCTGTTTCACTTGTTCTGGAGAAACAAAATAAATTTATTAAGGAGCGGTCATGCCGACAATTAATCAGTTGATACGACACGGTAGGAAAAGTGCAGAAAAGAAAATAAAAGCTCCTGCCCTTCGTTTTTCTTATAATTCCATCAATAATCGGGTTTTTCATACTCTGGGAAATCCATTTAAAAGAGGGGTTTGCACCCAGGTTAAAACAGTCACTCCTAAAAAGCCTAATTCTGCTTTAAGAAAAGTAGCCCGTGTTCGTTTGACAAACCGAGCAGAGGTGACTGCATATATTCCTGGTATAGGACACAATCTGCAGGAACATTCAGTGGTTTTAATTCGAGGAGGCCGTGTAAAAGATCTGCCTGGGATACGTTATCATATTGTCCGTGGAGTTCTGGATACAGCAGGGGTTGTGGATCGGAAACAGGCCCGGAGCAAGTATGGAGCCAGACGCCCCAAGCCGGCTGCCAAGACAGGAGGTTAGTTAGATATGCCCAGAAAAGGATTTGTGCCTAAGCGAAAAGTTTCTCCAGATTCATTATTTAATAGAGATGATGTCCAACGTTTTATTAATAAACTTTTAATTCAAGGGAAAAAAGCGAAAGCTGAAAAAATTTTTTATGGCGCTCTTGATTTAATGAAACAAAAGACGAAAAAAGACCCGCTGAAACTTTGGGAACAGGCTCTTGAAAACGTAAAGCCGAGTCTTGAAGTTAGACCCAGGCGGGTTGGAGGAGCCACCTATCAAGTTCCTGTTGAGGTGAATTCGGACCGTAAGGAAGCTCTGGCATATCGCTGGATTATACAGTACGCTCGTTCTCGTTCAGGAAAAAGCATGATGGAAAAACTGGCTGCTGAGTTAATGGAAGCAGCTTCAGGAGCAGGGGCATCCGTTAAGAAAAAAGAGGATACCCATAAAATGGCGGAAGCCAATAAAGCCTTCGCCCATTATCGTTGGTGAAAATGAAAGAGATTGGATGCTATTTGTCATGAAAGAACGTTTTACACTCGATAAAATCAGGAATATTGGGATTATTGCCCATATTGATGCGGGAAAAACAACAACCACTGAACGGATTTTGTTCTATGCGGGACGCATTCATCGCATTGGGGAAGTGGATGAAGGGGCGGCCACCATGGACTGGATGGTTCAGGAACAGGAAAGAGGAATTACCATCACTTCTGCTGCCACTTTCTGCGTTTGGAAAGACAATCAAATTAATTTGATTGACACTCCTGGCCATGTTGATTTTACTGCTGAAGTCGAGCGTTCTCTTCGAATTTTAGATGGGTTGGTTGTTGTTTTCTCAGGAGTAGAAGGAGTGCAGCCTCAGTCAGAAACCGTATGGAGACAGGCTGATAAATATCAAGTGCCTAGAATCGCTTTTGTCAATAAGCTGGATCGATCAGGAGCCAATGCTTTGAATGTGATAGAAAGCATTAAGAAGCGGCTGGGTGTTCATCCCGTTATGGTTCAGCTTAACATTGGAATAGAAGAAAATTTTCAGGGAGTGGTCGATCTAATTCAAGAGCAGGCATATTATTTTGAAGAGCCTTATGGAACTCTTGTCATCAAGGAAATTCCTTCCTCTCTTAAAGATAAAGTGGGAGAAATGCGTCATCTGCTTTTAGAAACGATAGCAGAGAACGACGCCCACTTTTTAGATCTTTATTTAAGTGGAAATCCTCCAACCATCGGAGAGATAAAAGCCGCTCTGCGTCGATGCACCTTGAATTTTTCTCTGGTCCCTGTTTTCTTAGGAGCCTCTTTCAAAAATAAAGGAGTGCAGCCTGTTCTGGATGGAGTGGTGGATTACTTGCCAAGTCCGCTGGAGGTCCCTGCGATTAAGGGAATGGATCCTGAATCCTCTTCAGAAATTGTTCGAAAAGCGGATCGAAATGAGTCTTTCTGCGCTCTTGCTTTCAAAATTGTCAGTGATCCTTATGTTGGAAAATTAACTTATATTCGGGTTTATTCAGGAGTCTTGAAAAGTGGATCTTACGTTTATAATTCCACAAAAGAAAAAAGAGAACGAATTGGGCGACTTCTCAGAATGCACGCTAACAGTAGAGAAGAAGTGGATGAAATAGAGGCTGGGGATTTAGGAGCAGTTGTTGGATTGAAAGAAACAAGCACAGGAGATACCTTGTGTAATGAGGACCATCCTATTCTTCTTGAGAGTATTTCTTTCCCTGAACCCGTTATTTCTGTAGCCATTGAGCCTAAAACGCGAGCGGATGAAGATAAATTGACGATGGGTTTGCAGAGACTTCAAGATGAGGATCCTACTTTTAAAAGAAAAGTGAATGAAGAAACAGGACAAACCATTATTTCAGGAATGGGTGAGCTTCATTTAGAAATCATTGTTGACAGGCTGCTGAGAGAGTTTAATGTTCAAGCTAATGTTGGGAAACCCTTAGTCGCTTATAAAGAAACGATTCGCCGTAAAGCTTCAGGAGAAGGCAGATTTATTCGACAGACCGGCGGGCGTGGACAGTATGGACATGTAGTTCTTGAATTTGAACCGGTATCCTCTGGTGTTCCTTTCAAATTTCAAAATAAAATTGTGGGTGGA
The DNA here is from genome assembly GCA_021800275.1 of bacterium. GTDB lineage: Bacteria > Vulcanimicrobiota > JABDET01 > JABDET01 > JABDET01 > JAKAVV01. Next base: position 33,809 of record JAJYZB010000011.1, read on the forward strand.
GTTGTTCCTAAAGAGTATATTCCTGCTGTAGAAAAAGGTGTGAAAGAAGCCCTTGAATCAGGCGTTTTAGGTGGTTATCCCGTGATTGATGTTGCCGCTGCTCTTGTAGATGGTTCCTATCATCCTGTGGATTCCTCTGAAATCGCGTTTAAAATTGCGGCTTCGTTAGCGACGCAGCAAGCTCTTGAAAAAGCTGAGTCAATTTTAAAAGAGCCGATCATGAAAGTTGAAACCATTACTCCTGAAGATTATCTTGGAGAATGCTTGGCAGATTTAAATTCAAGAAGAGGAAAAATAGAAGGAATGGAACCAGCGGCGGGGAATGTACAAAAAATCCGCGCTTTTGTTTCCCTGGGCGAAATGTTCGGATATGCCACTGTTTTACGATCTTTAACTCAGGGACGCGGTACTTACACAATGGAATTTTCTCATTATGAGGAAGTGCCTAAACAATTGGCAGAAAATATCACACATCGCAGCAATATGGTAAAATCGTAAAGGAGAGTGAGATAAGAGATGGCGAAGCAGAAATTTGATCGGACGAAGCCTCATGTGAATGTGGGAACGATTGGGCATATTGATCATGGGAAGACGACGTTAACGGCAGCGATAACGAGTGTGTTAGCCAGTGGTGGGAAGACGAAGGCGCTGGCAGTGGATCAGATTGACAATGCGCCGGAGGAGAAGGAGCGAGGGATAACGATAGCGATCTATCATGCGGAGTATGAGACGGAGAAGCGTCATTATGCGCATGTGGACTGTCCTGGTCATGCGGATTATATTAAGAACATGATAACTGGGGCGGCGCAGATGGATGGAGCGATATTAGTGGTAGCTGCGACCGATGGTCCGATGCCTCAGACTCGGGAGCACATTTTGTTAGCGCGTCAGGTAGGGGTTCCGTACATTGTGGTATTTTTGAACAAAGCGGACATGGTGGAGGACAAGGAGTTAGTGGAGTTAGTGGAGTTAGAGATACGGGATTTATTGAGCACGTATGAGTTTCCTGGGGACAAGACCCCGATTGTGGTAGGGAGTGCGTTGAAGGCGTTAGAGTGTGGGTGTGGGAAGCGGGAGTGTGAGTGGTGTGGGAAGATATGGCAGTTGATGGATGCGGTGGACAGTTATATAGTGACCCCTGAGCGTCCGATTGACAAGCCGTTTTTGATGCCTGTGGAGGATGTATTTACGATATCTGGTCGAGGGACAGTAGGGACGGGTCGAGTGGAGCGTGGGAAGGTGAAGGTAGGGGAGGAGATCGAGATAATTGGGTTAAAGTCGGATGTGAAGAAGAGTGTAGTGACGGGTGTGGAGATGTTTCGGAAGTTATTGGATGAGGGGATAGCAGGGGACAATGTAGGGGTGTTATTGAGGGGAGTGGAGCGGGACGAGTTAGAGCGGGGTCAGGTTTTAGCGAAGCCGGGTTCGATCAAGCCTCATACGAAGTTTAAGTGTGAGGTGTATATATTGAGCAAGGAGGAAGGGGGTCGTCACACTCCGTTTTTCAGTGGGTATCGTCCCCAGTTTTATTTTCGGACGACGGATGTGACCGGGGATGTGAAGCTGCCGGGTGGGGTAGAGATGGTGATGCCAGGAGACAATGTGACATTAGAGGTGGAGTTGATCACTCCGATAGCGATTGAAGAAGGGTTAAGGTTTGCGATTCGAGAAGGTGGGAGGACGGTTGGAGCGGGAGTGGTAACAAAAGTTGGAGAAGGTGGATAATGGCAAAGAAGGAACAGACGGCAATTATTAACATGGCGTGTGGTGAATGCAAGAGAAGGAACTATACAACCACAAAGAATCGTCAAAAGATGCAGGATCGCATGTCATTAAATAAATACTGTCCCTGGTGCAGAAAGCACACAGAACATAAAGAGACAAAATGAGAGGAATAGATACATTGGCGTCAAAACAGCAGATAACTCAACAGCCTCCTCCTCGCCCCCCTAAAAATCAGGGGGCAAAGGAAAAAACTAATTTATTTGCCACCATTGCTGGAGGCGGCAGAAAAGCATGGGAAGAAAGCCTGCGTTTTCTCCGCGGTGTAAGGTCAGAGTTTAACAAGGTAACCTGGCCCACAATGAAAGAGTTAAGAGCCCATTCTATGATTGTAATTTTCGCCACAGCTCTTGTCTCGGCTTATATGTGGGCAGTAGGTTTTGTTCTGCACTGGCTTTTTTCATTTCTCCACCATTGATCAAGATAAAGGATAAAAAATAGATATGATTTTAGACAGTCAAAATGGAGAAACTCAAGATATCAAACTTGAAGAACCTGAATCTGCTTCAGAAGAGCTTCTGGAGGCTGAGGTAGAAGAAAAAAATCCTGATAGAAAGTGGTATGTGATTCATACCCTTTCAGGACATGAACAAAAGGTTCGGAATAATTTGCTAAAAAGAATTGATACCATGAACATGAAAGATAAGATTTTCAATATTTTAGTTCCTACAGAGGAAGAGGTAGAGATTAAAGGGGGAAAAAAGCGAATTGTAAAACGGAAAATATTCCCCGGTTATGTTATGGTTGAAATGATTGTGTCTGATGATTCCTGGTATGTGGTCAGGAATACTTCAGGAGTTACGGGTTTTGTTGGCTCAGGAACAAAACCAGAGCCTCTGCAGGATGAAGAGGCTCTGCAGTTGCTAAAACAATCATCTGGAGAGGCTCCTCCGCGGAGACGTTTGACTTTGAAGATAGGGGATAAAGTTAGAATTACCTCGGGTCCATTTGTAGAATTTTATGGTTCTATTCAAGAAGTGAATCCTGAAAAAGAAAAAATTAAAGTTTTAGTCAGTATTTTTGGACGTGAAACTCCAGTAGAACTGGACTATGGTCAGGCGGAAAAATTATAAAGGGGAACATATTATGGCAAAAAAAATAAAAGCTGTGGTTAAATTGCAAATTCAGGCGGGGAAAGCTAATCCAGCGCCTCCCATTGGTCCTGCTTTAGGTCAGCATGGCGTTAATATTATGGAATTTTGCAAACAATATAATGATCGAACCTCTAAGCAGGCGGGAACGGTCATTCCTGCTGAGATTACTATTTTTGACGATCGAACTTTTTCTTTCATTACAAAAACTCCTCCTGCTTCTGTTTTACTGGTTAAAGCTGCGAATATAGAAAAAGGTTCTGGTGAGCCTAATAGAAAAAAGGTTGGAAAAGTTGCGCGTGCTAAAATTAAAGAAATTGCTCAAATTAAGATGTCGGATTTAAATGCTAATGACATTGAAGGAGCGATGAGAATTATTGAAGGAACAGCCAGAAATATGGGACTGGAAGTAGAGAATTAAAATTGGGAGGGCGCCATGACAGTAATGGTAAGAGGCGGCAAAAGGTATAAAGCAGCAGCAGAAAAAGTGGATCCAGCGAAACTTTATGGTCCTGATGAAGCAGTTGGCCTGATCAAGGAAATGGCTAAAGCTAAATTTGATGAAACGATCGAACTCCATATTTTATTAGGTATTGATCCCAAGCGTTCAGATCAGAATGTGAGAGGTACTGTTGTGCTGCCTCATGGAACAGGAAAAACTCCCAAGGTCATTGCTTTTGCTAAAGGGGATAAAGCAAAAGAGGCTGAACAGTCCGGCGCAGATGAAGTTGGAGCAGAAGAATTGATTCAAAAAGTAAAAACAGGCTGGAGTGATTTTGAAATCGCTGTAGCTACTCCTGACATGATGGGACAAATCGGCTCCCAGTTAGGCAAAATTTTAGGACCGAGAATGCCTAATCCAAAGGCTGGGACTGTTGCCATGGAGATTGGGAAAGCGATTAAAGAATTGAAAAGCGGCAAGGTTCAATTTCGTATTGACAAGCAGGGAATTGTGCATGTGCCTATTGGAAGGGCTTCTTTTGATAAAGATAAACTTTTGAAAAATTTTACCACATTAATAGAAGCTCTGCTTAGAGCCAGACCTCCTGCTGCTAAAGGACAGTTTTTAAAGACTGTTACTCTTACCAGCACAATGGGGCCTGGAATTAAACTGGATGGAGCTCGACTCGCTGCTAGCACCTCTGAAAAATAACGACTATGGGGATTCGTATTCAAAAAGATCGAATCTCAGTTATTGTGATGACGGAGCAGTATCGTATTGAAGGAGAGATCCACGTGGTCGCCGGCGGCAGAGTCATTGATGAGATCAATAAGGAAAAAGACTTTATTCCATTGACCAATGTTACCGTTTATGATGCTGAATCAGGCGCTTCTATTGACACTGTTGAGTTCATTGCGATACAAAAACGAGCTGTGGTTTTTGTCGCGCCAACAAGCTCTACAGGCGCAGAGTTTTGAAATATGATTGTTCGATGGTTTGGACATTCTTGTTTTTTGTTTTATTCGAAGAAAGGAAGTCGAATTTTAACCGATCCCTATGCTGAAACAATTTCCTACCCGTTCCCACCTTTAACTTGTGATATCGTTGTCGTCTCTCATGAGCATCAAGATCATAATGCTGTCTGGAGAGTGATGGGAACTCCCTTTATTGTGAAGAGAACGAGTTCGGGATTGTGTGAGTTTGAAATTCCATTAGAATTGACAGGAGAAATTTTTATTTTTAAAGGGTTGCCATCCTATCATGACGAAGCTCTGGGAAGGAAAAGAGGTCCTAATACCATTTTTTTGTGGCAAATAGACGGATATTCAATTTGCCATCTCGGAGATTTAGGACATCCTCTGAATGAAGAACAGGTTAAAGCAGTCGGCAAAGTTGATATTCTGCTGCTGCCTGTTGGAGGTAGCAATCAGGTGCTTGATTCGAAAGAAGCTACACTTGTCGTGCATTCTCTCCAGCCTTCTTTTATTTTTCCAATGCACTACAGAACTGCTTCTGCTGGTATGGATTTAGATTCTGTGGAGGATTTTCTGAGATTGATGACTCAGGTAGAGAAATTAAATGGCAACCAATTAGAAATTAAGTCTCTTCCGAGACACAGCACAGTTGTTGTATTTGATTATTCTGGGATAAAGACAGTGTAATGGGATCGAAATTTATTTTTGTTACAGGGGGAGTTGTCAGTTCTATTGGGAAGGGAATTACTTCTGCTTCTTTAGGAAGGCTGTTGAAGAGCCGTAATTTAAGAATTACGATTCAGAAATTCGATCCTTATATCAACGTCGATGCAGGAACCATGAATCCTTATCAACATGGTGAAGTTTTTGTTACAGAAGATGGTGCAGAAACAGATCTGGATTTGGGACATTATGAGCGTTTTATTGATGAGAATCTCCATCAGGACAATAACGTCACAACGGGAAAGATTTATGGAGCGGTTATCGCCAAAGAGAGAAAAGGTGAGTATTTGGGAGATACGGTAAAAGTGATTCCTCATGTTACTAATCAAATTAAAGAAGAGGTGCTGAAAGCGGCTCGAAACAGTCAATGTGATGTTCTCATTGTAGAAGTTGGTGGAACTGTTGGTGATATTGAGGGACAGCCGTTTTTAGAAGCCATTCGACAGTTGAAAAATGATCTGGGAGAAGGAAACGTTTTGTATGTTCATGTGACTCTTGTTCCTCATATTGGCGCAGCCGGTGAATTAAAAACAAAACCTACGCAGCACAGTGTGAAAGAGTTGAGATCCATGGGGATACAGCCTGACATCATCGTTTGTCGGACAGAAAAAACTTTAACCCAGGATGTTTTAGAAAAAATAGCTCTTTACTGCGATGTCAAAAAAGAAGCGATTATTCAGAGTGTGGATGCCCACAGTATTTATGAAGTTCCCCTTCTGCTCGAAAAACAGAATTTAAGCGATTTAGTCATGAAAAAACTTCAACTCGAATCTTCTCCTCCTTTTCTAACTGAATGGGAAGAGATGGTCCAGCGGATCCAGCGCCCGGATCACAGCGTTACGATCGCTCTTGTTGGAAAATATGTGCAGCTGAAAGATGCTTATATCAGTATTTCAGAAGCATTGACTCATGGGGGAATTTCAAATAGAGCGCAGGTAGAAATTATAAAAATTGATGCAGAGACTCTTCAGGTTGAAACCTGTGAAAAATACTTAAAAGAGGTAGATGGAATTCTTGTTCCTGGCGGATTTGGAGGGAGAGGGTTAGAAGGGAAGGTTCTGGCTATCCAATATGCCCGCAGTCATCGAGTTCCCTATTTTGGCATTTGTTATGGAATGCAGTGCGCGACTGTTGAGTTTGCGAGAAATGTGGCAGGTTGGAAAAATGCTAACAGCACAGAAGCGGATCTGGATACTCCGTATCCTGTTATAAGTATGTTAGCAGAGCAGCATAAACTTGAATCTAAAGGGGGAACCATGAGGTTAGGCGCTTATGCCTGCCGATTGAAAAAAGATTCAAAAGCATACCAAGCTTATGGAGAGGAATTGATCTACGAACGACACCGCCACAGATACGAATTTAACAATTTGTATCTTGAAGAGTTGACTAAAAAAGGTCTTATTCCAACAGGGATCAATCCGGAGAGAAATCTGGTTGAAATTGTTGAGATTGCAGATCATCCCTGGTTTGTGGCAGTCCAATTTCATCCTGAATTTAAATCCAGACCTAATCGTGCGCACCCTCTGTATCGAGATTTTATTCGAGCTGCGATTGATTATCATGAACAGAAAAAATCGAGGGAAAAAGAGGGAATACTATTTCATTCTTAGGATTCTAGCGACAGAAACTGCCACAATATTCGCGAAAGATTCCAGGAGATGCATCTGATCTGAACCTAGTTTCATTTGTGTTTTAGGGGGTTGAACTCCAAGGACTCCAACAGTGGAAACTTTCGTTTTTAAGGGAAAATAAATTAAACTGGAAGAAGATAAGGTGTCAGTTCCTTTTCCCGCTATTTTCCCATAGTGAAAAGTCCAGTCAGCTACCCCTGAGCTCGATTCTTTTAAGGTTCCCAATCCAGGGGTTTGGAAATTGACCTGGAGTCTTCCAATGCTGTCAGGAAGAAGAAATTGAACTTCACAGTCAAAGGCTTGTTTTAATAAATCCCCTGCGATTTTAAAAAGATCGGATACTGCATCAATTTCCAGAAGTTTTCTGCTTAATTCATAGAGAATTGAAACAAAGCGCTCGGACTGTTTTGCGCTTTCCCCTTTCCATCTCAATTGTTCTGTTAAAAACTGACAGGAAGCTGCAGCCAGCAAAAAAAGTATTAAACTAAAAGGAGGCGGGTGGAACAAAAATCCAAAAGCTAAAATAGCTAATATCATGGAACTAAATCCTGCCTGCCATCCCCAGAAACCCACACTGGCAATCACAGGAAGAAAAAATAGCATGAGAATGTCAGGAAGTTTCAACCAATCTCGGGCGCTCCAGCAGATTCCCGCTGTCAGAAGAGATAATGTCCCTCCTTTTAAGAGAGATTTCCAGTCAGGTCTCCCTTCTTTTTTTGTTTTTGTTTTTTCGTCATCTTTTATTTTTTCCGCAGAATCTGTTACGACCAGGACATGGATCGAACCACTTTCGCGGACCAGAGTGTTTACAAGAGCTCCTTGAAATAATCTCCTCCAGTTCCATTTTGCTCTCCAGCCGATTAAGATAAGGGAGATGTTTTGTCTGCGAGCAAATTGTAGAATTTCTTGGGCAAGGCTTTGTCCTGTTAGAGACGTGACTTTTCCTCCCATCTCTTCGGCTAATTTTAGATTGCGCGTCAAACTTTGCTCTGCTTGTGATGAAAGCGCTGCCTGAAGAGGGGATTGAACGTGTACAGCGTACCATTCTGCATCCATGGTTGAAGCTAATTGTTTAGCCAGTCGAATGGTTCGTTCAGATAATTCGGTTGTCCCGACACAAACCAGAATTCTAGAAGCTGCTGGAGTTGGTCCTTCAATGGCATGCTGCTCCATATACCACCGCACGTTCTTATCTACTCTCTGGGCAGTGTACCGCAGAGCCATCTCTCTGAGAGCTAACAGGTTTCCTTCTTTGAAAAACTGTTCAGAAGCTTGTTTCGCTTTTTCAGGGATATAAATTTTTCCTTCTTTTAATCTCTGGAGAAGCTCTTGAGGGGATAAATCCACAAGTTCTATCCCATTCAGTTGATCAGCCATTTCTAAAATTCGATCAGGAATTGTTTCTTTCATTCGAATTCCTGTGATTTGAGCGACTTGATCATTCAGGCTTTCGATATGTTGAATGTTTAATGTGGTATAAACATTCAACCCTGCATTTAAAAGTTCTTCAACATCTTGATATCTTTTAACGTGTCTTGAACCAGGGGCATTGGTGTGCGCCAGTTCATCCACAAGCACCAGTTTTGGGCGTCGGGCAAGGACAGCATCCAGATCCATCTCTTCCAATAAAATATCTCCATACTCGATTTTTTTTCTAGGAATCACTTCTAGTCCTTGGACAAGCGCTTCTGTTTCCTGTCTTTGATGGGTTTCCACATATCCAATTATGACATCTAATCCTGACTCTTTTAGGATGCTAGCCTGAGTCAGCATACGGTACGTTTTGCCTACTCCGGCATTTGCCCCAAGGAAAACTTTAAGTCCATTTTTGAGTTGTGAAGTAGTCTTTTCTTCTGCCTTGATTCGTTTTAGTAACGTTTCTGGATCAGGACGCAAGTCATCCATGAGAACAGTGAGAATGAATCTTCCTTAAATCCAGGTTCAGTTTCAGCACATTTACCCTTGTAATTCCCCATCCTAGAAAAGAGTGGATTGTATTTCTCTTGATCAGAGCTTTCAGGGAAGAAGGGGGGATGCATCTAATTTTTGCGATCCTGGAAATTTGCAGCAGGGCTGATTGGACTGTAATATCCGGATCCAGGCCGCTGGCAGATCCAAGGACTAGATCAGCGGGAACAGGCGAATCTGAGGGGAGTTTATTGAAGGCTCGAAGTTTTTGAACTCTATTTTTTACTTCTGTGATCAGTTGCTGACTGGTTGGACCGAGATTGCTGGCTCCTGAATCAGCTGCATTGTAAGAGATAGAGGAAGGTCGGCTGTTAAAATACTTTGCGCTTGTGAAGCTCTGTCCGATAAGATGTGAACCAACTACTTCTCTATTCTGCATGACAAGACTTCCATCAGCCTGATGAGGAAATAAAACTTGAGCCGCGCCGGTCAAAATCATTGGATAGAGTAATCCTGTTAACACAGTCATGACCACGAAAACCATTATAGATTGTTTTAGCTCTTTCATTCTTCAACTCCTCTAAAGAATATGCAGCAGCATATCAATCAGTTTAATGCCTAAAAACGGGAATAGAATTCCTCCCAATCCATAAATTAAAAGGTTCATTTCTAAAAGAGCTGCAGCACTGGTAAAGCGGTATCGAACCCCTCTTAATGCCAGAGGAATCAGCATTGGAATTACAATAGCGTTAAAAATAATCGCAGAAATAATAGCTGATTCAGGTGTATTTAATTTCATGATGTTAAGGATGTTTAAAGCCGGATATTTAGCAGCGAACACTGCAGGGATAATGGCAAAATATTTTGCCACATCATTGGTGATGCTGAAAGTGGTAATAGCTCCTCGCGTGATTAAAATTTGCTTCCCGACTTCCACAATATCCAGCAGTTTTGTCGGATTGGAATCCAGATCCACCATATTGGCTGCCTCCCTGGCTGCCTGGGTTCCTGCATTCATGGCAACAGCCACATCAGCCTGGGCTAATGCAGGGGCATCATTGGTTCCGTCTCCGATCATGGCAACTAAATTTCCGTCACTCTGCCATTTTCGGATTTTCTCTAGTTTCATTTCTGGAGTGCAGCGAGCCACAAAATCATCAATTCCTGCTTCAGCGGCAATGGTGGCTGCAGTTAATGGATTATCCCCTGTAATCATAACGGACTTAATTCCCATTCCTCTTAAATAACTCAGTCTTTCTTTGATTCCTGTTTTAAGAGTATCTTTTAATCTTACAACCCCAAGGATTTGGTTTCCATCTGATACCACAAGAGGAGTGCTCCCTTCTCTAGCTACTTGATCAACCACTTGTTGAATATCTTCGGGCAGAGAACCATCCTCTCGAACTGTCCCGGCAATGGCATCAGAAGCCCCTTTACGGATCATCCTTTTTCCAATGTTTACTCCGCTTATTCGAGTTTCTGCGGTAAAAGCGATGAATTCAGAAGATTCAGGTGCTTGAATTTCTCCTCCTCTTTTTCCAAGGATGGTTTTAGCTAATGCTACAATGCTCCTTCCTTCAGGAGTATCATCTGCTAAAGAAGCCAGCATGGCTGATTCAGCCAGATTTTTTATATCTACCCCTTCTGCAGGAAGAAATTCGGAAGCCATTCTATTCCCAAGTGTAATGGTTCCTGTTTTGTCCAGCAGCACGACATTGACATCCCCGGAGGCTTCAACAGCTCTGCCGCTTAAAGCAATCACATTGCATCTCAAAAGGCGATCCATACCTGCGATCCCAATCGCAGGAAGGAGCCCTCCAATTGTTGTGGGCATTAAACAAACCAGAAGAGCGACTAGAACAGGAATACCCACGTTGACACTCATGTATTTGGCAAAAGGGAGGAGGGTGGCGCATACCACAATAAAAACGATAGACATGGCAACCAGCATGATTTCAAGAGCGATCTCGTTCGGAGTTTTTTGTCTTTTTGCGCTTTCAACCATGGCGATCATTTGATCCAGAAAAGATTCTCCCGGGTTGGTCGTAATTTTTACCACAATTCTGCCGGAGAGGACTTTTGTTCCACCAGTAACCCCGCTTTTATCTCCTCCGGATTCTCTGACAACAGGAGCTGATTCTCCTGTCATAGCAGATTCATCCACAAGGGCGACTCCTTCTATGATTTCTCCGTCTCCTGGGATCAGGTCATCTTTTTCGACAAGGACTTTGTCCCCCTTTTTTAGCGATAAAGAAGGGATTTTTTCAGTTTGTCCATTCTCTAAAATTTTTACTGCGTAAGTCTGGCTTCTCATGGCTTTTAAAGAATCGGATTGGGCTTTTCCGCGTCCTTCAGCAAGAGCTTCTCCGAAATTAGCAAATAAAATGGTCAGCCAGAGCCAGAGGCTGATTTGAAAATCAAACCAGAATGGATGATGAATAAAGATGTTTTTAATTGTAATCAGGGTTGTCATCACAGAAACGATCTCTACAATGAACATGACGGGATTTTTCCATAAAGTTCGCGGATTCAGCTTTGTGAAAGAAGCTCGCAGCGCTGGTTTTATGAGGGCTGGATCCCAGATGCTTTCTGTTTTTTTTCTCAAGGCTGTGCTCCGCTTGAAAGTGGCTGGCTGCCACGCGCTCTTTTCATTAGAATGTCCTTCCTGCATGCATCATGAGCTGTTCTAAAAAGGGTCCAAGAGTCAGTGGGGGTAGAAAAGTTAATGCCCCAACAACAATCACAACACTGATTAACATGACAACAAATAAAAGAGTGTCGGATCTGAGGGTTGCAGTGGTGGCAGGGGTCAATCTTTTTTTGGCGAGAGAGCCAGCCACAGCTAACCCTGGAATTAAAGTTGTAAATCTTCCAATGAGCATGGCAAAACCCAGTGTCAGATTGTAAAATAAAGTATTACTGTTCAGTCCGGCAAAAGCGGATCCATTGTTGTTGGCTGTGGAGGCATAAGCATAAAGAATTTCAGAAAGTCCATGAGGTCCATGATTGGTTAAAGCGGATAGCCCTGCTGGGAGAGAAATCGCAATCGCTGAAAAAATAAGCAGGGTGATAGGGGAAGAGAGCAGCCCAACAGACGTCATGATCATTTCATAGGGTCCCAATTTTTTTCCTAGAAATTCGGGAGTTCTTCCAATCATCAGTCCAGCGATAAACATGGTGATTAAAGCGTAAAAAATCATCATCATCAATCCTGATCCGACTCCTCCAAAAATCGCTTCCCCAATCGCCATGTTGAAGATTTGGATGAGTCCAGGAATCGGGGTCATACTGTCATGCATGGAATCCACAGCCCCTGTTGAAGTATCGGTTGTAATCACAGACCATAAAACCGATGGCATCACACCAATTCTAACCTCTTTTCCTTCCATGTTTGTCCCATGAGCTACTCCTGCTTTTTTTAAAATTGGGTTCCCCTGGGTTTCAAAATATAAAGCCGTTAAAATTCCCACCAGGCAGAGAGCCATCATAGCCCAGTACACTGCCCATCCCTGTTTTCTTTCTTTTACCATGGCTCCATAAGTAAAAACTAGAGCCACAGGAATGAGAAATTCAGAAAGCAGTTCAAGAAAGGTGGTGAAGGTGGTCGGGTTTTCATAAGGGTGGGCTGAATTTGCATTAAAAAAACCTCCCCCATTGGTTCCTAACTGCTTAATTGCAATTTGTGAAGCAGCAGGACCTACAGCAATGGTTTGAGTTTTTCCTTCGAGGGTGTGGGCTTTGACATAAGGGCCAAGAGTTTGAACCACACCTTGTGAAACCAGGATTAAAGCTAGAATGATGGATAAAGGAAGAAAAACATAAAGTGTGCATCGGGTTAAATCTATCCAGAAATTTCCGATTGTGTTTGATGTTTTTCTGATAAATCCTCGAATCATAGCGATGAGAACAGCAATTCCTGCTGCTGCTGAAACGAAATTCTGGACTGTTAATCCAAGCATTTGCGTGAAATAACTCATGGTCGTTTCCCCTGCGTAATTCTGCCAGTTAGTATTGGTCATAAATGAAACAGCAGTATTGAAAGAAAGATCCCATTTGACCCCTTTAAATTTTTCAGGATTAAAAGGGAGATGCCCTTGCAGGATTTGAATCAGAAAAAGCCCTATGAGACTGACTAGACTGAAGAGAAGAAGACAAAAAGCATAAGTTTTCCAGGACATTTCCTGCTTTTCATCAATTCCGCAGATTCGGTAGAACACGTTTTCAACAGGTTGAACAACAGGGGTTAAAAAGGTTTTCTGATCTGTAAAAACCAGAGCCATATATTCCCCAAGAGGGTAAGCAAGAAGGGTTGTTATGATTAAAAACAGTAAGATGCCTGCAAGATTCGTTGGTGTCATGATTTTTCGCGGCTGATCATCGTGTCACTTTCTTTAATTTTACCTTGTGATGATTAAGGAGGTATAAAGAGAAAGGGTAAAATTATAAAAATTTTATATGGATTGACATCTACCTGCATTCAAACTTCATGTTGTTTTTTGATTTAGCGGTTGAGGAAGCTTTTGTAAAAGAAGCTGCTGCGGTTTTTGGTGTCCTCAGATGGAAGTCGGCATGATAAAATAGGACTGCTAAAACGAGAATAATTATTGTGATCGCAAATGCTCCAAAAAATATCCTTAAGCGAGAAAACCAGAGAGGATTTTTGGGAATTAAGTTTTCTGTCTTTTCCTGATTCTGTACAGGCGTGTCGCAGGCAAAGCAGAATTTTGAACCCTGGTAAAGCTCACAGCCGCAGTTATTACAAAACATATTTTTATTTTTTAACCTGTAGTTTTTATTTCCTCACAATTTTCATTTATTCCTTTATGCCAACTAAACCAAGAGACTGTGAGAATTTGAAGTTGTTTTTAGCTGTTCTGATGTCCATATTAGGAGGAATATTAGAAATTTAAAATAAAGATTAAGTATCAAGAGAACATAATTTAAGGAGAGTGGAAGATTTATGCCCACAGTAACAAAAGAGCAGGTTTATGAGGCATTAAAAGAATGTTATGATCCGGAGATTCCAGTCAATATAGTGGATTTAGGGTTGATTTATGATGTCAAAATTGATGATCAGGATGTTGTTCATGTGACCATGACATTAACAACTCCTGGCTGCGGCATGGCGAGAAATATTGCTCTTGAAGCCAAACAAAAGGCTAAAACAGTGTCAGGGGCAAAAGACGTTTTTGTTACTGTGGTGTGGGATCCTCCTTGGGATCCCAGTCGAATCTCTCCTGAAGCAAAAGCAAAGCTAGGCATGCATGAATAGGAAGTGAGAACTCGACGTTACAGAGAAAAGCCGATCATTTTTGCCGGCATTTTAAAATGGTTTGTCATATCCTCAGCGATCGGGATCCTTACAGGGCTTGTTTCAACTGGTTTTTTAAAGGTGCTTTATTTTTTTATTGACTCTGTTAAACACTATCCTTATTATTATTTTTCCCTTCCTTTTATTCTGGCGTTAAATGGGCTTCTTTCTAAATATATTTTAAAAGATGCTGCAGGGGAAGGAACTGATAAAGTCATTGAATCTGTTCATGAACATTCAGGGAAGATGAAATGGTATATGGTCCCCTTGAAACTTGTGGGCGCGATTTTGACTCTTGGGGCAGGGGGTTCTGCTGGGAAAGAGGGTCCATGCGCTGAGATTGGGGGTGGAATTTCTTCTTTTTTAGCTGATTTGTTTCAGTTCACTCCTGAGGATCGGAAAAAACTCGTCATTTGCGGCGCCAGCGCCGGTTTTGCAACGGTTTTTGGAACTCCTATTGGTGGAGCCATGCTTGGGGTTGAGATTCTTTTTGTAGGGGAAATTTTATATGATGTTCTATTTCCTGCATTTGTTTCAGGGATTATCAGCTATCAGATTTCTTCTTATTTTGGAATTCATTATTTCCAGCACCCTGTGGAATTTATTCCTGTATTCACCAGCTTCTTTTTCTTAAAAGTGCTGTTAGGAGGTATTTTTTTTGGATTGGTATCTGTTTTTTTAATTGAGATGCTCAGGCTAGCAAAAATTTTGAATCGCACCATAAAAGCTCCCGATTTTTTGAAAAATTTTACTGCAGGTCTTTTTCTCGCTGCTTTGACTCTTTTTGTTTCAGATAGGTTTTTAGGACTTGGATTGAATCATATTCAATCCAATCTTGAAGGTGGAAAAGCGGGCTGGTGGGTTTTCTGGCTGAAAGGCGTTTTTACCAGTTTCACTTTGAATTTTGGAGGAATGGGAGGGATTGTAACCCCAATTTTTTATATGGGTTCTAGCTCTGGAGCCTGGTTTGCTCAGATTTTCGGACTTAACAGAGCGACCTTTGCAGCCATTGGAATGGCTAGTCTTCTGTCAGGCACAACAAATACCCCGATCGCTTCCAGCATTATCGCAGTGCAACTTTTTGGTTCGAAATTAGGTCCTTATGCCGCTATCTCCTGCATTTTGAGTTTTTTGATCACAGGACATACCAGTGTTTTATCTTCTCAGATTTTAGCGATTCGTAAATCCTCTTCTGTTGAAGTGGATTTAGGAAAAGAGTTTGAAGATATGGAAGAGATTCCCTCTCTTTCTTTTAAAAGAAACCTTTTCTTTCGGATCAGTTATCGTTATTACAAGGAGTTGAAGACATTTCTTCAAACTGCCCTGAAAAAGGCTAAAGATAAGTCTTGAACCACTCCAGGATTTGATTCAATCTGAAGATTCTATGCCAGGGTTTTCCTGTCCTAGAGAGATCATGGGATTCACCTGGAAATCGAACAAATTTTACGGTCTGTTTCAGTTTTTTAAGGGCGGTGAACCACTGTTCTCCTTGTTCTATCGGGCAGCGGAGGTCTTCTTCACTGTGCAGGATGAGAAGAGGCGTTTTTACATTTGCCACATACGTAAGCGGAGAAACTCTTTGATAGACTTCCGGTTTTTCCCAGGGGGTGCAGCCGTGTTCTAAATCGCTTAAAAAGCCAAAATCACTGGTTCCAAACATGGTATTCTCACTGACCACAGACCTCATGGTAACTCCAGCTTTGAAGCGGTTTGTGTGACTGACAATCCAATTTGTCATAAAGCCGCCATAGGAACCCCCTGCCACACCCAGTTTAGTGTCATCAGAGTATCCCTTGGTTAGGACTGCGTCTAAGAAGCCCATCAAATCTTGATAGTCTTTGTTTCCCCAATCGGCTTTGATTGATTCGCAGAAAGGTTGACCATATCCCATGCTGCCTCTTGGATTGGAGTACGCGACCACAAAGCCTTGATTAACCAGCAGTTGAAATTCATAGAAAAATCCACAGCCGTACATTGCCATCGGTCCACCGTGAATTTCGAGTATGGTTGGGTATTTTTTTTCTGGTTTAAAATCAGGGGGTTTTAGAATCCAACCCTCGACCAAAGTACCATCTGAGGATTTAGAGGTGATCCTTTCAGGAGAAGAAAGAGAGAAAGTATTTGAGAAAAGTTCATTGACGTCCGTTAATCGTTCGGATTTTTGAGTTTCAACCTCGAAGTTCCATAAATCATTGGGAATAGTGGGGGTGCTTTTAGCAAAAACCATCCGATTAGTTTGAGGAGAAAAGTCCCATTTGTAGAGTACTGAATCGTTTTCACAATACTCCTTAATGGTTTTAGCGCTCAAATCAAAGCTGATTAAAAAGGATCTTCCTGAATCGCTCATGGTAAGATAGAGTTTTTCTCCGTTTTTTGACCAGAGTGGAACTTCATTTGGATGCCAGTGCCTTAAATCATTAATGCTTTGATCAGAAACAGGTCTGTCATGCTGTTTAGTCAGGCATTCAAGTCCTCCTCCATTCGTGGAAACTTTCCATAATCGAGGACTGGCATAACCGTTTTCAGGTTCATCTGTGCCTGTGAAAGCAAGCCACTTTCCATCAGGAGAAAAACTGGAACCTGAAAAGTAATATTTTCCGGGAGTTAGATTTTTAGGTGTTCCACCTTCTGAAGAAACGAGATAAATATAGCTAAAATATTCATAATCTGAATCCTGATTAAGATTTGAGGTGAATGCAATCCATTTGCCGTCTGGTGAAAATCGGGGTTGATGATGATCGTGTTCCCCTGATGTCAACTGTTTTACAACTCCTGTTTCAAGAGTTAAAATGAAAATGTGGCTTCTTTTATCGTGCAAATAGCCCTCTCCATCCAGTTTGTACCAGATGCGGTCAATAACTTTTACGTCAGCATTATGTTTTTCGTAAAGATTTTCTTCGGGTTTGGCTTCTTCACAGATGAGCCCTTTTGCCGTGAGGCTGGAGGTAAAAACAATTTTTTTGCCGTCAGGACTCCATGAAAACTCAGATATATCATTTTTGTATTTTGTTAATTGTACAGGTTCTCCTCCTCCTCTTGGCATCATGAAAAGAGTAGAGTGTCCATCTTTTTTTCTTAGAAAAGCAATCTGTTTTCCATCTGGAGAATATTCTGGAGAGCTGTCATGGGGTCCCTGAGTAAAGGCTCGAGAGTCTAATGGTTTTCCATGAAAAGGGATTATTTCAAAGTGGGTTTTATATTCGTTTTTTTCAGGATCGATTGTTTTTACAACATATAAAATCTCTTCTCCATGAGGGGAAATTTTACAGTCTTCAATTAACTTAATTAAAAACAAATCCTGGCTCGTTAATCTTTTTAAGCTTTTTGCTTCTACTTTAATGTCCTCTTTGAGACTGGATACACTTGTCATGACAGCGCTCTGCTCCTTTAATGCGAATGTTTTTGTTTTAAATAAAGATTAGAGTTCAAAATAAGCATAATGATGGTTCTGGCGATTAATGATAAAGGTCAGTCCGGAATATACTTCTTTAATTCCTGGAAGAATATCTTTTTTGTGATAGTGGAGCACATGCATGGCTTGTCCGCAGACGAACATTTTTACTCCGTCTTTCTGCAGCTCTCTGATCAATGGGATGTCTGGGTTTTTTGTTACTTTTAAATCAGGTCTGCTGAGATGATGTGCATAAGTTTGATTGTCAAACGCTGCTGGTGTTCCATTTCCATGGAATACCACATCCAGATGGACGTCTTTAGGATTTACTCCTGCGACTCTGTAGAGATTAACGATATGAGCTATAAGTCTTAGTCCCGGCGCAATTAAATTGGGATTGGAAGGGAAATTCAAGATACTGAAAATCGCTTTGACAGGAGTGTTGTGTGCCGGCTTGTCAGCTGCATAAGGGAGAGATACTGCCCCACCAGCATATCGAAGCAAAATTGGGTCGTTTCCATAATTATAATTGGACTGAGCAAATGATTTCTTTTTGTAGAAAAAGCTTAATGTGAGAATTCCTGCAGTTGCTGCAAGAGTCAAGAGCAAGAGAAATCTGCCGCGAGAAAAGCTGCGCTTTTGAAAAATATTTCTTTGTTTCATAATTGGTATTCTCCTCAATTTTTTCTTTTAATTACCTGTTGTTAATTTTATGCTTTTCGCTTTTTTCCTTCTTTTTGATGCGTTTTGTTATTCCCTGGCTTTCTTCGTTTTCTCTCTTCAAACTCGCAGGATTTTGTCAATATCTTGAAGGGATTTTTGCAGGGAATTGATCCGCCTGCAAGGAGTTCAGCAGACTTCCTCAAATTCAGATTATGCTGGACAAAAAATGAGCAGGCGCAAACCATATGAACAAATGCAAACTGTATGTGATCATTGATTCTGAAAGCAGCCAGACTTACTCTGCTGTGGAACTGGCAGAAATGGCTGTTAAAGGAGGAGCAGATCTCATCCAATTAAGAGCAAAAAAAATGAAAACAGATGAATTGTTAGAAACAGCCGTAAAGATTAATGAAATCTGTCAAAAAGAAAAAGTTCCTTTTATCGTGAATGATAGGACAGATATCGCTCTTTTATCTCATGCCAGTGGAGTCCATCTAGGGAATGAAGATCTGCCAATTTTAGAAGCGCGGAAAATTTTAGGTAAAGAGAAAATCATTGGAGGAACAGCAAACATTCTTGAAAAAGCTTTTGAGTTGGAGCGTCAGGGGGCTGATTACATTGGGTTTGGTCACATTTTTCCAACGCAATCTAAAATAAAAAACACCCCTCCTGTTGGAATTGAGAAATTAAAAGAAGTTGTAAAAGCCGTTAAAATTCCAGTTGCTGCCATAGGTGGAATTGAGGAATCAAATTTAGATCAAGTTCTGGAAGCCTTCCCCTATGCCGTGGCAGTGATTCGCGCTGTGTGCGGATCTGAAAACCCTGAAAAAGTTGCGCGCACACTAAAAGCAATACTTACAAAAAATATCATTAATTGAGGTTACACTGGGACACCTGTTGAGAAGTAGTTTTGCTGGAACAGGAACGATAGGGGAAGGAACAAATCAGAACATAAGAGAAAAGCTCTGCAGTGGTTCCAGCTAGAATTCCTCAAGTCTTAACTATTGCAGGTTCTGATTCGAGCGCTGGGGCAGGGATTCAAGCAGATCTTAAAATTTTTCAGGCTCACAAAGTTTATGGAACCACTGTTGTTACTGCAGTCACAGCACAGAACAGCAAAAAAGTTTGGGAGAGTTTAGATCTGCCAGTCAGCCTTATTCAAGCCCAATTTAAAGCGATTATGGAAGAATTTAACATCAAGGCTGTAAAAACAGGGATGCTCTCCTCACCTGAAATTATTGCAGCGGTCAGCGGCTCAATTTTAAAATATCAAATCAAAAATCTGATTATTGATCCTGTGATGGTTTCCAAAACAGGATACAACTTATTAAAAAAAGAAGGAATTAAAACACTTAAATCCCGCCTTCTTCCTTTAGCTCTTCTGGTCACTCCCAACTTTCAGGAAGCTGAAGTTCTTTCAGGGTTAAAAATTGAATCCCTTCAAACCATGAAGAAAGCCGCGAAAAAAATTAAAGATTCAGGCTGTAGAGCAGTCCTTATTAAAACAGGGGATGCTCCTTTCAACAGAGGGAACGATCTTTTTTGGGATGGGAAGAATTTCATTGTCTTCGAAAGTAAGTTGATCCAAGGCAGATCTCCTCATGGCACTGGATGCGTTTTCTCAGCAGCCATCACCGCAGAAATAGCCCTTGGAGAAGACTTAATCAGTGCCATCAAAAAAGCTAAACTTTTCATCAGTAAAGCAATTAAAAATGCTCGCTCGCAGTGGATTATGGAGAAACTTTGATCACACTATCCCATGACACATCCCAAAGTCCTTCAATGTGTAGTTTCCCGCTTTAGAAGATTTTCAATATCAAAATTGAAAATTTGTGTTAGTGGCTTTGGAGGTTTGCTGCCTGAAAAATGTTTCATATAAAAGTAGAGAGCCTGCAGCTGATACGTTTAAAGAATCTAAATGTCCCACCATCGGAATTTTCACCAGAATGTCACAATTGTTTTTGATCAAAAAGCTCAATCCTTTGTGTTCATTTCCAAGTGTTAAAACAACTTTTTCCGGATAAGGAATCTCCCGATAGTTTTTTTCTGCGGATTGGTCCGCTCCAATGATGAAAAATCCATGCTTTCTTAAAACTAGAAGAGCTTGATGAAGATTAGAGGTCTTTACCACAGGGACATAGCGAATTGCCCCTGCAGAGGCTTTTGCAGCTCCGCCTGTCAGCCCTGCAGATCTCCTTTTGGGTAGAATAACTCCTTTTACTCCTACGGCGTCAGAGGTTCTCAGTAAGGCTCCCAGATTTTGCGGATCTTCTAAATGATCCAGGGCTAGAAGAATAGTTTTGTCAGATAATTTTTTTAAAATTTCTTCTAAGCTGGAATACTCATGCGCTGATGCGATTCCAACAACTCCTTGATGATTTTTATTTCCTGTGAGGTGATTTAATTTTTCTCGGGGAGAGAGAATGACGGGTATTCCAAGCTGTTCAGCGTTTTTTCGTATTTGTTTTAAAACTTCAGATTTTTCTTCGTGAAAAGAAATGTAAATTTTTTCAAAAGGAGATTTTCCTTTCAACGCTTCTAAGACAGGATGTCTTCCGTAAATAACCCCTTCATCTTCCATTTTTCACCCTTCTTCATCCTGGGAAACGATTCCTCTGGGTAATCACACTGGGGAAAATGCACGAGTAACATTCGTTAAAAAACGTCTATGACCATAAAGTTGATCGTATTTTGTGATGGCTGAAGAGCTGTCCCATCAAAAGGATAGACTCTGTGATTTGCAGCTTGATGCTCGAATTCAAGTCTGAACTGCATTTG
Source organism: bacterium (assembly GCA_021800275.1). Lineage (GTDB taxonomy): Bacteria > Vulcanimicrobiota > JABDET01 > JABDET01 > JABDET01 > JAKAVV01. The sequence goes on from JAJYZB010000011.1 coordinate 54,503, forward strand.
TTTAGGATGATGGGGTTGATAAGACAGAGTTAAGGTAGTATCAGTATAATGAAAAGGAGTTCCAGGGATGCTGGTTTCTTCGAAAAACCCTTGCGGATCTGAAGCAAAAGTTTGTCTTAAAGTTTCTTCAAACAATCCATGTGCCAATCCGTCCTGATGATGGATATAAAGAGCGGTTCCATGAAAATGAGCGGCTCCATAGTTTGCAGATTCTCCGTCCAGAACAAAGCTCCAATGTCTATCTGGTGAGTACTGACCATCCAGATAGCCGTAAAAATCGGGATTAAAATTTTGTTGTAACAGGTTATTCACAGTTATTGTAAATTGTTCCGGCCCTTCAATAAACCCGCCATTAAAGGTTAATTTTTTTGTGGCTTGATAAGAACTGTTGAATTCAAGTGTTGGAACATTGTTGATCGGAATGACTGCATTTTGGGTATTTGCAATTCCTAAGGTTGTATTCAGGGATGGGATTGGATTGTAGGAAAAAAAGATTCCTGTGAAGGTGTCAGGTTCAGCATAATCTAGGAGTGAATAAGTATTATTCCAGTTTCTGGCTGGATTGAAATTTTCGAATCCCAGGAGCTCTTTTTCTTTGCCAATGTGGATATCAAGCCCACTGCCAACCTGAAGGTTTAGATTTAGATAGGCCTGCCGTATGTCATAAGGGTTTCTCTGCTGAAAGGGTTTTGTGAAAAATGAAATCCTGCCGTAGTAAGATTGGTAAAACATGATATTTTGTCCTGTATCCAGAGAAAGATGGAAGCCAATTCCATAAGGATGGCGTTTTGTTCCAGGAGACATTCGTAGGGTTAAATCAGCATTGTTTACAGTAAACCCATTGAGCTGCCAGTTGTCTCCGTAATTTCCGTTGTAACCTGTTTTTGGGTCAGCAAAATTATAGGTGTAGGAAGAAATCAGAGTGATGAAAGATTGGATAGGGGCATGAGGATGCGATTTTGGAAAACCAGGCAGTGGGAGAATCAGCAGTATCCCTGTCAAAAAAAAGATTCTACCGACAGCAGTTCTCCAGAAAATGAAACGCATAACCTTTGAAAAATCTTGTGAAAAAGAAAAAGTCATAACACTTTGTATTATAATCCCGATATATTAATATCCTGTAAGAAGTTTTGGATGGAAAATAAAAATTTCGTAAATGTTCGGAAGGGTTGACTGCTGGTGCAGCATCGAATGAACTGCAAAACTGATAAACTGCAAGAACTATTAAAGATCTGTAGAACTATTTATTATGATATTTTTTGGGATTTTATTTGCAGTTTTTATTTCAATAATCTGGCTTGCCGTAAAAGCGGGAAGAGAAGCAGCAGATGCGAAAGAAAGAGAAGCCCAAACCGCTTTTCTTTACTCTTTGATTCGAGAAATCGCCGTTTCCGCAAAATTGGAAAACGCTTTACAGGTTATTGCAGAAAGAGTAGGGGAGATGTTTCACTGCAATTTAGTTCTTTTTGTCGCGGAAAATGGTGTCCTCCATCAAATAGCGCAGTACCCTTCCTCCATTAAAATGGATGAGTCTGATTCTGCAAAAGCTTTATGGGCATTTCAAAATAATCAATCTGCTGGCTGCCGCACCAGTTTTTTTTCGGGATCAGAGTGGCTGTTTCTGCCTTTAGAAGTGGAGGGGCACCCAGTTGGAATTTTGAGTCTGGCTCTGAAACAAAATGAAGAGATTATTTCCGCAAAACAGGAAGGATTTTTAGAAGCTGCTGCTGCCCAATTAGGAATCGTGATTGAAAGAGCTCGACATTTAAAAGTTATTGAGGAAGCCCGATTTGCTAATGAGGCAAGGAAACTGGAGACTACTCTTTTGTCCTGTGTTTCTCATGATTTTAGAACTCCGATTTCCTCTATTCTCGGCGCCAGCACCAGCCTTTTAAATGAAGAAGTTTTGTATAATTCTGCTTCTCAAAAAGAACTTCTGCTGACGATTAGAGATGAAGCGGAAAGACTGAACCGTTTTGTCATGAATTTACTGGATATGATGAAATTAAAATCAGGCTTGAAATTGAATCAGGAATGGGTGGATTTTCAGGATTTGTTAGGTTCTTCTATCTCCAGATTAACCAATCTCCTGGAGAACCGCCGCGTCGTCATTGATATTCCTCCTGATCTTCCGATGTTGTTTGTGGATTTTGTTCTGTTTGATCACGTGCTTTTGAATTTGTTGGATAATGCGGTGAAGTATTCCAGCGAGGGAAGTTATATTACTATCTCTGCCAGGAAGGGAATAAATTCTGTCCAGATTGAAATCCAAGATGAAGGAATTGGAGTTCCAGTCACAGAGTTAGATTTGATCTTTGAAGAATTTTATCGAGTGAAAAGGACCTCTTCTATTTCTGGCACAGGACTCGGTTTGTCAATTTGCAGGGGGATTGTGCAAGCCCACGGAGGCAGAATTTTTATAACTTCGCCAGATTCTGGAAAAGGAACCTCTGTGATTCTTGAAATCTCTTCAGCGGATCAAAACCCAGCGATCATGGATGATCCTGATCGAACAGAGGAACAGATGGTTACTGGCAGCATATTTTCGGAGAGGCTGCGGCTGTCAAGTTAATGGTTGAAAAATTAGCCAAGATTTTGGTCGTGGATGATGAAATTCAAATTCGAAGGCTCTTGAGAGTTAGTTTGACAGCGCATCATTATGATGTGTTAGAAGCGGTCTCTGGCGCAGAAGCATCTGAGGCATTGGCTTCTGAGAATCCTGATTTAATGATTTTGGATTTGGGACTGCCGGATGAAGATGGATTTGCAGTGATCCGCAAGTTAAGAGAATGGTCAAAACTTCCCGTGATTGTCCTGTCTGTTCGCTCTCAAGAAAAGGATAAAATTTTAGCGCTTGATTTAGGGGCGAATGATTATGTGGATAAGCCCTTTAACATGGGTGAGCTGCTGGCTCGAATTCGAGCTGTTCTGAGGCAGAAGATCCAGTCTGAAGGAGTAGATCCAGTTTTTCAGTGCGGTGAATTAAGAATCGATTTTGTTAAAAGATTGGTGGTGCTTGAGGCACAGGAGATTAAGCTGACCCCAAAGGAGTATGAACTTCTGCGGGTTCTGGCAGTTAAAGCGGGAAGAGTTCTTACCCATCAGCAACTTTTGCGAGAAGTCTGGGGGGAAGAATTTAGGGATGATACTCAGTATCTGCGAGTTTACGTGAGGCAGCTGCGCCAGAAGATTGAGAAGAATCCTGCTGTGCCATTTTATATTTTGACAGAGCCAGGAGTAGGCTATAGAATGAGAGCTGCTATCCCATGACTCTCAATTGTTTTTGAAGTGCTGTGTAATCAATTTTTGTGTTGTGTCTTTTGTCCATGGGGATTTTTTTTACGATTTTAATTTCGTCCACTGGAGCGGATTTCAGTTTTTCCTGAAGGGTGGTCAGGTTTGGGAGAGACTGTCCTTCATATGGCTCAAGAATCAGGATTCGTTTCTTTTCATTGAAAATGAATGCAGCGTGTCGAACCTCTTCAAATTCCCATGCAGCATACTCCACTTCAAAGGGATAGATGGATTTTTCTCCATCCCAGATTTTTGCAGCACACCTGCCTAAAAGCCAGAGCCTTCCACTGTTGTCCAGGCAGCCGGCATCCCCGGTTCGATGCCAAATTGCTTCTCCAACTCTGAATTTGGTTTCCTCATTTCCAATTCCATTCAAATAGCCAGGTAGAACGTGGGGGCCGCTGACCACAATTTCTCCTTTTTTGAGAGGGGGCAGGAGGCGTTCGGAAAATTCCTGGGGAGACCAATTTGGAATTGGCTTTCCCCAGGTGTCTTGAAGAATAACGATTTGGATTTTTTCAACAGGATGACCCGCAAGAAGTCCATTTCCTGAACCCATTTTTTTTTGATCTTCAATGCTGATGTTCTTTTTTTCCAGATGGGCAATAGGTTCAGCTTCTGTTGATCCATAAACAGCCGTGATCTCTGCTTTAGGGGCAAGGTTTTGCAGTTCAGTCAGATTTCTAGGCAGCACAGGTCCACCTCCTGTATAAATGGATGTGATATTTTCGAAAGTAAAAGGTTTTTGTTTTTGACGCTGAACCAGTCGGTCTAGAAAAGCAGGAGGGGCAAGAATGGAAGAAACTTTTTCAAGCGCGATCTGTCTTATAACAGGGTCAGGATTGATTTCTCCAGGGCGTCTCGGGTCAGCATCCGGGATCACACAGGTGAAACCTGATGCCAGAAATGAGAGGAGAAAGATGGGAAGGTTGGTTAAAACAATATCTTCCCTTGGAATTTTGAAAGTTGAAGCTGTGGCTTGATGCTGCGAGAAAAGAAACCCATGAGTTCGAACAGTCCCTTTTGGCTTCCCTGTGCTTCCACTTGTGAAGGTGATTAAGGCAGGAGCAGAATCTGCTGTTTCTTCTTTTTGAACAAAAGGTTTACAATGAGCCGCTTTTTGGATAGGAATGGCTCCAGGGAATGGGATGCTGCCAGTGGTGAATCGAGTTTTGATTTTTCTAAGAGAGGGGGAAAAGAGGCTTAAAACATGGGCAGCAGAGCTGCCTATCAGGGTATCACATTGAAAAAGAGCTGAACAGGATTGGATTTGTTCTTTTGTAAAAGAGGGGTCAATAAAAACTCCTGCAGCCTGAATTAGAAAAAGAGCGGTCAGAATAAGGTAAAGATTTAAGCTCATAGGAACAAAAAGAAGAACACCATCTCCCGGGTGAATTCCATTTTGGGTGAAGAGTTCAGCGAGTTTTTCCGAGCGGTCCAGAAGATCTTTAAAACAGATTCCGATCCTTGATTTTGGATCTCGGATCGCCGTTTTGTTTGGATTTTCTTCTGCCCTTTCTCTAAGGATTTGAGAGATGTTCACAGATGGCTTATGTCCTTTGCAAAAAGAGTATAGCGGCGCAGGGGCTCAAGATTTGAACCAAAAAGTCGAGCAGAGATTTTCAGGGACCGATTTTTCTCGTGCATATAAGCATGAATTGCTCGAGTATATCCGAGTTTAAATCCAACATCCTGGCAGGCTGCAAGAAGAAAATTGCCTAATCCTTTTCCTCTCCAGTTGGGGTGAACTGCCGTTGATTTTAAAATTACGGTTTTAATTTTCCCTCCCCGTTTTTTTTCGAAAAAATCGGGGATCGCAAAAATAAAACCTGCGAGTTTTCCCCCATTTTCCTCTTCAGCAAAAAGGATGAGGTCAGGGTTCAGCATATTCTTCACAGGGAGGTAAAGAGAAAAAAAATTTTCCTGTGAGATAGGAGAGTAAAGAAAATTTTCTTTGAAACTCTCAATTGAAAGAGTATAGATTTTTTTCAGCTCTTCCTGAAACTTTTCAAAAAAGAGGGGACGGATTCGAATTCCCTGAGGTGGATCTGAAATCTGATTCTCCCCGCTTAAATTTCTGTTCAGGGTAGAATAATAGGTGGCAGCAGAAGAAAAACCAGCTTTAAAAAAATGTTCAGGCCAATCAGCAGGGTGGTCAATTTCAAGGAAGAATTGAGGTTCTGTTCCTTTTTCCGTAATCAGTCTGTAAGAATGCCAGGTGCTTCCATCCATGGGTCCTATGATAATCTGGCAACCTCTATTTCTCAACTCTCTACAGGCATGCTCCAGAAGAAATAAACCTGCTTCCGGATTGGCTGCAGCATAATGCCCGACAAGCCCTGTTGGTTTCCCCTCATGCAGAGGGGGACTGTTCCACCAGAGAGAGCATCTTGCCGCGATTTTCCCCTTTTCAAAGCTGATTAGATGCAGATCCGCATTCTGTTCGACACAGGCATCAGGGTTAAGAGGAGAAGTTCCATTTAAAGAGCAGAATATTTCAAGATCTTCCCCTGGCAGAGTTATTTTAAGTTCAAGCATTCGTTTGTTTTTTTTCAAAGGAAATTAAATCTCCTGTTTAAAGAAAGATCAGGGAAGATGTTCTGGATGTATATTTTAAAATATTAAAGGAATTACTGCTGCTGTGGCGTAACTTTTTTGTAATTTATGAAACCGTTTGAAAAAAATAATAGTGAAAAACAATGAATTTTTTAAAAAAATTATTTCGTTTGACAGCTGCTCTTTTTGCTGTTTTACTGGTTGTTATTCTTCTAGGGATAGGGGGAATCTATTTTGTCAGCCAGCGAAAAATGGATCAGACTTATGCTATTCATCCTGTTTTAATCAAGATACCAACGGATAAAAAAGCGATTTTAAGAGGGCATCACCTGGTTCATGCGATTCTGGGCTGCATGGCATGTCATGGCAAAAACTTGGCGGGGAAAGTTTTGATCAATAATCCTGCTGTGGGCAGAATTGTCCCTAAAAATTTAACGCGGGGAAAAGGGGGAATTGGAGACCAGTTTACCACAGAAGATTGGGTTATGGCGATACGAAATGGAGTCAGTCCAGACAGGAAATCTTTAATTTTGATGCCTTCTCTAAATTTTTCTTATCTCTCAAAAAAAGATTTAGGGGATGTGATTGCTTATCTTAAAAGCATTCCACCTGTCAATCATTCTCTTCCTTCGAACAAGCTCGGTCCCATTTTTCGTTTAGTGATCGCTAAAGGAGGGTCAGATCTTCTTTCTGCCTCGGTCATTAATCAAAATCAGAAACCTCTCCCTTCTGGGAAAATAGGCACCTCTGATTATGGCTATTATTTGGTTCATATTGCTGGCTGCATGCACTGTCATGGGCCTAATTTGGCTGGAGGTACTGTTCCTGGCGGCGCTCCTCCAGGAACTCCTCCTGCAGCTAATCTTACTCCTGCGGGAATTGGAACCTGGAATGAGAAAGATTTCATGACCTTGATGAGAACAGGAAAAAGACCTGATGGTTCAGCTGTCAGCAGTTTTATGCCCTGGAAAGTTTTCAGACACATGAAGGATAAAGAACTGCAGTCTATCTGGCTGTATCTGAAAACTCTGCCTCCCGCTGAGTCCAACGGAAAAAAGTGAATGAAATAATATTTTCACAATCATGAACATAATGCTCGAAGTCATTGAAAATAGGCAGTTCAGTTCTGCCGCAAAAGTAGTGCAGCTTCTTGTGGAGAACGCCGACATAAGCAAAACATGCGTATGAGTTTTGGGAATTTAGCAGGTCAGGGAGCTTTGCCGCTGATTAATGCTGCCCGATCAGTTTGTGGGTCTGAGGAATAACACGAACGTCTTGTAAAAGTTTGAGTGCTTTATAATGCCATGTTAAAAGCTGTGTTTCAGTGGGAGGGAGAAGAGTATAAATAGGGGTAACAGGCTGTAAAATAACAGGGATGGTTCTTGAAACTTTTTTGACCAGGCTTAATGCTTGTAAAATTTCTTCTTCTGCTGTATCCTTTGTGAGTACGATTTTCACATAAGCGTTTCTCTCTGCAGCCAGTTTTAAAAATTCTTCATGTTTATCCCACAAAGGTTTTTCTTCTGCGGAGGATGGAAGTTTTATATCCATAGATATGATGTCCAGGAACGGAAGAAGAGGTTTTAATGGATCAGGAAGAGTTCCTCCTGTTTCCAGAAAAATTACTTCTTTTTTTTCTTTTAAGATAGGAAGAAGTTTTTGAAGGAATGGGCTCTGCACAAGAGGCTCTCCCCCTGTTAAGCTGATGCTGTGGTGCGGCAGGCTGAAAAAGGGAGTTAAAAATTCTATCGTTCTTTCAATAGAAATTGGGTTTTCAAACGTATGGAAAATCCGGCTGCCAGGCGGATCTTCCCGCTCTCCTTTTCCTGTTAAATGAAATGATTCAGGAGTATCACACCAGGCGCATCTCAGATTGCATCTGTACAGTCTGAGAAAAATTTGCTGCACCCCGACATAGATCCCTTCTCCTTGAATGGCATGGAAAATTTCCATGATATGTCCATCAGCAGAATGGCTTACTTCACCCATTTGACTTTGCATCTTGCCAGTTCTATTTCCTCCATTTCTTTCTGGAAGCGCTCTAAAATTTCAAGCGCCATTTTTTCAGGATTTAATTCCGCGTCATTTAAGCCAAAAGCAGGGACAGGGGTGTTTTTGCTGATAATATTCAGCCCCGTGTGTAGCAGAGTTGAAACAGGACTTGCTGTGGCAATAGAAACTGAAACTTTTTTTTCTTTTACATAGATGTCATCTCCTGTTCTTTTCCATGGGATCCTGGGAGCAGAGTTTTGGAGAATTTCTAAAATAGTCGCCATTAAAAGTCTTTGTCTTGTGACTGCGCATTTTAAATCATCCCCAAAAAATTCTCCTAAAAAGTGCAGCATTAAAGGAGAGTAGATGGGGGCGTTGGCTTTGACATCTTGCTGATCCACCATTTCGGGAAGTTTTACATCACATTCTCCTTGAAAACTAACCAGAGCATCTCCTTGAAGATTAAATTTATGGAAAATAAAAAGAGAAGAGAGTTCTTTTCCTGTATAGGTCAGTTTTTTATCCGAGTATTTAATTTGCAAAAGTTAAAATCTCCAGTTTTGACGGGGCTGAAATTTGAACTGCTCTTTTCAATCTTAAGCAGGACTCGCAGAGGCCGCACATTTTTTTTCCGCCTGAGTAACAGGACCAGAGCAGTTTAAAAGGGAGCTCCAGTTTAACCCCTAATTTGACAATCTCTGTTTTTCTCATAAAGATTGTTTTGCAGATAACTTTTGCATGGTTTAAAGTGGAATAAAAAAATGAATCATTAATAGCTTTTACAAATTTGATGGAATTGTCTGGAAAAGTTGCTCCTTCTTCAGCATTGAATCCCACAACCAGTATTGGCGCCTGAAGAGATTCAGCAAGAGCTGCAGAGATATTCAAGAAAATTCCATTCCGATTGGGAACCCAGACACTCCGGGCTGATTTTTTTGTTTTGCGTTTGTTATCCAGTTCTTTTGTCGTTAGTTTTGGGATCAGTTCTCCTTTATTTATAAGGGATGTTTGTGTCCATTGGGACAAGTAGGGAAGAGGAATAATTTCATGTTTTATCCCACCTATTTTCGAAAATGCCGCCGCGGCTTCCATTTCTTTTAAAGCGGCTCTCTGCCCGTAATCAAAAGTTAAAGTTCGCACGACCTGATAACGGGTTAATGCCCACAGAAAATTTACAGATGAATCCAATCCACCTGATAACACGACAATGGCTTTTTTGGAAAATTTCATTCTCTATCATTTAACGAAGGAATCCTTGCTCTCCTGCAGAAGACAAGTAAGCTTAACGTATATGGAGGGAAAAAAATGAGAAAGATGACATTCTTTAAAAAGATTACTTTTGCATTCGTTTTTTTGAGCTTGTGTTTGGTTTCAAAATTGGTGTTAGGAAAACCTTATGAAATTAGCTCCCCAAGCGGAGGAGTTTTAGCTGCTGAATATCAAGCCATTATTCTTTTGAATTCGAACACGATCAATGCCACAGGCAGGAGAGTTGTTTCAACTGAACATCAAGTTGTGAAACTGCTCTCCCCTGAAGCAGTCAGGCAGTACTCCGATGCTCTTCTGTTTTATTATGTGACTCCTGATCAGAAATGGACGATTGATCAAGTAAAAATCACCACCCCGGATGGCAGCACAAAAAATATTCCGGTGGATGAAGCCAAGGTCGTTTCTCCTCTGGCAAAGTTCCCTCCGTACAATCATTTAAAAGAAATTTTCCTTCCCCTTAGTGGACTGCAGCCAGGTGATGTGTTGAATTATACGGTCACAAAAACTGAAAAATTTTGGATTGCTGGAAATTTTTGGGATATGTTTTTTTTGCAGGACCAGAATCCTGTCAAAGATCTGAAAGTTTCAGTGATTGAAAAATCAGGAAAAAAAGTTTATGTGAAGGAAATGAATGGAACCCTCCCTCTGCCCACCAGGAAAATAAGAAGAGATGGATCCATCAGAATGACATGGAGGTGGAAGAATGTCCACCCCTACCATTTCTCGAGTTCTGAACTTCCTAATATTCTGGTTTCTGATATCGTTCCAAAGTTTTTGATTTCTTCTGTTTCGCACTGGAGCCAGATCAAACACGCTGTCAATAGAAGATTTTTTACTCCTGTTGTTTCAGGAACCGGCGTGCTGCGGAAGTTTTTAAAAGGACTTTTAAAAACAAATGATACGTCGAGCAAAAAAGAGAGGCTGATTTATGATTTTGTCGATCTGGATATTAAAAGTCTCCCGTCCCGGTTTGGCGGGGATTTTGGAATCATTCCTCATACCTTGAATTATCAAACGATTTTGAGACAAGGTTTAGGTGATGATAGAGATAAAGCAGCCCTGTTATTCGCTCTTTACCAAAAGGAAGGACTTCACCCGCAGCTGGCTTTGATTTCAACCCTCAACAACGGGAAGTACAGCGCGCATTTCCCGATCCCATCAGTTTTCAATCGAGTTCTGGTTGGTGTTCCTCAAAATGGAGAAACTCTCTGGTTAGATCCTTTTGTTCAGAATGCTCCATTTGGATATCTTCCACCCGAAGATCAGCATAGAACTGCGTTCTTGTTGAATTCAGACTCTTTTATTCAAACCCCTGTCCTGCCTCCACATGATAATTTCAGAGAAGTCGTTGTTTCGGGAACTCTTACCCGAACTGGAGGTTTGAATGAATCCCTGAGAATTAAAGTGGATGGCGCTAACAGCATTGGAATGAGAACCCTTCTGCAAAATGTCCCTCTTGAACAGAGGCAGAAAGTGGTTTCTGCTTTAGCGGCTCAAATCGCAGGGGGGCAGCCCAAAGTCCAGCAAGTTATGATTTCATCTGTAACCAATTTAAATAAGCCGTTGATTGTTGGCTTGAAGTTTAAAGCTCCACATTATGCCACTGTCGCAGGAAATCTATCTCTTATTTCTCTCCCTTTTAATTCTTCCAATGGGCTTAAGATGATCTTGAAAGAAAAAGGAACAAGGACCTATCCTTTTGTCATTGGAAGCAAAATGCAGGAAATAAAGAGAATGACCTTAGCTTTTCCTCTGTCTTATCGTGTCCGCTATATTCCCAAGAGCGTTAAAATTCAAAATGCCACTGGCTTTTATCAGGCTTATTTTAAAGTCGTGAAAAATAAACTGATGTTCGACTCAAATTTCATTATCAATAAGCGAATCATTCAGCCCGACCAGTTTTCTCTGTTCAAAGATTTAGTTTCAAAAAAACTCAAAACGGAAAGCACAAAAATTGTTTTTGAAAAAACAGGAGTTGGAAAACAAAGTTAAGGTTTTTTCTCCCGCTAAAATCAATTTATCTCTTGAAATTTTAGGGAAGAGGTCAGATGGTTATCATGATCTTTATACGATTTTCAAGACTATTCAGTTTGGAGATGAGCTGACAGTCAACTGGATTTCAGGTGAGAGACAGCTGCACTGCTCCAATCCAGAGGTTCCTTTAGGAAATGAAAATTTAATTTTAAAGGCAGCTGCAGCGGTTGAGGAAGTGGTAGGATTTTCTATTCCGATTGAGGTTCACCTTGAAAAGAAAATTCCAATGGGCGCAGGGCTTGGAGGCGGAAGCAGCAATGCAGCTGCGATTTTAAAATTATTAGGAGAGCGTTACCATATTTCTGATCAAATATTAATGCGCGCTGCTGCTGAACTGGGATCCGATGTCCCTTTTTTTTTAAGAGGGGGAACTGCTTTTGCAAAAGGGAAAGGAGAGCAGCTTGAGCTTCTTCCCGATTTTCCTTCGCTTCCTCTTGTTCTGATCAAGCCGCCTTTTTCCATTTCGACCGCTTTTGCGTATTCGCAGGTTCGTTCATACACGAGCGGCAAGAATTCTCTGAAACTGTCTCGCAGCATTAAAGAGGGAGAGGGTTTGAGTTCATTTCAGCATTTTGTGAATGATTTTGAGGTTTATCTATTCCCTGTTTATCCCCAGCTTGAGCAGATTAAAAATATTTTTCTGGAAAATGGCGCTTTAGCCGCTCAAGTGACAGGAAGTGGTTCTGCGCTTTTTGCGTTCGCTTCTGATGAAAGCCATGCCTGTGAGCTGGCAGAAAAAGTTAGAGATTTTGGAGAGGTTTGGATGACTAAAACATGAATTGGGAAGCGATTCTTCTGGCAGGAGGTAAATTGGAAGATCAATTCAAATCTCTGGGTTCATTTCCTGGGAAAGCGTATCTGCCTATAGATGGGAAACCCATGGCTCAGCATGTTCTGGATTCCTTGAAAAGCGTTTCACGCATCAAAAGAATTGTATGTGTTCTGCCTGAAGGTGGAAAAGAATTTTCAGGAACAGTATCTGTTCAGGGTGGAGAAACTCTTTTCAAGTCTCTTGAAGAAGGAGTTTCTGTTTTGCTGCCTGAAACAAGTCTGGTTCTGACTGCTGCGTGCGATCTTCCCTTTTTGACAAAATCTGGAATCGAGAATTTTATGGATCAATGCGAGAGCTTTGAGGCTTCTCTATTTTACAGTTTTGTTTCTCGGGAAGATTCAGAATCCCGATTTCCAGAAGCTCGACATACTTATGTCAGGTTTTTAGAAGGAGAATTTTGCGGCGGAGGTCTGATTGGGATGGAACCCAGGGTTTTTTCATCTTTAAAAAAAATTGCCGAAAAAATTACTCAAAACCGCAAAAATGTTTTTGCATTGGCTCGAATTTTTGGAATTTCATTTCTTTTGAAACTGGCTTTTGGGAAGATTTTTGGAAAACTTTCCATTCCTGCATTAGAAAAGAGCGCAGGCAAACTTTTAGGCTATCCTGTGAAAGGAATTCTTTCTCATGACCCAGAAATTGCTTATAATATTGATGATTTGGAAACTTTAAATCAGGCGGCGGTTTTTTTAAAAAGAAGTCAGCTATGAAACCAGTGCGAGTTTTCAGCAGAAATGCTCCTCCAGCTATAGGTCCTTATAGTCAGGCTATCCTTTTAGGTGGTCTTATTTTTGTTTCTGGGCAGCTGGGACTTGATCCTGAATCCGGTCAACTGGCAAGTCCTCAGATTGAACCACAAACCAGGAGGGCATTGGAGAATTTAAAAGCGATTTTAGAAGAAGCGGGTTCAGGACTCGAAAGTGTTTTAAAAACTACGATTTTTTTGACAGATATGGCAAATTTTCAAGTCATGAACGGTATTTACGCGGAGTATTTTCGAATCCATCCGCCTGCGCGCACAACGGTATGTGTCAAGGAACTTCCTAAACAAGCTATAATTGAGGTGGAAGCCATTGCTTTTACACGAAACGGACATTCTCTCAATTCTTCTTTGGAGAGGAGTTCAGCGTTAATGCCTCAAATTCAATCCCTAAAAGAATAAAATTATAATCGAAAGGAGAAATATTAGATGGCGCAAGAAGGGAAAAAAGGAGCGAATAAAAAGCCAGGTCCTCCAAAGTGTCGAGTCTGCAGTGGTTTGTTAGATGAAAAGGAGACCGTCTGGATCGGTGGGCACAGATGGCATCGCCGCTGTGCAGAGCAGAAAAAGAAAAAAATTCCTGTTGAGTATTTAACTGCAAAATAACGATTGACTTAATTGGCGTCCCTGTCAACCTTAAATTGCCACATAAAAAAGACAAAGCTCTGAAAGAGCTGCAAGGAGAGGAGTTAACGTGAAGACTTATCGTACAGAAGAGATTCGGAATATAGGGTTATTTGGACATGGTGGAACAGGAAAAACCTCTTTCGTTGAGGCTCTGTTGTTTACTTCAGGAATTCTGGACAGACTGGGAAGAGTGGAGGAAGGCAATACAACAACTGATTTTGATCCAGATGAAGTAAAGCGTAAAATTTCAATTTCTCTCTCTCTTGCTCCTGTGGAGTGGAAAGGAAAAAAAATTAACGTCATTGACACTCCTGGATTTATGGATTTTATTTCAGAAGCTGCTGCTGCTTCCAGGGTTGTGGATACTGCCCTTATTGCGATCAGCGCTCCTTCTGGCGTAGAAGTTGGAACAGAACAGGCTTGGAATAGAGCTGAAGAATATAAGCTGGTTAGATTTTTGTTCGTCAATCGTTTGGATAAAGAGAATGCTGATTTCGACCGTGTGATGGGCCAGATTCAAGAAAAGCTCTTTTCCAAGGCAGTCCCTTTTATTATACCGATCGGTCAGGCTGAGCAGTTTAAAGGTGTTGTGGATGTGGTGCAGCAGAAAGCGTATCAATTTGACAAAAAAGACATGAAAGAAATTCCTCTCCCTGACCATTTAAAGGAAAAAACGAAACATTATCGGGAGCAGCTGATGGAATCTGCCGCTGAATCAAGCGAAACTTTGTTGAATAAGTTTTTAGAAACGGGTGAACTGTCTCCAGAAGAGCTGATTTCAGGATTGAAATCCCGAATATTATCAGGTGAACTGGTCCCTGTTTTTTGTGGTTCAGCTTATCAAAATGCTGGCATGCATTTAATTTTAGATGCTTTAATAACGTATGCTCCCAGTCCTATAGAAAGGGAAGAAGAGAAAGGCAGAGATCCTAAATCAGGGAAAGATGCAGCTCGAAAGCCTGATCCAAAGGATCATTTTTCAGCTTTTGTTTTTAAGACCATGACTGATCCTTATGTCGGTAGAATCACATTTTTTCGTGTTTTCAGCGGGATTTTTAAGCCTGACTCTGTTTATTATAATTCTGTGAAAGAAAAAGAAGAGAAAGTCAGCGGCCTTTTTACTCTTCGAGGAAAGCAGCAGGATAGTTTGCAGGAAGTTTATGCCGGCGATATTTGTGTTGCCGCGAAACTTGGAATTACGACCACTAATGACACCTTGTGCGAAAAAGCGAATCCTGTGGTTTTTTATGGGATTTCATTTCCAGAGCCTGTTCTGACAATGGCTCTGCAGCCTAAAAGCAAAGGGGATGAAGATAAACTTTCCAATGCTTTAAATCGAATCATGGAAGAAGATCCAACGATTAAAACATGGAGAGATCCTGAAATTAAGCAGTCCTTGATCTCAGGGTTGGGAGATCTGCACATTGACATCAACATTGAGAGAATGAAGCGCAAATTCGGTGTGGATATTGAGCTGAAACCTGCTTTGATTCCTTATAGAGAAACGATCAAAGGGAAAGCTGAAGCTCAGGGGAGGTATGTTCGCCAGACAGGCGGACATGGTCAGTACGGTCTGTGTTTCATTAAGGTTGAACCTCTTCCAAGAGGGGGGGGATTTGAATATGTGGATAAAGTTGTGGGAGGCGTGATACCGAATCAGTTTATCCCTTCAGTTGAAAAGGGCGTCATGAAAGCTATGGAAGACGGAGTTTTAGCAGGATATAAAATGGTGGATATAAGAGTGACTCTTTTTGACGGAAAATATCATCCTGTGGATTCCTCTGATATGGCTTTCCAGATTGCGGGGTCAATGGCTATGAAAGAAGCTGTAAACAATGCAGGTCTGATTTTAATGGAGCCGATCGGAGATTTGGAAGTCATTGTCCCTGATGCTTACATGGGGGATATTATAGGAGATTTAAATTCCAGGCGGGGAAGAATATCAGGAATGGAACCAGAAGTTAAAGGACAGCAGAAGATTAAAGCCACAGTGCCAGCGGCTGAAATGCAGAGATATGCGATTGATCTTCGCAGCATGACCCAGGGAAGAGGTAGATTTAAGTTGACTTTTTCGCATTATGAAGAGGTTCCCGCTCATATTGCTGAAGGGATTGTGGCAGAAGCTAAAAAAGAAAAAGAAAAAGTTGCTACCTAAAATGATTCCTCTGTCTATTTAGAAAAGTTAAACATTTAGCAATCTTAACTCCTTGATTTGAAGATTGAATTGAACTATATTGAATCTGGTTTCAATTCAATCTAAGGAGGTTAGTTATGAATTCAGGAATAGGAACATTTTCGCTTTATGTGGATGTCCAACGAGGTCCATTAGGCACGCAGTCTCAAATTGATCAAAAAATGATTGTGAAACCGGGGGGTACCATTCCTATAACCCCTGGTGGGCAAGCAACTCTCAGTGTAAGAGAGACATTTCTTCCTCAGAAGGTTTTTGATCCAAAGACTGCAAGCGAGGTCAACTGGTCAACAGAAATCGAGGGAGATAAAACGAAGCCATTTACGATAGAAGATAATGGAATGGTAGGAATAGAACCCTACCACTATACTCCTCAGTATCAGGAGGGACAGATTGGTCCGGTCAGTTTGTGGGTCATGACCCATCAGTTCAAATTAACTTGTGATGGATTAGGCGCAGCTCAGTTAGTTCTTGCGGCGAAAGATGCCGCCGGCAAAATTTTGAACCAGGAGAAGTTTCAGGTTGTAGGAGTGGAAACCTAGAGCTTCTGAATTCAAGGATTTAACTTCTAAAGAAAGAAATTTCAAAATAAGGAGTTTCTTTCTTTATGGATAGGGAAATACATGACATCATTTCAAAGTTGGGGACAAATGAA
The DNA here is from genome assembly GCA_021800275.1 of bacterium. Lineage (GTDB taxonomy): Bacteria > Vulcanimicrobiota > JABDET01 > JABDET01 > JABDET01 > JAKAVV01. The sequence continues at coordinate 70,713 of JAJYZB010000011.1, forward strand.
AAAGCCGCCCTCCGTTTACTGATTGATCTGCCTCAAAAGATTCTGGATGAGCCTTCCTCAAAATTATTTTCGCTTTATCCTTGGACAGGGGTTATTTTGTTTCCTAAAAACATTGAAGATAAGAAACAGACAGTAACTTTGATTCAAAAACTCCAAATCATGAATGCCCAGAGTTTTCCGGATTATCCTCTTTTTATTTCTGTTGATCAGGAAGGTGGATCTGTTTCACCATTAGAAAAACTTATGACTCCATCCCCAGGAAATATGGCTTTAACTGCTGCTCGAGATTCAGAAGGTGTTTCTGCCATTTCTAAATTAGCGGCAAAAGAACTTAAAGATCTGGGGTTTAACGTGAATTTTGCCCCTGTCATGGATGTCAATACAGCTCCTGAGAATCCAATCATTGGAATTCGATCTTTTGGCTCGGATCCTGAAATGGTCGCAGAATTAGGGTGTAGAGTTATTAGAGCTTATCAGGGTGAAGGAGTCATGGCAGTGGCAAAACATTTTCCTGGACATGGAGACACCATCAAAGATTCTCATTTAGATCTCCCTGTTGTCAATGCTCCCTTGGAGCGGATTTCAAAAGTTGAGCTTTACCCGTTTGAGAAAGCTGTGCAGGCAGGGGTATGGGGAATGATGACAGCCCATGTGATTTTTCCTTGTTTAGATACTAAGCCAGCCACTTTGTCTCGGAAAATTTTAACCGAACTGCTTAGAAAAAAAATGAATTTTCAAGGGGTTATTTTTACTGATTCTTTTTCTATGGCCGCTATTCGAGAACATTTTGATTTGGAGGAGGCTGTGAAAGAAGCCGTTTTGGCTGGTTCTGATGTTCTTTTAGCGCTTGGGGATGATCGTTATCAATTGGAGATTTTTCAGATTTTAAAAGATTTGATAAAGGATGGAGGTCTTCCTTCGGAGTGTGTTGATGATCCGATTTACCGCATCCTTTCTTACAGGAAAAAACTGGCTCTATTAAAGCCTTTTTCTGATTTTGTTCCAACTCCTCATTTGACTGAGAATCTGCATGAAAAAGCAGTAACCATCTTAAAAGGAGAAGAACTGCTGCCTGTTTCAGGGGATTTTGAAATTTTTCTTTCACCTGATGCTTCAGTCAAAATACAGTTGTTTAAGGAGGTCTTTCCTGATTTTACTTTTGTTTCATGGCCATGGGAGAAAAATCCTGATCAAGAGAGATACGCTGTATTTTTTGGTGAAAGGCGAACTCTTATTCCCGAAGTTGTGAAAAGGATAAAGGAGTGGAATTTTGAACCCTATTTAGCTATCTCATTCGGGAATCCTTATCTTCTTCATCTGGTTTCTACTTCCAAAATTCAAATAGCGACGTATCATATCAATTCGATTTTTGTAAAAGAAGCTTCAAAGATCCTGCTGCAAGGCAAGAAAGTTCGTGGAAAATTGCCTGTGCCCATCATATCGTGAAAAATTTTATATATTTTTCGATGTTCATATTTTTCTGCGGTTTCTTGCGGAGTATTGTTCTGGCCGCTCCTCGCGTCCACAGGCTTCGTTCTGGTTCCACTTCTTATTCAGTCTATAATGGAAATAAAAAACTGTGGGAGATTCACGCTGAGAGAGCAAAAGGAAATTCACACGAGATTAAAGCTTTTTCGATTAAAGGAATTCTCTACAGAAATAAAAAGACAGCGTATTATCTGACTTCTTTAAAAGCTGTTTTGAATTTGAGATCAGGCAACGTTTTTTTTCCTGACGGGGTGTTGTTGTACGGGAAAAATGGAGAAGTCATTCAGGTTCACTGGCTGGTTTGGAGCAAGAGACAAAAGAGGTTTATTGGGACAAAAGGAATCCGAGTGATTCGAAGACATTCTGTTTTACAAGGGGATGAAATGGTTTTAAAGAAAAATTTTAAAAATTTAGTTTTACAAGGAAATGTGAAGGTTAAATTGCTGCCCCAATGATTTTTGGTCCTGTTCAACCCGTAAAAGCGATGACCGCATCCAACTTCGATTTAAAGATTAAACTCGAAAATCTTGTGAAGGAGTATGGTAGAAGGCGGGTTGTTGATGGAATTAGTTTAGAAGTTTCTCCTGGGGAAGTCGTTGGTCTGCTAGGGCAGAATGGCGCAGGGAAAACGACCACGTTTTATATGATTGTCGGGGTTGTAAAACCAACCAGAGGCAGAGTGTTTCTCGGAGACAAGGATTTAACTCGTCTTCCCATCCATAAAAGAGCCCGTTTGGGTTTAGGTTATTTAGCTCAAGAACAGTCTGTTTTTAGAGGACTGACTGTTGAAGAGAACATTCAACTGGTATGGGAAATGCTAGGAGTGCCGCGAAAAAGACAGAATGAAGAACTTCCGGAGATCCTGGATAGATTTGGTCTTCTTCCCTTGAGCAGAGAGGTTTGCTACAAACTTTCTGGCGGAGAAAGAAGACGGGTAGAACTTGCTAGAGCAATGGCTGCTCATCCATCTTTTCTTCTGCTGGATGAGCCTTTTACGGGAATTGATCCTATTGCGATTTCTGAAATACAAGAAATCGTGTCAGAGTTGAAAAAACGAAAAATCGGCATTTTAATTACTGACCATAATGTTAGAGAAACTCTTAATATTACAGATCGATCTTATATTATCAACAATGGGAAAATTCTGGTCCAGGGCAGCTCAAAACAGATTGCTGAGGATCCAACAGCCCGAAAGTACTATCTCGGTGAAAAGTTTTCTCTTTAAAAAAATTACAATTTTAGATCGGTATATTTTTATCGAGATGTTTTATCCCTTTTTATTTGGGATTGCTCTTTTTACCGTATTGTTTATGGCAACCGGCCCAATTTTTGATATGGTTAATCTGGTTACTCAATATGGGGTTCCTGTTTTGCTTGTTTTAAAATATGCGATTGTAAGGCTCCCTTCATTCATTGCTTACACTCTGCCAATGGCTCTGCTTTTAGCGACCATAGTTGCTTTTGGCAGACTTTCGGGAGATCATGAAATTCTTGCTAAAAAATCCAGTGGAATTCATTTTTTAAGAATTTTCGCTCCGGTATTTGTTTTTGCTTCAATTGTTGCTTGTATTTCTTACTTTTTCAATGATTACATCGGCCCTGAGGCTCTTTATGAAGCTAGAGTGATAGTCCAGACCAGTCTTCATTCAGGGAAACTGCCGCCTGTTCAAAACCTTAGATTTGCTTCCACCATAAACAATGGAGTGGATCAGATTTTGATTGCGCGCAGCTTTGATCAGGAAAATGGGATCATTTACGATCCTGTCATTGATGATTATGCCAGAAATGGCAATTTGGTACGAATTACTCATGCCGAGAGGGCAATCTGGGAAAATGGATCCTGGACTTTAGAAGATGGGGAAGTTTTTTTATTCGACCACAGAGGTTTGTTCGAATCCAGGATGGGATTCAGCCGAGTGAAATTGAATCTGAAGCAGAGTCCTCATCAGATCGGATTAATGGAAAGAAATCCTGATGAAATGGAGTCTCCCTCATTAAAAAAAAGCATATTGGCTTTAGAGAAAGATCCTCTCCAAAAGAAAAGCTTAATTCGATATTTGTGGATGAAATATTATATCAGAGAGGCTCTGCCATTTGCATGCATTGTTTTTGCGTTTATTGGGGCGCCTTCAGGGATTAGACCTGTTAGAAGCAGTTCACAAACAGGTGTGGCTTTGTCGGTTTTGATTATTTTACTCTATTATTTTGCCATGGCGATCTGTAAAAGTTTCGGGCAGGATGGAAAACTTCCGGAAGTTTTAGCGGCTTGGATACCCAATTTAGTTTTTTTAGGGATTGGTTTTCTGCTCTTAATAAAGGAGACAGGGTAAATTGAAGAGAACCATTGGGTTTAGGTGATGCTAAAGTGACGAACGATCTAGTGGGAGAAGCTGTAGGATTTATTGAAACAAAAGGCCTTGTTGGTTGCATTGAAGCTGCTGATGCCATGGTAAAAACAGCCCATGTTGAATTGACAACCTGGAAAACCATTGATCCAGGCTTGGTCACGATTATTGTAAGAGGGGACACAGGAGCTGTTAAAGCCGCTGTTGAAGCAGGAGCAGAAGCAGCTCGGAAGATTGGAGAATTAATCGCGGCCCATATCATTCCCCGCCCTCATGAAGAGATTGAGAAAATAATCTAATCTCAGCCAACCACACTTAAGGTTTTTGAGTTATTTTTGGATTCCTGCGCGCTGGTAGAGGTGCTGGAAGACTCAATTTGCTTTAAAGCAGCCAGGAGTCCTGCTCCATTGGGTGAACCTAGTCCTGTTACTGGATCCCAGCCTTTGCCTGCTGGATATCCATTGCTTCCTTGGGTAATATCGTGAAAGGCTTCTTGGTAAAGGGTTGGATTTTGATAAATTTGATAAAGAGCGGGATTGACAAAACCTACATTATGACCCAGTCCTTGATTTATATTGGCGATTAAGCCTGCCCAAAGGGGAGCAGCTGCGCTTGTTCCTCCCACAACAGTTTGCTGTCCGTCAATAATCACGTTATAGCCTGTGTTAGGGTCAGCATCACTTGCCACGTCAGGAACTCCTCTTCCACCTGTTGAAGTAGGAGGAGCAGGAATGTTGGCTTTAGCTGCCTGCTGCCATGCTGGCAGCGGAAAATCGCTGCTGACTCCTCCACCTGAGCCTTCATCAGCTGCATTTCCGTCACCCCAAGCTGTTTCACTGCCAATTTGAGTTCCTGCGCTGTTGGACTGCAGAGAGGTTCCTCCGCACCCTAAAACATAAGGATCAGAGGCTGGAAAATCCACATGGTTTTTCCCATCACTGACCCCATCAGAAGCGCTGTTGTCGCCTGACGCGACGCAAACCGTGATCCCAAGAGAGGCTGCGTCCTGCAGAACGCTGTTTAAAGATTTTGTGTCTTGTGGGCTCCAATTTCCTTCATCATCTCCCCAACTGAGAGAAATGATTCCAGGATGATTAGTTGTGTCATGGACTGCTGCATTAATGCCATCCACAAAACCCTGGCTGCTGTTTGGGGCGAAATAAACGACGATATTAGCCCCTGGGGCGACTGCTCCTGCGACTTCAATATCCAGATCGACTTCCCCATCAGGTCCATTCGCATTTCCTGTTGGTTGATTGGTGGCTCCATCCACTGAAACAGACTTAATGTTGGGCATTGGAATTCCCAGCTGCTGGAAATAATTCTGCAAATCCGAGGTATTATAACCACCGCCAAACTCCAGGATCGCGATAGTTTGTCCTTTTCCATTGGTTCCCTGAGGGAAATTGTACATTTGAGCGACCTGGGGGGGGTTATAGCTGGCGCCAAAAAGTCCATTAGGCTTAAGAGGACCAGATACCGGACCAGTACTTTTGGGGGCGGTTTCAGGAGGAGCGGCAAATTTAATTAGAGGACGGACCACAGGATGATTATTCAACCCAAAAATGCCCATGATTTTTCCTGACAGGGTTTTTGGCATTTGCAGGTTTCCTTGATAGCCTCTAAATTGAACCCCTTTGGGGCCCTGGTAGTTGTTCAACTCTATTCCAAAAGCTTTGTTCAGATCAGCTGCCTTGCCTTGTATGACCATGGTTCTGCTGCCAGTATCGGTTTTTACCACTTTAAGGTTGTTTTTTTTGGCGAACTGCAGCATGGATTGGATGTCTTTTGGGTTTGCTCCATATTTCTGTTCGAAGTCACTGTGGGTTAACATTCTAAATTTTCCCTGGGCTGTGGGTAAAGGCAGAGCTTCTGATCGGTTTAAAAGGATTGAAATTTGAATATTCTGGTCAGCAGAAACTGGACCCAGACATTTAGACTTTTGAATTCCTGGACATTGTGTTCCTTGTAAGTCAGTGTATTCTTCTGATTTTCCTTGAACAGAATTTAAATTTGAAGAGCGGATTCTATTAGATTTTGCTGAATTTCCATACGCCTCACCTGTGATTTTCATGAATTTTCTCCTTTTTTATTTTATCTGTGCTCTCTTAACAGTATAAATTGTTTTTAGGCGGAGAGAAATAGACAAAACATGAACAAATCGGCAGGCTAGGCATTTTGATAGTCGGAATACTTCTTTTGAGGGATATTATTTTTCTATTCTTTGTGATATAATAAAAAAAATCAGTTCCTGTTTAAGAAGGAGTTTTTAGCTAACTAGAGAAAAAACAGAAATTGACTTTTGAGAGCAAAACACCGCTCTGCTCTGCTGAAGAGCTCTGTCAGGGTGTTAGTTTGAGGGGATGCACAGGGGTGGAAAGCCTAACGGCTTGCGGGCAGGGCTCGAGAAAGTAAATATCGAGCGTTTGCGGCGCCTCGAATCTGTAAAGTGAGGAGGGCTTTGGAAATGAAGAGATGGTTAGTCAACCTTCATCAAAAAAGCTGGACAATCAAATTTGTTCCCGCATCAAAAAAAGAAGCTTCTATCTTGAATATTACAGGAGTTGATCTGCTGCGCATAGGGATCTTGTTTTTCCTTATTTCACTGGTGATTGTAGGGTATTTGTTAGTGACTGGGACTCAAGCTATTGCTAAGATGCAGAATATGGCTGCCACGATTAAAGTGCGGAATTCTCAGTTGAACACCCTCCAGAAGCAGAAATTAAAGATTGAAACCCTTTTAAATCAAAGAGCGCAAATGCTGCAAGAAAATATAGCTGAGCTGAGAGCTCAGGAAGCAAAAATTGAGAAGCTGCTGGGGAGAAAGGCTCAAAAAAAAATTAGTTTTAAAGCCAGTAAAAGCCTAAAAAGCGCTCACCAACTGAAACTCGCTTATGTGGTTTATCGTTTTGCTCATGAATCTTCTCGAGGCAATCCTACTTATGATGGGTTGATTCTTGAGTTAGCCTCTCTGGAAAAAGAAGTGGCAATCGAGAAATTTCAATTGAAGCAGGTTGGAAAGCTGGCACTGCGTAAGCACGAAGAGTTTTTAAAAGATGAACATGAGCTCCGTGTTCAATTTAATGATGTTCCTCATGGCTGGCCCGTTTCTCGAAGATGGTGGATTTCCTCGCAGTATGGGTGGAGAATTAATCCTGTCCTTTTTTTCCACGAATTCCATAAAGGCGTTGACATTGCAGTGGCTTATGGGCGGCCTATTCATGCCACTGCTGGGGGAGTAGTTGTCTATTCAGGCTGGGGAACTGGCTATGGAGAAATGGTTGAAATCGATCATGAAAACGGATATGAAACAATCTATTCGCACTGTTCCAGACTGCTTGTCAGCGCTGGAGAGAGTGTTGAACGAGGCCAGGTGATTGGCCTGATCGGCAGCACGGGCTGGAGCACAGGCCCTCATATTTATTACTGTGTGCGCTATGATCATCAGTTTATTAATCCTAATCCTTATTTGAATTTGACTTTTCAGGAGTACGTGAAGTGGCATGGACTTACTCTGTAAGCTGAAGCGCTCCTATTAGCTCAATCATTTGAGTCTTGATGGCGCACCTCTCTTTGATTGAATTTTCCCTAAGCGTTACAAAATCAATTTGCTCCAGTCAGGAAACCCACGGCCTGCAAAGAGCCTGATGGACCGTTGCTCCCTTCCGGGCCTGGCGGGGTTGGTCAGGATTTGCCGCGTGGAGCCCAACTTTCAACGCAGCTTAATTTTGCCAGTCCTGAGGCAAAATAACCTGGGAGAGGAATTCGACCCTGCGTAAAGCGGATTGCAGGTAAAGGGCACCGCTAGCTCCCCGTCTAGCGCCATCAAGTTTGACATCTTTGTAAAAATTCTTTCTGAGAGTTATTAAACCCTTTACTGGATCAATAGAACTTTTTCAAACACTGAACCTAAAGCGAATCCTAAGTGTCCACAGGCAAGGGTTAATATCCCTGTTATGCAGCTCAATTGTTCTATGGGAAAAAGAAGATAATTGGATTTTTTTTTGGAGGATCGACGCGCAATCTTTGGACTTGAGTAAGAATCCTTAACTCGGGAGACGAGATGTTCAGTTCTTTTATATTTAGTGAGGGATACTTTATCTTTTGAGGAGAGCTTTTTGGCTTCAGTTTTGGATTCTTCAAGGTTAGGTTTTTTTCTTGGCTTAGCAGCCGCTTTTAAATAAGGGAAACTTCCAGATCTTTTAACGTCCATTTTCTTTCTTAATAGGTACTTTATTATACCCCATTTTCTGAATTTACTGCGCCGTGGGTTTAATTGTGTTGAGAACCTCCTGGCTCATCTCGCTGTTTCGGACTTAATGGCGAGCTGCAAGAGTTACTTCTATTCCCTGAACATTCTTTAATTTTCTAAAATATTCGGATGGGCTGAATCGGCCAAACAGCTCACCGCCGAACTTCTTCGGCGAGAATAAGATGCCCAGTTCCACGTTATGTTTAAAAACGACAAATCGATTTCCCCGCGGCACAGAACCTTCAGACATCAGTTCAAGCATTTGGGTAGAAAAATCATATCTCAGGATGCGGGCAGAAACAAGTCTCCTGGCAGACCCATAACCCTGGAGTAAAAGGAGGGCAAATGCCATGAGAACTACTGTTTTAGCGAGAAAAAATTTCATTGAGATCTCCTCTAAGCTATTTTAGCACAGGTTACAGAGGCAAGAAAAGTACTTTTGTCACAGAAAAGGAAAAAGAGGGAGAGTTTTTCTGGATTTGAAAAACCTGGGAGCTTGTTCCCAGCAGCATTTCTGCTGCATCCCTCTTGTTTTTTCTAAGCCCACGGCTTTCAACCTATTTTTCGGCTGTCTCGCTGTAGCTTTCTAGGGGGTGTAAACTTAAACCCCTGTCATACTTCCCCATAAATGGCTTTTAGGTGGAAAATCCATCCTTTACTTTTACGATTTTCTTGGTGTATGACAGACCAGAAATCGGTTAGTCCTTCTTACAGGACACTCCATCATGATATCAAGCATCTCAGGATGAGGAGGGTGTTTTTGTCTTTTCCTTGACTGTGCTTCTGGTTTCCCTTGGCACAAGTGTAAGGATACCACAGAATCTTGCTTGTGTCAATTGGAAAAACTGTGGATAATCTGTTATTTTCTATCTTTTTTTATTAGAAGTGCAGCAGGCGCTTTATTGTTTAAAATAATTAGGATCACTGGAATAAAGGTAGGGGTGGTCTCGAAGCCAGTTAGCTGGATCCTGGCGGGCATCCAGTAAATAACTGGAAGGGTATTCCCCTCTTTGAATGGATTGTTTTAGAGAGTCAATATACCCGGATTGAATCAGAGCCTGATAAATACATCCTGGATTGCTGTTGATTGTAACAGGAAATGCGCAGGCCGCAGAACTTTCAGCAGGGTAGCGGCGGAGAACTGGGGAAGGTGTTCTATATCTATATTGGGAAGGCATCCCATATTGATAATTGTACTGAGGTTCTGCCAGTGGAGTAACAGCTTTGTTGTCAGCAAAGAAGAATTGATAAGGGAGTACTGTACCATTAGACTGCAGCATAAAAATGACTCGTATTGTGCTTGAAGGAAGAGCGCTGTGCTGCAAAATGACTCCGATTTTTGTTTTGTCTTGAGAAATCAGGAAAATTTTTTTTGTTTTTCCTGGCTGCACTGATGTTTTTAAAGGCTGCTGAATGGGATAAATGGAAGTTTGGGATTTATTTGGGAATTTTGAGACAGGGATCAGTTTATGTGAATTTCCTTTTGGATCAATGTATTCGCAGTCTTTCCAAATAAATTTGAGCGGGTGATTTCCGTTATTAGTCAGGACAGCTTGTATTCCTTGGGATTGAATCATGAACTGGACAGCAATATGTTGATCTGAATAGCGAAGTGAATTTTGAAGAACAGATGGGATGGCTGCAGCATTTACGCGGTAAAGAGAAAACCAGGAGGAATGAGTTGAAGAAGAATAACCTGTTAGTCTTTGAGGAGGGGATGTTACGACTCCTGAAGTGATCGGCATTTTAGAAAACAGGGGAAGAATGATTTTTGCGATCGAAGCTTTAGTTCCAACCCATTCAATAACTCCATTGGCAGTCCATGTGTGGCCAGAATAAAGATCGAGATAAGAGCCCACTTTGATGCCTTTATTTTTACCCCCTTTAAATTTAATCAAATCTCCTGTGCAGACAGAACAGTTGGAAGGAGGAGCAGGATGCAGAGAAATAGCCTGCAGCTCAACCTGGATACCAGGGATTTTACCACCTGGATAGGCAATTTGAATTTTCATTCCTGACAGGCTCCGGGATGGCACAAAATTTTTATAAGGCTTAAAAATTCCGGTTAATGTGTTTCCCATGTTTTCGGGGGCGATCAGATCCCCGATCAGCCTGCCTTGATGATAGATTAAAAAGTCAGGAGGAATGCTTAAAATGGGGTTTATTTTGATTGTCAGCAGCCTTGTTAATGTGTCGTATGAGGTTATTCGGCAGGAAAATTTTTTCGTGGAGCCCCAAAAAACTTGGGGTAAACTCAGTACGATTAAAGTGGCAGCAAGTCCTGCCAAAATATAAACTTTCCGGCTCATGACGCAGCCTCCTTAGTTTGAAGTTTAATCCTTTTCGTAATGAGTTATGCATATAGTATACCATAGGGGTTCTTCCATGACAAGTGTTTCCATCACATAACGCGCTGCCGCAGCAGACAAGCTGGCACTTACTCGAGTAAATACCGCGCAGCGCGTAAAATTTGTCTCTGGATGCAGCGCGAACTTAGGCGGCTGAGCGCTAGCATTGGTTAGCTGCTGATTTAGTGGAAAATTTGTTCTGCCAGAAAAGAAAATAGAGGGAGAGTTTTTCTGGATTTGAAAAACCTGGGAGCTTGTTCCCAGCAGCATTTCTGCTGCATCCCTCTTGCTTTTTTTAAGCCCACGGCTTTCAACCTATTTTTCGGCTGTCTCGCTGTAGCTTTCTAGGGGGTGTAAACTTAAACCCCTGTCATACTTCCCCATAAATGGTTTTTAGGTGGAAAATCCATCCTTTACTTTTACGATTTTCTTGGTGTATGACAGACCAGAAATCGGTTAGTCCTTCTTACAGGACACTCCATCATGATATCAAGC
>JAJYZB010000017.1 GCA_021800275.1 bacterium
CCTTCATTATCCACTAAGGGAGCTAACAAAACTACTGAACCCCCATTCCCAGCCTGGATCGTCCCTTGATTCACAATAAAAGACGCGGGTACTGTGGAAAGTTGATTAAACGTGTCATCCCCTAATAGAAAATCTTGACTGCTGATATTTAAAGTCGAAGCGATAAAGGAACCTGTGTCAACCACTGACCCTGGACCAAATAAAATGCCATCCGGATTGATTAAAAAAACTCGCCCATTCGATTTCAATTCCCCTAAAATGACAGAAGGATTCCCCCCTATCACCCGATTCAAAGCAGCTGATAAAGCAGAAGGCTGCAGAAACTGCACTAACTCTCCACTCCCAATATTAAAACTGTTCCAATTAATAATCACATTGTTGGTCACCTGCTGAATTGTGGTTGTTCCACTAGATTGATTGATCGCAGCTTGACCTGACACCACACTCCCACCTTGTGGAGACGCAAACACGCGAGGAGACTGCAAGAGCATCAATAAAAAAATAACCCCAACAAAAAAGAAGACTCCTATGAGAGTCCTTTCCAAAAACTTAAAACTATTAAATATTTCTGCTGCTCCAATTTTCTTCATGGTCTGTCTCCTTTTTCAGCAGCCTGTCATTCTCACTGCTACAGGATTTCTATCCCATAAGCATTTATTTAATGATATACTTCATAGAGATAAATCATAAATAAAGTATATAAGATTTATTCTATGCCCTATCCCTATCCCCTGCTGAAAATTTAATCAGAATAATTACAGTTGAAAATTTAATGGCTGGAAGACTGACTTTCTTCTTCTAAATACTTCTTCTCAATCTGCTTAAAAAAAGGAAAATAAATCGCAGTGGAAACAAACAAAATCACCAGATTTAAAACCAGTGCCCTCCAATCATATCCACAGGCTAAAAAAGCTCCAATAGGAGAAGGAAGAGTCCAGGGAACCCAGAGATAAGGGCGGTGAACAAAATGAAATTGAAAAGCTAAATAAGCAAGAATCCCGGAGGATACAGGAGCTATAATAAAGGGGACAAACAGAATTGGATTTAAAACAATCGGAATTCCAAAAACAACCGGCTCATTGATATTGCAGAGAGAAGGAATAATCCCAAGTTTTCCTATGCTTTTCAATGTTTTCGAGCGAGACATCAATAAAAGGAAACACAAACCCAGAGTGGTTCCTGTGCCTCCAATCCAGACAAACCACTGATAAAAAGGGAACGCTGTAATATAAGGAGCAGGATGCCCTGCTGCCACAGCATTCGCATTTTTTTGGAGAAAAACTAGCCAGAGCGGCAGCATGATGGTAAATACAACGGCTTCTCCCCTCACCCCCATAAACCAGATCACCTGAATGATTAAATTGATCAAAATCACGGCTGTTAAAGTATCTCCCAGGGTTTCAATGGGTTTTAAAACAACCAGAAACTCGGCTTGAAGATTGATTCCCAAGAGATCTCTTAAGATCCAGATCCCTGTGCATAAAGACAAAAAGGGGAGCATGGAGTAAAATGCTTCCAGAACAGCAGGTGGAACGGTTTCAGGAAGTTTAAAAACATGGATCTTTTTCCAGAAGCGGTAAACTTCAACAGACACAATCCCAAAAACGATCGCGAGAAAAAGCCCTGTTCCCCCCATCTCTTTCAAGGAAAGGAAAAGTCCCGCTTTCCCCATGTTTTGGGGAACCAGAGTTAAAAGAAATGCTCCTGCCCCCATAAGTCCATTTGAAATCGGATCAAACTGATATAATTTAGCCAGGGCTGCAGCTGTGCTGAAAGCCACGTAAAGAGAAATAACATCCATGGTTAAAATATAGGGAGTTAAAAAGATCGCATGATTCAGCACATACCAGTGAAAAACAGAATGAGTGAAAGAAGAACGATTTAAAAAGAACTCTACAGAACTCCAATCTTTTTTAGGTTCTGCCCCTGGAAGCTGCCCGGCCAGAAGAAAAAAAGAACCAACAATAATTAAAGGCAGGACAGCAATAATCCCATCTCTCACAGCTTTAAGATGTTTCGATTCAGACAAACGGCTTAAAACTGCGAAGAAAGTTTTTCCCACAGTTGAATAAATCCTTCCATATCCCAAACTCTCACATCCACCATTCCTAAAGGCTGATCAGGAAACCGTTCAATCAGAACAGTCTGAGCATCCAGGCTTTTTGCCTGTCTTAAATCATTATACACACTGTCTCCAATCACCAGAAGATTCGAATAATCTAAATCGTTTTTTTCAACAATCTCCTGGAAAATTTTAAAAGAATAATTCGGTTTTCGCGCTTCAGGATAGATACTGCAGAAAAAAGAAGAGATCCCAATTCGAGTTAACACTTCCTCTGCTTCTCCAAGGCCTGAATTCGTCATGATCATTAAACGATATCCCTGGTCGTAACAACGCTTAAAAAACGATTGAATTTCAGCAGGAACAACCAGAGGGAATTCTTCAGGATGTTTCACCATATCTTCACGAGTGGCTAGATAAGCGGATCGAAAATGTTCACGGGTCAATCCGAACATTCTCCCCACAGCAGATGGAACCCCCCATCCGCTGGAAAGATGAATTAAATTAGGAAACAGATCCATGCTGCTCCCTTCAGGATAATGTTTTCTCATGGTTTCCATTGGAACCAGAGCGCCATCTAATTGATAGGCATTCTGTATCCCCCAGTGATCATCAAATTCTAAAATCCAACTAGTCTCAGGATCATAAGCTCTTCCCACTTTCAAAGGAGAATCGTTTTCCACGGTTTTTTTAAACTCATTTAAATAAGCCTCTTTTTGAGGTTCAGATAGAAACTCGCTTAAATGTTCCCCATATCTTAAAAACTGAGCTCCTGAGGGGATAAAATAAAGAGTGTCATCTAGATCGAAAATCAGAGCTTTAACTGATTTAAGGGTAAACTCTGAATTTAAAATCTCATAAGGAACTGAAGTCATCACTTAATAAAAATCAGAGCGGAAAGGGTCATCATTAAAACCAGAAACGTAACCGCGGTATAAAGCCAATCCTGTTCTTCAACCGCAAACAGCACCATGGCGGTAAAAACTCGCATAATCGGAGTGAGCACCAGCAGCAGAATTCCTGTTTCCATGATAGGAAAAGGTTTTAAATGCGCCCACCCTTGAATAAAAACATGAATGTTCCCTTTAAAATAATCTTTTTCCATAAAAGCCACGTTGATATTTCCTTCCACAAAAGCAAGGGTCATTCCTAAAATCATAATTGCCACGCTGCTCACAACTCCAATTCTAAGAACCCAACTGGATGCGTCCTGTATCGCTATTTTTTCTTTTCTGGGAAGTTTTTGCTCAGCAGCGGTATCAGTCATTATAATAGTCCAAATCCTCTCAGCAGCATCTGAACTCCAATGGCTAAGAGAACAACAGCAAAAATCTGCCGAATTAAATTGTTAGACATTTTTTCCATCAATTTAGTCCCGCCAAACGCGCCTAATAAAACCCCGCAGGAAACAGGAACCACAACAAAAGGAAGGACAAGCCCTCTATGAAGATAAACCCCTGCTGCAGCTGCAGCAGTCACCCCAATCATGAAATTAGAAGTGGCTGTGGAAACTTTTGAGGGAACTTTCATGGCAATTTCATGGGCAAGAACTTTTAAAACCCCTGCTCCTATTCCTAACAGCCCGGAAATAATGCCAGCTGCAAACATCCATCCTGAAGCAGCAGGAATCCCTGTTACCTGATATTCCACTTCACGTCCCATTCTTTTATCATAATAAGAACTGTTTAATCTTAAAAAGGCAGCCATTTTATCATCCACAACCCCTACAGGCAGCTCTTCTCCAAATTTTTTAAAAATAGGGATTAATGAAGTTAAAAGAACAAGACCGAACAAAATAGCCAGCACATTTCCTGGCAGCATTGGCGCCAGGATAGCAGCTCCAATAATGGCTCCTAGAGCAGTCGCTATTTCCAAAAACATGGCAATTCTGATATTGGTGATTCGATCTCTAACATAAACCGAGCCCGCGCCGCTGGAAGTTGCGATTACAGAAACAATGCTGGCTCCAATGGCATCTAAAATCGGCATTCCCATTAAAAGGACCAGAACAGGAACAATGACAACTCCTCCCCCAACTCCAGCAATGGAGCCTACAACGCCGCCGATTAAAGATGCTCCGAAAATCTCCAGAATAAAGTGAAGTGATGATATGTGATGACTCAGCATTTCTCTTTTTATTTCTTCTTTCTATGACTATTTCTTCTTTCCGTGTTTCATCCCTTTTCGACTATTCTCACAAAAAGAATGCTGAGTTCAAATAAACCATACATGCAGCCTGAAAGAAGTCCCCATGAAAACAGATCAGGGCTTGGAGAAAGAATCGCTGTAATAATTAAAATCCCCAAAAAGGATTCTTTCCTGTATTTCCTTAAAAATTGAGATTTAACAACTCCGATTTTCCCTAATCCCATCATGATCAGGGGGAGTTCAAAAGCAGCTCCTCCAGCCACCCAAAAACTTAAAACGAAATTGACATAATTAGAGAGAGAAATCATTTCATGAATTTTTGGAGTGGAGTAGCTCAGAAAAAATCTTATCGCCACAGGCAGCAGCAGAAAATTGACAAAAGAGACTCCTCCAATAAAAAAAAGAAAGGCCGCCGGAAGGATCCAGAGCAAACCTTTTCTTTCTTGAGATTTCAAAGCAGGCAGCAGAAAAAGGATCAGTTGATACAGAAGAAAAGGGGAAGAAATCGCCACACCAGCCAGGAGCCCAATTTTAAGACGGACTAAAAATGCTTCAGCAGGGGAAATAAACACAAGCTCTGGAATAGGTTTAATCATAAAGTTCAATATCTTGCCCGAAATCGTAAACCCAAAAATTGTAAAAATTGAAACAACAATCACAGAATAGATCAACCGGGTTCTCATTTCGTCCAGATGATCCACAAAATTCATCGCCTTGTGTTCAGCTTTAAAGATAGTTCTCATCATAATGAATCAATCATCTCCCAAAATCACCAGGCAAAAATTAAATAGGCAAGCGATTTCCCCCACAGCTTAAGGGCTGAGCCTAGATCTCCTCTCTGGTAAGAGATGACACCCAGATTATGCCATGCGGGCCAGTATTTTGGATTGATAACAATGACTTTCTGCCACTCCAATTCTGCAAGGTCAAACTTTCCATCCAGAAAATAGACTTCTCCAATATTGTAATAAGCCTGCCAGTGATCCCTTTTCAACCGGGTTACCATCTGCCAATTTTCAAGAGCTTCTTCGACTCGATTTAAACTGTAAGCATAAAGGTTTCCTAAATTCCAGTAAGCCTGCCAGTAATCAGCGCTATATAAAATCGCATTTTTCCACGATTCTTCGGCTAACTCAAAATTTTTTATTTGATAATAAGCATTCCCTAAATTATAGTAAGCCTGCCAGTAATCTTTTTTGGCTTTAACAGCCTTTCCCCAATGTTCAATCGCTAAATCTATATTGTTTTCTTCATAAAACATCACCCCAAGATTATACTGAACCTCAGGAAATTCAGGATTGACTTCAAGGGCTTTATCCCACTTCTGTCTCGCTTCTTCTTTTTTCCCGTCCTGATAAAGACAAGCGCCAATATTAAAAGAAGCGCGCGCAAACTTTGGATCCGCCTCTTCAGCTCTTTTCCAATAATCCAATGCTTCTTCTTTTTTCCCTTTTTTCCAGAAAGCGTTCCCAAGATTATACATGGCTTCAGACATATCTGGTTTATAAGCAAGGGCTTTCTGCCATTCCTCAATAGCAGGATCAACAGCGCCTTGTTTAAAGTAACAGTTTCCCAGATTACAGTAAGCAGGGGCAAACTTGTTATTTAAAGCAGCAGTTGTTCTGTACTGCTCAATGCTTGAATTCAAATCCCCGACCCTGTAATGCGCAGAACCTAAATTATAATGAGCCACAAAATTATTAGGATTTAAATCTACCGCTTTCCCGTATTCTTCAACTGCTTTATCCACCTTTCCAAGTCCATCATAAGCAGTCCCCAGATTATTGTGAAGAAGAGCATTATAAGGATCCAGATGGGTGGCTTTCTCCCACTCCATGGCAGCCAGATCGAATTTCCCCTGTTTGTAATAGTTGTTTCCAAGAGAATTATGAGAAGCGGCTTCAGTCGGAGAGATTAGGGTTTTCCGAACCTCTCCAAAACCTGCTTTTGTGGTTTCTTCTATCATCTCCCCAACAGTTTGATAGCGTTTATTGGGATCTTTTTCCATTGCTTTTAAAATGCAGGATTCAATTTCAGGAGTCAATTCAGGATTTAACTGAGAAGGAGGAAGAGGAGCCTGAGAAAGGTGGGCTTGAATCAATGCAGCAGGATTATCTGCAGTAAAAGGGAGTTTTCCTGTCAGCATTTCGTACAGCAGCACTCCCAGTGAATAAATATCTGACCTCCTGTCCACTCTTTCTCCTCTTGCTTGTTCAGGAGAAAAATAACTGAATGTTCCGAGAACAGCCCCTGTTTCTGTTAAAGCCTGCTCTGTTTCAATCCAGGCTAGTCCAAAATCGGTTATCTTAATTTTTTTCCCTTCTGTAATCAGAATGTTTGCCGGTTTTACATCTCGATGAACAACCCCATGCTGATGCGCATAATCCAGAGCATAAAGGATAGGAACAAAATACTCCAGAACTTCCTTGATCGAAAAGACCTTTTGCGGCTGCATCACCGCAGTCAGCGGCTGTCCCTCAATATACTCAAAAACAATGTAGTAAATCCCATTATCTTCGCCAATATCAAAAATTCCCTGGATGTTCGGATGATTTAATCTGGCAGCAGCCTGTGCTTCTCTAAGAAATCGGTCCCTGGATTCTGTGTCTGAAACCAGATGGGGGGAAAGGATCTTAATGGTAATAACCCGCTCCAAAACAGGGTCTTCCCCTTTATATACAACACCCATTCCTCCATGGCCAAGTTCTTCCAGGATTCTATAACGACCAACAGTTGTCGCAATGCTCATTCTGATGGATCAAATTCTTCCCCTGCCTCTGAAACTCATTCAAAAAGATTTTTAAAAAATAATACGAATATATCCTGATATTATGGCTCTTGTATTTTTCAATACTCTCACCCGCAAAAAAGAAGCTTTCCATCCACTTTCTCCTTCAGAAGTTAAACTCTATACCTGTGGTCCAACGGTTTACGATTTTGCTCACATCGGAAATTTTAGAACTTATCTGTTTGAAGATATCCTGCGGAGATGGCTCAATACATCAAACTACAATGTCACACAAGTCATGAACATTACGGACGTCGATGACAAAACCATCAGACGCTCAACTGAAAAAGGGATTTCTTTAAATGAATATACCCATGATTACATCAATTTCTTCTTTGAAGATCTCCTGTCTTTAAAAATTGAACCTGCTGAGTTTTACCCACGAGCCACTGAATATATCCCTGACATGGTGCAGATCATCACTCATCTGCTTGAAAAAAAAATCGCTTATAAAGGAGAAGATTCAAGTATTTATTATGATGTCTCTAAGTTTCCTGATTATGGAAAGCTAGCCAATATTGAAGTAGCAGAATTAAAATCAGGAGCGCGAGTTTCCCATGATGAATACGATAAAGAAGAAGCTTCTGATTTTGCTCTCTGGAAAACCTATGACAGAGAAGATGGAGACGTTTTTTGGGAAACCCCTTTAGGAAAAGGAAGACCGGGCTGGCACATTGAGTGTTCAGCCATGAGCATGAAGCATCTAGGACCTCATTTTGACATCCACACTGGAGGGGTGGATAACATTTTTCCTCATCATCAAAATGAAATCGCTCAATCCGAGGCTTACACCGGAGAAAAATTCGTAAACTACTGGCTGCATGCGGAACATCTCATTGTGGATGGAAAAAAAATGAGCAAATCTCTAGGAAACTTTTACACAGTCAGAGATATCTTTAAAAAAGGATTTTCCCCTCTGGGTCTTCGATACTTCTATGTTTCCAGCCATTATCGAAACAAATTAAATTTTACATTTCAGGGACTTCAGGCTGCCGAATCATCAGTTCACAGAATTAAAGACTTTGTCTTGAGATTAAAATCAGCCCATGGAAACCCTTACCCCGATCTGCCAGAAGCCCTCAGTAAAGCATATCAAGAATTTAAAGAAGGAATGGATGATGATTTAAATACTCCAAGAGCTGTCGCCTCTGTTCATGAACTGATGAATCTTCTCAATCCTGTGCTGGAAGAAAAAGAAATTTCCAGGGAACAGGCTCAGGAGGTCATCCAATTTTTCCTTTATACCGACAAGACCCTGGGATTGAATCTGGATGAACTTCTAGAAGAATCACTCATTCCAGAAGAGATTGAGAGATTGATCTCTGAACGAGAAAAGGCTCGAAAAAATAAAGATTATCGAAAATCTGATGAAATACGAAAAACACTCCAAGAAAAGCGATTTGTCATTGAAGACACCCCATCAGGACCCAGAGTTAAAAGGATTTAAGAAAACTTTGGCATGTATCTTGAAATCATAATTTTAGGGTTTGTTCTAAGCGCAGCGATTTCATTTCTGGCTGCCAGGCTCAAAATGCTCACAAAAGATGGAGCTTTTGCCTCCACATTTGTAGGCGGGATTGTCTTTGGATTCGGAGGAGTTAACTGGGGAATTCTGCTGGTTATCTTTTTTTCTGCCTCCAGTTTTCTTACACTCTGGAAAGCAAAAGAAAAACCGCAGCCAGAACACAAAAAAGGGCGTTCTGCGGGACAGGTTTTAGGAAGTGGAGGGGCTGCTGCAGCATTGGCTCTGATTCATGGATCCACCCTGATCCATGGATTTCTCCCTTTATTCAAGGGAGAACCCGGAAAAATTAATCTTTTAACCACCCTTGGATTTGCTGGCGCCCTTGCAGCCATCTGCGCTGACACCTGGGCAACTGAAATTGGACTTCTCGGCAGCTCAATTCCAAGATTAATCACAACGTGGAAACCAGTAGAACCCGGAACCTCTGGAGGAATAACCTGGTTAGGGACTTCAGGAGGATTTTTAGGAGCAGGATTTATTGCTGCTTTCAGCAGCATTTTGCTCAAAACTCCCGCTGCTCCAATCTGGATCTCAGGATTTGCAGCCATGATTCTAGATAGTTTAATGGGGGCTCTTATTGAAGGCAGGCATCCTCTTTTCAACAACAGTTCAGTGAACTTTCTCGCTTCCTTATTTGGAGCAGGACTTGCACTTTTAATTTGACGGCCAAGCCCTTGTGAGGAGCCTCAATACTCTCGGCTTTTAAAAGCTCTTTCCATTTCTCTTCTGGCAGTCTTTTCACGAAGAGACTGTCTTTTATCATAGAGTTTTTTCCCTCTAGCTAATGCCAGATCCACTTTTGCCCAACCTTTTTTAAAATAAATCTTGACAGGAATTAATGAGTATCCTTTTTGATTGATCTTTCCGATTAATTTCCGAATCTCATACCGCTTCAACAGCAGCCTTCTTTTTCGCTTTGGATCCGGTTGAAAGGCAGAACCTTTATCCCAGACATCAATGTGCATTCCATAAAGCCAGATTTCATTCTTTTCAGGTCGAGCAAAAGCTTCTTGAAGAGAGACGTTCCCAGCTCTCAGACTTTTAACTTCAGAACCAACCAGCTCAATCCCCGCTTCAAAAAACTCCTCCAATTCCCACTCATGCCGGGCTTTCCGATTAACTGCTGCGACTTTTTCTCCATTTCCTTTTTTAGATGCGCTCATGATAGTTTCACGACATCATTCACTTTGACATAAATGCCTCTGCCAACAGCGACAATCTGATTCTGAGAATTCAAAAGTTCTGATTCTGCCAGAGCAGTCTTTTCTCGAACCTTAACAATCCAGCCTCTGCCTTTCATCATTTCTCCAACTTTGACTTTTTTCTTAAAAGTTATTTCCATTTTTGCGGTTACTGTGGGAATATCTTCAAAAAACAAAGCGTAAATCATCAGCTCATCCAAAACAGTTGATAAAATCCCACCATGAACAACTCCTCCATAGCCTTGAAACTCTTTAAAAAACGTAATTTCGGCGGCTGCAACCTTTCGAAAACAATGATTAACTTTTTCTTCCTGTCTCTGAATATCTAACTTCAATCCTGAACTATTTTTTTTACCGCAAGCGAAACAGGAATCATCAATAAATAAACGGCTGTCCATCAAATCCAACTTTCTATTTTGAGTTTAATCCTCTAAAAACAGAATTACCTTAGAACTCTAGACAAAAGCGTTTCCCATGCTTTTTCCAATGAAGTTTTAAACTTTTCCATAGAGCCGCTGTTGTCAATGATGACGTCTGCATAAGAGCGTCTTTCTTCCCTCGAGATCTGACTCTGAATCATGGCTTCTGCTTTCTCTTTTGAAATTTTATCTCGCTCCATCAGTCTTTCTCTTTGAATTTGGGGAGAAACATCAATCACCCAGATTTCATCCACAGTATGATGAAGTCCGCTTTCGATTAAAAGAGGGGCAGCCAAAAAACAAACTTGATCCTTTCGATCAGCAATCATTTGAACCATTCTATCAAAAATCAGAGGATGCAAAATATAATTCAATTTCTCGCGATCATCTCTTGAAGAAAAAATCAAATCTCGGAGAATCTGCCGATTTAAAACCCCATTTTCAAAAGCCTGCGGCAGGATCTCTTTGATCTCTGCTTGAACATTAGGGCGAGCAATAACTTCTTTTGATACCTGATCCGCATCAATCACGTAAGCGCCTAACTCTGACAGAAAATGACTCGCCTCTGATTTTCCGCTGCCTGCGCCTCCAGTCAACCCGACAACTAAATCAGGCATTTTGTGAATCACTGACCTGCGCTTTAGTCATGCTTTCTAACTTATCCCCTAAAATATCCTTAACGGTTAAGGGGCGATCTTCTTGAGAATTCAAATAGTGCCCATAGTCTTCAACAGCTTCTTTTTTCGAAAGCAGCATCTTTCTCAATTCAGGCTGAATATCTAAAATTTTAACTTTTACCTGTTCCCCTTCCTTTACAACAGACTCCGGCTCTGATACTCTTTCATGGGATAACTCCGACAAAGGGATCAGCCCTTCTACTCCTGGCATGACTTCAACGAAAACATACTTCTTTGCGATTCTGCTGATTGTTCCCTCAACCACTCCACCAATCTGATACTCTTGAGGAAGCTGAGTCCAGGGATCAGGCAGAGCTCTTCTTAAAGAAAGGGAAATCCTTTCTTTTTCAGGCTCAAAACCTAAAACTACCACTTCAACCTGTTCCCCAATTTTCAATACGTCAGAAGGATTTTTCACTCTTCTCCACGATAATTCGCTCAAATGAATAAGACCATCTACCCCACCCAGATCTACAAAAGCTCCAAACGGGACGATACGAACAATAGGCCCTTTTCGAAATTCTCCGGGATAGATCTGTTTCCAGAAAGTATCTCTCCTGGATTTTCTCTGCTCCTCAGCAGCCTCTCTGTGAGATAAAACAACTCTCCTTTTCTGATCATCCATATCTAAAACTTTTAAGGGCAGAGTCTCTCCAATATAGTCGTCTAAATTTTTAGCTGACAGACGCCCTCTTCCAACATGGCTGACAGGAATAAATCCCCTTACTCCCAGATCAACCACAAGGCCTCCTTTCACTTTCTCTATAACCAGCCCATTGATGATCTTGCCTTTTTCTTTCGCTTCCCTGATTCTAAGCCAAGATTTTTCAAGCTCTGCTCTTTTTCGAGACAGAACAAGACCGCCATCTTCATCCCCTATTTTCACAACAAACACGTCAATGACGTCCCCTACTCTAATTTGCTCCTTAAGATTTGAGCCTGAGCGAAAGCCAAACTCTTCTTGAGGAATAACACCTTCTGTTTTTCCGCCGATATCCACTAAAATCTGATCCGTTCCAATTTGAACAACTTTCCCTTTAATCACTTCACCCGGATTAAAACTGACAAAGGTCTTCTCATAAGCGCCATTTTCCATTTTTTCTTCATGCATATCAATTTTCTGTTCCTGAATTTCCATTTTTATCACCTCTATTGAATGTTTTGAATAGGGGTTCGCGAACCTTCACAAAAATCCCCTGCCGAAATACTTTTAATCCTCTGAATCCCTTTCCACAAGGAGTTCGACATCATTCCAATTTCTCCCTGACACCATATCAACAGTTAAGGGAACATCTAATTTTACAGCCTGTTCCATTTCTTTTTTTATCAAGGCAGCAGTTTGTGATTCAAAAGACTCTTTCACCTCGAAAACCAATTCATCATGCACCTGCAGGGTCAACATCCCCTGTTCTTCAGGGAGTTTCTCGGCGATTCGCAGCATAGCCAGTTTAATCAAATCTGCTGCGCTGCCCTGCAGCGGAGCATTCACTGCCATTCTCTCAGCCTGCTGACGAACCATCTGATTTTTGCTTTGAAGTTCCGGGAGATGACGAATCCTTCCCAGAAGAGTGCGCGTCAATCCCAATTCTCTCGCTGATTCAAGAGAAGACTTCAAATAAGCTTCTACTCCTTGAAACCTCTCAAAATATCTTCGAATATACTCTTTTGCCTCTTCTCTGGCTATTCCCAGACTTTGAGACAATCCATATTCAGTCATTCCATAAAGGATTCCAAAATTGACGCTTTTGGCATGACGCCTCATTTCTGGAGTCACAAACTCCGGCGAGGCATCGAAAATTTCGCAGGCAGTTCGGGTATGAATATCTTCATTTTTTTCAAATGCCTCTATCAAAACAGGATCTTTCGAAAAATGCGCGATTAATCTCAACTCAATTTGCGAATAATCGGCGCTTAAAATCTTCCAGCCTGGCTTTTCTGCTGCAATCGCTTTTCTCAACTTTTTTCCGAAAGTTCCCCGCACAGGAATATTTTGCAAATTAGGATCCCTTGAAGAAAGCCTGCCAGTGGCTGCTCCAGTTTGGACATACGTCGTATGAAGTCTGCCTGTGGAAGGAGAGATCAATTTAGGAAAAACATCAACATAGGTGTTCTGCAGCTTTGAAACTTCTCGATATTGAAGCAGCAGCCTGGCTATGCGGTGATCTCGGGACAATCGCTCCAACTCATCCCCATCTGTCGAATACCCCGTTTTTATTTTCCTCCCTTTAGGAAGTTTGAACTTTGAGTAAAGAATTTCAGAGAGCTGTTTAGAAGAATTTAAATTGAAAAACTGACCTGCTTCAAGGTAAATTTGAGCTTCGCACTCCGACAGAAATTTTTTCATTTCTTCAGAAAGAGTTTGCAAATAGGGTTGATCCAGGTAAATGCCATTTAATTCCATTTCTGCCAGAACTCGGCTTAAAGGGAGTTCAACGGTCTGATAAAGAGATTCCAAAAAATAAACCTGAAGTTTCGTCTCAAGCTCCAGAGCCAATTCTCGCATCAGTGAAACCTGATAAGCGGCAAAAGGAAGAATTTCAACCTCCTCCTGTTTCTCGGGAAATTTTCCTGCCCATTTCACAGGAATGGTTTTACTCAAAAACTGAGCTGCAAGGGCGCTGATCGAGGGGTCAGCCTGCAGAGGGTTAACCAGCCAGCCTGTTAACAGCAGATCATGAACCCTCCAGTCCGGAGATCTTAATTTTTCCTGGAGAAATGCCAGCTCAAAAGCTTTCCAGTTATAAGTGAAAATTTTTTTTCCTCCGGAAACTCCAGCTAACTGTCGAAGAGTTCCTATACTCAAGGGTGAATTGACCACATATCTCCCTTTTGCTGGAATTTCAACAGCCAGATAATGTTCTGTCAAAAAAGGGTCAGGAAAAGGATAAAAAAAACAAGACGCCTCTTCGCTCTGCTGAAAAAGGGTCAGCATGCGTTCCAGTTTTTCTTGATTGTCAACAAATTCAAACTCAAGGGCAGGGTTTGAAACCGAACTAAAATCAGACAAACTGGAACCCACACCTCTTTCTTGAGGAGAAAACTTTGCGGCTAATTTTTTAAATTCCAGCTCCTGAAAAAAAAAGTTTAATTGTTCCTGAGGAAAAGATGAGATAACACAATTCTCAGGCTCAAATCTCAAAGGGGCATCTGTACGGAGGGTTACTAAATCTTTATTTCTTAAAATCAGCCCTTTATACGACTGCAGCTTTTCTTTCCATCTGACAGGAAGAGATTCTGGGTCAAGAAACAAATCTTCGAGCCTCTCAGTTTTCTGCAAAAGAGAGGTTGCAGTCTTAATCCCAATTCCTGGGACCCCTTTAATGTTATCGCTTGAATCCCCTATCAATGCTTTTAAAGCTGTCCATTTTACGGGAGAAACCGCAAACTTTTTCTCCATTTCCAGAGGCGTGTATCGAATAAACTGACTGGTTCCTTTTTGACTGGCTAAAACCGACGTTTTAGAACTGACCAGCTGCAGAAGATCCAGATCTGCTGAAAGAATGATAATTTGATCTGCCTGGGATTCTGCCTGGGATGTCACTGCAGCGATCCAATCATCGGCTTCATACCCGTATTCCCGCACAACAGGCACTCCCAAAATTTCAAAAAACCGCTCAATCAAAGGAAGCTGCGTCTGGAAATCGTCAGGAGGCTTTTCTCTATTCGCTTTGTATTCAGGATACAGATCCAATCGAAAAGAAGGAACAGCTCGGTCGAAAAACACCATCATATGACTCGGCTTTTCATCTTCTAAAATTTTAAACACCATATTCACAACTCCAAGGACAGCCTGGGTTGGAGCGCCCGACGAGGTAGATAACGGCGGCAGCGCATAAAAAGCCCGATAAGCTAAAGAATGTCCATCAATCAAAAGGAGTTTCATGAATGCTCACCTCGGATCGAATCAAGAACTAGGCGGGAAGAAATACTCAAACTGTCAGCGATTATTTACCGCTTCAAGAGCAATTGAATCAGCTCCAGCATCAGCGAGATTTTTTCCGCGCATTTTAGCTTGATAAAGAGCCTTATCTGCGATGTCATAGAGTTGTGTAAAAGAAGTCCCATGTTCAGGGAAGCCTGCAGTTCCAACACTGAAGGTCGGATTTCCTGGAGCAAGGGGAAGAAAAGAAAAACTGAGACAGGCATTTTTTATCCGTTCAGACACCCTTCTTCCTTCACTAAGGGAAGTTTCTGGAAGGAGAACTGCGAACTCATCCCCACCCCACCTGGAAATTAAATCAACGCCTCGAAGCTGTTCTTGAAGCCGTTTAGCAAACTCTCGCAGCACAAAATCCCCAAAAGGATGGCCCTGCTGATCATTAATAGCTTTAAAGTTGTCCAGATCTAAAAGCAAAAAGCAGAGAGAGCGGGAATAGCGGGAACAGCGCTTCAACTCCTGCTCTATTCTTCTCGAAAAATACCGCCGATTATACAATCCGGTTAAACTGTCAGAAGCTGCTTCTTCCTGCAGCCTTTGATTCATAACCGCCAGTTTTCCCGCCAGCTTCTCGAGCATGGCTTCCTTTTCTTTCTGGAACAGGATGCGTCTCGAATGAGCCTTCAATCTTGCGGCTAATTCTGAAGGTTCGACCGGTTTGCAGAGATAATCATCAGCTCCTATTTCAAACCCTTGAATTCTAGCACTGGGTTTTCCGACAACCGATAAAAAAATAATCACCGAATTTTTCGTTCTTTCGTTCTCTCTCAGTTTTCTGCAAACCTCATAACCATCCATGCCTGGCATCATCACGTCTAACACAAAAGCTTGAGGAGCTTTTTCTATTCCCACGCAAACCGCTTCTTCTCCATTGGAAACTTCAGAAACCACAAAGTTTTCCAGTTCCAGATAAGTTTTCAACATTTTGCGAACAGAAGAATCATCATCCACCACCAGAACATTCGGCAAAGTTTTAAGCATGATAGAGCAATTTTACGGATATAAAAATTTCCCTGCAGAAACATTCAACGAGATTTTGAATATTTTGCAGTGACCGTTGAATTCATCCCTCCACGAGGAGTGAATTCCCCTTTAACTTCACAAAAAACAGGCTGGCAGGCTTTCACAATATCCTGCAGAATGCGATTGACCGCATTTTCATAAAAAATTCCTAAATTTCGATACGCTAAAAAATAAAATTTCAAGCTTTTCAGTTCAAGGCACTTTTTATGAGGAACATACGTAATGGTTAAAGTACCGAAATCAGGAAGGCCGCTTTTCGGGCAGACCGACGTAAATTCTGGAACAGAAACCATAATTTCATATCCCTGAAATTGATTGTTCCAGGTTTCAATCCCTGGCAGAGAGGCAGTCAATCCCGCTTTTGCATGTTCTTCCGTATATTCTGGAAATTCCTTAGAAACCAAAAACAGCTCCATCCTTTATTTGAATTAATTCCTCCTGGAGTTTTTCAGGATTCACTTCCAGATGGCGCTCATCAACATAGACATCCAGTTCGCTGCGAATTCCAAAATCCTTTAAGTAAATTCCTGGCTCTACAGAAAAACAGGTTCGCGGAAGAATGATTCTTTGTTCAACGGTTTCAAAATTATCCAGATTCGCTCCAATCCAGTGGACTTCTCTGCCAATGGAATGTCCTGTTCGATGAAGAAAATATTCACCATAACCCTTTGAGGCAATAAAGTGCCGAACTTTCTCATCCACCTCATAACCCATGACAGGATGATTTGCTAAAACCCTCCCCCGAATAAAATCAATGGCTTTATTTCGAGCATCTCGAACAATTGAAAAAACCTCCTGAATTTTTTCCGGAATCTTTTTCCCCATGTATCCAGTCCATGTAATATCAGAATAAACAGCCCCTTTTTCGGAAGACTTGCACCACATATCCAGCAGCACAAGAGAATTTTCGGTAATCGGAGCATCTGTGGTTTTCTGGGGGGAATAGTGAGGATTTGAAGCATGGGGTCCAACAGCGACAATAGGAGGATGATCCGAAATAAATTTCCCTTTTTTAAAACGATTCAAAATGAATTCCTGAACAGAGAATTCGGTTACTCTCTGTCTATTTTTAAGAGATGCGGCAATGTGTTTAAATCCTTCTTCAACACAGGAATATAGGAATGAAGCTGCTTTCCGATGCGACTCCAGCTCTTTTTTCGTCAAAACCGCTTCTAAAATCTGAATCAAATCTCCTGAGCTCACAACTTCCACGCCAAGACTTCGAATCAGCTCAACGGTTCCCGCATCCACTCGGGAAATATAAGGAACCGCATTCTTAGGAGAGTACTGCATGGCGGCAGTTCTGACAGAACTCAAAATCTTTTTAAGCATTTCTTCCATTTCAACTTTTCCCGAATAAAGAAGCTTTTCTCCAGGAATCTCCTCCAGAACATCCGGTTCAATTCGATGCACCAATTTCACGGGATCCCCTTCTTTAGGAACAAAATAAAACCAGCGTCTGGTTCTCATCACTTTGTCAGAAAGGCCTAAAATATGGACTGCGATCGGATCTAAATCTTTAAAATTGTAAAAAAGCCAGGATTGAATTCCCGCTTGTTTCAAAGCGCTTTTTAAGTCTTCGAGTTTCATGCCAGCGATTTAAGTTTAGATAAAAAAAAAGGAATACCTTTTTATTCGTGGAAGGGAATTGAATTGGGAGGGAAATTATGAACGAGAAAAAAAGGCAGTTCGTAAATTTTGGATTTTACAAGGTCAGTCCTCAATGGCGGAGCCTTTCCGCGCAGGAAAGAGAAAAAGGAAAACAAGAATTCATCGAGGTGATAGAAGAATACGCTAAACAGATGATTATTCTTCCATACACTCTTGTCGGCATTCGTGGAGACTGTGATTTCATGCTCTGGAAAATCGGATACAATCTGAAAGACTTTACAGAAATGCAGGCTCATTTGTTCAGCACTGGCATGGGTCCATTTTTAGAAACTCCTTATTATTACCTGGCAATGACGCGCCGATCGATCTATCTGGACCCTGTCAATCCTTCCCATGATGAAGATAGAACCAGAATCATTCCCGGAAAAAAGAAATTTCTATTTGTTTATCCTTTTATTAAGACTAGAGAATGGTATGCTCTGCCCAAAGAGAAACGCCAGGAAATGATGACTGAACATATTATTGCCGGGAACCGCTACCCGAGCGTCAAACTGAACACAACCTATTCTTATGGACTGGATGATCAAGAATTCGTGGTGGCTTTTGAAACAGACAATCCTGAAGATTTTTTAGATCTGGTGATGGAATTGCGGGACTCCCAGGCAAGCCGCTATACAAAACAAGATACTCCCACTTTTACCTGCCTGTCGGGAAATATAAGAGAAACTTTAAATTCTTTAATGACAAATCGAGAAAAAGCTTCTCTGCGCGGATAATGCCGACAATAGAGATACAAAAACACGAAAACACAAATAGATATGGATGACTTTTTAGAATTCGAAGAAATCAGACAGGAGTATGAACGCCTTAAATTCCCCTGGGAAGAAAGGCGTGCTTTTCCGCGGCTGCAGGAAGCTCTCCCTGTGCGATTCATGGGAGAAGAGATTCAGAGCCATCTTTTTTCCATTGATGTGGGAGGCGGCGGGGTTCGAATTGTCACACAAAAACCTCTCAACCCGACCCGCACTTATGAATTCGAACTTCTTTTGAAAGGATTTAAAGATCCAATACGAGTCAAAGGAAAACCTGTCTGGACAAGACCACTCAATATCCCGAATGAATATTATGAATCCGGTTTAATGTTCCTGGAAATCAATGCCGAAGATCAAGAAAAAATCGTGCAGTATGCGAAAAAACAGCCTCCTTTAACTTCTGACGAAAAAAGGAAATATTTAAGAGTCCCCCGCCTTTTACTCGTGTCTTTAACTCAGGACTCAGAAGAAAAAACCCTTGCTGGCTTAATCATGGACATCAGTTTAGGAGGAGCCAGAATTTTAACTTCAAAACTTCTCCCCTCAAAATCTGTCATTGATCTTAAAATCGAACTGGAAGAAGGAGAGTCCATCATCATACAGGGACTGGTGATGTGGGGAAACGCAGTGGAAGCCTTAAAAAAATTCCAGCACGGAATTGAATTCATCCATGGCGTGCAATTTCAAACCCACGAAGAAAAAACAAAAAAAATCATAGAAGATTACATTAAATTTCGAAGTTCTTTAGTGGAAGTCAATCTGGTCGAGACTTTATTAAACATCGCTAAGCAGAAGCCCTGAATTCACAGGATTAAAACAGTATTTATTATTTTCCAGAGCTATTTTCCCTACGGCTTCAACAGGATCATGCACTAAAACATAAGTCCAGGCTTCCCTTGCTCCGGTCTCAATGAGCATTCTTTTCATCTTTATGCTCTGCTCTGGAGCCACATCATAAGCCATCACCCATAAAGGATTGACGTGAGCTCTCGTGGGAATTAAATCCCCTGGGAACACCAGAGTTTCTCCATCTTTTTCTGGAGGAGTAATAAAAACAGCTTGATGGCCATGAGTGTGTCCTCCTGTTAAAACAAGTTTTACTCCAGGGACTATTTCTTTATCGCCATCAATAATGTCTAATTTCCCCTTTTTTAAAGGTTCCAAAAATTCTGACAGGTACGATGCTTGATTTTTAGGATGAGGATTCATGGCTGCTTCCCATTCTTTCTTTTGCACAATATGTTTTGCTTCAGGGAACAAAAGCCTCCCTGTTTCCCAATCAGCCACTCCTCCTGCGTGATCAAAATGAAGATGGGTCGGAACCACCATTGTAATTTCTTGAAGGGAAATATTCATTTTTTTTAAATCGCTTAAAATGGAACGCTTTTTTTCCACAGCATAAAGAGAGGCAAATTTTTCAGAATGTCCTGAGCCAATTCCCGGTTCAATTAAAATTTTCTCGTTCTGATATTCAATTAAAAGAGA
This sequence comes from bacterium, assembly GCA_021800275.1. Taxonomy (GTDB): domain Bacteria; phylum Vulcanimicrobiota; class JABDET01; order JABDET01; family JABDET01; genus JAKAVV01. The sequence goes on from JAJYZB010000017.1 coordinate 19,690, forward strand.
GTTAACAGCCAGCAAAATCCGATTTTTTTCATCAGGACGATTCTGTTTTTCCCATAAAGCTTTTGGAACCACCCCATGCATGGCTCCACCGTCTAATTTAAAAGTTCCGTCTGAAAGCAGATGAATGCGAAACACAAAACTGTTTTCAAGACTTTTGAAAAGGGATCCTTCTTTAGCGGCTAGAACTTAAAAAAAATGAAAGATAAAAACTTTGCTGCAAAAATGGTTTATTCGTCATTTTTCATGTCAAACTTCATTTATGCAGGAATCGCTTTATATTTTTTCCAAAACTTCTATACAAAACATATTTTTCTAGCGGGTTCATTCCCGAAAGAGACTTTTCTTCTGCTGCGAATGGTTTTGGCTGGAATCTCAATTTTTGAACTTTTCCCTTTAATTTACTTAATCAACAAAAGAAACACCGCGGAAAATTCCCAAAAAT
>JAJYZB010000026.1 GCA_021800275.1 bacterium
AGGTTGAAATAGGTGGATTCTGTAAAAGGGTCTCTCCAGAGAGGAACATTAAAAGGAACAGGAAAAGAAGGATCTCCAGAAAACTGGATGGGAATAGTGGTTCCATTGGAGAGAACAGCTTCCCCCATTATACCACCTTGAAAGCGGGAAGGAAGACCCTGAGCTGAACTCAGGCGGGAAAAACACCACAGACTCAACACAAAAACCACCCAGAAAAGCCTTCGAGGCATAAGCAGCATCCCCTTTCAAAAAATATTCTTTAGTGAATTCCACTTTTACCCCACTCCCCAGTCAAGAGGTTTATCAAACAAGATTGAATCTGCTGCTAGCAGAATAACAGAAGAAAATGAATAATCAAGTTGTGTTCAATTTGATGCTCAGATCGAGTTTTTCCAATAAATGACAGGATATTTAAATTCTTTATTAGAATTTGAATATCATGAGACAGAAGTTTTCTTTTTTTGATTTTTTAGTTCATAAACTTGGAAAAAAAGTTGCTGAAGAGTGGTTAGAAGAATATCACCTCCTCCAAATGCATGAAGAAGCTGTTAAAGAGGGGGGTAAACCACGCCCCTTTGAAGAGCTTGAACGAGAAATTCTTGGGCGATAGTGTATCAAATTATCTATCTCCCAAAATTTGCTAAAGATTTGGCAAAACTTCCCCTTTATGTTCAAAAACAGATTGTGAAGGCTGTATCGGATTTGAGAGAGGATCCATTTTCTCTCCATGTTAAAAAGTTGGAGGGTGTGTCTTCCATTTATCGGCTGCGTGTTGGGGATTATCGGGTTGTTTTTCAGATTGACAAGCAGAGGGGTTCCATTTTACTCACTCGTGCAGCGCATCGTAAGGATATTTATCATTAAACCGCACGAACATTTTACTTTAACAAGATTCCTTCTCAAACAGACTGCTTCTCTATTCGAAATTCTTTATTCGTCAGAAGTTTCCATAATTCTCTCTAATGTAATTTTGGTGTGCTCTGGACCCTTGACCGTTATTTTGAGTAAATGAAGAGCAAGATGATTCTGAAGAGATTGTTTTTTGATGTTCCAAGAATACATCCGAAATGGAGGCGAAAATTTGCCTGATGTTTTGAGGAGTGGATTCCCTGATCCGGCCATGCTGTCCAGCTTTCCTTTTCCAAGCCACAGTTCGGTTAAAAGAAAGTGAGATTTTTTTGTTTGATTGAGGCTTGAGGCATACAGAGACATTCCGCCCAAAATGAAAAGAGTCAGAAAAATTAGAGAAATTAAAATTTCTAAAAAAGTTAATCCTCTCTGTTTTCTCATGGATGATACTCCAGTGAAAACTGAATCGTGGAAATTTCAGTTCGTAGAATCAAGTGTTTATCTTGAAGCATGATCACCAGAGCATGAGGAGGTTTAAAGGCAAACTCAGCGGACTGAAGACGAGAAGCCAGAAAGATCTGTTTGTCAGGTTGTTTGAGACCCTCTGCCAGAGAGAATCCATTCACAGCAGAATACTCTTTTTCCATAAGCTGATGGTTGTCAAAAGAAAAAGTAAAAAGTTTGTCAGAATGGTACAAACTGGAAAACTGCTCCACTGTGATTTGAGAGGAGGGTTTCCCCAGAAGAAAATCTGGATCGGCTTTCAAGAGATAAACAGACCCTGATGAAAGGGTGTCTGTGATTCTCTCCATCGCTGTTCCCAGGGAGCGCAGTTCTTGTGATTCACTTCCTTCTCCAAAGAAAATCTTTTGGCTGTGAGTAAAGAGAAGAATGAGTGTTGCGAGAAGTAATGCAGCAATTCCAATGGAAATTAAAAGTTCAAGAAGAGTGGCGCCGCTGGGATGTGCAGTTCTACTTTTTTTCACGGTTTTATGCTCTTAAGGCTTTTGTTTTTCAACATCCTGAAGATCCCAGAGAGGAACCAGATAAGACGCTTGGGCTTGAATCCGAGAATCATTTGTGATCATCCCGATCAATTGAAGGGTATTCCCATTTTGTTTAATCTCCACAATCCAGTTCTTCTCTGGAAAGAGATGGAGTTTCTCTGGCTTTTCATTTACCAGTGGGGGAACCCCGTAAGCTTTGTAATACGCCAGTCCTGATCGAGCAATCTCTTCTACCTGCAGGATTTCTTTTTCATGGCTCACATAGTGAATATTCTCGAGCGTGCTGGAAACCAGAACTGCTCCCAGGATAGAGACAATCAAAAGAACGAAAAGCACGGTGACTAGAAGAAAGCCGTCCTGGCAGGAAGCCGTGCCACTTAATTTTTTCTGCAGGAGTTTTTCATCTTTCAGCACGGCAGTGAGACCCAGCTGCTTAGGGAAAACTGGTGACCCCTAGTTTGTACAGGATAAATTCAGCATTGGGTTTAAGGAGATAGTAAGCATTGTCAGTCACATGTTTGCCGCTGGTCTGCGCATTTCCTGTGTTTGCACCCTGCCCCTGTCCGGTCTGCCCTTGATGCTGTGCTTCCAGATCCAGGATAAAGGATTTCAAGATGTTGATGGCAGATTGAGTCTGTCCTTCTTTTAGTTTTTTCTCTGCTTCTTTCAATTTCGCATCCAGAGAATTGGCAACTCCTGCATTCGTGATCCAACCGAGCTTGTATGCTTGTTCTTTTTCATTCATGAGAAACTGCACCATACAGACAGGATCACAGTTTTTAGGAAGAGCATACGGAGCAGGAGCCTTGGTATAGAAGCGAACACTGTGGATAATTTCGGAATATTTTGCATAAATCTTGTCAATCTGTGCACTGGGTAAAGGGGGCCATGCCGGTGGAAGATAACGATTCTGAATAGACAATTCATTGGGTTCAAACACAAAATTTCTGATCCCTGCAAGTCCTCTGCTCTGAATAATAAAAGGACCCAGGGTTTGCCCTGGATGAATACTGGGATTCGGGCCGCCGAATGATCCAAAAGTTGTTACGGCCAATTTCCCATCCCATCCCCTAGGTCCATCGGGTGTATAAATAAACGCTGTTGGAACTACTTGTTTTTCAAATGTTTTAAGCCCTCTTGGAAGAATGCGGGTGGAAAAATCTGCTTCTGGATTATTTTTTAATCCTTGTGTCCCTGGATCTTGAGTTCCTGGAGGCAGATATAGTTCACAGTAAAAGGCCACAATATTACCAACACTGGATGGAGAATTTGTAATCTCATAAGAATAAGTAAAAATGCCAGTTTTAGAATCAAAAGTTATTTTAGGCTGAATGGCTGCTCCTCTGATATATGGGAGATGCTGAGCAGAAACTGTGGAAGCAAGGAGGAACACCATACTCATGAGGAATAAAAGTTTAAGATAAACATTTGAAAGTTTCATCTCTATCTCCCCCTTATTAAGGTGATGAAATTAATTCGATGTGCCAGGGAACTAAATCGTATTCTAAAAGTTCAGGGAAAGGTCTCACAAAATTATGATCACCCATTATTCGATCCAGTTTTAAAACTTCTAGACGGCTAAGATCATTACTGATTAAAACACTTGTTCCAGCACGATAGTAAATATAAGGGGGCTTCCAGTTATTGCAGATATCAAAAACTCCACCATCTGGCAGACTGATATCATTGATTTCAAGCTTGATGCCAGTCTTCTCATAAAACTCTTGAGCTGCTTCTGCTAATTGGAGAAGGATAGGAAAGGGGGCATAATGATTTTCGTGTAAATGCCCATTGGGAACAGAACAAATAGGATAAGGATAATTCGCCACAGAGGTAGGACCATTCCCTACCAAAGTAAAATACTGATAAAATGGATCCATCAGGAGATCTAGTGGGAAGGGAAGATTTTCTATATTAACAAATGGCGCACTGAGGGCACCAAACTCTTTCGGCATAGTGCCTGAAACTGTTACATGAATAACAGGCTTGTTCAGTGTTAAGGCTCCTGGGGCTGTAACTAAAATTTTCTCTTTTCCTCCTAAATCAGATGGCTTATAGCCAACGCCAAAGCAGTTTCCAATCTCAACTTTTCCCTGGCAGGCTGGAGGGTTTTTCTCTCCAATAATCGTTTCAGTAATCGGTCTTCCTAGTACTGCTGAAGTTTTAAGGTTTAGGAAAACACCGGCAGGACGATTGGTATCATACAGGTGTCCTCCTGAATCTTTGATTCCTTCTGCATTTAAAGTTAAAGTTAGACTCTGTCCGGTAGGAAGCCCGTTGACCAAAACAACTACATCCGCAAACTGCTCAGGCAGAGATTCATTAATAAACGCTCCACCGGATCCAGTGGTTAGAGAAAAGAGGTCACTAGGAGGAATTTTTTTTGGAAAAACCACCACTTTAATCTCTTCCTGCCCCACTTGAACACTGGTGAGTGAATCTGTGGCTGCCATGACACTGGGATCCACGGCAAACAGCACGAGATTATCGGTTCCACTGCAAATCAACGGAGCATCACTGCTTGCAGCAGTCGTGGTCGAAGAACTGCTGGCAGTCGTTGCACAGGCTAACAGGGGGCTGGTCGTAAAAGCCACCGCTGTGTCTGGATTATCCGCTTCTGCTTCAGAAATCCAGGTCTGCATGTTCTCATCTGTCGGCTCTTCTGCCCCTACTGCTTCCCCATTCACACTGCTTGAGATTCCAGATCCTTCCCCTTGAATCGAAAGCAGTGTCTCATTATTCTGATCCG
>JAJYZB010000027.1 GCA_021800275.1 bacterium
AAATCTTTAAATCTTTCTTCACTGCTGTAACCTCCTTCGTATGAATGTGATGATGAATACCAAGGGTTACGGCAATCTTAATTTCCACACCTTTTTATTATAACTCCGCCGCGATTCAAGTGTGCAGCGAATGCGAAGAAGTGATATGCTCTTCATGCCTTCGAAAGCACGCCTGTGGATCAGAAATGTTTCTTCCTTTAGTGAATTCTCCGCGAACGGGTGTTTGCGGCTATACAGGATGAACTTCTGCAAAATTTGCCAAACTCAAGTATATTATACTGGAAGGTATTTTTAACAAAAAGGAAAACAGTCATTTAAAAATAATATCAGAATTTATCTTTAAAATGACAAAATACGACATTAATGAAAATTAACATCCATCAACCAAATTATTTACCAGGCCTCTCATATTTTGCTAAAATGGCTCTGGCAGACGTTTTTGTTGTTTTGGACACGGTTCAATTCTCAAAAAACAACTGGACAAACAGGAACCGAATTAAAGGGCCCAATGGGGCGCAGTGGCTTACTGTCCCAGTTCTCACTAAAGGGAAGTTGGGATGCCCTATAAAAGAAATGGAAGTTAATTCGACTGTCAACTGGGAATTGAAGCATTGGCGAGCGATTCAAACTAATTACGCAAGGTCTCCTTATTATTCTGAAATGGTTTCCCATTTTGAAGCAATTTACAAACGCACATGGACTAACATTTGTGATCTCAATGTGATCCTGCTCCGTTTGGTGGCAGAAATTCTTGGAATCAAAACAAAAATTCTTTTGGCATCTGAAATGCAGATGGAAGAGGCTGCACATTCTTCCGAACTTTTATTCCATTTGTGCCAATCCATCGGGGGAACAGAATATATTTCTGGACCTGGTGGAAAAAATTATCTTAATGAAAACATATTTAATCAAGGAGGAATTCAAGTTACCTATATTGATTATAACGATCCTGTTTATCATCAATTATGGGGAGAGTTTATTTCTAAACTTTCAATTTTAGATTTGCTCATGAATGAGGGGCAGCATAGCTTTAATATTCTTATGACAGGGGCGGTGGCTCAGACTCGTGTTTAAACAAGAAAATCGTTGTGATTTCATCCTTCAACATTATCGAGAAATTTTAATAGATGCTAAGAAAAAAGGGTATCAAATCATAACATTTGGTTCTTATGCAAATTTGAAAGCAGATAAGAAACTTATTCTTTTACGGCATGATGTGGACTTATCTCCTGACTATGCTAGAGAAATAGCTGAAATCGAAAAAGAAGAGGGGGTTCGATCAACTTTTTTCTTTAGGGTGCAAGGAACTTATAATATCCTAGGGTCAAAGACAAAAAAGGTTCTTTCTTATTTAAAAGAAAATCAATTCGAAATTGGACTTCACAGTGACGCAGGACTTTTTGCGGAGACCCAAAGTAATCTTTCCGAAATGCTTGCCTTTGAAAAGAAAATTCTTGAATTTGCTGTTGGCGCGAAGATTTTAGTAGTAAGTTATCACCTTCCAAAGAAGAGCCGTTTTCTCCCTGATGGGAAAACAATTCGTCAGTGCGGTTTTCAGTATGACGCTGGAGAACCTCTATTCAATGATGGGTTTGTATTCAATTCTGACAGTGATGCAAAATGGAAACGAGATTTATGTGTTTGTCAGATGCTGGATAAAAATGAACGAATTTATCTCCTCGCACACCCTGTCTGGTGGGCTGCTGATCGTTCCATTAGAGAAACACTGAGAGAGGAAGCAAAAAATGGTTTTTAGGTGCAAAAGCAAAAGCGAAAAAAAGGAAAATAACATGAGTAAGAGAATACACACCAAAACTTTTGTGTTAGAATCGCAAAATTATAAATATTCAGGAGGAAGAGCAATGCGCATTTTTATCGCAGGAATGGATGGATATCTTGGGTGGTCATTAGCCCAGTACTTAACAACAAAAGGGCATCAGGTCGCAGGAGCAGACAACTTCTCCCGCAGGAAATGGGTGGAGGAAATGGGTTCTTGGAGCGCGCTCCCGATTTCTCCAATGGAAGACAGATTGAAAGGTTTCCATGAGAAATATGGGAAAAATCTTCAGTTTTGGGAAGGGGATTTAAAAGAATACGAGTTTGTTGAGAAAATTTTCAAAGAATTTAAGCCGGAAGCGGTTGTTCATTTTGGAGAATGTCCTTCTGCTCCTTATTCTATGATGGATAGAAATCATACGGTTTTTGTGCAGATAAATAATCTTATGTCCACCTTTAATCTGATGTTTGCCATCAGGGACATTTGTCCTGAAGCCCATCTTTTAAAATTGGGAACAATGGGAGAATATGGAACTCCTAACGTGGATATTCCTGAAGGTTTTTTTGAAGCGGAGTTTCGGGGAAGAAAAGATCTTCTTCCTTTCCCTCGGCAGGCAGGGTCCTGGTATCACTGGTCAAAAGTCCATGGTTCCAACAACATTATGTTTGCCTGTAAGATATGGGGAATGCGGGCAACAGATGTGATGCAAGGGGTTGTTTTTGGAACTCGATTTGATGGAGAGATAAAAGATTCTCGTTTATTGACCCGATTTGATTTTGATCAGGCTTTTGGGACCATTATCAACCGCTTCTGCTGTCAAGCTGTGATCGGGTATCCTCTGACTGTTTATGGGAATGGGAAACAGCAGAGGGGTTTCCTGCCTCTTAAAGATTCGATGCAGTGTTTAACCCTTGCTCTTGAAAACCCTCCAAAACAAGGGGAATATCGAGTCTTTAATCAGCTTGAAGATACTTACAGTTTAATGGATCTGGCTAAAAAAGTGCAGAAAGTTGCTGGCGTCATGGGGTTAAAAGCGAAAATTCAGCTCTTAGAGAATCCTCGCTTTGAAATGCAGGAACATTACTATAAAGTGGACTGCCAGAATTTGTTAAACCTTGGATATAAACCAACTCGAGATATGGAAACTGAAATTTCCATTATGCTGGAAGACCTGCTAAAACACAAGGACCGCATTGAAGTAAAAAAAGAAGTGATCCTCCCTGATATTCACTGGAATGGGAAAAGAAAAAATGCGGAATCTTTAGCCATTATCCATTCACAAGATGGAGAAAATCCAGAACTCAAGGTCGCCAGCGCAGGATCTCGATAATTTAAAAGGAGATAAAACAGTTGATAGAAATCTCTGAAATTTTTGAAGTTAATCGAGAGTTTGAGGACACTGAACCCCAGACCATTCTTGAGTGGGGGATTACTAAATTTAAAGACACAATCTCTCTTGCCTGCAGTTTTGGGGCTGAAGATGTTGTCTTGTTAGACATGTTGTCAAAGATCCCCGCAAGATTCCAGGCTTTTGTTCTAGATACAGGACGCCTGCCTCAGGAAACATACAATGTGATGGAGCAGTGCAGAAAAAAGTATGGGATTGAATTTAAAGTTTTTTTCCCTGAGAGGGATAAAATCGAAAGTTTGATAGAGAGGAAAGGACCTAATTCATTCTATTCATCTATTGAAAATCGAAAAGAATGCTGTTACATTCGAAAAGTTGAACCTCTTTCACGGGCATTGGATGGACTGCAGGCATGGATTACAGGTTTAAGGCGGGAACAGAGTGTTACAAGAAATGGAGTGCCAAAAGTTGAGATCGATCCTGCTCATGGGAATATTCTCAAGTTAAATCCATTGGCTGACTGGACCAATGAACAGGTCTGGAATTATATTAGAGCCCACCAGGTTCCTTATAATGAACTTCATGATAAAGGTTATCCGAGCATTGGATGCGCCCCCTGCACAAGGGCAGTAAAACTGGGTGAAGATCTTCGAGCAGGAAGATGGTGGTGGGAAGCCCCTGAATTAAAAGAATGCGGTATCCACCCTGAGCTGAAAACCGCCAAAGTCTGATCCAGGAAAAGGATTAATCTTTTATTGTATAGAAAACACCTCAAGCAAATTTGGATTGACTTCAGGGTGGGTTTAATTTTATGAAACGAATTTTTGATTTGCTTGGAGCTGTTTTTCTCCTTATCTTATTTTCCCCCCTTCTTCTGGCTGCCTCTTTTGCCATTGTTCTGGAATCTGGGTTCCCTGTTTTTTTTAAGCAAATCCGGGTTGGGAAAGGAGGGAAGCTTTTCTGGCTGTATAAATTCAGAACTCTGCGTCAGTCTTCCCCTCCTTTGCATCTGGACCCTAAGGAAATCAATGACCTTCATCAGTTTGTGTTCCCTCCTCCTCCTGAACAGGAGCTGACAAAAGTGGGAGGTTTTCTCAGAAAAATTGGAGTGAATGAACTTCCACAGCTGGTGAATGTATTAAAAGGGGAGATGAGCCTTGTTGGACCTCGCCCCGAAGTTCCAGAAATCGTGAACCTTTATTCAGATTCCTTTAAGGAAAGGCTGAAAGTAAAACCAGGGATCACGAGTCT
>JAJYZB010000012.1 GCA_021800275.1 bacterium
GAAGGGTTAAGGTTTGCGATTCGAGAAGGTGGGAGGACGGTTGGAGCGGGAGTGGTAACAAAAGTTGGAGAAGGTGGATAATGGCAAAAGCAAAGATTAGAATTAGATTAAAAGCATTTGATCATGGCGTGCTGGATGCGACAGTCGCTAGAATAGTAGATACTGCCAAAAGAACAGGAGCTCGGATTTCGGGTCCAATTCCACTCCCGACAAAAAAGAATATTTACTGCGTCTTGCGATCCCCCCATATTGACAAGAAATCTAGAGAACATTTCGAAATTCGAACTCATAAAAGATTGATTGATATCATTGATCCACCTCAAAATACAGTTGATGCGTTAGCTCATCTGGATCTTCCCGCAGGTGTTGACATTGAGATTAAGGCGTGATGACGATGAACCAGATATTGGCAACTAAATTAGGCATGACCCAAATTTTTAATGAAGAAGGAAATCTTATTCCTGTGACTGTTTTAAGGGCAGGTCCAGTAACCATTGTCCAGAAAAAAACGAAAGAAAAGGACGGCTATGAATCTTTTCAGGTTGGATTTCTTCCCGCAAAAGAAAAACATATTACTCGTCCCCTTGCTGGGCACTTTAAAAAAACGAATGTTAAACCCTTTAGAATTTTAAGGGAGATCAAGGTGGAGGATTCGAGCCATTTAAACCCTGGAACAGAGTTGAAGGTTTCGGATTTATTCAAGGTTGGAGAATTTGTGGATGTCCTTGGTGTTTCTAAAGGGAAAGGATTTCAAGGGGTCATGAAAAGACATAATTTTAACGGTGGCCCTAAAAGCCATGGAGGGATGTCTCACCGCCGTCCTGCTTCCGGTGGTGAAACCAACAGCGCAAAAGTTTATCGGGGAAAAAGGGCTCCAGGCCATATGGGAAATGATTCGGTCACAATTCAAGGATTAGAAATTGTTAAACTGGAACCAGAAAAGAATTTGTTAATTATCAAAGGGGGAGTCCCTGGACCCAATCAAAGCCACCTTTTTCTTAGAACCAGTGTTAAACTGGCCCGGAAGATGCACAAAAAAGAAACGGCTCGACTGGCTAAGCAGCAGAAAGAAACGGGTAAAGAGAAAGGAAAAGGAAAAAAATAGGAGAGCTTATGTCTGAGTTAGTGGTTTATCATCAGGATGGTAAAGAATCGGGAAAAGTTCATTTAAAAGAGGAGCTCTGGCATGGAGAAATTCATCCCCAGGCATTGTATTTGAGTTTAAAAAAGCAGCTTTCTAGCAGAAGAGCGGGAACCCATGATACTAAAAAACGTTCAGAAGTCAGTGGAACAGGGAAAAAACCATGGAAGCAAAAGGGTTCGGGAAGGGCGCGAGCAGGCAGTGTTCGATCTCCTTTATGGAGACACGGAGGAGTGGTTTTTGGTCCTCATCCCAGAAAACATGGTTTTGATTTGCCCAAGCAAGTTAAGCAGCTCGCTGTTCGTTCTGCCTTGCGTAATCTGGTTCAGAGCCACCGTCTGATTGTTTTAGACAAGTTTGAGGTTTCTGAACCCAAAACAAAACAGATTCAGCTGCTTTTAAAGAATTTTAAAGTTGAAAATGCTTTAGTGCTGTTAAAAGAAAGAAGTCAATCTGTTCAAAGGGCATGCAGGAATTTGAGCGGCGTAAAATTATTGTGTCTGGACTCCTTGAATGTGCATGATTTGCTCAGATTTAAAAAAGTAATTGTTACCAAAGAAATTTTAAAAGACTTAGAAGAGGTGCTTTCGTGGAGCTGAAATACGAAGAAATCGTCGTTAAACCCATTGTTACCGAAAGAAGCATGCAGCATCAGGCTCTTGGAAAATATACTTTTGAAGTTCACCCTAAGGCTAATAAAATTCAAATTCGGAAAGCCGTTGAGAAGCTTTTCAAAGTGGGAGTAGTGAGTGTTCATACCATTAAAATTCCAGGGAAAACCAGAAGGTATCGCGCTGTTGTTGGAAAAACAAGTGATCGCAAAAAAGCGATTGTTACTTTGAAACAAGGCGATAAGATTGTGATGAAAGGCATTGAAATGTTTGAGGAATAGAAATGAGGGATAAGCAATGGCAATAAAAAAATATAAACCCCATACTCCTGGTAGAAGATTTATGACTGTCTCTTCGTTTGAAGAGATTACTAAGTTTTCTCCTGAAAAGTCTCTTCTCGAACCTTTAAAAAGCAGCGGAGGAAGAAATAATAAAGGTCGAATGACAAGCCGCCACAGGGGTGGAGGGGCCAAACAGATGTATCGGAAAATTGATTGGAAAAGGGATAAAGAAGGGGTCCCTGCTGTAGTTGCTGCCATAGAATATGATCCGAATCGAACGGCAAGAATTGCCCTCCTTCAGTACAAAGATGGTGAGAAACGATATATTCTTGCTCCAGATGGATTAAAGCTTAATGATAAAGTTGAAAGCGGACCTCAAAGTGATATTAAGCCAGGTAATTTTCTTCCTTTAGGCAGCATTCCTACAGGCGTCTTAATTCATAACATTGAAATGCGCCCAGGAAAAGGCGGACAACTGGTTCGATCAGCAGGAGCTGCTGCCACCATTATGGCTAAAGAAGGAGAGTTTGCTCATGTGCGTCTTCCCAGTGGAGAAGTCAGGCTGGTTCCCCTTTTGTGTCGTGCCGCAGTAGGTCAGGTGGGCAATCTCGATCACGTCAATATTGTTGTCGGGAAAGCAGGCAGAAGTAGGTGGCGTGGGAAAAGGCCCCATATCCGCGGTGTTGCGACTAACCCTGTGGATCATCCACATGGCGGCGGTGAAGCTCGAAGCACTCCTGGCCGTCCCAGTTCAACTCCCTGGGGAAAGCCTACCATTGGATATAAAACAAGAAAGAAAAAGCCAGGGGATAAATTTATCGTGAGAAGGAGAAAATAAAGAGATCATGGGCAGAAGTATTAAAAAAGGCGTTTTTGTTCATCCCAGTTTAACGAAAAAAATTAATGAGTTAAATGTTACGAAAGAGAAAAAACCAATTAAAACCTGGTCTCGGAATTCTACTATCATTCCCGAGATGATTGGGCATATTATAAACGTTCACAATGGGAAAATATTTATTTCTGTGTATATTACTGAACAAATGGTTGGACACCGCCTGGGTGAATTTGCTCCAACACGTATTTTTAGAGGTCATGGAGTCGCTAAATCAAAGGCTGAAGCTCAAGCCGCTGCAGCTGCTCCAGCAGCCCCTGAGGTGAAATAATGGCAAAAGAGAAAATAATTTGTTCAAATTGCGGCAGAAAGGTTTTATATGAAGCCAAAAGACTTGGTTCTCCTGAAGTTTCTTGTGGGATTTGCAAAAAAATAACACCTGTCGCTGCGCGTGCTGTTGCAAAATTCGTAAGAACGGCTCCGCGAAAACTTCGTTTAGTGGCTGATCTGGTCCGTGGGAAAAAAGTGAAAGATGCGTTAGCTCTTTTAAAATTTACTCCTAAACAAGCTGCTCGTGTTTTATTGAAAGTAGTGGAATCTGCCAAAGCAAATGCGGAAAATACTTATCAAATGGATTCAGAGAGATTAGTGATTTCTGGTATTTATGTGGATGGCGGACCTTCTTTAAAAAGGTTTATGCCTAGAGCGATGGGCAGAGCTGCTGGAATTAAAAAAAGATCGAGCCACATTACGGTAAAATTAGAACAAAAAGCCGGATCTGGAGCCATTCAACCTAAAGAAGAACGGTCTTCGGATAGAAAGAAAAGGGCGTTAGCTTCCAAGAAAGGCGCAAAAAAAGCAGATGTAAAAAAAACTAAGATAGGAGCGGCAGATGGGACAAAAAGTTAATCCAGTGGGCCTTCGGGTTGGAGTCATTCGAACCTGGGAATCCAGGTGGTTTCCAGCCAATGTAAAGGAATACAAGTCTTTTTTAGCAGAGGATGTTAAGATCCGCAGTTATATCGAAAAAAATCATAAATCCGCAGCCATTGCTCGAATTGAAATTGAACGGTTCGGGCAGCGCTTAAAACTCACTGTTCATACCGCACGACCAGGCATTTTGATTGGAAGAAAAGGAGCGGGTGTCGAAGATTTAAGGAAGGCGATTGAAAAATTGACCCTTCGCCCGACTGGCCAGGTTAACATTTCTGTTGTAGAAGTAAAGCGTCCAGAATTAGAAGCGAAGTTAATTGGTGAAAATATAGCGGAACAGTTGGAAAAAAGGATTGCTTTTAGAAGGGCCATGAAACAGGCGGTGGCTCGGGCGGTAAAAGCAGGAGCAAAAGGGATTAGAGTAGAGGTTTCAGGAAGACTGGCAGGCGCTGAAATTGCCCGTGATGAGAGAACTGGGCAGGGAAAAGTTCCTCTGCATACGTTAAAAGCAGATATAGATTTTGCTGTTTCAGAAGCATACACCACTTACGGCAGAATTGGAATTAAGGTTTGGGTTTATCGAGGAGATGTTTCGACAGAACCGGTAAGGAGGCTGGCGGCAGATGTTAATGCCCAAGAGAGTAAAGTATCGTAAACAGAGTAGGGGCAGAATGCGAGGGAAAGCCACTCGCGGAAACACTTTGGTTTATGGTGAATTTGGACTTCAAGCCATGGAGCCCCATTGGATTACAGATCGTCAGATTGAAGCTGCTCGAGTTGTTGTGACCAGACATATGAAGCGAGGCGGGAAGGTTTGGATTCGAATTTTTCCCGACAAACCGGTGACTAAAAAGCCTGCAGAGACCAGAATGGGAAGCGGGAAAGGACCCCCGGAATATTGGGTTGCCGTTGTAAAACCAGGAAGAATTTTGTTTGAATTAGGCGGAGTTGCTGATGAGATAGCTCGTGAAGCGTTAAAACTTGCTTCTTTCAAAATGCCTATAAAAACGAGAATTATTGAGAGAGATAAACTAGGAGTTTAAGAAGGATGAAAACTAAAGAGTTTAAAAAGAAGATTGAAGAGATGACAGAGCAAGAGTTAAATGTTCATGAAAATAATTTGAAAGATGAGTTGTTCCATTTAAAGTTTCAATGGTCAACAGGCCATCTGGATGACGTCACAAAAGTTAGGCAGGCAAAAAAAAATAGGGCAAGGTTAGAGACGATTCTGGCAGAAAAGAGGTCAGGTGTTTTTTGGGAGAAGAGAGGATTAAAGCAGCCTGAAAAAGGCTCGTCTAACCCAAAAGCATCTCGCTCCCCTCGCGGTAAAGGAGAGAAAAAAGGATGAAAGAAGAAAAAAGAGGTCTGCGTAAAACTCGTGTTGGAGTCGTGGTGAGCGACAAAATGCAGAAGACGGTTCTGGTAAAATGTGTTCGCCGCTTCGCTCATTCAAAGTATGGGAAGACCATAACCAGAACCTTGAAAGTGATGGCGCATAACGAAAAAGATGAAGCCAGAGTTGGCGATAAAGTTGAGATTATGGAAACAAGACCCCTTTCAAAAAGAAAAAGATGGAGAGTTGTAAAAATCCTGGAGAAGTCTAAATGATAACCCAAATTAAAGGAGATAATGAGGCATGATTCAAGCTCAGACAAGATTAAAGGTTGCTGATAATTCGGGCGCTCGAGAGATTATGTGTTTCCATGTTAACACGGGCTCACGTCACCCTTATGCCACTCTTGGGGATGTGATTACAGCGAGTGTTAAAGATGCTATTCCTGGCGCTCCTGTAAAAAAAGGAGAAGTGGTGAAAGCCGCAGTGGTTCGCATGAAAAATAAACTTCGTCGTTCAGACGGCAGTTATATTCGATTTGATGAGAATGCTGCTGTCATTATTGATAATCAAGGCAATCCAAGGGGGACTCGAATTTTTGGACCCGTTGCTCGCGAATTGAGGGAAAAAGGGTTTATGAAAATTGTTTCTTTAGCCCCAGAGGTATTATAATATGATAAAAGTGCACGTTAAAAAAGGAGACACTGTTGAAGTTCTTTCAGGGAAAGACAAGGGAAAACGAGGAAAAGTGTTGAAAGTTTTTCCTTCCAATGGGAAGATTTTAGTGGACAGCGTGAATGTGGTGAAGCGTCATACCAAGCCGCGCCCTCCCAAAATTCCTCAGGGAGGAATTTTGGAAAAGACGCTGCCTCTGTATGCTTCCAGAGTGATGCTGGTATGTCCTCAGTGCAGTAAAAAAACGAGGATTTTTAAAAAAATATTAGAGGCTGGAGATAGGATTAAAATCTGTCAGCAGTGTGGAAAGGAGATCAGATAATTTCGATGATTTTACGCTTAAAAGAGCAGTATCAGAAAGAAGTGGTTCCACACTTGATGAAGCATTTCCATTATAAAAATAGGTTTCAAGTTCCTCGTCTCGAAAAAGTAGTTGTGAATATGGGAGTAGGAGAAGCCATTCAAAATCCAAAAGATCTGGACAAAGCGGTTGAGCAGTTGTCTCTTATCTCTGGGCAGCACCCGGTTGTTACAAAAGCAAAAAAATCCATCTCTGCTTTTAAGATTCGCGAGGGAATGAAAATTGGCTGCATGGTAACTCTCCGCGGTCCAAGAATGTATGCTTTCTTAGATAAATTTTTTCATGTTGTTCTGCCGAGAATTCGTGATTTTAGAGGAACCAATTCGAAAAGTTTTGATGGAAAAGGAAACTATTCTATTGGATTAAAAGAGCAGCTTATTTTTCCTGAAATTGAATATGATAAAGTAGATAAAACTCTTGGAATGGACGTGACTATTGTGACTTCTGCTAAAACCGATGAAGAGGCGCGCGAGCTGCTCCGTTCCATGGGACTGCCATTCAGACGAAATTAAAGGAGGATTCTTTTGGCTAGAACTGCTGCAACAGAAAAAATGAAAAAGTTGCAAAAAAAAATTGAGAGAGTTAGAGCTTCTGGGAAAGCCTATCGCTTTAGAACGAGATATCGCATTCGTTGTTCTATCTGCGGAAGACCAAGAGGAGTCTATCGAAAATTTGGATTGTGCAGAATTTGTTTTAGACAGATGGCTCACAAAGGTCTTATTCCTGGAGTGACTAAATCGTCCTGGTGAGAACAAAGGAGGAAATTGTATGCCTGTAACAGATCCAATCAGCGATTTGCTAAATCGAGTGCGAAATGCCAATACTGCAAAAAAAGAGCAGACTGATATTCCTTACAGCAGATTAAAAGAGCAGATTGCAAAAGTTTTAAAAAAAGAGGGGTTCATAAAGGACTGTCAGACCATTGTTCTTGATGAAAAGAAAAATCCTTCCAAAAAGACAGCGAAAAAGAGGCGAATTACCAATTTGAGAATCACGTTGAAATATGGCGCAGGTAAAGGGAAAATCCTTACAGATTTGAAGAGGGTCAGCAAACCAGGATTAAGAGTTTATGTGAGAAATGAAGAAATTCCTCGCCTGTTTGGAGGACTTGGAGTTGTTATTCTTTCGACCAGCAGAGGAATTTTGACAGGTGAAGAGGCGCGCAAGGAGAAAATGGGCGGGGAAGTGCTCTGTTATGTTTGGTGATGGAGGTGAGTGATGTCTCGAATTGGAAAGCTTCCTATTTTAATTCCTAAAGGGGTTAAAGTAGAAGTTACAGATAAAGAGGTTAAAGTTCAGGGAGTGAAAGGCAGTTTAAGCTGTGAGTTGCACTCTTCATTAAAAGTTGTTCAAAAGGATGGAAATTTAACGGTTAATCGTCAGGGAGACGAAAAACAGTTGAGAGCTCTTCATGGTTTAACAAGATCGCTTCTGGCCAATATGCTGCATGGAGTTTCTGAGGGATATTCTAAATCCTTATTGGTTACAGGAATGGGATATCGAGCAGCTAAGCAGGGAGGGCAGATTTCTTTGAATATTGGATTTTCTCATCCTGTTGTGATTAAACCGGTTCCCGGAATCGAAATTGATGTTGAAGGAACAAATAAAATCGTGGTAAAAGGGGCTGACAAACAGAAAGTTGGACAAACAGCCGCTGATATTCGTGGGATAAGGCCTCCTGATTCTTATAAGGGAAAAGGAATATTATACGAGGGGGAAAGACTCAAATTAAAACTTGGTAAAGCAGGAAAAGTGGCTGCTAAAAAGTGAAGGAGTTAATTTTATGATCAAAACAATTTCACGAAAACTAACAAAACAATATCGTCATCTTCGTTTGAGAAAAAAGATTTCAGGAACCAGCGAAAAACCACGTTTTGTGGTTTTTAGAAGCCAGAAGCAAATTTATGTTCAGGTGATTGATGACCATGATTCTAAAACTTTAGTTTTTGCAAACTCATTAGAAGATCTTCAAATTCCTGAGTTAGAAAAGAAAGAATCAGGCGAACAAAAACTGGAGAAGCAGAAATTTGATGAAGTTAAATCTGATAAAGGGAAGAAAAGTTCTAAACCAGAATCAGTCCGAGCGCCTTTCAGCAAAAAGCCAACGTTAATGGCTGAAGCAGTTGGCCAGTTGGCAGCAAAAAGGACGCTTGAAAAAGGTATCTCCCAGGTTGTTTTTGATCGTGGAGGATTCCGATATCATGGAAGAGTAAAAGCGGTGGCTGAAGGAGCCAGAAAAGCGGGTTTACAGTTTTGAAGCTGGGCATTTACCCATAAGGCAGAAGGAAATGAATGCTCTAAAAGAGCCATATTACAAAGGAGAGGTGAAAGATTGGCAAGGATTGATGCAGCAGGACTTGAGTTAACTGAGACAGTTGTGAAGATAAATCGGGTCGCCAAGGTGGTCAAGGGTGGAAAAAGATTTCATTTCAGCGCTCTGGTGGTGATTGGAAATGGATCCGGAATCGTTGGGTCAGGAATGGGGAAAGCTTCAGAGGTGCCAGAAGCAATTCGAAAAGCGGTAGCCCATGCTAAAAAAAATCTGCTTCAGGTCCCCCTTGTTTTGAATACAATTCCTCATGAGATTAAAGGAAAATATGGGTCTGGGTTTATTTATTTGAAACCCGCTGCTCCAGGGACAGGGGTTATTGCCGGAGGACCTGTTCGCGCTGTTTGTGAGGCTGCCGGAATTAAAGATATTCTAACAAAAAGTTTGGGTTCTTCCAATGCGATTAACAGCGTCAGGGCTTGTTTAGAGGGATTAAAAGCCCTTAGAATAGTCGGAGAAGCAGTTGCAGCAAGAACTGCTTGAGAGGAATAAAAAATGGAAATACATGAAATAAAACCTGCTGCAGGTTCAATTAAGCGGAAACATAGAGTGGGACGTGGTCATGGTTCAGGTTCGGTTAAAACCTCAGGAAGAGGTGGAAAAGGGCAAACAGCGCGTTCAGGAGGAGCAAAGGGCCCTGGTTTTGAAGGAGGACAGACTCCCTGGTATAGAAGGCTTCCTAAGTTAAAAGGATTTAAAAACGCTAGATTTAAAAAGGTCTTTCAAGTGGTGCCGCTGCAAAAGTTAAATCGTTTCGAGGAAGGCGCCCTAATTGAGCCTGCTCTACTTTATAAAAATCGTTTGATCAGGAAGCCTGACGATCCTGTTAAAATTTTGGGGAATGGAGAACTGTCTAGGACTTTAGTGGTAAAGGCGCACGCTTTTTCTAAAGCGGCTCAAGAAAAAATTAATAAAAAAGGTGGAAAAACAGAACTAATTTCATGATTGAGCAGCTGGCAGATACGGTCAGAATTTCAGAGTTAAAAAATCGTGTTTTGTATCTTCTTTTTGCTTTTTTCATTTTTGTTTTTGCCACTCGTTTAAGCGTTCCTGGCATCAATCTTAAAATATGGCAAAATTTGTTGAGTCAAGGAGCTATTTTTAGTTTTATAGGACTACTGACAGGCGGAGCTTTAAATCACTTTGCTGTTGTTGCCATGGGAATTACTCCCTACATCAATGCTTCAATTATGATGCAGCTTTTAACAGTTATTATTCCCCAGTGGGAAGACCTGCAGAAAGAGGGTGGGGAAATGGGGAGGAAACAGATTGCTCTTTATACTCGACTCTTGACCATTATTTTAAGCATTTTTGAGGCTAGTATGATGACTTATACGGCTTGGAAATACAGGGCAATCAGTCATCCCACGATTTTGAGTTTTGCCGCGATTGTTTTAGTCTTAACTGCGGGAAGCGCTTTTTTATTGTGGCTTGGAGAGATGATGACAGATAAAGGAATCGGAAATGGAGTTAGCCTTCTGATTTTTGCAGGAATTATTTTGCAGTTTCCCTATTATGTGAGCACAACCTGGGGAATTACCATGAAGCTGTTTCACAGTGAAGGGGCTCATGTTTTGTTGAGACTCGTTTTGTTTATTGTGGTAACCATTGTTCTGATCGCTTTAATCGTTGCCTTTACTTTAGGAATTAGAAAAGTCCCTGTGCAGTATGCTAAACGCGTTGTAGGCAGAAGAGTGATGGGAGGACAGTCCACCTATATTCCTGTAAAAGTTGACAATGGGGGAGTTATTGCTATTATTTTTGCCATTTCTGTTTTATTTTTTCCCATGACAGTCATAAATTTTTTGTCTAAATCCGAAAAGCAGACTGGTTTTGTGGTCTGGCTGCACAACCATATTAACCCACAGTCGTGGACTTTTAATCTGCTTTATGCTGTTTTAGTGATCGGATTTACTTATTTTTACGCGTACATCAGTTTTAATGTCAATGATGTAACAGATAATTTAAAAAAATATGGAGGTTTTATCCCAGGAATTAGACCAGGGAAACCTACATCAGAAGCTCTAACTCGAATTTTAAACCGCGTCACTTTTATTGCCGCCATTTTCTTAGCATTGATTGCTGTTGCTCCAGGCTGGTTTACCTATCTTTTTCATGTTTATTTTTACCTTGGCAGCACAAGTCTTTTGATTATTGTTGGGGTGGTTCTAGACACTATTCAGCAGTTTGAAGCTCGATTGTTGATGCGCCACTATAAAGGAATTTTAAAATGAGAATTGTTCTGCTTGGTCCTCCTGGAGCGGGAAAAGGGACACAGGCAAAACTGCTTGTCGAAAAGTTTGGCATTGTTCAAATTTCGACAGGCGATATTTTGAGAAAAGCTATTGCGCAAGAAAATGTTCTGGGCTCTCAAGTGAATTCTTATGTGCTGAAAGGGGAACTTGTTCCCGATTCTTTAATGGTTGATTTGATTCGAGAGAGATTAAATGAAAAAGATTGTCGAAATGGATTTGTCTTGGATGGCTTTCCACGCACTCTTGAACAGGCAAAAGCTCTGGATGCTTTATTTAAAGAATTAGGTTTTTCTATTTCATGCGTTGTTGAGGTTCAGGCTCCTTTAGAAGAGATTATTAAACGGTTGATTTTAAGGTGGAGCTGTCCTAACTGCGGTTCTGTTTATCATCTTGAAAATAATCCCCCAAAAGAAAAGGGGATTTGTGATATCTGTGGGTTACCCCTGGTGCAGAGAGAAGATGATAAAGAGGATTTGATTCGTCGAAGATATCATACTTATCAGGAATTGACAGAACCTTTAAGCGAATATTACGCGAAAAAAGGGGTTTTGATTCAAGTGGATGGGATGAAAGGAATTTCCGATCTCGGGAATATACTGGCATTTCGACTCTTAGAAAGAGAGAAAACCTTCAAGCGTTAACGTTGCATGATCAGCATAAAAGGGGAAAAAGAGGTTGAATCCATGCGGAAGGCAGGAAAAATTGCCGCTCTCTGCGTTGAAGGTCTAATTCCTCAGGTTGTTGTTGGAAATACTCCCCTAAAATTAGATCAATGGGCAGAACAATTTATTATTGACCATGGGGGAATTCCATCATTTAAAGGATATATGGGATATCCTGCATCTCTCTGCGTTTCAGTGAATGAAGAAGTCGTGCATGGGATTCCAACGTCTCGACCTTTTAAAGAAGGGGACCTGGTCAGTATTGATATTGGGGCTGTTTATCAAAGCTATCATTCTGATATGGCTGTCACAATACCGGTTGGCAAGATTTCAAAACAGAAGGAAAAATTGCTTTCTGTTACAAGGGATGCCCTCTATATAGGGATTGAGCAGGCTCGCTCAGGAAATCACGTTTCTGATATTTCGCATGCGATCCAGAAGTATGCGGAAAAAAATCGTTTTTCTGTGGTTCGAGAGCTCGTAGGACATGGAGTAGGAAAATCACTTCATGAAGAACCTCAAATTCCTAACCACGGAAAACCTGGAGAGGGTCCTGTTTTGGAATCCGGCATGACCATTGCGATAGAACCGATGGTAAACATGGGAAATGCAAAGGTGAAGGTGAAAGATGATAAATGGACAGTTGTAACGGTTGACATGATGCCTTCAGCGCATTTTGAGCATACGATTGTGATTACACACAATGGCGCTGAAATTTTAACGCTGCCTTAAGATTCCCTTTGGGTTTTTGAAGTAAGGTATTCGCGTTTTTTCAGCCGTTTTCAATTTGTGGATAAAAATTGACGCTAATTAAAGGAGAAAAAGTTGTTTTAGATGAATATAAGAATCCGATATATTGTGGGAAGCGAATTCAACCACCTCAGCCACAACGTTTATGACCGAGAGGCAAGATGTGTGAGAGGGCGCTCTTTGGGTTCTGATATTTAATCCCCTGTATAAGGGTTCAAGAAGGAGATGAAATGGCGAAGAAAGAAGAGGCGATAGAAGTTGAAGGGACAGTTGTTGAACCTCTTCCTAATGCTATGTTTCGAGTTGAGCTGGCAAATGGATATAAAGTATTAGCTCATATCTCGGGAAAAATGAGAATGAATTTTATAAAGATTCTTCCTGGAGATAAGGTTATGGTGGAACTTTCTCCCTATGATCTTACAAGAGGCAGAATCATTTATCGTTATAAATGAGAGGGAAGCAATGAAAGTAAAACCGTCTGTAAAAATCAGATGCGAGAAATGCAAAATTATCGTAAGAAGAGGAAAAATTAGGATTCTGTGTGAAAATCCTAAACACAAACAGGTGCAGGGATGACAGACTACTCTTCAAAGGCGGATTTTTGGATTGACTTGTCATCTGCTGCAAACAGGGAAATGTTTGAAGGAGGGGAATAGTGGTTCGTATTGCTGGTGTTGATTTGCCCAATGATAAAAAGGTTGAATTTGCTCTGCGCTATATTTATGGGATTGGTCCAATTCGTTCTAAGGAAACCTTGAAAGCCACAGGCGTTAATCCTGATGTTAGGGTTCGGAGTTTAAGTGAAGAAGAAATTGCAAAATTGAGATCTTATATCGAAAAGAATTTTAAAGTTGAAGGTGATTTAAGACGAGAGGTGCAGCAGAATATCAAACGTTTGATTGAAATTGGAGCTTATCGAGGTTTGCGCCACAGGAGAGGACTTCCTGTGCGCGGACAAAGAACGCACACGAATGCCAGGACTCGCAAAGGACCGAGAAGGGCGATCGTTGGCGCCAGAAAAACAACAAAAGAAACAGGCGCTAAATAATAAAGGGGGAAAGAGCATTGGCCGTTAAAAAAGGAGCTCGCAGAAAAAAAGAGATTAAGAATATAGCTAAAGGAGTGGCTCATATCCAGTCAACTTTCAATAATACGATTATATCAATCACGGACGATCAGGGCAATGCAGTTGCCTGGTCTTCTGCCGGAATTTTGGGATTTAAGGGTTCAAGAAAAAGCACTCCTTTCGCCGCTCAGATGGCTGCTCAAAGAGCAGCAGAAAAAGCGGTTGAACAAGGTGTTCGCAGAGTTGAGGTTTTTGTTAAAGGGCCAGGGGCGGGAAGAGAGGCAGCCATTCGCTCCCTTCAAGCAGCAGGACTTGAAATTAGTCTTATCAAAGATGTAACACCTATTCCACATAATGGCTGCAGACCTCGGAAAAGAAGGAGAGTGTAATTTTGGGACGATATATTGGACCTGCATGCAGGCTGTGCAGAAGAGAGGGCGTAAAGTTGTTTTTAAAAGGAGATCGCTGCTTTACTCCGAAATGCGCGGTTGAAAAAAGGGCGTATGCCCCTGGACAGCATGGCCAAGCTAGAAAGAAAGTTTCTCCGTATGCGCTTCGATTGAGAGAAAAGCAGAAGCTTCGTAAAATCTACGGAATTTTAGAAACACAGTTTTCCAATTACATGGGAAAAGCTGAAAGAATGAAAGGGATGACAGGCGAAAATCTTCTTGGTCTGCTGGAACGTAGGCTCGACAATGTTATTTTTAGAATTGGCTTGGCATCTTCTAGAAATCAAGCTAGACAACTGGTTCTTCATGGCCATTTCTTGGTTAATTCGAAAAAAGTTAATGTTCCATCCTTTATTGTCAGACCAGGGGATAAAGTTCAGATTCATGACTCCAGCAGAAGCAAGGTGCTTATTAAGTCGAACCTGGAGTCTGCCCAGTCTAAAAATATTCCTTCCTGGATCCAGATGGATGTTTCAACTGGGGCGGCCCAAGTCATGGCATTCCCAAAAAGAGAAGAAATAGACGTTTCTGTGCGAGAAAATTTAGTTGTCGAATTTTATTCTCGATAGCGATTATATGAATAGAATCATTGATGGTCAGCAAGAGACGTTTTTAGTTAGTGAGCATGAGTGTGAGAACAAAATAGCTCCACAGGAGCTTTAAAAATGGAGGTTATAGATCGTGCCCGTTAAAAAAGAATTACAAGACTTAACAAAAGCTGTTTTATCCATTTCAGGTTCAGGGGAGTATATGGAAAAAAGTGATTCGTTAAATCTTCTGTCCTTTGGTTCAGAGCCTCAAGTCGCGATAGAAGTTATCACTCAGACCGATGATTATGGTCGCTTTTTAATTACGCCTCTTCAAAAGGGTTATGGTACAACCCTTGGCAACTCCCTTCGTAGAGTTCTTTTAAGCGGACTTCCTGGCACTGCCATTACCTTTGTAAAAATTGAAGGAGTGCTTCACGAGTTTTCAACAATTCCTGGCATTCTAGAGGACACAACTGAAATTGTGTTAAATTTGAAAAAGGTTCGATTTCGTTCCTATACAAGTGAACCGAAAATTTTAAAGATTGACGTCAAGGGTGAGCATGAAGTGACTGCGAAAGAAATTCAAGGAACTTCTGAAATCGAGGTCTTAAATCAGGAACATCACATTGCTACTTTGACCGATAAAAATGCCCGACTGGCAGTGGAGTTAGGAGTTGCTAAAGGGAAAGGATTCGTTTCTGCTGAAGAGCACCCATTCGAACACCAGATTGGATTAATTCCGATTGATTCTCTTTTTTCTCCCGTCTATAAAGTAAATTATTTTACCGAGGATACTCGTGTGGGACAGTCAACAAATTATGAGAAACTTCATCTTGAACTATGGACCGATAAATCTCTCCGCCCGGATGAGGCTCTATCTGAATCTGCGCGACTTTTGACTCGACATTTCGAATTGATCATGAATTTAGGAAAAGAAGCCGCTTCTGAAGCAGCGGGAAGTTCTAAGGAAAAATCTGTTATGGATACAACAATCGAAGAATTAGAGTTATCTGTTCGTTCTTACAATTGTCTTAAAAGAGCTAATATTCAAGCTGTCGGAGATTTAGTTAAATATACTGAAGCGGACTTAATGAATGTTCGTAATTTCGGCGCAAAATCTTTAGATGAAATTAATGACAAACTAAAAGTTTTAGGGTTATCCCTTCGAAAAGAGGAAATGAAATGAGGCACCGTAAAGTTTCTGTTCGTCTTGGAAGACAGACCGGCCATCGGCAGGCGCTTTTGCGAAATTTAGCTACTTCTTTGTTTGTGCATGGTCGAATTACAACAACAGAAACAAAAGCAAAAGAACTGTGTCGATTCGCTTCTAAATTAATAACACTTGCTAAAAAGGGGGATTTGACCAGTCGAAGGCGAGTTTTGGAAGATATTCAGAACAAAGAGGTTACAAAAAAATTGTTTGAAATCATTGCATCTCAATATCAGAATCGTCAGCCTGCAGATTCTGGGGGACAGGGTGGATATATTCGGATGGTGAAGAAGGGGCTGCCTAGAAAAGGTGATGGAGCTCCGGTTGCAATTGTTGAGCTGGTTTAATAAAGATCTTTGCGATGTATTAAACTTGAAGTCGAGTATGATGGCGGGAAGTTTTTTGGATTCCAAAAGCAGAGGAATCAAAGAACCGTTCAGGAAAGCTTAGAAAAAGCGATTCAAGAAATTTGTCAGAAAACAAGCTCTGTTATAGGCGCTGGAAGAACAGATGCAGGTGTTCATGCTTTTGGACAGGTTTGTCATTTTAAAACTCCTAGTTTGATTCCTTGTGAAAATTTGTTTAAAGGTTTGAATAGTATTTTAGCTCCTGATATCGTGATAAAAAAGGTTACTGACGTTTCCGAGAATTTTCATGCACGGTATTCGGCGATTGGGAGAAGTTACTGCTATTTGATTTTGAATCGTTTTTATCCTTCTGCTTTTTTAGATCCTTATTCCCATTGGATTCCTCAGCCTCTAAATGTGGATTTAATGAAAAGCGCTTGTCAATATTTCGTAGGAAAGCAAGATTATTCCGGGTTTAAAGGGGCTGGTTCTGGGGAAAAAAACAATGTGGTTTGGGTTAAAAAAGTTTTTTGTTTTCGCAGCGCTGAATCATCAGTTTTTTTTTCTTTAGAAATGCATCCTTTTTTCTTTTCAGATTTTAGTCAAGACATTATTTTTTTTTACATTGAGGCTGATCGCTTTTTGTACCATATGGTTAGAAATATTATGGGAACATTGATTGAGATTGGGTTAGAAAAAAGGGCGCCTGATGATGTAAAAAAAATTTTAGTTTCAAAAAATCGAAAACTTGCTGGGCCAACCGTTTCACCCAAAGGCTTATTTTTACTAAAAGTTTTCTATTAAAAGCGTACAAGCGCGCCCCAAAAAGCCTTTGGTGATTTTTTCTCTGTGACAAAATGCTTTCAGATATAAGAACAACAAATTTTTGCGTTGAACAGGAAATAGGACAAAGATGCTATAATTAAGAAGAAGGGGGGGAGGATTTTATCTTTTTTTGGAAGAAAGACAAAAAAGCTGAAAAGCACTCTTCTAATCACAAGACTGGCTCTGAAAAAAGAGAAAGCGAGAGGGTTTGTCATACTGTTTCAGTTCGATCCCGAAGGCTCCCAGGGAACAAAGGTATTGCGCGAGATATTTCTTTGACAGGTTTGAAAATTGAGGGAGGTGGAGTGAGCGAAAGACTGGAAGCCGGTCCTCCTATTCAGATAGGGGAGAGATTTTCGCTTACTTTAGATTTAGATTTGGTCAGTGAAAGTATTACAGCAACCGTGGAGGTCATTTGGGTTAAAAGACTGCCCCGATTTGCGTTTGAAGCTGGGCTTCGTTTTTTTGAAATTGGAGAAAATGAAAAAGATTTACTTTCTAGATATTTGGACAAAGTAAAGGCTTCTCTGGATAGATTTCTTTAATGTTTACGGCTTAATTTTTCTAAAATTTTGCCTAGCTCTTTTATGTCTCTGCCATATTTGCTCCAGTCCATGTTCCGTTCGGCTTCAATGGCTTTTTGATATAGAGAATAAGCTTTGTTTATCGTTGACAGTGCTGTTAATTTTTTTTCAATGGGAAGTTTCAAATTTTTATTAAGTGCTGCCGCCTTTCCATTTTGAGGCGTGCTTTGAGGCATGTTTTGAATGCCAAATAAAGATGCCAGCGCCTGTTTCAGGTTTTCATCCATTTGGATTTGATTGCCATATGCCACTAGCACTAATTTCAATTCAGGCAGTTCCCTTTGGGCAGCTTCAAGATAAATGGGTTCCACATATAACATGACATTCCGAATTGGAATAACTTGAAGATGGCCTATTTGGATATTTGAACCTTGCTGTCCCAGCAGTGTTCTGAGTTTAGAAAATCTAGGATCTTGATTGATTCTTGCCTGAACCTGTGATGGGCCGAAAACAAGTCTATCTTTAGAGAATTCAAACACAAGTCTCTGCCCATAATAGGGTGGATCGCAGCGTGCGGCAAACCAGGCTTCCATATTGTCTTTTCTGTATGGAGTAAAAGGCACCATAATAAGAAATTCGGGTTTTTTATCCCCTGGGAGCTGCATTAAGACATAATAGGGTTTAACGATTCCACCTGTTTCCTGGTGCGCAAACTGCCACAGATCTTCGCGGTTATAAAATACGCTTGGATCTGTCATGTGGTAGAGTGTATAAACTTCAGCCTGAGCTAAAAAATAATTTTCTGGGATTCGAATATGGGCTTTTAAACTCTTAGGCATTTGAGAAAATGGTCTGAATAAACTTGGAAATTCTCTTGAATACATTTGAATGATAGGATCATTGGGATCCACAATATAGTATTTCAAAGTCCCATTATAGGCATTAATGACAACTTTCACTGAATTTCGAATATAATTTACAATATGTCCATGAAATTCTATCTGCTGGGAATATGGAAAGTATTTGTTGATTGTATAGGCATCACAGATCCAATAGAGTTTTCCATGATCTATGACAGGATATGGATCTGAGTCGTAAGTTAAAAGCGGAAAGGCTTTTTTCAGACGTTCCTGGATCTGTCGGTGATACATGATTTTAGAGTTGGAGTTTATGGCGCTGGCGAACAGGATCTGATAGGAAAAGTGATACGCAAAAAAGAGGCGCTTAAAAAAAGAGTTTAAAGGAACTCCACCTGAGCCATGATAATGGGTCCATTTATTTTTGTTTCCGTACGGGTAATTGAACTCACTCTGTTCAGTGTTAACAATAGCGTATTTCCTGCCAAACTCTCCATAGTAAACTTGCGGCTGAGTTACTTTGAGTTCTGGAACACCAGTAGGAGGAATATTTTTTAAAAAATAGACAGGTAGGCCGTGAGAAGTGACCTGATTGACTGGAGCGGCGACAACTCCATAACCATGTGTGAAAATTAAGTGGTTATTGATCCAGCTTTTGCTGGGAAGATGGCTGTAATCTAACTCGCGGACAGACAGAATAAGTTCTTTTAACTGATGATGAACAGAATAACGATCTACATCTGCATTTGTAAACTTGTAGTAGGGTCGAATTTCTTGCATTTGAGCCAGAGTTTTTAATAAAGGAGCGCGATCCCAGATTCGTATATTTTGAAAAGTGGCTGCATGAGTTTGAATATCATTTTGATTCAGATGAGAGTTTGCGTGTATTTCTTTTATGGCGACGTGTCTAAGTCCGTAAGCTGTTTGTGTGTATTTTATCATATTTTTGATAAAAGGTTTTTCTCTTCGCAGTTCGCTTGGGATGACTCGAAATTTTTCAATGAGGGCGGGATAAGCGACAAGAGCGATTGAACATAAAATCCATAATCCCCCAGCTGCGATGACAGGCTTCCAGTTCTGCAGTTTGACATTTAGAAAAAGGAGAACAGCGGTTAAAAGAGCCATGAAGATGGCTGCTTTTAGAAGTGGAATAGTGGCATACATTTGGGTGTATCCTACCCCAAAAATAAGATGGTGCTGCGTCAACATTTCATTATAAATTCCGATCCAATAACCTGCTCCTTTGATTAACGCTAAAATTCCAAGCAGGATAGAAAGATGGGCGGTTACAATAGAATGCATTTTCACTCCATCCTGGGTTAGAGCCAGAACTTTTTGAATTCCGTAAGAAATGACTCCTAGAGCTAAAGCCATTAAAAAACTTGCAAAGAGAATTTGGTAAAAAAATGTGAAAATAGGGAGAAGAAATACATAAAAAGAAACGTTCTTATTAAATACAGGGTCCGTTAAGTGAAAATTAGGATGAGCAATAAGGGGAAGTATAATAGGCCAGTTAACAGCGGCTTGAAGAGCTGTTAAAAAAGAGATAAATCCTGCTGAAAGATAAAGCAGAGGGAATAAATAGGGTCTGATCAGGTGCTCTGGAAACTCTAGAATGTTTCCTTCTAAAACTCTTATTTTCATGGGCGCTTTTCTTTTTGAAATGAATAGAGTCATAAAGGAAGGGAAGAACATAACCAGAAAAACAATGAAAAACAGCGCGATTTTTAATTCAAGTGAACGTATAAAATAGAGTGTATTTCCAATTTCTTGGAGCCACCACCAGTTTACAAGTAAATTAGCGGCTTCTCGAGAAAAAAGGAAAAACAAAACAATGACAACGACAATAATTCTAAAAAAATTTTTCGACAAAGATCGTTCCTTTTTCAGCTATTTATCGTCAATTTTTTTTCTTCTGCTTTTAAAGATGTTTTATGGTTTGCAAGCACTATCTCGAATTGATGCGCAGCTTTTTTAAATGCGCCTTTTAGTTCGTACAAATAAGCAAGATGAATTCGAGTTGAAAGGTCGTCAGGATCAGAAACAACCGTTTTTTTGAGTTTTAAGATGTTCTTCCAGGTTGCTGCAGGAACAGATTTTAGAGTGCTGCTGTATTCTGGTAAATTTGTGACAGCCATTTCAAAACCTGTAAGGGCTTTTGCATTTCTTTTTTGTTTTTTATAAACTTTTCCCAACTCATAAAAAGCGACTGGATACTTCATTCCCTTATAGTAAATGAATTGTCGAAAAGCTTTAACTGCTGAGTTAAGTTTGTTTTCTTTTTCATAAAGTGTTCCCAGCCAGTAATATGCATTTGAAACGCGGAATGGTTTTCCTATGGATGCTTGTTTAAAATCATTGAGAGCTTTTTTGATATTCTTGGTTTGCATAGCTTTCATTCCTTCTTGAAACCAGATTTTTGCTTTTTTTACAAGAGCTGCATGAACATGGGCAGTTTCACCCGGGCTGACAGTTATTGTTTTTATGTAGGGTAGATATTTCAGACCTGCATCAATTCGAATCAGGTATTTTCCAGGATTTAGTTTTGAGAGGCACAGCGGTGTTCTGCCAACAGCTTGATGATTAACGAAACATACAGATTTAGAAGGGTCTGTTGAAATTTCAATTCGTGCTGTTTTATTGATGGGTGAACTCTGGCATAGGGAATTAGAAGTATAATAATGGGGAGGTACGACCTTGAATCTATCGCACCAACCACTTTTAGCTGCTAGAAGAGCTGCAGCTGAAAATAGTGCGATAATGTTTATTAAAAATATTTTTTTCATCTTCAACACACCTCTTTTTTTTGTATTTTTTGATACCACGGAGCCAAGACTTCAATATATCGTTTTGCTTTCCTGTATGTTTCTTGAATTTCTTCAGAGGTTAATTCTCTTAAGATTTTTGCGGGAATACCTCCAGCAATGGTTCGGGGTGGAATCTTTGTTCCTGGCAAAACGACGGCTCCTGCTGCTACCCAGGCTTCCTCTCCAATGATAGAGCCATCTAAAAGGATGGCTCCAATTCCAATCAATCCGCCTTTTTCAACTGCTGTTCCATGTAATACTGCCCGATGCCCTATGGTCACCCAATCTTTAATTACACAGGGATATTCATCGCTGACATGCAGCACTGAAAGTTCCTGGATATTGACAAATTTTCCTATGGAAATCTTGTTAATGTCACCTCTGAGAACGCAGTATGAGAAAATTGCTGACTGCTCTTCGATAGAAACATCTCCATAAATCTCGCTCGTGAAATGCACAAATGCTGAGGAAGATACAGCAGGTTTTTTTTCATGAAATGGTCCGATCATTTCAAAGTTTAATTCTCTCTTCAAGAGAGAAAATCCCTTTTTTGAAAAACTGTGATTATACTGCTTAGATCTAGTTATTTATATTTTTTTTGGGGGTTATGCAAAAAGTGTTTAATTTTTTAATAAGCTGGGTAAATAGTAGTCGGAATGAATAAAACAGTGAAAAAAGGAGGTGAAAACAAGATGAAAAATTGGAAGGCTTCTTTCTTATTCTTACTGCTAGCAATCATTTTCTGCGGGTCTTCGATTTTATTTCACCAGTCAGGCATTGTCATGGGAAACCCAAGCGGCATGATAGGCCTTGCTGTTAGAAATCCTCGTCCAATCCCTGATCCTCCAGCGCCAAGATTAACTGTTGCTATGTTAGCGACAACGGAGCCAGGACCGTGGAAACCGTTAGCGACAACGGAGCCAGGACCGTGGAAACCGTTAGCGACAACGGAGCCAGGACCGTGGAGACCGTTAGCGACAACGGAGCCAGGACCGTGGAGACCGTTAGCGACAACGGAGCCAGGACCGTGGAAACCGTTAGCGACAACGGAGCCAGGACCGTGGAGACCGTTAGCGACAACGAAGCCAGGACCGTGGAAACCGTTTAATCCTCCAGCAGCATAAATAGAGTAACATTAAGGAAGGAAATCATTACCTTGATAGGGAGACAAAAGTCTCCCTATTTTTTTACAGCGTCTCTGGGGATCTATTGGATCAATGTTACTTCTTCTATTTCAATAATTCGATCGAGTCTGAAGGTGCGTGTTGATTTTCTGAGATGACAGTATCCAACAAGGACGATATTCCCTTTATCTTTAGTAAATCCAACTGGAGTTATGTTTCTTTTTGTCATTTCTCCTTTTCCATCTCGATAAGAAAGTTTAATTTGATTTCGGCTTAAAACGGCTTTTTCTATGTTTGAAAGTTCGGTTGGAACCTGGAAGCTTGGCGCAGTATGAGAAAGAACAGCCGAGGTTATATTTTGAAATTCTTCCCAGCTTGTTTCCCATTTTTCAGGAAGTTCTTCAATGCAGCGGCTGAAAAGGTAAAAACAAGCTTTTGCATCGCTCAATGCTCGATGCGCCTTTTCGCATTGGAGGTTGAAAATTTCGATTAAGGATGTCAGGCGGTGATTAGGAAGTTTAGGAAATAGAGTTTTTGCTAAAAGGCATGAGTCCACAATGGATTGAATGTGAATGTCGTGCCCTTGCTGTCGAATTGATTTAAGGAGAAAAGCTAAATCGAAAGGGGCATTATGAGCAATAACCACACGGTTAGAAAAGAACGGCAGGATGTCAGGCAGGAGGGTTTTTAAAAATGGCTCTCCTTTTAGCATCTCTTCATTGATTCCATTGACACGAAAGGCTTCTTGGGACACAGGAATACCTGGATTAACGAGATGATGATAAGAATCAACGATTTCTTTATTTTGAAAGAGAATAATTCCAATTTCGACGATTTCGTCCTTTAGGGGATCCATTCCCGTGGTTTCGAAATCCAAGGCTGTAAAATTTATTGATTTTAAAGGAGTTTGCCCAAGGTGCTGAGTCATCATCAGTTAGTTAATTCGTTGTTTTTCGTTTAAATCTTGCTGAACTGGAGGTGTTTCACATTTCAAGTCTCGCGCTTGAGTTATTTTCCGTTTAAATTTTGCCGTGAGAAAAGTTCCCGATTTGTTGTTTTTTATATAGATTTTTTTTGATGTTTTTTACAATTTCAGGACCCTCATAAATCAATCCCGTATAGAGCTGCACAAGGTCTGCTCCAGCATCTAATTTTTCCCGAGCGTCTGCTCCCGTAAAAATCCCTCCGCATCCGATAATAACAATTTTTCCTCGTGTTTTGTCATAAATATATTTTATGATTTCTGTTGTGCGTGTTTTGACAGGATCTCCACTGATACCTCCTGATTGAGGGAGTTTTGAGAAAGCCTCTGTTCTTCTCAGTGTTGTATTGGCTGCAGTGATTCCGGCAGTTTCTGTTTGTTCGATCACTTCAAGAATTGCGTCAATCTCTTGAAAGTCTAGATCAGGAGAGATTTTAACAAGAATTGGCCGCAGAGGCAGGTTCAGTTTTACTGACAATTCCTTATTTTTTTTTCGAATTTCGTTGAGGAGATTCAGGAGTGCCACTTTTTTTTGGAGATCACGCAGTCCAGGAGTGTTTGGAGAACTCACATTGATAACAAAGTAGTCCCCGTAAGGGTATAGAATTTCGAAACTGGCAAGATAATCTGCAGGTGATTCTTCGACAGGAACGATTTTAGATTTCCCAATGTTTATTCCTAGCGGAATTTTCAATTTTATTTTTTTTAACTTTTCCGCTGCAGCAGCTGCCCCTTTGTTGTTAAATCCCAGATGATTCCAAATTGCTTTGGCTTTTGGGAGCCTTATAATTCTGGGTTTGGCATTTCCTGATTGAGGATGATAAGTTACCGTTCCAATTTCGAGAAATCCAAATCCTAATGCTGCAAGAGCCTCAAGATGTTCCCCATTTTTATCAAATCCTGCAGCCAGTCCAACAGGATTAGGAAAAGTGAGTCCCAAAGCTTTAGTCTGCAGGTCAGGATTGTCAGAGTTGAAAAATTTTCTCAAAAGTTTTCCCTCTGCGGGAAAATTTAATATCTCTAAAAATGAGAGAGCTAGATGGTGCGCTATTTCAGCCTCAAAAGTAAAAAGCAGAGGTCTGATTAGAGTTTTGTAAATTTTTACCATTTAATCAGTAAATGGGCGGCGGGAGAGAATGAGGATTCTCAGATGGAATGGTGCCGAGCCAGAGCCCTTTTTTGTTCAAAAAAGCATAATGTTTTCCATCGGGAGAGAGTCTGAAGATTCCTAGATTAACCCTTTGAAGAGGGTTCAGAGGTTTCAATTTAAATCTATTTTTTTGTTCTGCGTAGAAAAATGACATGACTCCCTTTTTTAGATTCATGGTTGCAGCAACCGCAGTATGACCTCCTTTTCTTGAAAGATAGGGGTAAAGATAAGGAGTTTTGCCTGAGTAAAGAATCCAGGTTCTGTTTGATTTTGCATCTTTAATGATGAGCTTTCTAATTCCACTTTTCAGTAGAGCCGCATATAGAATTCGATGTGATGTGGCGGCAAGTCCACCATAATCCTTAGCTCTCTGGATGGGTTTTAAGATTCCTTTGTGATAATAGTACAGGATAATTTCATGGGATTGGGGGCGGCGCATGCCTAAAAAGCCTTCGGTGCCTGATACCAGCCATCCTGTGATTGGAACTCCGAGTAATTTTTCGGTTTTTCGGATATTCCATTTTTTTTCGAATAGTTTGACGGAATTGGGATGGGATAAATTGAATTTCACGACATCAGTGGATAGATAGTAGCCATTTTTATCATAAAAATATCCTTCTGTATAAAAAGATTTGTGGGCGAACCAGCACAGATTTTTGTCGCTGCGAAAACCCGATTTTCCAGGGGTGTAAGAAAAAATAGTTTTTAATTTTCCATTTTCTAAGTTTATTTGAAAAATTCGAGTGCCATATTGGGAGATGATAATTCCTACCTTTCCGTTGTCTGATAAAGCTAGATTGTCAATGTCAGCTGCTGGAAGCAGGACTGAACGAATACCGGCAATTCGATCATATTGTCCAATCGTAAAGATTCGCAGAATCCAACCATATCCTTTTGCTCGCAGTTTCAGGTTATTGACCTGCTCGATTCCCAGCAGCACTTTGTCATTACCTGAAAAAGCGACGATTTTAAATTGGGGAAGAGATATTCCAAGTCTTGCTAAGTAATAACCATTATATCGAATATGATAACAAAAAGCTGCGGCTGGAATTAAAAGAAGACAAAGAAAAAACACACTTTTTTTCACAGTTAAATGATTACATGCAGAAGGGATCATTCCTCCTGGTCAGTTTGTTTGACAAGTCTTTTCAAGGTTTACGTTTTAAGACTTCCAGGGCATTGGGATACCAGTCCCATATTTTATACTGTTTGCCTTTCATGATAAAGTGGGATACCAGTTTAGCGTTTGGAATCACGTCTATTTGTGTTATTCCCAGCTGCTGAACGGATTTCAACTCTCCTGGATCAACTTTTCCATTTCCATTTTTATCCTGCCACACATAAAACCCTTTCAATTCGTGACCCGTTAATTTTCCACTTCTAGTTGTATCATAGAGAGAAAGTTTTTGGTAACCATTAACCCAGCCGCCCATGGTTCCAAACAAATTTTGTCCAGTGATCTGCACTGTTCCAGTAGAGTGCAACTGATGTATTTCGCTTGAATTTAAATGCACCAGCAGCCCATCATGGGGTCCTACCCATTCCATGACCATTGGAAAGCCATCTCCCAGTAGATCGAATAAGACTAATCGTTTGGTATAAAAATGATCGGGATGGGGCAGCCAATTTCCCCCCGACGCTTCTAATTTTCCTGAACCATTCATGTTGAGCACTAATGGACTTACTGCCTGCTGGTAGTCTATACTGTAGGTGGTAGCTGTCCCAGACATTCCGATGCTGCCAGTAAGGCTTTTAGAAATCGTGGATCCGGTTGTTTTATGGCCGCTCAAGGATACACCTTTACTGGAAGCGATAAATTCAGTATTTCCAAGACCTTCGCTGCCGCTGATAGAAGAAGTGCTGGAACTTTCAAATTGGGAAGCTCCACTCCAGGAGCACCCACAGGCTCCACCGCCCGTATTGTTCCACCAATCTCGTCCTGCTCCAGATGCAGTATTTTCTGCCCAGCTTGTCAGGTCATTAAGAATTGAAGTATTTCCGTTATAACCCGCCGCATTATTTAGAGCAGTGATCAACTCATCAGTAGTAGGCGGAGCGCCTGTTTCTTCAAAAAGTTGAGTGTAATAAGCAGCTTCATTGTCAACGATGCTCTGGAAGCTGACTGCGCTGTTCCAGTTGCTTTCGCTGTAACCATTTGCTGAATAATATTCATAACTAAGACCATTTCCGTTTATATTTATATTAGTGGACTCGCCTATTGAGCCAGATGGAGCTGAACACCCGCTCGCCCCATGGCAGAACACCTGATAATTTGCTGTTCCTGAAACCAGATTATTGAAAGAATCAGAAACATTGATATAATAATTGATCTGCTGATGGATGTTTCTTCTGCCATATCCCCCAGTTCCTGCATGGGCTGTTCCAATTGACAGCGCAGCGAGCAGGAAGACGATTACCCATCGAAAAAAGTGTTTGCTTTTATCCATAAAGACAATCCTCCTCATAATTATAACCCTACAACAATTATACCTTAAACGCAGCATGAATGTGTTAATAAATTATTAACGATTGTAAATTTTTGTTCATAAATCTGTAAAATTTCATTTACAATCTGTCAATTGTCAGGTTTCATTATCAAAGGTTATGGATCGAAGTCGGAGAATAAAGAAATCCATTGATATGCTGCCAGCAGTCCTTTATTATTTGATTTCGTTTGTTTTATTTATCATCAGCATTTTGAGAATTGTGCATTTGAACTCTCCTTCTTCTCTTCCATTGATGATTGGAAAGTGGGAAGTCGTTTCTTTTTGGATTCTTTCAGCCTGGCTTCTCCTTGCCGGATCATTTTATGTTTTTTATCAGGTCAAAAGTTATCAGAAGATCTCTAAAAGGACTTTGGTCTTTTTAATCGTTATTTTTCTGAGTGGTTTTTTTTTAAGAGCCTTTGTGGCTCCTCATACTGAAAGACTGTATTTTGACGAAGATATTTACTTGAATATCGCCCAGAATATCCGATCTAATGCTCAGGCATTATCCTGCAATAATGGATATGTCAGATTCGGGAAGCTGCACTGTTTGCAGCCGATATTGAATAAAGAACCCAATGGGTGGCCATTTTTATTAAGTCTTGTTTTAAATCTTGCTTCTCCCGAGAAGGCGGGAAGGTGGTTGAGTATTTTTTTGAGTTCTTTAAGTGTTCTTCTGGTTTTTTTGATAGGGAAAAAACTTTTCGGAGATACAGGGGGATTATGGGCGGCTTTTGTTTACTCTTTAATGCCTATCCCGATCAAATGGGCTCCAACGGTTGAACCCAACACAGCTTTTACTTTTTTTTTCCTCGGCTCTTTTTATCTCTGCCTTAAAGAAGCAGATCATGAGAACTGCGGATATCTTTTGTTTCCATGGTTAGTTTTAACCGTTCAGATGAGACCTGAAGGAATTCTGGTTTTACCTGCTGCTCTGCTTCTTATTTTTTTGGGAAAAAAAGAATTTTTTATGGAGAGAAAAAATTTATTTTTTTGGGGATTATCTTTAATTTTACTGATTCCATACGGAATTCATTTGTTTGCCGCTAGACACAGTCATTGGGGAAGCAGAGGTCCCAAGTTTTCTCTTTCATATTTTCTTCCTAACTTGGCTGCTAATTTAAGGTTTTTCATTCAGCCTTTAAGATTTCCGCCGCTGGATACTTTTTTCTTTCTCATTGGGTTTTTCACCATTTTTATGTTGTCGAAGAATAAACGCGCTGTCTATCCTTTAATCCTGTGGCTCATTATGTTTTTTTCAATTTATCTTTTTTTCTATGCTGGCAGTTACAACTATGGAGTTGATGTGCGTTTCAGCCTGCCAATCCATCCCGTTCTGGCTATTTTTTCGGCAGCTGGAATTTTATTTTTATGCGAGTGGTTTCTGAATCGAAAATTAAATGCTGCTCCTGCTGTTTTTGGACTGCTTTTATTCGGGTTTTTTTTCCAGCTGTCCCACATAACGATTATTGGCCAACAAGGTTGGCAAGCCAGAGCCGATCACGACTTTATTACGAATCTGGCTCCCAGCCTTCCTGCAAACGCAGTTGTTTTTACTCATGATCCTTCAGAAGTGATGGATGCGGGCAGATGGGGAGTTCAAACTTTTGAGTTAAATTCAGTTTATCTCGGACATCTTTTTAAAAAAAAGGAAGTTCCCTATT
This sequence comes from bacterium, assembly GCA_021800275.1. Lineage (GTDB taxonomy): Bacteria > Vulcanimicrobiota > JABDET01 > JABDET01 > JABDET01 > JAKAVV01. Next base: position 28,185 of record JAJYZB010000012.1, read on the forward strand.
TTTATTTTGATGCTTGGTGTTCTACTCCTGAATTTAAAACCCAGTGCAAAAATATTTTAAAAAAATATAAGCTTCTGCCCGTGTCAGAAAATACAACTTTGAAGCAAAAATTAATTTTATTTAGAATTGTCGGAGGCAGGTCTCATGGAAAAGATTAGCCTCGTGATTCCCGCTTTCAATGAAGAGAAAAACTTAGCTGTTCTGCTCCCTCAGATTCCAAATTTCATAGATGAGACAATTGTGGTGGACAGTTTGTCTCAGGATAAAACCGCAGAGGTTTCCAGATTCCATGGGGTCAAGGTGATTTTTGCAAAACGCGGGAAAGGAATTGCCCTTCGTCAGGGAATGGAACAGGCGATCGGAGAAATCATTGTTACAATGGATGGAGACTGCTCGCAGTCACTTCAAGATTTAAGTCGTTTCATTGAAGCGATTCGTTCGGGCTGTGATATTGTGATTGGATCAAGATTTTTAGAAGGAGGTGGGAGTGAGGAGATTACTCTTTTTAGGCGTTTCGGCATTATTCTATTTAAAAGCATGATTAATTTTTTTTGGAAAACGAGTTTTACCGATGTCAATTATGGATATAGAGCTTTTAGAAAAGAGATTCTTCCCTTTTTGGAATTGACGGCAGATGGATTTGATCTAGATGTGGAATTAGTGATTCATGCCGCCAAAAAAAAAATAAAAATTTTAGAGATTCCATGTTTTGAGAAAAAACGTGCGTATGGATCGGCAAAACTTGGGGCGATTAAAGATGGCTGGCTTCTTTTTTTGCGGATATTGAGGGAGTTGTTTTGTTCGGTGGAACATAATAGAGTTTAAAGACTTGATTCATGGGTCTGAGATTCTCTCCTGGAGGAGTCAATGTTCCAAGGAATTTCCACTTTTTTGGAACGTGGTAAAGATAGTGTGGCAGATTTTCAGCCCGATCAGTTTTAAGAATGGAGGGTAAAATTAAGACGTATGAATTGGCAAGATTTGACAGCGGCAGATTTGGGTAAAAAGGCAAAATTTTCCACTTTCCCTTTGAATAGAGCTGCAGTCTTCCTAGAAACTCTTCATTCATGTAAATTTTTTTTCTCGGAAGGGTCTTTAAAACTTTATAGGGTTCTTTATCATACCTCAATTCCTGTCGTATCCAGTAAATATTTCCCTGAACAATCCAGAGGGAGTTGAGGATGAATAAAATGGCAAGAACCGTAGAAACAGGTTTTTTAATGTATTGAATCCCATTTGCCGTTAAGATCGTAAGCGGGCAGATGAGAATAGTCCAGTAGCGTATCCATTTTAGAATTGGGCGAAAAGTTATGGTCATTACCCCGAACTCAAGGTATCCTGCAGTCAGGAGGATCCATAAGAAAAAAAAGAGGAGGGCCCTATTCTGCGTTAACTTTCCTTTTCTATAAGCGATTAAGAAATAAAGCAAAACGAAAAAGGGGAAAATTCCCATGAGTCCCTGCTGGCTTAAAAAGTTAGGATCAAATGAGCTCAAAAGATATTTTGGAAGATAAGAGAGTGAAGTGGTTCCCTGCATCATGGTTTGAGTATTTTCATAAATTTGCAGATAATGAAATGGATTACCAGTGTAAATATAAAAGATGAAAAGCTCTGTGCCTGCGATTAGAAGGAATCCAGGGATAATGCGTTTTAGGGCTCCCCAAGTTTCTTTATGGGTCAAGAGATAAGCCAGCAGCACCAGCGGAAAAAGAAGTCCGTTTTCTTTGGTCGCCACTGAAAATCCCCAGGCAGCACCAGCGGAGAAAAAGTTTTCCGTCATGAGAAGATAAACCCCCAGCAGCAGGAAAAAAGCAACTGGAATATCTCCTCCTGTTTGAGTTGAGTAAAATAGATCAAGTGGAAATACGGCATACAGTAAAGCTGCCAGGAGGGCAGTTTTTTCTCCCAGCGATTTTTGAGCGATCAGGTAAGTTAGAAAAATGCAGCCTAAGGAACAGAAAAGATCATAGATTGAGGCAGAAGATTCTTTGAATCCAAACAGTTTAAAACAGACCGCTAGAGGAATTATACTCATGATTCTCTGGGCATTTAAATCTGTGCTATTTAAAAACGAGAGTGAAATTCCATGAGAAGTGAGAGAGTGATAAGCTGTGTAAATATAATCCAGGTCATCAGTGTATCCAGGACCAACGTAAAAATAAATTCGCAGAAATAATCCTAAACAAAGAATACCGATTAGTGAAAGTTTCTGCTTCACAACCTTTTTTTTCCCAGATTAGACAGAAGTATTTGGTAGGCTTCACACGGAGTCCAGCAATTAGGACATCTGAGGTTCAGAGCTTCCTGTTTTGTTTCTTCCGCTGCATTACTTTTAATGATTTGAGCCAGATCGTAACCTTTTTCTCTTAAGGATCCGATTTTTTTTTCATAAATGGTGCAGGGATACACGTTCCCCCAGGAATCCACGTAACAGGATGTGGAGACAGCATGACACGGGAAAGGAGTTTTCCCCGAGGCAAGAAAATGTTTAGCATAAAAAAGATACTGGCGTTCCAGCCATCTGACGGGATGAAGCGAGAATTTTCTAAGGGCATAGATTTCATCTAATTCTTCTTTATTGATTTCTGAAGCTTCAGAATCCTGCGTATAATAATAATGGGGAGAATGGTGCGCCAGATTTACATGAATCATCTCAGGTTTTAAATTTGGAATCGTTTTTTTAATTTCTTCCCAGAATTTGCTGAATTTTCCCGAATTATGAGTGGAAAGAGTATATCCAATATAAGTGCGGAAGTGTTTATGTTTTTTTTCCAATTCTTTCAAAGCAAGAAAAGTTTGAATCGCTTTTTTCCAGTCTCCTTTAATTCCACGAATGTCATCATTGATTCTTTCTGGACCATCAATGCTGACGCCAATGATAACTCTGGAAATGGAGAGAGCCAGTATTTTTTCAATTTTTTCAGGAATGGCCGCTGGCATTAATCCATTGGTCGCAAAGTTCAACAGGAACAGGCGGCAGTGTTTGGCAAAAGCTTCGCAGATCTCAACCAGGTCATTTCTCAAAAACACTTCCCCTCCAGTTATATTGACCCAGGTTAGAAAGTTAGCTTTTTGCGCAAATTGATTAATTTCCTCAAGAGAAAGCTCATTTTCCGGTTTCAGCTGCCAGATACTGCAGGTTTTGCATCTGGATTGACAGTGAAATGTGATGCAGAATGTTAACTTATAGGGTAGTTCAAGAGCGTTAAAATTCGATTTGGCAATCTGGAAAGCAAGAAGTCCTGCATTATACAGCACTGGTTTCCCCGGATGTCCAAATCTTTCCTTTTATTAAGAAGTTTGAATTTTTATTTTCAAACAGATAGTTTTCTATCGCCAGATAGGGAAACCCGCACTCGATGAAAACAGAAAAAGCCTGTGTAGGAGAACAGACCAGAGGTTCTCCATGGCGATTAAAACTGGTGTTTAATACAGCGCTGCGTGAGGTCAATGTTTCATAATGTTCTAAAAGCTGCTCAAAGCGTGGATTCTCTCCTTGCAGCAGTTGAGGTCTGCAGGTATAATCCATGCTCATTACGGCTTGCATCCCTTTTCTCTTATTTTGTTTTATTTTGTATCCCATGGTCATAAATGGGGATGAATTTCCATCCCAGTCTTCTATAAAAATTGGAGCGTTTTTGTAGGTAAGTGTTGGACAAAATGGCTGGAACCAGGATCTGCGTTTCAGGATTCTGTTCAAGTCATCTTTTGCTTTAAGGTCATCTGGAGGGGCTAGAATGCTGCGGTTGCCCAGAGCTCTTGGTCCATATTCCATTCTCCCCTGATACCAGAGTAAAAGGCCTCCATTGGCTAAAATTTCCGCTCCTTTTTCAGAGATGTTTTCACGGTTTTGATAAGATAAATTTTGTTCTTTTGCTATTTTGAGAATATCTTCTTCTTTAAAATCGGGTCCTAGATAAACATCGGGAAGAGGGACCTTCAGTCCTGGAATTTTTAATCCCTGGATATACAGAGCTGCTCCAAGGGCAATTCCTCCATCTCCCATATGTGGGAAAACATACCAATTTTTCAATCCTGAAAACAGTCGGATCATTTGATTGGCTTTAATGTTGGCGGCCACTCCTCCTGCCCATGAGACATCCAGTATTTTTGTTTCGCGAATGGCGTTTTTAAAAAATTCTACAAGTTTTGTTTCAAGGGTCCTCTGAGCCATCCATGCAAATTTTTCCCAGGGAAGTTTAAAGGCGAGTTCTTCCAATTTGGAAAACATCTTTAAGGGAGAACAGGCAGCTTTTATGGAAAGATCTTCGATTTTAAAAAAATCGTTCATCAGGTTTTCTGGCTCAGAATTTGCCATGTCTGCCAGACACATGACTTTTCCTTCGTCTTCCAGTTCCCGCATATTCAGGAAGAAAGTAACCATTTCATAAAAAATTCCAAGGGAATTCTGCGCAGAGATTTTAATAACAGGCTTTAGTTCTCCATTCTTGAGAATTTGGATTGTGGCTGATAATCCGTCTCCAACCCCATCCACAGTTAAAACAGTTGACTGTGAAAATGGGGAGCAGTAAGCTGCGCATGCAGCATGGGCAGCATGATGATCAACCAGGAAAAGTTGAAAGTTTTTGAAACCGATTTGTTTTAGTTTTCTAATCAGCAGGATCTCGCTTAGTTTTTGGGTGAAATGATTGGAAGAAATTCCTGTGAAAAATAGTTTTCCTTTTTTTTGAAGGTGGAGGTAGGGGATGTATTTTTTTTTCCGCCTTACCTGGTAATAATTTTCTTTCAATGCAGGAAAAAGCCTGGTCATGGTTTTGGCTAAATCATAGGTGGGCACTGCTATTGAATTGATTTGTTCTTTTGCGACTCCTGCGGCTTGCAGACAGGTTTCAATGGACAATATGGGAAAATTGACTTCTAATTTCCTGCGGCTTAATCTCTCCTCATTGACTGCAAATAAAATTTTATCCCCCTGGATGAGAGCAGCGCCTGAATCATGTCCATCCCAAATTCCAAGGATATAGTCATCTTTAAGGGACATTATCGTAATTCATGTCCTGCCCTGTGCTGCGGTTGACTTGTTCCCAATAAACCACGTCATATCCTGCCGAATAGGCGGGGGAATAAGGAGGCTGACTCTGCAGCAGATTAAAATCAAAGGGCTGATAAACATTGTTGTAGTACTGGTATGGAGGAGAGGAACGGTAATATTGAATTTGGGTTCCATAGAGATTGTAATTGCTGCAAGGAGTAGAGCAGTCATGGATAATATTGGAATCACTGAAATTGATAGTAAAATTGCTTCCGATGTCTGAACCATCATACCACTGCCATGGAAGTGTGGAAGGAGAACCCAACTGCTCGAGGATCATGGTATTTGTAAAATTTTCAGGAGAGGATGGATTAACGGCAATTTGATAAGGTGTGATAAGACCAGAGACGTCAGATGAGCTGGACTTAAAGGTATAATTGCTTGGAACAGATCCAGACTGAATCACACTGGAGTTGTCATTAAGAAAACTTTGGGAGGTTAAATCCCCTGTTAGAGAGATTCTGCCTGGACTGACATAAGACATATTTCCTTCATACCCTCCTGTTAAATTACTGGTATTCCCATTCCAGTTGGATTGAATTCCCATGTTGCCATCCACATAAACAATATGATCTTCAAGAGTCTGACTATTAAAACAGTGGCTGGCATATCCCCCTTCTGTTCCCCCTGGTCCATAAAGCACGTAGGGTCCAGCTCCATTCTCGTAATAAGCGATCCAGTAGCCATTAAGTTCTATTTTAATGTCTCCCTGGCTGCCATCAGAACAGGTCATCTGATCGTTTTTGTTGGAGACCACGACATTAACTTTGTCTCCAGAATTCCATCCGTTTTGAGGATCCCAGTTGTTCTGAGGAACCCAATCTGTATTACTGGTGCTGACTCTTCCTCCCCCTGGATCATAAAGAAAAAGTCCACCAGTCACCGCACTGCTGAAAAGCTGCTGCATGACGTTGGTTAAAGAACCCTTTCCTGATGTGGTTGGCAGCCCAATGCTCTGTTCTCCTGTCCAGATCCCAGAATTTCCTCCATTGGGGACATACACATTCTGGCCCGCATAAACTGCATTTTGAGAATTGGTTAAAGAAAAATAATAATCTGATGAACCCAGGCCTGTCAAGGCATTATTTGAGGATGGAGATGGCAAGACCACCATTTGTCCTGCAGAGTAAGATTTATCAAAAGAAAGAGAAGAGTTTCCGCCAGGAATGGTGTCTCCTGAAGAAAAAAGTGTATCTCCTGTGCAAGGACTGCAGGTGCTGGTCAGAGGTTGATTAGTGATCGAGTCCCTGGATCCATCGAGAATGGCGACAGGTTCACTTGGGTCACCCTGGAAATAAGTGAAACTTGTATAGGAAACAGGTTTAATAATGACATGAAGCTCTTTTACACTGATGATTTGATTTGGGCTATTTCCTATGGCTCCAAGAGCGAAAACTTGAATTTTTGAACCTGCTTCCATAACAAAAGCGGAATAACCAGTAGTTTTTGTTCCTATTAAACTTCCTGTGCTGCTGTAAACCGGGATCGTTATCGGAATTCCGTATGCCTGCAAGCTAGAGGGGCCTAAAACCTTTAATGCTTGCGAAGAGAAATCCACAGCCCCCCCTGTTTCAAATGAAAGAGGAACTGCAGATGGAGTCGTGGTTGAAGTTATGGTTTGACTTGTGGTCCACTGACTTAAGGAGTTTCCAAGCACAGCCTGCTCTTCTGCCCATCCTCTCGCCATTTCTGACCCTGTTTCAGCCAGGGATATCCCTTTTTCATAGAGATTGGTTCTAACTGCAGCATTGGATTGAATATAAAAGGCTGTGGCAAGGATTAAAACAATAGCGGCAATTGACATGACAATAATCAGAGCTATTCCATGATTTGATTTTTGATTCGATCTTTTCATTGTCATCCCCCTCCTTTAATTATAGTATCGAATAAAGACACAAGTGCTGCTTTGCACTAAATCTCCATTTTGGTCCTGGAGCGATAAACGCATAGTAGCCCATCCTCTATTATACCAAAATTCTAAATCCTGAAGGGGCTCTGTTTTACCACCTGTTATTTCCTGAGCGGCAGGGGGTGGGGCATTGACAACTGTTCCAGCATAAATATAAATTGTTCCCCCGTCTGGTCCACCAGGACGATAAAATTGAATAGTGGTAAGGTTCTGTCCAAATGGATCCAGAGATAATGTAATGTAATTTCCCTGTAAGTTCGGCATGGCAGTGAAATTTCCGCTTGAATTCGGTTCATTAGCACTTAAATTATACAGGGGAGGCGGAAATAGGGGAGGTCCATTGATTGGAGATGTTCCTTGAACAATATAATCTGCTGCTCGAACTCTTGCGCTCAATTGATTCAAAATGACTGCAGCTGTCCTATCAGCATCAGCTTCTCCTTCAGTTTTCGAAAAAGACTGCTGACTGGTTTGAAAAAGCTCCCCGATAGTTGTTAAAATGATCACAAAAATGGCGCTTGCAATCAGAACTTCGATTAAAGTCGTGCCTTTTGATAATTTTTTCGTCAGAGATTTCATATAATCATTTCCCCTCAAAAGTAGAGGTGGAAGTGGTAGAGGTGGAGGTGGTGGAAACGGAGCTGGTGGAGGTGGTAGAGGTGGAGGTGGTAGAGGTGGAGGTAGTGGAAGTGGTGCTGGTGGAAGTAGTGCTGGTGGAGGAGGTGGAAGTGGAGGAGGTGGAAGTGGTGGAGGTGGAAGTGGTGGAAGTCGTAGAACTGGTAGGAAAAGTACAGGCAGCGACATTGGGACTTAAGGGATACCATCCTGAGGGCCTGGCAAACCTGGCGACTAACGTATAACTTTCTATTTGGGTGCTGGAGGGGAGATTCCAAGCCAGGTGAACAATAAGTTTTTTAGAGGTTGTGGCTTGGCTCAAGGAATTTTCTGATTTTGGGTAAGCCACAATATAGCTCAGGTTAGGATTAAATGGGGTATTCTGGAAAAAAGCAGCATAGGCATCTGGAGTCGTAACATTGTACAAATACTGAAGATTGCTGAAAACATCATCTGTGTTTGAAAGGCAGGTGGGGCAGAGTTGATAGGCACATGGGGAAGGGTTGCAGGGGGGGATGTACAGTCTGGATTCTTCCCTAATTCTTTCCACAAGAGCTTGGGAGAATAAAGAAGCTTTTAAAGATTCTTTTTGTTGATAAGTGTATTTTGAAGAGGTGAGAAAAACAGGGATGACATAAAGAAATATCAGCCCTAAAATAAGGACAGAAATCATTAATTCAAGGAAGCTGATCCCCTTTTTCATGACTGGTTATGAATCGGACGTGATTTATTATACCATGATTTTTAGTTCATTTCAACAGGAAGAAGAAAAAACAGGTTGAATTTTTTTTTAATGACCCTGGAAAATCTGCTGCTAGAGGCTTTTTCAGCAAAAGCATGTGAAATAATAATTTAAAAATGATAAATTTGCGAACTGATACCCTGTTGTGGAATCAATACAAAATCGTGGATTTGAAATTGGACACCCCTTTCTGCAAAATCTACCGCGTTAATGCTTTAATAGGCTCAAAGAGTTTTTTATTGATAGATTATGAGAAAGACTCTTCACCAGAAGCAGTTAAAGAAGAAACTCAATTTTGGATTTCATCTGTCAATGGGATTTTTCCTGATATTTTCCAGATGAATCATGAGAATGAAGTTTTTTCTTTTATTGTGCCAGATTTTCATGGCATTCCGATTCGGAGTTTTATTTCAATGGGCGCTGTTGAGCTTCCCGAAGAAAAAGTTTTTTCTTTGATGCCTGATTTGATTCAGCTTTCAAAAAAAATGTTTCAGGTCAGTTTTGCTCCAGGCGGTGAGCTTTTGCTGGATAGAATTTCTCTGACCTCTGATCAGCATCTTATTCTCCTTCCTGCCCTCCTTTCCGCAGTTTTCTTGAAGAAGGGAGAAGAGATTCCTACTTTTGCTAGAGCTGATGGTGAAAGCAGAGAAAATCAGGAAGTGAAATATGTTCAGACCTTTGGAAGAACTCTCTGCTATCTTTTAACTCAGGTTTTTCCCAAAGGAGAAAGTCTTCCCGAGAAAGCGGAGGCTAATTTAAAAGAGGATTTAAGAGGATTTCTCCAGGCAGTTCTCCAGGGTGAGTTTAAGACCTTTGAAAAAATGGAAAGCGCTTTCTCTTTTCTTGTAAAAAAGCGTTCTCAAAAAGCTCTGCAGCCGCAAACCGCGGAACGTGTCTCAAAGCGTTCCTGGTTTAAAGAGGCTCAAACAAAAGCAGTGGATTTCGCGCTTCCTGTTATATGGGGATTTAAGATTGCTCTGGATGCCGCGGTGGGTTTTTTCAGGCTTCTTTTTTTTGTGTCATTTCTCGCCAGCTCTTATTATTGGGGACTGATAAAAAAAATAATAAAAGGCTGCAGAAGACTTTTCCAAAAATTTCGTTCTTTAACGTGGGAGGATATCAGAAAGTTTTCTAAGGGAGAAATCCAAAGAGCTCAGTTCGATCTAAAAAACATTCAATTTTCCATTGCTTTATTGGCGCCTGTTGATGATGCTGAGCTGCTTCAATTCACTCGCCATCTTGCCACCATGCTTAATGCAGGGGTTTCTTTTGCGCAGTCGCTCAAGATTTTGCATTCTCAGGCTATTAATTTGCGTTTTAAAAATTCTGTAGCTGATTTATATTACGAAGTTGTTCAGAAAGGGCATTCGCTTTCTACAGCCATGCGGCAGACAAAGCACATCTTTTCCGAACTTTACATTAACATGGTGGCTGCTGGAGAAGTGACTGGGAAAGTTGGAGAAATACTGCATCAAGTGGCTGACTACCTTGAGAGAACTCGACTTTTAAAACAAAAAGTCAAAGCCGCTGTCACTTATCCGATTATTATTTGCATTGTCTGTTTTGCTGTATTCAGCATTTTTGTTTATTATGTCCTCCCCAATTTAATGGGAGTTTTTAAAGGCATGAATATTCCTTATCCTACGCCCACGAAAATTTTAATTTTTATCGTTAATTTTGCCCATTCCCCCCTTGTTATGCTGATCGCCATAATAACAGCCATCATTTTATTTTTTCCATTAAAGTTTTTTTTAACCAGTTTAATTGGAAGAGAAAGAATTGATCAGTACAAAATCAGGCTTCCTTTATTTGGGGCTGTTTATAAAAAAGTTCTTTTGACCCGGTTCTGCTCAACCCTGGGCGTTTTGGTTCAGTGCGGGATTCCTCTTTTGAATTCCCTTGAGACAACTGGCAGAGCTTCTGGAAATGAGTTTTTTAATACAATTGTACAGGATATGATTGAAAAAGTCAGAATTGGAGAATCGCTGTCAAATATTATACAAGAAAATTTATTTTTTCCACCTCTGGTTTCTTCTATGGTTCAAATTGGAGAAGAATCCGGCAGTCTAGAAGTAACGCTTTTAAAAGCGGCAAATATTTATCAGGGAGAGGTTGAACACCTTCTGCAGCAGCTTTTAGCTCTTCTGGAACCTTTGCTGCTGGCTGTTATGGGATTTGTTGTTGGATTTGTCGTGCTAGCCGTGTTTGAGCCTATTTATTCTATTGTTCAAGGGATACATACCCATTGAGAAAAAGGATAAAACACTTTTGGAAAGAGTTTGCTGACCTTCATGGATATTAAAACAATTGGCGTCATTGGGGCAGGAACCATGGGGCATGGAATTGCCCAGGTTTTTGCCCAGTCTGGTTTTGAAGTTCTTCTGGTAGATAGAACTCTTGATCTGGCGTTAAAAGGGAAAAATCAGATCCAAAAAAAAATTGATAAATCTGTTGCAAAGGGAACTCTGTCTCAGGAGCAAGTGGACAGTATTTTAAATCACATTTCAGTTTTTGAATATTTAGGATCACTTCAACAGGCTCAATTTATCATTGAGGCTGCTTTTGAATCTCTTGGAGTAAAAATGGCTATTTTGCGAAAATTAGATCAGATTTCTCCGCCTGAGACGATTTTTGCTTCCAATACTTCAACTCTGCCGATCACGAAGTTAGCTGCTTTCACGAATCGAGGGGATCGTTTTATTGGGATGCATTTTATGAATCCTCCTCCAGTCATGAAGCTGGTTGAGGTGATACGAGGTTTTTTAACCTCTGATGAAACCGTAAAACAAACCCTTTCTCTCTGTCAGAGGTTAGGAAAAATCCCTGTTGAGGTCAATGATTATCCTGGATTTATATCGAATCGGATTTTAATGCCGATGATCAATGAGGCTATTTTTGCTTATATGGAAGGGGTAGGAACAAAAGAAGGGATTGACACAGTCATGAAGTTAGGGATGAATCATCCTATGGGCCCTCTCGAATTGGCAGATTTTATCGGGTTAGATGTTTGCCTTTCTATTTTAGAAATTCTTTTTAAAGAATTGGGCGACCCCAAGTACAGACCCTGTCCTTTGCTGCGCAAAATGGTTCAGGCGGGGCAGCTTGGAAGGAAAACAAAAAAAGGATTTTACGATTATTAAGGGTTGAACTAGCGGGCAGAACGCCTCCTGCTTTCCTCTCACAGCAAGAATTGGCCTGGAGGTCAATTCTTACCCTTGAGCAGATGGAAGGTACCACTGCGGAGCCAGCTCATCTGAATGTCCTGCAGTCAGTTGTTTTAGAATTTTTCCTCTGCGATTTATAATGTATAAATGAAAATGATTCCCTTTGAGATTGGCCGAAAAGACGATATCTTTGTTATCAGGTGACCAGGTTGGATCTTGATAACTGACATTTGTGGTAAAAGTAAGACGATGGACATGGTTTCCATTGGTGTGCATGGTATAAATTTCTGGATTTCCCGCCCGATTTGAAATGAAAACAATTTTTTTCCCATTGGGCGAAATAGAAGGAGATGAGTTTTTAAAGCGATTATGGGTGATGGGAAGCTCCTGGTTCGTTTTAGGATCCAGGATAATGATTTGGTCTCTGCCATTTAAATAGGCGGTGCATAACACACTGCCATCAGGCAGAAATTTTGGATTGGAATACCAGTGTTTGGGTTTAACAAAGGGTTTAATTTTTTTTGTCTTAAGGGTCAAAACTTCCAGCAGTCTAAAAGCTCCTTGTTTTTCTCTAATATAGATAATTCGTTTTCCGCTGGGAGAGAAAGAAGGCATTAAATTATTTCCTGAAGTTGTGAGCTGCTTGGACTTCCAGGTCAGTAAGTTAAGTAAATACAATTGAGAGCGGTCATGGTTTGCTATTTCGTAAATAGCTTTCTTTCCCGAGGACGAAATGGTCAGGTAAAACCCTAAATTTTTTATACGCATCAGGGTTGTTATTTTTTCTGTATTTGGATTGATTCTAGCGAGGGTTTGGTGGTGATGAGAATAAGAGATAAAAAGTATTTTGCCAGGGTAGGTAATAACCTGGGCGTGATGAGGGTTAAAAATGTTTTCAATTGTTTTATTTTTACTGGTTTGATTCAGATAACTATAATAAGCAAGCAGCCCGATGAGCGCGATCATGAACAGGACTGCAAAGAAAAATACGATTTTTCCGACAAGCCGCTCCATTTGAACAGATTAGGTGTTCACTTTTACGGAAATAATTTCCTTCTGACATCAAGAATAAGTTTAAAGGAAAGTAGTTCTTGTTTGAGAATACAAACGAGAATGGCAGGACTTTTTTCAACAAAATCCGTTGATCAATTAATTGCTGATTCTGAATCCCATGTGCATAGCTTAAAGAAAACGCTTTCTGCTTGGGATCTGGTTGCCATGGGAATTGGCGCCATTATTGGAACAGGAATTTTTGTTTTAACCGGAGTTGTCGCGATAAGATATGCTGGTTCAGGGCTTATTCTTTCTTTTGTCATCTGTGCAGTGGCTTGTATATTTGCAGCTCTATGTTATGCTGAATTCGCTTCTTTGATTCCGATCGCTGGCAGCGCCTACACTTTTTCTTATGCTTCATTAGGAGAATTGATTGCCTGGATTATAGGGTGGGATTTAATTTTAGAGTATGGGCTTTCAACTGGCGCAGTTGCCAGCGGCTGGTCAGGGTATTTCGTGAAATTTTTAGGTTTTTTTGGGATTTCTTGGCCTACAAGATGGGCTTTGTCCCCTTTCAGCACGGTTATGATACACGGACATTTAATGCATGGGATTGTGGATCTGCCCGCTCTTTTGTCCACTCTTTTGATCACCTGGCTTTTAATTGTAGGCATTAAAGAAAGCGCGAATGTAAATAATATTATTGTTGCGATAAAAGTAGGTATTTCTATATTTTTTATTGGACTTGGTTTATATTTTGTTCATCCTGCATACTGGCATCCTATTGTTCCTAAATTTGTTCCTTCACATTCGGCTCCTCGATCTGCTTTGAACAGAAAATCTGCGGCGGAAACACCGACAGCAAGATCTGAAAAGCGCGGGATCAATATCTGGAAAACGGAACTGTGGAAATTGATTGCTGAAGGATTTGGCTATCATATTCAGCAGGGATTTGGAGGGTGGGCAGGGATCTTCCTCGGAGCAGCCATCATTTTTTTTGCCTATATTGGATTTGACGCTGTTTCGACCACGAGCGAAGAGGCTAAAAATCCTCCTCGAGATCTTCCCATTGGAATTATCGGCTCTCTTTTAGTCAGCACTGTTCTTTACATTTTAATGGCTGCTGTTTTTACGGGAATCGTAAAATGTGATGGAACTTTGAAGTTGTCCAGCTTAGGAATTAATAAAAGGGCTCCATTAGTTTATGCTTTTCAACTGGTTCATAATCCATGGGTCAGCAAATATGCTGCATTTTTAATTACCATTGGAGCTTTATGCGGAATTACCAGTGTTCTCCTGGTTGAACTGTTGGGGCAGTCCAGAATATTTTTTGCGATGGCTAGAGATGGGCTTCTTCCTCTCTGGATTTCACAGGTTCATCCAAAATATCGCACTCCATGGATTGGCACACTGGTTACAGGAATAGCCGTAGCTTTAGTGGCTGGATTTATTCCACTGGGAGATATTGCTGAAATGGCTAACATCGGAACTCTTTTTGCTTTTGTCTTAGTTTCAGGGGGGATTATCTTTTTAAGAAAATATCAACCGGATAAAATAGCCGCTTTTAGGACCCCTTTTGTTCCTTATGTCCCTATTCTATCCATTCTTTTTTGTTTTGTTTTAATGATGAGTCTTCCCGTGGTCACATGGATTCGGTTTGTAGTGTGGCTGGTGATTGGATTAGCCATTTACTTTTTTTATGGGGTTAAACACAGCACTTTGAGGAATGGAGTTCAGCCTACTTCAACTTCTTCTTCAAGTTTCAGCAGTCAATGAGTTCTCAAGTTTCGTCTTTACAATCCGAAAAAACTGAATTTAAGAAGGTTTTAAAGCTTTTCGATGCTACGACCCTTGTGATGGGCAGCATGATTGGTTCAGGGGTTTTTGTGGTTATTTCCGGAATGATGCAGAAATCTGTTCCCTCAAAAGGGATCTGGGGAGTTCCTTATCCAGGACTCATGCTTCTGGTCTGGGTGGTCTGCGGGATCATTACTTTGATGGGAGCTTTAACTTACGCAGAACTGGCTGGCTCTATGCCTAAAGCTGGAGGCCCGTATGTTTTTCTCAGAGAAGCTTTTGGACCATTCCCTGCTTTTTTATATGGTTGGACTTTGTTTTTTGCGATTCAAACCGGCACTATTGCCGCTGTAGCCGTTATTTTTGGCAGGGCAGCAGTGGCTTTATTTTCTCATCATGCATTCTCTTCTATATCGGGAGAAGCGTGGTCAACACGTTTTGTGGCTGTGGGCTGCCTGATTTTTTTAACGTTCTGGAATATTTTTGGAATTCGAATGGGCGCTTTTATCCAGAATCTTTTTACAGTGATAAAAGTTGCTGCTATTGCTGTTTTAATTGGGATCGGGTTTTCAAAGCCCGAGGTTTTAGGACAGACTTCATTTATGCCGCATTTCTTTTCAAAAGATTTAGTGATGGGATTCGGGGCTGCAATGGTTGGAGCATTATGGGCGTATGACGCCTGGTTTAACGTGATGTTTGCGGGAGAAGAAGTGGTGAATGCAAAAAATATTCTTCCCAAAGCTTTAATTTTGGGAACTGTCCTTGTTATGGTCCTTTACTGTTTAACGAATGCTGTCTATGTACATGTCCTTCCTGTTTCAGTGATTCAAGGACTCCACGCGTCACACGAAATAACCGGCATTGAAGCCGCTAAAGCGATCATGGGTGGAATAGGGGCTCTTTTCATTACAGCCGCTATTTTATTTTCCACATTTGGCTGCGCAAACGGAATTCTGCTTTCAGGACCAAGGGCTTATTATGCTATGGCAAAAGACGGGCTTTTTTTTAAACAAGTTTCTAAAATTCATCCGGTTTATAAAACTCCTGTTATTTCTCTTCTGGTGCAGCTGGTCTGGTCAGTCATTTTAATTCTGCTTCCAGGGGAAACTTATGGGAAATTGTTCACTTATGTTGAATTTGCCACTTTTTTATTTTACGCCATTACCACGATTGGGCTTTTTGTTTTGAGGAAAAAATACCCTGATTTAGAAAGGCCGTTTAAAGTTCCAGATATAATTCCTGTTCTCTATTTTATTTTAGTCGTCGCTTTTTTGGTTAATACTTTTCTGACTCAGACAATGGATTCAGTTTATGGACTGTTGATTATTGCGGTTGGGGCTTTCGTGTATATAGGCATGAACAGGCGGGGTTTTCAGAGGAAAATTTGAATTTTTTGAGAAAATTTTACCTAGGATAATTGTGAACAAAAAATGATAAGACTTTTGGTATCGTGGGTATTATATGCTGCTGCTCTTTATGGGACCGCCAGTTTTGTGCCAGGACTTTCTATTGAAAAAGGGGGGAAAGGAATTATAAGCGCTTTGATTGGATCTGTTGTTTTAGCTTTAATCAATGCCATTATTTATCCTATTTTGAAGTTTTTCACCTTACCGATTACTTTTTTAACGCTTGGTTTATTTACGTTTGTTTTAATGGGGATTTGCTTCTGGCTTTTAACGGTTTTTGTGCCGGGAATAAAAACGCACGGGTTTATTCCTTGTATTCTTGGAGCCGTTGTTTTCGCTCTTTTAAGCTGGATTCTGCATATTGTGTTTTAATCGCTTTTTGACGCTTTATCTCTTTCTGCCGCGAGTTTGTTACAAAAGTTTTTTCAATTTTATTTTAAAAGTCAGAAGCTGGTGTTTCTCTCGTTTGACAATAAGGATGATTGTTTTTCCTGATTTCCTCAGAATTCGCGCAACTTTATTCAGCGTCCAATTTTTTAAAGGCTTGTCATTAATCGCGATTAAAACATCTCCTTTGTGGACTCCTGCTTCTGCTGCTGGAGAGCCTTTTAAAACATCCACTGCTGTGAAATGATTCAATTTTCTGCCTGTGGCGATAATGCCTAAACCGCTGGCGTCAAATTTTTCGGGTTTTGAAAAATTGGCATCAGGACTTAAAATGATTTCTGAATGAGGATAATTGAAAGTGAGAGTGAACTTACTTAAAATCTGATATCCGATCCCCCCGTCATAATTCGGGTTAGCTCCAAACCCTTGGGCGCTCGTGTTGATCATGGTAATTGGATTTTTAATTCGGTATTTTCCGATTTTAAAGGCATAGATTCTGCTGGTCAGAAAAGTGGTTTTTCCGCCTGCTCCTGCTCCTGAAAGAAGGAGAGGATGGATAAATGCCTCAGAAAGACTATGGGAGCTGGCAAAAGGAGTATTGATCAGGATAGATCCAAGATTTCCTGTGTCCAGGAGAAACTTTCCCGTTAAAGGGATAGATGGATTTGCCCAGATTTTCGCTTTTATAACAGGAACTCTCTGCTGCAGCTGGATAGGAAGGGTTTGTTTACCACTGGTTTCATGCCAATGAGAAGGATCGTAAACATCCAACTCTTTTTTTTCATAATGGATGGTAACAATAAAACGACTCAGAAAATCGTATCCTAGAATTCCATCAATTTTACTGCCAATATAAGGTTGGAGAGAACCAAAAGAAGAGGATGCCCCTAATAAATTTGTGACTGTTAATCCAGGAAAGGATAAATTGATCCCTTTAATAAAAGAATAATGGAAAGATTTAGAACCATATCCCTCGCCTTTAAGGTTCCCATTTGTTTTTAATCCTAATTTTTTCACTACAGCAGGATTGATCATAATTAAAGGGTCTCCTGAATCCAGCATGAACCAGAGGGGTTTGGAATGATTGATTCTTGTTTTTATTAAAATTGCTCCCATGGCGATTTTAAAGGGTATTTTTGTGAAATCCCCCTTAGAGAAATGGAAATCTTTAATCGCAATTTCAGGTTTCTCAAATAACGAGCTTTGGAAATGATGGTTAATTTTTATGGTTTGAATCGTGATCCTTAATTTCTCTTTTGGGAAGTTTGTTTCTTGTATTTCGGAAAAAGGGAACAGTGCCCCATGAACTTCCCTCCAATGGCTCAGGTAACTGATCTGAGTTGTCGGTCCTGACGTCATGATGGAGTCATCGGGAAGAAATGTTTTCGTATTTAAAAAGAGTGTAATTTTTTCTCCATTTTTCGGCATTATTCTCAAAATATAATCTTTTCTGTTGGGGTTCATTCCTTTGTACAAAATTTTTCCTTTTAGTCTTTGAGGAAAGATGAATGAATAGGTATTGATATAATCGGAAGTGGTTTCTTGTTTTAAAGTTTCTCCTGACATTTTTTCAAGGGGGCTGCTGCTCATCATAATCCAACCTTTTTTCCCATTAAAAACAGTGGTTTCAGAAAAAATTCCGCCAAGGTTTATCATTTCTTTATGATTCCCATTTGTGGTTTGCCAGTCTCTCAGAGTTCCTTTCAGTCCGCCTAATAGAATCCCCCCTTTTGAGTAGATGGTGCGGATGTTTTTTAGATTTTTTTTGCCTCCCAGGGCTGTTTGCCACTTTTTCAGGATCCATTTAAGTGTTGTGTGGCGAACGATTGTCTTATTCTGCTGCTGAAAAGCCGCAAATGTTGGGCTAGCAGCTGTAGTCAGTAAAATTAAAAGAATGAAATATTTAGTCATGATTTTTGTCCTTTTTTATTTACAATAGTTTAACAAATTATTCATCTTTTTGTTATATTCCTGTGTTATACTGATATTAACCTGGATTTTAGGAGGGCTTTGATTTCATGATTATAGGCTCAGGAGGTTCAACTGGAACTTCTGTTTCTTCACAGAACTCCTCATCTAAAAAAGTCAGCCCCAGCGGCCAAACGAACAACCCTCTTGCTGTTCATTCAGGGGTAAAGTTTTTAAAAGGTATGCAGAATACGGTAGGCAGCGCTCTTGGCGCAGCAGGTTCTGTTCAAAAATCAAAGCCTCAAAAGTCGCAAAGTTCAGGTATCTTAGGAGATATTGGTAGTTTTTTTGGCGGCGTTTATCATACAGTGACCCATACAGGGGAACAGTGGACAAAAGATGGGGTTCAGTGGGGTAAAGATGCAGCCCATTTTGCGGGTTCAGTGGTCTCAAAAAATCCCGCTGGTGCAGCTGTAGGTGGATTGATTGGGGGTCCTTTGGGAATTTTTCTAGGCGCATCTGCTGAAGGAGCGGTTCATCAGTTTTCATCTTATGCTCATTCAGATTCTCATTTGTCTATTCAGACTCATTCTTCTGGAGCTTCCATTGGAGGAAAAACAGCGGGACTGCGAGCGCAGGATTCAGCCAATGCGCTGCTTAATCAATTTTCATTGAAACCCAGTGGAATGTATTCTGATACTCCAACCAGCGGAAAACCCACATCAGTCTGGGCAGAAAGTCAAGCAGTGAATGCTCTTATCGATACAGGGCATTTGAATAAAGCGCAGCAGGCTTTGAATCGTCTTCAGTCAACGTATGGACAAGGGAATGGCATGGATCCAAATCCGAATGTTGGATTTCCTCAGAATCGTTTTTATGATGATAATTCCTGGGTTGGACAGGATTATATGCAGCTGTACCAGAAAAATCACAATCCAAAAGACCTGCAGCAGGCAGAAAAAATTTTCTCCTTTCTTCAAACCGGTGAACAGACCACAAAGCCTCCAGATGGAAATGGGGCTTGCTACCTCCCAATGAAAGGAGGGATGCAGTGGGAAGAAAATCAATCTCCCCAATTGAATGGAACAGCCACAGGAGCGGCTGCTGAACTTGGCGCGCAGCTTTATCAAGCCACAGGTAACGCAAAGTACAAAAACTTTGCAGAACAAAACTTGAATTTTATGAATCAACATTTGAGTGATTCCAGTCATCCGGGATTGTATGACAATAGCTTGAATCTTTCATCTCAAAAGGGGAGCAGCAGTCAGAAGCAGATCCAGATTTATAACAAAAGCACCCATCAGTGGCAGACTTTTTCCTATAGTCAAAATAAGTCTCTTTACACCTATAATCAAGGGACTGCCATAGGGGCAGGTGTTTCTCTTTATCAGAGCACCCATAATCCCAAATATCTGGCAGATGCCATTTTAACTGCCCAGGCTTCTCAAAATTATTTTAATGATGTACCTAATGCTTTGTCAAAATCCAGCCAGACACTTTTAATGCACGATCCTTCTATTTCTCACAGCTCTGTTGAAAGCGCTGCCAGTGAAACCCGTTTCTGGAAAGAGCCCCCTTCTTTTAATGCCATTTATTTTAGAAACCTGCAGGGTTTAAATCAGGAATTAGCTCAAGTTTCTAAAAATCCGAAAGAGAGTCAGCAGCTGCAGGAATATTTGAAGAGCAGCACCATTCCTGGAAACTCGAATCGGACTTATGCTCAGCAGCTGCAGGAATATTCAGGGCAAAATATCAGCTCCCCTGGTGGGGTTCGAAATTATGCAGCCAATCTCAATAATAATTCTCGTCAATCTCTCCAGAATTATTTAAATAGAGCCTGGAGTCAGTCAAGAGATCCTAAAACAGGTTTATTCACAGGTGGTGGAATTGGACACTATGGCAGCGAAACAGGAACACTCCTGGATCAATCCGGTATGGTTCAGATGTATTCTCTGCTTTCTACCTGGCACTCTTAGTAAAGGAGCCTGTTGTTTCTATTCTGCCGTTTCACCCACCGCGTTTAACCTTACAGTTGTACTGACTTCATCTCTATACGGTTTACAAAATCAGATTACCCTGCTCTATGTTTGAAAGGATATCTTTTAGATTTTTTGAAAAAATCAGCATGGATGAGAATAAATCCCAGGAAGGAAAAATAAGTCAGTCTGATTTCAATGCTTTTAAAGCTGCTGAACGGACTTTTTTAGCCTGGATTCGCACTGGAATCTCTTTGATCGGGCTTGGGTTTGTGGTTTCAAAATTTAATTTGTTTGTATCAAAACTGAATTTGTTTCTGCAAGCCGCCCGAATTCCGGGGGTCAAAAAAACGATTTATCAGCCTGGAGTGTCTGGGTGGCTTGGAGTTTCACTTGTGGCTGTTGGGATTTCAGTTCTTTTTTTCGCCGGTTATTTTTTTAATCGCGACCTGAAGGCTGTTCGGGATTTTAATTTTAAACCCAGGAAGCCGATTTTTGAATTTTTTTTAGCTGCTGGATTAGGATTGATTGGGATCATTCTGCTGGTTTATCTTTTTGTTTCAGGTCATACTCTGGCGAAGTAATTCCTGAGTCTGATTCTGGAGTGCTGTGGATTAAACATCAGATCGTTTGTCTAAATGTTAATCTTTTGGAAACATGCTTAAACCTTTACTTTTTCCACAGTTGTGTGGATAAAAGAATTAGGAGAAGATTAAAATGGAATTTAAAAGCGATTTATTCCAACTGTTCAATCTAAATGGATCTTCTAATGGGGGGTCTTCTGGCGGAGGGAATTATTATTTTGCTCTTCAGAAAGAAGAAGACGATAAAGAAAAAGATGAAGAAAAGGCTTTTTCTTTATCAATTATTGATCGATTTGAAAGATAAGTTCAACTTTCATTTCTTTCAATTTTAGGTTTTTTTGGTTAAATCCGATTCTTAAGACAGCCTATTTCTAGAAGTCAGTCAAGAAGTTTTCCCGAATTTTAATATTTTAATGAAGAAAAACTCTTCATTAGAGTCAATTTTTGACACTTTTTTGACAGGGGGATGATACAATAAAATGGCGAACATTACAAAATGACATTGAACCCCAGGGCTGGCACAATTTCCTGTAGGCTGCGGGTGAAGTCAATAGGAGGAGACCATGGGAAACGAAAAAGACAAAGCTCTTGAAATAGCGATTCATCAGATTGAAAGACAGTTTGGAAAAGGAGCGATTATGAGGCTTGGGGAGAACTCTTCCAGGCTTCAAGTGGAAGTGATTCCAACAGGAAGTATTGGACTTGATCTGGCTCTAGGAATTGGTGGAGTTCCCAGGGGAAGGATTATTGAGGTTTTCGGTCCAGAATCTTCGGGTAAAACGACTCTGGCTCTTCAGGTGATTGCAGAAGCCCAAAAGATTGGAGGAACAGCAGCTTTTATTGATGCTGAACACGCTCTAGATCCGGGCTGGGCTAAAAATATAGGAGTTGATATTGAAAATCTTTTAGTGAGTCAGCCTGATACAGGGGAACAAGCTTTAGAGATCGCAGAAGCTTTGATTCGCTCCAATGCCGTTGATGTCATTGTGGTGGATTCTGTTGCGGCCCTTGCTCCTAAAGCAGAAATTGAGGGGGATATGGGAGATTCTTTTGTTGGACTTCAGGCCCGTTTAATGAGCCAGGCTTTAAGAAAATTAACTGCAGTTATCAGCAAGTCAAAAACTTCTGCGTTGTTTATCAATCAGCTGCGAGAAAAGATTGGTGTGATGTTCGGAAATCCAGAGACCACTCCTGGAGGCAGAGCTTTGAAGTTTTATTCCAGTGTTCGTCTTGAAGTCAGGAGAGTAGAGACCCTTAAACAAGGGAATGAAAGCATCGGAAATCGTGTGAAAGTAAAAGTGGTAAAAAACAAACTGGCTCCTCCTTTTAAACAGGTGGAATTTGATATTTTGTTTGGGAAAGGCATTTCTAAGATGGGAGATCTGCTGGATCTCGCCGCAGAACTAGGAATTGTTTCGAAGAGTGGAACCTGGTACACTTATGGAGATGTTAGACTGGGTCAGGGCCGTGAAAATGCGAGAAATTATTTTGAAAATAATCCACAGACTGCAGGGGAAGTTGAGACTAAAATACGGCAGTCAAACTTTCAATTTAAACTATCGGGAGGAACAGAGGAATCTCCAACTTTAGTCCAGGCAGAAGTTTAGAAGGTTAAAGGTGGTATTTCTTAAATGTTGACAAGAACTTTCTGGAGATAATCTTGACACTCCCGTCATAGTCATTGATCAGGGTTCCCCAGGGTTTTGTTTGCGGTCCAGCAGAGAAATAAACAACATCTGCCCCCAGAAAAGCCTGAAGCTGACTGCCGGGCATTAATCCGTAAAATCTTAAAGAAATGGCGTAAAATCCGTTTTTATCCGTTTTTCCGATTTCGAGCTGCTGGGTTTGCGGCTGAAATATTCTGACAACCACTCCACGCCTGGGCTGATTTTTTCCATTATACACATGCCCAACAACCCAATAAACATGCACAGGTTCTCCTGCTAATTCTCCATCTGTGTGATACCCATCTTTAACCCAACCTGGAAGTCCTCCATAAAGGACAAAAATATTATGATACCCCATTCCATTTAAAACAGCAGCAGCCAGTTCTGCTTCATGACGGGGACAGCTGCAGTAAGTGACAACCATTCCTGTTTTGGGAAGAGGGTTAGAAGTCACATAACTTTTTACTTCTCCAAGAGGGATATTAATGGCTTGAGGGATGTGCTGCATTAAGAAAGCATACGGATCCCTGACATCCACAATTAAGATTTTCTGCCCCTGTTTCAGCCTTTCACGCAGCTGGGCAATATGGAGGAATTGATAATGGGGTTTGGAGGGAAAATTTACAGAAAGGGCAAGGGCTTGTGTTTTCTTTTGATGGGGAAATTTTTGTAAAATCTTTTGAGGGGGAATCGGTTTAGTATTTTGCGCATTGTCAGTTAAAGAGGGCTGAAGATTGGCGCTCGGGATTTTCTGCCCTATTTTAAGCTGTTGTTTAAGAGGTTTTTGTAAAAGGGATTGTTTTGGATGCCGCTTGATGAAAAAAGCAAAAGCGGGAACTATAATGAGCGCTAAAATAATCAGTGGCAGATACTTTTTCATCATGGGAAGTAATTAGAGAATTATCGCAAATTTCCCTTTTTGTTAGTTAAATTTTAAAGGAAAAAAATAGAAGTGGCAAGAAAATGAAAAAATGGCGTTAAAAATTATTTCAGCCAGCAGAAGGACTGATATTCCGACTTTTTATGGGAAATGGTTCATGAATCGGATTGAGGCGGGATATGTTCAATATCGGAATCCATTCAATCAAAAACTGCATCTGGCTTCACTGAAACCTGAAGATGTTTTTTGCTTTGTGTTCTGGTCTAAAAATTTTAAGCCTTTTCTAAAATATTTGCCCCAGTTGGAGAAAAAAGGGTATTGTTTTTATTTCCATTACACCATTACTGGATCTCACAGAATTTTCAATGAGCATGTGCCAGCCTGGGAAGAATCCGTTAAAACCTTTCAATTCCTGTCGAAGTGTTATGGTCCCGAAAAAATTATCTGGAGGTTTGATCCCATTGTCATCTCAGATCTAACTCCTTCTGAATATTATATTGAACTATTTAAGAAAATCTGTCAGTCTCTTGAGAGTTATACTGACAAATGCATGATTAGTTTTGTTTCCTATTATGGGAAGGTTCAGAGAAATTTCAGACTGCAGTCCCAAAAGAAACAAATTCTTTTTTATGAGCTTTTTTCTGAAGAAAAAAAAGCTCTTGCTGAAAAGTTAGCTGACACTGCTGCCGGATGCGGAATCCAATTAGAAGCCTGCTGCAGCGATTTTCTGGTTGGAAAAAAGATTAAAAAAGCTCGCTGCATTGATGCGGATCTTTTAAGTCGCTTTTTCTCTCAAAAAGAAGTTTTCAAAAAAAGAAAACCAACAAGGCAAGAGTGTGGATGCTCAGAAAGCGTTGATATTGGTGGATACAACACCTGTCCCCATGGCTGCGTGTACTGCTATGCTAATGCCAATCCTTATAATCCTCTCGACTATTACAAATCTTTTTCTTCGGAGTCTGTTTTCTTATAATGGAAGATTTTCATTCACAGCAAATTGTTCTTGAATTATCTGTTCTTGGTTCGGACAGAAAAGGGGTTGTTTCTGAAATAACGGGATATCTTTTTCGAAACAAAGGAAATATCGAGCAGATCACCCAAAACGTGGCAAATGATTGGTTTATGATGCATTTAGAAGCCTCGTTTCCGCGCAGTTCTTTTCAAAAAGAGGAATTTGAAAAAGGGCTTATGCGGGTCTCCAATTCTTTAAACATGGAGATCAAAATTCATTATCAAAAAAAAGAAAAAAAACGAATGGCAGTTTTTGTCACAAAAGAACTCCACTGTCTTCAAGCTATTTTAGAAGCCTTCAGGCAGAATCGTTTAAAAATTGAGATTCCTCTCATTATCAGCAATCGAAGCGATTTAGCTCCACTTGCTGCTGAATACAAGATTGCGTTTTATAAAATCAGTTTCTCGGATCCGCAAAAACGCGAAAAAACTGTGATTTCTCTGTTAGAAAAAAACAATATTGATTTTATAGTGTTAGCAAGGTACATGAAAATTCTTTCCCCCTCTTTTGTCTGGAGATATCCCAATAGGATTATCAATATCCATCCCTCTCTGCTCCCTGCTTTTCCTGGGGCTTTTGCTTACACTCAGGCTTATGAACGGGGAGTAAAATTGGCGGGGTGTTCAGTGCATTTTGTAACTCCAGATTTAGATCAGGGACCTATTATCTGCCAGGATGCGTTTCAGATTTATCCCGAAGATACTTTGAAAACGATTCGTTCTAAAGGGCAGAAATTGGAAGCCCGTCTGCTTTTAAAAGGGATACATTTATTTTTAAAGGGAAAACTTGAAGTTTATTGGGGAAAAGTTAGACTCAAATCTATTCAATAGGAAGGTCCTGGAAATGGTGATTATGGAAAAAAGAAAAAGTTTGAAACCGCTTTTTTTCTTTTTTCTTTTTTCTTTTTTTTCTCTGCATTTTGTCCTAGCTAAACCAGTTGACAAGAAAAAGATATTAAGTTTAAAAGATTGTATAGCCCTTGGATTAAAAGATAAGCCAGGTCTAAAAGCTGCTCGAGAAAACTTGAAAGCTTATCTGGCAGAGAAAGGGATGGCTTTAAGTTATTATTTTCCTGATCTTGAGATGGATTCCAATTATTTTCGCGGGAATTTTTTCCAGGTTGAAGGTCCGCTTTCAGAGATTTTCCCTGGAATTTTTACGGTATATGACACTCAATTCTCCGCCAATTATGTATTCGAAGATTTCGGCGAAAGATATGCCATGGTTGGAAAAGCCGAGGCAAAAGTTGAACAAGCGTCTGCGGAATTTCAAAAAAAGCGACTGGCCGCTATTTTTCACATTTCAAAAGCATACTTCAATTTGCTTAAAGCGCAGACAGTTCTAAAATTAAGGAGAGATGATTTAAGGGCTGCCCAGAAGAATTTACTCCGCGCAGGAGTGCTTGTGCGCACAGGACAGAGGTCAAGAATCGTTTTATCTGAAGCCGAAGTTGCCTGCGATACCGCGCAGTACAATCTGCTGAGAGCAAAACACCAGATTGTGGATGCAGAGAATCATTTAAATCAAGAGATGGGTCTTCCCAATTCTTCTCACTACCAGATCAAAAATGAAACTCATTTATTTTCAATCCATTTTAGTTTAGTGAAAGCCCTGGCTCTTGCTTTTCGCCTTAATCCCGATTTATTAGCTCAAAAAGCGAAAGTCAAAGAATCACAAGCAGAAATCGCTGAAGCCGCCGCGAAAAAATGGCCTGTTTTATCAGGGAGCGCCAGTTATGGCTGGGTTGATGAAGTTTTTCCTCCTAAATTTTCGACCTGGACTTTTGGAATATCTTTAAACTGGCCCTTTTTCAATGGTGGCCGTTTGAATGAAGAAATTTCTGCAGCTAAAGCTCTCAAAAAACGGGCAGAGGATAAAGAAAATGCTTTGATTTTAAGAATTGAGAATCGCATTGAACAGAATTACATGGCTGTTAGAGACGCCCATGCCGAGTTAAAAGCCTCAAAGATTGAATATAAAGCGTCTGAAGAGAATTATCGCCTTGCTGTTGAAAGATATAAATTTGGATTAGCTTCTTCAGTGAATCTGGCTTTTGCTCGAGCCAATCTTTCTCTTGCTGCTGTCCATCGGGCACAGGCGCAGTCCGATCTGCGAATATCTGAAGCAGCAGTGTATTATTCTATTGGACTGCCTTAGTTGACGTCATTTATCTGTTAGAAGAAATTTTTGCCCCAAAGGATCTTAAGAATTTCTATTGAAACCTTAAAAGGTAAAAATGTTAATATTTTTAAATATTAAGAATTTTAAAGAGTTTCTTTCTCGCATGTCCATTTTTTCATTGGTTTTCGCGCTGACTGCCACTTTTTTCTTTGCCTTTCAGGTTTGCGCCGCTGCCCAGGGTGACTCTGGTTTAAGACAAGGAAACCAAACTTACACTTTAAATCAGTTGCTTCATATCGCAGTGCAGTATCACCCTCTTTTGAAAGAGGCGGAGGGGGTTATTCAGCAGGAAAAAGGGCTTGAAGGAGAAGCTTATTCCTCTTATTTCCCTCAGATCAACTTTCAGTCCAGTTATGAAAGGGCAAATGCTCTTGGAGGGCTTTTTGGAGCGACTATTCCTTTTACAGTTTATGATACCGGTGGAACTTTAAGCCAGCTCATCACGGATTTTGGTCATACGGGCGCTCTAGTCCGCGCCAGTAAAGAGTCTTTGTTAGAGTCGCAGGAGAATTATAATTCCACTTTGCAGCAAATTTTGTTCAATGTTTATCAGGCTTATTATCAAATTTTAGAGAATCATGCGGATCTCAAAGTTCAGGAAAGTTCAGTGACTGACTTAAAAAAACATTTAGGACAGGCTGAAGGGTTTTATCGGGTGGGGACTCAGCCTAAAATTGATGTGACTCAGGCTGAAGTTAATCTGACAAATGGCGAGTATGCTCTTGTTCAGGCGGAGAATAGTCTGGATATTGCCTGGACTAATCTTGCAGCAGCCGTAGGGAAACCGAATTTGAAACGTTTTAAGATCAATGATCAATTAAAATTTGAAAATTATCCGATGACTCTTCAGAAAGCTCTAGAAACAGCTTATCATGTTCGTCCTGATTTTCTAGCCCTTGAGGCAGAAGTTAAAGCTCAGAAAGCGAATCTAGAAGCAGTCTCAAAACAGAATTATCCGGTTCTTTCGGGAAGCGCTGGATATGGATGGAGAAATTCTTTTTTCCCTCCTGGAACCGCTTTCTGGAATTTAGGTGTGAATTTAAATTTTCCTTTGTTTGATGGGTTTAAGGAAACCAGCCAAATTCAAACTGCCAAAGGGGTGGTGGATCAGATCCAGGCAGAACTGGATAATTTAAAGTTAACGATTCATCAGGCTGTCCAGCAGGCGTTTTTAAATTTAAAAGCCTCTCGGACCAATTTAAAAGTGGCTGCAGCAGGCTTGAAATACGCTGCGGAAAATTTTCATCTGGCAGATGGGAGCTATCGAGTTGGGACCGCTAATTATTTGCAGTATGAAGACGCAGAAGTGGCTCTTGTGCAGGCAAAAACAAACTATATTCAGGCTTTGGCGAATTACAATATTGATGTCGCTTCTTTAAAGCAGGCGATGGGGGTTTTAAAACAGTGAAAAAATGGTTCGTTTTAGTTATTCTTATTCTAGTTGTTTTGGGATTTTGGTTTTATCTCCATAGAAAAGACGGGGTGAACTATCAAACAGCAAAAGTAAAGGATGGTCCTCTTGTGGTCAAAGTGGAAGCTACTGGAGTATTGGATCCAGTTGGAAACACAACGGTAAATTCAGATGGAACTGTGACTGGTGGGATTACAGTTGGAGCTCAGGTGACTGGGTTGATCTCTAATGTTTATGTGGGATTTAATTCCCATGTTAAAAAAGGGGAGCTTTTAGCTTTAATTGACCCTCGCACATATCAGGAAATAGTGAACCAGGATGAAGCCAGTCTTGCCAGCGCTGAGGCAAATCTGGCTGTTTCCCAGACCAATGTGGAGAATGCTAAAGCTCTTTATGAACAAGATCTGGCAAATCAGAACAGCTTGATCGCTCAAGAAAAAAAGGATCAAGCGACTATGGATAATAATAAAATTAATTATCATCGGGAAATTATTCTGGTGAAAGAAAAATATGATTCAAGGCAGAATCTGGACAACAGCTTATATGCGTATCTTGCCAGTAAAGCCCAGGTTGAATCCGATCAAGCGCTGATCCGTCAGGGAGAAGCTAAATTAACTTCAGCAAAAATTCAGATACAAACCGCATTAAAGCAGGTGCAGCTGCAGAGGGCAGTCATTCTTCAGGCAAAAGCCCGATTAGCTCAAGATCAGGCTAATCTGAATTACTGCAAAATTGTTTCTCCTGTGAATGGAATTGTGATTGCCGTGAATACGGCTGTAGGACAGACCGTTGTTTCCAGCTTTCAAAGCCCGGATCTGTTTGTGATTGCAAAAAGTTTAAAAAGCATGCAGATTGATGCTCTTGTGGATGAAGCTGATATAGCCCAGATTCATAAAGGGCAGAGGGTCGAATTTCATGTGGATGCTTATCCTAATCAGTTGTTTATTGGGAAAGTTTATCAGATACGGAAAAATCCGATTGTGCAGTCAACTGTGGTTAATTATGATGTGATAGTATATGTCAAAAATCCAGGGGAAAAGCTGCTGCCTGGAATGACAGCAGACACTAATTTTATTGTGGCTCAGAAAAAGAGCGTTTTGGAGATTCCAAATCGAGCCCTTTTATTTACCCCTCCTTCTCCTTCTGGGTCTTCTAATTCAAGTCCATTTTATATCGCATCCCAGAAAAAAACAGTTCCCCATGTATGGATTTTAGAAAATGGAAAGTCGGTCCGCAGAAATTTGAAAACAGGACTTGCGAACAGTTCTTATACTCAAGTTTTATCAGGCGTAAAACCAGGGGAAGAAGTGATTATTGGGATAAAGTCCGCGAAAAAGCAGAGAAATCCGTTCACCACTTTTTAAGGAAGTTAATTCATGAGCCTTATTCGCCTGGAAGAGATCAAAAAAGATTACCGTTTAGACGGAGTGATTGTCCCTGCTCTGCAGGGAATAAATTTAGAGATTAATCAGGGGGAGTTTTTCTGCATGATGGGAGCCAGCGGCTCAGGAAAATCAACTTTAATGAATTTGATCAGCTGCATGGATCGTCCAACCAGCGGAAAATATATTTTAGAAGGAGAGGATGTGTCTCAACTGGATAAAAATGCCCTTGCTCATTTGCGAAATAAAACGATAGGGCTCGTGTTTCAAAATTTTAATCTTCTCTCTTCTGCCACTGCCCTTGAGAATGTGGAACTTCCCCTTCTCTATGGAGGTGTGCCTGCTGTAGAAAGAGTTAAAACAGCGAAGCAGCTTCTTGAAAAAGTTGGTTTAGGTGACAGACTTCATCATTACCCCACACAGCTTTCAGGAGGACAGCAGCAGAGGGTTGCTATTGCCAGGGCTCTGGTCAACAGTCCAAAAATTTTAATGGCTGATGAACCGACCGGAAATTTGGATTCTCAGACCAGTGATGATATAATGGCTATGCTGACCCAGCTTAACAAAGATGGGTTGACAGTTATTCTGGTGACCCATGAGCCCGATGTGGCTAGGTACTCTAAACGGGTTGTTTTAATGAAAGACGGAAAGATCTTGAAAGAGGAAAAAAGATGAATTTTTTAAGTTTTTTAAAAGTGGCTTTAACGGCTATATCGCGCAATCGTTTAAGAGCTTTTTTAACCATTTTAGGAATTTTGATTGGAGTAGGGGCTGTGATTGCCATGATGGCTATTGGAAATGGAGCAAAAGCTAAGCTGGAAGCCCAGTTAAACAGCATGGGAACCAATATGCTGTTTATTCATCCAGGAGCCATTACTGCAGGAGGAGTCAGACAGTGGGGAGCAGGGCAGAAATTTTATCCTTCAGATGTAAAAGCTGTCCGTCAAAACTGTCCTGCTGTGGCTTATGCTGCTCCTTCTATTGAAAAGGTTGAGACTGCCACCACCGGTCATGAGAATTGGACCACCCAGATTATTGGCGTGGATCCGGATTATTTTATCATTCGAAACTGGAATGTGGCTGCAGGCAGATTAATTACCCATCAGGATGTTTCAGGAGGAGCTTTAGTTTGTTTGATCGGACAAACTGCCATGCAGAATCTTTTTGGGAGTGAAGATCCAATAGGAAAAATTGTCCAGATTAAAGATGTGCCTTTACGTGTTGTCGGAATTCTTGCGAAAAAAGGAGAAACCCCTTTTGGGCAGGACCAGGATGACTGTATTATGGTTCCTTACACCACGTTAATGAGAAGGATTATTGGAACCCCTAATATTGGAGGTTTGATGGTTTCTGCCACTTCTTCTAAAAATATTCCTGAAGCTGAAGCTGAAATTTCAGCTCTTCTTCGTCAGAGACATCATTTGGCTCCCTGGCAGCCGAATGATTTTATGGTTATTTCCTTAAATTCTTTTGTGCAGATGAAAGAAGCTGCAACCAGTGTGATCATGCTGCTTTTAGGAAGTGTTGCAGGGATCTCTCTTCTGGTGGGAGGCATAGGGATCATGAATATTATGCTGGTGAGTGTGACAGAAAGAACCCGCGAGATTGGGATTAGGATGGCAGTTGGGGCAACAGAACAAGATATTTTGATGCAGTTTCTCATTGAATCCCTTGCCCTGTCTATCGCTGGAGGGATTTTAGGAATGATTTTAGGGAGCGCTGCAGCCATTGTTATTTCAAAAGTGGCGGGATGGAATGTGGTCATTTCACCCAGCTCAATTATTTTAGCGTTTACTTTTTCGGCAGGCATCGGAATTTTCTTTGGTTATTATCCTGCCATGAAAGCCAGCCAACTGGATCCAATTGAGGCTCTGCGGTATCAATGAAAAAAAGTTTTTTGATTTTACCGCTGTTGTTTTTTGCGTTCACTTCTTTTGTTCATGCTGCAGGCTTTCGGAAAATATACTCTCGCATCACTTTGAAACAGTGCGAGAAAATTGCTCTTTCTAAACAACCCGAACTTTTGATTGCTCGAGAGAAAGTTTTAGCTCAAAAAGGGGCTGTTGAAGTCGCTAAAAGCCAAATTTATCCTTTTCTTATTGGATCAGGAGAGTTTGTTCATAATACCCCAACCTTAAACGCGATTTTTGGTCCCTTTGTTTTTCCTATTGACGCAAACAATAGTTTTACGACTTCTCTTGAACTGCAGTATCCTTTATATAATGGGGGGAGACTTGGAAACAAAGTAAAGTTTGCCCGAAAAAATTTGTCCAGTATCAAATCTCAAGAGGGAGAAGTCAGGCTTTCAGTATTGTTAAATACAAGGATTTTTTATGAAAAAGCGATTTTAGCAAAAGAGATGCTGAAAACAGAGCGTTGGGATTATAATGGTCGGGCATTCAATGAAAATTCTTCTGAGGAGCTTTATAAAACAGGTCAGGTTCCCAAGTTGATTTATCGAAATTCTGTTATTTTATTAAGAAGGGCAAAAATAGATTTAATTAAAGCAGAGCTGCAGTATAAAAGCAGCCTGGATAATCTGGCTTTTGCTGTAGGATTAAACCCTGGAGAAATTAAATCTGTAAAAGGAAATTTTGTCAGAACTTTTTTCTTTCCCTCTTATCATCATCTGATTCAGAAAGCTTACCAGAATCGCCCCCTGATTAAAGAAGATGAAGCTAAATTAGAGGCTGAAGAGATACAGCTTAAGATCGCGAAATCCGTCAATTCTCCTAATATTTCTTTGTTTGCAGCTGAGACTTATTCCACCCGTCCTTTTGTTCCTTTTTTTCCGTACTATCAAAATCAAGCAGGGGTTAATGTTTCCTGGCCCTTCCACTGGGGGGAGCAGAATGGAGAAGTAAAACAAGCCCGAGCAGAAATTAGAGCTGCTCGGAATCAACTGCAAGAAGATAAAGAGCAGATTGCGGATCAAATCAAAGTGGCTTATCGGAATGCAAAAGAAGCTTTTGAACAAGCGCAGTCCAGTATGTTGAATGTGCAGGCAGGCAGGAAAAGTTTTGATAATGCTCAAGCTGCATTTGCCAATCAGCTTATTGACAGCGCCCAGTTAGATGAAACCACCAGTTTATTGGATCAAGCCCAGAGTGATTATTTAAATTCACTCTATCATTACGAAATCGCTTTATCGGAACTGGAGTATGAAGAAGGGGATTTGAAGTGAAGGGTTATTTTACACGATCTTTTTTCATTTTGTCAGGGATGATACTGGTTGGATTCGTTCTTTTGGGACAGTTTTTTTTCCCTGGTGGCAGAGTTTCAGCCCGAACTCTCTTTAGGTCAACT
Source organism: bacterium (assembly GCA_021800275.1). GTDB lineage: Bacteria > Vulcanimicrobiota > JABDET01 > JABDET01 > JABDET01 > JAKAVV01. Next base: position 60,558 of record JAJYZB010000012.1, read on the forward strand.
GGGTCTCATCATTTTATGTGGAAGAAGGGGGCAAAAAATCGCAGCAGCTCAAATGCTTGTTTGAAATGTCATGTGATTCCAGGGATAAGACATAGCATTATGTGGAGAGTTTTTTCGCGTAATTTGAAAGAGGGGAAATTTCCTCAGTATCACCACAATGCCTGTTTGTTCTGCCATATCAGGCATGAACTCCCTGTTCCTCCTCGAATCACACATTTTGCTTTTTTAAGACATGCGACCATTGGCGGGGTTACAGCAGTTCATACGCTCTGCCAGAAATGTCATACTTCTCCTGAACACCATCCGATTATTCAAGCCCCTGATATCCAAAATCAGTTTGAAAAATTTTATGTAGGCGGATCAGCCATGCCCTTGATTTTCCCTGGGCACAAAGTATTTATTGGAAAACACCCGCAGGAAAGCGTTTTATTAGGAAGTAAATTAAAAGAGTTTCCTCATATAGAATGCACAGACTGCCATAATGCTCATCTTGCCACTCGGGCAGAACCTTTAAGAGGGGCAAAAGGAATTATGGATATTAATGGAAAACCTGTGGCAGTTGGATTTGGGACTGCTCATCCACTCATGAATCCTCCTGTTTATGCAATTTGTTTTCGCTGCCATGGACCAACCTATCAGTGGATAACCCCTTATCCTGATCCCCCGTATGATATGTTTCCACCTGGATATACGAATCAATTTAAAGAGTTTAATCCAAAAAGCCGTATGTTTCTGCAGCCCAATTTAAGAAATACTTCCTGGATGCCTGTAGTTTATCCAGGGAAAAATAAGTCTAAAGGGCTGAACTGGCAGCTGACAACTGCGACTCATGGGGAATTAAATGTGCATTCAACCATAGAATGCACAGACTGTCACAACAATAATGCTTTTTCAAAAGTTCATGGGCGTGTTCTGCTTTCCATGGGAAGTTATAAAGATCCAGCAGGCCCTCATGGTTCTATTTATCATCGGATTTTAAGGGCTCCTTACACTTTTAAGGTGGGAACAGCCACTCGTTCTCCTTTTACCCAGTACAATCCTAAAAATTTTGCTCTATGTTTTAACTGCCACAATGAAAAAGCGTTTGATGGAGGCAGATGGGATAAGCATACAGGGTTTTATTCTAAAAAGTTTGGTAATTTGCATTATCTGCATTTAACTGGAGAAGGGGGAAAACTGCCGGCGTATGAATCCTGCGCTGAGTGTCATTATGATGTTCACAGCAATGTGATGACTGATACGACGTTTTTTATTTTTCACGGAATTTCTCGGAAGAGTCAGGATACTCATCTGCTCTGGTTTTATCCAGGAGTTAAAGGAGTGGGAAATCAATTTTTAAGAACTCTTGGTTATCAAAATGAAATACTGGGTTATAAAAATGCAGCAGATCACCCGATCTGGATAAAGAATGCAATGCATGCAACCTGTCTCATGGTTTGTCATGATCATGTCATGGATTTTCACTACGGAGGTCCCCAGAAATGAAAGATGCCTTAAGAAAATTTTCTTTTGTGGTTTTAGGAGTCGTGATCATTGGATTGATCTTTTATGGAATAGATCGCTACTTTTTTGCGGGAAGGGTGTCCACAGAAGATGCTCGTGTGGACAGCCATCTGGTTTTTATAAGCCCCAGAATTTCAGGAAAAGTTACAAAAGTCCTGGTCCGCAATCATGAATTAGTAAAACCTGGGCAGCCTCTTGTTCTCCTCAGCACAGCCGATTATAAAACAAAACTACAAGCAGCAGAATCTAATTTAAATCGTTTTAAAAAAATCCTGGCTGCCGATCGTTTGAATGTCCCGATCAGCCGTATATCCACATCAGGAACTATGAATCGAGTTGGAGCCATGCTTTTAGCCGCAGGATCGAATCAAGAGAAACTGAATCGAATTGTGGCTGAAGTAAGATCCAGAATCATTCAGTTAAAAGCGAATTTAATTTCTGCAAAGTCCAGATATAATTTAGCAAAATCTAATTATGATCGAATGAAATTATTAATTCGGAATTATATTGCTTCTCAAGAGCAGTATGATTCTTTTAAAACGCAGTATGAAAACGCGAAAGCGGATTTAATTTCAGCAAAAGCTCAATTAGTTTCAGCTCAAGAAGAATTGAAACAGCAGCTGGCAGCCCTTCAAGAAGTTAAATATCAGTTTAAAGCCGCAAAAGCCCAGGTATTTGTCGCTTCAGCAGGACCTGTACAGGTTCAAATGCAGGAACAAAAAGTGGCTGCTGATGCACAGGCAGTTAAACAGGCTGAAGCTGAAGTTCGTCTGGCTAAATTAAAATTGTCTTATACAACGATAAAGGCTCCTAAAGAAGGGATTGTGACCAGACGCCAGGTTACAGTTGGGGCTGTGGTAGCAAGAGGGCAGACTCTGCTGCTTCTGGCTCCTGTAGGAAAAAGTCTCTGGGTAAGAGCCGATTTTAGAGAGACTGCTTTAACCCGGATGAAGCCAGGGGACAGAGTCAATATTACAGTTGACACGTTTCCTGGGAAAGTTTATAAAGGCATTGTGAATTCAGTCAGCGGAGCCACTGGAGCAGCAACCAGTCTTTTTCCTCCTGAGAATGCCAGCGGTAATTTTGTTAAAATTGTCCAGAGGATACCGGTTAAAATCACTTTTGCTCCTGACCAGAATCTCAATGGACTTTTAACAGGAATGTCGGCTGAAGTAACGGTTTTTCTCCATTCAAAATCATGAGGATTCTATGAGATGGATCAGAGCGGGCAGCAGGCTGTAGAACTTTCAGGAGAGCAGCAGAATCCAAGGAGAAAAATTAATCCTTGGATTATAACTTTTGCAGTCATGCTGGGGACTTCGATTGAAGTTCTGGATACTTCTATCGCCAATGTCGCTTTACCTCATATTGCAGGGAGTCTTTCAGTAACCCCAGATGAGGCAACCTGGGTCTTAACCAGTTATCTTATTTCGAATGGGATTGTTCTCCCTATTGCTGCCTGGCTGTCTCGAAGATTTGGTCGAAAACGTTATTTTATCGTCAGCATCATTATTTTTACGATCTCTTCAGCTCTGTGCGGACTTGCTCCAAGTTTGAGTTTCCTCATTTTCTTTAGAGTTTTGCAGGGATTAGGTGGAGGAGGACTTCAGCCTTCCAGTCAGGCGATTTTATTGGAGACTTTTCCTCTGGAAAAAAGAGGGCAGGGGATGGCTGCTTATGGATTAGGGATTGTGCTGGCTCCTATGCTGGGACCAGTGATTGGAGGCTGGATTACAGATCATTATACCTGGCGCTGGATCTTTTATGTCAATGTGCCGGTTGGCATCATTGCAGTTCTGCTTATTTCTTTATTTGTTTTTGATCCTCATTATTTGAAAAGAGTCAAAGAGCCGGTGGATTATCTGGGATTGGGTTTTCTTGCCATTGGAATCGCATTTTTACAGTACTGTTTAGATAAAGGGGAAGAACTGGGTTGGCTTTCTTCCCATTTAATCGTAACTTTTCTCATTGTGTCTGGAATAGGTCTGTTTTTCTTTTTCATCTGGGAACTGCTGGTTCCTAAACCCATGACGGATTTACGGATTTTTAAAGACAGAACTTTTTTAGCAGGCTGTCTTCTGGTTACTTTTTTAATGCAGGGACTTTATGCAAACCTTGTGGCAGTTCCGCTTTTTCTGCAGCTTATGTTAGGATATACTGCCACTCAGGCAGGACTGGCTGTTTTTCCCAGAGGACTTGGAACTTTTGTTGGAATGCCTTTAACGGGTTTTGTTTTAATGAAACATTTTGATTCTCGGTATTTAATTGCCATTGGGGGAATTGGAGCAGGACTCGGGATTTTTATTCTCTCTTATTTGAATCTGGATATCAGCTACTGGAATATTTTTTGGCCCCAGTTTCTGCAGGGAATTTCCATGTCTCTTGTTTTTACTCCTCTGGCAACTGTTACTTATGCTTTTATTCCTAAAGAAAAATTAGGAAATGCGACGAGTTTGTGGGCATTAATTCGAAATATAGGAGCTTCTGTCGGGATTTCTATTGCTGCAACCCTTCTGCAGCAGAAAGCCCAGAGCCATCAAGCAGCCCTGGTCAGACATTTAACCCCTGGATCTCCTGTGCTTTCTTCCCTGCAGCAGAATTTTTCCCATTACTTTTTATTCCAAGGATATTCCCCTATGCAGTCTCAGTTAATGGCAAAAGCGGGAATTTTTTCGCAGCTTTTAACTCAGGCTAATTTATTGTCTTATCTGGATAATTTCAGGATCTTTGGTCTTATTTTTATTCCCTTTATTCCTATTATCTTCATGATGAAAAAACCTCCCATACAAAAAGGGAGCATTACAGTGGAGTAAGGGGAGATACAGCAGCTGCCAATCCACTGCAGAATCAATGGTTAGAGTTGAATGAAAAAAATTAATCCCTGGATTGTGGTATTTTCTGTTCTTTTAGGAACTTCTATTGAAATGCTGGATACAACGGTCGCCAATATTGCTCTTCCTCATATCGCTGGAAGTCTTTCTGTTACTCCTGAAGAAGCCACCTGGGTTCTGACCAGTTATCTGATCTCCAATGGGATCGTTCTTCCTACTGCTGCCTGGCTTGCCGGGAGATTTGGGAGGAAAAAATATTTTTTATCCAGTCTTGTTCTTTTTATGATCTCCTCTATTTTCTGCGGATTTGCCCCGAGTTTAACCTGGTTAATTGTTTTTCGAATTTTTCAGGGACTGGGCGGAGGAGGACTTCAGCCTACAAGCAATGCGATTCTTCTTGAAACATTCCCTCCTGAGAAAAGAGGACAGGCCGTTTCTGTTTATGGACTGGCTCTCATGTTATTTCCTATGCTGGGTCCTCTGATCGGCGGCTGGATTACAGATCATTATACCTGGCGCTGGATTTTTTTTATTAATATTCCCATTGGACTGGTTGCCCTTCTGCTGGTCAGTTTATTTTTATTTGATCCTCCTTATTTAAAAAGAACTAAAGATCCAGTTGATTATCTGGGATTAGGGTTTTTAATGATTGGGATCGCTTTACTGCAGTATTGTTTAGATAAAGGACAAGAGAAAGGCTGGCTGTCTTCTCATTTAATTGCGACTTTTTTCGTGATTTCAGGTTTATTTTTATTTTTCTTTGTGGTTTGGGAGCTGATCACTCCAAAACCGATTGTTGATCTTCGGATTTTAAAGGACCGTACTTTTGCTATTGGCTGTATCCTTGTTATTTTTTTGTTTCAAGGCTTGTTTGCTACTTTAGTGACCATTCCCCTATATCTCCAGCTGCTTCTGGGATATACGGCTTTTCAGGCAGGGACTGCAACCCTGCCCAGAGGGATCGGCACTCTTGTTGCCATGCCAATTACGGGTTTTGTGTTAATGAGTTATTTTGATGCTCGATTTCTAATGGCTGCAGGAGCTGTCAGCGCTGGAATTTTTACTTATTTATTATCCCGCTTGAATCTCCAAATCAGCTACTGGAATCTTTTCTGGCCCCAGTTTTTTCTAGGGCTTTCAATGCCTCTTATTTTTGCCCCGCTGCAGACCATCACTTATGGAGATATCCCGAAAGAGAAGATGGGGGCTGCCACAAGTCTTAGAGCCATGATTCGGAACATCGGATCCTCTATCGGTATTTCCATTGCCACAACCCTTTTGCAGAGCCGAGCTCAAGAGTATCAAACCGCTCTTGCGCAGCATGTCAGCTCTGGATCCACTTTATTATCCTCTCGAATTCAAAGCACCTCTCATTATTTTCTGCAGCACGGCTATTCTCTGGTTAATGCGCAGATCATGGCAAAAGCAAAAATTTTTTCGGATCTCACAACTCAGGGAAATTTCCTGTCTTATCTCGTTAATTTTAGAATTTTCGCTCTATTTTTTATCCCTTTTGTCCTATTCGTCGGCTTTTTGAAAAAACTCCCCCTGCAGAAGCGGCAGGAGCGGTAAGAAACTGAGAAGTTTGACTGAATTTGGAATCGCTGTTTCCATTTTCAGTCTTAATTTGGAATTACCATTTCCATTATTTTAACATTCAGTTTTCCAGATATCAATCGTATTGGAACAGACAGTATTTCCCTCTACACTGTTCTTGATTCAATACCCCCTTTTTTTGTTTAAACGCTGAACCATGAAGTTCCCTAAATGTGACTAAAACTCATAGAAACTTGTGTATTTTTGACAGTTTTTTGACAAGCGTGTGTTAGACTTGAAAAAAGGTTGATTTTGCCCTTAAAATTTGATAGAATGAAGGAGGAAAAGAAGATGGCATTAAAAGATGAAAGTTTAGAGGTCAGGGTGAGCCGAATGGAAGGGGAAATAGAAGGATTAAAAAATATAACTGCCCAGATCTTTCAAGAGCTGAGAAGCCTGAGAGAAGAAATGAATCAACGGTTTGCCCTGTTTGAGCAGAAACTGAGGGAAATGGGGCTGAAATTCGAACAAAAGTTTGTCGAGCTAGAAACAAAATTTCAGCAAAAATTTGATAAGATTGACGAGAAATTCGGTAAAGTTGACGAGAAGTTTGATAAAATAGACCAGAAGTTTGCTGCGTTAGAAACAAAGATTGACGAGAAATTCGATAAAATGGATCAGAAATTCGATCATTTAGAACGGAAGCTGGATCAAAAAACAGATCGCGTGTTCTGGTGGGTGATCAGCCTTTTAACAGC
>JAJYZB010000013.1 GCA_021800275.1 bacterium
GAATTCAGGGGTTTCCGGGAGTTCAGGGGCTTCCACGATTTCGCCGAGTTCAGGGAATTCAGGAGTTTCCGGGAGTTCAGGGGCTTCCACGATTTCGCCGAGTTCAGGGAATTCAGGAGTTTCAGGGGCTTCACACTCGCAGCATTCTGGCATCTCTGGTGAAATTTCAAAAATGTCAGGAATTTCTGGAGTTTCAGGAGCCTCAGGGATTTCAGGAGTTTCCGGGAGTTCAGGAGTTTCCGGGAGTTCAGGGGCTTCTACGATTTCGCCGAGTTCATGAATTTCAGGGGTTTCAGCAATTTCCACAGCCTCAATAATAATATCACTGGGGAGATTAGGCTGAGGGTTTATTTTTTCTAGTGGCAGATTTTCGATTGGGCTTGGATTAAAAAATGGATCTCCTACACGACCTATGGGTGGTAAGAAATTCCCTCCTGACACTGCCATGACCAACCTCCTAAGATTTAGTTTTTATATTCTATCCCTTCTCCAGGTGATTTTTTGGTGATTTTCGTGAATCCCAATTTTATTATATATTTTGTTTATCACGCACTTTTCAGATTAGTAAATAGGCAGAGAACCTAGCTTCATAATATAGAATTATATCACATGACCATTAGTCCATCTAGCATCAATATGTAGATTTTTAGGTGAATTGTTAACAAAATGTTAATTAGACTTTTTAGAGTTTTTAGTTTTGGAAACAAGGCGCAGGGCGATAGATTGAGGAAGACTCGCGTATTGGGCAGTGATTTGCGGTGGGAGATTTTTCTCGGCTTCAGGAGATACCTCCGGTTCAACCAGATCTGTTACAATGAAACCACATTTTTGGAATTCGGCGAAATAATCTCCTAATGTGCGGTGAAAAAAGAGCAGTTTATGCTCATAACTAGTGGGTAGAAACCAGAAAGGTTCTCGACTGAAATAGTATCCTATGATCATGGATCCCCATTCCTCTTTTCTGGGGGCATCTACAGGGACCTGATGCCATCTTGTTCCAGAACCAGAAAAACAGGGATGAGTAAACACAGTTACAATTCTGCCATCTGGCGCTAAAATACGCGCAAACTCTTGTAAGGCTCCTCTTATATCCTGGCAGTACATAAATACATTGTTGCATACAATGGCATCCATGCTTTTGTCTTTTAAGAAGGGCATCCTGCTGATGGAGTCATGGATATATTGGATGCCTGCTGGCTCTGCTTTTTCTCGAAACTCTGCTTGCTCAAAAAGCTGCTTGGAATTCTCTACCCCGAATACTTTAGCTCCTTTTTGGGCTAACATTCGGGAGAGATATCCTTGTCCACAGCCTGCATCCAAAATAGTCTGCCCCCTCACTTCTCCAAGAAGGCGAAATAAAATCGGGTCAGTAAAATATCTTCTGGCAAAATCTCCTTGGTCTCCACAGATTTCTCCCCATGTTTTTGCATTTTCATTCCAAATTTTTTCAACTATTTTGTCAGAAACTTTATTTTTTTCTACCAAGAAATTTTTTGGGAATGGCTGCTGCAGATAAGTTTCTTTTGATAAAAAGGAGGAGGGGATTTCTGTTTTATCGCTGTACTCCGCATAATCAATCCCTGGATGCCACAGGCCGCAGTAAGGGCATTGATAGTCCCAATAATATTTCCACCCCCAAAACTCGCAATTTTTTCGAACGGTGGATAAAGCGCATTTTTTGCAGAAGGGAACTTTTTCTTTAGGGCAAAAAGCTAAATCTTGAAAATGAAAGGGCTTGCCGCAGTGATCACATAAAAATCTCCAGTGGCGGGAACAGCGTGGAGCTTCACTCCCTAGATCAAAATCAGCAGGCAGATCCAGATAATTCGGATTGTGATTTTTAATGAGAGAGCAGTACCAACATTTCAAGCAGGAATAAAAGTTCTGTGAAGAGAAGAACGATTCCTCTGTTATGCTCAAAGACTCACCTGATCAGAATATTGAAGCTCTGCGTGAAGAACTCCGTCTTCTCCTGAAAGAAAAAGCCATACTTTATGCTGATAATGAGCAGCCGATCCGGCTTCGTGACGGGAAATTATCTGCCTGGATGTTTTACAGTTGGACTGTCTCTTTGACCTCCAGGGGAATTCAATTAGCAGCTCTTTGTTTATTGGACAAATTGAGAGGATTTCGAGCTCCACAAATTGCGACGTTTGGCTATACAGGGATGCCTCTTCTCAGCGCCATCGTTCTTTTAGGAGAGGGAAGATATACAGGCATTTCGATTAGGGATGAGAGAAAAATCTATGGTTCCTGCAGACAAATTGAAGGTCCAGTGGACAAAAGAAAATCAGTTGTTTTAGTTGATGATTCTCTCAGCTCAGGCACTTCCATGATTAAGGGAGTTAAAGCTCTTGAAGAGGAAGGATTTGAGGTTGAGGGAGGAATATGCCTGGTTCATTTTCCCTGGAGAGGAGGAATGGAAAGAATGCAGGGGCTGGGATACCGAGTTGAGACCCTGTTTGATATATGGAAAGATCTGGAGATGCCTATTCCTGTTTATATTCCTGGATACAAAAGAGCAGTCTCAGAAAAAGAAAAATGGTTAGATTTAAGGGTTGAGGATGGACTCCATCCCGCTCATGCAGCCCGCAGAGCCGCTGAAATTTATCTTTCTCAAAAAATGATCCCTCATCCTCCTCACAGGCTTGACCAGGAATATGATGCCAGAGGCGGCACTTTTATCAGCTTTCGTTATCGTGAAACGGATCACAGATTGGTTAGAGATGGGTTCTGGCATTTCAATCCCGCAGATGCAGATCCTTGTAGAGATGTTATTTTAGCCACCATTAAAACAATTCATGTTTCCCGCGGAACTCTTACTCTGGAAGAGCTTAAGAAATTGAAGATAGGCGTTACTTTTTTCAGCCCCCTGGAAAAGATTAGTCCCGGAAAATTAGATTTTTCTAGATACGGGATCGTGGCCCGCAGTCAGGCTTATGAAACTAAATTAGGGGGGGCTCTCCCTAATACAGAGGTTTATACCAATGAAGTGGAACAGTACCGTCATGCTCGAGTCAATAATGCGAAAATTTCCCCTTTCGAACCTCATGATCTTTTCCGACACGATCTGACCAAATGTGTAGAACCAGGGGAATACTGGCTGCCTTATGGATTCCCGGAGAACAAATTGAATCAGTGGCCTCAAGATCAGACCATAGGTCAAATTCTCACCAGGCGCGCTCAGGAATATTTGTATTCTGCAGCAGGAAAACCTCTGGCAGGGGAACCGATTCCTGAAAATCTTATTTCAGACCCTGTTTTTGCGGTTTCAGTGACCCTATTTCATAAAGGGATTATAGGCTGCGGGGTTACCTGGGGGGATACCCTTGATGCTTGTATTGGCAAAGCGGCAAAGTATGCGTATCAAGATAAAAGATTTGCTCAGAAAAGAAAAGGGATCGCAGTGGAAGAGATCAGTTTGTCAGTCTCGATTCTCCATGATAGAGAATGGTTAGGCGAGGTTTCAGAACAGAAAGCCGCGCGAAAAATGAGGAGAGGGTTGGATTCTCTTTCAGTTCAAAAAGGAAATTTAAAAGGTTTTTTTCTGCCGTATGTTCCTGTTTATTATAACTGGACAAAAGAACAGGTGGTCAAACAATTGATGAAAAAAGCGGGGATTGCTCAAGGGCCCTGTGTTTGGTCAACCTATAAAACAGAAAGCTGGCTGAGAAGAGGGAATCGAGTTTGGAAACTGTTGAATGGCTTCCCTGATCGCTCTGGAGAAGGTTTCACCAGAGAAAATCTTCGAGAGCAAATTTTTCTATTAGGGAATTACATCAATCTCCACTCAATGGCAAGCGGATTTCCGACTTATCTCAATTTGCCTGTTCAGGGTTTCATCAAAAAAAAGGGAACATCCGCGAGAATTCTTCATGCTTTAGAGGTCTTAGAGATCGCGGGCAGGATGATGCAGGAACCTTCCTGGCGGAAAACCGCTGTAAATGGGCTTTTATCTTGTCTTCAGTATCTTAAAGTTGAAAAGGGGGAAGCCAGATTATCTCTCCCTGGCCAGCCTGCTGCTCCTATGGCTGACTGCGTCCTTTTGACTGCTCTAGCAAATTCGGAAGATTCTCAACTGCATCAGGGTTATTTTCAAAATTTAGTAGTCAGGATTAAAAACTTTTTTCAAGATGATGGAAGAATTTCTTATGCTCCAAAAGCAAGAGGATTTGAAACCGACCATGATTTTTTTACAGGATCAGCAATTTTGGCTCTGGCATCCTCAGTCAAAGCGACAGGAGAAATTGGCGACCTGAAAGGATTGAAAACTCAATTTGATTGGTTTAAACGCCGATTTCGAGCTCTTCATCCTTGGGGGATGGTGGGATGGCATCCTCAGGGATGGGGTGCGGTTTATTCGATTCTTAAAGAACCACAGTATGCCGATTTTGTTTTTGAAATAGCAGATTGGGCATTGGACTGGCAGCAGGAAAAAAGCGGTGCTTTTTTAATTGAGCTGCATCCTTATGGACCAAGTTTTCATACTCTTTTTATCGCAGAGGGAATAGCAGCTGCCTGGAGAGTGGCGCAGTTGGTTGGGGACAGATCCAGGCAGTCTAAATATGAAGCTTCATGTCAAAGCGCCATGCGTTTTTTAAGCCAGTTGATGATCTATCCGCAGGATACCTTCTGCATGCCTCAGCCGCATCTGGCAGTTGGTGGGGTAAGAGGGTGTCTTTCAACCTCTGAGGTTAGAATTGATTATGTGAGTCATTCTCTTCTAGCGGCTGTTAAGTGTTTTGAGTTAACGTCTGGGTTGCTCTGACTTATTTGTGCAAATTGGAGAACAGATCAGAACTGGATTTATGTTTGCTTTCAACTCCTTGATCTGGGGGCAGATTTTTTCTTTTTGGATCTCGCCAATGCGCTGCACAGGCATGATGCCTATTAAACTATTGGTTGCGAAAAATCCATCGGCTGCCAGCGCTTCCTCAAGTGTTATCTCTCTTTCTTCCACAGGTATTCCCAATTGACTTGAATATTGAATTACTTTTGATCTTGCGATTCCTGGAAGGATCTTTCCATTTGCTGGAGGAGTGATGAGTTTTCTATGCGCAAAGATGAAAAAATTAGCTCTTGTGGTTTCTAGAATCTTCCCATCACGGGACACCATTAAGGCATCATGAAAATTATTTTGAACAGCTTTTTCCCACAATTCTTCATAATGCTTACGGTTCGTGGTTTTGTAAGCTGCCAGGGGTGCAGGCTCAACCACTGAAAGGGTCAGCTTCCATTCTCGCGGAAGTGATTTCGCTTCAAGAATTTGAATGAAAAATTCAGAATCAGGACAATAAGTTAGCCTGATTTTTTTCCTTCCTAATCCAGAAATTCCATTTTGGATGACTTTTATTATCTCGGAAGGATTAACGTCAATAGGGTAATTTAATTCTCTGCAGGAATTTTTTAGTCTGGTCCAGTGTTCTTCAAACAGAGCTGGAACTCCATTCACTGCAGAGAATGTTTCAAAAATTCCTTTCCCGTCAGGAAAGTCATCAGATGGCGGTAGATGTATTTTTAAAGAGTTCAAAGAACGCTTTTCCTTTATCCAGAATTTCTTGATATTCCCCTTCAGCAGTAGAATCTGCCACAATGCCTCCTCCAACCGAAACGTGAGCCACTCTATCTTGAATGACTGCGGTGCGAATCGGCAGATTGAACATGAAATCTCCTGAAAACCCGATCCAGCCTAATGCGCCTGTATAAACCCCTCGAACAACAGGTTCAATTTCAGCAATAATGCTCATGGCTTTCTTTTTAGGGGCACCGGTGATGGAACCTCCTGGGAAAACTCCTCGTAGAATTTCTCTTAATCCTGTTTTTGGATTTAATTTTCCTGAAACAGTTGAAACCAGATGGAATACGCTGCCACAAGTTTCAACCCGTGTTAAATCTTTGACTTGGATACTTCCTGTTTCACATACTCTTCCCAGATCATTTCTTTCCAGATCCACAATCATGAGGTGTTCAGCGCGATCTTTTTCAGATTGAAGCAGCTCATTCATGACAGTCGCTTCTTCTTCAGAATGAATTGGTTTTAGCTTTGTTCCTTTAATTGGGCAGGTTTCAATGAGTTTTCCCTTTTTTTTCAGAAAAAGTTCAGGGGATGCGCTTAAAATGAAATTTCTCCCTGTATTTAAACAGGCAGATAAAGCAGTTGGATGGGATGTCCTTAAGGTTGAATAAGCGTTCCATGGGTCTCCATTGAAAGGAAAAGAAAATCTTTGGGATAAATTCGCCTGGTAGATGTTTCCGCGCTTAATATGATCCATGATTTTATTAAAAGCCTGCGCGTATTCCCCCTGTGTAAAAGAAGTTGTGAAATAAGAATGTTCAACGTGTTTGCTCTTTTTGAATAATTGATTTTCCGACTCAACCTGTTGTTTAATTTTTGAGCGATTCTCTGGAAGTTTTCCTTTAGTCAGATGAGGAAGATCGAGAAAAGCGTGGTTGTTCTCAGGGATAGAGAATTTCAGGGAAAGTTTGGATTGGTGATCATAGATTGAGATTTTGTCGTGGAAAGCAAACCAGACGTCAGAAATCAATAGATCGTCCTCAGGCAGACAGGACAGGTTTTGCAAAGGGTATCCTAACTCATAACTCAAGAAGCCAAATGCTCCCGGGGTAAAAAATTGATTTTCATCTAAAAATTCAGAATACCTGGTGCTGCACTGCAGAAGCAGATTTTCTAACACTTCCAGGGGTTCTCCTTGAAAAAAAGCAGCACCCTCCGGCTGGATAATTTTAATCAGGCTTCCTTTTGCTTCAAAAATTAAAAATGGGTCATGAGCAAGTACACTGTACTGCCCGTAGGTCCCGCTGAAGAAATTAGAGTCTAAAAAAGCAAAACCTGGATTTTGGGCTTGAGAGGAGCCGGAAATAATCCAATCTTCAGCGGACTGTTTTTTCCAGGATTTTGCAGGCATCGATCATGGTTTTTGAATTTGTCGGTTGGCACCAGGTAAAAGCGTGCATTCCAGGTCTAAAAGTGTGGCAGCGTTCACAGTATGGGACTTCAGAAGAATTTTTGTAAGGATAATCCTGTCCTTTAACTCTTCCTAACAGGAAGTCCATAATCGTAGCTTGACTAGCCCATACCACATGGTGGGGATTGGTGTCTTCGATAGCATAAATGGCGTGCGCAGAAAAGTTTCTTCCTGGATGAAGCGGATCAGCAATACCCCATCCCCCTGTTTGTTTTTCCTGTGCCAGCCATGATTGGCCCAGCACTCTTCCCTTTGGTGCTGTGATCATGCTTGGCGGAAAGGCAACGAAAAATTCCAGCAGATTTCCCATGGTTGCAAAGTCAACATGCAGAATTTTCGCATTGGAATGGAGTTTTCCTAGTAAAAACGCGGGCTTCTTTAAAAGAGAAATCGCCTGCCTGCGGGAGGTAATAGGTTTTTGTAAAGGAATCATGGCTGCCTGAAGTTGAGTATTTATTTTTTTTATCATTTGAAATCTGGGATTCCACAAGACTTTAAATTTTCCAGCAAAAACTGCATAAATTCCTTTCTCATGCATTCTCTCTTTTAATAAATTCGTGCTGGATTTGAGGTGGTTTAGGTCGTCACTCAAGCTCTCCACACCTTCATTGATTTGGTTGAGTTCATATTGAAACGCCTTCCTTGTAAAAGTATTCCCTTTTCTAGTCAGCACAAGGATTTTGGATGCCAGAATTCGAGTTCTATTTTGAAAGTCCTTGTGATAAGCAGCAGCCGCCTCAGAAGCTTCAAAAACAGGCTTTAGAACGTTTTGTGCTGTGGGTCTTTTTGATTTTTGAGAGTATTTTGTTCCGAAAAAGTTTGCCATTTGTTGGGCTGGTAAAAGAGGAGTTAACTGTTCCGCATCAATGATTTTAAACACGAGAAAAGCCGCTGCAGTCAGAAGAGCCGCGATAAATAATGTTCTTTTAAAACAATTTTTAATCATTATGATCCACATCATATTAAAAAAATTCAAAAAAAAGCTTTAGAATCCTCCCACTGAAACTTAAAAAAACACAGGATTACCCTTAAGATCGTGGAAATTAAATCAAGGGAGAATAGGATGAATCTTGATTTAGCATTGAAAAAATACGAAAGAATGGTTGTGTTTAATCCTAAAGATGGAGATTCCTATTTTGCGCTTGCCCTTCTTTATGATGCTAAACAGGATGGGATGCAAGCTGCAAAAACATTTCAAAGCGCCCTTGAACATTCTCCTAAAAGTTCCGCAGTTCGATTTTTTGATGGGTCTTTTTTGGCAAGATTTTCCAAAAAACTTGATCTGGCGGTTCATCAATGGGAAAAAGCCATTGAACTGGAACCTTCTATTTTTGCTGATTTAGAGAAACTGATTCCTGAAGATGTCTCTTACCCTTTAAAAGAAAAACTCGCCGCCACTGTTGAGGTATTTGAGAAAGAAGCCGCGGCGTCTCCTGGCAGCGTTTTTCCTTTGTCCTGTCAGGGATTTGCGTATGGGCTTTGCAAAAGTCTCAAAGAGGGGATTTCTTTTTTTGATTCACACATGAAAGCATTGGGCAGCAACTCTGCTTCTCTTTATCTTTATGGGCTTCTTCTTTTCATGGCAGAAAGTTGGGACCCTGCCGCACGGACTTTTGAAAAAGTGCTTGAAAATGATAAAACGAAAATAGGCGCTTATTATTTTCTTTCTCTCTGCTATTTAAAAGCTGATAAATTATCCCAGGCTGTTCGCTGTCTGGAAAAGCTGAAGGACACAGATCCCTCTTATGAAAAAGGAATTTATCTGTTGGCAGAAGTTTATTTGAAACTGGGGCGGTATGAGCAGGCTGTTAAATTTTTACAGCAAATTATTCAATTCAATCCCCAGGATTCAAAAGCCCATTTTATGCTGGGGCAGTGTTATCAGGAATTATATCGTCTGGATGAAGCGGAAAAGGCGTATAAACAATCTGTTCAGCTCCAGCCCGAGTTTAAGGAACCTTATTTCAATCTTGGGATGGTTTTGACCCGATTGGGAAAATGGAATGAGGCGATTGGAAGCTTGAAAGAAGCGGCTAAACTGAGTTCTAAAGATCCCTCTGTTTTTTATCACCTAGGGCTCACCTATAATCAGACTGGTTCTTTTGAAGAAGCCATTCATTCTTTTCAAGAGGCAATTTCGATTGAACCGGTTAAAACTCCGGTTGACTGTTATTTAGGGCTTGCTCTTGCTTATGAAAAGATTGATAATTTGATTTCTGCGATTGACACTTACAAGAAAGTGTTAGAAAAAACAGGAGGTTCTTCACAGCAGGAATCTTATATACGGTATCATTTGTCTCTCTGTTATCAGAGATTAGGAGAATACTCCCTTGCCATGGAGCAGCTGGAAGAAGTTCTCAAATTGAATCCTCAAGATGGTTATGCTGCTTATAATCTTGGATCTGTTTATGCTCATTTAGCTCTTATGGGAAAAGCTCAGGATGCTTATTCCAAGGCATGTGAATTAAACCCTAATGATCTGTATGCGCATTTTAATTTAGGAGGTATTTTAGCTCGAGATGGTTTTGTGGCAGAAGCAAACGAGCAGTTTAAAAAAGCCCTTGAATTGACACCTAAAAATGATGCTGAATTAGCTCTTTATTCAACTCTTCTAGGTCAGATGGCGGTCAATATTGAAATAGCAAAATTAAATGCCAGATTGAAAGAGTCTTATTTTGAAACGGTAAAAGCCATTATTGGATGCCTGGATGCGAAAGATAAATATACAGCAGGTCATACCAATCGAGTTTCTGTGATTGCGGCAGAAGTGGGAAAAGTTTTAAACTTGTCAAAAGATGAAACCGATTCTTTAGCTATTGCCGCTGTCCTGCATGATATTGGGAAAGTTGGAGTTCCAGATGCCATTCTTTTGAAACAGGGAAAACTAACTGCTGAAGAGTTTCAAGTCATGAAAGAGCATCCTGTTTCAGGAGCGAAAATCTTGGAACAGGTCAGTTTTCCATGGACCCAGGTCGTCAATTATGTGAAACATCATCATGAGAGGTATGATGGTTCAGGATATCCTGATGGATTAAAAGGGGAAGAGATCCCGATCGGAGCAAGAATTTTATCGGTTTCTGATTTTTTTGATGCTCTGGCAACAGAGAGGCCTTATAAAAAAGCGTATCCTATTCCTATTGTGCTTGAGCAGGCTGAAATGCAGAAAGGTAAATCTTTTGATCCCGATGTTATCGCCGCATTAAAAAAAGCGGCTCCTCGGCTGGAAGCCCTTTATAAACCTGCAGAAGCTTTGACAGAACTACCGACCTGGGAATCTTCCCTTGTTGACAGCGCATGATTCTATGGATAAAGGCATGAACAGAAGAAAATTAACCTTGTTTCTACTGATTACAGGTTGTTTAATCACAGCGTTTGCGGCATCATGCGGTTTTTTTCACCACAAAATTTATGCCCAGCTTTATTTTCCCGAAAAGAGCGCTCAGCTGCTGGTTCCAATAACAGTGTCAGTCACTCGATTAACTCCTTCAATTTTGATTTCAGATCTTGAAAAAGGAGATCCTAATCCAAAGAATCTTCTTCCTCTCTTCCCTGACAAAGGAACTTTTCCTCAGGTTTCAACGGGCGGCAAAACCATCTTCATTAATTTTAAAACCCCGCCTCCTGCTGAGGAAGCGCCGCTGCTTATTCCAGGTATTTTGGCCACATTTCAACAGCTTCCAAAGTATAAAGCCGTTTTATTTTCCGTGAATGGAAATCCTGAAACTCTGGGAGAAGGAGGGGTTGAGTTAGGGAGATTTTCTTTGAGGAAATTTTGGATTAATGATAATCTGGATCTGACTCCATTTCCTTATATGACGGGTGAGTATCAAAAAGGAATCGTTTATTTAGAGCTTAAGAGAAGTCATTATCTTGTCCCTGTAACCCTTCGATTTCCTGGCAATATTACGATAGAAAAGGCCGTGGCCGCTGCTATTTCCGAGTCTCCTGACAGCATGAGTTGGCTTTTAAAAACTCCTCTTCCCTCTGGATTTAAAATTTTATCCGTTTCACGTTCTCATGACGGAATCGTCAATATTGTCATTCATCCTTCGGGAAGCTCAAGGGGAAATACCCTCGCCAATAGGGCTCTGGCTTTGAGTTTTTGCGGAATTTCAGGAGTGAAAGATGTGCGAATTAGAGTGGGGACAGGAATTTTTAGTTGGAGACCCTTGCAAAGTAAGCCAAATTTTGTTAATATAGTAAGTAAGAATAAATAAAAGTTGATTTGGAAGGAGGTTGTTCGCTCTGCCTGAGGTAGGCTCATTTACTTGGCGCTTGGGGAATTTTGGGGAAATAAGCGCTGGGCATGGGCAGCAAAAAGGCAGGAGCTTGACAGCTCTGAAAAAAACAATGATTTAACGAAGGGAGAGAGAATGGGGAATAAAATCAGAAAAGTCATTTTTGGAATTATTTTCTGCCTGGCAGCCAGGACAGTGTTCTGCAGCCAGGTTCCGCAGCTGGTGGTTTATGGTCAACCTGTTGTGCTGTCAGGCATTAAGATTCAAAATAATTCTATTTATCTGGCAGCAGATAACCCGATCCTAAAGCAAATAGCCGCGATTTTAGGAGAAAAATTTAAGTACGACCCGTCACAGAACCAGATTATGGTGGTCAGCCATCACCACTACTCCTTTATTTTCCCATCAGGACTTGTTCTTCATGGAGTAGGGATCCCTTTTATTCCTCATCCTTTGTTATCCAGGGGTCAGTGGTATTATCCCTTAAACAGTTATGCCAGCGCTTTTCACGCAAGCCTTGTTTCAAGTCCAGAACAAAATCGTTGGTATCTTGATCCTACGATTTTGGGAATGGCTGTTGATTTCAAAAAGAATGCAGTGAAGTTAGAGGTTCACTCGTCTAATCGTATTGAACCAAATGTCAAGATTCACGCCAAGCAGCACGAGATTACAGGTAAAATTCCATCCGCTTTTCTTTCTTCAAAAGTGACTCCTCCGACTCCTCCGATTCACAGCTTTATTACAAAGATCTCCTTTTATCAATATCACGTTGCTCCGAACGTGGTTGGATTTGTGATCCATTTCCAACCTGGGACTGTAAATTGGAACCTGAAGTCTAATCATAACGGCACAAAGTTTTCCTTAAAGTTCTCATATACTGGAATCACTAAGGGCATCGCTGCTGTTAAGCAGCCCATTTTGAAACAACTGTTCCAGCCTCAACCCCAGCAGAAGCCTGTTGGTACAGTTTTAGCTCAGGCTCCTTCAACAGCTTATCCCCCACCTACCTCTTTGACTGGCATTCATTTTAAAACAGGGAAGAAAGGACAATTTGAGGCTGTAGTTAGGCTGTCTGGAAGCACTCCTTATGTGTGGCATCAATTGAAACCACCTGACAATCGTTTTTTTATTGATTTTCTGGATACTACTAAAAATGTTGAAAAAGGGTTGAGGTATAAGAGTTCTCTCTTAAACAAGATCAGACTTGCTCAATTTCAAGCTGCTCCTGTTCCAGTAACAAGACTGGTTTTTGCGCCTTATTCTCCTATTCATGTTTTTTTAAAAGACACCAGAAACGGTATAAGAATTTCTTTGTATCCAGTTCTTCAAAAAGTGGCTTTAAAAAATTTGGGAAATTTAACAGGGGAGGGTTTCACTTCAATTTTACCTGAAACAGCGCCTCTTGCTGCTTTTAAAAGAAATCATATTACAATTGCTCTGGATCCAGGACATGGAGGGGAAGACACCGGAGCCATTGGTCCAGGCGGTTTGGAAGAAAAAAATGTGACTCTGGATGTCGGATTGAGGCTGCGGGCTCTTCTTAAACAGGATGGATTTCATGTCGTGATGACCAGAACAACGGATACCGAATGTCTGGGATATCAAGGCACTGCTGTGGCAGAGCTTCAGTGTAGAGCCAATGTGGCAAATTATGACCATGCTGCGTTATTTATGGCTATTCACATCAATGCTTCTTACTATCCCTGGGTTCACGGAGTATCAACTTGGTGGTATAAACCTATGGATAAACCGTTGGCTCAGTTTGTTCAAAATTCGCTTGCCAAACGTTCAGGATTTTTAAATTTAGGAATCCGAAAAGCGCCTTTTTATGTTTTAAGGCATACATTCATGCCTGCTGTTCTGGTTGAATTAGGATTTATTACGAATTTGAAAGACGAACATAAATTGGAAAATCCTGATTTTAGGGAAAAGTTAGCTGAAATTTTAAATCAGGGCATAGAGAATTACGTGCGAGCATCTCTGACACACAGCCATTCTAATTTTTAAGGATTGACACGCCTTTCTACTTGCCAGAAGAAGGCAGACATTCTGTGGTCTGCTAATCTGGGCCGTCATAGGAGTTAAATCGCTGAATTTGCAGATTCGAAGGGTCAAGTGACTCGTGTGGCGAAACTGGAAATCATGAAGATTGGCGCATTTGATTCTGGAGTTGGTGGTTTTACAGTTCTCAAGCCGCTTTTAAAACAAATGCCGAATCTATCGGTTGTTTATCTGGCTGACACAGCTCATGTCCCTTACAGCGGAAAAACACCGGAGGAATTGGAGATTATTATTCGGAAGATTTTAAAGTTTTTTTTAGAAAAAAAGGTAGAGGCTGTTATTTTTGCCTGCAACACTTCATCAGCCCTTGTTCTGCCAAAAGTTCGCCCGTACTCTTTTGTCCCTTTTTATGGGGTTGTGGGTCCAGGGATTAAATCTGCTTTAAAAGCCACGCAAGGAAAGGGGATCGGAGCTGCAGCCAATGAAGTTACCGCAAAAAGCGGGATTTTTAAAAAAATGATTCATGAAAAAGATCCCGCTATTCCTGTTTTTGAGCAGAGCTGTCCCGAACTTGTTTCTTTGGTGGAAAAAGGGGATCTTTCTTCTTCAAGAACAGTTTCTGCTGTAAGAGAATACATGAAGCCTATTCGAGGGAAGATTGATGCTTTGATTTTAGGGTGCACTCATTTTCCCTTCTTGAAGAAACAGTTTGAAGATTCTCTGCCTGACTGCGCAGTCATTGATCCAGCCAATTCTTTGGCAGAAGAGTTCGCTGAAGATTTTAAAAATAAAAAAGTTTATCATGGAATTGACTCTCGTCAAAAGTTGAATAAAGGGAATATTGTTTTTAATGAAGCCGTAAAAAATCATGAACTTTTTGTGACAAAACAATCTCCTCATATAGAGGAATGGGCTGAAAAAGTCCTGGGTTGGAAGGTGAAGGCAGAACTGCTGGATCTTAAATTTATTCGCCCCTGGACTCCTGAGGAGGTCGTTTCTTGTGAAACCCCGAGTTGATGGAAGACTTCCTGATCAGGTCAGATCTGTTCGAATAACAGGAAACTATTTGAAACATCCTGAAGGTTCTTTTCTTATTGAAATGGGGGATACTAAAGTCATTTGCGCTGCCAGTGTCGAAGAAAAGGTTCCTCAGTGGATGAAAAGTCAAAATGTTCCAGGGGGATGGATTACAGCAGAATATGGCATGCTTCCTGGTTCAACTCATACCAGAACACCTCGAGAATCAAACAGGACAAGCGGAAGAACTATGGAGATTCAACGTTTGATTGGGCGTTCGATTCGGTCAGTCGTGGATCTTTCACTACTTGGCGAGAGAACAATCTGGCTGGACTGTGACGTCATCCAGGCAGATGGCGGAACCCGGACAGCCGCGATTACAGGAGCTTTTGCGGCTTTGAGTCAAGCATTGAATAAACTCGCTGCCAAAGGACTTGTTTCTTCTTCTCCTATTAAAGATTCTGTTGCAGCAATCAGTGTTGGAATGGTAAAAGGGGATATTCTTTTGGATTTAAATTATCAGGAAGATTCAAAAGCAGATGTGGATTTAAATTTAGTGATGACAGGTTCCGGGCAGTTTGTAGAAATTCAGGCGACAGGGGAGAGAAAAATTTTTTCGCATCAGGATTTGAAGCGGTTCCTTGATTTAGGGGAAAAAGGAATCAGAGAACTGATTGAAATACAGAAAAAAGCGCTAACTGGCTGAGTTCACATTTTTTTAACAAAGTGTTAACTTGCTTGAAATGAAATCCAGGAAATTTCTATGGACAGATTCAGATTTTAGTGATACAATAAAAGTAATCTTTCAAAAGGAGGGATGCAGAATGGCAAGCGCAGTCGGCGGAGGTGGAGGACCATCACCTGTAAAGGGATTAGGAAATATTTATAATAGCCAGGGATCGCAGAATATTCAAAATGAGGCACAAACTGCAAATACAGTCGTGGATTCTTATCAGCAAGTGGCTCAGCAGGACAGTCAGGGAAGTGGAAGTGGAAGTCAGCCTCAAGGTGGATAATTTATTTGCGTGATCTTGATCAGTAAAAATCCTGTTTATTCTGTTTATAGCGATTTGTGTTAAACGGAATAAGCAGGAATTTTTTTTGTCAGCAGATTTGCTGCGGCTCCACTCTTCTTTAAATTCTTTGAATTTTCAATCAACTGCCGGTGCATAGGTTTCTCGCTGCGCGGTTTCTATACAGCTCCATTTTTTCGTAAATTCGTTGAACTTTCAATTAATTGGGTTAAATATTTACATTTTATTAACAGAAAGTTAATGCTTTTGAAACAAATGCTCATAGACCTTTCTCTAGTTTGATGGTATAATAATAGCATCAAAATTGTTTTTTTAGAGGAGGTCCAATATGGGAGCCATAGCAGGGATAGCTGTTTCAGCAATTGGTGGACTTTTGGGTGGCAGCAGAGGCGGCGGGGGAGCCAGCGCAGGTGGAGCTTCAGGACCGTCTCCAGTTACTGGATTAGGAAATATCTATAATAATGAAGGGACTCAGTCTGTTCAAAATGAGGCACAAACAGCGAATACGGTTGTGGATTCTTATCAGCAGATAGCTCAAGAGGACAGCCAATCTTCAGGTGGAGGGCGGTCTAACTCAGGCGCAGGGGTCCAGACAGGCTGATCTGGTTTTATGTGATTCCAGATAATAGAGCTTCCAGATCCTTCTGATAGAGCAGGTATTTGTGGCTGCAGAAGGGGCAGGCAGCTTCTACTTTTCCCTGTTTTATCAGAATGTCTTGAATTTCTTTTTTTCCTAATGCCATTAAGATCTCTTTCAGCTTTTCTTTAGAGCAGCGGCATTTGAAATGCACCCTCTGCTTTCCTAAAATTTTGAATTCGAGTCCTCCTAAAGCTCTTTCAACTAAGCCTTCAGGTGTTTCCCCTTCCTGGATTAAATGACTGACATCTGATAGTTCTGCGGCATTTTTTTCAAGTTTTGGGATCAAAGACTTTTCAGCCCCTGGAAGCAGCTGCAGCAGAATACCACCTGCAGCAATGACTCCATCCCATCCTACTAAAACTCCCAGGGAAACAATTGCGGGGATCTGTTCAGAGGTGTAAAAGTAATAAACCAGATCTTTAGCAATTTCTCCAGAAATAATCGGAGTGCATCCAGTATAAGGTTTTTCCATGTCCAGATCATAAGTTACACAGAGGGATCCCTGATTTCCAATAATGCCAGAAACATCTAATTTTTCCCAAGAATTTAAAGGAACATGGACATGAGGGTTTTTAGCATATCCTCTGACTTCTCCTTTAGCATTAGCATCAGCAATGATTCCCCCAACGGGTCCATCCCCAAAAATCCGCAGAGTAAGCGTTTCTTCTCCTTTTAGACAGGCGCCCATGAGAGCGGCTGCAGTGAGTATGCGCCCTACGGCTGCCGTAACTGTCGGGTAGATTTTGTGCCGTTCTCGGCATTCTTCGACCATACGGGTTGTTCGCGCAGCAAGAACCCTCACGTTTCCAGAGGAGTCTGTGGCTCTGGTTAGATAGTCAAAAGGGGGAATCAACTCACTGCTTTTAAGGCTTCTTCCTGTTCCCATTTCCTTAAACTTTCTGTTAATTCATTCAGATCTCCATCCATGATTTCTTGAACATTATGAAAGGAGGAGCCAAGACGATGATCTGTAATTCTATTCTGTGGAAAATTATAGGTTCTAATTTTTTCCGATCGTTCTCCTGTTCCTACCTGCTGTCTTCGTAAATTTCCCTGTTCTTCAATTTGTTTTCTCATTTTGATTTCATAGAGATGGGTTCTTAAAATACGCATGGCTTTTTCTCGATTTTGCCTCTGGCTCCTCTCATCCTGGCAGGCAACCACAAATCCAGTTGGAATATGGGTAATGCGAATGGCGGATTCTGTTTTATTAACATACTGCCCACCTGCCCCTGATGCGCGGAAAGTATCAATTTTTAAATCGCTTTCTTGTATCACGACATCTACTTCTTCTGCTTCTGGAAGAACAGCCACTGTGGCAGTTGAGGTGTGAACTCTTCCCGATGATTCGGTGTCAGGAACACGCTGCACCCGGTGGACTCCACTTTCAAATTTTGTCAGGCTCCAGGCTTGTTTCCCTTGAATTGAAAAAACAGCTTCTTTGATCCCTCCAAGACCGGTTGAATTGACATCCATAAGTTCAGCTTTCCAGCCTTTTCGTTCAGCAAATCGGGTGTACATTCGCAGGAGTTGAGAGGCAAAAAGAGCAGCTTCTTCTCCCCCTGTGCCAGCGCGAATTTCCATCATCACATTTTTCCCCTCATTTGGATCGCGGGGAAGAAGGTAAGTCGTAAGCTCAAGTTCTATTTTTTGTTTTTTTTCGAGGAGAGTTTTTTTTTCAGAGTCAAGATAAGATTTTAATTCGTCGTCATCAGTTTTCAGCATGCTTTCAATTTCTTCCAGATCCTTCTCTATTTGGCGGTAAGACTGATAGGTATTGACTACTTCTTCAAGAGATGATCTTTCTACTGACAGTTTTTTAACTTCTGCAGAATCAGTCAGCACTTCAGAAGAACAGAGCAGGGCTTCCAGCTCCTGACATCTTTTTTCAAGCAAATCTAATTTTGCGGAAAGAAAAAACATATTTTTTGAGTAAAAATTAGCTACTTAACCAAAGAATTTTTTTTTGCTGTTTTAGCTGCAGTTTCAGATTTTGCCGCAGATTCTTTTTGGGCAGGCGTTTCCTTTTTAGCCGCAGTTTCCTTTTTGGGAGGAGCTTCTTTTTTAACCGCGCTTTCCTTTTTAGGAGAAGACCCTTTATCAGACCCTGTGTTTTTTACTGGGCTCTGGCTAGCCGTAGGAGTTTCTTCTTTTTTTCTTCTGTATTTAGCCGTAAATTTCTCGACTCTTCCTTCAGCATCCACAATTTTCTGCTGTCCCGTAAAAAGAGGATGGCATTTTGAACAGATTTCTACTTTTAAGACTTTTTTCGTGGAATAAGAAGTAAAACTACTGCCGCAGGCGCATGTAACCTGCGCCTCAACGAATTCTGGATGAATTTTTAGCTTCATGAAGTTAGGTAATTCGAGATAACAGTATTCCTTCCTTCTTGCTGTCAGAACTTTTACTTTTAGAAATAAGGGATTCTAGCAGGAGGTAGATGACAGGAGTGATGTAAAGCGTCAAAACTTGCGAAACAATGAGCCCTCCAACAACAGCTAAGCCGAGGGGCTGCCTCGAAGATCCCCCTGCTCCTAAACCAAGAGCAATAGGAAGGGTCCCAAGAAGGGCTGCCATAGTGGTCATCATGATCGGTCTGAAGCGGATCAGGGAGCCTTGGTAAATCGCCTCTTCTGGAGTTTTTCCTTCATTTCTTTCAGCATTTAGAGCAAAATCAATCATCATAATTCCATTTTTTTTCACGATGCCGATCAACATGATCAAACCCACAAATCCATACACATCCAGGTCCTTGTGAAACAGCAGCAGAGTGAAGATTGCGCCAATGGCGGCTGGAGGAAGAGCTGACAGAATGGTAATGGGATGGATGTAGCTTTCATAAAGGATTCCAAGAATAATATAAATCACGAAAATAGTCATGAGGATCAGAATAGAAAGACCTGACAGAGAGGATTGGAAAGCCTGGGCATTTCCTTGAAAGGAACCAGTGACTGTTGGAGATATAATTTTTTTTGCTGCGGCTGTAATGTCAGAGACTGCCTGACTGAGAGCATATCCTGGTTTGATATTAAAAGAAAGGGTGACAGAAGGAAACTGCCCAAAATGATTAACAGTTAAAGGACCAACCCCTTTTGTAATTTTTGCCACTGCAGCTAGAGGAACAAGATTTCCATTTGAAGACTGCAGGTAAAGTTTAGAGAGCAGGTCAGGCCTTCTTTGGAATTTGGGTTCAACCTGCATCACAACCCAGTATTCATTGGTTGGGGCGTAAATGGTTGAGATCTGTCCTTCTCCATACGCTAACTGTAAAGCATTTTCAATATCCTGGGGAGTAACTCCCAGGGCAGCAGCTTTATCACGGACGATGCTCACATTAGCCTGAGGGCTTGTGATGTATAAATCGCTTGCCACATCCTGCAGGATCGGGATCGTTTTCATTTTTGCTTCTAGAAGTTCAGCATCTTTATAAAGAGTGTTCGTGTTAGGAGAAACGAGTGTGTATTGATAAAGACTCTGGGTTGCCATTCCTCCAACACGAACAGGAGGAGGATTCTGGAGAAACACTTGCAGTCCAACAATAGGTGAAAGTTTTTTTCGGATTTCCTGCATCACAGTATTGATATTCGGGGTTTCTGTTCTGGGTTTGAGCATCAGAAAAAGGTGTCCTTCGTTTCCTGTTGCATTGGGTCCTCCTGCTCCAACACTGGACATGAATCGAGCCACATAAGGATCTTTTAAAATGATTTTATTGGCTTCCATCTGGTGATTGTACATACTGTCAAAAGAAATACTCTGAGCCCCCTGGGTAAATGCCATCAGCAGTCCTTCATTGCTGCTGGGAAGAAAACCTTTGGGGATAAGGTTGAAGTAATAAACTGTTCCAGCGGTCAAAAGGAAAAAAATGAAGAGGGTGATATATTGATGTCTCAGCGTAATTTTTAAAGTTTTCCCGTAAAAATTGCGCGCTCCCTCGAAAAATCGTTCAGTGATTTCATAAAATTGGCTTCTTTTTTTCAAACTGGCAGGTTTGATGAACCGACTGCAGAGCATAGGGGTCAAGGTTAAAGAAACAAAACCGGAGACAAGAATAGCTGATGTGATCGTGAAAGCGAATTCATGGAGCAGCGCCCCTAAAATTCCTCCCATGAAAAGGATGGGAATAAAAGCAGCAACCAGGGAAAGAGTCATAGACAAAATTGTAAACCCAACTTCTTTCGCTCCATCCAGAGCCGCTTGAATCGGGGGTTTTCCCATTTCAATGTGGCGTACAATATTTTCCAGCATGACAATGGCGTCATCTACCACAAAGCCCACAGAAAGGGTGAGCGCTAAAAGGGAAAAATCATCCAGAGTGTAGCCCATAAAATACATGACAGAAAAGGTTCCAATGATCGCGATCGGAAGAGCAAGAGCAGGAATTAAAGTGGCTGAAAGGTTCCGCAGAAACAAAAAAATGACCATAATCACAAGACACACAGCCAGCAGAAGCGTGAGTTTGACATCTGTGACGTCCTGCTGGATAGGAATTGAGTGGTCATGCATCACTGTGAGCTGCACAGACTGAGGAATCTGTTTTTGGAGATGTGAAACCAGATTCACAATATTTTGACAGACGGTCACAATATTTGAATCAGGCTGCCTTAATACTGCTAAAGCCACTGTTCGAGAGAGTTTTCCATTAATTCCCGCCCAGGCCGCGATCTTATCTGTCTGGACACTGTTGACCGCTTTTCCGATCTGATATAATCGGATTGGAGATCCGTTTTGATAAGCGATAATCGCATTATTGTAAGGAGCTGCGCTGGTTAACTGTCCATTTGCCTGAACCGTAAAAGACTGATGATGCCCATAAAGGGTTCCAGTGGGAAGGTTCACATTTAAACTTTTAATAGAGTTTTCCACCTGGTTGATCCCTAATCCATAAGCAGCCATCAGATCTGGATTCACCTCAACTCTAACCGCATAGGTCTGTGAACCAAAAACTTCTACTTCAGCCACCCCATTGATCATGGAGATCTGCTGCCCTATCATGGTTTCAGCATATTCATCCACAGTAGATAAAGGAAGAGTTTTAGAAGTTAAAGCTAAAAACATAATCGGGGTTGACGCAGGGTTAACTTTGTTGTAAGTAGGTGGACTCGGCATTCCTGGAGGCAGCAGAGGCTCTGCTCGAGAAATAGCTGCCTGCACATCCTGGGCTGCTGAATCAATGCTGCGGCTTAAACTAAAAGTCAGGGTGATCTGTGTTGAACCTAATGCGCTGGTAGAGGACATGGAATCAAGTCCAGCTATGGTTGAAAACTGTTTTTCAAGAGGTGTGGCAACAGCAGAAGCCATGGTCTCAGGGCTTGCCCCAGGGAGACTTGCAGAAACTACAATCGTAGGAAAATTTACATTGGGGAGTTCTGCAATCGGGAGTTTTTGATATGCCATGATCCCTAAAAAAACGATTCCGATCATGATTAAAGAAGTCATGACAGGGCGTTTAATACAGAGATCGGTAAAATTCATTTTTGGATGGAGACTTTGGCTCCAGGGAAAAGATTCAACTGTCCATCTGTAACCACGGTCTCCCCTAATTTTAAACCTTTATTAATGACTGTTTCCCCTTGATAAGTTTCCCCTGTGACAATAGGATTGACCTGTACGGTATGATCAGGAAGAACAACAAAAACAAAAGATCCATTTTGCCCATACTGCACAGCTTGAGAAGGAACAACAAGAGCCTGAACACTTTTGAGGATCAATTTTACATTGATAAATTGTCCAGGCCAGAGGAGTTCTTTTTGATTTTGAAAGGTTCCTCTTAATTCAATGGTTCCTGTAGATGAACTAACCGTATTGTTCATAAAACTGAGAATCCCTTTTGTTGAGGCAGAGCTTCCTTGTGGGGACGCAAAAACAGTCAGGCTTTGGACTGCCATATCATGTTTGATTTCAGAGAGGTTCTGTTCAGGGATAGAAAAAGAAACGTAAATCGGCTGCAGCTGATTAATTTGAACCAGGATAGAACTATTAGCTGTAATTAAATTTCCCGCGCGGATTAAAATAGCCCCTGTTTTCCCATCAATTGGGGAATGAATGTAGCAGTAAGATAGATTCACTGCTGCGTTTTGGACTGCTGCTTTATCAGCTTTAATCGCTTTTTCAGCGGTTTTTATGGCTGCCTGATCCGCTAGAACTGCAGCTTTTCCTGTAAGGGCATTGGTCCTCATCTGATCATACTGTTCTTTGGAAACATAATTTTCTTGCAGCAGAGTTTTGTATCGTTTGGCTTCAATTAGATTGTATTTTTCCTGTGCTGTATCTTTCTGGAGTTCAGCTTCTGCTTGTTTGAAGGCAGCTTGATCTTTTCCCAGATTGGCTCTGGTCTGCTGCAGCGCGATTTCAAAAGGGAGAGGATCAATTTTAAAGAGCAGCTCCCCTTTTTTGACCCTGTCTCCTTCCTTAAAGTAAACTTCTGTCAGTTTTCCCGTAACTTGTGACTGCACAGAGATGGTTGAAATGGCCTCTGCATTTCCAATAGCAGAGAGTTCATGGGGGATCATTTTCTTTACAGCAGAAGCGGTTTTGACCAGGGCGGTTCTCTGGTGTTTGTCGACTGGTTTTGGATTGTTCCCGCTTTTGGAACAAGAAGAAAAGAATACAGCGGGGAAAAAAATAAAAATGATTAACCGCAGAGAGAGAGATTTTTTGAAAAGATCAGTCATGTTTTCTTTCGAAATATTTCGAGGAATTAATAGTTTGTCCTTCTAAGTTTTTGTTACTTCGGTCTGACTGCGGCGCAGGCGAATTGATTGGGATTTAGATACTGTTCTGCTAATCTCTGGACTTCTGCAGCCTGCACTATCTCAATTTTTTTCGGATATTGATTGGCTGCTCTCCATCCCGAACCCAGCATTTCATAGCGCGCGAATCTTAAGGCCTGGTTTGATTTTTTCTGGCGCGCGATTTCATACAGACCGATTAAGTATCTTTTAGCCCTTTGAAGCTCATCTTCAGAAGGAGGAGCTTGTTTCAATCTCCAGATCTCTTCCAGCAAACCTTCTTTAGCCTGGGCTTCTTTTTCAGGAGAAGTTCCCATATACGTTTTTAAAATTCCGTAATCTAAAACAGCTTCATATCTCGAACCAACAGAATATGCCAGTCCTTTTTTGTCTCGCAGCTCGACAAATAGTCTTGCTCCCATTCCTGATAAAACTCCATTTAAGACTTCAAATGAGAAGCGATCCTGATCCGTTGCTGATGGGGCTAGAAATCCAATGGAAACTGCTAACTGCCGCTTTTCTCGTTCTTCCACAATTTCTTTTTTCTTATCTCCATTTTCAGAGGGGAGGTTCAGTTTTGGCAGCTTTTTTTTAGGGAGGGCTTCAAGGAGAGGATAAACTTTTTTCTGGACTTCATCCGCTGAAAAATCTCCCACAATTGAAAAAATTAAGTTGTTGGGATGATACCAGGTTTGATGCCAAGAAAGGAGATCCTTTTGGTTAAGGAGCTGAATTAGTTCAGGAGTCCCTTTGATTGGAAAGCGGTACGGGTGATGGGAAAAAAGAGAGCTGTCGCAGAGTTCAAGGCAGCGGGAATAAATTTCGTCTCTGCTTTCCTGAATTTCAGCTAAAACAATTTGTTTTTCTTTCTCCACTTCCAAAGGGGGGAAAGTTGGATGAAAAAGAGGATCTAAAAATAACTCTAGAGCTTTATCTAAATGTTTTGCCAGGACAGAAGTGTAAGCTCCAAAAGCGTCTTTGTCAGTGAAAGGAATCATGACTGATCCAATCGCTTCTGCTTTGAAGGCAAGCTCTTCCGCTGAAAAGTTTTCAGTTCCTTTTAACAGAACTTTCTGAGTTAAATAAGTGATCCCATTTTGTTTTTCATTTTCATGTCTAACCCCTCCTTTAAAATAGGCGCAGAATGAAACAATAGGGGTAGAATGATTTTCTTCAATTAAAAGAACAGATTTGTTGGGCAGTTTTATTTTTTTTGTTCCTCTGCGGTTTCTCATGGCTTAACTCCGAGTGTGGTATAAAATTTCGCTGCAGTTTTCTTTTGAAAAGTATTTTTGCGCAGCTGTTTGGATCTGCTCAGGTGTTACCTTGAAATAGTTTTCAACCATTTTCTCTGCCAGGGTATAATCTCCCAGCATTTCCCAATAACCCAGAACTCTTCCCTGTCCTTCGACTGTTTCTTGAGAAAAAATGTATCCTGATTCTGCCATCTGCTTGACTTTTAAAAGTTCTTCCTGAGAAACTAGTTCTTCCTGGAGTTTTCGAATCTCCTCCCAAACTCCTTTTTCAGTTTGAGCGATGTTTTTGTCTTCAAGCACGGCGCTGAAAAAGAAAAGCCCTGGATGCTGCTGGGCAAAAATGCCGGCTTCGATATTATCAACAAGTTGTTTTTTTTCTTTTAAGGTCAAATTTAATCGAGAACTTCTTCCTTCTCCTAAAAGGGTTCCTATTAATCGAAGGGTGTAGTAATCTGGATGAATGGCATTTGGAACGTGGAATCCTATCTGCAGCCAGCTTCTAGCAATATCCCCTGTCATTTCTTGAATTCGGAATTCCTGCTGCTGTGGCTCTTCCTCAAATTGGATTTTTTCCTCCCCTGACGGAATATCTCGAAGGGCCGCTTTAATTTTCCGAATGGTTCCAGAGGGATTGACATCTCCTGCAATCGTAACAAACATCTGGTTCGAAGTATACCATTTTTGGAAATAAGAGATTAAATCCTGGCGCGTTAATTGAAGAAGAGATTCTTCAAACCCTATAATGGGTCTTCCATAAGGATGTTTTTTGTAGGCTAGAGCCAAGAGCTTTTCAAAAGCAAAAGATTCAGGCCTGTCTTCATACATTTTCAACTCTTCAATAATAACCTTGCATTCTTTTTTCAGTTCAGTTTCGTCAAAAGTGGAGTTTAAAAGAGCATCAGATTGAATTTCCAGGGCGGCATCCAGGTATTTCGAAGGAAGGACGATCCAGTAGCAGGTCGTTTCGAAATCGGTAAAAGCATTCATGTATCCGCCTTTTGCATGGATTTCTTTAGCGATTTCTCCGACCATTCTTTTTTTGGTTCCTTTGAACAGCATATGTTCGATAAAATGGGAGATTCCAGCGATAGGATTGGTCTCATAAATCGAACCGACCCTGACCCAGATGGAAATAGACACTACAGCAGATGACTCTGACCGCTTCACTAGAATTTTGATTCCATTTTTCAGAGTATCCTCTGTAATGCGGGATGTCACAGGGGCAGCTGGTTGAAGAGTCAGTTGTTCATTCATCATGTTCATAAAAATTTGTCAGGGAGTGATTATTCTATAATGAGCTGCTTAAATCCCTTTTTCTATGAATAAGCATTTAAAGATAAAGGGGAAAAAAAAAGTTCAACGAATAAAATAAATGCGACGCGGGGTGGAGCAGTCCGGTAGCTCGTCGGGCTCATAACCCGGAGGTCGAAGGTTCAAATCCTTCCCCCGCAACCAGAGTCAACCCCTATCCCAATTGGTCCCGTATTTTAAAAAATAAAATTCAATCGTTATTCCCTGAAGGAATTTTTCAAAAGAATTCGAAAGAACACAAAATTATTAAATTTTTCAAAAAAAGGAGGTAGTGATGAAACAAACCAACCAACATTTGCTTCATCAAGTCGAAGAGCCTGGAAGGGTCGAAGATCCTGGAAGGAAAACCAAAAGGAGCAGGAAAAGAAAAGGGAACCTCAGGCAAGTTCTTTTCGTTTTCACGCTTCTCGCGTTTTTTGCGTCGTCGTTCCTGCCTGCATTCGCCAGTATTACCCTGGGAAGTTTGACAGGTAGAGTCGTCAATAAAACAACCGGCAAACCGGTTGCCAATGCTTTTGTGGTGGCAAAAGGATTAGGACAAACTTTCACCTCCACAACAGATACAACAGGTTATTTCTCTTTCGTGGATATGGAACCAGGAACCTACACTTTAAAGATCAGCCGAGTCGGCTATCAAACCATTACAGTAACAGATATTCCTGTAACCGCGAACAGCACTGTTTATGAATCGTATAAACTGGCGACAGCGGTTTATCATGTTAAAGGGATTACAGTCAGCGGGTATCAAAGCCAGACAGTGAACCCCAGAGAAACCATGACTTATTATCAGTTTACTAAACATGAGTTAACTCAGTTTCTTCCTGCAGTTGCAAGCTTAGGGACTGAAGGACTTTTGGATTATTTTCCAGGAGTTGTAAACTATACAGCCACCAGTTCATTTGCTTTAGCCGGACCCCATGTCCGCGGTGGAAGCGGGTTTGGAACAGTTTATGCTCTTGACGGGATTCCTTTGAATAATACGACATTTTTTAATGATTTAGGAACTGTAGGATTGACCACTGGGTTATCTGATTATCAGTTTTATCCAGGAATCTATCCTGTGCAGTATGGAAATGGAGCTGATGGATATCAGAATACCATTGTCCCTGAAGGGTTTGGAAAACTTCATGGGTCACTCCAATTTTCTTATGGTTTCTGGCTGGATTCAGGGGAAAATGCTCCTATTATTAATGATACAACTGGTCAAATTGTGGGAGCCAGCAATCTTCAACCTCCTAATCCCGATATTTGGAACCTGCAGCTTTCAGGTCAGGCGCTCAATAATAAACTTCATTATTACTTGAATTATGTGTCAGATATGGGTGGAAATTCAGGATTGAATCCTACGCTTCCAGCTGCTGATATTCAAGCCCTAACGTATGAAGGACAAGGAGGAACCACTTATCTCCATGTTTATAAAGATGGAGTTTTAAATTTAAATTATGATTTAAATATGAGCAACCAGTTGCAGTTTTTGTATTTCAGCGGATTTGATCAATTTGCTTATGAAACAGGCTGTCCTGGGGGTACTGGTCCAGGAACTTGTTTTACTCCTCCACTGCCTGCGACTGAATCCAGTTTTACTGTAGCTGCTCCCTATATTCGGCAGCATTATGATCTGGAAAGTTTAGGTTATACTCATCATTTTTCACCAGGGAAAGCTATGACATTCCGAATGTGGCAGTTTAATGATGAACCGGATCAGTTCTCGCCATCAGTTCTGGATGGGTTTTATACCCAGGATAACATCAGCAGATCCACAGCAGCCCGATTAGATTTTCACCTGCAGTTAAATCCAAAGAATACAGTGGTAGTTGGAGGTCAATACATTTATGATGCCAACGATGTTCATGCTTATTTAACAGGTGAAGGAGGAGCTTTTTTAGCTTTCCTTACTTCTGTCCTTGGTCAAAGCACACGATCCAATGCCAATACCCAGAACTCTTCTCTCTGGCTGAATGATGAATGGACCCCAACCCCAAAATGGGATATTAATGCAGGACTTCGCTGGGATCAAATGAAGTATCAGCCTTTGTGTGGGGCTGGAATCCTGACCCAGGCGAACTGTCAGCCTTATGCAGCCCTTACTTATACCGGTTTTGCACCGGATCAGACGATTAATACGGCTGCTGATACAGCCGGGCTTTTCACGAACTGCACTCCTATTGGGAATGTATGTGTGGATAATAATTTGAGCCCCTCTTTTGTGCAACCTCGAATTTCAGCTTCTTATAGGCTGACTCATGCTTTTACAGTTAAAGCAGGATGGGGTGAATTTGCGACTTTTGCTCCTGCTGGAAATGTGGATTTTACCTCTCAGTTGTGTTCTTCCGGAACAGGAGCTTCAAGCTTTAGCCCTTGTCTTCCTGGAACAGAACCCAGTGTGGCATTAACAACTGCTGGAAATGTGGCTCAGAGCGGGAATGACTATGATCTTTCTTTTGAATACATGCTGAATAAGAACAGCTATATCAAAGTCACTCCATACTATAAAACTGTTCAGAACCCCTTGATCTTCTCTTATGTTCCTCTGGCTGCAACAGGCGGAACCACCAATGCTTCAAGCCTTACATCCAAAGGAATTGAACTTGTGCTGCATACTCGAAATTGGCATGGGATCAGCGGTACTTTAAATTACACCCATAATCAAAGCACAATTATCGGAGATCCGGAATACACGGTATTTCTAGTTCCAAATTTTTCCCTCTCCAATTCTATTAGTGGACTTGCGATCAGTCAGCCCAATGCACTTGCCACTGCTCCTACTCTTTACAATCAAGTTAATTCAGCTGCCATTAATGCGGACTGGAATATTCCTAATACAGTGAACCTCCTCTTAAATTACACGACACCAAACAAGAAATGGGAATTTGCTCCTACTATTACTTGGGCAAATGGGGAGCCTTATGGACTTGGCGCAGCTAATCTTCAGGCACTTTATGCAAATCTTGTGGCTGCTTGCGGCGCATGCGCAGGGGACGTTCCGGCTAGTGGAAACTACAATCCACTGAATGAAAAACTTCCCAATGGATTTTTATCTCCCAATGTTTTAACAGGGGATCTGGCGATTACTTATAACCAATCCAAGAATTTCAATGTCACATTCCAGATTTTCAATCTCTGGAATGCAGACACCCTTCTTGGCGAAAACTCTTCAGCAACCATTGGAACTTTTATGGCTGCTCTTGGTTATCCCTATTCTCCTGATTTCTCCCCTTTGAATGGGAAGTATGCTCCAGCAGGTTTCCAGACCATCCGCCAGTACTACATCACCACTACTTTCCACTTCTAATCTCGAACCGCGAATAAACTCAAAGCCCTGCAGATTTGAGCCTGCAGGGCTTTTTTTGTTCTTAAGTTTTCAGTCTATCAATCAAAGGATAAAAAATGCAAAATAAGCTGATATTTAATGCGCTGCTTGAGCAAAGTCAAGAAACAGACAAATGGAAGCCAGATTTTCAATCTCTTGAAATGATTTGATTCGGGAGTATTACGAAACATTTAGAAATAAAAAAAGATTTTAAATTTTCTCTCCGAAA
Source organism: bacterium (assembly GCA_021800275.1). GTDB lineage: Bacteria > Vulcanimicrobiota > JABDET01 > JABDET01 > JABDET01 > JAKAVV01. Next base: position 28,751 of record JAJYZB010000013.1, read on the forward strand.
CTTATAATCATGAAAAAACTCCCTATCGGCCTCCAAAATTTCGAGGAACTCAGAACAGAAAACTATTACTACGTGGATAAAACTCCGTTTATTAAACAATTGGTGGAAGGAGGAAAGTATTACTTCTTATCCAGACCCCGACGATTCGGAAAATCTCTTTTCCTCAATACCCTGAAACACGCTTTCTCCGGCAGCAAAACCTTATTCGATGGTCTGTATCTTGAGAACAACTGGGACTGGAATGTAAAACACCCGGTGATTCACATCTCGTTCGGCTCAGGAGTAATAGAAGACGAAAAATACTTAGAAAGAAGAATTCAGCAGATTTTAAAAGATAATGCGGAGAATTTAAATTTAACTTTTAAAGAGGAGTATGATAACCGCTATTTTTTCATTCAACTGATTCGGGAAGCCTGCAGAAAGTACGGCCAGAAAGCAGTGGTTCTGGTGGATGAATATGACAAACCGATCCTGGACAGCCTCACTCAGAAAGAAAAAGCTGTAAAAATGAGGGGGAAAACCCTGCGGATACACAGAAAAAGAACTCCTTGATTATCCTAACAAAGAAGTTAAGATCTCACTTACAGACGCTGTGCTGGATTACCTCAGTCAGAAATTCATAGAAAAAGAAAGAAACATCGAAAAACTTTACAAAATCTTCATTGAAAACCAGATTCAAGCTTTAAAAGATTTATTTCACAGTTTTTTTGCTTCTATTCCCTACGAATGGTACACGAAAAACAACCTGGCTTCTTATGAAGGGTTTTACGCTTCCCTTGTTTATGCTTATTTCGCTGCTTCAGGATTAAACTGCACAGTGGAAGATTCCACTTCAAAAGGAAAGCTGGACATGGGAGTCTTTTACAAGAACAAAGCTTATCTTTTTGAATTTAAAGTTGTGGAACTGGAGCCAGAAGGAAAAGCTTTAGAGCAAATCAAGCAGAAGAAATACGAGGAGAAGTACCGTGGGGAATATGAGGAGATATATCTCATTGGAATTGAGTTCAGCGCCAGAGAAAAAAATGTCGTTCTTTTTGAATGGGAAAAAGTTTAGCTTTATTCATCCGATTTAAAAACATCTTCCAGGACAAGGGTGAAGCCAGGTAAAAGAAAAGATTCTATAACCTGACCCCTTTTGTAGATCCCTTTCTCTTGAAAAGCTTCCCCCTCTAAAATAAAGACAGAAATGGTTTCAGTGTCAGGGTCCACAATCCAGTACTCTTTAACCCCATACTTTTCATAGATCCCTTTCTTTTTGATGGTATCTCTCTTCTTATCTCCAGAAGAAAGGATTTCAATCACGAAATCAGGAGCCCCCTGAACATTGGCTTCTGTCAGGATGGATCTGCGCTCATTTGAGATGTAAAGAAGATCAGGCTGCACAATGTCATATTGAGATAAGACCACATCAAAAGGAGCATTATAAACTTTCCCTAAAGGATGGGTTTCAACCCATTGACAGAGTCGAAATTCAATTTCTCTTGAAATTTCCTGGTGTTTTCTGAAAGGGGAAGGGGACATCAGAAGTTCTCCATCCAGAACCTCTGCCCGAACTTTTTCAGGGAGCTGACAGTAATCCTCATAAGTGTATTTCCTTTTTTCATGAAGAACAGTCATTTTTCTGCATCTCCTTTCTATGTTAACAGACCCCTGTCAAAAATTTGTCAAATTTTTGCCTCGGTTCCAACATTATCATATCATAAAACAAAGGGAAATTCAAGAAAAAATAAAGTTTCCTGGCTGAATGAAAAAGTCTATAACCCCTTTGACATCCTTTTATTCCTCCGAGAAAAACAGTTTCGCTCTTACTGGTTTGAAACAGGAACTCCAATTGTCACGATCCCTGCTCACCAGCGTTATTACTAGACAGAGAGCTGGCAGAAAGCTGAAAAATAGGCAGATAAGGATGTCTAAAAATGCGGTCTTTTTAAGTTTTCGTCTGTTCAGGAGTTAATGAAAAGTGTAGAGCATCATCGCAAAAAAAATAAAAAGCGTTGATGTTTGTTTTGTCCACTTCTAAAAAACTTGACGTTTAACTCCAAACGTCATATAATAAAATCTCACACTTCTGTCCGATAAAAATTCTGCCCCATTTCTTGTTCTGAGAGGTGGTCAGACCTCCTGTCCGCCAATCTGCAGCAGAATAAATTGACAGGGGGTCTCTGTAGATCCCACATTATCCCGCTAATTCTTCTTGCTGCAGTGATTGCCCAGATACATGGATTCTAAAATATCCTAGCTTTTTAGTTTCTGCAGAACTTCTGAAAGGGTGTAGGTTTTATTCGTAATAGAATGCTTAATGATTTTTAACAGGATTTTGATCTCTGGTGCTAAAAGATTAAAGTATGCAATTGACACTCACAGAGTATATTAATGGGTCCATGGCTAAAGCTGTTTACAAAAAATTAGAAGATGGAACCTACGTTGGCAGGATACCTTCCTGTAAGGTTTAATAATTTTAAGATTGCCTGCTGTTCTTCTCAAATTGCCAGCCTCACGAACTGTTCAACTGAATAGCCGAGTATTTTTGCAAACTGCGCGGCGCGCCCTGGGCTGACCATTTTCCGCGCTTTCTCAATATCACAGAGATGAGTCGGTAAGAGGATTGACGACAAGATGATGTTCCCCCATGGTAAGATGATTTATGACTTGATTCGTTGTGTTGATTTTCTTAAGTATTCTGGTATAATATAATTAATGAAAGATTTAGATGCTGGAAAAGATTGGAAAAAGAAGATCGCAGAACTTGAAGAAATAAAAAATCCTTTTGAAAGACTTATAAAGTTCATGTCTCATTTAACACAGGCATTATCCCTGCAGAACATTCGTCCGGTTATTACAGGAGGGCATGCCGTTGAATTTTACACTTCAGGGGGATATGTGACAGGGGATATTGACCTGGTTTGCGGCAGTCGAGAAGCTGTTGGAAATCTTCTTGAACAGGCAGGATTCAAAAAAAGAGGGAGATACTGGCATCATGAGGATTTGGATCTTTTTGTGGAGGTCCCTGGAGAGGCTCTAACTGAGGGTGAAGAAAAGCATCTTACCTGTGTTGAATTTGAGGGTCAGTCTATCTATTTTATTGGGGTCGAAGATATTTTGCAAGATCGGTTAAATGCCTGTGTTCATTGGAAATCAGATGAGGACTGCCGCTGGTCAAAAGAACTTATGCTGATTCACAAAGACTCCATTGATTGGGAATATTTAAAGGAAAGATCCATGGAAGAAAAGACAATGGAAGCGTTTAAAAGATTTAAGAAGGAGCTCCATTTGTCGTGAGAAGAGTTGAATACCACGCCTTTTTAGAAGAAAAGAAAAAGAAGATCATTGAAAACATTCATATTTTAGTTGAGTTGAAAAAACGAGAAATCTCCCGAAGGGTTCGTGATCCAAGGAAATTAGAAGCCCTTATTCAGGTTGATCTGCAGCGGTATCAGAAGTGGGTAGAAAGAGGAGTTTTAGAAAAAATCTCTCCGCGCCATTTTAGAATTCATTTTGATAAATTGTAAGCTGGTTGGCACATCAAACAGTTCGTTGCTTTGACACAAAAATGACTCTATAAAGCCATTTGCTTACCCAGTTTTCTTGACCTGTATTTTCCTTAAATTTTTTCCCTCAATACGACCTATTTTTGACAGATTTTTGCGCTTCTTGTGTTAGACTGAAAACAGTTGATTTCAGCCTTAAAATCTGCTACAATAAAGGAGGTAAAAAACAGTCATGCAGAACACTTTTAAAATTTACGAAAATTTAAGACAGACCTTTGGAGATGAACCTGCAAGGGTGCTGACAGTTACTATTGGTCAGGTTTATGAAGATTTGGCTAATGTCGTGACAAAAGTGGAATTTAACGAACTGAAAGAAGTTGTAAGAGAGTTGGCAGAAGCTCAGAAGCGAACTGAACTCAAAGTGGAGGAGTTGGCAGAAGCTCAGAAGCGAACTGAACTCAAAGTGGAGGAGTTGGCAGAAGCTCAGAAGCGAACTGAACTCAAAGTGGAGGAGTTGGCAGAAGCTCAGAAGCGAACTGAGGAAACGGTAAGACAGCTTGTGACTGGCATAGATGATGTAAAAAAACAGTTAGGCGGTCTTTCCGCAGATGTAGGCTATGGACTTGAAGATAGATATCTTCCTCTCATGAAACCTTTTGTTTTGCATCAGTACGGCGCTCAACTCCCCACCACTGCTCAAAGGAAATTCATCCTTTATCCTAACGGGAAAAGAGATGAAGTGAATTTTTATTTAGAAGGGGAATTAAAAGGGGAAAAAGTTTATTTTATAGGAGAAGCAAAAACAAAGCCAGGGAAAAAGGATGTTGAACAATTTAATGCTGTGTTGAAGCGTTTAAAAGTTCATTTCAATGCTGAAGTGAAAGGGTTTATGGTGGGGTATCTTTTCCCTCCAGAAGTGGAGGACTATGTAAAAGAAGAGTATCCTGAGATTGATTTATTCAAGACTTATGAGATTGAGGAGATTGCCCGAAAAGCTTCTTGAATTTGATTTAGACAGTATTTAAATGGGACAGAAGGTAGTTTTGTGGAGGGGTCTAATAAAGAAATGGTTGAAAAATGGAATTTGGTTTTTTAAATGGTGATGGGCCTTCTTCTCTTCTGGTTTTGTCCAGTCGCATTCGAATTGCCCGAAATTTGAAAGATTATCCTTTCCCTTATAGAGCCACTGAAACTCTCAGAAAAGAGATTCTGGGAAAAATTTTTCAGGTAGTTCAATCTGAAGAATCGCTCAAGATTTTACAGTTTATAAATTTGGATGAATTTCAGAATCTTGAAAAGCAGGTTTTGCTTGAAAACCATCTGGTAAGTCCAAATTTTATTCAAGACAGTAAAGGAAAAGGAATTTTCTTGCATCTTCCTACCACTATCAGCATGATGGTGAACGAAGAAGATCACCTGAGAATTCAGTGTTTAACATCAGGATTAGATCTGGAAAAAGGATGGGAAGTTTTAAATAAGTTAGATGATCTTTTAGAAAGTCATTTGTCTTTTGCTTTTAACGAGTCCTGGGGGTATTTGTCCGCTTATCCAACCAATTTGGGAACAGGACTCAGGGCTTCTGTGCTGCTGCATTTGCCTGCTCTCGTCTTTCTTCAGGCAATGCCTGGTTTAATTCAATCTTTAAATCAAATGGGAATTGTTGTTCGCGGATTTTATGGAGAAGGAACAGAATCTCAGGGGTATTTCTTTCAGATTTCGAATGCATTTTCCATTGGACATTCAGAGGAAGAGATCGTGACTCGGATTTCTACGGTGGCTGGGCAAGTGTTGCATCAAGAATTGGAGTCCAGGGAAAGGATGAAAAAGAACCAGCCTGAATTAATTGTGGACCGCATCTGGAGAAGTTTTTCCGTCCTTAAATCTGCTAGATTGATTAATTCCGCTGAGGCAATGGAACACCTGTCACTGACTAGAATGGGGGTTCAAATGGGGATTCTTCCTCACATTCCAGCTAAAACTTTGAATGAACTGATGAGGATGACTCGATCCGCTAATCTGCAGAAAGAGCTGAAAGAAGAATTGGATGCCTTAAAAAGAGATGGAATGAGGGCTGATTATTTAAGAAGTTTGCTGGCAGGTTTTTCATAGGATCTGGCGCCCAAGCCGTAAATTCAATTCTGACTAAGAAGGCATTTTTTTGCAGTCGTGGAAACTTTCAATTACTGATGAGGAGGTAGATTATGTGGGAACCATTTACTGAAAGAGCAAGGCGTTCTATTGTTTTAGCCCAGGAAGAGGCGCAGAGATTAGGAAATAACTATATTGGAACAGAACACTTACTGCTGGGAATTATCTCGGAAGGCGAGTCAGTTGCTGCTAAAGTTCTTGAAAATTTAGGAGTTTCTCTTGAAAAAGTGAGAGGGGAAGTAGAAGCAATTGTAGGGAAGGGGAGCCAGCCCAGCACTCAAGAAATGGTTTTCACGCCTCGGGCGAAAAGAGTGATTGAACTGGCTTTCGAAGAGGCCCGAGCCTTGTCCCATAATTACATTGGAACAGAGCATATGCTCTTAGGATTAGTGAGAGAAGGGGAAGGGGTTGCTGCTCGAGTTTTAGCGAATTTGGGGATTGATCCTCAGAAGATCAGGGCGCAGATTACCCAGCTGCTGGGGGTTGAAAGCGCAAATCCTGCTCCTACCAAAGAAAGAACAAAGACCCCGACTTTGGATATGTATGGAAGAGATTTAACCACATTGGCTAGGGATAATAAGTTAGATCCCGTGATTGGCAGACAAGAAGAGATTGAAAGAGTGATTCAAGTGCTGTCTCGTCGAACGAAAAACAACCCTGCTTTGATAGGGGAACCCGGGGTCGGGAAAACCTCGATTGTGGAAGGGCTTGCCCAACGTATTATTCAGAGTGAAGTTCCTGAGCTTTTAAGAGATAAGCGGGTGATTGCTTTAGATCTGGCGGGAGTTGTTGCCGGCACAAAGTATCGGGGAGAATTTGAAGAAAGAATGAAGCGGATTATGGAAGAGATCCGCGCCGCAGTGGGTGAAATCATTCTTTTTGTGGATGAGCTTCACACGATTGTGGGGGCAGGAGCCGCAGAAGGCGCGATTGACGCCAGTAATATGTTGAAGCCCTCTCTTGCCCGTGGAGAGCTCCAATGCATTGGAGCTACTTCTCTGGACGAATACAGAAAATATATTGAGAAGGATTCTTCCCTTGAAAGACGTTTTCAGCCGATTATGGTGAGTGAACCATCGGTTGAACAAACGATTGAGATTTTGAAAGGGTTGAGAGATCGGTATGAGGCTCACCACAAAGTAAAAATTACGGATACTGCTCTTGTGGCAGCTGCTAGACTGGCGGATCGATATATTTCAGACCGTCACCTCCCGGATAAAGCTATTGATGTGATTGACGAAGCATCATCTCGGGTTCGTCTGCAGTCCACTCTTCCTCCTCCTGAGCTCAGAGAAGTGGAGCAGCAGTTAAAAGAATTAAAGAAAGAGAAAGAAGCGGTTGTTAAAACGCAGGAATATGAAAAAGCGGTAAAGTTTAAAGAACGGGAAGATAAGTTGAAAAAACGGAGAGAGGAATTAGAGAAGTCTTGGAAAGAAAAAAGGACCAGCTCTTCTCGTGAGACTACAGTGACAGAAGAAGAAGTAGCTCAGATTGTGGCAAGCTGGACAAAAATACCAGTGACTAAAATGAAAGAAGAAGAGACCTTAAAACTCTTAAATATGGAAGAAGCGCTGCATAAGCGGGTTATTGGTCAGGAAGAGGCGATCTCTCATGTTACAAAAGCAATTCGAAGAGCCCGAGCGGGTTTAAAAGATCCGAAGAGGCCAACTGCCACTTTTCTTTTTGCTGGACCCAGTGGAGTCGGGAAAACAGAGCTTGCGCGCACCCTTGCCGAGTTTTTGTTTGATAATGAAGAGGCTCTGGTTAGAATTGATATGTCTGAATACATGGAGAAGTTTGCGGTTTCAAGATTGGTTGGCGCTCCTCCAGGATATGTCGGATATGAAGAAGGAGGACAGCTGACAGAAGCGGTTCGGAGAAAGCCTTATTCTGTCGTTCTTTTAGACGAAATCGAGAAGGCTCATCCTGATGTGTTTAACCTGCTGCTCCAGGTTTTTGATGATGGACGATTAACGGATTCACAGGGAAGAATCGTGGATTTTAAAAATACGATTCTGATTATGACCAGCAACCTGGGTACCAGCACAGTGGACATTGGAAAAGAGATAGGATTTCGGGCAACTAAAGACGAGGGATCAGAAGAAGCTCGTTATGAGCGGATGAAAAATAAAATTTTAGATGAGGTGAAGCGGGCATTTAAACCTGAATTTTTAAATCGCCTGGATGCCACCATAGTCTTCCATCCGTTGACCAGAGACCAGATCAGACAGATAGTGAACTTGATGCTAGGGGTTGTGTATCGGGAAGTTCAAGCTCAAGATCGCAGACTTGAAGTAACAGATGCGGCAAAAGACTATCTTGGTAAAGAGGGGTATGATTCGGTTTATGGCGCAAGACCCTTAAGACGATCTATCCAGAGGCATTTGGAAGATGCCCTTGCTGAAGAGTTAATTCGCGGTACTTTTAATCCAGGAGAAACCATTACAGCGGATTCAGATGGAGAAAAGCTTATCTTTAAGAAGAAAGAAGTTTCTGCTCCTGTGGGTCCTGAAATGGAGCAGAATAAAATTTAAATATTTGGAAACAGTTTATGGTTTGTAATTCTGCCGTCAAAGGATTAAAATAAGATTATGATGTCAGGGAAGTTGCATATTGGCTCTCTACGATTTGTAAAAATTGGAAAACCTACAAACCAGCCTATGGTCGATCCCAAGTTGGCAGAATCTTTAATTGAGCATGGTATGCCTAAAGATCAGGTCATTTTGAATATCAATGAATTAAGAGAAAAAAACTCCGAAAAAAAATTAATTGGGAAGAGTTTTTATCATTTTCATCAGGAGTATGGAGATAAATGCATTGATAATTTCAACAGTGGAACTCCACGTCCTGGAGGATACGGACAAAGCGCTGCATTTGTAAACAACGGAATGATCACTTTAACCACTTTTGCAGGCAGCAGGACTCAATTTATTTCACAGGATAAAAATGGGATTATTCGAGTGCAGTACTTTTAACGAATGTCCTCTTTAAAAACAGTTTTTATTTGCCAGAGCTGCGGAAATCAAAGCCCTAAATGGCAGGGTAGATGCCCTGACTGCGGCTCCTGGAATAGTTTTGTAGAAGAAGGGGTTTATAAAACTTCTCCTCATATTCTTTCTGAATCCACCCCTTCTGAGCCTGTTCTCTTAGACCATGTTTTAGAGGAGGTAGAACGAATTCCAACCTTCCAAGAACTGGATCGAGTTCTTGGTGGAGGTTTTGTGCAAGGGGCTTTGATTTTGGTAGGAGGCGCTCCAGGGGTTGGAAAATCAACTTTGCTGCTGCAGGCTTCTTATGCTGCAGCCGAGAGAAAAAAAGTGCTTTATATCAGCGGGGAAGAATCAGAGCAGCAGACAAAATTAAGAGGAGGGAGACTGGGTCTAAAAAGCTCTAATCTTCTTATTGCGCATGAGATTTCTCTGGATGTGATTTTATCCCATTTGAAAAAGATTAAGCCTGCTGTAGCTGTGATTGATTCCATTCAGACCGTGTACAAAAGCGATTATAATCAAGCCCCTGGAAGTGTAACTCAGGTTAGAGAATGCGCCGGAGAACTTCAGAGATTTTGCAAGCAGTCAGGCACAACCATTGTGCTGGTTGGACACATTACAAAAGAAGGGAGTATAGCTGGACCCAGGGTGTTAGAACACATTGTTGATGTGGTCTTGTATTTTGAGGGGGAGAACCATCATTCTTATCGGATTTTAAGGGCATTTAAGAACAGGTTCGGGAGCACTCAAGAAGCTGGCATCTTTGAAATGACGGCAGGAGGGCTGGCAGAGGTTCAAAATCCCTCGGGTTTATTTTTACAGTCTAGAGTTGACTCTCCTGGTTCTGTGGCAGTCCCTGTTTTAGAAGGGCAGAGGGCTTTATTGATGGAAGTTCAAGCTCTTGTCACTCATTCCTGGTACGGAATCCCTAAAAGAACTGCTGCAGGGGTGGATTTGAATCGGATGGCGATGATTCTAGCTGTTCTTGAAAAAAGATGCGGCTTAAAATTGGGACAGTCAGATGTGTATTTAAATGTGGCAGGGGGAATGAAAATAAAAGAACCTGCCATTGATTTAGCCGTGGCTGCTGCTGTTATTTCAAACACGAAAGATCGGGTAGTTCCACAGGAATGGGTTGTTTTTGGAGAGATCGGGCTTGGCGGGGAGGTCAGGGCTGTCCCTTTTGCTGAAGAACGAGTCAAAGAGGCGGCCAGAATCGGATTTAATAAGGTTTTTCTCCCAAAAACAAACTGTTCTTTAGTTTCAAATCCATCTGGCATTACTCTTGTTGGAATTACGAAAGTGCAGGAATTTTTATGCAGTTTTTAAAGCTTTTGTTCGCTCTTTTTTTTATTTTTTTAGGAGGATTGACAGGGTATTTGTTTTCTCACCTGCTCAATCATTGGGATTACGTTTCTCAAAGTCGAACGATTGGGATTTTGCAAGATTTTGTTTTGACCTCAGCAGGGATTCTGGTTGGGTTTCTTATTTCGCCTTATTTTTTTACCTGGTTTTTGAATATTATGGAAAGTCTGACAAAAGGGCTGGAAAAACTCTCAATGGTAGAAATTACAGCTCTGGCAGGAGGAGTGGTTTTTGGATTGATTGTTTCTTCTTTTATTGTCTATCTAATGGACTCATTTCTTTCATCTTTTCTGCGAAGTTCCTCAGGAATGAATCTTATCAGGCCTTTTTTTATCATCTTTTCCACCCTGTTTTGCACTACTCTGGTTGTTATGATCACGACGCGCCTGCCGATGTTTGGGAAAGGATTCAAGCAGAAAGGAGCTTCTCCCAAAATTTTAGATTCTAGCGCCATTATTGATGGAAGAATCGCAGATACGATTGAAACTGGATTCACAGAAGGAGGAATTTTAGTTCCTAAATTCGTTTTGGAAGAGATCCAGAAAATTGCAGATTCTGCCGATCCTCTGAAAAGAAACCGTGGAAGAAGGGGTCTGGACATTTTAAATCGTATGCGCCAATCGAAGTTGTTTAACATCCAAATTATGGAAAAGGATTTTCCTGATGGGGATGTGGACGCTAAACTGATTCTCCTGGCTAAAGAAATTCAGGGAGCTATTGTTACGAATGATTACAACTTAAACAAGGTGGCTCAATTTCAAGGAGTTCAAATTTTAAATATCAATGACCTGGCTCAAGCTTTAAAACCAGTAGTTCTGCCAGGGGAGGAAATTAATGTCCAGGTTATTAGGGAGGGAAAAGAGTATGGACAAGGGGTCGGTTATCTGGATGATGGGACAATGATTGTTATTGAAAACGGCAAAAAATACATTGGAGATTTTATCGAGGTGGAAGTTTCCAGCATTCTTCAGACCTCTGCTGGGAAAATGATCTTCGCAAAGCCCAAAGCTTCACTGTCAGGAAGCTGAAACTTTCTCTTTTACAGTTTCAGACTGCTGCTTGTCTTTCAGGTCTTTTTCTCCGCAGCATTTCGAAGAAATTTCTTTTTTCTCATCCGGTCCTTTTTTCTTAAACCATCCGCTGACACACATTTTTGTCATCTCCTTTTAAACAATCTCTGTTTTCATTCTACACGATTTTAAAAGAAAATGCAAGTCTTGTGTGTGTTAAATTTCAAATCAGGTAAACAGTTCGGCTAAAATATAAAAAGAAGTTTCCTTTTTGATTTTAATCTTGACTTTTTCTCCGATTAAATTTCCAGCATTAGAAACTTCCATGATTTTTCCGCTGCAAAAAGAGATTCCGTTTTGAAAATTGAGAGGATGGGTATCCTGAATTTCAACTTCCAGATCGTTTTCTATTCTAAAGGGAGGCAGGTATTCTTGAATGTCTTTGGATTGGTCCCAGCGCAGAGAAAATTTTTCGATGTGGAATCTCGGATCGACCTGCAGGAAAATTTTTTTTTCAATTTTCTGATGCAGCGTCTCAATTTTACTCCCTTCCATGCCTGCCAGAAGCACTGAAACCTGGGGGTGAGCAGTAATCAGAACAGCATCGCTCTTTTCATGGGAAGCGTTTTGGAGAATTTCTCGCTCTACTTTGACAGCTACTGTCTCTGGGGTCAATACTCTCCCACTGCCTGAACAGTAAAAGCAGTCTTCTCTTAAAAGTCTGTCCAGATTTTTGGCAGAGCGCTTTCGTGTCATTTCAACCAGTCCCAGCCCTGTGATTCCAAGGATGGTTGTTCTAATGCGATCTGGCTTTAAACCTTCCTCCAAGGTCAGCAGCAGTTTTTCTTTGTCTTCTTTTTTGTCCATGTCAATAAAATCCACGATAATAATTCCTGATAAATCCCTCAGTCGTATCTGCCGAGAAATTTCAACTGCGGCTTCTAAATTTGTCTCTAAAACAGTTTTCTGGAAAGAATGGGAACCAACATGTTTTCCTGTATTCACGTCTATAACTGTCAGAGCCTCAAGTGCATCAATAATCAGGTACCCCCCTGAAGGCAGCCAGACTTTGCTTTTTAACAGTTTTTCAATTTCTGCATCTATCCCGTACTGTTCAAAAAGAGATTTCGTCCCTTCATAATAAAAAATTCGATCGGTAAGCCTTGGATTGATTGTTTTGGCGAACTCCACTGTTTTTTCAAAAATTATTTTTGAATCAACGAGCACTTTGTGAATGTCTTCGGTAAACAAGTCCCGAAGCGCTCGATCAATTAATTCTGAATCCTGATGGATCAAAGTTGGGGCTTTGGTCTTTTTTGACTGTTTCGAAATTTCTTTCCACAGTTCAACCAGGAAATCTATTTCTTGCTTTAGCAAGTTTTCTTCTTTGAATTCTGCTGCTGTTCTTATAATGACTCCCATATCAGGAGGTTTCAGCTTGTTAACTGAATTTTTTAATCTTTCTCTTTCGGAGTGCGATTCAATTTTCCGTGAAATTCCAATATAATTAGAAACAGGGAGAAGGATGAGATATTTCCCAGGAAGAGTGATATGGGTCGTCACTCTCCCTCCTTTAGTCGAGATTGGCTCTTTTACCATTTGAACCAGAGTTTCCTGACCTTGTTTGAAAATATCTTGAATTGTATTTTTTTTCTTTTTTTTCCCCGTGTCAGTTAGTTCTTCATGCAGATGACCAGGAAGGGCATCGTCTAAACAAAGGAAAGCATTTTTTTCAGTTCCAATGTCCACGAAAGCAGCCTGCATGCCAGGAAGGACATTGACAATTTTCCCTTTATAAATGTTTCCAACCATTCGCTCTCCTCGGGCAAAAAAAATTTCAACAATCTTCCCATTTTCCAGGAGGGCTGCTCGATCTTCCAGAGCATCGGATGAAAATAAAATTTCTCGGGAAGCAGTCATTTTTTACACAACATCAACCTTGAAATTTTTTCCTTCCCAATGGTTGGCATTTGTCCAAAAAAAAGTGAAAAGGATGGGGGAGTTTTGATTTCTGGTTGTGGGAATGTCAAGGTAATCTATGCCGAGAGCGGTGGAGCTAGATCGGGAATCATAACAGGTTATCCAGCCGTCTTTAGACCAGTGCAAGGTAAAAGCAGCTTCTGCCAGAATTCTTAAAGTGGTCCCTTTTTGAACAGATTTTGGCTGTCTGTTGAATTTCCAAACTTCCAGCGAGTTAGGTTTCTTGTTTTTCCAGTATCGTTCCGCGATTAAAGGAATAAAATCGTAAACTTGTTTATCTCTGACAGATCTTAATAGTTTAATATACTCTGCATGCGCCCACATTAAAGGCATGGCAGAACCAGTGGGTCTTCCTAAAAATAGCTTTAAACGGGGTTTGTCTTTTTCATCCCAAACCTGCTCAGGCAGCAGTCCAGTGGCACTGGAAAATCCTTCGATTGCTTTGATATAAGGGTTGACATCTCTGCCGCAGGCTAATTCATAATGACCTCTTTCGCCGGTTAAAAGAGGCCAAGCTCTTCCTCTGCCTGTCCCTGTATAAGGACCCCCATCTTCTCTTTGTCCGTACCCATCATGATTATATCTCCGCCAACAGGAACCGTATGGGGTTTCGACTTTTAATATCGCGTCAATCACTTTAAGCGAGTCCTCGATAATAGGATCCCCAGGTTTTCTTATTCCGTAGCGGACCAGTTCTAAAAAACCCGGATCTACGACTTCTTTTGCGGGAAATTCCCACTGTTTTCCAGGAGCGCGGTTTCGAATTGGCAGAGTTCCTTGATTTGGATCCTCTAATGGTCTTGAGTCCTCAGGACTGACTGGAAGAATGCGAATATAATGTTTGGGGATCCCTCGGACAAGAGTTCCCTGGGTTGTTACAGTCCAGTCTTCAATGTGACACTCTAAAAAATCCGCATATTCCAGAATAAATTGGGCTGTTTTTAAATCTCCTTTTTCGCGCGCGAATTCAGAGGCGCAGAACAGAGACGCAATATTGGCGGCCAGAGTTGAAGGAGAATACCCGCTGTTTTCCTCCCATCGTTCTTGAGGAGTGCAGGGTCCTTTTGTGATGAGATATTTTGCCCCGCTTAAGATGACATGGTATGGATCAAAATTTTTCAGCCCATTTTCTTGCTTCAATTTCCATGCCAGTATAATGGGGAATGCAGATTCATCCAGTTGTACTCCTTTCCAGTAAGGTTCGCCATTGATCCAAAAATTCTGATAAAATCCCCCATCTGATTCCTGTGTGCAGGCTAAATAAATCAATGATCTGAGAGGAGTCGAGAGGTTCCCAGAAGCTAAAAGTGCGGACGCGCTGTTTACCATGTCTCTTGTCCAAACCAGATGGTATCCGCCTAAATCTTCATCTCCTTTAGCTTCTCCCCATGGGATACTGAGAGAAGCGATCATGGCTCCTGGATATGTTTTGTCTTCATGGGCTAGAAGCAAACTGTGGCTGGTGGAGTAAAGTTTTCCTTGGTCATGTGAGAACTGTTTTAGAGGAATGACATGATTTACTGCACGAACCCACTGCTCGACAAATCGTTCTCTGAGTTCTTCGTATGTGACCCCAAGTGACTGGAATAGTTGAGTTACTGCAGCCTCTAAATTGTGTCCAAAAGCAAGAGCAAGAGTAAATTCCTTATGTTCTGAAAGATCCAGTTCCCCAGTTAGAGCAATGTTTCCGTTTTCAGCAGAGTCAAACTGCCAGTCCATTTGCATATTTTTTTTCAGATCTTGCCAGCCGTCCGTCATTCCAACATATCCGCAGGACCGTTTTAGAAAGGGAATTGTCCCTCCGAAAGCCAGCCAGGTTATCCCCTTATTTGCAACTAGAATTTCTCTTCCCGAAACTTCGCAGACATATCCATTGTTTCCCCATCCCCCAATTTCCAGGTGAGGGGCTAAAAGAGAGAAAACATGAAGATTTTTAAGGGTCTGAGAGCTGCCTGAGAGTTTCGTATGTATCAGCAGGACGGATTGATGAGGATTGACGATTACTTCTTTTTCAATTTGGAAATTTCCCTTTGGATCTGAATTGATTAATTTCATGCCTAGAACATGCTCCTGCAGATATTCGGTTTTTGTTCGCGATAAATGCCGCTCATCAACAAAAAAACTTTTGCCATCAGTAAATAAGAACTGTAGATCTCGAATTTGCGGATGGTCAATGGTTGGATAATAAACTTCATTTACAATCCCGGATGAAATCGTAAACCAGACCTTGCTTCCGGCAAAATAGGAGGTTCCGATTCCGTCTTTTGCGCTTCTAGTCCAGCGAGGCGGAATTCCTGGCCCGCCTGAGGCTGGAAAATTATTTTTTAAATCAGCCATTAATTATCCATTTTTCTCTTTATTTGATTTTAATCCTATTTTCAGGTTCCCTGACAAAGTGGCTCCTTCTGAAACAACTAACCTTCTGGCTTCAGCATTACCGATTAAACTGCCGCTTTGGCTTAATAGGATTCGGCCGACAGCTTTCACGTTTCCTTCGACAATTCCTTCAATCACAATGTCAGTAGCAGAAAGGTCTCCTTTTACAAAGCCTTTTTCTCCCACCGAAATGTTTCCTCTGGTCAGTATTTCTCCTGAGAAAACATATTTTTGATTGAAAACTCGACTGTCCAGTGCAATTGTTTTTCCGCAGTTTGGGCAGGTAGCAGTAATAGCTTTTGTCGGGCGAACAATTTCTTCGCAGCAAAAAGGGCATTCAATATGAGAGATGGAAGGAATTTCAAGCATTCATAACTTATAATTTAAGACCTAGGCTTGCTTCAACTGGAGTTTTTCCAGAAACATTAACTGCTACTCTGGAGGATGAACTTTCTTTTTCCGCAGAAGATTTAATTCCAATTTCACAGTGACCTGTTAGAGTTGCTCCTTCTTCAACCACCAGTTTTGCAGCTTTAACATCTCCTATCAGTCGGGATGTGCTTCTCAGTTCCACTTTGTCCTGGGATGTCACATTTCCAGTTACCGACCCTTCAATATAAATTGACCCTACTTTAATTTCAGCTTTTACTTTTGCATCTTTACCTACATAAAGGGAACCAGAAGTATTGATTTCTCCCTCAAATCCTCCCTCGATTTTTAAAGATTTTTCAAAGGAAAGGGATCCTTTGAAATGTGTGTCAGAGCTCAATATAGTGGATACTTGTTCAGACATCGTTTTTGATACCTCCTGTTTTCCGCTTGAAATCTCTATGATCTGGTTTTCTTTTCTCTTTCCCAGCATGCCAACCTCCTTGTCGAAGTTTTATAAAACTATTGTATCAGATTTAGAAAAATAATGCAACGATTTTTTTTAAAAACCTGTAGATTAGCTGCAGTCAGTTCTCGTCAGAGTATAAAAGAGTTACAGGAAAATGGAGAAAAAGAGTTTTAAAAGTCAGAGTTTCCAGTTTTTCACCTGTATAAAGATGGGTCCAATGCAAGGAGGTTTTTGTGGGTATTATTAAGCTGGTTTTTTCACGACAGAGGGGAGCTTCTTTCTCTATTCTTGCCACCATGTTTAAAAAACGAGGAACAGCAGCAATGATTCGAGTTCCTTTGTAGGTCCGCATAAAAGCAAAAACATGATCTTTAATAGGTCCAGCCGCTTTCAATGGTAGATAGTCCCCTTTTTGAAATAGCTCAGAATGAGATCTCCTGAAATTCAATGTTTTATAGGTCAGATAGAGTTTCATTTTGTCGTTATCCAGATATTCTACCAGGTTTTTTGTCAATCTCTTTTGACTGCTGGGTTTTGATTTTTTTATCTGAGCTAGAGCTTTTATGTTTTTTAAAAAATCAACAGGTCTTCGGTTATCCGGATCAACCAGCGAAAAATTCCAGAGTTCTGTTCCTTGATAGAAATCTGGAACCCCTGGAGCAGTCATTTTAAGAAGAGCTTGAGATAAGGCATTAATCGATCCGTACAGAGCGACTCTTTTTACAAATTTTTGGAAGAGAGACAAAAAGTTATTTTTAGGAGTTTTCTTTAAGCAGCGGGTAATGAAATCTTTAACCCCTGTTTCATAAGCCTCATCTGGATTGATCCAGTTTGTATGGATTTTTGCTTCTCTCAGAGCTTTTACTATGAAGCCTTGAATCCTGGCAGTTATTTCTTCATGTGTTTTCCGATCAGGGAGATTGGCGGGCCAAATACTTAAAAGGCTCTGATAAAAAAGGTATTCTTCATTTTTGTCAGGGATCTCTTCTCCGCTGTTCCAATTTTTTTTTGAAAAATTAAAGCGGTGAAATCTTCCAAGGACTTCATTCCACTCTTCAGGCATTTCAGAAAGCACATTTAATCTAGCTCTGGCATCTTCGCTTCTTTTGGTATCATGGGTTGAAGTGGTATTCAAAGAATGGGGATAATTTTTCAGTTTATGCTGATTCCAGCGATCAAATTCAGATGAGGCAGATCCTAATTTCCATGGGTCCCCACCAACTTCATTGAGTGAAAGAAGAGGATAATAGCGGTAAAACGCTGTATCCTCCATCCCTTTTGCCATGATTTGACTGGTCAGCTGCTGAAATTTCATAACAAATTCCAGATGTTCAGAATTTTCAGGAGATCCGAATGGAGGCTCTAAAAGGAGAATCTTTTCAATAAAATTAAAAATCGAAGGGCTGACTGTTGGATTATGTTCTGCAGCCCAGAGAGCAGCCTGTTTAATTCGCATTTTTTCCTCTCTGGTGTAAGCATCTTTTTCGTTTTTATAAGTTCTGTAAACGGGGAAATAAGCCATGACTTCTCTTAAAGCAAAACGCAAAGTTTCAAGAGTAAAGTCTCTTGACCACCGATTCTGCTTTGCGATTTTATTCAATCGAACAGCCAGCATGTACAGCTCGCTCGCCATTTGTGTCAGCAGAAACAGTTTTTTAGAGGTGGCAGCATGCGTAAAAAAATTGCTGGATACATGGGTAAAATCCAGGTAAAAACGTGTTAACCTGCCAAGCCCGTCAGGATGAATAAAAAGTTTGTTAGAAAAATTTAGAAAATCATATCCTGTGGTCCCATGAACAGGCCATTTAGGATTTAACTTTTCTTGTGTCGTTAAGATTTTCTCCACGACCACATAAAAGGGTTTATCTGAAGAAATGGGTGGCAGAGACTGCAGGTGCTCCGAGCAGCCTTTTTGAAGCTGCTGTAGATAGGCATGAGGATCATATAATCCATCCACGTGATCGATTCGAAATCCAGCCGCATCTCCTTGTAACACCAGATCAAAAGCCAGCTTATGGAGAGCATTAAAAACCTCAGGTTTTTCCACGCGAATCGCGGCAAGAGAATTGATATCGAAAAAGCGTCGGTAATTGATCTCATCTGCTGCCACTCCCCAGTAGCATAAATGAAAGGCTTGAGCATTTAACAAATCTTCCAAAATATTGAAGCTTTCGGGAACGCCTTTTTCTCCATTGATTCTTAAAATCTGATTATTGAGAAGAGCTGTAAATGTTTGATCCTGTTCATGCAGGCCAGCGATCCTTTTTTTTATAACCTCTTTTTCACGCTGTCGTTCTCTCAGCTTTTCTTCATCTCGTTCCACTCTTTCAGGAAGATAGTTCAGAGCGGTTAAAATGCTTTCCAGCTCAATTGTCCCAGGGTCAGTCTCGCCTCGTTCCAATTTTATCTTTTCCAATACAGGAGTTAAAATCGTCACATAACTTTTTGGAGCAAGAGGAAAAATCAGCGATCCATACTGTATGGAAAACCCTCCATTTTCATAATTGAGAGCGATGCCTTGATTTTCTAGGACTTTCCCATAAGGCTCCCCGAGGAAGGGAAGAAGAATTTTATTCAACATATTGTGAACAGGGGGCTCCCAGTTAATATCAAAATAGTCTGAATAAGGAGAGCTGGGTCCATTTTCCAGAACACTATACCACCACTGATTGCCAGCGTGATCCACTGCCATATGATTGGGAACCAGATCCAGGATCAATCCCATATTATGTTTTTTTAAGACTGCTGTCAAATTTTTGAAATCTTCTTCTGAACCACATTCTGGGTTTAATTTTTCATGATTGATTATATCATATCCATGCTGGCTGCCAGGCTTGGCTTCAAAAATTGGGGATGAATACAGATCCGTAATTCCGAGATCCGATAGATAAGGAATAATTTTTGCAGCATCAGAAAATTTAAATTTTTTATTAAACTGAACCCGGTAGGTTGAAATCGGAATCCGCAGCATCACCATGATTCTCTTTCAACTTCAGGTCGTTTTCTCTCGTCATCTTTTGGGCGAGCGAATAAGTGCAGCGCTTTTTCTTTAAAAGGGGATACTTCTTCTGCCCATCTGATTCTTTTTTTTATCCAGCCGTACATGACGAAGAATAGAACCAGATCCAATAGTAATCCAACGATCACATAAGGTGGATGAGCCATCACTGAAAAGAGCATAAAATCCCAAAGTCCATGGGAAAAAGCGCCTAGCGCAAACCACTTGGTTAAATCTTTGCGTTCCTCAGGATGATATATACCCCTGGCTATGCCATACCCCCAGAAACTGGAAAAGAGGACATGAGCTGGAACAGCCACCAGAGCTCTGATAAAAATTGCTTTCCATCCAAAAATAAATAGATAGCCAATAGTTTCAAAAGTGGCAAACCCTAAAGCTGCAGCAGAAGAGTACACAATTCCATCTATCGGCTCATTCAGGTCAGGACAATCATAGATCGAATTAGCTGTATTTTGCAGCACAGGAAGTTCCTCATTTTTATTCTGTCTGAATTTTCGAATCAGGGAATCTACAGGCGCTGGAAGTTTAATGACAAATATGGGCTGCAAATTCTTGTTTTGAATTTTTAATTTTGGCGCAAGAACTTTGACTACAGCTAAAAATTTTACAAATTCTTCAATAGGTCCAATAATAAAAAAACAGATGACAAACAACAAAGGGATCGGCACCAGTGCTAACTGGTTGTTATTGGGATTGAAACCCAGCAGGAGTTCTAATGCGATGGCTTCTATAATAGCTGCCATAAAAGAGAAGGCTGCCCCCCAAACAAATGTTTTTAAAACAAGCTTTTTGGGTTCAGGTTCATAAACATCCAAATGATAAACGTACCAGAGCCAAAAAATCCCTGGAGCCATTCCAATTATCAGTATGAATAATGGATTTCCCATGGCAAATGATTTAAAGCAGAATTATCTAAATAATGCTATTATTCCTCTGCTGAACGAGAGATTGACATGTTAAAACATAAAGCAGTAATTGTAGGAAAAGGAGAGAAGAGTATCATTGTGCTCAATGAATCCAGAGCTGCAGTAAAAACTTGCAGAGACTATCAGGATAGAAAATACTTGTCTTCCATTGAAGCCGCGCAGGGGGCTCGAGGTATCAGTTAGATTTAGGTGCGAAAAAGATAAACTTTCGTGTGCTTCAGAGCCAGTGTGCGGCTAAAAGTCCCCAAGGACGTGGTGAAGAAAATCAATAAGATTTTTGTAGTTAGAAGTAAAGGAGGTTATTGAAATGATAAAACAGCCGCAGTCTGTAAAAGAACCCCTGTCTGAGAAAGAATTAAATCAAGTCAATGCTTACTGGAGAGCAGCCAACTATCTTTCTGTGGGTCAGATCTATCTGCGTGACAATCCTTTATTAAAAGAGCCCTTAAAAAAAGAACATATTAAACCTCGTCTTTTAGGGCACTGGGGCACAACTCCTGGTTTAAATTTTATTTATGCCCATTTGAACAGAATTATTAAGAAATACGATTTGAATATGATTTATATAACAGGACCAGGACATGGGGGACCAGGATTAGTGGCTAACACTTATCTTGAAGGGACTTACAGTGAATTTTATCCAAATGTTTCCCAGGATGAAGAGGGGTTAAAAAAACTTTTTACTCAGTTTTCTTATCCTGGAGGGATTCCAAGTCATGTGGCTCCTGAAACTCCAGGGTCAATTCATGAAGGAGGGGAATTGGGATATTCTTTAGCCCATGCTTATGGCGCTATTTTTGACAATCCTGATTTATGGGCAGCGTGTGTGGTGGGAGATGGAGAAGCTGAAACAGGTCCACTGGCAGGAAGTTGGCATTCTAATAAGTTTTTAAATCCAGTGAGGGATGGAGTGGTTCTGCCTATTCTCCATTTGAATGGCTATAAAATTGCAAATCCTGCGGTGTTAGCTAGAATCAGCAGAAAAGAATTGGAAGAACTTTTCCGGGGATATGGCTATTCTCCTTATTGGGTTGAAGGACAGGATCCGCTCCACGTTCATCAGGTCATGGCTGAGGTTTTAGATCAAATCGTAGAAAAGATACGAGACATTCAAGCAAGAGCCAGGAAAGAAGGGGAGACAAAAAGACCTGAATGGCCCATGATCATTTTTAAGACTCCAAAAGGATGGACAGGTCCAAAAATAGTGGATGGGCTTCCTGTTGAAGGGAGTTTTAGGGCTCACCAAGTTCCTGTTTCAGATTTAGAGAAAAAACCTGAACATTTAAAAATTCTTGAGGAATGGCTTAAAAGTTATCGCCCCCAGGAGCTGTTTGAGGAATCAGGAAAATTAAAAAAAGAGTTGTCCACCTCAGCCCCTCAAGGAAATTCTAGAATGGGAGCCAATCCTCATGCCAATGGCGGGATTCTGCTAAAGGATCTCAGACTGCCGGATTTTACGCAGTATGCAGTTAAAGTAGAAGATCCAGGCAGAGCATCAGCAGAAGGGACCAGAATTTTAGGAAAGTTTGTCAGGGATATTTTAAAACAAAATCCTGAAAATTTTAGAGTTTTTGGACCGGATGAAACAGCTTCTAATCGTTTAGATGATCTTTTTGAAGTGACCAATCGGGTCTGGATGGCTGATCTTGATCCACGGGATCAACATCTTTCTCCTGATGGAAAAGTGATGGAAGTTTTAAGTGAGCATTTAATTGAAGGCTGGCTTGAGGGGTATCTTTTAACTGGAAGGCATGGGCTTTTTTCCTGCTACGAAGCTTTTATTCATATTGTGGATTCCATGTTTAATCAATATGCAAAATGGTTGAAAGTCTGCCGTGATATTCCGTGGAGAAGACCTATCTCTTCTTTAAACATTCTTTTAACTTCTCATGTCTGGAGGCAGGATCACAATGGGTTCAGTCATCAAGATCCAGGATTCATTGACCATGTGGTTAATAAAAAAGCTGACATTATTCGGGTTTATCTTCCTCCTGATGCCAATACTCTTTTATCAGTGGCTGATCACTGTTTTAAAAGTCGAAATTATGTGAATGTGATTGTGGCGGGGAAGCAGCCTGAGCTGCAGTGGCTGGATATGCCTGAGGCGATCAGACACTGCACTTCAGGGTTAGGAATTTGGGAATGGGCTTCTAATGATAAAGACGGGGAGCCGGATCTGGTTATGGCATGCGCTGGAGATGTGCCAACCCTTGAAACTTTAGCAGCCGTTAAAATTTTAAGAGAACTGGCTCCAGAGTTGAAAGTTAGGGTAATCAATATTGTGGACTTAATGACCCTTCAGCCTCAGAGTGAACACCCTCATGGGTTGAATGACAAAGATTTTGATGATTTGTTTACGAAAGATAAACCGATCATCTTTGCTTTCCACGGCTACCCCTGGCTGATTCACCGCTTAATATACAGGAGAACCAATCATAACAATCTGCATGTTCGAGGGTACAAAGAAGAAGGGACCACCACAACTCCTTTTGATATGGTGGTTTTGAATGAGATGGACCGATTTCACCTAGTTAGGGATGCTGCAGATCGAGTTCCTGCTTTAAAATCTAAAGCCGCTTATTTAAAACAGTTTGTTCGGGACAAGCTTTTAGAACATAAAGAGTATATTAGAGAACATGGGGAAGATAGGCCTGAAATACAAAACTGGAAGTGGGAAGATTAGGTTGAGAGGATGAGAAAAGTCAGGATAGGATTTTTAATTTTAATTGGTCTTGCTGCATTCGTTTACATTGTTTTTTATCTGTTTAAAGTTTTTTTTAAACCTCATTCTAAAGCCCTTGTTGTTTATGGAAATATTGAAGCCACAACCGTTAATTTAAGTTTTCAGATTCCAGGGTTGATGATTAAGAGATTAGCCAGGCAGGGAGAATTTATTCGAAAAAGGGAAGTAGTTGCCCTTTTAGATACAAGTTTATTCAAAAAGCAGATAGCAGAACAAAAAGCCGATGTGCGAGCTGCAAAATGGGCTTTAAAAGAGCTTCTGCGCGGATCGCGGACTGAAGATATTGCTCAGGCAAAAGCTCTGGAACAGCAGAAAAGGTTTGCCCTTAAAGAATTACTGCGAGGTTCCCGTACTGAGGATATTGCTCGAGCAAGAGAAGCTGCAGTTCAGGCAAAAGTTTCCATGTTAAGAGCTGAAAGTGAGTATCACCGAGAAAAACAGCTGTATCTTCAGGGATTTATTTCGGCTCAGGATGAGATTAATGAAAGAGCTTCTTATAGAACAGCTCTCATGGATTATAGACAAGCAGAGGAGTATTATAAAGAGGTTTTGAAAGGGCCTCGAATTGAAGATATTCAGCAGGCTGAACAAGCGCTGAAACAGGCAGAAGAAAATTATAAAGAAGTTTTAAAAGGTCCAAGGATTGAGGTGATTCAGCAAGCCAGAGCTAATTTGAAAGCAGCAGAAGCCCTTTTAGCTCAATCTGAAATTAATCTGGGATATGCGACTCTGCGGTCCCCGCTGTCAGGGATCGTTTTAAGCAGAGATTCTGAAGCAGGAGAATATCTTTATGCAGGAACACCGGTTGTTACTGCAGCGAATTTAAGTCAAGTCTGGCTCAGGGGATATGTAGATGAAGCAGATTTGGGGAAAATTAAATATCATGAACCTGCAGAAGTGATGACAGACACATACCCTGGAAAAGTATTTAAGGGATGGGTGGCTTTCATTTCTTCAGAAGCTGAATTCACGCCTAAGACTGTCCAGACCAGAAGAGAAAGAACAACTCTGGTTTATCGTGTTAGAATTGACGTGAATAATCCTGGATTTGTTTTAAAACCTGGAATGCCTGCAGAAGCGAAGCTCTATTAATGGATGCAATTTCTGTTTCTTCTGTTTCTAAATCTTTTGGAACGATTCAGGCTGTGAAAGAATTGTCATTTTCAGTTCCATCTGGAGAGATTTTTGGACTGGTAGGTCCTGATGGTTCTGGAAAAACAACAACCATGCGCATGCTGACAGGGATTATGCTTTCTGACTCAGGAACAATCAGAGTGCTGGGAAAAGAGATTGGGCTTCACTCAAAAAGCGCTAAAGATGAAATCGGTTATATGAGTCAGAGATTTGGTCTTTATCCTGATCTCACGGTTATGGAGAATCTTCGTTTTTTTGCGGATCTTTACGGAGTTTCTCGAAAAGAAAGAGAGTCCTCATCTGAAAGACTTTTAGAATTCAGCAGACTGTCTCTTTTTAAACATCGTCCGGCAGGGAAACTTTCGGGAGGAATGAAGCAGAAACTCGGGTTGATGTGCGCTTTAATTCATACCCCAAAAGTTTTATTTTTAGATGAACCAACGTTTGGCGTGGATCCAGTGTCTCGATACGATTTCTGGCTGATCCTTTATCAGCTTTTAAAAGAGCATGTTACTATTTTCGTTTCTACCGCTTATTTGGATGAAGCTGAACGATGTGGACGTGTTGGATTCATGCATAAAGGAAGTTTATTAAGAGCTGATTCGCCGGAGAATTTAAAAGCAGGGTTGACCGAAAAAATTTTAGAGTTGGAATTAAAAGAAAACAGGCGCGCTGCTGCTGTTCTCCAAAATGAGTTTGGGTCTCGTTCTGTCAGCGTCTATGGAGGGAGAATTCATATTGCAGTCAAAGATTACGAAAAAACTTCGGAGACAGCTTTAAACCTCCTTAAGGCGCAGAACATAAAGGTGGACGCAGTGAGACAAGTGCCTCCCAGTCTTGAAGATGTGTTTGTCGCCACCCTTTTATCAGCTCGGAATTAAAATGGATGATTACAGTGTGGTGGTCACAAATTTAACGAAGCGGTTTGGCAGCTTCACAGCTGTGGATCATTTAAATTTAAAGGTTGTGAAAGGGGAAATTTTTGGGTTTTTAGGACCGAATGGATCAGGCAAATCCACAACCATTCGGATGCTGTGTGGAATTTTGAACCCAACAGAAGGAACAGCCATTGTCGCAGGGCTGGATTTAGCGACCATGGCTGAAAGGATTAAATCCAACATTGGTTACATGAGCCAGAAATTTTCTCTTTATGAGGATTTAACAGTTGAACAAAATTTAAATTTCTGGGCAGGGATTTATAAAGTTGATCCTCAGTTAAAAGAGAAACGGAAAAACTGGGTGATTCAAATGGCGAATTTAGAAGAGCAGAGAGAACGAATTACAGGAACTCTGCCTGTTGGATGGAAGCAGAGATTAGCTTTTGGATGTTCTATTTTGCATGAACCCCCTGTTCTTTTTTTAGATGAGCCCACATCAGGAGTGGATCCTCTTTCTCGAAGAGATTTCTGGAATTTAATTCAGGAGCTGGCAGCAAAAGGGATGACAATTTTTGTGACGACTCATTATATGGATGAAGCGGAGTACTGCGATCGTCTTGGGTTGATTTATATGGGGAAGCTGATTGCTTTAGGCTCTCCTGAAGAATTGAAAACAAACTATTTTAAAAAAGAATTCCTTGAAAATAAAGAAATTACGCGCCCTTCTTTAGAGGATGTATTTGTTTCTTTAATTCGAGAAATGAGGGGGGATTCTTGAAGTTCGGGAGACTTGCAGCAGTAGCGCGAAAAGAATTTCTGCATCTTCTGAGGGATTGGAGAAGTCTTGTGACAGGAATCGGGATTCCGCTTTTTATGCTTTTTATGTTTGGATTTGCTCTTTCATTAGATGTTGATCATGTTTCAACAGTGGTCTGGGATCAAAGCATGACCCATCAGAGCAGAGATTTAATCAGCCGTTTTGCTGGTTCCCGTTATTTTTCACTGATTGGATTTGTAAATAATTATAAGGCGTTGAAACAGGATATTGATAAAAGAAAAGTGATGATGGGACTGGTCATTCCAATAGGATTTGCCGAAAAAGTAGAGTCCGGGCAAAAGGCAAGGGTGCAGGTTATTTTAGATGGGAGTGATGCAAATACAGCCAGTATTATTTTAGGATATGCAAATGCCATTGTTCAGGGGTATTCAGCAAAAGTTCAGCTGAAGTATTTAAATCGTTATGGGGAACAGCCTGCTGTTGGACAGGCTGAATTAGATCCTGTTATCTGGTTTAATTCGAACCTGGAATCCAAGTATTTTTTAGTGCCCGGGTTAATTGTATTGATCATGATGGTCATAGGAACTCTTTTAACTTCATTAACCATTGCGAAAGAGTGGGAAAATGGGACAATAGAGCAGCTTCTTTCATCCCCTGTTACTCCTTTTGAAGTGGTGGTGGGAAAATTTATCCCTTATTTCTGTTTAGGGATGTTTGATATGATCATCTGTTTAGCAGTCGGTGTTTTTGTTTTTCATATTGCTTTTCGCGGCAGCCTTCTTTTATTTTTTCTCCTGTCCGGACTTTATTTAAGCGGAACCCTTGGGACAGGGATGTTAATCAGTATCCTGACCAGAAAACAGTTGAATGCCAATCAAGTGGCAATGATGGTCTCATTTCTTCCTTCTTTTCTTTTGTCAGGTTTTGTTTTTCCTGTTTCCAACATGCCGAAAATTCTCCAAGCCATTACTTATCTGGTTCCTGCCCGCTACTTCATTATTGTGGTTCGAGGGGTTTATTTAAAAGGTGTTGGCATCCGATCACTCTGGCTTCAGTCTTTATTTTTACTTCTTTTTGCGGGAATCACTTTTGCCGCTTCTCTTCACTTTTATAAAAGGAGACTCGAATGAAACGGTTTGGACCTTTAAAAGAAGTCGCAGTTAAAGAATTTATTCAGATTTTTCGAGATCCTGCCTCCATTCGAATGCTTTTTTTAATGCCTTTTCTGCAAATTTTACTTTTTGGATATGTCGTGAATTTGAATGTCAATCATATCCCCCTTGCCGTATTTGATTTGGATAACAGCAGGCAGAGCAGAGCTCTAATCTCCCGATTTTTGGACTCCAAATATTTTGATGCTGCTGCTTATGTTAAGACAAACCATCAGGTTGTCCGATTAATTAATCAGTTTAAAGTAAAAGGAGTGCTGAAATTTGATCATGGATTTGGAGGAGATATTGTCGGAAGACAAACAGCTCCTGTGCAGTTGATTTTAGATGGGACCATTTCAAATTCTACCGGGATTACCTTGAATTATGCGACTCAAATTGTTCAGGAATACAATGATTCACTTCAAAAAAGAGAAGAGTGGGAATTTCCTTCCAAAATTCCTCCCCCTGGTGGAGTGATAATGGATCCAGTGGCATGGTTTAATCCAAACCTTAAAACGCGTTACTATTATCTCCCTGCTCTTGTGGGTTTAATTGTCATGACTTCAACTGTTACTCTTGCCAGCATGGCTGTTGTTAGAGAAAAAGAGATAGGTACTATTGAGCAAATTTTGGTGACTCCAATTTCTAAGCTCCAGTTTATTCTTGGGAAAACAATCCCTTTTGCTCTGATCGGGCTTTTCAGCGCAGCAGTTACCACAGCTGTCTCGGTTTTCTGGTTTCATGTTTCAATACAGGGGAGTGTTCTTCTTTTATTTTTTGGCACTGTGCTTTTTATTCTCTGTACTCTTGGAGCAGGACTTTTGATTTCAACCATCAGTCAGACGCAGCAGCAGGCAATGCTGATCTCGTTTTTATTTCAGAATCCATTTATGCAGTTTTCCGGGTTTATTTTTCCAATCTCTAATATGCCTAAAATTGTGCAGTGGTTTTCGTACCTGAATCCGCTCCGCTATTATTTGTACATTCTTCGCGGCGTTTTTTTAAAAGGGATTGGAATCAGTATTTTATGGGGGCAATTTTTAGGATTAACGATTTTAGCTTTTGCAATTCTGGGACTTGCTGTCATGAGATTTCAAAAAACGGTTGGATAATAGGAGGGAGCCTCTTTGTCTGCGTACGAGGCATAGGATAATTAAGAAGGAATTAAGAATCAGATTTGGAAAAAATTTGAATACATGAGAAGACAGATCCCCATGCTCATTGTTTTCCTTTCTGGCATGGTGATGATCCTGGCTTATTTTTTTCCTGAAATTCCTTTTATTCGAGGGGTTATTCCCATTTTTTTAAATTGGGGAAGAATTGCATTAACCTGCGGCATGATTTTAGGAATTATAAATCTGCTTCACAGCAATTTTAAGAAAGTGGCGTTGAAGTCCCCTGGATGGATCTACAGCTTTATTCTGCTGATCAGTTTTGCAGCAACGTTCTATTATGCGATTCCTTATCATGTCGTTTTTGAAGCAGGACGCTGGATCTCAATCAAAGGAACGGATGTTGGAACAACAGGATTTAAGATTTTCACTTATGTTTATACTCCGCTATCTGCGACTATGTTTGCTCTGATCGCTTTTTACATTGCTTCTGCAGCTTTCAGAGCCTTTCGAGCTAAAAATATAGAGGCATCTCTCTTGATTCTTTCGGCTGTTGTTGTGATGCTGGGTTCTATTCCTTTTGTTCCTCCTGTTTTTTTCTGGCTCTCTAATGAAATTCAGGAGTATCCGATGACTGCTGCAATGAGAGGTATTTTGTTCGGGGTAGCCGTTGGAGTCGTGTCTTTCAGTGTTAAGATTTTAATAGGAATTGATCGATCTTATTTTGGCGGAGAGATAGAGGAGGACCATGGAAGCTCTTCTGAACCATCTTAAAAGCATTGATCGAAGGATAATTTTTTTGATTCTTTTTGTTTTAATTGTTTTTAGTTTTCTTTTCCCTCAAAAATTGAAAGTTCCAATTGAACCTTCTGTAAAAAAAGCTTATCAGACTTTAAAGGCTTTAAAACCAGGGGATCTGGTTCTGATTTCTTTTGATTATGGGCCAGCCACAATGCCTGAAATTCATCCTGCTGCTGTGGCAATGATGCGTCAGTTATTTCATGAGCATGTTAAAATTGCGATGATGACTTTGTGGAATGAAGGGCTGCCCATGATCCAGGATGCCATTCGAGAAGTGTGTGTCCCTTTAAAAGAAAAGCCAAATGTGGATTATGTGAATTTTGGTTTTAAATATGGGGGATTAACAGGAGCCAGCGTGATCACAGAGTTAGGGAAAAATATGAAAAATGTATTTCCTGTTACCAATGATGGGGTTTCTTATAATAAAGTTCCTTTGTTAAAAGGGATTAGAAATTTAAAAAAATTTAAACTCTTGATCTCTTTATCAGCGGGTTATCCAGGGACCGTTGAATATATTCAGTATGAGGAAGGAGTTTATCATGTCCCTATTGTTGCCGCTGTTTCAAAAGTGATGGCTCCTTCTATCTTCCCTTTTTTGCAGTCAGGGCAGTTAAAAGGGCTTTGTTCTGGGCTGCTGGGAGCTGCCGAATATGAAGAACTGGTTCATCATCCAGGATTTGGACTGACCGGTTTGTTTGCTCTGTCTGTTTCTCAAATGGTGATTCTTTTTTTTATTCTGCTTGGGAACGTCATTTATTTTGGAGAAAAGTTTTATGAAAAGAGGAATCTTGAAAAGTGAGCCACAATCCATGGATTTGGGTTTCTGCTCTTTTGACTCTGGCCGTTTTTACTTTTCTCATAAAAGATAATGTTTTTTACAGGACTGCAGAACATATTTTTGTTGGAGTTTCTGCTGCCTGGCTGTTTGCCACTTATTTTCAATCTGATATTATTGAGGATATGCTCTTAAAAGCTTTTCCGGGGTGGTTTCATCAACCCGGAGCCCCGAATTATTTGGTATTAGGGGGAGGGGTCATCGGACTTTTAATTCTTCTCCGTTTAGTTCCAGGAATTAACTGGATTTCGAGATGGGGGGTCGCTTTTGTGGTTGGATTTCAGACAGGACTGCAGCTCTATACAGCCATTAAAGCATGGATTTTAGCGCAGTTAAAAGCCACACTCCTTTCTTTTTATGTGGCGGGACATATTCGTGAGACTATTAAAAATTGGATTCTAGTCAGCGGCACGTTCAGCAGTTTGTCTTATTTTTATTTTTCTAAAGAACAGAAAGGATGGTTTGGCGGATTAACCCGAGTTGGGATCTGGTTTTTAATGATTGGATTTGGAGCTTCTTATGGAGCAACTGTTATGACTCGCATCAGTATTTTGCTGGGAAGGATTTATTTTTTGCTTTCGACCTGGTTAGGAGTGGTGCATTGAAAAATCAGGAGCCCAGATCTTTTTGGGAGAGGACTAAAAGAGAGATCCAGAATGGGTTTTCTCTGCCTGAAAAAACGAAACCCGAAGAGGAAAAGTTTATTTCTGAAATTGTTTCTCGAGCTGAAAAGTATGGTTTAAACGTTCCCTTAATGATTTTTTTGGAAGGGCTGACCCCTTTGTATCGAGTCACTGCCAGTTTATTGAAAGGACTTGAACCCTTTGCTGATTTTTTTTTCCCTTTGGAGAGCTATCAGAAGTTGATAAATTTTTTGGAAAATCGAGAAAATTTAGAAAAACTTAAGAATAAACTTGATCCTTGAAAATCTTTCAGAGGAACCCAAAGCCCAGAATTGAATTAAATTTCTGTTATGGTGATAGAAAAGCCTAAAATAAAAGATTATTTTGAAATGATTCGGATTCAGGAGTCCCTATTGGCTCTTCCTTTTGCTTATATGGCTGCTTTATTAGCAGCAAATGGCAAGATCATCCTTTGGAGTTTCTTCTGGATTACGGCTGCATTTTTATCAGGTAGAACGATTGGGATGAGTTTAAATCGTTTGATTGACAAGAATCTGGATGCTTTGAATCCTAGAACTTCGGGAAGAGCTCTTGTGATTGGAAGCATAAAGCCGATAGAGGTTTGGAGCTTGATCGGGATATCTTTGTTAATTTTTGTCCTTTCCTGTTTCTTTTTAAATCCGCTCTGCTTATATCTTTCTCCTCTGGCTGTTTTTATTTTGTGGGGACATACGTATTTAAAAAGATTTACCTGGCTCTGCAGCGCAGGGGTTGGGCTTGTTTTAGCCATGGCTCCTGTTGGAGCCTGGATTGCTGTTACTGGTTCTATAGGATTCATTCCTCTACTGCTGGGTGGAGCTGTTTTGTTTTGGGTGACAGGTATTGACATTTTTCATCGTTCAAAAGATTATAATTTTTATAAGCAGGTAGGGCTTTATTCCATTCCGCGGAAATTTGGGATTGAAAAGGCTTTGTGGATCAGCGTGTTTTTGCATATCGCGACCATTCTTCTTCTTGCTCTTGTGGGCATTTTTGCGCACCTGGGTCTGTTTTATGGACTCGGCCTTCTGTTAGTGTCCCTGCTTTTAATTTATGAACATGCCCTTGTTTGTGCATCGGATTTCTCTGGTTTTGATCAAAACACCTGGTTTAAAATCAATGCTTTGATCAGTATTCTTGTATTTATTTTTACTGCCGCCAGTTTTTTGCCCTGGAAATCGTTTTTATGAGCTATGTGGTTGGAATCACAGGAGCCAGCGGAGCTCCCTATGCTCAAACTCTTCTCCGCTATTTTTATCAGAAGAAGATTTCCACCCATCTTCTCTTGACAAAAGCGTCTCTGCAGGTTATTAAGGAAGAAATTGATCTCGAGTTTGGCCCATCCCCTCAAGGCTGGAGGAAAGGGCTTGAAAAAATGATTGGCAGAGAGTATTTCAAACATATATGTCTTCATGATTTAGAGGACTGGCATTCTCCTCTTGCCAGCGGCTCGTATAAAACAGATGCCATGATTATTATTCCCTGCAGTGTTCACACGCTTTCAGCTATTGCCACAGGACAGTCCAGCAATCTCTTGGAACGGAGAGCTGACATCATGCTGAAAGAGAAAAAAACACTGGTGATTGTTTTTAGAGAGATGCCTTTAAATTCTATTCATTTAGAGCATTTGCTCAAATTGAGCCAGATGGGAGCTCATGTTCTTCCTGCAGCTCCAGGTTTTTATCATCATCCTAAAACCATTCAAGAGATGGTGGATTTTGTTATTGGAAGAGTTCTGGATGTGCTGGAAATTCCGAATGCTCTCTATAAAAGGTGGGGCGAATAGGGCTTTATTGATTCATTTTTAAAGCCACTTCAGCAGTTTGTCAGGAGTGATAGGGAGATCTCGAATCCTGATCCCTGTGGCATGATATACTGCATTGGCAGTGGCTGCAGCCACACCTGTGATCCCGATCTCGCCTAATCCTCGAACTCCAAGTGAATTGAAGCGTGGATCGGGTTTATCAATGAAGTCTGCTTCAACAGCCGGGGAATCTGCCATAACCGGAATCAGATAATCGCATAAGTTATCTGTGACCACTCTTCCTGTTCTGGGATCGTAAACTGTTTTTTCATGGAGCGCCATTCCTATTCCCATGATCATCCCTCCAATGGCTTGACTGCGAGCTGTTTTCTGGTTTAAAATCCTGCCAACATCAAAAACTCCGACCATTCTTGTGACTCGAATTTGACCTAGCAGCGGATGGACTTCCACCTCTGCAAACTGCGCTCCATGCGATTGCACTGTATATCCTTCTGCAGAATTATCAGGTTTTACAAAACTTTCTCCTTCAATATGGGAGAGGTTGTTTCTTTTTAGGATCTCTTCAAAAATTTCTGTTTTTGAAGGGTCATCTTGATAGACAAGTTTTCCATCTGCCGCATGAATTTTCTCTAAAGGGAGATGGTAAAGACAGGATGATGAGTCTTTGATGGAAATGTGGATCAAGGCTTCTATCGCTTTTTCTGCTGCTGATTTAACGGCTGGTCCTACACTGGCAGATGTCATAGAACCTCCTGAAACTGGAGCAGGAGGGTAGGATGAATCTCCGAGTTTAGAAACGATTCTATGGGGAGAGATCCTTAAAACTTCTGCTGCTATTTGTTTCATCGTGGTGTAGGTGCCTGTTCCCAAGTCTTGAGTCGCGCTTAATACCTCAGCCGTTCCATCTGATAAGATTTTTACTTTTGCTGCTCCCGGAGAACGAACTCCAGGGAACATTGCTGTCGCCATTCCAAGACCAACGAGAAAGCCTTTTCTTTTCATGGTTTTTGGTTTTGGATTTCGCTCTTTCCATCCGAAGATTTTAGAGCCGAGTTCATAACATTCTTTAATATGACTGTTTGACCAGGGTAGTTCCTCTTCAGGGCTTTTATCAGAAAGGTTGTTCAGTCGGAGTTCAATCGGATCTAAGTTTAAAGTGTATGACAGTTCATCCAGCAGAGATTCCAGAGCAAAAAGACCGGTGCATTCTCCAGGAGCCCGCATGAATGTTGGAGTTCCATGATTCAGGCGCACGACTTGATAGGAAACCAGGAGATTGGGGCAAGAGTAGATGCTCTGGGTTGGTCCTCCTGCAGCTTCTAAGAAATCATCCAGAAAAGAGGTTTGGGTGATCGTGTGATGTTTGATGGCAGTGAGCTTTCCTTGTTTGGAGGAGCCTATGGATAACTCTTGATGGGTGGCCGGTCGGTGTCCAACTCCTGCAGCCATTTGGCTTCTAGATAGAACGACTTTGACAGGGCGTTTCAGATGCATGGCTGTCATGGCAGCAAGCAGGGTATGGGGCCAGACAAATCCTTTGCAGCCAAATCCGCCCCCGACGAAATGGGAGATGATTCGCACTTTCTCTCTAGGAAGTCCAAGGGCATCAGCCACGACATTTCTCGCTCCTACCACCCACTGCGTAGATTCATAAAGGATCAGGTTATCTCCATCCCAGACAGCGGTGCATGCGTGGGGTTCCATAGGATTGTGGTGTTCCACAGGAGTGGTGTAAACTGCTTTGAGCTGAACTTCTGTATTTGAAAAAGCTTTCTCAAAATTTCCTCTTATGACAGGAAGAGGGGTTCCCCAATTGTTGTCAGGGAAATAGGAATAAGGCAGCTCTTCTTCTGAATCAAGGGCAGATCTTTCCTCTTTGCAGATGACTTTTATAAGACGGGCTGCTTCTTGAGCGATTTCGAGAGTTTCAGCAGCAGCTAGTCCGACATACTGTCCTGCATAATAAATTTTTTTATCCTGGAGCGGGAATCTCCCTTCAGCCAGTTTTGTCGCGGTTCCAAAATCGTTTTGAATCGGGAAGATTTTTTTAGCATTTTCATGGGTCAGAATGAACAAAACTCCTGGAAGTTTTTCGGCTGCCTCAACCTCAAGTTTGATAAGACTTCCACTGGCAGCAGGACTGACAATAGGAACTCCATAAACCATTCTCTCCAGCGGAAAATCAGCGGCGTACCGAGCTTTTCCTGTGGTTTTTAATTCTCCATCAGCCCTGTCTAAAGGAGCTCCTATCCACTGGACTGCCTTTGCCATTGTAGATTCTTTTGCTTTAGGTTCATTTATTTTGAGTGTCATGTTTTTCTACTATTTAAGATCATTTCACTTATTCTTTTTTTGTTTTTGATGCTAGACTGAGGGCATGGAGTATCACCCGTTTAGCCAGTTCAACTTTAAATTCATTATCTTTTTTTGGTTTTGCCCCTTTGAGAGCAGTTTCTGCGCAGGTTTGAAAAAGTTTTTTAGAAGGGGTAGAATGGTGCAGCAGTTTTTCTGCTTCCGGAACACGCCAGGGCTTTACAGCAATTCCTCCTAAAGCAATGCGCGCTTTTTGGATTTGGTTTTGATTGAACTCCAGAACCACAGCCGCAGAAACTAAAGCAAACTCATAAGAAGATCGGTCTCTGACTTTCAGATAGCAGGTTCTGGTGCCTTCAGGAAGTTCTGGCAGATCCACTGCTGTGATGATCTCAGCAGGCTCAAGAGCTGTTTCTTTCCAGGGGGTGTTTTGTGGAAGAAGATAAAATTCGGTGATAGGCACAGTTCTTTTCTCCTTTTTTCCCTCTAGAACGATTTGGGCATCAAGGGCAGCAAGAGCCACACACATATCAGAAGGGTGTGTGGCTGAACATGAATCGCTGATTCCAAGCACTGCATGGCTGCGGTGGTATCCATGTTCTGCTGAGCACCCGGTTCCAGGATTTCGTTTGCTGCAGGGAGAGATTCCATCCCTGAAATAAGTGCAGCGGGTGCGCTGCATTAGATTTCCCCCCACAGTCGCTTGATTTCTAATTTGGGGGGAGGCTCCAGAAAGAATGGCTTGAGATAAAACTGGATACTCTTTTTGAATAGAAGGATGAAAAGCCAGATCACTGTTTCGAACTAGAGATCCAATTCTGAACCCTCCTGAGGGGAGAGTTTCAATTTGATTCAATGGGAGGGATTGAATATCCACGACAGCCGCAGGGTTCATGATTTCAAGGCGCATCATATCAATCAGATTTGTTCCTCCAGCCAGAATCACAGCCCCTGGTTCTTGAGTCAGATGAGAGGCTTCCTGAAGAGTTTTGATCCGGTGATATCTAAAGGGTTTCACGAGTGGGAAGCCTTTTGAGGATTGAGAAGTTTTTGGTTCTCAAGAACTTCTTGGACAGCAGTCAGAATATTTGGATAAGCGCCGCAGCGGCAGAGGTTTCCACTCATCCCTTCTTTGATTCCTTCAGTGGTTCTTTCCCAGGGTTCATTTAAAAAACCTGCGGCAGATAGGATCTGTCCTGGTGTGCAGTATCCGCACTGCAGCGCATCATGTGAAATAAAAGCCTTTTGGAGAGGATGAAGAGAATTGGAAGAAGACAGTCCTTCAATCGTTGTGATTGACTTTTGGTCTGCTGATGCAGCCAGAATCAGACAGGAGTTGACCCGCTTCCCATCTAGAAGAATGGTGCAGGTTCCACACTGTCCGTGATCACATCCTTTTTTTGTGCCTGTCAAGTGGAGCTCTTCCCGAAGGAGATCCAGAAGAGTTGTTCTGGAATCCAGAGTTAGTACGTGTTTTTTTTCATTGATTTCAAGAGTGACTGTGAGTTCCATATTCTTTGACAAGTTATTTCTTTTTGTCTGCGAGACTTCCTGTGCATATCGAGATCTATGCCCTAGATATCTGGAAGGGAGGACACCCGTCTGTTTTGTTTAATTTTTATCAAGGAGTTGATGATGATGAGCATTAAGATGAACGCTAAATGGTGTGCCATTTTTTGTTTCGCTTTTTGGATTTCAGTGGTTGGAAATCCAGTTTACAGCAGCACTCATCCTCAGAAACAGCTTGAAAAACGTTTTGATTCTAGAGTTGTCTGGAACCATCCTGGCATTCTGGGCGCTCACTGCCCGGGAATGCAGTATTCCTGCTACATCCATGTCATGAAACAATACCATGCCAATCCTGAAGCGATTCGGTTTGTTAGAATGGAAGTCTCTCTGAATCATTCAAAAAGTGCGCCAGCGCTTTACCCTGCTTCTTTTAAGAATTTAGGAAGAGTGGGTTTGGCTTCAGGATGTTTTATGTCTGCGGATTTAGGATGTGTTTGGTTTCTTCTTAATGGCCGCCCCATGATGATTTCTATCAGCCCTGGAAAAATATTTGATAGGAATCCACTTTACAAAAAAATCTCCTCTTATTTGCGATCTGAAAAATTATTTGCTGCAGTTGAATCGAATCGGGCTTCTTTTGAAAAGAAAGAAAAACTTTCGACTGGAAAACAGCTTTATATTTTTCAATTTCCTTTTATGCCTTTTGACTGCTGTCCCTCCCCTTATTCGGCTCGATTAGGGTATTTGTTTTCAAAAGGAAGAAGGTTTATCGGTAGAAAAATGCTCTCTCCCTGCTATAACTCAAAATTTCGAAACATACAGGGGAAAAATTTAAGGAATGTTTTTCATTTATCTTCCTGCCAACCTTAATGCAGCGGATTGGAGTGATTTGACCATTAGGGCAAAAAGGAGGAATAAAAAAAGGTTCCTCGAATCAAACCACGAATAAAAAAAGGAGTCCGTGGCAAAAGGGCTTTTTTTGTTTAGACACTTAATTTTAGGAGAGTGAGATAAGAGATGGCGAAGCAGAAATTTGATCGGACGAAGCCTCATGTGAATGTGGGAACGATTGGGCATATTGATCATGGGAAGACGACGTTAACGGCAGCGATAACGAGTGTGTTA